>NZ_QFFU01000049.1 GCF_003131185.1 Pseudomonas ovata | reverse complement strand
GTCGAACACCCCGCCGAAATCAGGCCCTGTTTCTCGCCCTTGATGGTCATATAGCCGCAGTTCGCCATGACGGTCCTCCTTGATAAATGGAGGACCAGTCTATTTTCGAGCTTCCCGGCAATATGTAGGACGTGTCCGAAATGAACGCTGCCGATGGCTATTGCTTCATCGGCTCAGAATCATGAACGGCCCGACACGACACAGTGCTATCGCACCGCAGGCACCGAGCTGATGTGGGAGGGGGCTCTGCCCGCGATGAGGCCAGTAGGAATGGTACATAGGCCACGGCTGTAAACCAGTCATCGGATAGCCAGCCCAGAGGGAATCTGTCCATGGAACCGTAGAAAGGGATGTGGCCCTTTTCCAGAAAGTACATATGAAGTGATCCGGCATAAGTGTTATAGGTGATTCGCTATGTTCTACGCCTAAACCAGCAGGGCGAGCAGTGTGGTGTTCATGAGCGTTTCCAGAAAGAAAGGATGGACTTTCTTGGCTGTGCCAGTCGATAACGATCAAAGGTCAGTTTGTGCTTGCGGATTTTTGGGTCGAAGATTTTACGACGGATTCTGGGGCGTCTTTTCCATTCCATAGGTAAGGCAGAGGCGTGTAGCCCGATCATCACCATGGATACCCAGCCTAGAATGTATTCTTCCATGCGGCCATAAAAAAGGATGTTGTTTGTTTTAAGAAAGTCCATATGAATGACGGTGATAATTAAATTATAGGCGGTGGCTATTAAGCATGTGGTTGTGGTGAAGTTTTTTCCTGAGAAATAAAATTTCATTTTGTGTGCGGGTAAGTAAGCGAGAAGGGCAGTAATGAAAAAGGTAAGGTGCTCTAGCAATCCAGTCATTGGCGATGCTTCATCTTGGGCGGTCTTTTATGAATGATTAGGAGAATACAGGCATCTAACGGTTAAAGAGTCAGCGGTGCTTTTGTTATGGTCAAGGCGCTATCTGTCAATGAAGAGCTTGTGTCGGCGGAATGTGGGGTCAAAGAATTTATGCAGACGCCAGCGCCGTTTTTTGCTTTCGCTGGGAATCGCCAAGCCGTGAAAAAATATCAAGGGGGCAGACACAAAGCCTGTCAACACCAAAGCAAGGTTTTTCTGAAAGGGGAGGCTGTCTGGCTCTATGAGGCAAGAGTGAAGCATAATCATGAGGATGGTGTAGGTGAACATGATCTGATAGCGTATTTTGGTATGGCCTCGTCCAGACCAAGCTAACGTTGCCCAGTAGGCTAGAAGGCCGAGGGCTGTTGAGGTGGTTATGATGAGTAGGGAAAATAAGGTATCGTTCATTTTTTTTTTTTTTTTTTTTTTTTTTTGGTGATTTTAGTTTTATTTTTGGAGCTCCGGTTTAAAATCCTTCAGAAGTAAGGGTCAAATTTTCTGCGTTTGAACCACGATTTTCTATGTCTAAGTACAGGAAGTGAACAGGCGTGAAGCACTGTCATGACCATGGAAAGCCAGCCCATGACCGAGTTTTCAGTGGGGCCAATGAAGGGGAGTTGTCCTGTTCTGACAAAGCGAAGGTGAATAAACATGATTGTAAAGTTACAGATGGCTGAGAGCCAGAATTTAAGTGGGGTGTAGTTTTCGCCGGAGAATGCAGATTTGCTCAGGCGCGCAAAGGTATAGAGTGTTATCGAAGTGGCAGTAAAGGTTAAATAGAAACAGGTACTGCTAGTCATTTTTATTTATCTCGTCATATATGATTTTTGTTGTGATGCCAGTGCTTGCCGAGTCGATAAATAGAGAGGCTCCAGAGGCTGTTTTATATCCTTGCGTTAGATCTTTTTTTAAGTAGTGCCACAGCCTCCAGGCATCTGGTTTTGGTACTGTGCGAAAAGCACCATAAGCGGAAAGCCCCATGTCCACTGTGCCATAAGCTATATTTCCTTGGGATTTGCTACCTCCTACAGTTGTAGCGATGTTTTGATAAAGTAATCTGACAGGGCCTTCTGCATCAGAGCGGTCCTCCATAAGATTTCGAGTGTTTTCGAGGGTGTTGTTAACGCCGTGCGTTGCCATTACTGAACTTGTCACGCGACAAACAAGTTTGCTCCCCTTCCCGCATAGCATAAGTGCGGTTGTCATTTGAGCAAAGCCAGCGGCCAAACCGATACTTTTAATGAACAATGCCTCAGAACGATCATAAAGGCTATTTTGTTCATCCTTGATAGCTTTTAGTCCGTCTTCAGGGTTTTTAATTCCCGTCTCAACATCCCTCACAATCCCCTGCGCGTAATAACCCACCTCCCGATTAAACTGCAGCCGCAACATCCCATCCTGAATATGCCGCGCCGATAACGTACACGCTTGCCCTTGCAGCGAAATCGCTGCCTGCTCGACCTCCGCCAGCCCATGCCCGCCCGCCGCAGGCTTCTTCTCCAGCAGCGTCATGACTCGGCACTCCATGACGCATACCCGGTCGTACCTGCCGTATGGTGCGTCCAGATAATGTCGCGGTAACGAATGGCAACATGCTCTTGCGGCTGGGCATCGCCTTGCATCAGCACATGCGGCATATCCAGGGTCAGTTCGGTCAGCAACCC
>NZ_QFFU01000048.1 GCF_003131185.1 Pseudomonas ovata | reverse complement strand
AGCCTGAGCGGCTACAACGGCGAGATGCTCGACAGCGCCACGGGCTGGTACCTGCTGGGCAAGGGCTACCGGGCCTACGACCCGGCACTGATGCGCTTTCACAGCCCCGACAGCCTGAGTCCGTTCGGCAGCGGCGGCCTGAACCCCTACACTTACTGCCTGGGCAACCCCATCGCCCTGCACGACCCCACAGGCCACTTCGCTTCGAGCACCAGTAGCCGTACGCGCATCCGCCACGATGATGTGGGGCCGGAAGAATCGAAAGGCGGAGGCTTTCCCTGGCTGATGGCTGTCATGGGTGCCGTTATGGTCGCCATTTCGGTGGCAGCTGTGGTGGGCTCCTTGGGAGCAGCCTTTCCTGCAATGATAGGTGCAACAGGTGCGGTTGCAAAACTGGCTGCCAGCACGGCAGGCATTATGTTGACAACCCTCAGCGTAGGAGCCAAGACAGCAGGCGTGGCTGCTATTGCAGGCGTTACCGCCGGAGTTGTCTCAGCTCCGGTGATAGGATCTGTGTCAGCTGTCGTAAACGCCAGTGCTCAAAGCGTTTCTCTGGGGTTATCGAGTACCACGATGGCAGCCAGAACGGCGGGAAAGCAAGGGACAGTGATAGACACGCTTGAGTACATCGACTATGCCGTGACGCCCTTGACTCTGACCGATCTGATTGTCTCCATGGCCAAGAAAGCATCAACTCTAACAACCAAAAACAGCCTGCCAGCGCTTTCAAATATAGTCCAAGGCACAAAATCTTCGGTAAAAGGACTGTTTGCTTCGGAACGTTCCTCAGCCGGTATAACAGTATCTAAACCTATTGTTCGTCGAGCCAGCGTCTCATCAATCTCCGATTCACTTTCTGAACCCCTGCCGGGGAGTCGCAGGTCATCAGTAGCCGAAAGTTCGACAGGTTCCGCACATCCAGCCATTCCAGAAAGTCCGGCAGAGGCGGTGCCCAACCAGACAGTTCGTGGCCAAGCGTAGGACGCTTACAGGGGCTGGGGTAACAGACTTTAGACGTCGGGCCGGGAACCGTGTCCTTGCATTCCAGAAACTCTCCTTCAGGGTGCTCTCCTTATCGACGAGAGTACGCAGGCCGCCGTTCAAGGGGCTGATGCCCGCAGTTGTACGCCCTGTACTGACAGATCCGCTAGGTTTCAGGCCGGTGCCAGAGCGGTATGGTGGTCGCCAGCCCCCCGGCTTCGGCCCTTATGCTCCAAGGAAGGTGCAACCCGATGAGCACGTCAAATTCCGTCCACTCCAATGCGCTCAACTTCGTGGGTTTTGTCGACAACGGCGTCGACCCGCGAACCGGCCAGTACACGATGTCGATCAACCTGCCCGACGTGGCCGCCAACAACCTGCGCGGGCCGGACGTCAAGCTGTCGCTGGCCTTCAACCCGCTCAACACCCAGGACCTGGGTTTCGGCACCGGCTGGGAGCTTGCGCTGACGCAGTACAACCCGCGCAATAACGTGATTGCGCTCAGCACCGGTGAAACCTTCAAGGTCACCGGCACCAGTGGCAGCAACGACCGGTTGCAGATGAAGGAACAGAAACTCGACAGTTTTCATCTGCATGATCTCAAGGACACCCCGTCCGAGTGCTCCTACCGGGTGGTGCATAAATCCGGCACGGTTGAGTGGCTCAAGCCGCAGGGCAGCGCCCAGAACGGCTTGCACGTGCCCGCCAGGATCCAGTCACCGGCCGGGCACTGGGTCGAACTCGTCTACACCACCCATGACGGCCACCCGATGCTCAAGAGCATCGAGGACGCTGACGGGCACGTCCTGCTGAGCGTGGAACACACCTCTTCGCAAGTGGCCCTGCTCGTGCAGCCCTACGCCAGCGACGAGCCGCTGGCGCGCTTTGTCATGGTGTTCAAAGAAGATTCGCGCCATGTCGTGCGCATCGAATTGCCCACTGACAACCAGGCCTCCTGGCGCTTCGAATACGCGATGATCCGTAACCACCTGTGTATCGTCAAAGTCCAGACCCCGACCGGCGCCCATGAATCGGTGTCCTATGGCGACAACGGCGATGCCGGGCATGCTTTCCCTTCAGGCAGCGGGCGCACTGCGTTGCCACGGGTGACCCGCCATGTGCTCGATCCGGGCTCGGGCCAGGCGCCGGTGGATGTGCGCTACCGCTATCAGCTGTCACATGGCGACACCAACTTTCTCGGGGCCGGCCTGAACATTACCTGGGCCGACGACGGACTGGACAATCTCTACAAATACATCGGCGACTATGCGTACCAGAGCGTCGAGAGCCTTTACATCGAAGACGAGCCGGTACGGCGCATCGAGCGCACGTTCAATCAGTTCCACTTGCAGACCTTGCAGACGACCGTCCAGGGCAATGCCGTCTACAGCACCGAAACCACCTATCACCTGCTGCAAAACGTGGCCTATGACAAGCAGCCCAGCATCTGCCAGATCCCCCGCACCGTCACCACGCGCTGGCGCCTCGCCAACGATCCGACCCTCATACGCAGTGAGACCGTGGAAACCACTTTCGACGTGCATGGCAACCTGTTGACCCAGCGCCAGCCCGATGGGGTGCTGGAAACCAGCACCTGGTACCCGGCCGACGGCGCCGAGGACGGCTGCCCGCCGGACCCTGAAGGTTTTGTGCGCCATTTGAAGTCCAGGACCGTGACGCCGGCGCCTGCCGCGACGGCGGCACCGGTGCTGTGCAGCCGTTATCGCTACCTGGCCCTGCCCGCCCTGGCAGACAGCGGGCTGCCCGACTTCGTCACCCGCGAGAGCGAAACCCTGGTGCAACTCGACCTTGATGATGAAACCGAACAGCAACTGCACTACACGCACTTCAGCTACCTCAATGCGCCAGGCAACCCCTTCGAGCATGGGCGCATCAGCCGCACCACCGAGACGCTCAACGG
>NZ_QFFU01000047.1 GCF_003131185.1 Pseudomonas ovata | reverse complement strand
CAACAGCGGCTGCAAATGGAGCCCGGAGCCGGTCAGAGCGACGACAAGGTGGTTGCAGCACTGCTGACCGCGGTTGACCGGTACGAGGGCAGCATCGAGTTAACAGGCAGCGATGCGTTCAAAGCCAAAGCAATCGGCCTGATCGTACGCCACCGCATCGACGTGACGATGAAGACGCCCGAGCAGCAGGCCATCCTCAATGCTGCGCGGCTCGATGACATCGTCAATACGCCGGTATTGGATCACGAGCGAAGGGTCTCCGCAGAGCTTGGCAGATTTGCAGCAGAGGTCGAGAGAGCAGCGTCAAAACCAGCCGACAAGGCCGCTACGCTTGATCTTGAGGCCGGATTTGCAGCGATACGTGCTCGGCGTGATGGTGTGCGAGAGACGCAAGATGCTATGAGGCGTCGGGATGAAGAACGGGTGCGCATCGAGCAGGAAAAACAGGCCGAGGCACAGCGCGAGGAGCAACGACGCATCAATGCTTGGAATCAGCAGCGCCGCGATGAAGAAGCGCGCAGACAACAGCTGGAAGCCGCGCGACAGCCTAAATGGAAGCCACCGTCACCCGGTTAGGCAAAATGAAAAAAGCCAGGCAATGCCTGGCTTTTTCGTACGTGGGCGGATGGCTAATATCCCTTGGGGATTATCCAATGTTTGGTGTTTGAATCACTGTTCCAGAGCTGACTATTACTTTTCTGAACTTCAACGCAAACTCTACCGCCGCATGAACCTATATTTATACGCGCTCCATTGTCAGAAAGAGTTTTTATATCCCGGCTAAGTTTTTCGTTTTCAATAACTAGCTTCTGGTACTTTTCGCCTTCCCAAGAAACTATAAAAAATGCAATAGCTATAAACGATGCCAAGGCAACAACGTTCTTAACTAAGAAAATCCATGTCATTTTGTTTGAAGTAGCGTTTATATTTTCTTTTGCTACGTTCAAGCCATGAACAGAATCCTGTAAGCTTTTAATTACTGGATCTAGGCTTTCTTTGAGCATTCTTGACGATTCTATTCTTACGCTCGAAAGTGCATCTTTTATTGCTTGGTCATTACCTTCTCCTATAAGCCTTTTAAATTCTGGCAAGCTCTTGTTGAAAGCATCAGTTACTTTACTTGAACTGGAAGTAATCTCTTTAGATACATGTTCTAGGTACGAACTTTGTTTTCCAGCAGCATCAAGCAATGGCTGTATTTTGGCTATGGTCTCATTCATAGCCTTTTGTTGGTCTTCGGCAACCAACAAAAGACTCATGATTCTCTCGTCAATATTCATAATGTACTCTTAAATATTAGCGCACGGCAAACGACCACGCTAAATTGCTTTAGCGTGGCATTGCATTATTTCTATATGTCGGTGCCGCTATCCGGCGCAAGATAATCATCTAAAAGAATTGCGCGTTGTCGGAGCGAGTCCGCTAGACCGTCGATTCCATCGGTCCAATGCGATAAAATATTTGGATCAAGGTGCCTTAATTCCTTGGTCATTAAGGCAAGCATCATTTCGTGATACATCTCGAACGAGTTCATTAAAAGACGCAGCGTGTCTACCGCATCCATGCTGCCTTCAAGAGGTAGGCTCAGGCGATTGTGGGCTCGTGACAGCATTGTCATTTCACACCGCCTTGCAGCATGCCCTGGACACGGCCATCGCGGCGCCGTTGGATTAAGACGTAAAAGCCCGTCCCTACCAGCTCGAATGGGACAGTTTGGGCAGCAGGGGAACTGCTGATTTGGTTGGGTACAGGCGAGCCTGTATAGTGCCGTGCAGCCATGGTGAACACCTCCTGCGGTGTCGTCGTGGTTAGGTCTGGCTGGGGGTCGTAACCCCAGCCAGACCGATTTTATGTCTAGTCGCTATATATCCAAACTTATCTGATCGTGTTTGGTAATGCTGAACGAAAATCCAATAATCTTCCGGCCTTTTCGGCGCGGCTCTGTAGTTATCGTTAAATCCGTATGCGTGTTCAGTTCTTTCAATGCGGGGACTAATACTCGTTTTTGCATGTCCTTCACATCTTTATATTTTTCGCCTAGGTCGAGCATTTGGCGTAGTTGATCAAGTGTACACTCGCGCTGGCCTAGTTTGTGAAACTGGCTCATCAACTCGTACAGCCGAATAGCGTAAAAGCTTGATAGGTTGCCGATCTGCTTGAGTTGATAGGATGTGAACTCTCGATTTAGCATGGTCAGGTGGGGCAATATCTTTGGGGAAAACCCCAACTCTACGCAGCCCTGTCCCTCTTTATATTTCACATGGAAAACCCATCGCAGTCGCTCTATGAGTTTTCCGTTTTTCGCATAGCTACGGATGTCACGCTCAAACAATCTGCTGGCAGCTTCGTTGAGTGCCTCGTACGCGTGGGATACATCAATACCGAAGACCTCAGCGAATGAATCAGCCCTAATGGTGAAGTATCCGTCTTTAGGTAACGGCTTGCGTGGATCAATCATGGATGCAGCAGCCAGGATCAAGCGTTTCTCGTTAAGAGTCAGCGTGTGTGATGCCTCGATTAGCTTGTTCGACTGAGTGACTGTGTTGTCGAGCAATTCCATAATTTCACCCTTACCCGGAATCTGTCCCTGATTGAATCACATTAGGGCAAGGACAATCAATATGTCCTTGTCCCTATTCTGTGGATATGACCCGGAATCTGTCCCCCATAAACCCGGAATCTGTCCCCCTTTAACCCGGAATCTGTCCCCCTTTAACCCGGAATCTGTCCCCCATAAACCCGTTTTCAGCCTTATAAATCAATGGGTTACGAGACCGAAAACAAGATAAAAAACAAGAAAAACAAGATTTAAAAGCGCAGCTCAGTCTTAAATCCGACCATCTGACCAAAAGGGAGAGTTCAGGGGAGATCAACCGGGAAAGGCAGAACAGGCCTCAAGGCTGTGAGCCTTGATTTATAAGGGTTTCAGCAGGCTATAAAAGCCAGAAAGAACGGACCTACCCGGAAAAAGGCAGAGTTGACCCGGAAAAAGGGAGAGTTAGCTTGCTGAAAAGCCGGCGCCGGGTTGCTGAAGAATAGGACCTACCGGGACCTAACCTCTTGCAGTGCTAAACGCTGTGGGACCGTGGACGCTACGCGAAAGACCGCGTGCTAGAAGCTTGGGGTAATCAAGGGGATGGGTATTCCTGCCGTGCGTGCAGGATGTTAACGACCTCGATCCGCTCCAGGGCAACGCGATAGACGATCACATAATTGGGATGGGCGACTATTTCACGGGTACCGGGTACTCGCCCTGGACGATAGAGATAGGGGTGTTCAGCCATTGGCAATATGGCGGACTCCAAGCGTTCCTGGAGTGCTCGGGCAGCCTTTGGGTTTTCGGCTGCGATGTAGCGAATGATTTTAGCCAGGCTCGTACGGGCACGAGCTCGCCAGAGGATTTGCATCACCTGGTGCGATACCGGTGCTGATTTTCCGCCTCAGCAATGATTGCTTCCATTTCGGCCATGACCTGATCGTGAGGTATGGCCGGACTTGGATCATCCAGTGACGTTTGCACCTGCAGACGAAACCAGCGGTCATAGCTGGCCGCCTGTTCGTCTGTTTCGAACTCAGAGACGATTGGCGAAAGGTTGGCCATCGAGCTTTCTCCATGATTGATACGGTCAGTCTACACCGCGCTGGCCAACCGACGTTTGCCCAGCGATGAGACGTTTAAACGATTCTGAGCCCTTCCCATCTTCACCCAGTACGACGGCTCGCTCAGTTGGCCTCGATAGGAATGCATCCATCATCGCGAGCAGTTGGTGATGACTTTCAGGGTTGTGGCCGTGGTGATTCAGCACAGCCGCACCTACCAAAATCTTGATCCTATCCTCAGTCTTTTTGATCGACGCCTTCTGACGTGCTTCTGCTTGTTGTATCCGCGCTGTCAGTTGGTCACGCTTGCGTTTCAACTCTTCCAAATCTGCCATAGCTTGATGCCCATCACCGTATCTGATTTCTGAATTCTACGCTAAAGTAGCCTCGTGCACAGGATAGCCCTAAGCAGAGCAAGGGCGCACTTATGCAAACTTCGTTTGCGCGCGGTCGGCGTTGCCGACAAATCAAAAGCCGATCAAAGGCACGTCGAGAATCAAAAGTGGCCCTCTACTCCGTATCCGTTAAGACCGTTGGCCGTAGCAGTGGACGTTCGTCCACTGCTGCCGCTGCGTACCGGAATGCAGAGCGGATGGTGAACGAGCGCACTGGAGAGGTTCACGATTACAGGCGCCGTTCCGGCGTTGCCTACACCGAGGCATTTGCGCCTGCCGGCGTTGCGCCTATTCCCAGCGCGATTCTGTGGAACAGAGCCGAAGCAGCAGAGACGCGCAAAAACGCCAACGTTGCGCGTGAAGTGCTTGTGGCACTGCCTCATGAACTCGACCAGGTGCAACGCAGGGACTTGGCCAAGGCCATCGCCCAGGACTTGGCCAACCGCTATGGCACGGCGGGCACACTGGCGATTCACCTTCCGGACAAAGACGGTGACCAGCGCAATCACCACGTTCACATCCTGATGACGACCCGTCGTGTCGACGCAGAAGG
>NZ_QFFU01000046.1 GCF_003131185.1 Pseudomonas ovata | reverse complement strand
TTCCAGGCGTCGTATGTCGAGCCGGGTACGGTGCTGGAGCGACAAATCGCGGCGATCTGGGCTGATGTGCTGAAGCTTGAGCAGGTGGGGCTGAACGATAACTTCTTCGAGTTAGGGGGGCATTCGCTTCTGGCCACCCAGGTTACGGCAAGGCTCCAGGTTGAACTGGGCGTGAGCTTGCCTCTCGCCCTGATTTTTCAGACAGAAACCCTCCAGGATTACGCGGCATCGGTCAGCAGCCTGAACGCCTGCAGCGATACGGATCTGGATGAGCTTGAACATTTCATGAATGAACTTGAGGTCGTTTGAACATGCAAACCGACAAGAATATGGATCTGGTATCTCGATTTGTTCGGCTGCCGCTCGCACAGCGCAAATTGTTCCTCCAGAAACTGGCATCCAAGCACATCAGCCTGAGCCAATTGCCCATTCCTGTGGTGCGACAGGACGTTGAACGGCGTCCTCTTTCTTATGCCCAACAACGCCAATGGTTTCTATGGCAACTGGATCCGGAACAGACGGCTTACAACATTCCAACGGTACTGCGCTTGACCGGACAATTGGACCTGACGGCGTTACAGCGCAGTTTTGAATCTTTGATGGCTCGTCACGAAACCTTGCGTACGACATTTCGGCAGGTGGGCGAGCAGACATTCCAGGTGATTCATCCAGGCTTGCCGTTCGATCTTTCCTGCACCGAGTGGCAAGAAGCGAACGAGGAGGCCTTGCAGCATGCCGTGGAGGCAGAAATCGGCAGACCGTTCGATCTTCAGCAAGGCCCGCTGCTGCGCGTCAGGCTATGGCGAGTGTCCCACGATGAACATGTTCTGGTCTTGACGCAGCATCATATTGTCTCGGATGGCTGGTCAACGCCGATCATGGTCGACGAGTTGGTCAGGCTTTATGAGGGCTTCAGGCAAGGGCGGGAGGTTCGACTGCCGGAGTTGCCGATCCAGTACGCCGATTACGCCATCTGGCAGCGCAGTTGGATGGAGGCCGGCGAACAGGAACGTCAACTGGCTTACTGGAAAAAGAACCTGGGCGATGAGCATCCGGTATTGGAGTTGCCCACCGATCGCGCACGGCTGGCCCGGCCAAGCCATTCAGGCGCACGAGTGTCGCTTGAGTTGGACACTGCGCTGGCCAATGGTCTGAAACAACTGGCTCAGCAGCAGGGGGCTACCCTGTTCATGTTGTTGCTGGCCAGTTTTCAGGTGCTCTTGCACCGCTATTCGGGTCAGTCCGATATTCGCGTGGGCGTGCCCATTGCCAATCGCAACCGGGTGGAAACAGAGCACTTGATCGGTTTCTTCGTGAACACCCAGGTGCAGAGGGCCGAATTCGATCTGTCGATGAGTTTCGTTGAATTGTTGGAGCAGGTGAAGCAACGAGCGCTGGGCGCACAGGCTCATCAGGATTTACCGTTCGAACAACTGGTAGAGGCTTTACAGCCAGAGCGCAGTCTTGGCCATAGCCCTTTGTTTCAGGTGATGTACAACCATCAGGCGCAGGTAAAGGGCGACCAGCGTCGCCTGCCGGGGTTGGAGGTAGAGGGGCTATGGTGGGGAGGTCATTCCGCTCAATTCGATCTGACGCTGGACACCTTCGAGGGTGCCGAAGGTATTGGCGCGGCGTTGACCTATGCGACGGACCTGTTTGACGCGCTGACGATCGAGCGCATGGGACAGCACTGGATCAATCTGCTAAATGGCATCCTTCAGCAGCCTGGTCAACGTATTGAGCAGTTGCCGCTACTAAGCCCGTATGAGCACCGACAGATTGTGCATGGGTGGAACTGCACTGAGTCGAGCTATCCAGGCGACGCATGCATCCATCAGTTGATCGAAGCCCAGGTGGAGCGAACCCCAGAGGCGACAGCGTTGGTGTTTGGAGATCAGCAGATCAGCTATCGAGCGTTGAATCACCGGGCCAACCGGTTGGCGCATATATTGCGCGAGCAAGGCGTTGGCCCGGATGTAGTCGTAGGCATCGCGGCTGAACGCAGTCTGGAAATGGTGATTGGCCTGCTGGGAATTCTCAAGGCGGGCGGGGCCTATGTGCCACTGGACCCTGAATATCCGCCGGAACGTCTGGCCTACATTCTGCAAGACAGCTCTATCGGATTGTTGCTGACCCAGAATCACCTGCGCGACGTGTTGCCGATCCCTGAAAGCGTTTCGTGCCTGACGTTGAAGGCTGAGGCCGACTGGCTGGTGGGCTACGACGAAGGCAATCCGGACTGTCATACCAGGTCGGATAACCTGGCGTATGTAATCTACACTTCAGGGTCGACGGGACGTCCCAAGGGCGTAGGCAATACGCATGGCTCCTTGAACAACCGGTTGTGGTGGATGCAGAAGGCTTATCAACTCGGCACCGAAGATAGCGTGCTGCAGAAGACACCGTTCAGCTTCGATGTTTCTGTCTGGGAATTCTTCTGGCCATTACTGACCGGAGCTCGTCTGGTGATGGCTCAGCCGGGAGCGCATCGTGATCCGGAGCAACTGGTCAGCATCATCAATGATTACCGGATCACAACGCTGCACTTCGTGCCTTCTATGCTTCAGGTCTTCTTGTCCGGCAAGCATGTTGAGCATTGCCGGAGCATTCGTCGTATCGTATGCAGTGGTGAGGCACTGCCCGCCGAGCTAGCGCGAAAGGCCTTGGGTCGATTGCCGCAGGCCGGGCTGTTCAACCTCTATGGTCCGACCGAGGCCGCCATCGATGTGACACATTGGACGTGTGGCCATGATGAAGGCATGGCTGTCCCCATCGGTCAGCCAATCGACAATATAAAGGCTCATGTGCTGTCCGACGGCCTGCAGCCGACGGCCTTTGCTTGTTCGGGAGAGCTGTACCTGGGCGGCGTCGGCTTGGCGCGTGGCTATTATGATCGTCCTGCACTCACGGCAGAACGGTTCGTGCCTGATCCATTCGATGAGCAGGGCGGCGGCCGTCTCTATCGCACGGGCGATCTGGCCCGTTATCGCGTTGATGGTGTGATCGAGTATGTCGGCCGTATCGACCATCAGGTGAAGATTCGCGGTTTTCGTATCGAACTGGGAGAAATCGAAGCGCAAATGCTGGAGCAGGGTACGGTGCGTGAGGCCGTAGTTCTGGCGCAGGACGGGCCTGTTGGCAAACAGCTTGTGGGTTATCTGGTACCGATGAGTCCCTTGTCGCAGCAGCAGCAGGATGAATTGCGCGAGCGTCTCAAGGCAGCGCTGAAGGCCTGCCTGCCTGACTATATGGTGCCTGCGCATCTACTGTTCCTGAGTACCCTGCCGCTGACGTCAAACGGCAAGCTGGACCGAAAGGCACTCCCGCAACCCGATAACAATGACCTGCAGCAGGCCTATGTCGCGCCAGAGACGTCGCTGCAGCAAAAAATTGCCTTGATCTGGGCCGAAGTGCTGAAGCTGGAGACGGTCGGTTTACACGACAGCTTCTTCGAACTGGGCGGCCACTCCCTGTTGATTACCCAGGTGGTGGTGCGTGTTCGCGAGCAGCTCGGTATTGAAATAACCTTACGGGATTTATTTGACCATCCCACACTGGCCGAATTCAGCCAGGTCATTGAGGAAAAAGCCGCTCACACCTCACCGCTACAGGATGAAATAGCTAAATCCCTGGAGGCCCTTAAACGTCTTACTACGAAGGAAATTGATGAGCTGATTTCGTAGGAGATACCCCCAGTGCAAGAACTGCTCGACTCAGTAAAGTCGTTGTCCGCCAAAGAGCGCAAGGCCTTGGCCGCCTTGCTCAAGCAGCAAGGCGTAAACCTGTATGGGATTACGCCGATACTCAAGAGGGAGTCGGCAGAAGTCTCTGCACTTTCTTATGCTCAACAGCGGCAATGGTTCTTGTGGCAGTTGGCGCCTGACAGTGCGGCTTACCACATCCCCACGGCGCTAAGGCTTGAAGGAAAGCTTGATATTGCAGCGTTGCAGCGCAGTTTCGACGCGCTGGTCTGCCGTCACGAAACATTGCGTACCACCTTTGAGGATAAGGGCGGGCAGGTGGTGCAGGTGATTCATCCGCACATGTTCACGGTGCTGAGCCATGAGGTGCTGGAACATGCGGACGAAAGGGCTATTCAGGCCTCGGTGGAAGCGGAGATCGTGCGCCCCTTCGACCTGGAGCAAGGCCCTCTGCTGCGTGTAAAGCTTCTGGAACTGTCCAAAGACGACCATGTCCTGATTCTGACCTTGCACCACATCGTCTCCGATGGCTGGTCCATGCCGATTATGGTCGATGAACTGGTGCAGTTGTATGCGGGTTACAGTGAGGGCCATCACATCACTTTACCGGGGCTGCCCATCCAGTATGCCGACTACGCGCTATGGCAACGCAACTGGATGGAGGCGGGTGAGCTGGAGAGGCAACTGTCCTACTGGCGTGAGCAACTGGGCGGCGAACAGCCCGTTCTGAGGCTACCGACCGATCATCCAAGGTCGGCTGTACAGCGTCACGCCGGTGCTTGGTTGGGGATCGATCTGAATGAGGCTTTGGTCCTGTCGCTGAAACATTTGGCCAGACAGCAAGGCGTAACCCTTTTCATGTTGCTGCTGGCCTCCTTTCAGACCCTGCTGCACCGTTATAGCGGGCAACACGATATCCGGGTTGGCGTGCCGATCGCCAACCGTACGCGGGTTGAAACCGAAAGACTGATCGGTTTTTTCGTTAACACGCAAGTACTCAAGGCGCAGTTCGAGCCAACAAACACGTTTGTGGCGCTGCTCCAACAGTTGAAACGCACTTCCCTGCAAGCTCAGGCACACCAGGACCTGCCATTCGAGCAGCTTGTGGAAGCCTTGCAGCCAGAGCGCAGTATGAGCCACAGCCCGCTGTTTCAGGCGGTCTACAACCACCAGAGCGAAGTGAAAAGCAAGGTGCGGCGATTGCCCGGACTGAAGGTCGGTGCGCTGGAATGGGAAACCCATACCACGCACTTCGACCTGGTGCTCAATACGTTCGAATCCGAGTCTGGATTACGGGCCTCGCTGACCTACGCAGTGGACCTGTTTTCGCCCACTACTGTCGATAGGCTGGCGAGACACTGGCGCAATCTGCTGAAATCGATCTGCGAGCAGCCCACGCAGCGGGTCTGTGAGCTGTCCATGCTCGATAGGCCGGAGCACGCAGCGATCCTGGCTCGCTGGGACCAGACCGGCCAGGACCACCCGAG
>NZ_QFFU01000045.1 GCF_003131185.1 Pseudomonas ovata | reverse complement strand
ATCCTCAACACCATTCGTTCGATTGCCGAGCAGACCAACCTGCTGGCGCTCAACGCCGCCATCGAGGCTGCACGGGCCGGTGAGCAAGGCCGCGGCTTTGCCGTGGTGGCCGATGAGGTGCGGGCCCTGGCCAAGCGCACCGCCGACTCCACCGCCGAGATCGACGGTCTGCTGGGCAATCTGGCGCGGCGCACCGCCTCGGTGGCGCAACAGATGCATTCGAGCCTGGAAGTGTCGCAACAGTCGGTGAGCAAGATCGGCCAGGCGCGCACCAGCTTCGGCCAGATCCGCGAGTCGGTGGACATCATCCGCGACATGAACACCCAGATCGCCACGGCGGCCGAAGAACAGCATCAGGTGGCCGAGGACATCAACCGCCACATCAGCCAGATTCATGGCGATGCGCAACTGGTGGTGGAACTGGCGCAATCGGCCCGCAGCGACTCGCAGAGCCTGGCCTCGCTGTCCAATGAACTGGATAACCTGGTGCGCAAGTTCCGCACCTGAACACGTTCGCGATACCCGTAGGAGCGCGCTTGCCCGCGACCGGCTGCGTAGCAGTCGTAAAATTGTGGCGTTTCACAGATTTCTGCGAGCGCTGCGCACTCGGTCGCGGGCAGAGCGCGCTCCTACAGCTGTGAGCTTTATTGCCAATAAAATCAATAAATTATTTTTTTGATGAGCGCGCGCTTGCCGGAATGCCGGACCAACGCGACCGGCTGCGTTAGCAGTCGTAAATTTGTGGCGTTTCCGAGATCTTGCGAGCGCTTCGCACTCGGTCGCGGGCAAGCGCGCTCCTTGTGAATTTTATAGCCAGTAAAATCAATAAGTTATTTTATGTTTGATGAGCGCGCTTGCCGGAGTGCCCAAACGCGTTTATTGATGCAATACCGCCAGAAATAAATGACCTGCCGGTCACACAGCAATACCCCCACATGAAATAATGGCAATCAGCCATAGACACAGACGCAGCGCTCTGTCTCATGCGTGCGGCAAATGCCTGGGTGGGTCTTTATTTCAGGACGGTGCGGTTAAACGATGACTTTGGTAGCTGAAAACCCGGATGTGATGTACCGCCTGCTGGTGCAGAGTGTGGTGGATTACGCCATCTACATGCTGACCCCCGAAGGGATCGTGGCAAACTGGAACAGTGGCGCCCAGCGGGCCAAGCAGTACCGGGCCGAGGAAATCGTCGGTCAGCATTTCTCGGTGTTCTACTGCGCCGAGGAACGTGCCCGCCATGTACCGATGAGCGGGCTTGAGACCGCCCGCGCCACCGGGCGCTTCGAGGCCCAGGGCTGGCGGGTGCGCAAGGACGGCAGCGTGTTCTGGGCCGATGTGGTCATCGATGCGGTTCATGACGACCAGGGCGAGCTGATCGGCTTTGCCAAGATTACCCGCGACTGCACGCGCCAGCGCCAGGCCGAACTGGCCCAGCGCGAGCAGGAACGGCACTTCCGCCTGCTGGTGCAGGGCGTGACCGACTACGCCATCTACATGCTCGACGTCGACGGCCATGTAGTGAACTGGAACGCCGGTGCCGAACGCGCCAAAGGCTACCAGGCTGCCGAAATTGTCGGCCAGCATTTCTCGGTGTTCTACACCTCTGACGACCGCACTCATGGCCTGCCCCAGCAAGGGCTTGCCACGGCGCGCCGTGAGGGCCGCTTCGAGGCCGAGGGCATTCGCCTGCGCAAGGACGGCACGCACTTCTGGACCCATGTCGTGATCATGCCCATCCACGATGACGACGGTCAGTTGATCGGCTTTTCCAAGGTCACCCGCGACATCACCGAGCGCCGCGCCGCCGAACTCGAAGTGCTCAAGGCCAAGGAACTGGCCGAGCGCTACAGCGAAAAAATGGCCGGCCTGTCACGCTTTCTCGACTCGGTGATCGGCAGCATTCCGGCCAGCGTGATTGTCCAGGACGCCGGCACCCGCGAAATCCTGCTGGTCAATGAACAGGCACAACGGCTGTTCGGCCTGCACGACCAGCCCATGGTCGGCCGCCAGGCGCAGGACTGCATGTCGCCGGTGCTGGCCAGCTATATCGACGAGCAGACCCGGCAATGCCTGAGCCATTCGGGCCTGCGCCAGACCGAGGATCGCCTGCGCACCACCATCGGCCCCCGGGTGCTGCGCACCAAGACCCTGCGCCGCGTCGATCAAGAGGCGCAGGCCGACTACGTGTTGTTGATCGCCGAAGACGTCACCGATGAAATTGCCGCCCGCGAGCAGATTCACCACATGGCCCACCATGACGCGCTGACCGGCCTGGCCAACCGCACCCTGTTGCATGAACAACTGGGGACCGCGCTCAAGGACAGCGCCTCGCATTCGCGCCAGGTCGCGACCCTGTGCCTGGACCTGGACAAGTTCAAGAACATCAACGACGCCTTCGGTCATGCCTTTGGCGACAAACTGCTGCGCGCCGTGGCCGAACGGCTGCGCGGCGTGCTGCGTGAAGAAGACACTCTGGCGCGCCTGGGTGGCGACGAGTTCGCGATTGTGTTGCCACGCCTGGAACAGGCCGACGACGCCTACCGCACCGCACGCAGGATCATCGACTGCATTGCGCCGGCCTTCCTGATGGACGGCCATACCTTCCTGATCGGGGTCAGCATCGGCATCGCCTTCACGGGTGACGTACAACTGTCCGGCGACCAGTTGCTGATCCATGCCGACATGGCCCTGTATGAAGCCAAGCGCAATGGCCGCAACCGCTATGAAGTGTTCCACCAGGACATGGCCGAGGCTGCCCAGCGCCGACGCACCATGGAAATCGACCTGCGCAAGGCGTTGCACCTGGGGCAATTGCAGCTTTATTACCAGCCTATCGTCGGCATCGACGATACGCGCATTACCGGCTACGAAGCACTGATGCGCTGGCAGCACCCGAGCAAGGGCCTGATCATGCCACTGGATTTCATTACGCTGGCCGAGGAAACGGGGCTGATCCATGAGGTCGGCACCCGCGCCCTGAACCTGGCGTGCCAGGAAGCCTGCACCTGGGACACCGAGCAAAGCGTGGCGGTCAACCTGTCACCGGCGCAGTTCAAGAATCGCGAGCTGGTCAATATCATCCAGCTGGCCCTGAACGACTCAGGCCTGGCACCGCATCGCCTGGAACTGGAAATCACCGAATCGGTGCTGCTGGAAAACAGCGAAGAAAACATCCAGACCCTGCGTGCCCTCAAGGCGCTGGGCGTGGGCATCGCCCTGGATGATTTCGGCACCGGCTATTCGTCGCTGGGTTATCTGCGCTCGTTTCCGTTCGACCGGATCAAGATCGACAAGTCCTTCGTCCATGAAATGGACCATAGCCGCGAGGCCATGTCGATCATCCGCGCCATCACCGGCATCAGCAGCAGCCTTTTGATCAAGACCACCGCCGAAGGCGTAGAAACCCAGGAACAGTTCGCCCGCCTCAAGGCCGAAGGCTGCTCGCACTTGCAGGGCTATCTGTTTGGCCGGCCGGTGCCGGTCAGCGAGCGCAAGCGCTCCTGAACCGGGCCGGGCGCTATTGCTGCACTGGCCTACAGCAACTTCCATGTATAGCTGAAGATCAGGCGGTTCTCGTCGATGTCGCTGCGGTAGTTCGAGCGAGCCGCAACGTTGCGCACGCGCACACCCAGCCCTTGCAGCGTGCCGCTCTGCACCACATAGCCGATGTCCAGGTCGCGCTCGCGGTCCTTGCCTTCGTAGCCGGCACCGGTGGTAACGTTGTCGCCGGTGATGTAGCGCACGGTGGTGGTCAGGCCCGGAAGGCCCAGCGCGGTGAAGTCATAGTCGTAGCGTGCCTGCCAGGAGCGCTCGTCGGTGTAGGCAAACTCATAGGTCGGCACTTCGTTGCCCAGTGGGGTGACGTTGGCAAAGACTCGTGGAAACGGGCTGTCGCCGTACATGGCCTGGTAGCCGACATAAAAGGTGTGCCCGCCACGCTTGGCCGACAGTAAGGAAAAGAACGCCTGGTTGTCGATCTTGCCCAACAAGCGGTCGCCGTCTTCCTGTGCATCGTAATAACCGAGGTTGGCGCCCAGCACCCAGTTGCCCACCGGCTGACTGTGCTTGAGGCCGATAAAGCCTTGCTCGTAGATGTCTTCCAGTTGCCCGTAAAAGACACTGACCGAGGTGCGCTTGTCGTTAAAGCTGTAGTCACCGCCGGCGTAATTGAAGCCATCGCTGACCGCCTGGCGCTGCGGCACGTGGCCAAGCATGGCAAGCATCTTGTCGTCACCGGCCTCGTTGCGCAGGTGAGTGCTGTTGAGGTGCCCGGCCTGCAGGGTCAGGCCGGTGATTTCGCTGGAGCTGATGCCCACGCCCTGATAACTGGGCGGCAGCAGGCGAATATCGCTGAACGTCAGCACCGGCAGGTTGGGCTGCAACTCGCCGACCTTCAGTTCGGTCTTCGAAAAGCGCGCCTTGAAGGTCGCCCCCAGGCGACTGTACTCGTCGGCGGCGCGGCCATCGCCGTGGGTCGGTAACAGGCCGCTGTTGACCCGGTCCGGGCTGCTGTCGAGCTTGATGCCCAGTACCCCGCTCACGTCCAGGCCAAAGCCCACCACACCCTGGGTATAGCCGGACTTGACGTTGAGAATGAAGCCTTGCGCCCACTCCTCCTGCTTCGACTGCTGGTTGGCGCCGACGATGTCGGAGAAGTCGCGGCTGAAATAGTAATTGCGGGCTTGCAGGGTGGCGCTGGCGCCTTCGATGAAGCCTTCCTTGGGCGGCTCGCCGGCGGCCAGGGCGCTGGTGGCGGCCACGGCGGTGAAGGACAGGCCCAGGCGCTGGCCCATGACACGGAAATGACGCTTGGCGATCGGATGCTGGCTCATGGTTGCTCTCTTGTTGTTATGTCTTTTTTAATGATGCAAAACGGATCAACGCGACGCCTTGTCCCCCAAGGTTGGTGCCGCTGCCGGCAGACGCCGGGCTTTCATTGCGGCGTGTACGATCAGCCCGGACAACAGCCCCCAGAAGGCCGCCGACAGGCCGAGAAACGACACCCCCGAAGCGGTCACCAGAAAGGTGAACAGCCCCGCATCGCGCTCCTCGATGTGCAACGTGCTGCGACTCAAGGCCTCGCTGATGGCACCGAACAGTGCCAGCCCCGCCAGCGCGGCGATCAGTTCCCTGGGAAAGGCGGCGAACAGCGACACCAGGGTCGCACCGGCAATCCCGAAGATCAGGTACAACAGGCTCCCGGATAGCGCAGCGATGTAGCGTCGCCGTGGGTTTTCATGCGCCTCGCGTCCGGTGCACAGGCTGGCGGTGACCGCCGCCAGGTTCAGGCCGTGGCAACCGAACGGCGCCAGCACCGCCCCCATCAGGGCACTGGCGCTGATCAAGGGGCTGGCCGGCGTCGCGTAACCGGCGCCGCGCAGCACCGCCATGCCCGGCATGAACTGCCCGGTCAGGGCCACCAGCACCAGCGGCAAGGCGAGGTTCAACGTGGCCTCCAGGCTGAACTGCGGCACGATCAGGGTCGGCGTGGCCAGGCCGAAGACCAGCGCATCGGCCTTGAAGTCACCGCCCAGCACAGTAATGCCGGTGCCGACAATCAGCACGGCCATCACCGCATAACGCGGCACCAGGCGACGCATCAGCACATAGCTGGCAAACATCGCCAGCACCAATACCGGCCTGGCCGGCAGCGACTCAAATAGCGCCACGCCAAAGCTGAACAGGATGCCGGCCTGCATGCCGGCGGCAATCGAGCCGGGCAAGCGGGCAATGATGCGGTCGAATGCCCCGCTCAGACCAATCAGCAGCAGCACCAGGCTGGCCACCAGGTAGGCGCCCACCGCCTGGTTGAGGCCGATCTGCGGCAGTTGCGACACCAGCAGCGCCGAGCCCGGAATTGACCAGGCGATCACCACCGGCACCTTGTAGCGCAGGCTCAGCAGCACACCCAGCAGCGCACTGCCGATGGAGATGGCCCAGATCCAGGACGACAACTGCGCGTGCGACAGCTGCGCGGCATCGGCGGCCTGGAAAATGATCACCAACGGACCGGCGTAGGAAATCACCGTGGCGATGCACCCGGCCACCACGGCCGACAGGGAAACATCCTTGAACAGGTCTTTCATGGGACCTCACCTGTATGAATGACGCTGCGGTTCGTAAGATTGATGCCGATCAGTCAAGTCTCGACGCGGACCTGTGGGAGGCAGCTCTGCTGGCGAATGCGGCGGTGCAGGCACAGCAGATGTGCCTGTGTTACCGGCCTCATCGTCGGATCGTCGCCCGCAGCAGAGCGCCGACCCGCTTCAGCCGGCCACCTTGGCGCTGTGGTTGGCGCCCAGGGCCGCTGCGGCACTGCCGCGCTGTGCACTGATGGCGAACACGGTCATGGCCACCGCGGCGATGGCGCCGGGCACGGCAAAGGCCATGAAGTTCAGTTGCAGCGGCAGGTTGATGCCCATCAGCGCGCCGCCCAGCAGCGGACCGACGATGGCGCCGTTGCGGCCGATCCCCGAGGCCCAGCCCAGGCCCGTGGAGCGCATCGACAGGCCGTAGAGTTGCGCGGCCCCGGCGTACAGCAGGATCTGCGTGCCGATGGTGGTGGCACCGGCCAGGAAGATCAGCAGGTACAGCACCGGCATCGGGCTCTTGAAGCCCAGCAGGCTGATCGACACCGCGCCGACCAGAAAGAACACCACCGTGACCTTGGTCAGGTTCATGCGGTCGCCCAGCCAGCCGCCGAAGATGGCGCCGAACATGCCACCGAAGTTGAGCGCCAGCAGGAACGACAGGCTCGACCCCAGGCTGTAGCCGGCGTTGGCCATGAGTTTGGGCAGCCAGGAGCTGAGTGCGTAGACCATCAACAGGCAGCAGAAGAACGCCACCCACAACGCCAGGGTGCGCACCAGGCGACCTTCGCTGAACAGGTCCAGCACCGGCACGCCCTTGCCCTTGACTTCCCCCACGGTCAGCACGTCGTCAGCGGTCAGCTTCTGGGTGTCATCCATCTGGTTGAGCAGCTTGCGCGCTTCTGCAGTCCGGCCCTGGCGCACCAGGAAGCCGACGGACTCCGGCAGGTAGTAGAGAATCGCCGGCAGCAGCAACAGCGGCAAGGCGGCGGCAAAGAACATCGATTCCCAGCCAAAGCGCGGCAGCATCACGATGCCGACCCCGGCCGACAGCATGCCGCCCAGCGAGTAACCGCTGAACATCACCGCCACCAGGGTGCTGCGCATACGCTTGGGGGCGTATTCATTCATCAGCGCCACGGCATTGGGCATCAACCCGCCGCAGCCGAGACCGGCGATGAAACGACAGATGCCAAACTCGGTCGGGCTGCTGGCAAAGCCATTGATGATGGTGGCGCCGCTGAACAGCGCAAAGCAGATGGCGATGCCTTTCTTACGCCCGATGCGGTCGGCCAGGCTGCCGAACACCAGCGCGCCGAACATCATGCCGAACAGCGCATAGCTGCCCAGTGCCCCGGCCTGCAGCGGGGTCAGGCCCCACTCCTTCATGATCACCGGCAACACCACGCCGTAGATGAACAGGTCATAGCCGTCGAAGATCAACAGCAGGGCGCACCAGCTCATGACCATCCAGTGGAAGCGGCCGAAGCGCGCGTTATCGATAACCGCGTGTACGTCAATGTTTCGCATGGCATCTCTCTTTTGTTTTTGTTGTAGATGAAACGGTCGAGCGCTATGTCAGGCGGCGCTGGCGGCGAATTTCTCGAAGTAAAAGTTCGCCGGTGTAATGCCCTGCTCACGAATGAACTGGCTGACCGCCTCGACCATCGGCGGCGGGCCGCACAGGTAAACGTCGACGTCGCCTTCATTGAGATGGCCAGGCTCGATGTGATGGGTGACGAAGCCTTTTTGCGGGTAGCCGCTGTCCGGGCTGGACACGCAGGCGCTGTAGGTGAAGTTGGGAATACGGGCGGCAAAGTCGGCCAGTGCGTCCATCTCGACCAGGTCGAAATCGTTGCTCACCCCATAAATCAGGTGCAGCGGATGGGCACTGCCCTGCTCGGCAATTTTTTCCAGCATCGCAGTAAATGGCGCAAGGCCAGTGCCACCGGCCAGTAGCAACAGCGGCCGCTTGATGTCACGCAGGTAGAAACTGCCCAGGGGACCGGCCAGCGTCATGCTGTCGCCGGCCTTGGCCATGCCCACCAGAAAGCGGCTCATCAGCCCGCCGGGTACATTGCGGATCAGAAAGCTGACCTCGCCGTTTTTCTGCAACGAGCTGAACGAGTAGGCACGGGTCTGTTCGCTGCCCGGCACTTGCAGGTTGACGTACTGGCCCGGCAGGAACGCCAGCTGGCTCAGGGACTCGCCCTTGATCTTCAAGGCGATGGTGCTGTCGGACAGGTGCTCGACCGCACTGATGGCCGCCTGGTAAGTCACCTGGCGGGTCTTGCACACATCCGATGAAGCCGGCACGCGCACCACGCAATCGCTGGCGGCGCGCATCTGGCAGGTCAGCACATAACCTTGTCCGGCCTCTTCCTCGGTCAGGGCATCCTCGATGTATTCCTGGCCCAGGTCATAGGTGCCGGCCTCGGCAAAGCACTTGCAGGTGCCGCAGGCGCCGTCGCGGCAGTCCAGCGGAATATTGATACCCTGGCGATAGGCCGCATCGGCGACGGTTTCGGTGGCAGCGGCATCGATGAAACGGGTGACCCCGTCTTCGAAATTCAAGGCGATCTTGTGCATGGTGCACCTCACGGCAGCAATCGGTAGCGAGCAGTAACGCGTGGCAAAACCCGGCGGACTAGATGTGATAGACGTCGATGACCTGACGCACATAGTCGTTCTTGAGCACCACCTTCTTGGCCTTGATCAGCGGCTGTTCGCCACGGATGTCCAGGGTGTAGAAGCTGGTGCCGAAGTGG
>NZ_QFFU01000044.1 GCF_003131185.1 Pseudomonas ovata | reverse complement strand
GACCGGCGCATCACGCTCAACCTGGCCCCGGCCGACCTGCCCAAGGACGGCGGGCGCTTCGACCTGGCCATTGCGCTGGGCCTGCTGGGGGCCAACGGACAGATTCCGCTGGCCGCGCTGCAAGACATCGAGTGCCTGGGCGAACTGGCGTTGTCCGGGGCGCTGCGGCCGGTGCAGGGGGAGCCGTATGCGTTCATTCCGCACGTACGGATCTGTGCGGGGGGCGGCAGGTAACTGCCTTTCCTACTGCGACCGATTCAGCATATGCACAGATAAAAAGAGCGCACATACGAAATGTGCGCCAATACTTGGTCACTACAGAAAAACGCTAAACAGCTCCAAGTGCCTTGAGAGATGCGTTCAACGACCGGGTCTGAATTTCTTCATAGAGAGGAAATTCATCCTGCACCCTGCTACCCAATGCAGATTCGAAGTCAAAGCGAGAGGATCCAGACAGACCGGTTTCCGAAGCTTCATCGCCTAGGTTGGACTGGAAAATGCCCGCTGCACTGACCGGAAGGAAATCCTCATAGACCACCGGACTATATTTGAGTAGACCCTCGGTAATCAGATCTTGCAGAGACCATTCCTTTAGATCAGCACTCTGATAGCTTGTGAGGCGGTCGAGCACCGGGTAATACCTGACAAAAATCAGTCCGTTATCGTATAACTCCTTGAGGTCGTCAGGGAACGCTAAGAAAATCCGTTGCATGATTTCGGCGTATTGCAGGGCATTGGCTTCGGAGGGCGGTCTTCCCAACTCCGCCTTGGCCGCGAGCAACAGTCTGTCGTAGAGCTCACGACCTTTGAGAGTCAAGGCTGCGCCTCGCTGCTCGATCTCACCGAAGCGAGCTGAGTGTCGACCATCGACATTACCGTTCTCTCCAGGAAAAGCAATGTGTTCATTGAGAGCCTTGAAGCTAGTCTGACGCAGTAAGATATCCACCTTTCTCTTTGGAGGTCCCTCAATTACCGCTTTGGGTACAATGCCCTTGGAGGGCATTGCGGATTGAACGGCATCGATATCAAGAGTGCGAGGTGTCAGGTGGTTGATATGAGGGCCTTTGAACGCAACCACATCAGCGATCAGGCGATGTTGTTGCTGCAGTTTGTTAAAAGTGTCATAGCTGACAGTCGCTAAGCTGTGCCATCTGAAAGTCTCCAGTGACTCTGCAACAAAGACCTCTGACTGATCGGCAGTCAGGCCACCATAGGTCTCATGCAATCGTATCAGCTCGATTGCTTTTGGTGTGAAGATGCTCCTTGCCTGAAGAGCGCTAAGGGCAACGGCCCGCAGTTGCGCATCTGCAATTAGCTCCAGCCGCAAGAGAGAGGTAAAGACCCGAAAAGGGCTTTTGTTGAGGGATGTCTCTTCAACAGCCCTGAAGGCGGTGGCATGTACTGGAATGCCGACAGGTGCAAGGTCGTAATAGCCTACTGGCTCCATCCCCATGACGGCGAATAAACGACGAAGCGTTGAAAGCTCATAGGGTGTGCCCACACGAATTGCACCATGGCGCTCCATCGATAGGCGCTCTATATCGCCACTTTGAATCAGGTTACTCTTAATCTGCGTATCGCGCTCGATGGTGCTGGCGTTGATGTGTGCCACAAGATCCAGAAGTGTTCCATACTGAGGAACTTCGCTCTTGTACATCTCAGACATTGCTGCTGAAAAAAGCGCCCGGATTTCGTCTTTACTTTTGAATACGCTAGTGCTCATAAACACTCCTGACCAATGATTTAAGCTTGCAATCGTTGGCTAATGTAAATGGTTGACTAATACTCTCTCTGACCCGCGTCATCTAGGTATAAGCTCAAGCGTTAGACTGATGCGGATCACAAGCCACTACTGGGGGTGCATTCGGTTAAAGCGAATGTCTTTTTTTCCAGTCGCCTGGGTAAACAACATAGCCGAACGTTGCATAGCCGGAGTATTCAAGGACTGTATTTTCCGGGATCCAGAGGAGCTGACCAGGACGTACGTCGTAGGTGTCCCCATTCGCTTTCAGCGTGAAACATCCCTCGAAAACGAAGATCACTTCGTCATACAGCACAGTCCATGAGACCTCTGCGCCCTCCCACTTACCAAATCCAACACCCAAGTTTGGAGAGATCTCGTCGGACAGTGCACGCACGACACCTGCACTTCCCGGTGGACCACCGCGATGAGTGAACACTAGATCCCGGTGATCAACGACAAAGACAGGGGGCCTACCGGTTTTAGGTTTCATAGTTCGCTCCGGCTGGTCCATGCAGCCCAGCGGATACGACTACGAACGCCTAATCCCAAGAAAGGCTCTGGAGGGTTGAGGGAAGGCATTCCGCTAACATGGTGGATATCTTTCAGGAGTGACGAGTCGGCACCCACTACGCTATCAGCCAGCAGCGTGCCACCGATGGTGCCCCAGGCAGCCCCAACACCATTGTCACACGCTGACGCATACACACCCTCATCTAGCTTTCCGAAAAAATTAGTAAAATTTCGGGAAATAGCATAGGAACCGCCCCAAGTATGAGTAAAGGGCACATCCTGGAGGTGAGGATAACGACGTAGCATTGATATGCGGTGTTTTTCGCGAATCTTGTTCTTCAGATCATCACCCACACTCTGCGCATACTTTGGAACATGTTCATAAGAGTTGCGAATAATGAGACGACGATCTTTCGTCATGCGCACAGTAGTACCTGCGTGATCCGCTGGTGTAAGACCCCAATCTTCCGTGATACCAGTCGCGTTCATCTCCGCTTGGGTGAGGGGACGAGTCCAGCTCGCGAATGTCATCACAGGCAGAAGACGGTTTTTGAGGTAGCCAAACTCTTGCGTGAAAATACTGGTAGTCAGCAGCAAGCTTTTGGTCTGTACTGAGGCACCTTCAAGCTCCACAATCCAACTGCCATTGCTGCCTTTACGCAGGCCAGTAACAGGAGAGTTTTCGAACAGTTGAACGTTCTTCGGCAGCGAATCGCCCAATCCGCGAACCAGCGCTGCCGGCTGCATAAGGTAGCAGCCAGGCGTAAAAACAGCACGGCTGTAGTGTGTGGTACCCAAAACTTCCTTCAGCCGGGCACGTTCTACAATTTCAAAGGGTTCGCCCAAATTGCGCATGAGCGAAACGAAGTTTTCAAGGTATGCGACTCCACGCTCACCCACGGCACCTTGATATTTGCCGGCATGAGACCACTGGCAATCAATGTTGTGGGTTTTTACCAAGCCTTCCAGCTTAGAGATCGCGGAACGATTCAGTCGCAGCAGCGCCTGCTTGAAGTTCGGATCTGGATGCTCCAGAGCCATTTTATGTGGCAGATCGATAACGAATCCTGAGTTACGGCCTGAAGCGCCGAAGCCGACGCGTTGAGCGTCGATCAGAAATACTGTGGCTTCAGGCTTCAATTCCGCCAAACGACGAGCTGCGGCAAGACCTGCAAAACCGGCGCCAATCACCACATACTCAGCGCGCTGATCGCCTTTCAATACCTTCGCAGGCGTAGGCTCAGGGAGGATGTCATACCAGCCACAGTCGTGGTTGTCGTTGGGGAGGTTGATAGCTCGATTTTTCATTTTATTGTGATCCCACGATTGGCAGTGAATGGCATTTTTCGAGCATGTCTGCCCTGCTCTTTTGCGCTTGTCGTCCCAGCAGTACAAACCCAGTGATATGACCTGAAGGATCCTTGTGACTGGCCACTAGGCCGTCGTGGAGCGAATCAACATACCAGTCGCCTGTGCTGCCGATGGGTGACGGAAGAAGAGATAACGGCGCAGACGGCGTCTTCACGGTGATAGGCATAAGCGGGTAATTCACGACAGTAGGCTCGCCTAAGAGCGTGCGCGCCAGTGCGCTGAGCCCTTGATTTATGGGAGCGAGATATGGCAATAGTTGTCCATTGATCTCAACGCAATCACCAATGGCGTAGATGTCCTTTTCCGAGGTCTGCAGATGGGCATCTACTTTTATCCCGCGCCCGCATTCAATACCGCTGGCTCGAACAAAATCGACATTCGGGAGCAATCCGACAGCGGATAGTACAAAATCCGCACCTACAGCCTCGCCATTGGTGAGCTGAATGTCGTAGCCGTGTTCTTGTTTTCGGATACTGGAGATGGTCGTTCCCAAACTCCACTTGACGCCGAGCTCGGATAACTTCTCCTGCAGATGAACACCTGCTTGCTCTGGCAGCAGGCGGCCCATTGGCCATGCACCCAAGCCAATAACATGTACCTGATAACCAACAGATGCCAGGTCATTTGCAAATTCGCAACCGATCAAGCCCTCACCCAAAATGGCGATGCTCTTGGTATCCGGCAGCTTTTGGCGGAAGCGTTCGTAATCAGCAAGTGTATTGACGCTTAGCATCGCTTCAGCGCTGCCATCTACAGGGATCCGAATAGGACTGGCACCACTCGCAATAACGAGCTTGCCGAAACTTATCTCACCAAAATTGGTGTGGACCCGCTTCTGTTTCGCATCGATCCGCTCAACCAGACAGTGTGGATAAACCCGAATCGATAATCGCGATTCGACTTGAAATGGTGCTTCGTCAATCAGGAGCGCTGTTCCCTTTTCCTGTGCCAAAGCAATCGATAGGGTAGGCTTATAATATCGATGCCCAGATTCGCTTGTCAGGACGCAGATCTGAACATTCGGATCGCTCTTTCGTAGGGCTTGAGCAATACCATAACCGGCATGACCACTGCCAATAATTACGATGGGCTCTGCAACCGGGGTCGGAACAGCAAAGCATGGAGTTACAGCCTGTACAACATGAGCAGGTACCGGAGTAGGAGCTGGGGTTGCAATAGGTGGAGGCACTGGTTCCGTTTCCGAACCGGAGATTTCTAACATCTCGAAGTCAGTCTTGCCTACCTTGCACTCTGGGCATACCCAGTCATCAGGAATATCTTCCCAACGTGTGCCTGGAGCGATCCCGTCGTCTGGCCACCCCAGTGCTTCATCGTAAATCCAGCCGCAGATAATGCAGAGCCACTTTTTCATAGCGCTTTACTCACTTGCGACCTTGATGGCCACGTTCTTGGTACGAACGTAACTGTAAATGGCCTCTTGACCTCGCTCACGCCCATAACCAGATAAGCCCACACCACCGAAAGGCACTTCTATACCACCGGCGTACCATTCGTTGACGAACACCTGCCCAGAACGTAACAATCGTGCACAGCGCATAGCCTTATTCAGGTCCTGAGTGAATACACCTGCCACTAGGCCGAAATCAGTGCTGTTGGCGACTTCAATGGCTTCCCGTTCATCGTCGAACGGGATCATCACCAGTACAGGACCGAACACTTCTTCCTGAGCAATGCTGATGTCAGGCTGCACGTCCCTGAAGACGGTCGGAAGAAAGAAATTTCCTTGGCTATTGCTGGAGGCTTCACCACCAGTGACAAGTACCGCACCTTGTTCTTGAGCGCGCTGACACATCTGCTGAATCTGCTGTAGCTGCCTAACAGAAATCACTGGCGTGAGGTCATTCCCGTCGGCACCATTTCCGACAGACAGACCCAGAGCCAAGTCCTTGACACGTGAAACGACGGCCTCATAAATGGAGCGATGGACGATAAGACGCGACATGGCCGAACACACCTGGCCCGCGTTGAAAAAAATCCCCACGCGTACGCTGGTCATCAGTTGGTCAAGATCGGCATCCGGGAAAACGATCGCAGCTGACTTGCCCCCGAGCTCCATCACACATGGAGTTGCGTTCTCAGCAGCAAGCTTGAGGATGGTCTGCCCGGTGGGCACAGATCCGGTGAACACAATTTGATCTACCTCCTGCCGAGCGGCTAGATAAGCCCCGACTTCTCGACCACTTCCACACAGCAGGCTAACCGCTCCGTTCGGAATGCCTGCACGTTCGATGGCCTCGAAAAGAACGCACATTCCTAATGGCGAAAGCTCAGGAGACTTCACAATTACGGCATTGCCTGCTGCCAGTGCAGGCGCCAGGGCGCGAGCGCAGATAGAGACCGGGAAATTCCATGGGACGATTTGCAAAGACACTCCCATAGGGTCGTACATGGTGAAGTCCATGTAGCCGTCACCCAGTGGAATCGATATGCCTTCGATCTTGTCAGCCATGCCACCGTAGTATTCGAAATACCGGGCTGCCTCGATGAACTCGTCTCTGGCTTGCTCAACAGTCTTGCCGTTCTCGGCGCACAGTATATGAGCCCCCTTCTCTGTAAGCGCACGAATCTCTTGAGCGATTAGGCTCATCCATTTGACACGCTCAGCAGGCCTCGCAGACGACAGCAGCCTGGCGTCTGCACAACGACGTGCGGATGCTAAAGCACTGGCAGCGTCCGATACTGATGCCTTTGCGATTGTCCCAATGGCGAGATTGGTTGCGGGGTTTACTACGTCGAAACTTTCTTCGCTGTCACACCATTTACCATCAATGAAATTCAGCCAGTGTTTCTGATTCATGTTCGTCATCTCCCTACTCATGCCTGTGCTTTTTCGAGGAGTGTTTCTGCCGCCCAGCGATGAAAGAAGTGCGTTGGTAGGTCCATCTCAGGAGAGAAGACGCCACCTTTATAGCCAGGGGAGCTACGCCCCTTCTGCATACCTTCTACCGATGCGATATCCTCACCAAACACGACCTTCCACGATTCCATGATCGCGTCACGAGAGGCCTTGTACTGATCGTTAAGCGCTTCGTCGCCGATGTAATAAACGCGCAGATGTTCAATTGTGCGGCTTGGGGAGACCGGCTGGAGCATCATTGCGAAGACGTGGTCGGCCTGGATGCCGATCAGAGTGTTAGGGAAGAAGGCTACGTACTCTGCAGTTTTCACCCGGTCTGTCGGCCACGCGGGGAAGACAGGCAGCGTTGTACCAGCAACGGCGGACAGGTTGTAGGCGTAGCTACCCTGACCCGCAAACTGTCGGTCGAAGAGAATATTGTAGTGGTCCTCCAAGCGGGAGTAGGTGTTCAGACTTGGATGAACCCATGGCAAGTGATACGCCTCACAGAAGTTTTCAACTGCAAGTTTCCAATTGCACTCCACCTCAAGAGCCATTGATCCACCATCGACCTCTTTTCTCATGAGTGAAATACCATCTGCCCCTAGGAATTGAGTCCAGCGCTGGGTCAGGGGCGCGAGTTTTTCCTCAAGCGGCGCAGCGTCACCTGACAGATTCACCAGAACCATGTCCATGTAGATCGCAGTGCGCAGAGGCTTCAAGCCATGCTTTTCGCAGTTAAATCGATCGTCTTTGTGGACATCGATACCGCCTACATGTGGGGTGCCCCTCAAAGCGCCATTGAGATCATAGGTCCACGAATGATAAGGGCAGCGGATGACGCCTTGGATAGGCCCGGCTTCCTGTACCAGCTTCACTCCTCGATGACTGCAAACGTTGTGGAAAACTTTCAATTCCCCTTCACGGTTACGCATCATCAGCAGGGGCAAGCCCATGAAGTCCACAGGTTTCACATAGGACTTTTGCGCCAAGTCGCTCGCAAAGCCGATGCAAGTCCATCCCTTGCCCATCAGCTCGTCGCGCTCCAATTCAAAGAATTTCTGTTCTGTATAGAACTCATTGGTCAAGCCGTGCGCGTGCTCGATAGGATTCAATACATCAGTGAGTTCTTGAACAGGGATCAGGTTTTTGACTGTCATTATTATTTTCTCCAACGGCTTTGACGGTAGATGCCAACATTTAAAGACCCCCCTACAGCTCAGACAAACGAATTATCCTCTACTAATTATTCCTACTGGTAATAAATAGAAAGCCGCATTTTTTAAGGTTGGACTTCACGCTCGACTTATTACTTAAACTCATAAATTCATGAGCATTACTCCGTTGTCTAGGAGGCTTAGAATCTGCATGCTCACATCGTCCCACCTCTCCAAACACGAAAAAAATGAACGGAGAACTGCGAATGCTTTTGAAACGCCATCTCTGCTCGGCTGAGGCGAAACCTGCCCTGGCTAAACCAGTTAAGACTTTATCAACAACACGAGTCATGAAGAAATTATCTTCAAGAACTCATTCCTTGTTACAGACCTCACACACGACTAACATGATCACTCATAACTCAGAAAGAGATAGACTGCTTGCATCGTCATGATGAACGCGCTGCCAAAATGCTCAGCTGTAAATTAATTGCAACTGAATTTTGATAATTTCCGATCACATCACCTATGTGAGTTCTATTGAGTTATAAAAATGTAGCAATTTAATAACCAGCCTAAGGCCGTCAGCAAAAAAATTGCCAATCGTTATCTATCTGATTACGGTCGTGATAAGAAGCCTTTATTATCTAACGACCAATAATAAAAACTCAGCCGTATCAGGATAAAAAATGAATAATCAAGTACGTAATATCGAAGACCTGCCCTGGAGTCGATTTCATCGGCTGCTGACCTGGCGATCAGCAGGCGGCTCTTTTGTTGACGGATACGTTCTCAGCATCATAGGCATTGCGTTGATACCAACCTCTGCCGCACTGGGATTCGATAGCTTCTGGGAAGGTATGATTGCCGCGTCCGCCCTGATGGGAATTTTCTTTGGTGGTCTATTTGGCGGCTGGCTGACGAATCAGTTTGGCCGACGTTCGATCTATTATGTTGGCCCTATACTTTTCACTCTCGCTTCTTTGGCGCAGTACTGGGTACAGGATGCGCAAACTTTATTTCTTCTCCGCTTGATTATCGGAATAGCTGTCGGAATCGAATACCCCGTATCAACATCGATGTTGGTTGAATTTCTTCCGAGAAAAGAACGCGGGCCCAAGCTGGGATGGTTCGTCATTGTCTGGTTTGTTGGAGCTGCAGCGGCGTATGTTGTGGGTGAGCTTATTCTGCGCACCGGCGGCCAGGATGCATGGCGTATGGTACTTGCTAGTGCCGCTGTGTTCAGTATCGCGCTTCTCCTGTTACGTATTGGCACACCTGAGTCTGCTCGATGGCTCATTAGCAAAGGTCGGCATCACGAAGCTGAGCAGGTTATAAAAAATGTATATGGGAACGAATTCACCTTGGCTCAATTGCCAGAGGAGCCGCGTCAGCTCAAAATTTCATTCTGGAGCCTGATCCGTGCCGGCTACGGTCGCCGCATGCTGTTCGTATCGATCTTCTGGACATGCTGTATTGTTCCAATCTTTGCAGTCTATGCATTTGCGCCAAAGGTTCTCCAAGCGCTAAATATTAAAGATGACTGGGCCTCTATTGGCTCTGTGACAATCACTGCACTGTTTGTAGTCGGCTGCATGCTAGCGACCCGCGTGATCAACACGCTCGGTCGTCGCAATCTACTGATTAGTAGCTTTCTGTTCTCAGGCATAGCGCTTTTTGGATTGGGACTCTTTCACGATGCTTCTCCATCTATTGTCTTGGCCCTGTTCGGCGCCTACGCATTGTTCATCGGCGGAGCCCAAGTTCTAACGATGGTATACCCCAATGAATTGTTCCCTACTGAAATCAGAGCGCAAGCAATGGGCTTAGGCACATCTATCTCGCGTATCGGGGCTGCAGCTGGAACTTATGCCGTACCTATTGCTTTGGTTGAATACGGCATTGCCAACACCATGTACGCCGCCGCTGCCATCACCGCTTTAGGATTAGTGGTAAGTTGGATAATGGCTCCTGAAACTCGATCCCTAAGCCTGCAAGAGGCCGCAACACTAAGTTAATTCAATCTGAGGGTGGTGGAAAACCGCCCTCACATTGGAAAAAGCGATTACTCATGACTGCAAGTTAACCATCAAAAAACTTGCGCGCAGCACAAAGGAATGCTGACCAGCTTTGGGAATATCGAGATCATGAAAATAACTAAGGAGTCTCAGCAGTTCATACTCAGTAAAGCGGTGTGGACCGACCTGATCATCAATGGCAAACTTCTATCAGGCATCACGTATTTCATGCTAGAGAGCAATGATTCTTGGTGCAGCTATTGGATGAAGATGGACAGCGATTGTAGGTCAGTTTTGCATCGCCACACTGATGTTGAGCTGATCATGCTTTTGGTAGGGACCGTTCAGGACTCGACAGGTGTGGTATATGAAGCCGGGGATTGTGTTGTCTATCGACGGGACTCCGAGCATCAGCTTTATGCGCAACATGGGTGCATCATGTTAGTCGTCGAATCGAGACCGCCTATCATTTATTAGAAAATGAACAAGGCGCCCGTGAGCGCCTTATTCATTACAAATGCGGAATCTTTTCGATTAGCCAATTTCGAAACTTGTCAACACCCCTTTGATTGCGAGAATAGCTATCTGACTCAATTAACCAGAATTTTGATCCCGTTCTCAGAACGTTTTTCATCGGTTTTATAAGCGCCCCGCTTTGTAGATAGTCATCAACTAGATACGACCACCCTAGCGCGACACCCTGACCATCAAGGCAGGACTGGAGCAACATTGAATAGCTGTTTATTTTCAATTTGCGCTTGGGCATCGGTGCAGGTATTTCTAACCCGTCAAACCACTCTGCCCACCCAAGCCAATCTTTCTGCATTTCTTCCAGGTAAAGCCAAGTGCAATTAGATAGCCCCTCAGGAGTTGTAAGCCCTGGATTCTTGCGTAAGTATTCCGGAGTGCATACAGGGAAAATCTCCTCATAAAATAACGCTGTCGCCTTACAGCCACTTGGTGGGTGCCGGAGATAATTCAAAACTATGTCAAACTGAGCTGTTTCTTTAAGGTTGTCCGAAGCGACGATTCTGAGTTCTATATCTTCATTTAAAGACTGAAACGTGGAGACTTTAGGCATCAACCAAAGGGATGCCATTGCAGTTGTTGCAGCCACTGTCAATTCTTGGCCACTTTGTACGCCACGAATTTTCTCGGTACCATCAGCTAAGATTAAAAGTGACTTCCTCACTACTTCATAGTATTCAAGGCCAGTCGGCGTCAACTCCATTTTCTTAGTGCTTCTCAGCAGAAGCTCTTTACCAAGGTATTCTTCTAGCAGCTTAATCTGCTTACTTATCGCTCCTTGCGTCACACTCAATTCTATTGAAGATTTCGTGAAGCTTAAATTGCGCGCAGCAGACTCGAAGGCGATAAGACTATTTAATGGTGGTAGTGGAAAGCTTCTCATTTCCAAGCCTCGACGTTTTATTTTTTATCTACCTATGCTACCCAATCTCAAAAGCCTATTCCAGAGCTTTCTTAGCTAATTCAGGTCAACTCGTCGGAACAAGATCCAGCAAGAGAGGCATTGACATCAGTAACGGCTCAAGAAATCCTACAGACAATAAGTAGTTGACATTTAGGCAGCTAGCAACTGCATTAAATACGTTCTCCTTTGTGCGTTCATCATCGGTTTCGAGGTGCGATCAGTACTCTAGCGATATAAGTTTGGCGGTTACAGGAACTGAGTGAAAATGGTCATTGAATTGAAGTCGGGGATGCATGATACATACCCATCACCTCATTGATCACTTCAATCGGACATCTGAAATCGAAGCGCTTAGGAGGACGAATATTCAGTCGATACGCAATGGCGTCCAGTTGTTCCTGGCTGTGCTTCGACAAGTCCGTACCTTTGGGCAAGTACTGGCGAATCAAACCGTTGATGTTCTCGTTACTGCCGCGCTGCCACGGGCTGTGCGGATCGCAAAAGTAAATCGCCACACCCGTTTTCTGAGTCAGTTTGGCATGTCTGGCCATCTCGCGCCCTTGGTCATACGTCATGCTTTTACACACTTCCAGCGGCATGCTGTTCAACGCCACCCAGGCGCCTGCGCGTTCATTCACACCCTGTATCCATTCCCCCACCCCCACACCTTGCAAATACCGCACGATGCCCGCTCATGCATTTCAAGGAAGAATCCATGTCGCTGGCCATCGTTCACAGTCGCGCCCAGGTCGGGGTGCAGGCACCTGCCGT
>NZ_QFFU01000043.1 GCF_003131185.1 Pseudomonas ovata | reverse complement strand
TTTGCGAGCGCTTCGCACTCGGTCGCGGGCAAGCGCGCTCCTACCCGCCCGGTGTTTGCAAGGTGAGCGTGCGGCGCCAAGGCAGGTTACGCGGCGGTATCCAGATGCCTGCCCACCGGGCGATTGCCTTCGGTGTCGTAACGCTCGCCCAGGGCGGCAATCATCTTGCTCAGCGCCTGGGCTGCGATCGGGTTGCTGTCACTCTCGCTCAAGTCTGCGGTTTGCGCCGGTGGCTCTTTCGGTTGCAGGCTGGCGGTCAGCTCTTCAAGGCTGACAGTGCCGTCTTCATTGGTGTCCAGGGCGCTGAACACCTGGCGGCTGTCGGCACTGCTGCCGGCACCGGTCAAGCCGACGCTCAGTTCGTCGCTGCTGATGCTGCCGTCGCCATCAGTGTCCAGCGCGCTCAGCAGTTCGTCGGCCAGGTCGGTGGCCGGTGGTGGTGGCGGAGGTGGTGTCAGGGCCGCCAGTTCTTCGGCATCGAGGCTGTCGTCCTCGTCGCTGTCCAGCGTACTGAACGCCTGGCTGAGGCTGACGGTGATGCCGTCCTTGCTGTCGCTGTTCAAGGCCGAACCGAGTTCTGCCTTGCTGATGCTGCCGTCTTCATCCGTGTCCAGCTTGCTCAGCAAGGCTTCCTGAAAGCGCTGTGCCTGGGTGCTGGAAGTACTGCTGGTGCTGGTGTAGCTCGAATAGCTGCTGGTGCCGATTGCGCCGATCATCGGGTTGACTCCCTGAGGTGGATGAGGCCGACGACGGTGCATCGGCGTGTGCAGAGTCAGGGGCCGGTTTGTCCAGAGGATGTGAGTTGTGTACCGCCGGCGTTACATCGAAGCGGCATGAATGGCACGTTCATGCGATCAGGCCCGGGGCAGGCTGAGCCGCGCAGTCAGGCCACCGCCCGGCGTCTGACCCAGTTGCAGGTCGCCGCCCATGCGCCAGGCCGCCTCACGGGCAATGGTCATGCCCATGCCGACGCCACCGGAGTTGCGATTGCGCGAGCCTTCCAGGCGATAGAACGGCTCGAAGACCGTCTCGTGAAATTGCGGGTCGATGCCGGGGCCGTGGTCGACGACGGCGATGCACACGCCGGCCGGCTCGTCGAGCAGCTCGACATGGGCGCTGCCGGCATAGCGCAAGGCATTGTCGATCAGGTTGTGCAGGCACGAGCGCAGGGCCATGGGCTGGGTCTTCAAGGGCCGGCAGGTGCCTTCGTAGGTCACCGCATCGCCATTGTCCTGAGCGTTTTCGGCCAGCGACTCGATCAGCGCCTGGACATCGAACGGCTGCATGGCCTCGTTCTGGCGGTTCTGATTGAAGTAGCTGAGGGTGGCGTCGATCATGCCGATCATGTCATTGAGGTCCTGGCTCATCTGAGCGTGCAGGTGTGTGTCATCAATCTGTTCGACGCGCAGCTTCAGACGCGCAAGCGGCGTGCGCAGGTCATGAGACACGGCCGCCAGCATGCGCGCCCGCTGCTGCAGTTGTTCGCGGATGCGTTCCTGCATCAGGTTGAAGGTCTGCGCGGCCTGGCGCGCCTCACGGGGACCTGTGATCTCCAGTGGCGGGCTGTCGAGGTTTTCCGACAGGCGCTCAGCCGCTTCGCTCAGGCGCTGCACTGGCCGGCTCAAGGCCTTGGCGCCGTACCAGGCGGCCACCACCAGGGTGATCAACTGAAAGACGAACGGCACCACCGGCCCACCCAGTAACGGCGGGCGAGGGCGCGGCGCATTGGCCTCTGGTTGTTGCGCCGCCGGTTCTTGCCGGGGCGGGGATGGCGGCCCGTAATGGGTGAACCAGACAAACGCCAGCAGGTGCGCCAGCACAATGGCCAGCAAGGCACCGCCGAACAATCGGGCAAACAGCGTGTCGGCCGCGCGGATCAACCCAGCTCCCGGGCATCGAACAGGTAGCCTTCGCCGCGTACGGTCTTGATCAGTTGCGGGTTCCTGGGGTCTTCGCCCAGCTTCTGGCGCAGGCGCGAGACCAGCAGGTCGATGCTGCGGTCAAAGGCTTCGATGGAGCGCCCGCGGGCGGCATCGAGCAACTGCTCGCGGCTCAGCACCCGGTGCGGACGCTCCAGAAACACCCGCAGCAAGCGAAATTCGGCATTCGACAGCGGCACCACCAGGCCGTCCGGGGCGATCAACTGGCGCAGCACGCTGTTCAGGCGCCAGGCATCGAAACGAAGGGTAGTGCGCGGGTCATTGCGGTCGTCACGCACCCGGCGCAGCACGGTCTGGATGCGTGCCACCAGCTCACGCGGCTCGAAGGGCTTGGCCATGTAGTCGTCGGCGCCCAGTTCCAGGCCGATGATGCGGTCGGTGGGCTCGCAGCGCGCGGTCAGCATCAGGATCGGGATGTCCGAGGTGCTGCGCAGCCAGCGGCACAGCGACAGGCCGTCTTCACCGGGCAGCATCAGGTCCAGCACCACCACATCGAAGGTGCCCTCGGCCAGCGCCTGGCGCATCTGCACGCCGTCGGTCACGCCCCGGGCCTGGATATTGAAGCGCGCCAGGTAATCGCACAGCAGCTCGCGAATGGCCACATCGTCATCGACGATCAGGGCGCGCGTGGTCCAGCGCTGTTCATGGGCCGTGTCGTCGGTCGGGCTGTCGGGGTGTGTTTGCATGTGCGTTCTGCTGCCTGGTGATGCGCGCCGTGAGCGACCGTGGGTAGGGATGCCCGGCAAGAGGCGGCACGGGCGGTGCGCAAGCTTGCCCTGGGTGAATATCCAGAGCATGTCGCCAATGTATCAGGGGGGATACAAATTGCCATCCTAGCAATTGTAGGAGTACCCGCCTGATGACCGGCGCAGTTAAATGGTGACAGGAGTCATACATTCGCCACAGGAGTGCAGGTAATGACAGCTTCGAAAACCCGACGCAACCTTGATCAAGCGCAAAGGGTGCGTGATGAATACCGTTTGCAGAAAGCCCGGCGAATCGCCGAGGTCGGGGATGACCTTGCCGACCCGGTTGTCGATGCCACATGGTTGGCCGATCCGGCCGACGGGACGCTCAAGGGCAATCTGGTCCGGGAGCAGAATCTGCCGGTCAGCGTGCCGGCATGGTCATCGCTGCCACCGCCCACGCAGCAAGACACGGTGCGTCTGCAATGGGCGCCTGGTGCAACGCCAGCTGAAGGCGATTATCAGGAGGTTGCTTCCATCGTTGTGGAAGGACCGGTCGATCCCGCTCTTTTTCCGTTGCACCTGGAGGTGCCCAACGCCAGTCTGCAACCGGACGGCGATTATTCATTGCGCTATGTCGTGGAAGCGTGGAACGGAAGCAGGTCGAAGTCAGGCGGGGTCAATGTGATATGCGACACCCTGCCACCCTGGAGGCACGCTGAACCGGCGGCCATGAGCCTGCCGGTCCAGGAACTGACTGATGATGTTCTGGTTACTTATCCCGACGAGATACCCGGGACATTGCCGGACTATGCAGACATTCAGCGCGGCGACAAGGTGGCGTTCTACTGGGTGACCACGCCATTGCCGGATGACGCTGATCAATTGCCGTCGCCTGTTGGCTACATTGATGTATTGCCGGACAAGACCGTGGCTTATCCGGTCGACATGTTGAAACAGTCTCAAGACAAGGACTACTACGCCTTCTATGTACTGTTCGACAAGGCCGGTAATCGTTCGCCCCTTTCGAATTATCACAAGGTCGATGTAGCCCTGGGGCCTTTACCGAGCGACCTGCAAGACCCGATCGTTCCCCTGGCCGCCGACGGCGTGCTTGATCTGGCCGACGCACGGGCGGGTATCAGTGTGCAGATTCTGACCTTTGATGACTGGAAGAAAACCGACCGTATCGAGCTGACTTGGGGTGATCAGGTGTTCAGCTCGTCCGAAATCGGCGTGTCGCCACGCTTTCCGCTCGATATTGCCGTGCCTTCGACGGTGCTGCGCGATGCGTATGACCGTACGGCCGGTGGCGAGCAGGTCACCAACGTCAGTTACCGGGTGCTGCGCGGCGCCAAGCCTTCCGAGGTCAAGGCCATCAGCGTCAACGTCGACTTTTCTTATATTGGCCCCGACCCTGTTCCGGACCCCGACCCGGACTGGCCTGACCCGGTCAACGGCCAGTTGACGCGCGCCCGCGTCTTTGGCAAGACCTCGAATGTGCAGGACAGCCTGGCCCGAGCCGACGCCAATCAGGCCGCCGATCTGAAATTTGAGCTCTATACGCCTTTGGCAGAGGGTGAGGAGATCGATTTCTTCTGGGCAGGCACCGAGGTCAGCGAGGCCCGGTATGTCGTCAAGGACACCGATGCCAGTAACGATGAAATCAGCGTGGAAATCCCCTGGAGTTACATTGCCAACGCCGGTAACCATCCCGCGTTGCCCGTGCATTATCGTATCCATGCCCCGGGTTCGGAAAACTACCAGAGCTCACCGATGACCCCGGTGAATGTGGATGCCATTACTGTTGTACCGGAAAAGCCGGCATTCGAAGGGCTTTACAATAACGCGGTCATCAACTGCGATTCTCTGTATGCCGACCCGGCCAACCCGGCGACGGGCGAGCCCGCCGTGCGCGTCAAGGTCCCGGATTTGTCCAGATACCAATTGAAAGACGGTGACAAGGTCACGCTGACGTGGACAGCCGTTGAAGGGTTCGCGGGTGAGGATGAAGTACCGGGCACCGCAAAATCCGCAGAAATAACCCTGGGCGGTGCAACACCGGTCACGGGATTCGTCTGGTTGGTAGAGCCTTACGATACCCACCTGCTGCCTATCTATACGCAAGTCGGGGATGGCCGCGGGCGAGCTTCTTATACGTTTATCGCTCCTGGCAGTGGCGAAGAACTGACGTCTGAAGTAGTCGAGGCCATTGTGGCGTTGCATGTTCCCGGCGGCGCTTGCCCACTTGTTCCGACCCCCTGATAAAAGCTGGCCATTTGCAGTAAAGCCATGCGCAGTCGTGTAATAAGTATGACGAAAGTTATCGCAAAATAATTGGCTGGAATGACGGGGTGGCATGGAAGTCGGACCAAGGCCGGGTGTAGTTTAGTCGAGCGAGGAATAATCCTTCACCGTTGTGAGAATGTTCCTACATTTAACTAAGGTTTAGGTCTGTAGTATCGCGGCCCCGTCACTTCAGGGGCCGCTTTAGTACGCGGTGCTCAGGGGCGGGGTATTACATTCCTGACTGTACTAGAGATATCAATATGGCAGTAAGTATCGAGTGTTCGTTGAAACCTCTAGCGTGTTACATCAAGTTAACAGTCGTGGTGCCCTTGGTGTTGTATGGCACCTCTGTTGCCGCCCGGCCTGTCAATGGCCCTGAAACCATCACTGTATCCAACCCCCTGGAAAGTTATCAGATCGGCAGCCTTGGGCATCTGACCGCCAATGCAGCTTCGACACTGGACATCACCACACAGACCGGTGCCCGGCTGACCTTGAACACCACCACGGTGACCGCTACGGGTAACCGCGCCGCCGTTCAGTTGCTGGGTGCCGAGGCGTGGATCAATGGCGGCACCCTCACCAGTGAGACCGACGCTTTGGTGCTGGGGCATGAGGCCGACCGTCAGGTCGGCTCCAGGGCCACGGTGATCGGCGCTACTCTCTCGGGCACCAATCGCGGCGCTCTGGTCAGCACCTTGAGCGATCTGCACCTTGAAGGCGCCACGCTTATCGGCAGTGGTGCTTCAGGGCGCGGGCTTGAGGTGATCGGTAATGGGCGTGCCACAGCGTACGGCAGTACCATCAGCGGGCAAATGAACGGTATTCGTCTGCTCGCCGACTCAGTTGGAGCCAAAGGCGATCTGACCCTGGACAGCACCCATGTCAAGGGAGTCGATGGCGCGGCCATCGCTGTGGGGATGCCGGGCCTTGCCGGCCAGGCGACCATCAAGGTCGGCAATGGCTCTACGCTGGTGGGCGGCAATGGCCGGCTCATGGAAGTCGCCACCGGCTCCACGGCTGACCTGACGGTGGACAACAGCCAGTTGACCGGCGATGTCGTTGTCGAGCAAGGCGGCGCTGCCAGCCTGACCCTGCAGAACCAGGCCAGCCTGACCGGGCGCCTGGAAAACGTCGCACAACTGGCCGTCAACAGCCAGGCACGCTGGAACATGGTGGGCGATGGACAGGTTGCCAACCTGGCGATGGACGGTGGCTCGATCAGGTTCGGCGAGGCGGCAGACTACTACCGCTTGTCGGTAGACAAGCTGTCCGGCAACGGGACTTTCGTCATGGATGTCGACTTTTCCCAGGCGCAGACCGACTTTCTCGACATCACCGGGCACGCGACCGGTGAGCACAGTGTGCTCATTGGCAGTACCGGCACCGATCCACTGGCCGATGCGCGTCTGCATGTGGTGCATGCCGGCGCTGGTGATGCCCGTTTCACCCTGGCCGGCGGGCCCGTGGACCTGGGCACCTGGTCCTATGACCTGATCAAGCAAGGTGAAAACGATTGGTTTCTCGATGCCTCCAGCCGTACGGTCAGCCCGGGTACCGCTTCGGTCATCGCCTTGTTCAACACAGCACCTACCGTCTGGTATGGCGAGATGAGCACGTTGCGCTCGCGCATGGGCGAGTTGCGCATGCACGGCGGCCAGCCGGGCGTGTGGATACGCGCCCACAGTAACCGGTTCGACCTGCAAGGTGCCGCCGGCGTCGGCTATCGCCAGAACCAGCATGGCGTGTCGCTGGGCATCGACACCGCATTGCCACTGGGCGACGGTCAGTGGCTGGCAGGCGTCATGGTCGGGCAGAGTACCTCCGACCTTGATCTGGACCGGGGTTCATCCGGCAAGGTCGACAGCTACTCCACCGGGGCCTACGCCACGTGGCTCGACACCGATACAGGCTACTACTTCGATGGCGTACTCAAGCTCAATCACTTGCGTAACAGCACCAATGTCAACCTGAGCGACGGTACGCGTACCAAGGGCGATTATGCCAACTGGGGAGCGGGTGCCTCGGCCGAAGCCGGTCGGCATATCAAGCTGGATCAGAACTGGTTCGTCGAGCCTTATGCGCAGTTGGCGGCGGTCGTCTTCCAGGGCAAGGATTACACCCTCGACAACGGCATGCGCGCCGAGGGCGAGCGTGCCCGCTCTCTGACAGGCAAGCTTGGCGCCACCGCTGGACGCGACTTCGACCTGGGCCAGGGCCGCACCCTGCAGCCCTATGGGCGAGCCGCACTGGCCCATGAGTTCGTGAAGCACAATCAGGTTGAAGTCAACGGCAACCGCTTCGACAACAACCTGTCCGGCTCACGTGCCGAGCTGGGCGTCGGTGTCGCTTTGGGGCTTTCTGAAGCCTTGCAGGTCCACGCCGACTTTGAGTACAGCAACGGCTCACGCCTCGAGCAACCCTGGGGTGCCAATCTGGGGGTCCGCTACGCCTGGTAGAGCCTGGCCACCCCGGCGTGTGTCAACCTGACATTTGTACCAGTAGTCAGCAGGGGGGGGCCGGTCTACTGTCGATACATATCAGTAAACATTAACCGTCACGGAGGACGGGCGATGCCACTGTTTTCGTTGATCGACTGGATCTGCATGCGCTTGCGCGGCAGCGACGGACCGCTGCCGCTGCCGCAGGTCGACGGCCTGCTGGAAAATATTGACGGCGGTGAACCGAACCTGCTGCCCGTTGCGCTGTTGTCCAATCCCCTGCGCGTGGACATACCGATGTGGCAAAACTCCAATCCGAATCCCGAGCACCCGGAAACGCTGGAGCTGTTCTGGGATGACAGGCTGATCGACAGCAAGGTCTGGGAAAGCCCCATCGATCCGGGTGAGCTGTTTTTCGAAGTGCCTGTGGCGAGCCTGAGCGACGGCAGTCACCTTCTGTGCTACGTCGTGACCGGCTGGAATGGTGGTAGCTCGCCTTCCGACCCCTTGACCCTGACCATCGATAAAACCCCTCCGGTTCTGAACAACGAAGGCCCGCTGATTTTCCCGCCTGAAATCATCAGCGGCGGTGTGACCCATTCCTGGCTCGTCGCCAACGATGAGTTGCTCAGCGCGCGGGTGCCTGACTATCAGGGGGCTCGGCCCGGCGATGTGATCACCTGGTACTGGAGCAATTTGGTGACCGGCCGTGAACGGGTAGACGAACGTACTCTGAGCCAGGCCGATCTTGATCAACCCATTACAATCGACTTCGACGGGGCGATGATCCGCCAGCGGGGCAACGGTCAGCGCTTTGCCACGTATATCGTCAAGGACCGGGCCGGTAATACCGCGCCGGCGGCTCGTGCAGAGGAGCTCAAGGTCGAGGCCAACCGGCCACCCCGGCAGTTGCCTGCACCCAAGATCAAGGATGCCAGCGGCAGCGGCAGCAACTGGACCCTGGACCCGTTCAAGGCCATCAACGGTGCCACCGTCATCATTCCCGAGGAGGCAATCCTTTATGACGACGATGAGGTGTACTTGCAATGGGCCGAGCCGGGCAGCGAGTGGTCCTTTCGCACCGACGAGCCGACCTCTCCCGGGAGCCGGCAATACCTTGTGCCCAAGGATAAGCTGGCAGCGCAGATCGGCAAGACGGATGTGCCGGTGTACTACGAGGTATTCGAAGTGCAGGTGCCTGAGTCGCATGAGTCGATAAGGAGCAAGCTGAGAATCAACGATCTGACCGGTTTACCCGCATTGCAGTGCGATTGCCTGATCAACCGGCAGATCAGCCTGGCAAGAGTGCGCGATAACGGCAACAAGGCCAACTTCAGCCTGTCCCGCTGGCCGTTCATGGGCGCCGGCCAGCTCGTCAGCGTGTCGGCGCACGGGGTCGACGCATCGGACGCTGCCCACGACGTGGTGATCCTGAAAGACCACCCCGTCGCGTCGGTCGTCGATGTACTGCCGACGGGCGATATATCGCTCGACCAGCTTGATGACTTCAAGATCGGCGGATCAATGGAGTTCAAGGCCAAGGTCAGTTTCGATGGTGGGCAGACCTGGAAAAGCTTTGTTTCAGCCAACTGCACGCTGGTCAACTGACACGCTGCTCATGCCTGCTACTTATAGGTCAGGGTAAAGCTCAGTGCGCCCTTGGCCAGGCCAGGGCGCACGGCGTCGCTGGGCTCGATCTGGTAGAAGCGGGCATTGAAATCCAGGGTCATGTTCCCGGAAGCAATAGGCATCAGGGGGACTTCGGTATTCAACTCCACCGGTGTACTGCCGTCGGCCTTGAGCACCTGGATGCCGACCCCTTGCGCGCTCGAATCGCTGGTCAGGCTGAACACGCCGCTGCCTGGCGGGCCGACCGGCTGCGAGCCGTTGATGCCGTCCAGCCGGATATGCGCCATGGCAAAATCGGCACTGTCCGGATCGGTTTCGCAGTTGCTCAAGGCAATCTTGAACGGCACCACCGGGGTGGTGAAGCCGGGACCGGTGAAATCAGTGGTGCTCCAGTCGCCCAGCCGCACCGGGTCAGCGCTGACCGGGTTGGCATTGACGCTGCATTGTGCCTGGACCACGGTCCCGGTGAGACCCAGGTTGAAAATCCTGCCAAGGGTGGTGACATGGCCGCTGAACAGCTCGCTGCCGTCCAGTGAATGAGCGCCGGCCGGAATCGACCCGGTCTTGACCAGGGTGAGATTGCTGATCAGGCCCGTGATGGGGATTGTCGAGAGCATTTGTATGGGGGTGCGTTCAGCCTGGTAGGGCACCACGGTATGCCCTTCGGTGGGCCAGAAGGAGTTCCGCGCGCCACCACGGAAAGGCGGGCCGAGCCTGATCCGTACACCCACCCCCGGAATATTGGTCTGCAGGATCTTGCCGGTGACATCTTCGCCGCCCACAGGGGGTAAAGTGCCTGGAAAGACCGGTGCCGTGGCCAGCGCCTGGAAGATCAGGTTTTGCATCGCATGCTCATCAGTCGTACAGTCGACCCTTGCAGCGCCTGGCGCCTGCTGGCTGTAGCGTTTGTCGATCGGCCCGATGGGCGTACCCGCCGGTGCGTCGCGTGGAACATAAAGCGTGCCCAGGTCCATGTTCAGAATCATCTGGCCGCTGCCCGAGTTCCAGTAGCAGCCGAATGACGGGCTCTGGTTTGCCCACAAGTACGGGCTGACCATGGCCAGGGCCAGCCCGGACAGCAGCGCGTGTCGAGTGCGTTTCATGCGTGGTTGGCTCCTGGCCGAAGGTTGGAAAGGGTTCAGCGACATGTCACCTCCTGCAGGCGATAGCCCTCACGCTGCGGCATGCCGGCCGGGTCGATGGACAGACGGCACTGGGGCTGGGTGTCGGTGCCCCAGCGCACCTCCAGCACTTGCGGTTCTTCCCCGGTGGCCAGCATCAGCTGACCGGCCTGGCTGACCATGCCCAGCGCCTGGCCCTTGCTGTCGCTGACCTGTGCGCCGAAAGGCAGGGGCACTCCGTCCGGGCGGCGCACGGTGAGCACCAGGCGGGTGACCTTGCGGGCATCGAACCGGGCCTTGACCACCGCGCCGCGGCTGGGGACCACCTGGCTAATGCCATTGTCGATCTCTACCTCCGGGCCCAGTTCGCCCGTATCGAGCACCAATGGATTGACGCGATAGGGGCGCAGGTGTGAAACCAGTGCGTAGCCCCGTGCGTCGGTGCGCGTGCCGATGGCGTTTTCCACGCCAGCACCGCCGATGCCCGGCACCTGCACCAGGGCATTGGTTTCGCCAAGGCTGGCACCCAGCGCCAGGCCGTCGGCATGCAGCAGCACTGCACCGCTGGCGTTGAGCGACAGGCTGCGGTGCTCGCTGCCCTGGGTCAGACCAGCCCCGAAGCTGGCATGAGGGCCTTGATAACCCATCGACAGCGAGGCTGCCTGGGTGCGGTTGAGTTCGTTGCTGACGCCGACGCGGTAGCTCAGGCGGTTCTCGTCCAGGCTGCCGCCCAGGCTGGCTCGCTGGCTGTAACGCTCGCCGTTATTGAACAGATCGAAGGTGGCGTTGCTCGAATGCCCCCAGTCCAGCGGCATGGAAATGCTCAGGCCGAACTGGCGGTCTGTACCGCGCTTGTCGCTCAGCGACTGCGAGGCATAGAAGTTATAGGTCACCTTGTCGCGCCGGGTGCTGAAGTTGAGCTGGTACTGGCGCTGGTGGTAGTCGCTGCGCCAATAGTCCTGGTTGGACAGCGTCAGGTTCAGGCTGCTGTTGCTCCCCAGGCGCTGATGCACCGAAGCTTCCAGGCGGCTGCGTCGACTGCCTTGAAACCGGGTCGAATGGTCGCGTTGCTGCACGGCTTCATCGAAGTCTCGGTAGCCTTCGGTGGAGTAGCGGTAACCGGCAAAGCGCAGCGTGGTATGGCTGGTGAACGCCTTGCCGTATTTCACGGCATAGCTCAGGCCTTGAGGGGCAGCGTCCTGGTCAGACCTGAGGGTGGCCTCGGAACGGGTGACGTCCAGCGCCAGTGCGCCGACGCTGCCCAGGTCGCGAGCCAGTCCCAGACTGGTGGCGCGGTAGAAATCACTCGCCAGAACCCCGCCATACAGGGTCGAGTTCCAGCCCAGGCCCCAGGCCCCGGTGGCTTGCCAGAACAGCGGCTCGGTGGTTTCAGTCGCGCCGTTGTAACGTCCCAGCGCGGCGCTGTATTGCCAGACACCTTCGCGCAGCAGGTTGCTGATCGTCGAGTAGGGCTGGCTGAAACGGCGCACCTGGCCGTCTTCTTCGGTCAGGACGATTTCCAGTTCGCCACTGCCGACGGTGGTCAGGTCGTCGATCTCGTAGGGGCCGGCGCTGACATAGGTCGAATAGATCGGATAACCGTTCTGCAGCACTTCCAGTTTGGCACGGCTCAGCGCCACGCCGCGGATGATCGGTGCATAGCCCTGCAGGTTGTCGTCGAGCATCTCGCGATCCGATCGCACCTGCAGGCCCTTGATCGGCAGGCTGCGGAACACGTCGCCGCCGGTGAAGGTCTCGCCCAGGGTCATGGCGGCGCGAGTGCCTGGCAGGTCGCGCTGGACATAGGTATAAGCCCTTGTCCAGGTGCGTTCGCCATGCTCGTCGTGTTGCAGCGAATGGTTGCTGCGCAAGCGCCAGGCGCCCAGGTTGATGCCGGAGTTGAGGTACAGGTCATCGCTGCTGCGGTTGCCGCCACGACGGTGGGTGCTTTGCATGGCCGAGGCCTGATAGTTGATAAAGGCCGCATTGATGCCATTGTCCCACTGTGCAGGATCGACCTGCCGGGCACTGTGGCGGCGCATATGGATTTGCGGAATGGAAATTGCCAAAGCCAGGGTGCCGGCATCGAAGTCCAGGCGCGCCTCGGGAACGACATCGAGCAGTGGCAGGCAGGCGGTCGCCTCCGAGAGGGGCTCGGTCAGGCTCTGCAGGCGCAGGCCCATCTGTTCCAGCAGCGCCGGGCTCAGGCAGGGCAGCAGGCGGGCGCTGTCGGCGTGTTGTTCGAAGCTCAGTTCATGCTCGCCGAAGTACTGGCGATTGACGTGGACCTGCACCCAGTACTTGCCGGGCACCAGGTCCTGGCCACGGCCCAGGGCCATGAGCGCCTGCAGCCCGGCATCGGCGGCATGGGCCTGGCCCTGACGCATGAAGCCGCTATTGAACTGGATATCCTGGGTCGCCAGCGCCAGCCTGGCGTCAAGCAGCAAGGTGCTCCCGCCCAGGCACAGCAGATGAACCAGGCGTGGGCGCACGCGAAAGCGCCCAGGCCCGCGTCCGGGGAAAAGCATCATGGTGTGTTCCTGAAAAAGACGAGACCGCCGGGCGGTCAGGGACTGACGCGGATGGGCAGGGTTACCGGCAGGCTGCTGCCACCGTAGTCATTGATGGCGGTGTACACGACCGCAAGGCCGGTGCCGGGCCGGGTTGCACTGAGCCGATAGCGGCGCGTGGCCAGGGGTTCAAGCATGTCGGCAGCCTTGAGCTGCTCGGTCTTGCCGTGGCCCTGGACTTCCAGGCGTGCGAACGACACATGAAACGGACTGGGGTTGTGCGCCACCAGGTGGACCTGGCCGTTGACCTGCTCGATCGACCATTGCAGGTCGGGAAGGCGCGCCATGGGGCTGTCCTTGAGCGAGGCGGGGCGGTAGAACAGCTTGATGCGGGTACGCAAGGCAATATTGAGCACATTGCCGTCATCGGCGGCCTGGGGAATCTCCTGCACATTGAAGTAGAACAGCGACTCGCGGTCGTGGGGCAGGTCGTTGGGCAGGCCGTTGATCTGCACCTGCTGCTCCTTGCCGGGGTCAAGGCGAAACAGGGGCGGCGTGGCAATCAGGGGCACAGCGCTGCTGTCGTCGTCGGCGGCCGTGTTGACCCAGGTCTGTACGGCGAACGGGCGGTCACTGGGGTTGCTGACAACCAGTGCAACACTGCGTTTGTCACTGGCAAGCACTACGCGTGTGGCACTGATGGACAGCGCAGCGTGGCTGGCGCGCAGGTCGGCGATCAGCACGGCGCAGGCCAGGCACAGGGCTGCGATCCACCGGGCGCCATGAGGCTTTGTTGGCAAGGCGAGCATCGAAAGGGTTCCTGCGTGCCGCTGTACGCCAGGCCATCGGGCTCGACGTACAGCGGCTGTGGGTGATGGATCAGTTGATGGCAACCACGAATTGCACGTCAGCCGAAGCGACACCCGCGCTGACAGTGGCTTCGACCGAACGGTAGTACGCGTTGAAGGCCATGTCGGTGGTGCCGTTCTCGATCAGGTCGTAGGCGGCCGATTCGTCACCAGGAGCGATGGAGACGCCGGTCTTGTCCTTGATCACAATCGCAACGCCCTTGGCGCCATCGGCCGTCGGCGTCACGCCGAAGTAGTTGCCGGTGGTGTCCGGGGTGCCGTTGAAGGTCACCCGGGCCACGTCGTCAGTGCCGGTCAGGCCACAACTGCCGTCGTCCTTGATGCGCAGGGCAAAGCGCTT
>NZ_QFFU01000042.1 GCF_003131185.1 Pseudomonas ovata | reverse complement strand
TGCCGCATGCCTCTTCGGTAGCAGACTACGAAGCGCTGCTGCCGTGGAACTGCTCGCCAGAGATGCCACGGTAAACCTGATCCCTGCTTTGCGGTAGGTGGGGATCATGGATCGGATACGTTGAAGGATCGAGGTGTTCTTACTTCTCAGGTTGATCTTGGAACCGAGCTTACTTCCATGAATTCCTTGGCGAGAAAATTGAATACAGTTGATTCTGGTTGGGTTGGGAATGCAGTCGATGTATCTAGCTTCAATGCACTCAATAAAACTGGCTCTTGGAGTGCAATGATGTGGGATTCTGGAAATAAAGTAGGGCACTGGGTCGTTGTTGATGGAGTAGATGCCGTTGGCAGGGTGTTGATTAAAGATCCTTTTAATGGTACGCAGTACAAAATGGGCGTTGAAGAGTTTAAGGATGTGTGGAATGGTCATTCCGTCTATAAGCAGTAAGGTTTTTGTTCAGTCAATTGTTTACTCAGATATTACCTCTGAGATAATTTATGTCTTTTCGAATGACGGCATTGAAAGTGAGTATTCTGGAAGGCTGCACGATAATTTAGGCATAAAAGGAATTGAGTATAGTGAAGAGCTGGAGGCTTTCTTGATGTTACTAATGCCAATAGATCCGCGCGTATCAAAGAAATTGCATGCCCTATCTTGGGATTATGTAGAAGGAGCAATTTTAAATTTTCCAGTGGTTTTGATTTCACCGTAGTTGGTGAAAAAGAACTTGGGAGAATTGAACCACCCATCCCAAAAATTGATGTTACAAATGAATTCATGATGAGCGTATCTAAAGATGGAGGGGTCCAACTCAAGTATGGTGATCCTGAGGGTGTAGCAGGATTGGTTGTGAATGTGGATAAAGCGGGAGTGCTGGGGTTTGAGATTCGTGCGGCACAAAATCACCCCTTTTACGATGCATCAGGCACTGATATGTTCGCCAGCGCAATGCAACGCCTCGGCAACGAAGGAATCCAGGTTAACCAAGTCCGCGGGGCTTGGGAGACGGGTACTGACAGCGTTAACACTGTCAAATATTTAAAGAATATTGTCGATGGAATGTCAAAAGAAAACGCTGTTTTGAATACTTGGACAGGAAAAATATCCCAAAAATACGGATATGGAAAGGTCCATAAAATTGAAGTCAAATGGGCAGCCAATCCGCTTGCTATCGTGTGATACTTGGGCGTGTGATACTGGATTTGCTCAAAACTTGGCAAATAAAATGGGAGTGCCGGTGAAAGCCCCAACTAAATTGGTGTGGGCTTATGGTGATGGTAAGATGATAGTTGCTCCACGTTCCTCGTTGAGTCAGAGTTCACCATTGTTTAATGTCCCTGATTTGTCGAGTCAGGGGGTGTTTAAAATATTCTATCTTGGTAAGGCAGAATGAAAAAGAACTACTTTATGGTGTGTGAGCGATGCGGGGGGAGATTAGAGAACTTAAAAGAAGGTAGCGCTCAAGGGTTAAGGTGTGCTGATTGTGGCTGGTCTGTAGTGACTACACATATTTCGGGTATTAAGGTTGATGAAGCGAAGTATGAAGTTAGTTGTAGTGGTGACTATAAAAATGAAGCCCATATAAGAGCCGTATCTGAAGTGGCGGGTCATAATTTTTTAACGTGCAGAAAGACTCTCCAGAAAGGAATTTCTCTCGTGTTTATTGGGCAGGCTTTGGAGGTTTTAAAGGTTAAAAATACTCTTGTTTCTGCTGGGCTTGATTGTACTGTTGAGCCTGAATTAAATTGGGCTTGATAAATGACCACTTCAGTGTCGTTTTGAATAGCCGGTGTCAAAGGAGCCATCGAAGCCATGAATCTTTTATCTACTGTGATCACAAGCCCCCCAGATCGAGAGAATTGCATGTTCGAGATTTGGGCGGGGTCGAGTCAGTTGGCTGAGGTATCACATGAGCCAGGAAGACCAATTGAAATAGAAATTTATCCCCCCGTTGAGGGCGGTAAATGGAGTTTTAATATTGAGGACCTCATGGCTACTTTGCATCAGGCGACTAAGACTTTAGCTTCTCACGAATAAGTTGGTGAAAAAGCTACTGCTCCGAAAGTAACAGCGCAAGGTAAGATGGGTGGTCAGGCGTTCACTGATGTTGACTCATTGGCGGTACGGCGGGGCTTGCAGCTGCAGAGAGGGCAGCGGCGGCAAAGGCTGCGAATTCAGCACGAACAATAGAGCGGGCTACAACAGGTATTGTGTGGGGTAAGGGAATTAAAAGACAAGGCATGCCTCGGGAGGGTTATCTTGGGACGCAACTGCCAGCCGGTTCTCGACCACCGCCTAACTTCAAGACGTTTGACTTTTTTGACGAGGCCACTGGTATATCGATCAGCGCCAAAACACTTGATACAACGACTGCTGCCAAACTTGCTAATCAGAGCCAAGTGTATTCATCGCTCAAAGTTAATATTGATGCCGCTGCTAATTTTCTGAATCTGGATTGAAGGGTGTGACAGTTGCTTCAAGTAAAATTACCGCTCGCGAATTACAAGTGGCTATTCCTGAAGCCACGACTAGCGCTCAGTGGGAACAAATCAATAGAGCCGTTGAATAGGGTCAGAGCAAAGGCGTTACGGTAAAAATTACCAAGGTGAATTCAAATGAACGATGTCGTGAAAACAGCCTGGGCGGATGCAGGGGCCAATAAGGAGTTTATTTACGTTAAAACTTATTCTGGCTATCGGAGTAGTGGAGCTGATCCACAGGGTGTCGAGCATCACGCCAGCCCTGAAATCAGTGATCAAGCGTTAGGTGTTGTAGTATTGGATGCGTTGGCCCATAGCCGATTTGTGCTTCCCGAGCTGCGTCAGGATGTTTGGATTCATCCTGAAGCTACGTTTGATATGGATGTATACGACTACGACTTGACCAACCAACGATATGATCAATGGGTTAGCGGTACGTTGGAGCGCTACAGCTACAAGAATAAGCGTGCGTTATTTAAAGATATGAAAAAATGCAGTATCGAAAGTAAGGGAGGCCAGATAACTATTCGTCCTGGCCATCACGAAAAGCTAGAAGCCTGGAGTGGTAAGGGACTGAGTGAGAGTGACTATGTCATTATCCCCAGCGGTAGTAGTCCTTCCGATGTAGGTGCGGCCTTGCGTTTGGCTTTTAGTCGGTGCACCTAATGTGTAGAGGTTTCGAGTTGATCTGACACCGGCCTCGTGCCGGCGTTGTTTAATCTACTTACTGCAAGCCCTGAATTGTGGATGAATGGTGAGCGAGTTGATGGTTTCTCGCCAATCACCAATAGCCCAGTTTCGGTGTTGGTCGTCAGGTTAAAAGAACGAATTACACTAATCACGGCTATGGAAGCCAAGAAAAGCCTGCGGAATATCATTCCGACCCCCACACGCCTACTTATAAGTAGGGTCCAGGCTATGGCTCCAATGGGAAAGAGACGAGAATCAATAGTGACGGGTCTTCCAGAGTTGAATGAATGGCTTGTTGCTAACAACTGCTTGCATGCAATCAGTATTCAGTTGAATATTGACGGAATGGCTTATGATTTATCTTTATCGATTTCGGCCTCTGAAAAGTTAGGGGCTGGTGTGGTGAGCATCAAGTTCATTGATGTTAGCCGGTTTACGGCCCGTGATGTTGGCGGCGGATTAACTCAGCTGATGCACATGAACGTTAACAAACTGGATTCTGGCTTCGATAGGATGCGTTATCAATTGATTGGTCTTGAGGCTAAAAAATTGTCGTTTTACTTCTCATCATTTTTGCTTGATTAGCGGGTTCAAAAGAGGTAGATACGTCCCTGTTGCCGTGTTTTCCGAGTGATTGACATGAATCGTGTTTCCAGAAAAATTAACGTATTCGCGATAATAGTTGCAGCCTGTAGCTGGGGAGGATTTCTTGACCGTGCGTATGCAGAAACCTGTCCGTCTGAGGATTTTCCGAAATTTCTTACGGTGTTTTCTGCCACACCTGAAGTGCAGCAACGCTTTACGGCGGTGAGGGTGCAGGCTTTGGTTTTGAAGCCAGCAGGACGGACCGATAGGTTCGAACCTCAAACGACTGATGTAGCGAATGCATCGTTGGCCTACCCACTGATGGATCCCATCACCTCGGGCAAGACTGACGGTGTACAGATTGAAGCGGTAGACGATCATCATGCCAGGGTTATTGATAAACGCGCTGGTAATAGCCAGATCAAAGTCTTCAATTTTTCTCGTCAAACATGCTGGGTGCTCGCAGGAATGGAAGATTGGTCGATACGCGAGAAAGATCTCTCAGCAGCCGTCCAGCCAACATTGAACCGTCGTGAGCATTTTTGCTTCCAGCGCGGTAGCGCATACGCTGGCTTGGGCGGTGCAGGGCAGTATCCATTGAGCGCTGAATTCTTTGAGGCCGCATTGGAAAACTACGTGTGTGCAGCGGCGTCGGGAGATCCTCAGGCAAGTTTGAACGCTGCGAGTCTGAGCCTTTCCGGGATGGCACCACAGCTGGAAACGGAAAAGGTCGAGGCGCTTTTCAAGGCGGCCTCCACTACGCTCGCAGAGGGCGCGGCCGGGTTGTCGGGTTTCTACTGTTATGGCAATAACGTTGCAGCCGATGGCCCGTGTCAGCACCCCGAGCAGGCTGAAAATGAGCTTGTTCGTGCAGTGTCCATGGGATCTTCCGATGCGACTAATTATTTGGGCTACGCCCTGGAAACAGGTGAGCTAAAAACAATGGACTTAGACAGAGCAATAGCGTGTTACCGTCTGGCTGCCCGCCTAGGTAATCAAACGGCCGCCGACAATCTAAAACGCCTGAGCAAGGAAGCTGCGAGCGTTTCAACCACTGACCATTGCTATTAATTGGCGGGATGCAGTCATGACAGAACCCCTTGATTCAGCGGCCGAGTACACCGGCGGCGGTGTTTGCAAAATGGCAGAACCGTGCTGCCTGTCTCAAAAAATCGTTAGGCGTCTGATGTGAAAATAAATGTTAGCGTTATTTTGGTTTTAGCTTCGCTTTATTGTCTGCCAGCGCATGCTGAGTGCATCACTAGCGCTACGAGCCAAGAAGTTGACGCGTGTGCAAAGGCAGAAAAGAATAATGCCGATGCCCGCCTAAACGACAGTTATAAAAAATTAATAGCCAGGGCTCAACTTCAGTATCGGTCAGATACTGGACGGGGTGATGAATTCAAAGCGAAGCTAAAAGATTCTCAGCGCGCATGGCTAAGGTGGCGTGATACCCATTGCGCACTTGAAGCCTTTGAAATAGAGGTTGGGCAGGCTGCTTACCTGACAACGATTAATAACTGTGTGGCGGGGATGAGCCTGGAGCGTGCGGCTTATTTGGATAACGTATTGCCCGATAGTTAAGATGCGTTCTGGATTGAACGTATCCCTGCCTTCACCCGCACACCCTGGCTGAACGCACCCTCCAGAGTGAGTTCGGTGAGGTTTAGGGAACGCTTACTTGTGGAGTGACGTGTCCTGCAAAATCACAGGGCTCACGGTTACGCCAGCGCCCCCGTTCTCAGCGCGAAGGCCGTCCGCTCGCTGGCGGGGTTGCCCGAGGTCGATGAACCTTACTGCCATGTTGTTTTTGAAACGGTGCAGGTAGAAGGTGCAAGCACGTGTGGCGATTACTTTTTGATGATCATTGAAACGCCAATTGATTGCGTCGATGAAGCACCGTCTGAATACCGTCAATACGAAGTCGATGATCCCGTCAGGCCAGAAAGGGGCGGCGAGTAGCGTGCATTCTTCAACCTGAAAATCGATAGTCGAAAAGCCGGTTCTCGTCATATTTTCAGGCTTGCACACGACCTTGGGGCAATCATTGTCAGCGAAGCAGTAAAAAAGCGTTTTGAAGCAGCGGGTGTAACAGGGGCTGTTTTTGCTTCGTTTGATGATGGCCGTGTCACCGTCACCTGAATTATCTCCATGGCACGCTGTCCGATCAGCATTCAAATGATGTTGGTTGTCAGGCGCTGGGTGCCTTGAAGGTATTGCGGCTCTGAAGGCTTGGTCAGGGGCAGGCGATGAGTGTTATTCAGGATCAGGATTTTGGTGAGCTGCATTTCGACGGTATTTGGCAGGGTGTATGTGAGGTGGTCTTTCTTGGGCGTCGTCTTGACGTAGAACTGGTTATCCAGACCTTTGATGACGCGCCCATCTCGCAAACGCAGCGGCTTGCGTATCGCGAGTTTGTTGCAAACAAAGCGTCGATTTGTGCACAGGTAGAAGAGGCTATTCTCAAGCATTACCTGGACCATCTCTGCGCCTACCGAGCCTGTTTTGATGCTCATGAGGTTGATGCCAGGGCGCCCAGCGTGCGTGAGGTAGAGGGCATGCGTGACCTGGTGTGCTTGAGGTGCATTAAAGTCATGTATGCCTTTGATGAGGGTGTACGCCAGGTGGGGTTTATTGGTGATGCGACGTTTGATCCTGAGCTTGGCCTGGGTGTTCTGGTCACCAACGGCTTTGTAGAGGCTGTGGATACACAAGACTTTTTGCTCGGTTGATGGCCCCCCACAGATCGTTGGCAAGGTGATCAGGCTCGATCGGAATCAATGGGCTAACGCCCACAAGGAAACGCTTGTGACCCGCAAAGCAATCATTTCAAGCCACCTCCACGCCATGCCCTGGATCAAAAAGGCCACTGTCTTTCTGCTCGTGCTCGATCACGCGCTGGACAACCTCAAGTCATCCGTCGCCACCCATGAAACCTGCAAGCAGGCCATCAACCTTTGCTGGCAATGGTTGTCTGACCGAACGGTGACAGGCGCCGCGCTGGCCCATTACCTTGATTGCGATGAGTTGCAAAATGGCCCGTTGGCAGAGCGCAACTTTGCCGCCGGCAGCATCGAGCAAGACAGCCTGATTCTCGTGCTGTTGGTCACCGGGTTCTTCGCGCATCAGGCGTACAAGGTTTCAGGGCAGGACGCCATGATGTCTGCTGCTGTGAGTGAGGCCGGTGAGGGCGCTGTGCCGGACATTGTCGAGTTCATCGATAAGGTGGGGTTGTTGAGTGTGTTGGGAGAGGGTGATTGAGCGCTGAGATTTTACGCCTGCTGCGCAGCCGGTCGCGGTGGTCCGGCATACCGGCAAGCGCGCTCCTGCAACTGTCACCGCGCGGGTCGATAATCAAGGCCGCGTTTGCCGCGTACCGGGCGTTTCGCCATAATCCTTGCCTTGACACTGTTTTGCAGACCTAGCAGGAGCCTCATGGAGCATTTTCGTAATATCGGCATCATCGGTCGCCTGGGCAGTGCCCAGGTGCTGGAGACGGTGCGCCGACTCAAGAGATTCCTCCTGGACCGGCATCTGCATGTGATCCTCGAAGACACCATTGCCGAAGTCTTGCCCGGCCACGGCCTGCAGACTTCGTCGCGCAAGATGCTTGGCGAGGTCTGTGATCTCGTGATCGTGGTCGGCGGCGACGGCAGCCTGTTGGGCGCGGCGCGGGCGCTGGCCAGGCACAATGTGCCGGTGCTGGGCATCAACCGTGGGCACCTGGGTTTTCTGACCGACATCCGCCCCGACGAGCTGGAGATAAAGGTCGCCGAGGTGCTGGACGGCCACTACCTGGTCGAGAACCGCTTCTTGCTGCAGGCCGAGGTGCGCCGGCACGGCGAAGCCATCGGCCAGGGCGATGCGCTCAACGATGTGGTGCTGCACCCGGGCAAGTCGACGCGCATGATCGAGTTCGAGATCTGGATCGACGGCCAGTTCGTCTGCAGCCAGAAGGCCGACGGCCTGATCGTCGCCACCCCCACCGGCTCGACCGCCTACGCGCTGTCGGCTGGTGGGCCGATCATGCACCCCAAGCTCGACGCCATCGTGATCGTGCCGATGTACCCGCACACGCTGTCGGGCCGGCCTATCGTGGTGGACGGCAACAGTGAATTGAAGATCGTGGTGGCCAAGGACATGACCATCTACCCGCAAGTGTCCTGCGACGGCCAGAACCATTTCACCTGTGCGCCGGGCGACACCGTCACGGTCAGCAAGAAGTCGCAGAAGCTGCGCCTGATCCATCCGCTGGATCACAACTATTACGAAGTGTGCCGTACCAAACTCGGTTGGGGCAGTCGCCTCGGTGGGAGAGGAGACGACTGATGCTCGATCCCGCGCGTAGCTACGATCTGATCGGGGACGTGCACGGGTGTGCCCAGACCCTGGAGCGACTGCTGGAGCAACTCGGTTATCGCTGTGAGGCGGGCGTGTGGCGTCATCCCCGGCGCATGGCGCTGTTTCTGGGCGATATCATCGACCGCGGCCCCCGCATCCGCGAGTCGCTGCACATCGTGCGCGACATGGTCCAGGCCGGCCAGGCGCTGTGCATCATGGGCAACCATGAATTCAACGCGCTGGGCTGGGTGACGCCAGCCTTGCCACAGAGCGGCCAGCACTACGTACGCGAGCACACACCCCGGCATGAAAAGCTGATCGGCGAGACACTGGCGCAGTTCGAGCAGTACCCGCACGAGTGGCGCGAGTTCATCGACTGGTTCTACGAGTTGCCGCTGTTCATCGATGCCGGGCGCTTCCGTGCCGTGCATGCCTGCTGGGACCCGAACCTGATCGAGCCGCTGCGCGGCCTGCATGGCTGCGGGCGCATCGACCGGCATTTCATCCAGGCCTCGGCGATTCCCGGCAGTTTTGCCAGCAATGTCTTTAACCGCCTGCTGCGCGGCACCGACATGCGCCTGCCGCACGGCCTGACCCTGACCGGCGGCGACGGCCTGACCCGCGAGTTCTTCCGCACCAAGTTCTGGGAAGACGACCCGCAGACCTATGGCGACATCGTGTTCCAGCCTGACGCGCTGCCTGAAGGAGTGGCCAAGACGCCGCTGTCGACCTCGGACAAGAACGCCTTGCTGCGCTACGGCATCGACGAGCCGCTGTTGTTCGTCGGCCATTACTGGCGCAGCGGCATTCCGGCGCCGATCCGGCCCAACCTGGCCTGCCTGGATTACAGCGCCGTGCTGTACGGCAAGCTGGTGGCCTACCGGCTGGACCAGGAAACGCAGATCGACCCGGACAAATTCGTCTGGGTCGATGTCCAACGCCCCGAGGCCAGCCGGTAAACGCTGTTTGCCCATTCACTCAGCCATTGGCTGTCACAAGGATTGACCATGGATGACTCGACGCTGGATCAACTGGAAGCCGCGCTGCTGGCATCCCCCGGCAACGTCGCGCTGATCGGCCTGCTGCTCAAGGCGTGCCTGGAGCGTGGCGACACGGCCCGCGGGTTGAAGCTGCTGCCCGACGACCTCGATCAGCCCGGCCACGAACCCCTGAAACCGGTGGCGGCGCAGCTGTACCTGACGGCCGGCAACGCGCAGAAGGCCCTGGACCTGGCCACCGGCGACGCGCCGCCGATGCAACTGCTGCGCGCCCGCGCCCTGGCCGAACTGGGGCGGCAGCGCGAAGCGCTGGTGGAGTACCGGGCGGCCATCAATGCCAACCCGGCGCTGGAAGACATGGCGCTGTGGCGACGGCTTAACGTCTCGGTCACCGACATCAACAGCGGAGAAGGCCGCCCGCGCTTGCGGGTGATCTCCAACGATGACACCGACCAGACCGAAGTGCGCCGCCTGCTGGTGCCGGAAAACGAGCGCGTCACCTTTGCCGACATCGGCGGCCTGGACGAGCTGAAAAAGACCATCCACAAGAAGATCATCCTGCCGTACCAGAAGCCCGGCCTGTTCGAGCGCTTTCGCAAGCGTGTCGGCGGCGGTGTGCTGCTGTACGGGCCGCCCGGCTGCGGCAAGACCATGCTGGCGCGGGCCACGGCCGGCGAGTGCAAGGCCACTTTCTTCAACGTGGCGATCTCCGACGTGCTGGACATGTACATCGGCGAGTCTGAGCGCAAGCTGCATGCCTTGTTCGAACAGGCCCGGGCCCAGGCGCCCGCGGTGATGTTCTTCGATGAAGTCGAGGCGCTGGGCGGCAAACGCTCCAATACCCGCGACTCGACCTCGTCCAAGCTGGTCAGCCAGTTCCTCTCGGAAATGGACGGCTTTACCAACGACAACAAGGGCGTGCTGATCCTGGCGGCAACCAACGTGCCGTGGTCGGTTGACTCGGCCTTCCGCCGGCCGGGGCGCTTCGATCGCACCTTGTTCGTGCCGCCACCGGACCGTGTGGCGCGCGAGACCATGCTGCAACTGATGGTCAAGGGCCGGCCGCTGGCCGCCGACATCGACTTTGCCTTTTTGGCCAAGAACACCTCGGGGTTCTCTGGCGCCGACCTGGGCGAACTGGTGGAAACCGCCGCCGACGAAGCCATCGAAGAGTCGATCGGGCAGGGCAGCGAACAGCCGATCAGCGACCGGCACTTCAAGCAGGCGCTCAAGGAAGTGCGGGCCACCACCCTGGAATGGCTGACCACGGCGCGCAATTACGCGCGCTATGCCAACGAAGGCAACCAATACGATGAAGTGCTGGCCTTTCTCGACAAACATGGCAAGGGGCGTTGATGGCCACTGACAGCGTGTACCGCATCGAAGACGAACCGCGCCCCGGGGCGCTGGCCAGGTTTGCCGTGTCACCGTTCTGGCCATTGCTGGGCCTGATGATGGGCGGGCTGTGGCTGGGCCTGCCGTGGTTTGTACTCAACTCCATTGCCGTGGGCTGCCCCAACCGGGTCAAGGAGTGGATCTGGGCGGGCGTCGGCCTGGTCGGCAGCGTGATCATCGCCGTGGCGCTGCTGTGGCTGCTCAACACCGGTTACCTGAACAGCCAGATCCAGCTGCAATACGCCATTCTGATCATGGTGGTGTGGAAGCTGTCGATCGGCTATGTGCTGTTCACCCAGCAAAGCGCCACCATCGAGCTGTATCAGTACTACGGCGGCCAGCTCAATCGCTTTGCGCCGCTGGTGGCGCTGGGCGGGGCGTTCCTGCTGCGCGGTGCGGTGCTCAAGCTGGTGCCTTCGGACCTCTGGTTTCTGGTGATGAGCTGATGAACAACGATTATTTGCTGGAAGTCGCCTATCAGCGGCTGAACACCGGGCATGTCGACGGGGCCATCGACAGTCTGCGCCAGTTGCTGGCCAATGACCCGGAGTCGGCTGAGGCGCATTCCTTGCTGGCGGTGTGCCTGCTGAACATGCGCCGCCTGCACGCCGCCCGTCATGAGTCGCGCCTGGCGCTGGCCCATGACCCGGGCCTGGCGCTGGCGCATTACGCCGCCGGGCAGATCGACGTTGCCTCGCGCCAGTTCAAGAGCGCTGAGCAGCACCTGTTGCAGTTGCTCGACCTGGAGCCCATGCAGCCGCGCGGTTACCGCAGCCTGGCCGACCTGTACCAGTTGACCGGGCGGTTGAGCGAGAGCCTGCCGTTGCTGGAAAAGGCCCTGGAGTTGCAGCCCGATGACGCGGCCAACCTGACCGCCATGGCCGATTATCACCGCGCCTGCGGCGACTATGGCAAGGCGCAGTTGTACGCCCGCCAGGCGTTGCAGGCCGATCCTGCGCACATTGGCGCCATCGTGGTGCTGGGGCATCTGCTGCTGCGTGAAGGCAATGTGCAGGGTGCCCGCGAGCACGCCGCCTGGGCCCTGCAGGAAGACCCCAACAGCGTGGCGGCGCTGGGCCTGCTGACCGAGGTCAAGGCGCGCAGCAATGTGTTCATGGGCGTCTGGTGGCGTTTCAACCGCTGGCTGATCGAGCGCGGCAGCACCCGCGCCATCGTCCTGCTGCTGGTCATGTTCGTCTGCTACCGGGTCACCGTGCTGACCGTCAGCAGCCAGGGCTACCCGCAGGTGGCGCAGATGATCGACTGGCTGTGGCTGGGCTTTGCCATTTACACCTTCGCCGCCCCGCAGATCTTCCGCCGCACGATGGACAAGGAACTGGCGCAGGTGAAACTGTCCCGGGATTTCTGAACCGTCGAGCCCTTGTAGGAGCGCGCTCTGCCCGCGACCGAGTGCGTAGCGCTCGCAAAATCTCGGAAACGCCACAAACTTATGATTGCTACCCCATCCGGGATCTATGAAACGCCACAAATTTACGACTGCTAACGCAGCCGGTCGCGGGCAAGCGCGCTCCTACTGCTCCACCCGCTAGTTTTTCAATCCCCGGTGCCCCGCCACTCGATCGGCGTTAAACTGGCGCCATCCCGTAGAGAGTGTTGAACATGTCCTCTTTTGCAGAAATGATTGAAAACATCACCCCCGATGTCTATGAAAGCCTCAAGCTGGCCGTCGAGATCGGCAAATGGTCCGACGGTCGCAAGCTGACCCAGGAGCAGCGCGAGCTGTCGATGCAGGCGCTGATCGCCTGGGAAGTGCGCAACCTGCCCGAAGACCAGCGCACCGGCTACATGGGGCCGCAGGAATGCGCGTCCAAGTCCGCCCCCATCGCCAATATCCTGTTCAAGTCGGATGCCATCCATTGATCGAACTGGGTCGTGGTGCCGTCAACAAGATGTTGGTGCGTCAGGGCGACGCGCCGTTCGTGCAATACGCCTTTCGCCTGGGCGACAGTGAAATCGCGGTCAACCCGCTGATCGGCAAGCCCTTGCGCCTGGAGTTCCTGGGCGCCATCCATTGCAGCCATTGCGGGCGCAAGACCAAGTCCAGCTACAGCCAGGGCTATTGCTACCCGTGCATGACCAGGCTGGCGCAGTGCGACGTGTGCATCATGAGCCCGGAAAAGTGCCATTACCACGAAGGTACCTGCCGTGACCCGGCCTGGGGCGAGCAGTTCTGCATGACCGACCACATCGTCTACCTGGCCAACTCGTCCGGGATCAAGGTCGGCATCACCCGTGCTTCCCAATTGCCGACCCGCTGGCTCGATCAGGGCGCGAGCCAGGCGCTGCCGATTTTGCGCGTGGCCACCCGCCAGCAGTCGGGCTTTGTCGAAGACCTGCTGCGCAGCCAGGTAGCGGACCGCACCAACTGGCGCGCGCTGCTCAAGGGCGACGCCCCGCCGGTGGACCTCAAGGCGATTCGCAGCGAGCTGTTCGAGCAGTGTGGTGAGGGGCTTGTTGCGTTGCAGGAACAGTTTGGCCTGCACGCCATCCAATTGCTGCACGACGCCGAACCGCTGGAGTTTCGCTATCCGGTCGAGGCCTACCCGACCAAGATCGTCAGCTTCAACCTGGACAAGAACCCGGTGGCCGAGGGCACGTTGCTGGGCATCAAGGGCCAGTACCTGATCTTCGACACCGGCGTCATCAATATTCGCAAGTACACGGCCTATCAACTGGCCGTGCTTCAGTCATAGGGATTTTCCGCATGCGCACCGAACAACCGCAAGTGATCCATCTCAAGGACTACCAGGCGCCCGAGTACCTCATCGACGAGACGCACCTGACCTTCGAGCTGTTCGACGACCACACCCTGGTGCATGCGCAACTGGTCATGCGCCGCAACCCGGTGCGTGGCGCGGGCCTGCCGCCGCTGGTGCTCGATGGCCAGCACCTGGAACTGCTGGCGCTGCAACTGGACGACACCGAACTGACCGCCGCCGACTACCAGCTCGACGACAGCCACCTGACCGTGCAGCCCAAGGGCGAGCGCTTCACCCTCGACAGCACGGTGCGTATCCACCCGGAAACCAACACCGCCCTTGAGGGGCTGTACACGTCCGGCGGCATGTTCTGCACCCAGTGCGAAGCCGAAGGTTTTCGCAAGATCACCTATTACCTCGACCGCCCGGACGTGATGAGCAGCTTCACCACCACAGTCAGCGGCGACAAGCAGAAGTACCCGATCCTGTTGTCCAACGGCAACCCGATTGCCAGCGGTCAGGAAGACGACGGTCGCCACTGGGCGACCTGGGAAGATCCGTTCAAGAAGCCGGCCTACCTGTTTGCGCTGGTGGCCGGTGATCTGTGGTGCATCGAAGACACCTTTACCACCCGCAGCGCCCGTGAAGTGACCCTGCGCATCTATGTCGAGCCGGAAAACGTCGACAAGTGCCAGCACGCCATGGACAGCCTGAAGAAATCCATGCGCTGGGACGAAGAGGCCTACGGTCGCGAGTACGACCTGGACATCTTCATGATCGTGGCCGTCAACGACTTCAACATGGGCGCGATGGAGAACAAGGGCCTCAACATCTTCAATTCCAGCGCCGTGCTGGCCCGCGCCGAGACCGCCACCGACGCCGCCCACCAGCGCGTCGAGGCCATCGTCGCCCACGAGTACTTCCATAACTGGTCGGGCAACCGCGTCACCTGCCGCGACTGGTTCCAGCTGTCGCTCAAGGAAGGCTTTACCGTCTACCGCGACTCGGGCTTCTCGGCCGACATGAACTCGGCCACGGTCAAGCGCATCCAGGACGTGGCTTACCTGCGCACCCACCAGTTCGCCGAAGACGCCGGCCCCATGGCCCACGCCGTGCGCCCGGACAGCTTCATCGAGATCTCCAACTTCTACACCCTGACCGTGTACGAGAAGGGCTCCGAAGTGGTCGGCATGATCCACACCCTGTTGGGCGCCGAAGGCTTTCGCCGGGGCAGCGACCTGTACTTCGAGCGCCACGATGGCCAGGCCGTGACCTGCGACGACTTCATCAAGGCCATGGAAGACGCCAACGGTGTCGACCTGACCCAGTTCAAGCGCTGGTACAGCCAGGCCGGAACGCCGCGTCTTGAAGTCAGCGAACACTACGACAGCACGGCGCGCACCTACAGCCTGACCTTCCGCCAGAGCTGCCCGATCACCCCGGACAAGCAGGAAAAGCTGCCGTTCGTGATCCCGGTGGCCCTGGGGCTGCTGGATTCACAAGGTGTTGAGCTCGCCCTGCGCCTGGACGGCGAAGCGGCCGCTTCCGGCACCCGCCGCGTGATCTCGGTCACCGAGGCCGAACAGACCTTTACCTTTGTCGACATCGACGCCAAACCGCTGCCGTCGCTGCTGCGCGGCTTCAGTGCGCCGGTCAAGCTGAGCTTCCCGTACGACCGCGACCAGTTGATGTTCCTGATGCAGCACGACAGCGACGGTTTCAACCGCTGGGATGCCGGCCAGCAACTGTCGGTGCAGGTGCTGCAGGACCTGATGAAACAGCACCAGCAAGGCCAGCCGCTGGTCATGGACCCGCGGCTGGTCACGGCACTGGGCACGGTGCTGGCCGACGAGCAGCTTGACCAGGCCATGGTCGCCGAAATGCTCTCGCTGCCGGGTGAGGGTTACCTGACCGAGATCAGCCAGGTGGCCGATGTCGAGGCCATCCATGCCGCCCGCGAGTTTGCCCGTCGGCAGATCGCCAGCGGCTTGTTCGACAGCCTGTGGGCGCGTTACCAGGCCAACCGCGAAGTCTCGCGCAAGACCGTCTACGTCGCCGAGGCCGAGCACTTTGCCCGTCGCGCCTTGCAGAACATCGCCTTGTCGTACCTGATGCTCAGCGAACAGCCCGAGGTGCTGGCCGCCGCCATCGACCAGTTCGACAGCAGCGACAACATGACCGAGCGCCTGACGGCCCTGGCCGTGCTGGTCAACTCACCGTTCGAGCAGGAGCGCGAAAAGGCCCTGGCGGTGTTCGCCGAGAACTTCAAGGACAACCCGCTGGTCATGGACCAGTGGTTCAGCGTCCAGGCCGGCAGCACCCAGCCGGGTGGCCTGGAGCGGGTCAAGGCCCTGATGCAGCACCCGGCGTTCAACATCAAGAACCCCAACAAGGTGCGTGCCCTGATCGGCGCCTTTGCCGGCCAGAACCTGATCAACTTCCACGCCGCCGATGGCTCCGGCTATCGCTTCCTGGCCGATATCGTCATCGAGCTGAACGGTTTCAACCCGCAGATCGCCTCCCGCCAACTGTCGCCGCTGACCCGCTGGCGCAAATACGACAGCGCCCGCCAGGCCCTGCTCAAGGCCGAGCTGGAGCGGATTCGCAGCTCTGGTGAGCTGTCGTCGGACGTGTATGAAGTGGTGAACAAGAGCCTGGCGGAGTAACCGGGCGTGAAGTAAAAAAAGGCGTTATCCGCAACAGCGGGTAGCGCCTTTTTTACAGGGGAAGGGTGCAAGACCTGCCGGACGACTGTCCGCAGGAGATTACCCGCCGCCAAGGCGCAGTGCTGTCGCGAAGCAAACACGGGACCGGGTAGGAGCGCGCTTGCCCGCGACCGAGTGCGTAGCGCTCGCAAAAATTGTGTGGCCGCTGAAAATTTACGACTGCTAACGCAGCCGGTCGCGGGCAAGCGCGCTCCTACAAAGTGATCTGCACCCCAAAAGTTGGACACCAATCTGACTTCCTGGGGTTTTTTCATGGGCAAGTACTCTACGCAGTTCAAAATCACAGTCGTAAAGGACTACCTCAGCGGCATTGAGGGGTT
>NZ_QFFU01000041.1 GCF_003131185.1 Pseudomonas ovata | reverse complement strand
GGCCGCGGAAGTAGGAGCGCGCTTGCCCGCGACCGAGTGCGCAGCGCTCGCAAAATCTGCGAAACGCCACAAATTTACGACTGCAAACCCATCAGGGATCTATGAAAGGCCACAAATTTACGACTGCAAACCCATCAGGGATCTATGAAACGCCACAAATTTACGACTGCTAACGCAGCCGGTCGCGGGCAAGCGCGCTCCTACGGTGTTTACAGCGTAGGAGCGGTTCGCTTTAGCCGCGGTGGCGGCCGCGGAAGTAGTTGATCAGGCCCTGGGTGGAGGCATCTTCGGCCGGCGCTTCATCGCCGCCGGTCAGGCGCTGGTAGACGCCCTTGCCCAGTTCCTTGCCCAGCTCGACGCCCCACTGGTCGAAGGCGTTGATGCCCCAGATCACGCTCTGCACGAAGACTTTGTGCTCGTACATGGCGACCAGTGCGCCCAGACGGCGCGGGCTGATGCGTTCGACCACCAGGGTGTTGCTCGGACGGTTGCCCGGGATGACCTTGTGCGGCGCCAGTTTCTGCACCTGCTCTTCGGCCACGCCATTGGCGCGCAACTCGGCTTCGGCTTCGCTGCGGGTCTTGCCCAGCATCAGTGCCTGGCTCTGCGACAGGCAGTTGGCGTACAGCCACTGGTGATGGTCGGCCACCGGGTTGAAGCTGACGATCGGCACGATGAAGTCGGCCGGGATCAACTGGCTGCCTTGATGCAGCAACTGGTGGTAGGCATGCTGACCGTTGCAGCCGACGCCGCCCCAGATCACGGGACCGGTGTCGGTGGCGACCGGTGTGCCGTCCTGGCGCACGCTCTTGCCGTTGGATTCCATGTCCAGCTGTTGCAGGTGCTTGGTGATGTTGCGCAGGTAGTGGTCGTACGGCAGGATCGCGTGGCTCTGCGCGCCCCAGAAATTGCCATACCACACGCCCAGCAGGCCCAGCAGCACCGGCATGTTCTGCTCGAACGGTGCGTTGAGGAAGTGCTGGTCCATGGTGTAGGCGCCCGACAGCAGCTCCTTGAAGTTGGACATGCCGATGGCCAGGGCGATGGGCAGGCCGATGGCCGACCACAGCGAGTAGCGCCCGCCGACCCAGTCCCACATCGGGAAGATGTTTTCTTCACGGATGCCGAATGCCACGGCCGCCGCGTTGTTGCTCGACACCGCGATGAAGTGGCGATGCAGCTCGGCTTCCGAGCCACCCTGGGCCAGGTACCAGGCGCGGGCGGCCTGGGCGTTCTTCAGGGTTTCCAGCGTATTGAACGACTTCGACGACACGATGAACAGTGTGGTTTCGGCACGGATGCTCTGCGACAGCTCGTGGAATTCGCTGCCGTCGATATTGGCCAGGTAATGGCAGCGCACGCCCTTGTGGGTGTAGGCCAGCAGCGCTTCGGAGACCAGCTCGGGGCCCAGGAACGAGCCGCCGATGCCGATGTTGACCACGTCGGTGATCGGTTTTTCGGTGTAGCCGCGCCAGAGGCCATCGTGGATGCGCCCGACCAGCTCGGTCATCTGGCTCAGCACCTTGTGCACGTCGGGCATGATGTTGGTGCCGTTGACCAGCAACTTGTCGCCCACCGGACGGCGCAGGGCCGTGTGCAGGGCCGGGCGGCCTTCGGAGGAGTTGACCAGCTCGCCTTCGAATTGCGCCTTGATGGCTTCTTTCAGGCCCACGTCATTGGCCAGCGTGACCAGCAGGTCGCGGGTTTCGTGGGTGATCAGGTTCTTGGAGTAGTCGAGAAACAGGCCGCAACTGCTGAGGGTGAACTGGCTGAAGCGCTGCGGGTCAGCGGCGAATGCCTCGCGCATGCTGAAGTCCTGCATGGCCTGGCGGTGTTGGCTCAACGCCTGCCAAGCGGGCAGAGCGGTCACATCGGAAGGATTGCGGTAGTACGCCATCGCTGGGGGATTCCTTTAACTTGAACGGCCTGTGGACATTTCAAAGCCGCGTGATGCGCGGCAGGTTCTGGGCTCGACATTCAGTAACACATCGATGTCCGGGCTTGTCACTCCATGGTCCGCCGGTGTGTGCCGACGGTTTGTCTCGATAAGGCAGCGCGGGCAGGGCGTTGGTTCACTGCCGTGCCCGCAATTTGAGCGTCAGGAAACGCTATTCAGGTGCAGGTTGTCGATCAGCCGGGTCTTGCCCAGGTATGCGGCGGCAATGACCACCAGGTCGTGGTCTTCAGGGCTGGCCGGGCGCAGGCTGGACGCCTCGCGGACCTCTAGATAATCGACGCGAAAGCCTGCGCTTTCAAGTGTCTGTTTGCCTTCATCGAGCGGGCGCGCAATGTCGGTGCTGCCCTGGCGCAGTTGCTCGCCGATCCGGGTGATCACCTGATACAACACGGGCGCAACGGCGCGCTGTTCGTCGCTCAGGTAACCGTTGCGCGACGACAGGGCCAGCCCGTCGGCGGCGCGCACGGTGGGCTCGCCGATGATGCGGATGGGCATGTTCAGGTCGCGCACCAGCGCACGGATCACAGCCAGTTGCTGGAAGTCCTTTTCACCGAACACTGCCACGTCGGGCTGGACCATGTTGAACAGCTTGCTGACCACCGTGGCCACGCCCTCGAAGTGCCCTGGCCGGCTGGCGCCGCACAGGCCCTCGGACAGGTGTGGGACGCTGACCCGGGTCTGGTCGTCCATGCCGTTGGGGTACATGTCGGCCACGCCCGGTGTGAACAGCAGGTGGCAGCCGGCTTGCTGGAGCTTTTCCTGGTCGGCGGTCAGGGTGCGCGGGTAAGTGGCCAGGTCTTCGTTGGGACCGAACTGCAGCGGGTTGACGAAGATGCTCGCGACGACGAAATCGGCCTGTTCACCGGCGCGACTGACCAGCGTGGTGTGGCCACTGTGCAGGTTGCCCATGGTCGGCACCAGGGCGATGCGCTTGCCGGCCTGGCGGGCCTGCGCCACGGCGGCGCGCAGGTCCTGGACGCTGTGTACTGTGTTCATGCCGAGAATCCGTGTTCAGGGGCGGGAAAGCTGGTGTCCTTGACGGCACTGACGTACGCCTGGATGGCCGACTGGATATCAGGCTGGCCGATCATGAAGTTCCTGACGAACTTGGGCACCCGGCCACTGATCGACAGGCCGAGCATGTCGTGCAATACCAGTACCTGGCCGTCGGTGGCGTTGCCGGCACCGATACCGATCACCGGAATCTTTACGGCATGGGTGATTTCCTCGGCCAGTTCGGCCGGCACGCACTCGAGCAGGATCATCGCGGCACCGGCCTGCTCCAGGGTGATGGCATCGGCGCGCATCTGCCGGGCCTGGGCTTCGAGCCGGCCCTGGACCTTGTAGCCGCCCATTACGTTGACGGTCTGGGGGGTCAGGCCCATGTGGGCACACACCGGGATGCCGCGGTCGGTGAGGTGGCGAATGGAGTCGGCCAGCCAGGCGGCGCCCTCGACCTTGACCATGTGCGCGCCGGCCTGCATCAGCGCTGCGCTGTTGAGCAGGGTGTGTTCGACGGTGGCGTTGGCCATGAAGGGCAGGTCGGCGACGATCAGCGCGCCCTGGTTACCGCGTTTGACGCAGGCCACATGGTAGGCCATGTCGGCGGTGCTCACCGGCAGGGTGCTGTCATGCCCTTGCAGGACCATGCCCAGCGAGTCGCCGACCAGCAGCACCTCGACGCCCGCCGTGCTGGCGGTGTGGGCGAAGGTTGCGTCATAGCAGGTCAGCATGGTGATCTTTTCACCCTTGAGCTTGAGGGCCTGCAGCGACGTAACGGTTGTAACCGGCATTTAATTTCCTCCATCACCAGGCGCTTGAACAGTCGAGCACGCCTGAAAGCAGGCACACCGTCGTAGCGCGGTGTTTCGCAATGGCCTGTTTCGCGCCCATGCGCCAACGGGGTTGGCGGCGGGAGGCCTATATTCGTGAGGGAGGGGCATGAAGTCAATTGCGGTTGTTACCCCGACCGGCTGGCAAGGTAACGGGTGACACACGACGGTTACAAGGAATCCGGACCAGACGGAACGGGCACCCGCTCCAGCCCGGTAAACGGGCACTCGGCCAGCAGCTGGCTCAGAGTGCGCCCGTCGGGCAGGTGCAGGTCGGGTGCCAGTTCGGCCAGTGGGTACAGCACAAAGGCGCGGGCGTGCATGTGGTAGTGCGGCACTTGCAGGCGCGGCACGTCGATCAGGTGATCGCCGAACAGCAGGATATCCAGGTCCAGGGTGCGCGGGCCCCAGCGTTCCAGGCGCTCGCGGCCCTGGTCCTGCTCGATCGCTTGCAGGGCGTCGAGCAGTGCCAGTGGCGCCAGTTCGGTGTCCAGCGCGGCCACCGCGTTGGTGTAGCGCGGCTGGCCGGGCAGCAGCGAGTCGCTGACATAGAACGACGAGGCGCCCGCCAGATGGCTGCCGGGCAGCCGCTGCAGCGCTTCAAGGGCATGGCGCAATTGCGCGGCCGGCTCGGCGAGGTTACTGCCCAGGCCGATGTAGGCGCGTTCACTCATCGAACACGCCTGCGCCGTCGCCACCGGTCTTGCGCTTGGAGTTGCTGCGCCGACGCTTGCGCGGGCCGGTGCCGGCTTCTTCCTTGGTGCCCAGGTCGCGGATCATGTCGCGGCGCTGGCTCTCGTTGCAATCCTGATACCGGGTCCACCAGTCGCCCAGGCCGTCGGTCTGCTCGCCGGCGCTTTCGCGCAGCAGCAGGAAGTCATAGGCGGCGCGAAAGCGCGGGTGGTCCAGCAGCAGGTCGGCGCGTTTGCCGGCACGGCGTGGCAAGCGTTCCTGCATGTCCCAGATCTCGCGGATCGGCAGGGTGAAGCGCTTGGGAATCGCGATGCTGCGGCACTGCTCGACGATCAGGTCGTGCGAGGCTTCGTTCATGGCTGCCAGCGGTGGCGCACCGCGCTCCTGCAGGCGCAGGACCTTGGCCGGCAAGGCCGGCCAGAGCAGGGCAGCGAACATGAAGGCCGGGGTCACCGGCTTTTCCTGGCGCACGCGCAGGTCGGTGTTGGCCAGGGCCTGACTGATCAGCGTATGGGTGTAGGTCGGGTTGTATTCCAGCGCCTTGGCGGTGGCCGGGAATAGCGAGTCGAACAGTTCAAGGTCAACCAGCATTTCGAAGGTCATCTCGCCGTGCCCGGACAGGAACAGCTTGAGGGTCTCTTCGAACAGGCGGGCTGCCGGAATATCGCGCAGCATCGGCGCCAGCGGGCGAATCGGCAGGGTGCTGTGCTTTTCAATGCCGAAATTGAGCTTGGCTGCGAAACGCACCGCACGCAGCATGCGCACCGGGTCTTCCTTGTAGCGCTGTTGTGGATCGCCGATCAGGCGAATCAGCCGGTTGCGAATGTCGTGTACGCCGTTGGCGTAGTCGAGAATGCGCTCGGTGACCGGATCGTAGTACAGCGCGTTGATGGTGAAATCGCGGCGCTGTGCGTCGTCTTCCAGCGTGCCATAGACGTTGTCGCGCAGGATCCGGCCGCTGGAGTTGCGTGAAGACTGGTTGGTGTCTTCTTCGTCGTCTTCGTGCGGATGGTTGGCACGAAAGGTCGCGACTTCAATGATTTCACGGCCGAAATGGATGTGAACCAGCTTGAAGCGCCGGCCGATGATGCGTGCGTTGCGAAACTCGGCACGGATCTGCTCGGGCGTGGCGCTGGTGGCGACGTCGAAATCCTTGGGATTGATCTGCAGCAGCAGGTCGCGTACGCAACCGCCGACCAGGTAGGCCTGGTAGCCTGCGGTTTGCAGGCGCTCGACGATGTTGACCGCATGACGGCTGAACTGGGCACGTTGCAGCGAGTGCTGGTTGCTATTGAGCACGATCGGCGTGGAACGTATGTGTTGCTGCGGCGTACGCAGCGGGGAACGGAATGACTGGAACAGCTTCTTCAGCATGGGATGCACTGTTTGAAGGAATATTCGGCCAAAACAGGGAATGACCGCATGATGGGCGGGGATTCTAGCATTTGATCGTGCAATGGTGTAGGAAGCGTCGTCGCGGGGGCAATCTGGAGGGGGATTTTCGAGAAGGGAAGGCTGGCTTCCGGACTCCAGAAGCTACCAGGGGAGCCGAAGCTCCCCCAAAGTGCGTGCTCTTTATTTTTATTATGAGTGCGGGCTCTTGTTTTTGTTGGGTGCCCATTCACAGGCGTTTTTCCTGTGAAACCTCTCAAACCGAGAGTAAAGAGCAAACGGATTGCTTTGGCCGCTGCGGTGCAATGATCAATCGATCCAACCAGTTCAGGCGCTACCTTGTGGTAGTTTTTGTTGTTCTCGGCCTGGTTGCGGGGCAAGCCCCAAATACAACACCTCTCCAAAAGAATCAGTTAGCTGCGCCTCCGCCGTGTTGTTCTTGTTATGCGTGAGTCGTTTCGTCTTGTTTTTATTGTGTGGGTACATCGGGTTTTTATTTTTCTTGTACTAAGCATATAGCAGGACCTGTGCCAACTTTTGCAAACGCCCGTAAACAGGGGGGTTGCTGCGCGTGGCCCTTGCAATGGGCGAAAAAAAGCCGGGGCTGCGTTACCGTAAACCCCGGCTTTTGTTACGACTGGCAAAGCATCGGTAACGTTTTTTGCTCCCCTGAGGGAACTGTTACCGAAAAAACGGTCACGTCTCGTTCGCGACCCCTTTGCGGCGTGGAATGCCCAGGCGCTGGCGACGTTCCCACAGGCATTTGCGGCTCACGCCCAGCTTGCGGGCCAGCTCGGTTTCGGTCATGTGGTCCTGATGTTCGAGGACGAAGTGCTGGAAGTAATCTTCCAGCGACAGGTCCTCGGTCGGCTCATGGTTGGTGCCATTGACGCTGCTGGTCAGTGGCGCCAGGCCGACGAATTCCTCGTCGTCCAGCAGGGCCAGCTCGATGTCGATACCCAGGTAGTCGACAGAGATCTCGGCACTTTCGCTCAGGATCACCGAGCGCTCCACGGCGTTTTCCAGTTCGCGTACGTTGCCGGGCCAGTTGTACTGACGAATGGCCTGTTCGGCGTCGGCGCCGAACTTCATGTCGGGGCGGCCGGCCTTGACGCTCTGGCGGGCCAGGAACGCACGGGCGATTTCAAGCACATCGTTGCCACGCTCGCGCAAGGCCGGCAGCTTGAGGGCGATCACGTGCAGGCGGTAGTACAGGTCTTCGCGAAATTCGCCGTTCTTGGCCAGGGTCTTGAGGTCACGGTGGGTCGCGGCGATCAGGCGCACATCGACCTTTTGCGACTGCACCGAGCCCACCCGGCGAATTTCCCCTTCTTGCAGTACGCGCAACAGCCGTGCCTGGGCTTCAAGCGGCAGTTCGCCGATCTCGTCGAGAAACAGCGTGCCGCCGTCAGCGGCCTCGACCAGCCCGGCGCGTCCGGCGCTGGCGCCGGTGAAGGCGCCTTTTTCATGGCCGAACAGTTCCGACTCGATCAGGCTTTCAGGGATGGCCGCGCAGTTGACCGAAATCATCGGTGCCTTGGCCCGGCGCGACAGGTTGTGCAGGGCACGGGCGACCAGTTCCTTGCCGGTGCCGGACTCGCCCTGTACCAGGACGTTGGAGTCGGTAGGCGCGACCTTGCGGATCTTGCCGTACAGGTCCTGCATGGGCGGGCAGGAGCCGATGATGCCGATTTCGCCGTTGGCGTTGCCGGCGGCAGGCTTGTCGGACGCGCCGCCGGCCTTGCCGTTGGCAGCGCGTTCGCCGGCCGGCGCTTGTGCCTGGCCATGGGTGGTCTGGCGGTCGCGCAGGATGCGGGCCACGGCCTGGAGCATTTCATCGTGGTCGAAGGGCTTGGCGATATAGTCCACCGCACCCATCTTCATGGAGTCGACCGCCGAGCGCAGGCTGGCGTAGCTGGTCATGATCAGCACCGGCTTGCCTTCACCGAGGCGGATCAGCTCGGTGCCAGGTGCGCCGGGCAGGCGCAGGTCGCTGACGATGAGGTCGAACGAGGGGATACTGAAGCGTTCCTGAGCCTCCTGCACCGAGCCCGCTTCGCTGACCTGGTACTGGTTGCGCTCAAGCAGGCGGCGCAGGGCCGAGCGGATGATGGTTTCGTCTTCGACGATCAGAATATGCGGCATTGATTCAGTTCTCTCGACGGTCTCGGTTCACGGCGGACGTCGCGTCGACATTACGCGGTAAGGTCACCCGGATACGGGTGCCGCGTTGCCGTTCGGGATCGGCCGGGCTGTCGATGGTGATTTGTCCATAATGCTCTTCAACGATGGAATAGACCAGAGCAAGGCCCAGTCCGGTTCCCTCACCCGGATCCTTGGTGGTGAAGAAGGGTTCGAACAATCGGTCCATGATTGCCTTGGGAATACCACTGCCTTCATCTTCGACGATCAGGTCCACGGTATGTTCGGACGCCTCGCTTTTGACCCGCACGGCGCTGCCGGGGGACGAGGCGTCGCGGGCGTTGGAGAGCAGGTTGATCAACACCTGAGCCAGGCGCTGCGGGTCGCCATCGACCCAGTGGGTCGGGTCGCACAGGTTGTAGAACTGCACTTCGAAGTTGCGCCGGTTCAGGGCCAGCAGGCCGATGGCATCCTGCGCCACCTCGGCCAGGCACACCGGCTCGTCGCTGTGCTGATGGGCGCCGGCATGGGCAAAGCTCATCAATGACTGCACGATGCGCGAGACGCGCTTGGTCTGCTCGACGATCTGACTGCTGATTTCGGCCAGTTCCGGGTCTTCTTCGCGCTCTTCGCGCAGGTTCTGCGCCAGGCAGGCGATGCCGGTGATCGGGTTGCCGATCTCGTGGGCCACGCCGGCGGCGAGGCGGCCGATACTGGCCAGGCGCTCGGAGTGCACCAGCTTGTCTTCGAGCATCTGCGTTTCGGTCAGGTCCTCGACCAGCAGCACCAGACCGCTGTTGCCCGGCGCCAGCGGCTCGTCGATGGCGGCCTTGTGCAGGTTGAGCCAGCGTGTCTGGCCGTCCAGTTGCAGCTTCTGTTTGTGCAGGTGTTCATCGGGCTCGTGGATGAAATCGCGCAGCAGGCTTTTCCAGGGCTCGACAATGGTGATCAGGCGTGAGCCGATCACATGCTGGGCGGGAATGGCGGTCAGCTCTTCCATGGCGCGGTTCCACATCAGGATTTCCTGATCCTTGGCCAGCGAGCACACGCCCATCGGCAGCTCTTGCAGGGTTTGCCGGTGGTAGCGACGCAGTGCATCGAGTTCGGCCGCCAGGCCGGTCAGGCGCGAGTGGTAATCCTCGAGCCGGCTCTCGATGAAGTGGATGTCTTCGGTGACGTATTTTTCGTTGCCGGATTTGTATGGCAGGAAGGTCTCGACCATGTCCTGAGCGACGCTGGGGCCCATCAGGCCGGACAGGTTGGCCTCGATGCGGTCACGCAGGCGGCGCAGGGCATAGGGGCGGCGCTCGTCGAAGGGCAGGTAGAGGTCGCGCAGGGCCTGCTCGACCTCCTTTTGCGCGGCCTTGGCGCCCAGCGGCTTGGCCAGTTGGGTGGCGAATTCCTGCGGTGAGGCGGCAAACAGTTCGCGGCGTTGCGGGCGACGCACGTTGTCCACCGCGCAGGCTTCGGCGGCGCTGACTTCTTCAGGGCTGGCGTTGGTAAATAGCGACACCAGGGTGAACAGCAGCACGTTGGCCGCCAGCGAGGCGATGGCTGCCATGTGCCAGCTGGTGTCGTCCAGCACATAGGTCATGTTCAGCATCGAGAAATAAAAGCCATCGAGCTTACCCAGCAGCGGTAACAGCATGCTGAAGAGCCAGACCGTGATGCCGGCCAGCAACCCGGCCATGAAGCCGCGCCGGTTGGCGGTCGGCCAGTACAGCACCGACAGTACCCCTGGCAGAAATTGCAGGGTGGCGACAAAGGCGACGATGCCCATGTTGGCCAGGTCTTGCTGGGCGCCGAGCATCAGGTAGAAGCAGTAGCCGGCGGCGATGATGGCAATGATCAGGCCGCGGCGGGTCCATTTCAGCCAGCGGTAGATATTGCCTTCGGCGGGCGGCTGGTACAGCGGCAGCACCAGGTGGTTCAGGGCCATGCCCGACAGCGCCAGGGTGGTGACGATGATCAGGCCGCTGGCCGCCGACAGGCCGCCGATATAGGCCAGCAGGGCCAGGGACTTGCTTTGCACGGCCATGCCGATGCCGAGGGTGAAATACTCCGGGCTGGTTCGCGCCCCCAGCTTCAGGCCCGCCCACAGGATCAGCGGCACCGCCAGGCTGATCAGCAGCAGGTACAGCGGCAGGCCCCAGCTGGCGCTGACCAGCGAGCGCGGGTTGAGGTTTTCGGTGAAGGTCATGTGATACATGTGCGGCATCACGATGGCCGAGGCGAAGAACACCAGCAGCAGCGTGCGCCACGGGCCCTCCTGCAGCGGGGTGTGCAGCGAGGCCAGGGCGGTCTGGTTCTGCAGCAGCCAGACTTCCAGTTGCGACGGGCCACCAAAGACGTTGTAAAGGGCATAGATGCCCAGGCCGCCCAGGGCCACCAGCTTGATGATCGACTCGAAGGCGATGGCGAACACCAGGCCCTGGTGTTTCTCGCGGGTGGCGATGTGCCGCGAGCCGAAGAAGATCGTGAACAGGCTGATCAGGGCGCAAAAGGCCACGGCGACCCGGTTGCGCACCGGTTCGCCGGTCAGGATGCCGATCGAGTCGGCCACTGCCTGGATCTGCAGGGCCAGCAGTGGCAAGACCCCGATCAGCATGAAGATGGTGGTCAGCGCGCCGGCCCAGGTGCTGCGAAAGCGAAAGGCGAACAGGTCGGCCAGCGACGACAGCTGATAAGTGCGGGTGATTTTCAGGATCGGGTAGAGCAGCACCGGTGCCAGCAGGAAGGCGCCCGAAACACCCAGGTAGCTGGACAGGAAACCGTAGCCGTACTGATAGGCCAGGCCGATGGTGCCGTAGAACGCCCAGGAGCTGGCGTAAACCCCCAGCGACAGGGTGTAGGTCAGCGGATGGCGAATGATCGAGCGCGGGATCAGCCCGCGTTCGCTGATCCAGGCCACGCCGAACAGCACCAGCAGGTAACCGGCGCTGACCAGCAGCATGTAAGTCAGGCTAAAGCTCATCGGCGTCTCGCTGGCTTTGCAGAATGAACGTCACCACGATGAGGATCAGCCACAGCATGTAGGGGCGGTACCAGGCGCCTGTGGCGTCGATCCACCAATCCATGATGGCGGGCGAAAACAGGTAGATGCCCACCACCAGGAGCAGGACCAGCCGATAGATATACATGCTGCCTCCGGTTGTGCCGCACAGTGCGTCGCAGGGTAATGGGTGACCTGCCCTTTTATGGGGCGGGTAAGGTGCGGCATGTTAACCAATGCCCGGCAACCTGCAAGCGACGTTTTGCGCAGTATGCCGCGAGGGCTCTGGCCCGGTCTATTGAAGGCTTTGCAGCGTGGCCTCTGGAATGGCCGGCACCTTGGGGATCCGTTCGGCATCCCACTGGCGCGCCGCCTGGCCCAGCAGTTCTTGCGGCGTGGCGTAGTGCAGATGCGTGTCGAAGGGTTGCCCCAGGGCCTGCAAGGCACGCAGCAGCAAGGGTGTGGCCTGGTCGGCGGGCAGCGGTGGTGAACGGTAGGACTTGCCCAGCTTGTGGCCGTCGGGCTGGGTGATCAGCGGTACATGCAGGTAGCGAGGCTGCGGTACGCCGAGCAATTCTTGCAAGTACAGCTGCCGGGGCGTGGAGTCGAGCAGGTCGGCGCCGCGCACAATGTCGGTCACGCCCTGCCAGGCGTCATCGATGACCACTGCCAGTTGGTAGGCATACAGGCCATCGCGACGGCGGATGACAAAGTCGCCGGCTTCACGACCCAGGTGCTGGCGCTGCAGACCCTGGACCCGGTCGGTGAAGTGATACTCCACTTCCGGAACCCGCAGGCGAATGGCACCGGCCTCGGGCGCATGCCCGAGATTGCGGCACAGGCCCGGATAAATGCCGTTGAAGGGTTCGAGTTGCTTGCGCGAGCAGGTACAGGCATAGGCCAGGCCATGATTGAACCAGCGTTGCAGTATCTGTTCGTAGGCCTCGTGCCGCTCGCTTTGCCGTACGCAGGCGCCGTCCCATTCGAAACCATAGGTTTCCAGCGTCTGCAGGATCGCTGCCTGGGCGCCGGCCACTTCGCGTGGCGGGTCGAGGTCTTCCATGCGCATCAGCCACAGGCCGCCGGCGGCGCGAGCGTCGAGGCAGGAGGCCAGGGCGGCGACCAGTGAGCCGAAATGCAGGTAGCCACTGGGCGTTGGCGCAAAGCGCCCGATATAAGGAGGGTTTTTCATGGGGCGCCATGTTACTGGCCTGTCACGGGCCGGAAAACAAAAAAGACGCCGAGGCGTCTTTTAAGTTCATGCCGGCGATGTTACTTGCCGACCTGCTTTTCCTTGATTTCTGCCAGGGTCTTGCAGTCGATGCACAGGTCGGCGGTCGGGCGCGCTTCAAGGCGGCGAATACCGATCTCGACACCGCAGGATTCACACCAGCCGTACTCTTCGTCGATGATCAATTGCAGGGTCTTGTCGATCTTCTTGATCAACTTGCGCTCACGGTCGCGTGCGCGCAGTTCCAGGCTGAACTCTTCTTCCTGGCTGGCGCGGTCGGCCGGGTCAGGGAAGTTGGCGGCTTCGTCCTTCATGTGGTCTACCGTGCGGTCGACCTCCACCATCAGGTCCTGCTTCCACTTGTTCAGGATCTTGGTGAAGTGCGCGCGCATGGGCTCGCCCATGTACTCTTCACCCGGTGTCGCCTTGTAGGGTTCGAGGCCGCTGATTACATTCTTTTGCTTATCTGGGGTGGGCATGTATGGACCGCCTCTCACTCTTTTCTAATCTATTGCGCAGGATGTTCCATCACCGACACCCGTCGGCCCTGCAGGTGCAAGCCGGCGAACTTACCAGATCAAATCGCAGTTCGCCACTCCCGGTTGTCGAGCATGGCGCCGGTCTGTGAACGGGTCATTAACATGCACCTGCAATAGATGAACTCTAGTCATTGTCAGGCGTCGTAGTGTGTTTTTTGCCCGGTTATTTGTTGTTTCAAAGCGCTTTGCCCGCGTGATCGACCGCCCTTGGGTAGAATGGCCGACGCGTGCGGACGGCCCTGGCCTGCCGGCGTATTTCAGTCGACCCAGAGAAGGAACATCATGGCCCAGCCCTACAGTGCGCGCAGCCGCGCCATCGAACCCTTTCATGTCATGGCCCTGCTGGAACGGGCCAATGAACTGCAGGCCGCAGGTCATGATGTCATTCACCTGGAAATCGGCGAGCCGGACTTCAGTACCGCGCAGCCGATCATCGAGGCCGGGCAGGCCGCGCTGGCAGCGGGCAAGACCCGTTACACCGCCGCCCGTGGCCTGCCGGAGCTGCGCCAGGCCATTGCCGGCTTCTACGCCACCCGCCATGGCCTGGACATCGACCCGCAGCGCATTCTGGTGACGCCGGGCGGTTCGGGGGCCTTGTTGCTGGCCAGCAGTCTGCTGGTGGAGGCGGGCAAACACTGGCTGCTGGCCGACCCGGGCTACCCCTGCAACCGGCACTTCTTGCGCCTGGTCGAGGGCGCCGCGCAACTGGTGCCGGTCGGCGTCGAAGAGCGTTACCAGTTGACCGCAGCCCTGGTGGAAAAACACTGGAATCAGGACAGTGTCGGCGCCCTGGTGGCTTCGCCGGCCAATCCGACCGGCACGCTGCTCAGTCGCGACGAACTGGCGTCCCTGTCGACGGCGCTCAAGGCCCATGACGGGCACCTGGTGGTGGACGAGATTTATCACGGCCTGACTTACGGGGTGGACGCCAGCAGCGTGCTGGAAGTCGATGATGACGCCTTTGTGCTGAATAGTTTTTCGAAATATTTCGGCATGACCGGCTGGCGCCTGGGCTGGCTGGTGGCGCCGCAGGCGGCGGTGGGGGAATTGGAAAAGCTGGCGCAGAACCTCTATATCAGCGCGTCGAGCGTGGCGCAGTACGCGGCGCTGGCATGTTTCGAGCCCGCGACGCTGGACATTCTCGAACAGCGCCGCGAAGCGTTCCGGCAGCGCCGCGATTATCTGTTGCCGGCGTTGCGCGGGTTGGGCTTCGGCATTGCCGTGGAGCCTGAAGGGGCGTTCTACCTGTACGCCGATATCAGCGCATTCGGCGATGATGCCTTCGCATTCTGCCGCTATTTCCTGGAAAAAGAGCATGTGGCATTTACGCCGGGGCTGGATTTTGGCCGTCATGGTGCCAGTCACCATGTGCGCTTTTCCTACACCCAGAGCCTGCCGCGCCTGGAACAGGCGGTGGAGCGCATTGCCCATGGCTTGCAGGGCTGGCAAGGCTGATGCGCTTTTCACCTGCACTAGAAAGCGGTCGGCTGCTGCTGCGTTACAAGCGTTTTCTGGCCGATATCGAAACCGACTCCGGCGAGCGCCTGACCATCCACTGCCCCAATACCGGCTCGATGCTCAATTGCATGTTGCCAGGCGGCCGGGTCTGGTTCAGTCGCTCCAATGATCCCAAGCGCAAGTTGCCCGGCACCTGGGAGATCAGCGAAACCCCGCAGGGGCGGCTGGCCTGTATCAATACGGGGCGGGCCAATGTGCTGGTCGAGGAAGCGCTGCACGCGGGCATTATCGACGAACTCAACGGCTTTACCGCGCTCAAGCGCGAAGTGCCTTATGGCGTAGAGAAAAGCCGGGTGGATTTTCGTCTGCAGTACCCTGACGGCGATCTGTACCTGGAGGTCAAGAGCGTCACGCTGGGCTTCGATGACTCCTGCGTGGCGGCCTTTCCGGATGCGGTGACCCAGCGTGGCGCACGGCATCTGCGTGAACTGGCTGCCCTGGCACGTGACGGGGTGCGCGCCGCCTTGCTGTATTGCGTGAACCTTTCAGGCATCGACGCCGTGCGTCCGGCCAGGGAAATCGACCCGGCCTATGCGGCAGCCTTGGGTGATGCGGTGGCGGCAGGGGTTCAGGTGCTGGCGTATGGCGTGGACATCAACGCTGAAGAGGTGCGCCTGGTCAGGCGCTTGCAGGTGCTGGAGCCTGGTGTGGAGCCGCTATAAACCCGTAGGAGCGCGCTTGCCCGCGACCGGCTGCGCAGCAGTCGTAAAATTTCAGCGTCTAATAAATTTCTGCGAGCGCTGCGCACTCGGTCGCGGGCAGAGCGCGCTCCTACGGGTGTGAATTAACCTCCAATAAATCAATACGTTATTTGAGGCTTTATAAGGGCGGCAACGGTCGCGAAGGCTGGCTTCTCACTGTTTCCAGATCAAGACACCAGGTCGATGAACAGGCCGTCGGCAGTCTCCAGGCAGCGCACGGCGTCGAGCGACTGGCCTTCGCAGGGGCCGGCCACGCATTCGCCGCTTTCGATCAGAAACAGCGCGCCGTGATGGGCGCAGTGGATCAGGCTGGCGCTGTCATCCAGGAAGCGGTCGGCTTGCCAGTTCAGGGCAATGCCCCGGTGTGGGCAACGGTTGCGGTACACATAGGCCTTGCCCTCGCGGCGGATGGCGAACAGCGCCTGTCCGTCGACCTCGAAGCCCAGGCTTTGGGCTTCCTTGAGCGGGTGTGAAAGGCACAGCAGTTTCATGGGGCTTGACCGACACATCTGATTACTCTGAATGCCATTCTGGCATGCCTTGGCGTTCTTTGCGGTTCGCGTTATATCGGCGCCAGGCGCTCTGTGATCGAGCGGACAGCTTCGGAAGCTTCCTGAATTCTTGTAGCCGATTTCCCTGATTCTGGTATGCCGGCTTCTGACGGCGGCCGCTGGTTTATTGTCCTGCCCACTGATTTCGCCGTGGAGGCACATGCAATGACCGTCGACAACGAGGCACAAGCACGCCAGGCCATCAGCCTGCTGGAGCTGTTGGCCTTTCACCAGGAAGACACCGAACAGCGCATCGTCAGTCTGTGCCGCAGCGCGCTGACGCCGGTCGGGCCAGTGGCGGGGGTCTGCGTCTATCCGCACTTCGTCTGTCTGGCGCGAACCACCCTTGATCGTCTGCAGGCTCAGGATGTGCGGGTGATCGGCCTGGTCAACTTCCCGGCCGGCCGGCCCGATGTCGAACTGGCGGCGCAGCAGACCCGGGCGGTGTTGCTGGCGGGGGCCGATGAGGTGGAGGTGGTCTACCCGTTCCGCGCCTTGCTGGCGGGCGATGTGCAGGTCGGTGCCAATCTGGTGGCCGCGTGCAAGGCCGAGTGCGGGTCCCGTGCGCCACTGACGGTCACGCTGGAAACCGGCGATTTGCGCGACCCGCAGCTGATTCGCAGCGCTTCGCGGGCCGCCATCGCCTCGGGCGCCGATTTTCTCAAGACCTGCACCGGGCGCCTGGTCGCACCGGCCACTGCGCAGGCGGCGCGGATCATGCTGGAGTCGATTGCCGAGATTGGCGGGCAGGTGGGGCTCAAGGTGGCCGGAGGGTTGCGCACGGTGGCCGACGCTCAGGCCTTCCTGACGCTGGCCAGGGGGCGTTTCGGGCCGAACTGGCTCACACCACAGCGGTTTCGCCTGGGCGCTTCGAGCCTGTTGGGGGATGCGTTGGCGCGCTTGGGGCTGCTGGGCTTCGATGAGTTTTAAGCAGGCAAAAAAAGACCCGGCAAAAAGCCGGGTCAAAAACCGTGATTAGCCTGATGAGGAGATAATCTGAGAGTCCGAACCAAGGTCTTTCAGGTTACCGACCAGTCTCGCGACCAGTTGTGATAATCATAACGATTCTCATTTCGAAGTCAACACTTCTTTTTGCAGAGATTTTCCAGGCGCTTTCGACGGGTACAAAGATCCGCAGCGGCAAGGGTGCTGCTGGAGAAGAGACTTTTGGGGGAAGGGGACTCGCGGTCACCTGCCTGCATTGCGCAGGCAGGTTTGCAACTGCCGGTTTCAGCGTGTGCGATAACGCAGGCGAGTACCGAAGTTGACCGACATGAGGATTTCGTCGGCGCTCAGCTCCGGCGGAAAGTAGGTTCCGGAGATTTGCGCGTGAGCGATGCTTGCACCTTCAAGCGAATTGCTGCGCAGATCCAGCCCGCGCAGGTCGGCCGAGCGGAAATAGGCGTCGGTGAAGTCGATGCCGGCGGTGTCCAGGTTACGCAGGTCCAGCCCCCGGAAGTCGCCACCGCGCATGTCCAGGGTGCCTTTGGAAGGCCTCTCCTGGTTGAAGCCTTCGATATCGTCCTTGCGCAGTAGCATGTACAGCGGTGAGTCGATTTGCTTTGGCTGGCTCATGGCGATTCTCAAGGCTGTTGGATTTATGGCGCCATTATATCGCCACTACTGTGGGCCGTGAAGCGTTACCCGCTTAACGGCCCCCTCTGTTTTCACAGCCCTGGCAGGCGCTGGTGCAGGTTTTCGATCAGGGCCTTCAGGTCGTCACTCAGGTCGGTGCGAATCGTCTTGCTCAGCAGGGTTTCTTCTGCGCTCAGCGGCTCGCGGTTGGCCAGTTGAGCGTTGAGCACGTCCAGCGTCGCTTCGGACGGATCGTTGTTTTCGGCCTGGCGTTGCTGCAACCAGCCTTCGATAACCGCCTGCGGAGCCTGGCAATCCAGGATCAGGAACGGCACGCCGTAGGTTTGCGCCACATGGGCTGCTGCCTGGCGCTGTGCGTGCTTGAGGTAAGTGGCGTCGAGCACCACCGAGAAGCCGGCGCGCAGCACCTGGCCTGCCAGTTCATGCAGGCGGGCATAGGTGGCCTCATGGGCTGCAGCGTCGTAGCGCGCTTCGTTGCCGCTTTCGGCGAACAGGCGCTGGCGTTCGACGTCCGAACGCAGGCGAATCGTGCCCAGCGACTGCACCAGGCGTTGGGCGACCTGGCTCTTGCCGACAGCCGACACGCCGTGGGTAATGGTCAAAAACGGCGAAGGGATGGCGCTGTAGCTTTCCGCCAGGTTGGCGTAGTTGCGGTACTGGCGCAGGGACGCGGCGCGCTGCACGCCGTCGGCCTCGGCCGGAATGCTGAACAGGGCAATCTTGGCCCGCACCATGGCCCGGTAGGCCTTGTAGAAATTGAACAGTTCCAGGCCCTGGTAATCGCCGGTCAGTTCCAGGTACTGGCTGATCAGGCGGCGCGACAGGGTCTTGAGGCCGCGGTCCTCAAGGTCCATGGCCAGGAAGCCGATGTCGGCATAGACGTCGGTCATGCGGAAGGGCTCGTTGAATTCGATGCAGTCGAACAACACGACCTTGCCGTCGATCTGTGCGGCATTGCCCAGGTGAATGTCGCCGTGGCATTCGCGAATGAAACCGTCGGCCTTGCGTTGAACCAACAGCGGTTTGAGCCGCTCAAAGCTCGACTCTGCCCAGTCCTTGAGTGCTTCAAGTTGTTGCAGGTCGGCTTTTTCGCTGAGGAACGGGCGAATCTGCTCGAAGTTCTGCGCCACAGGCGCCATGACGCTGTCAGGCGAACCCAGGTCGTTTTCGGCACCGACTTTCGGGGCCGACAAATGGAAATGGGCGATCTGGCTGGCCAGTTCGTCAATGTGGCCGATGGTCAGTTCGCCGTTGGCCTGCAGGGTGCTGAGCAGGCCGCTTTGCGGGAACTGGCGCATCTTCAGGGCGTATTCGATGGCTTCGCCGTCGCCGCCCAGTTGCGGGGCTTCGGCCGAGCCGGTCAACGCGATGACCTCAAGGTACAGGCCTTCGGTCAGGCGCTGGTTCAGACGCAGCTCTTCCTGGCAGAAGTGCTTGCGCGCCGACAGGGCTGTGAAATCCAGGAAGCCGAAGTTCATCGGCTTCTTGATCTTGTAGGCATAGGGGCCAGTGAGCAGCACCCACGAAATATGTGTTTCGATAACCTGGAAACCTTCTACCGCATGCGGGTAGAGGGCAGGGTTTTGCAGGGCTGCGATCAGAGACTGGCTCACGGTCGATCCTTGATGAATGATTTGGAAAATAAAGGGCTCAGGCCGGCCATTATGGCTGCTTGGCATAATGCTGCAAACCGCTGGCGCGTGGCTGCGCTTGAACCTCAACACACCCACGCAAACTGCGTATAATCCGCGCCCATGACTCGATCCCGTACTCCCCGCACCCCTAAAAAGCCCGCTTCCGGCCGTCTTCGTACCTTGCTGGGCTGGGCGCTGAAGCTCAGTATCGTCGGCGTGGTGATTGTCGCCGGCTTTGCGATTTACCTCGATGCCGAGGTCCAGGAAAAGTTTTCCGGCAAGCGCTGGATGATCCCGGCCAAGGTCTATGCCCGGCCGCTGGAGCTGTTCGTGGGCCAGAAACTGAGCCGCGACGACTTCCTGATCGAACTCGACGCCCTGGGCTATCGCCGCGAAAGCGTGGCCAATGGCCCGGGCGCTGCTGCCGTGAACGGCAACACCGTCGAGCTGAACACGCGCGGCTTTCAGTTTTATGAAGGCACCGATCCGGCCCAGCAGATTCGCGTGCGCTTCTCGGGCGATTTCGTCGCCGACCTGGCGTCGGCCAATGGCAGCAAGCTGGCCGTGGCCCGGCTTGAGCCTCTGCTGGTGGGCGGCCTGTACCCGAAGAACCTCGAAGACCGCATCCTGATCAAGCTCGACCAGGCACCGCCTTATCTGCTCGACACCCTGATTGCCGTCGAAGACCGCGATTTCTATCACCACTTCGGCGTGTCGCCCAAATCCATTGCCCGCGCAGTCTGGGTCAATGCCTCGTCCGGGCGCATGCGCCAGGGCGGCAGTACCCTGACCCAGCAGTTGGTGAAGAACTTCTTCCTGACCAGCGAGCGCAGCCTGTCGCGCAAGCTGACCGAAGCCATGATGTCGCTGTTGCTGGAGCTGCACTACAGCAAGCAGGAGATCCTCGAGGCCTACCTCAACGAGGTGTTCGTCGGGCAGGACGGGCAGCGTGCGGTGCACGGCTTTGGTCTGGCCAGCCAGTATTTCTTCAGTCAGCCGCTGTCGGAACTCAAGCTGCATCAGGTGGCGTTGCTGGTCGGGCTGGTCAACGGGCCGTCCTACTACAACCCGCGGCGCAACCCCGAGCGCGCCATGGAGCGCCGCAATCTGGTGCTCGACCTGCTGGCGCAGCAGGGTGTCGCACCGGTCGAGGAGGTCGAGGCGGCCAAGAAGATGCCACTGGGCGTGACCCGCACCGGCAGCCTGGCCGACAGCTCGTTCCCGGCCTTCATGGACCTGGTCAAGCGTCAGTTGCGTGACGATTACCGCGATGAAGACTTGACCGAGGAAGGGCTGCGGATCTTTACCAGCTTCGACCCGATCCTGCAGATGAAGTCCCAGGCGGCCATGGACGAGACGTTCAAGCGGCTGGCCGGGCGCAAGGGCGCCGACGAGGTGGAAGCGGCCATGGTCGTGACCAACCCCGAGACCGGTGAGGTCCAGGCATTGCTGGGCAGCCGCAAGGCCGGTTTTGCCGGTTTCAACCGCGCCATCGATGCGGTGCGCCCGATCGGCTCGCTGGTCAAGCCAGCGATCTACCTGACCGCCCTGGAGCAACCACAGAAGTACACCTTGACCAGTTGGGTGGCCGACGAGCCGTTCCAGGTCAAGGGCGCCGATGGCCAGGTCTGGAAACCGCAGAACTACGACCGCAAGGCGCACGGCAATATTTTCCTGTACCAGGGGCTGGCGCATTCCTACAACCTGTCGACGGCCAAGCTGGGGCTGGAGCTGGGCGTGCCGAACGTGTTCAAGACCCTCAACAAGCTGGGCATCAGCCGCGAATGGCCCGAGTACCCGTCGATGCTGCTCGGCGCCGGCGGGTTGAGCCCGGTTGAAGTGGCGACCATGTACCAGACCATCGCCAGTGGCGGCTTCAATACGCCGATGCGTGGTATCCGCAGCGTGCTGACCGCCGAGGGCGAGCCGCTCAAGCGTTATCCGTTCCAGATCCAGCAGCGTTTCGATCCGGGCGCGATCTATCTGGTGCAGAACGCCATGCAGCGGGTGATGCGCGAAGGCACTGGCCAGTCGGTTTACAACGTACTGCCCAAGACCTTGAACCTGGCCGGCAAGACCGGTACCAGTAACGACTCGCGTGACAGTTGGTTCGCCGGCTTCAGCCAGGATGTGCTGGCGGTGGTGTGGATGGGGCGTGACGACAACGGCACGACCCCGTTCACCGGTGCCAGCGGTGCCTTGCAGGTCTGGACCAGTTTCATGCGCAAGGCCGAGCCGTTGCCGCTGGACATGGCCATGCCGGATAACGTGGTCCGGGCCTGGGTCGATGCCGGCACCGGCCAGGGCTCCGATGCCAGTTGCCCGAATGCCGTGCAGATGCCGTATATTCGCGGCAGTGAACCGGTGCCGGGCGCAGCCTGTGGCAGCGGTCCCGCCTCTGACGAGTCCGTCATGGACTGGGTCAAGGGCTGGTTGAATTAAGCAAAGAGGGATTGATGTGAATAAGTGGTGGATTCCAGCGGTAACTGCCCTGGCTGTACTCAGCGGGTGTGCCAGTGTTCCGCAAGGTGCGATTCCGGTCGTTGACTCCGGCTCCCGGGTCTCCAACAGCGAGCGTGCCAATGCGGCGCGCACGACCGGCTACCGAACCAATACCGCGCCGGTCCAGCAGCCCCAGGCCGTGCCTGCCGACTCCGGCGTGACAGTGATGGTGCCCAATGGCGCGGGCGCCGCCGGTATCCAGACCTACTCGGCCCCGGCCGGCCAGGCGCCGTTCAGTGTCGACTCGGCACCGATCAGCAGCGCGCCGGCCTATCAGCCGCCGGTCGAGGCGCCGCCGCTCAACACCAGCAGCTACAGCCAGCCTTCGGCGCCGACCGGGATTCCGTCCAATGCCAGCCGCGGTGCGCTGTCGGCCGACGAGCAGCTGGACGGTCCGGTGCTGGCCTTGCTGACCACCGCCCAGCAGCAACAGGGCAGTGGCGACCTCAACGGTGCCTCTTCAAGCCTGGAGCGCGCCCAGCGCGTGGCACCACGTGAGCCGCAGGTGCTGTACCGTCTGGCCCAGGTGCGCCTGGCCCAGGGCGATGCGTCCCAGGCCGAGCAACTGTCACGTCGCGCCCTGACCTACGCCAGCGGTCGGCCCAGCCTGCAGGCCAGCCTGTGGGAGCTGATCGCCCAGTCGCGCGAGAAGCAGGGTGATGCCGCCGGTGCCGCCCAGGCGCGGCAGAAAGCCCGGGTCAGCCTCTGATGGATGCGCGTATGCCGGCGTTGGCCGACCATCTGTTGTTGATCGAGCGAGAGCTGCGCGAGTGGGGGCGGTGGGACAGTACACCGCCCGACGCCAAGGCCCTGGCCAGCCAGGAGCCGTTCTGCATCGACACCCTGACGTTCGAGCAGTGGCTGCAATGGATCTTTCTGCCGAAAATGAAGGTCATCCTTGAGCAGGACTTGCCCTTGCCCAAGGCCTCCGGCATCCGTGAAATGGCCGAGATGGTCTACGTGGAACGCCCGGAGCAGGCGCGCAACCTGCTGAACCTGCTGGAGCGTTTCGATCAGTTGATCGGCAAGGCCGGCTGAGCCAGTCACGGTCCGCCTGCATCAGCAGGCGGGCTTACCGGCAATAGTCAGCGATCGTCTTTTCGGCTTCGGTGATGCGCACCTGACGTTCATCTTCGTTGAGGCGCTTGAAGCCGCCCCCCACGACCGGCTCGCGAACGCGCGGGTTGTTCCTGAGCTGGGCCAGGTTGGTGCGCATCACCTCGCACATGGCACTGCGCTTGGCTTCGTTGACCTTGATCTCTTTCTTGACCTTGTCATCAATGGCGCGTTGCTGTGCGTCGGCTTCCGGCGCCGTCGGCGTGGCGACAGAGCCCGTCAGCGGTGGTTGCTGAAGGTCGACGGGATTGGCCGGCTGGCCGGCTGGCGGCGTGGCATCGAAGTGCGTGACGCCCTGGGCGTCGACCCATTTGTAAATCTGGGCGGCGTGGGCGCTCAGGCCCATGGTCATCGACAAGGCGACCGAAAGGATCATCCTGCGCATGCGGCTTCCTTGATATGACTGTGCTGCGCGAAAGCTATCACATTGCCGTCAGAACCTTCCAATGGCGACCTGGTGTTGGCGAAACATACAAGAAAGCGTACGGATTGCTTGACTTGAGAGGGCCGAATCACAACAATTCAAAGTTCGCTGTAGGGGGACTGCCAGAAGCAGACCGTCTCGGTAGATCATGAGGCGCACATCCGCGTCGACCTGTAACACCCGCAACGCGTTACCTCGCGCTGGGTGGGACCGTTCCGCAACACTCAGGGACATCCCAATACTTGCTCAGTCAGTGCTGACGTAGTCGGCGACCACCGTCGCTCATGCTCTGCTTGGCAGTAAACCTATTAAGACCCGTCCACCGATGGACGGTATTCTGGCGTTTTAGAGGTGAACAACGTGGAGCTTTTATCTGGCGCTGAAATGGTCGTCCGCTTCCTGCGTGACGAAGGCGTTAAGCATATTTATGGATACCCCGGCGGCGCGCTCCTGCACGTCTACGATGCGTTGTTCCAGGAGCCGGCGGTCAGCCACATTCTGGTGCGTCACGAGCAGGCGGCAACGCACATGGCCGACGGCTATGCGCGGGCAACCGGCAAGGCAGGCGTGGTGCTGGTGACCTCGGGTCCCGGTGCAACCAACGCCATCACCGGTATCGCGACCGCCTACATGGACTCGATCCCGATGGTGGTGATTTCCGGTCAGGTGCCAAGCACGCTGGTCGGCACCGATGCCTTCCAGGAAACCGACATGATCGGTATCTCCCGGCCGATCGTGAAGCACAGCTTCATGATCAAGCACCCGAGCGAGATCCCGGAAGTCCTGAAAAAAGCCTTCTACCTGGCCCAGTCCGGGCGTCCGGGCCCTGTGGTCGTCGACCTGCCCAAGGACATGACCAACCCGGCCGAGAAGTTCGAATACGTTTACCCGAAAAAGATCAAGCTGCGCTCCTACAGCCCGGCCGTGCGCGGTCACTCGGGCCAGATCCGCAAGGCTGTCGAAATGCTGCTGGCCGCCAAGCGTCCGGTGATCTACGCCGGGGGTGGCGTGGTGATGGGCAACGGCTCGGCGCCGCTGACCGAGCTGGCCCAACTGCTCAACGCCCCGGTGACCAACACGCTGATGGGCCTGGGTTGCTACCCGGGTACTGACCGTCAGTTCGTCGGCATGCTGGGCATGCACGGCAGCTACACCGCCAACGTCGTGATGCACCACACCGATGTGATCCTGGCCGTCGGCGCGCGTTTCGATGACCGCGTCATCAACGGCGCTGCCAAGTTCTGCCCGGGCGCCAAGATCATCCACATCGACATCGACCCGGCATCGATTTCCAAGACCATCAAGGCCGATGTGCCGATCGTCGGACCTGTCGAGAGCGTGTTGACCGACATGGTCGCCACCTACAAGGAAATCGGTCAGGCTCCCGACAAGGAGGCCGTGGCCGCGTGGTGGAAGCAGATCGAAGCGTGGCGTGCCGGCGGTGACCTGTTCCCGTACGACCGTGGCGATGGCTCGGTCATCAAGCCGCAGAAAGTGATCGAGACCCTGCATGAAGTGACCAAAGGCGATGCCTATGTCACCTCCGATGTGGGCCAGCACCAGATGTTCGCTGCGCAGTACTACCGCTTCGACAAGCCCAACCGCTGGATCAACTCCGGTGGCCTGGGCACCATGGGCTTCGGTTTTCCGGCGGCCATGGGCGTCAAGCTGAACTTCCCGGAGGCCGACGTGGCGTGCGTGACCGGCGAAGGCAGTATCCAGATGAACATCCAGGAGCTGTCGACCTGCCTGCAATATGGCTTGCCGGTCAAGATCATCCTGCTCAACAACGGTGTGCTGGGCATGGTTCGCCAGTGGCAGGACATGAGCTACGGCGGCCGTCACTCGCATTCATACGTCGAATCGCTGCCTGACTTCGTCAAGCTGGTCGAGGCTTATGGTCACGTTGGCATCCGTGTCACCGATCTGAAGGATCTCAAGCCCAAGCTTGAAGAAGCCTTCGCCATGAAGGATCGCCTGGTGTTCGTCGACATCCAGGTCGACGTGAGCGAGCACGTCTATCCGATGCAGATCAAGGATGGCTCGATGCGCGATATGTGGTTGAGCAAGACGGAGCGGACATAATCATGCGGCACATCATTTCCCTGTTGCTGGAAAACGAACCCGGTGCACTGTCGCGTGTGGTCGGCCTGTTTTCGCAGCGTAACTACAACATCGAAAGCCTGACCGTGGCGCCGACCGAGGACCCGACCCTGTCGCGTCTGACGCTGACCACCGTGGGGCATGATGAGGTGATCGAGCAGATCACCAAAAACCTCAACAAGCTGGTTGAAGTGGTCAAGCTGGTCGACCTGTCCGAGAGCGCGCACATCGAGCGCGAGCTCATGCTGGTCAAGGTCAAGGCCACCGGCGCGCAGCGTGCCGAGATCAAGCGCACCACGGATATCTTCCGCGGGCAGATCGTCGACGTCACCGCCAGCGTCTATACCGTGCAGTTGAGTGGTACCAGCGACAAGCTGGACAGCTTCATTCAGGCCATCGGCACCGCCGCTATCCTGGAAACAGTTCGCAGTGGCGTAACGGGTATTGCCCGCGGCGACAAAGTGCTGAGCATCTGATCTATTTGCAATTTGGCCTGAAGGCCAAGATAACAGGGGATTACCATGAAAGTTTTCTACGACAAAGACTGTGACCTTTCGATCATCCAGGGCAAGAAAGTCGCGATCATCGGCTACGGCTCCCAGGGCCACGCTCAGGCGTGCAACCTGAAGGACTCCGGCGTTGACGTCACGATCGGCCTGCGCAAAGGTTCGGCCACTGTCGCCAAGGCTGAGGCCCACGGCCTGAAAGTCACTGACGTGGCTTCCGCCGTTGCCGCTTCCGACGTGGTCATGATCCTGACTCCCGATGAGTTCCAGGGCCAGCTGTACCGCGACGAAGTCGAGCCTAACCTGAAGAAGGGCGCTACCCTGGCCTTCTCCCACGGTTTCTCGATCCACTACAACCAGGTCGTGCCACGCGCTGACCTGGATGTGATCATGATCGCGCCAAAGGCCCCGGGCCACACCGTGCGTACCGAGTTCGTCAAGGGCGGCGGTATTCCTGACCTGATCGCGATCTACCAGGACGCCTCGGGCAACGCCAAGAACGTTGCGCTGTCCTACGCTTCGGGCGTGGGCGGTGGCCGTACCGGTATCATCGAAACCACGTTCAAGGACGAGACCGAAACCGACCTGTTCGGTGAGCAGGCTGTTCTGTGTGGCGGTACCGTCGAGCTGGTCAAGGCCGGTTTCGAAACCCTGGTTGAAGCGGGCTACGCGCCGGAAATGGCCTACTTCGAATGCCTGCACGAACTGAAGCTGATCGTTGACCTCATGTACGAAGGCGGTATCGCCAACATGAACTACTCGATCTCCAACAACGCCGAATACGGCGAGTACGTGACTGGTCCTGAAGTCATCAACGAAGAATCCCGCAAGGCCATGCGCAACGCTCTCAAGCGCATCCAGGACGGCGAGTACGCGAAGATGTTCATCAGCGAAGGCGCGACCAACTACCCATCGATGACCGCCAAGCGTCGTAACAATGCTGCGCACGGCATCGAAATCATCGGCGAGCAACTGCGCTCGATGATGCCTTGGATCTCGGCGAACAAGATCGTCGACAAGTCCAAGAACTAAGTTCTCGGTGCTTTGAAAAAACGCGGCCCATTGGCCGCGTTTTTTCGTTATGGGGGGTAGGACGTGTCTTCGGTTGTGCCGTATGGGCCGCGCTGGAAGGTCAATGGCGCGCGCATCTGGTATAAAGCTGCATCGTCTGCCGCCGAACCCTCGTGGCAGACACCTGTCCAACTTTTTCAAACTGCTGCAAGGTAATTTTCATGAGCGAACGTCCTGAGGAGCCTCGCAAGGGTTCCGACGCCGAAAGCCTGCTACCGATCGATGAGCACGTGGAAGAGGGGCATGATGCCGAAGGACGCAAAGTCCGTCACCGTGGCATCTATCTGCTGCCAAACCTGTTCACCACGGCCAATCTGTTCGCAGGCTTTTATTCCATCATCAGTTCCATGAGTGCCCAGAGCGCAATGAGCGCAGGCGATGCGGCAGGGGCGAGCAAGTATTTTGCCTTCGCCGCCATCGCCATTTTCATTGCCATGGTGCTCGACGGCCTCGACGGCCGAGTGGCGCGCATGACCAACACCCAAAGCGCTTTCGGTGCCGAGTACGACTCGTTGTCGGACATGGTGGCTTTCGGCGTGGCACCGGCCTTGCTGGCATTCGGCTGGGCCTTGGGCGACATGGGCAAGGTCGGCTGGATGGTCGCCTTCATCTATGTGGCCGGCGCGGCCTTGCGCCTGGCGCGCTTCAATACCCAGGTAGGCACGGCCGACAAGCGCTACTTCATTGGTCTTGCCAGTCCGGCGGCGGCCGGTGTCGTGGCCGGTGTGGTCTGGGCGTTCAGCGACTTCGGCATCCAGGGCTCCAAATTGTCCTTCCTGGTGGCCTTGCTGGTCGCGGCGGCGGGCATGCTGATGGTCAGCAATATCAAGTACAACAGCTTCAAGGAGCTGGATCTGCGGGGGCGCGTGCCCTTTGTGGCCATCCTGGCGGTGGTCCTGGTGTTTGCCGTGGTATTCAGCGATCCTCCGCGTATCCTGCTGCTGATTTTCCTGGCGTACGCGCTTTCAGGTCCTGTTCAGTATTTGCTGCGTCTGCGTCGTCGCAAGTGATCTGATTTTCTGCATACTCCATGGGTCGATGGGTGAGTCTTTCACCGAAGCCGTGGAGTCATCATGCTGATCAAACTTCCTTCGACATCCGACTCTCGCGAGTCGGATGTCACACCTGAATCCCTCTATCTTTCTCGCCGTGCCCTGCTGGGCGGCTCGTTTGCCGTGGGCGCCATGGCTGCATTGCCGCCATGGGCGAACGCGGCCGATCCTTCTTTATATGCTGATGTGGAGCCGGGCAAGGCGCCGGCCTGGCTGGCTGACAAACTTGCCGCGACCCGCTGGCAGGCCATGACGGTCAAGAATGAGGCCATCACACCTTATAAAGACGCGACCCACTACAACAACTTCTATGAGTTCGGCACTGACAAGGGCGACCCGGCCAAGAATGCCGGCTCGCTGAAGACCGAGCCGTGGAGCGTGGTTATCGATGGCGAGGTGGGCAAGCCGGGGCGCTATGCCCTTGAAGACTTCGTCAAGCCTCATCACCTGGAAGAGCGGATCTATCGGCTGCGCTGCGTGGAGGCCTGGTCGATGGTGATTCCATGGATCGGCTTTCCGCTGGCTGATGTGCTCAAGCAGGTCGAGCCGACCTCCAAGGCCCGTTATATCCGCTTTGAAACCCTTCAGGATCCGCAGTCCATGCCGGGCCAGCGCTCCGGTTTTGCGTTGATCGACTGGCCCTATGTCGAAGGGTTGCGGCTGGATGAGGCGATGCACCCGCTGACGATCCTGGCGGTGGGCATGTATGGCCGCGAGCTGCCCAATCAGAACGGTGCGCCGTTGCGTCTTGTGGTGCCGTGGAAGTACGGCTTCAAGGGTGTAAAGTCCATTGTGCGCATCAGTCTGGTCAGCGAGCAGCCAAGCACCACCTGGCAGAGCATTGCTGCCAGTGAGTATGGCTTCTATGCCAACGTCAATCCGCAGGTCGATCACCCGCGCTGGAGCCAGGCGCGGGAGCGGCGTTTGCCCAGCGGGTTGTTCAGCCCCAATGTACGGCAGACCGAGATGTTCAATGGCTATGCCGAGGAAGTGGCTTCCTTGTATGCCGGTATGGATCTGCGCAAGGACTACTGATGCGTTACGGATTATGGCGGGCAAGTGTTTTTCTGGCGGCGTTGGCGTTTCCGGTCTTCTGGCTTTACCAGGCCTGGAGCTTTGCCCTGGGACCGGACCCGGGCAAGGTGTTGGTGGACCGGCTGGGGCTGGGCACGTTGATCCTGCTGTTGATCACCCTGAGCGTCACCCCGCTGCAGCGGTTGACCGGGTGGGCGGGGTGCATGGCCGTACGCCGGCAGTTGGGATTGTGGTGTTTTGCCTATGCACTGCTGCACCTCAGCCTTTATGCGCTATTTATCCTGGGGCTGGATTGGGGGCAGCTCGGCGTCGAGCTGGTGAAGCGGCCTTACATTATTGTCGGGGCGCTGGCGCTGATCGGCTTGCTGGCTCTGGCAGTGACATCCAACCGTTACAGTCAGCGTCGTCTCGGGCGCCGCTGGCGCAGGCTTCATCAGCTGATTTACGTCATCTTGATCCTGGGCCTGGTGCATATGTTGTGGATTGTCCGCGCCGATCTTGAGGAATGGTCCATCTATGCAGGGCTGGGGGCTTTTCTGTTACTGCTGCGTGTGCCTTTTATAACGCGGAGAATCCCGCGTTTATTGAAGGCCAAGCGATAAGTGACAGTATTTTGAAATTAAGTGTTGACGCCCTGTCTCAGCGCTCTATAATGCGCACCATTCCCGCCGCGGAAGAAACTGAAAACTCCTTGAATATCAATGAGTTGGATAAGAAATCGGCGAGGGGGTGGTGCTGGCCTCAGGGCCACGGCGGTGAAAAAGGCAGTTGACAGCAAGTTTCAATGCTGTATTATTCGCCTCCCGCTGACGAGTTGATCGAAAGATCAGTCGGCACGCAAGTGATGGAGGCTTCAGAGTTACTCTGAAAACTTCCGAAAATAATCACTTGACATGTTGCACAGGCGCTGTAGAATGCGCGCCTCGGTTGAAGCGAACGGCTCAACCAACCGCTCTTTAACAATTGAATCAAGCAATTCGTGTGGGTGCTTGCGGTGTCAGACTGAGAGTCAACTGATTATCAGCAACGCAAGTTACTCCGCGAGAAATCATGGTTTA
>NZ_QFFU01000040.1 GCF_003131185.1 Pseudomonas ovata | reverse complement strand
TGTGATTTTGAACTGCGTAGAGTACTTGCCCATGAAAAAACCCCCAGGAAGTCAGATTGGTGTCCAACTTTTGGGGTGCAGATCAGACTGTGGGAGGCGGCTTGCCGGCGATGGCTATGGGACAGGCGCAGCAGGTATATGGGCCTTGCTGGCCTCATCGTCGGATCGCCGCCCGCTGCAGAGCCCCCCCCCCACAAGGTTGATGAGCACCCCGGATCTCGTGTCTCCCGTAGGGTCGATGGTGCCTGTTGCCCCTGCGGGTTGAAACGAAACACGGCTGCTCCAATCGGGTGCATGGCACTCACCCGATTGTCGGACAATTGCGTCGATAATGATGGCAAAAAGCCCTGGCAAACGTTCAACTTCTGCGAATTCGTACAACGTTGCGACATTCCTGTACGCCCGCGATCCGTCGTGATGTCCTTTTGAGGCCAAAACTGTCTTTTCGGTATATACCCTGCATGGAGCCCTTTCTGATCTGCTCACCAGGCAGGTCACTTCCTAAAATGACAACAATTGAGGCCACCATGCTCAAACACGCGGTCGTTCCGTTTTTCCTCGGTGCCAGCCTGCTGGCCGGCGCGCCGTTCGCCCAGGCCGCTTCCAGCCTGGTGTTCTGCTCGGAAGCAAGCCCCGCAGGCTTCGACTCGGCCCAGTACGTGGCCGGCACTGACTTCGATGCCGGCGCCGAGGCGATCTACAACCGCCTGAGCCAGTTCGAGCGTGGCAGCACCGCCGTGGTGCCGGGCCTGGCCACGAGCTGGGACATTGCCCCGGACCTGTTGACCTACACCTTTCACTTGCGCAAAGGCGTGAAGTTCCACACCACGCCGTACTTCAAGCCCACCCGTGATTTCAACGCCGACGACGTGCTGTTCACCTTCAACCGCATGATCGACAAGGACATGCCGTTCCGTAAGGCCTACCCCACGGAGTTCCCGTACTTCACCGACATGGGCATGGACACCAACATCAAGAAGGTCGAGAAGCTCGACGACAACACGGTGCGCTTCACCCTCGCCACCGTCGACGCCGCGTTCATCCAGAACCTTGCCATGAGCTTTGCCTCGATCGTCTCGGCCGAATACGCCGACCAGTTGCTCAAGCAAGGCAAGCCCCAAGACATCAACATGAAGCCGATCGGCACCGGGCCGTTCGTGTTCAAGAGCTATCAGAAAGACTCCAACATCCGCTACACCGGCAACAAGCAATACTGGGCGCCTGACGATGTCCGCGTGGACAACCTGATCTTCGCCATCACCACCGACCCGTCGGTGCGCATGCAGAAGCTCAAGCGCAACGAGTGCCAGATCACCGCCTACCCGCGCCCGGCGGATCTTGAGCCGCTCAAGGCCGACAAGAACCTGCAGATGCCCGAACAGGCCGGTTTCAACCTCGGCTACATCGCCTACAACGTCATGGACAAGGTCAAGGGCAGCGACCAGCCCAACCCGCTGGCGCAGCTGAAAGTGCGCCAGGCGCTGGACATGTCGGTGCACAAGCAGCAGATCATCGACTCGGTCTACCAGGGCGCCGGCCAGTTGGCCACCAACGCCATGCCGCCGACCCAGTGGTCCTACGACGACACCATCAAGGACGCCCCTTACGATGCGGACAAGGCCAAGGCCCTGCTCAAGGAAGCCGGCATCAAGGAAGGCACCGAGATCACCCTGTGGGCCATGCCGGTGCAGCGTCCGTACAACCCCAATGCCCGCCTGATGGCCGAGATGATCCAGGCCGACTGGAAGAAGATCGGCATCAACGCCAAGATCGTCAGCTACGAGTGGGGTGAGTACATCAAGCGCGCCAAGGAAGGCGAGATCGGCGCCATGCTGATCGGCTGGAGCGGCGACAACGGTGACCCGGACAACTGGCTGGGCACCCTGTACGGCTGCGATGCGGTCAACGGTAACAACTATTCGAAGTGGTGCGACAAGCCCTACGACGCGTTGATCAAGGAAGCCAAGGCCACCCCGGACCAGGCCAGACGCACCGAGCTGTACAAGCAGGCGCAACACCTGCTCAAGGAGGCGTTGCCGATCACGCCTATCGCGCACTCGACGGTCTACCAGCCGATGCGCAGCTCGGTCCAGGACTTCAAGATCAGCCCGCTGGGCCTGAACTCCTTCTATGGCGTCGGGGTGAAATAAATTGCCGGGGGGCGGTGCTGCGATGAGCGCCGCCGCCGCTTTCAGGACTTTTCCTACGACATTTTCAGCCATTAGACCGACATACCGCAGCCTGCGACTGACATACAGTTGCCGGCTGTCGCGCGCTTGGCCACAAGCCCGGCACGCCCACCAAGGGCCTGATCACCTACGACCGATCAGCGCCCCCGAATAACAAGGACTACCATGCGCCCACTTCTCGCAACGACCTCATTGTTGAGCCTGGCCCTGCTGGCCGCTGCACCTGCACAGGCCGCCAGCAACCTGGTGTTCTGCTCCGAGGCCAGCCCGGCCGGTTTCGACACCGCGCAATACACCTCGGCCACCGACAACGACGCCGCCCAGCCTTTGTATAACCGCCTGGCCGAATTCGAACCGGGCGGCACCGTGGCCGTGCCGGCCCTGGCCACGTCCTGGGACGTGTCGGCCGACGGCCTGACCTACACCTTTCATTTGCGTGAAGGGGTGAAGTTCCACAGCAACAAGGTGTTCACCCCCAGCCGCGATTTCAACGCCGACGACGTGGTGTTCACCTTCAACCGCATGCTCAAGGCCGACCATCCGTTCCGGGTCGCCTACCCGGCCGAGTTTCCATACTTCACCGGCATGGGCCTGGACAAGAAGATCCGCTCGGTGGAAAAGACCGGCCCGCTGACCGTGGTCTTTACCCTCAACACTGTCGATGCCGCGTTCATCCAGAACCTGGCCATGAGCTTTGCCTCGATTCTCTCGGCCGAATACGCCGGGCAACTGATGGCCAGCGGCAAGCCGCGTGACATCAACCAGCAACCGATCGGCACCGGGCCGTTCACCTTCCAGCGTTACCAGAAAGACGCGCAGATTCGCTACAAGGGCAACCCGGACTACTGGGCGCCCGAGCAGGTCAAGCTCGACCAGTTGATCTTCGCCATCAACACTGACGCCTCGGTGCGCCTGCAAAAGCTGCGCAAGAACGAATGCCAGGTCACCCTGCACCCCCGTCCCGCCGATGTGCCGGGCCTGAAGGCCGATCCGCAACTGCAGGTGATCGAAAGCCCCGGCTACAACCTGGGCTATATCGCCTACAACGTACGCCATGCACCGCTGGACAACCTGCAGGTGCGCCAGGCGCTGGACATGGCGGTCAACAAGCAGGCGATCATTGACGCGGTGTATCAGGGCGCCGGCCAGAAGGCCGTCAATGCCATGCCGCCCAGCCAGTGGTCCTATGACACCAGCCTCCAGGATGCACCGTTCGACCCGGACAAGGCCCGCGAGCTGCTGCGCGCCGCCGGGGTCAAGGAAGGCACCGAGCTGAACCTGTGGGCCATGCCGGTGCAGCGCCCGTACAACCCCAATGCCAGGCTGATGGCCGAAATGCTCCAGGCCGACTGGGCCAGGGTTGGCCTGAAGGTGAAGATCGTCAGCTATGAGTGGGGCGAGTACCTCAAGCGCACCAAAAACGGCGAGCACGACATCTCGCTGATCGGCTGGACCGGCGACAATGGCGATCCCGACAACTGGCTGGGCACGCTCTACAGCTGCGCGGCGATTGGCGGCAATAATTACTCGATGTGGTGCGACGCGCAGTACGACCGGCTGGTCAAGGCGGCCATCGCCACCACCGACAAGGGCCAGCGCACCGACCTGTACCAGCAGGCGCAGCGCTACCTCAAGCAACAGGTGCCGATCACGCCCATTGCCCACTCGACCGTCAGCCAGCCGTTGCGGGCCAACGTCGAAGGCTTCCGGGTCAGCCCGTTCGGGCGCAATAACTTTTCCGGCGTGAGCCTCAAGGACTGAGGTCCTCACAGGAGTAACCACCTTGAAACCGATGTATCTGCATGGACCTCTGGTCGGGGTACTGCTGTGCGCCAGCGCGACGCTGATGGCCAAGCCACTGGTGGTGTGCACCGAAGCGAGCCCCGAAGGCTTCGACATCGTGCAGTACACCACGGCGGTCAGCGCCGATGCTTCGGCCGAGACGGTGCTGGAGCGGCTGGTCGCCTTTACACCCGGCACCGCCGACCCGGTGCCGGGGCTGGCCGAGCGCTGGGACATCAGTGACGATGGCCGGGTGTACACCTTTCACCTGCGCCGCGGGGTGAAGTTCCAGACCACACCTGACTTCACTCCCAGCCGCGAGATGAATGCCGACGACGTGCTCTGGAGTTTCCAGCGCCAACTGGACCCGGCCCACCCGTGGCACCGTTTGTCCTCGGTGGGTTTTCCGTACTTTGAAAGCATGGGCTTTCGCACCCTGCTCAAAAGCATCGAGAAACTGGACGACGCCACTGTGCGCTTCACCCTGACCCGGGCTGAAGCGCCGTTCCTGCGCGACCTGGCCATGCCGTTTACCTCGATCTATTCGGCCGAGTACGCCGACCGGTTGCTCAAGACCGGCAAGACCGAATGGCTCAACAGCAGGCCGGTGGGCACCGGGCCGTTCATCCTCACCCGCTATGTCAAGGACGCTCAGGTGCGCTTCAAGGCCAACCCCGACTACTACAAGGGCCCGCCACCCAGCGAAACCCTGGTCTTTGCCATCACGGTAGACAACAATACCCGCCTGCAGAAGCTCAAGGCCAATGAATGCCAGGTGGCGCTGTACCCCAAGCCCGATGACATCGAGGCGGTCAAGGCCGACCCGCAACTGGCCATCGACGAGCTTGAAGGCCTGATGACCAGCTACGTGGCGCTCAATACCTCAAGGCCCTGGCTCTCCGATGTGCGTGTACGCCAGGCCATCAACCTGGCGTTCGACAAGCCGGCCTATCTGGCGGCACTGTTCGGCGCTGAAAAGGCCACCGCCGGCGTCGGTCCCTACCCGCCGACCCTGCTCGGCCATGACCCGGCGCTGCAAGACCCGCCGCGTGACCTTGAACAGGCCCGTGCGTTGATCAGACAGGCGGGGGTGCCCGAAGGCCAGGTGCTGACCCTGTTCACCCGCAATGGCGGCGCGGTCACCAACCCCAATCCGTTGCTGGGTGCGCAGATGCTGCAGGCGGACCTGGCCAGGATCGGCCTCAAGGTGGATATTCGCGTCATGGAGTGGGCGGAGATGCTCCGGCGTGCCAAGCGCGGCGAGCACGACATGGTGTTTGCCGGCTGGGCCGGCGACAACGGTGACCCGGACAACTTCCTGACCCCCAACCTGGGGTGCGAGGCGGCGCGCAACGGCGAAAACTACGCACGCTGGTGCAATGCAGCCTTCGATGCAGCGATTAATCTGGCCCGCAGCACGAGCGAACCTGCGGCACGCGCCGCCCTCTATAAGCAGGCACAGCAGGTCTTTATCCAGGAGCGACCCTGGATCAGCCTGGCGTACCCCAAGCTGTTCATTGCCAGGCGCCACAACGTCGAAGGCTTTCATGTCAGCCCGCTGATCAATAACAACTTCTCGACCACGAGCGTGAAGTAAACAACACCGCCAGCCCCCACGAGGGTGCCGGGCGGCTTGCCTGAAGGCCGATGAGGATCACCACATAATGTTGAGTTTTATTGCCCGCCGGGTGGGGTTGCTGATCCCCACCTTTTTCGGCATCACCCTGTTGACCTTCGCGCTGATTCGCCTGATTCCGGGCGACCCGGTGGAAGTGATGATGGGCGAGCGCCGGGTCGACCCGGAAATGCACGCCCAGGCCATGGAGCGCCTGGGCCTGAACAAGCCTCTGTATGCGCAGTACCTGGACTATATCGGCAAGCTCGCTCAGGGCGATCTCGGCGAGTCGCTGCGCACCCGGGAAAGCGTCTGGACCGAGTTCCTGTCGCTGTTCCCGGCCACGCTGGAGCTGTCACTGGCGGCCTTGCTGTTCGCCGGGGTCCTGGGCCTGCTGGCCGGGGTCACGGCAGCACTCAAGCGAGGGTCGCTGTTCGACCATGGGGTCATGGGCATCTCGCTGGCCGGCTACTCCATGCCCATCTTCTGGTGGGGCCTGATCCTGATCATGTTCTTCTCGGTGAGCCTGGGCTGGACCCCGGTGTCCGGGCGCATCGACCTGCTGTATGACATCCCGCCGGTCACCGGCTTCATGCTCATCGACACCTTGCTCAGCGACGAGCCGGGCGCGTTTCTCGATGCGCTGCACCACCTGATCCTGCCGGCCATCGTGCTGGGCACCATTCCGCTGGCGGTGATCGCGCGCATGACCCGCTCTTCGATGCTCGAAGTGCTGCGTGAAGACTACGTGCGCACCGCCAGGGCCAAGGGGCTGTCGCCGGCACGGGTGGTGTTCATCCACGGCCTGCGCAATGCACTGATCCCGGTGCTGACTGTGTTCGGCCTGCAGGTCGGCGCACTGCTGGCCGGCGCGGTGCTGACCGAGACCATCTTTTCCTGGCCGGGCATCGGCAAATGGCTGATCGAAGCCATCGGCGCCCGGGACTACCCGGTGGTGCAGAACGGCATCCTGCTGATCGCCTGCCTGGTCATTCTGGTCAACTTCGTCGTGGATATTCTCTACGGCCTTGCCAACCCTCGTATTCGCCATCAGCGCTGAGATCATTCCCATGAGCGATAACACTCCTGCGGTAGCAGTCGATCAAAGCCTGCTCTACCCCTCGCCGGCCAAGGAATTCTGGCAGGCCTTTGCCAAGAACAAGGGCGCGGTAGCCGGCCTTGTATTCATGATCATCATTGTGTTCTGCGCGCTGTTCGCGCCCTGGGTGGCGCCGCATGACCCCAGCGAGCAATACCGCGACTTTCTGCTGACGCCGCCGGCCTGGCTCGAAGGCGGCCAGTGGCAATTCCTCCTCGGCACCGACGAGTTGGGCCGCGACCTGCTGTCGCGCCTGATCCACGGCTCACGCCTGTCGCTGCTGATCGGCCTGTCGTCGGTGGTCATGTCGTTGATCCCCGGCATCCTGCTGGGCCTGCTGGCCGGGTTCTTCCCGCGCCTGCTCGGGCCCACCGTGATGCGCCTGATGGACATCATGCTGGCCCTGCCCTCGCTGCTGCTGGCCGTGGCCATCGTCGCCATCCTCGGCCCTGGCCTGATCAACACCGTGATTGCCATCGCCATCGTGTCCCTGCCGTCCTATGTGCGCCTGACCCGTGCCGCGGTGATGGGCGAGCTGAACCGCGACTACGTGACCGCCGCCCGACTGGCCGGCGCCACCCTGCCCCGGTTGATGTTCGTGACCGTGCTGCCCAACTGCATGGCACCACTGATCGTGCAGGCCACCTTGAGTTTTTCTTCGGCGATCCTCGACGCCGCCGCGCTGGGCTTCCTGGGCCTGGGCGTGCAACCGCCGACGCCGGAGTGGGGCACCATGCTCGCCTCGGCGCGCGACTACATCGAACGCGCCTGGTGGGTGGTCAGCCTGCCCGGCCTGACCATTTTGCTCAGCGTGCTGGCAATCAACCTGATGGGCGACGGCCTGCGCGATGCGCTGGACCCGAAACTCAAGAACGCCGCCTGAGGAGATTCCCATGTCTTTGCTTGAAATTCGTAATCTCTCGGTGCGTTTCGGCGATGCCAAGGCGGTGCCGGTGGTCGATGGCCTGTCGCTGAGCGTCGACAAAGGCGAGGTGCTGGCCATTGTCGGCGAGTCCGGCTCGGGTAAATCGGTGACCATGATGGCGCTGATGGGCCTGATCGAGCACCCCGGCATCATCCAGGCCGATGCGCTGAACTTCGACGGCCACGAGCTGCTGAAACTCAATGCCCGGCAGCGGCGCAAGATCATCGGCAAGGACCTGGCCATGGTGTTCCAGGACCCGATGACCGCGCTGAACCCCAGCTACACCGTGGGCTACCAGATCATCGAGGTGCTGCGCCAGCACCTGGGGTTGTCTGGCAAGGCCGCACGCCAGCGCGCGCTGGAGCTGCTGGAAAAGGTCGAGATTCCCGGCGCCGCCCAGCGCCTGGACGCCTACCCGCATCAATTGTCCGGCGGCATGAGCCAGCGGGTGGCAATTGCCATGGCGATTGCCGGCGAACCCAAGCTGCTGATCGCCGACGAGCCGACCACCGCACTGGACGTGACCATCCAGGCGCAGATCATGGAACTGCTGCTGAGCCTGCAGAAAGAACAGAACATGGCCCTGGTGCTGATCACCCACGACCTGGCGGTGGTCGCCGAGACCGCGCAGCGGGTCTGCGTGATGTACGCCGGACAAGCTGTGGAAGTCGGCCAGGTGCCGGGCCTGTTCGAGGTGCCGGCGCACCCGTACAGCGAAGCGCTGCTGGCGGCGATTCCGGAACACAGCATGGGCGCCGAGCGCCTGGCCACCTTGCCGGGCATGGTGCCGGGCCGCTACGACCGCCCGATGGGCTGCCTGCTGTCGCCGCGCTGCCCGTACGTGCGCGACAACTGCCGTGTCCAGCGCCCGGCGCTGGACCCCAAGGCGCATAGCCTGGCACGTTGTTTCTATCCCTTGAACCAGGAGGTGGCGTAATGAGCGTCGTACTGACTGCCCGCGACCTGACCCGTCACTATGAAGTCTCCCGTGGCCTGTTCAAGGGCCACGCCACCGTGCGCGCCCTGAACGGCGTGTCGTTCGAACTGGAGGCCGGCAAGACCCTGGCGGTGGTCGGCGAGTCCGGCTGCGGCAAGTCCACCCTGGCCCGGGCCCTGACCCTGATCGAAGAGCCCTCGTCGGGCTCGTTGCAGATTGCCGGGCAGGAAGTCACCGGCGCCAGCAAGGCCGAACGCAAGCAACTGCGCAAGGACGTGCAGATGGTGTTCCAGAGCCCGTACGCCTCGCTCAACCCGCGGCAGAAGATCGGCGACCAGCTGGGCGAGCCACTGCTGATCAACACCGACCTGAGCCGTGCCGAGCGCCGCGAAAAGGTCCAGGCGATGATGAGCCAGGTCGGCCTGCGCCCCGAGCATTACCAGCGCTACCCGCACATGTTCTCTGGCGGCCAGCGCCAGCGCATCGCCCTGGCCCGGGCCATGATGCTGCAACCCAAGGTATTGGTGGCCGATGAACCGACCTCGGCGCTGGACGTGTCGATCCAGGCCCAGGTGCTGAACCTGTTCATGGACCTGCAGCAGGAGTTCAACACCGCCTATGTGTTCATTTCGCACAACCTCTCGGTGGTGCGCCATGTGGCCGACACGGTACTGGTGATGTACCTGGGGCGGCCGGCGGAAATGGGCCCCAAGGAGGCTATTTACGAACGTCCGCTGCACCCTTATACCCAGGCGCTGCTGTCGGCGACCCCGACCATCCACCCCGACCCGCTGAAGCCGAAGATCAAGATCGTCGGCGAACTGCCCAACCCCCTCGACCCACCCAGCGGCTGCGCCTTTCACAAGCGCTGCCCGTACGCGACGCCGCGCTGCGCCAGCGAGGTGCCGGCCCTGCGCGAAGTGGATCGCCGGCAGGTGGCGTGTCACTACGCCGAACAGTTCGTCGCCGGTTGAGGCAGGCATCTTGGCACCTGTGGGGAATCACCCGCTGCCGCGTAGCAGACACGGGACCCGGTAAGAGCCCGCTTGCCGGCGACCGGCTGCGTCAGCAGTCGTAAATTTTCAGCGTTTCCGAGAATTTGCGAGCGCTGCGCACTCGGTCGCGGTGGTCCGGCATCCCGGCAAGCGCGCTCCTACCGGGGATCCAGGTATCCGGGTGAAAGAATTAACCAAACGGTTAATTCCTGGGTTTATAATTGCCCGATTCCACTATGGGTGCTTCAAAATGACACATCGACAACCACTGTCCGGGGTCGCCAGGTTCATCCTGTCGGGCCTGGGGATCATCATTGTTCTGCTTGGCCTGGTGCTGGCTGCCAACGGTTTCACGCTGGTGCGTGTCGGTGGCAGCTGGTATTTCCTCATTGGTGGCCTGGTCATGGCCGTTTCCGGTGGGCTGATCGCGGCACGCCGCACCGCCGGCGCCTGGCTGTTCGGCGCCTTCCTGCTGGGCACTGCCGCCTGGGCGCTGGCCGATGTCGGCCTGCAGTTCTGGCCGCTGTTCTCGCGCCTGTTCATGTTCAGTGCCGTAGGCCTGGCCGTGTTGCTGGTCTACCCGCAACTGGCCCGTGCCAGCGGTGCCGCACCGAGCAAGGCGCCGTATGGCCTGGCCGGCGTGCTGGCCATCGCACTGGTGATTGCCGTGGGCAACATGTTCGTCGCCCACCCCAGCGTCGCCCCGACCGGCACCGGTCCCGGCCTGACGCCGGTGGACCCGGCCAACGCGCAGAAAGACTGGGCACACTACGGCAACACCGAAGGCGGCAGCCGTTTCGCGGCGCTGGACCAGATCAATCGCGGCAACGTCGATAAGCTCAAGGTGGCCTGGACCTACCGCACCGGTGACGTCGCGGTCAGCAACGGCAACGGTGCCGAAGACCAGCTCACCCCGTTGCAGATCGGCAGCAAGGTGTTCATCTGCACCCCGCACAACAACATCATTGCGCTGGATGCCGACACCGGCAAAGCGCTGTGGAAGAACGAAATCAACGCCCGGTCCGGCGTGTGGCAACGCTGCCGTGGCCTGGCCTATTTCGACGCCACCGCCCCGATCGCCGCGCCCGCCCGGCCTGGCAGCTCGCCGGTGATTGCGGCCAGCGTACCGGCCGGCAACTGCCAGCGTCGCCTGCTGACCAATACCATCGATGCCCGCCTGATCGCGGTCGATGCCGACACCGGCGCGTTCTGCGAAGGCTTTGGCGTCAACGGCCAGGTCGACCTGAAAGCCGGCCTCGGCAATGTGCCGGACTCGCACTACCAGCTGTCTTCGGCGCCGCTGATGGCCGGCACCACCGTGGTAGTGGGCGGACGCGTGGCGGATAACGTCCAGACCGACATGCCCGGCGGCGTGATCCGGGGCTTTGACGTGATGACCGGACAAATGCGCTGGGCCTTCGACCCGGGCAACCCGCAAGCCCGTCAGGCCCCGGCCGACGGCAAGACCTATGTGCGCAGCACGCCCAACAGTTGGGCGCCGATGTCCTACGATCCGGCCATGAACACCGTGTTCCTGCCGATGGGCAGCTCGTCCACCGACCTCTATGGCGTTGAGCGCAGCCAACTGGACCATACCTATGGCGCCTCGATCCTGGCGCTGGACGCCAGCAGCGGCACAGAAAAGTGGGTGTACCAGACGGTACATAATGACCTGTGGGACTTCGACCTGCCGATGCAGCCGAGCCTGATCGATTTCACCAGACCCGACGGCCAATCGGTCCCGGCGCTGGTGATCGGCACCAAGGCCGGGCAGATCTACGTGCTCGACCGCGCCACCGGCAAGCCGCTGACCCAGGTCGACGAAGTGCCGGTCAAGGCTGGCAACATCCCCAACGAGCCGTACTCGCCGACCCAGCCCAAATCGGTGGGCATGCCGCAGATCGGCGCCCAGCAACTGACCGAGTCGGACATGTGGGGCGCCACCCCGTATGACCAGCTTTTGTGCCGCATCGACTTCAAGAAGATGCGCTATGACGGCCTGTACACCACGCCAGGCACCGACCGCTCGCTGAGCTTTCCAGGCTCGCTGGGTGGCCTGAACTGGGGCGGGTTGTCCACCGACCCGGTGCATGGCTTCATTTTCGTCAACGACATGCGCCTGGGCCTGTGGGTCGAGATGATTGCCTCGCAGAACCAGGGCAAGGCCGCCGCCGGTGGCGAAGCGATCAACACGGGCATGGGCGCGGTGCCGCTCAAGGGCACCCCGTATGCGGTGAACAAGAACCGCTTCCTGTCGCTGGCCGGCATTCCGTGCCAGGCACCACCCTACGGCACGTTGACCGCCATCGACATGAAGACCCAGAAGATCGCCTGGCAAGTGCCGGTGGGCACCGTTGAAGACACAGGTCCCCTGGGCATCGCCATGGGCCTGCCGATCAAGATCGGCCTGCCGACCCTGGGCGGCACCCTGTCGACCCAGGGCGGCCTGATCTTCATCGCCGGCACCCAGGACTTCTACCTGCGCGCCTTCAACAGCGCCAACGGCGAAGAAGTCTGGAAAGCCCGTCTGCCGGTCGGCAGCCAGGGCGGCCCGATGACCTACGTCTCGCCGAAAACCGGCAAGCAGTACGTGGTCATCACCGCCGGCGGCGCCCGCCAGGCCAAGCAGCGCGGTGACTACGTGGTGGCCTACGCCCTGCCGTAAAGCCTTCGGCCCGTCCTTCGGGGCGGGCCACGCCGTTTATGGCCGCGAGCAAGAGGTTGGGTCAGGGCATCACATTCTGGTGTCTGGCCATCAGTCTTCGCGACCGTTGGTCGCTCCTACGAGAGAGGGCCAGATGTCTGGCCTATGCGTGATCTGCGCCTCGCAATACCGCGGCCATGCACCTTCTGAACCGTCTATTGGGCACCTCTAAAAACTACCTGCGTTGTCATTGCTGCGTTAAAAACAGGCTCGGAATGCTCATTTACAACCCGTAAACTCCGCTCCCTCGCCTGTTTTTGCCTTGCACTGACTGCCTCGCCTACGTTTTTAGAGGCACCCTATTGTCTTCATACCGCCTTTTGCGCATCCGCCCGCCCCCCTGCCCCGGCGCGGCGTTTGTGTTTTCGTTCATCCTGAGAGGTCCGCATGCCTTATCGATTCGCCCCCGGCACCCTCGCCTTGCAGATCCACGCGCTGGTGCTGGGCCTGGGTGCCGGCACCCTGGTCCAGGCCGACGATAGCCCTGCTGCAAATGGCCAGGCTTCAACCTATGAGATCTTCACCCCGCTGGTCATCACCGGCAGCTATGCCCCGGTGTCGGGCTTCGACCTGCCGTTCTCGGTGGACACCGTACAGCTACAGCAGATCCAGGACGGCCAGTTGGGCGTCAACCTCTCCGAAGTGCTGCCGCGCGTGCCAGGGCTGGTGGTGCAGAACCGCCAGAACTACGCGCAGGACCTGCAGATTTCCTCGCGTGGCTATGGCGCACGCTCGGCGTTCGGCATCCGTGGCCTGAAATTGCTCAGCGACGGCATTCCGGCCAGTACGCCGGACGGCCAGGGCCAGGCGGCGACCCTGAACCTGGACGTGGCCGACCGCATCGAGGTGCTGCGCGGTCCGACCTCGACGATTTATGGCAGCAATTCCGGCGGCGTGATCCAGATGTTCACCCGCGACGGTGAGGGTCCGGGCACGGTCAGCGCCGACACCACCTTCGGCAGCGACGGCTATCGCAAGAACCGCCTGTCAGCCGAAGGCGGCAACGCGCAGGCCGGCTTTCTCGTCGATGCCTCCCGCCTGGACACCGACGGCTACCGCGACCACAGCAGTGCCCGGCGCGACCAGACCTTCGCCAAGGTGCACGTCAAGCCCGATGAAGACAGCCGGCTGGCACTGATTTACAGCAGCCTGGAACAGAACGGCACCCAGGACCCGCTGGGCCAGACCTGGGAAGGCTACAAGAACGACCCGCGCTCGGTGGCGGCGGTGGCCGAGACCTACAACACGCGCAAGAGCATCGACCACCAGCAGGTGGGCATGAACTACGAACGCAGCGTGGGCGACGCCACCTTGCAGTTCAACCTGTATGCCGGCCGGCGCAGCGTGGTGCAGTACCTGTCGATCCCGCGCACCGTGGCCTCCAACAGCCAGCGCGGCGGCGGCGTGGTCGACTTCGACCGCGAGTTTCATGGCGGTACTCTGCGCTGGATCCAGCCGATCCAGGGCGTACCCGGCGAGTTGACCGTCACCACCGGCGTCGACTACGACCGCAGCCGCGACGACCGGCGTGGCTTTCAGAATTTCAGCGGCACTCAACTGGGCGTGAAGGGCGAACTGCGCCGCGACGAGATCGACACCGCCACCAGCCTGGACCCGTATGTGCAGGCGCGCTGGATTCTCGACAACTGGACCTTCGATGCCGGCCTGCGCCACAGCACCATGGACATGGACGTGGATGACCGCTACCTGGCCAACGGCGATTCCAGCGGTTCTAAGAAGTACCAGCGCAACACGCCGTCACTGTCAGTGATGTACGCCTTCACACCGGACCTGCATGGCTATATCAGTGCCGGCAAGGGCTTCGAGACGCCGACCCAGGCCGAGATGGCCTACGCGCCGGGCGTGGTAGAAAGCTTCAACTTCGGCCTGTCGCCGGCCACCAGCACCCAGTACGAGCTCGGCCTGAAGGCTAGGGTGGCAGGCAATACCCGCCTCAATGCGGCAATCTTCGAGATTCGCACCGACGATGAAATCGTGGTGGGCAGCGCCACCGACGGGCGCACCAGCTACCAGAACGCCGGCAAGACGCTGCGCCGGGGTTTCGAGCTGGGCGTGCAGACCCAATTGAGCGAACAGTGGGAAGCCACCCTGGCCTATACCCGCCTGCAAGCGACCTACGACCAGGATTTCACGGCCAACAACCGGACCATCGACAAGGGCAACCACCTGCCCGGCGTGCCCGGCAGCAGCCTGTTCGGCGAACTGGTCTGGCGTCCGGTGCAAGGCATCAGCATGGGCCTGGAAGGCCAGTACCGCAGCCAGGTGTATGTCGAAGACAGCAACCAGGACAAGGCCGCACCCGGCTACACGGTGTTCAACTGGCGCACCCGCCTGGAACAAAACGTCGGGCCCTGGACCTTTCATCAACTGGTGCGCCTGGACAACCTGACGGACCGCCAGTACGTCGGCTCGGTGATCGTCGGCGACAGCAACGGCCGCTATTACGAATCGGCCCCGGGCCGCTCCTGGTACGCCGGCGCGGGCGCCAGCTACACGTTCTAGCGCACAGCCAACACCCGCTTTGTAGGAGCGCGCTTGCCCGCGACCGGCTGCGTCAGCAGTCGTAAATTTTCAGCGTTTCCGAGAATTTGCGAGCGCTGCGCACTCGGTCGCGGTGGTCCGGCATCCCGGCAAGCGCGCTCCTACAACCCGTCCTGCACGCATTGTGGGTCAGTAGACATCGCGCTTGTAGCGCCCTTGTTCGATCAGTTCGCTCACGGCCTGCTCGCCGAGCAGTTCGGTGAGCACCTGGTCGACGCCGGTGGCCATGCCTTGCAGGCTGCCGCAGATGTAGATCGCCGCCCCTTCGGCCAGCCAGGCGCGCAGCTCGTCGCTGGCGTCGCGCAGCCGGTCCTGGACGTAGACCTTGTGTTCCTGATCGCGGGAAAACGCCAGGTCCAGGCGGCTGAGCTGGCCGTTGTCCAGCCAGCCTTGCAGTTCATCACCGCAATAAAAATCATGCGCCCGCTGACGCTCGCCGAACAGCAGCCAGTTACGGTGCTGACCTTGTTCGATGCGCGCCTTGAGCAGGCTGCGCAGGCCGGCCAGACCGGTGCCGTTACCCAGCAGGATCAGCGGCACCGGTTCAGCCGGCAGGTGGAAGCCGCTGTTACGACGCACCCGCAGGCTGACCGCATCGTCGACCGGCAGGTATTCAGTCAGCCAGCCGGAGCCCACGCCCAGTCCGCCATCGCAGTGGAGTTCCTGGCGCACGATCAGCTGCAGGCAGCCATCGGCCGGGACCGAGGCAATCGAATATTCGCGGGCGGCCAGCGGCACCATTGCATCGACCAGCGCCTGGGCATGCAGGCCGACCAGATGCGCCCGGTGCTGCGGCAACTGGCGGCTGGCCAGGGCCTGCAACAGGCTTTCTTCCAGGCCGTCGATGCTGACCCGTTCGGCACCGGTCAGGCCCAGCCCGTCGAGCAGGCGCAGCAACACCGCGTCGCTGTTGCGCGGCAGGATTTCCACCAGGTCACCGGCCTGCCAGGTCGTGGCATTTGGCGCGCTCAGGTCGAGCATGAAGACTTTCGAGCCGCTGCTGCCGGGGTTGAGCCATGCGCGACGGCTCAAGGTCCAGCGCTCGAACACCGGTGCCTGCCAGACCGCTGTCGGCGTGCTGCCGGTGGCCCGGCCCAGTTGCTGCTGCCAGTGTTGCAAGGCAGCCGGGTCGGCGTTGTCGACTTCGATCGGGGCGAACAGCGACTGCCCGCCGCGCTCGACCAGCCAGCCATGCACACGCTGGGCGAAGGCACAAAAGTGCGGGTACTGACGGTCGCCCAGGGCCAGCACCGCATAGTTGAGGTGCGCCAGGGCCAGCGGCTGGCCGAGCAGCTTGCGCTCGAAGCCGCGGGCGCTGTCGGGGGCCTCGCCGTCACCGAAGGTACTGAGCACGAACACCGCGTTACGGCTTTGCTGCAGGTCCTGCTCGCTCAGCTCGCCCAGGCGCTGCACGCGCACCGGCAGGCCGGCGGCCTGCAATTGCCCGGCGGTCTGCCAGGCCATCTGTTCGGCAAAGCCGCTCTGGCTGGCAAACCCCACCAGCCAGGCGTCGGCGCCGTCACCGCTGCCGGTCGCCAGTCCACTGCGGGCCTGCCGGATGTCACGTTTCTTGCGCCGCCGGTCCAGGTACAACAGCCAGCCGGTGATGAAGAACAGCGGCATCAAGAGCGCGGCCACCAGCATGATGATGCGCCCCGGCAGGCCGAAGTAGCTGCCCACGTGCAAGGCGTAGTTGCTGGTCAGCAACTGCGCGCCCAGGCTTTTGTCGGCATAGCGCGCCACACTGTTAATGGTGCCGGTGGCCGGGTCCAGGTTGATGATGTTCAGCGCGCGCGGGTGCGGCGAATCCTTGAGCAGGTAGAACACCGTGGCCGGTTGCCCGCCGGCACCGGGCAGGCGCAGGTTGTAGCCGGCCAGGTCGGGCCCTGCGGTGTCGCGAATGCTCGCCCACACCGCGTCGTAGTCGACCACCAGCGGCCTGGGCGCCTGGGCCGGCTTGCCGCCAGGGCCGCCGGCGCCACCAGGACCACCGGTGCGTTGCTGGGCACCGGCCGGGGGCGGGTCGCCGAGCAGGCGGGTCATGCCGTCGTTCCACCATTGGTAGGACCACATCAGGCCGGTGACCGCGAACAGCAGGTACGCCAGCAGACACCAGGTCCCGAAGACCGAGTGCAGGTCCCAATTGAAGCTGCGGCCCTTTTTCGCCCAGTCCATGGTCAGCCACACCCGCCAGTCCAGCGGCTTGCGCGGCCAGCGCAGGTACAGACCCGACAGGCAGAAAAACAGCAGCATCAGGGTGCAGGCGCCGGTGATCTGGCGACCGGTCTGCCCGGAGGCCAGGAAACGGTGCAGGCTCAGGACAAAGTCAAAGAAGCCCTCGCCCACGCCATCGCCGCGCAACTCGCCGGTGTAGGGGTCGAAATTGCGCTTGGGGCCGCGCCGCTCACCCGGCTTGGGCTGGAAATAGACCTGGGCCACCCGGTTGCTGGTGGTTTCGACACGCAGGATGGCCACGGTCATGCCGGTGGCCGCCTGCAACTTGCTGACCAGTTCCGCTGGCGGCAAGGTGGCTGCGCGCCGTTCGACCAGCAATACCTCGGGGTTGAGGGCATCGAGGATTTCTTCCTCGAAGGAATACAGCGCGCCGGTCACGCCCATCAGCGCCAGCACCAGGCCTGCAGTGATGCCGAAGAACCAGTGCACTTGAAACAGGATTTTCTTGAACACCACCGCCACCTCGCTGGCCCATTGCGGCGCGCATTATGCGCTAACTGTTATTAATTCTCATCTCGCAAAAAAGCCCTGCCTACAACCATAGGCAGGGCTTTGCGGGTATCACCGGTCAAAAGTGGAAATTGGCACTCATCAACGCGGTGCGGCCTGCCGCCACGTGGGCGTAGTGGGTCTGGAACACCTGGTCGAAATAGCGCTTGTCGGTCAGGTTCTGCACATTGAGTTGCAGGTCGACGTTTTTGGTCAGCGCGTAGCTGGCCATGGCGTCGTAGCGCCAGTAGGACGGCACCTCGATGGAGTTGGCCTCGTTGCCGAAGCGCGAGCCCACATAAGTGGCCCCACCGCCGATGACCAGTTTGGGCACCAGTTCATAGGTGCTCCACAGGTTGAAGCTGTTGCGCGGCGTGCTCGGCATATGGTTGCCCTGGTCGGCGGCCAGTGTGGTCTTGACCAGTTCGCTCTCCATGTAGGTGTAGCCGCCATAGACTTTCCAGCGACTGCTGAGGTTGCCGGCGTAGGTGAACTCGACGCCCTGCACGCGCTGTTCGCCATCGAGCGCCTGGTAGGTGGTGTTGTCCGGGTCGGTGATGCGCGCGTTGGTCTTGTCGGTGCGGAACAGCGCGGCGGTCAGCGCCAGGTTGTCATTGAACAGGTCCCACTTGGTGCCGATTTCGTAGTTGCGGTTCTTTTCCGGGTCGAGGTCGGCGTTGTTGAGCGCCAGCTCCAGCCCGCCGTTGCCGCTGGTTTCACCCGACGGGTTGCTCGACGTCGACAACGCCGCATAAATGCTGCCATTGGGCAACGGCTTGTAGACCACGCCCAACTGGTAGTTCCATAGTTCAGTGGTCTTCTGCCGGTCGAACGTGCCGCCTGGGGTGGTGCCGCGCGCCGCTGCGAACCCGCTGGAGCGCGTGTCGTAGTGGTCGTAGCGCAGGCCCAGGTTCAGCGACCACTGCTCATTGAACGTCAGGGTGTCGAACACATAGGCCGCACCGGTCTTGGTGTCGGTATCGGTGTAGGCCACGCTGTCGCTGATCACGCCGTTCCAGGCATCCTTGGGCGAAGGGCTGGACAGGCTGGTGCAATCGCCAGAGCTGAGCAGCGCCGCCGAGCACAGGCTGGCGATGGCGCCGCCGGACGCATTGAGAATGTTGTAGGCGCGGTTGTGGGTGTCCTGGTAGGTGAACTCCAGGCCGCTGACCAGGCTGTGGCTGATCGCACCGGTGTCGAACTTCGCGGTCAGGTCGGTCTGGTTGACGAAGCCGCTGGAAGTCGAGTTGCGGCTCTTGGCCGAGCGCGACACAGTGCCGTTGGCGACGTTGCCACGGCTGTCGTCCGGGTTGGTGACGATGTAGTCGAGCGTCGAGCGCGACAGGCGCAGGCTGTTGGACAGCGTCAGGTTGTCATTGAAATCGTGCTCGATGCGCACGGTGCCGCTGTCGTTGGTGCTTTCGCGGTAATCGCGGCCGGTCAGGCCGTAGAAGTTGCTCTTGTCGACGCTGACCGGCTTGTCGACCACGTACTTGCTGCGTCCAGGGGTGAGGGTCAACGGGATGCCGTAGTCCGGCATGTCGTCGGTTTCCAGGTGGTAGTAGTCGACCTTGACCCGCGTGTCAGTGCCCAGGCCAAAGGCGAACGAAGGCGCCACGCCCCAGCGGCCGACATCGACGTTGTCACGCCCGGCCACATTGGCGTCGTGCTTCATCAGGTTCAGGCGTACGGCCGAGGTGTCGCCCACCTGCTGGTTGAGGTCCAGGGTGTAGCGCTGGGTCTGGTCGGACCCGAAGGCGTAGCCGCCGTTGTAGGCATTGCCCAGGTGGGCGCCCTTGGTGATCAGGTTCAGGCTGCCACCGGTGGAGCCGGCGCCGGTAAAGGCCGAGCCCGGCCCCTTGCTGACTTCGACCGATTCGATATTGAAGATTTCCCGACTCTGGGCGGCGACATCGCGCATGCCGTCGACGAACATATCGCTCTCGGCGTTGAAACCGCGAATGATCGGCCGGTCGGCGTTCGGGTTGCCGCCTTCACCCGCGCCAAAGGTAATGCCTGGCGTGGTGCGCAGGGCGTCGGTCAACGAGGTCGCGCCGGTGTCACGAATCACTTGCTGGGCAATCACCGTCACGCTCTTGGGCGTGTCACGCAGGGGTGCCGTGTACTTTTTCGAGGCCGAGTCTTCAGCCTTGTAGGCGGTATCGGCCTGCTCGCCGGTGATGCTGGTGGCGCCCAGCGTGACGCTCTGCTCGTCGGCATGCGCCATGGACCCGGCCGACAAGGCCGCGATGGCGACACCGACGGCCGAGGCCAGTGACGGTGATGAACCCAAAGTGGTGTGTAATGGTTGGCGCGACATCGTGATTCCCTCCCCCAGGAATTGAAGCGCGAAACATATTGCAAACAAATTCTATAAGCAATTGAGAATTCATAACATTTGCGACTTTTTTACACTTTTTACACTTGGCCTTCACATAATCTTCATGCCGACATGGCTCACGTCATCGATTTGAGGTTGTACACATTCAATAAGAATCACTACCATTCGCCACCTTCAGTCACACTGGTGCTGCGCCATGCTCCTGCATATTCCTGGCTTGTTTACCCGCGATGAAGTCCTGCGCATCCGCCAGGCGCTGGAGCAGACCGACTGGGCCGATGGCAAGCTGACCGCCGGCTACCAGTCGGCCAAGGCCAAGCACAACCTGCAATTGCCCGAGGACCATGCGCTGACCCGGGAAATCGGTGCGGCCATGATCGAACGACTGTGGAACAATCCACCGTTCATGTCCGCCGCCCTGCCGCACAAGGTGTTTCCGCCGCTGATCAACTGCTACACCGCCGGTGACCACTTCGAATTTCACATCGACAACGCCGTGCGCCAGGTCAAGGGCAGCGCCGAGCGGGTGCGCACCGACCTGTCGGCCACGCTGTTTTTCAGCGACCCGGACGACTACGACGGCGGCGAACTGGTCATTCAGGACACCTACGGCACGCAAAGCGTCAAGCTGCCGGCCGGCGACATGGTGCTGTACCCCGGCACCAGCCTGCACAAGGTCAATGCCGTGACCCGTGGCACCCGCCTGGCTTCGTTTTTCTGGACCCAGAGCCTGGTGCGTGAAGACAGCCAGCGCGCCCTGCTGTTCGAAATGGACAGCGCCATCCAGCAACTGGCCCGCGATGTGCCGGACCACCCGGCGCTGGTGCAACTGACCGGCAGTTATCACAACCTGCTGCGCCGCTGGGTCGAGGTCTGAACATGACCTGGAACCTGCCGCGCCAGGAACAGCTCGACGGCGATGGCCTGCGCGCCATGCTGGAAGAAAACCCGGCCCGCGCGGCCCAGGCGATCCTGGCCGCAGCCAGCACCGGCCTGGTCGAGGCCCAGGCCTTGCTGGGGCAGATCCTGCTCGATGGCCGCGGTATCGCCCGCGACCCGGCACTGGCCGTGACCTGGTTCGGCATCGCTGCCCGCCAGGGCCATTTGATGGCGCGCAACATGCTCGGCCGTTGCCACGAGCATGGCTGGGGCTGTACGCCCGACACCGTGCAGGCCGCCGGGCACTATCGACAGGCGGCCGAACAGGGTTTTGACTGGGGGCTGTATAACCTGGCCAACCTGCTGGCCACCGGGCGCGGGGTGGTACAGGATCATCGTCGGGCCATGGCCTGCTACGCCCAGGCGGCCCGCCAAGGCCATGCCAAATCGATGAACCTGCTGGGGCGTTATCTGGAAGAAGGTCTGGCGGGTATAAGCGACAAGACAGCCGCCCATGCCTGGTATCGACGCTCGGCCGAAGCCGGGGATTTTCGCGGGCAGTTCAGCCATGCCACGGTGCTGGCCGAACAAGGTGATATCGAACAGGCCGTGACCTGGCTGGAAACCGCCCTGGCGGGCGGCAACCTGAACTTCCTGAGGGTCAGTCGCCAGTCCCTGCTCAAGGCGACTCACCCGGCATTGCGTGCCCTGGCCGGAGCCTATCATCAGCGTGCGGCCGATCTGGGGGATGAATCGGACCGCATGGCGCTGCGCGACGTCCTTGTCAGGCAGCGGCCAGAGCCTGTGGCTTAGCTGCGCCAGGCACGGCGCAGCCCGTTGAGGTAATCGCTCAGCACCCGGCCATTGGCGATGAAGGCAGAAGCCTGTGCCTCAATGTGCTCCAGCGCCAGCGCCGGGTGCAAGGCCTGGAAGCGCTTGAGTGCCTCCAGCAGCTTGCCGATTTCCTGGGCATAGCTCTGCTGCGGGGCCTCGATCAGCTTGAGTTGCTTGAGTTGTTCCAGCTTGCGGCTTTCGGCCTGGCGTTGCAGGCGTAGTTGCCGGGAATTGCCTTGCAGGTCGTCGAGTTGCGCCTGGATACGCTCGCGCTGTCGAACCAGGTGCTCGTACTTGAGCGACTCACTGGCCAGGTTGAGCATGTTGCCCAGGCCTTCGATGCCGGCCTTGATAGAACCGATCAGCGGATTCCTGGGGTCGATGTCGATCAGCGCCTTCAGCGAGTCGGCCAGGGTCTTGAACTTGTCCCAGAGGCTGATGGCCTCGATATCGGCTATCAGCGTGTTGAGCATGCCTTCCTGTTCGAGCAGTTTGGCCAGGGGACCTTCCTGGGCAGCGATCACCGCATCGAGGCGGGCAAGTTCTGCCTCGATCGGGGGGATCAGGTGATCGACATCACCGACGTTCACATGCGCCAGGTTGACCAGCGCATCGTCAAGGTCTCGCGCCCGGCTGTCCAGGCCGCTACGGGCTGCCTGCACTTGCGACTCGATTTCTGCGCTGATCTCGTCGATGGCCTTGAGGGTCTGTTCGTCAGGCGGGTCGCCCTTGAGTCGCGCCAAGGCACTCAGCAGGTCCTGCAAGCCGTCGTTATCCAGTAGCCCGGGCACCAGAGCCAAGCTATCCAGCGCAGCCTTGTCGGTGTTGCCCAGTTCGGTGAGCAGGCCCTTCAGGGCTTCATGCTTGACCGGCAGATAGATATCGGTGAGCGCTTCGGCCAGGTGCCTGAGTTGTGCGCGTGCTGTATTGAGGGTGGTCATGTCGACCGCGGGTAATTGAAGAGGGGTTTCCAGTCTATGAACGGTCATCTCATCATCCTTAATGATTATTAGTGGGCCGGGGTGTTAGCGTCGACTTTCGCTTAAGGCCTTATTGAAGGCCGTGAGCAAGTCCAGGGCATGTTTCTGTATATCCTGCCAATGGGAAATCATGTTCTTGAAACGCGAAACGAAGATCACCAGCAGCCGGACGTTATCCAAAGTTTCCAAGTGCCGGGCCGACGAATCCACCAGGTCTTTCAACAAGACCCAAAGGCTTTCCAGTTCACCTGTGCTGCTGATGGCGCCATCGATCCTGATCTTGAGATCCTGCAAACTGGTCTCCAGCGTGTGCATGTCGGCAATAAACGTGTCGAGCTGCCTGAGCTGGTTCTGCAGTGCGCTTTTTTGCTCGACCAGCGCGTTCTTTTCCTTCAGCACCGCCGCCGCTTTCGGGCCATAGATCGACAGGCTGATCGCCCCGCCAATCGGCCCCCACCACCACCCGACCCACTTGTACTTGCTGTACTGCTCATACTCGCGAATCTTTTGCTCGATACGCTCGTTGAGCGTGTTGATCTCGTCCTTGAGACCGGCAATGTCGCCACTGGACTGCGCCGCGTCGGTCAGTCTGATCTTCAAGGCGACTTCAGGCGCGATGCCCTCGCGCAACGTACCCTTGAAGACCGCCACACCGTCCCTGACCCGCAAGGTACTGGCGCTGTGTGCCTTGATGTGCAACCTGAGCTCATCAACCAGTGCCAGCAGCCCGGGCATTTTCTTGCGGTCACCTTCTTCCAGGCTGGCAGGCGGCATTTGCTCGACCTGCTCGGGTGTCAGGCCCTCCAGGTCCAGGGTACGCCAGGCGTCCAGGCTCTTGATGTAGTCGACGGTCTCCTGCACCGTGCCGATCAGGTTGCCGGAAAACACATGCAGGTCACTGCCGACCGCACGCATGTCGTTCTCAAGTACCGACCAACTGCCGGCATGGGCACGAATGCTCAGGTACAGGCGCACAATGTCCTCGGACTTGAGACCGACGATATCGCTTTCGTAATTGCCCAGCAGGTGTTTGATCTGCTGCGGATCGGTGGGCAAGGCCAGCCCGGTGTCGACATAACGGCGGATTTTCCGGACATCTTCGGTGGTGATCAACAGGCCGGGGTCGCGGCCTGTGCCCTCAGCAGTACCCGACGCGGCACTGAACACGTCATTGGCGACGCGGCTCAATTCATCCAGGCCGGGTTTTGAATCCTCATTGAGTTGCTGCAATGTTTCCTTTGCCATTTTCAATTTCCTTATTATAAAAACTGGTCGAAACAACCAGACACCTCTTCCTTGCAAGGCATTTGGAAACTAGCAAATGAAGAACAGAATAAACAGCAACGTGCGCTGACCCGTGTTGTAGGAATACGCCACCGTTCAACCACGACGAAAGCAACCTATAACTTTCCCAGGTAAAGGATCCAATAAGCCGCTTTTAAACACTGTAGGGGCGGTCAACTGACAGGCATAAAAAAACCCATGATCGCTCATGGGTTTTATTTACCGCTGCAAACGATTTACAAGTAGAAGGCTTTCAACGGCGGGAAGCCATTGAACTCTACGGCGCTGTAGCTGGTGGTGTAGGCACCGGTCGACAGCCAGTACAGGCGGTCACCGATGGCCAGGTTCAGTGGCAGGCCGTACTTGTACTGTTCGTACATGATGTCGGCGCTGTCGCAGGTCGGGCCGGCGATGACCACTTCTTCCATCTCGCCTTTCTTCTCGGTCCAGATCGGGAACTTGATGGACTCGTCCATGGTTTCGATCAGGCCGGAGAACTTGCCCACGTCGGTGTACACCCAGCGCTCGACGGCGGTGCGCGACTTGCGGGCTACCAGCACCACTTCGCTGACCAGGATACCGGCGTTGGCGATCAGCGAACGGCCTGGCTCCAGGATGATTTCCGGCAGGTCGTCACCGAAGTCTTCCTTGAGGAAGCGGATGATCTCTTCAGCGTAGGTTTCCAGGCTGTTGGTGCGGGTGATGTAGTTGGCCGGGAAGCCACCGCCCATGTTGATCAGCTTGAGCACGATGCCGTCTTCTTCTTTAAGACGCTCGAAGATCACCTTGACCTTGGCAATCGCGGCGTCCCAGACGCTGATGTCGCGCTGCTGGGAACCGACGTGGAACGAGATGCCGTACGGCACCAGGCCCAGGTCACGCGCCAGGATCAAAAGGTCCATGGCCATGTCGGTCTGGCAGCCGAACTTGCGCGACAAAGGCCAGTCGGCCGTGGTCGAGCCTTCGGTGAGGATGCGCACATAGACTTTCGAGCCCGGTGCGGCCTTGGCGATGTTGCGCAGGTCGGCTTCGGAGTCGGTGGCGTACAGGCGCACGCCCTTCTCGTAGAAGTAGCGGATGTCCTTGGATTTCTTGATGGTGTTGCCGTAGCTCATGCGCTCCGGACCCACGCCACAACCCAGAACCTTGTCCAGCTCATAGATAGAAGCGATGTCGAAGCTCGAACCCTTGTCGCGCAGCAACTCGATGATTTCGACTGCCGGGTTGGCCTTGACCGCGTAGTAGACCTTGGCGAAATCGAAACCGGCGCGCAGGTCGTCATAGGCCTGGCTGATCATCTGGGTATCGATGACCACGAACGGGGTTTCCTGCTTGTCAGCGAACGACTTCATTTTCTTGAAGGTGTCGGCTGCGAAATAGTCTTCGACCTTGATGGACATGCTCAGGGGACTCCAGGGGCAAACAAATGAATAAATGGGTGCAATGAACGTCCTCCGTATCCCCACTTTGGTTCGCCTACTTCCCAAGGCATGTCGCCGAAAGCAAAAAGGCCACGGGGGCGGCGCCCCTGGGCCTTGCTGTCTCGTCGTCAGTACTTGAGCCGGATGGATCGTTTCCAGCATGGACGTTCGGCGCGAACTTTAGGACCTGAGGGGCTTGAGATCAACTAAAAATGTCGCGTTTTCGCACACGGCACTCTCGGCTTTCACTGCACCCACTGTGTAACGGACCTACATGACAGGGTGATGTTCCCCACAGCGCCTTGCGAGGTATCGACACGGGTACCGGAGCCCGATCGGACGACAGGCGGCAAATGACTGGCCAACCTAGCGTTTCTAACAGTTTCCCAGGGCGTGACTCTCCCTCCATGATCAAGCGACTTATCCGAGGAAAAGTACTATGTCGACTTATCTCAAAGAGCGCTCATTTATCGCGTCACTGCGCTCAATGCCCCCTTATGACGCTCAACTCGACTTCTCTCAATTAGTCGAAGAGAAGACTGTCGTTGCGGCCGGCAAGGCCATCTCTTCAACCACGTACCACACCAGGTCCGAAGAATATGACTATCTGACGGCCACGACCATGCCCCAAGAAGAAATGCGGTTCTGGTTTCTGTATCGACAATGGGACAACGGCACGGAGAGCTATGAAATCAAAGCCAGACACGCCATGTTTTTCGACAAAAAATTATCGCTAGGCAGCCTGGCCACCACCTCTATACGGGTAGCAATTGACCCATTCAACCTGCGCAATATTGACCTTTATGTACGCCCAGACAAATCGTCGAGCAATTATCCGGGCTGGAGGGTACACCTCAACAACTCGGCCATTACCAGTCAGGCGCTGAGTATCGGAGACGTCGGTCCAGTGCAGATCATAGCTCCCAATGGAAATCCATTAGGCGTGTATAACCGAAAAAACATCGGCAACGCCTGGTGGGCTTTTATCTCGTGTGCAAAAAAGGATCAGGCCTGGCTCGCCTACAATACCGTCCCGATCAATATCATGATGAACATCAAGGAAATCAATATCGCCGATCCCCTTGCCTGACGCCAAACATCAGAGCCCTTGGCGTCAGGCTTGACGAGATTACGAAACCGCCAGCTCCGCCGGCGACACAATACTGGTCTTGGCCCCGCGCGAGCGACCCGAGCTCAGGTAGGCCGCAATCGACTCCTGGGTCACTTCACCGAGGAACACGTTCTCGGCATCCAGTACCGGCAGCCAGGCGCGGTTGAACTCGTACATGCGCGACAGCAGGATGCGCAGGTTCTCGTCGTAGGCCGCGGTGGCATTGAATGGTTGCAGGAACTGCACGCAGGTGCCGGCCTGGCGGTGCAGGTCGCGCCGGCGCACGAAGCCCATGGCCTTGTTCTCGCCGTCGGTGACCACCACGTAGCGGCGGTCGTTTTCGTCCATGACTTCTAGGGCATCGGCCACCGGGGTTTCCGGGCTGACCGAGGGCGCGTTGTCGGCGGCGTCTTCGGCCTTGACCAGCAGCAGGCGCTTGAGGGTGCTGTCCTGGCCGACGAAGTTGGAGACGAAATCGTCCGCCGGGTGCGCCAGCAGGGTATCGGGGTGGTCGATCTGCACCAGCTTGCCGGCGCGGAAGATGGCGATCTTGTCGCCCAGCTTGAGGGCTTCGTCGATGTCGTGGCTGACCATGATCACGGTCTTGTTCAGCGCCCGCTGCATCTCGAAGAACTCATTCTGGATCATCTCGCGGTTGATCGGGTCGACCGCGCCGAACGGCTCGTCCATCAGCAGCAGAGGCGCGTCGGCCGCCAGGGCACGGATCACACCGATACGCTGCTGCTGGCCACCGGACAGCTCGCGCGGGTAGCGGTGCAGGTACTGCTTGGGTTCGAGCTTGATCATGTTCATCAGCTCACGGGCCCGGTCGTGGCACTTCTGCGCGTCCCAGCCCAGCAGCCTGGGCACCACCACGATGTTTTCCTCGATGGTCATGTTGGGAAACAGGCCGATCTGCTGGATCACATAGCCGATGTTACGACGCAGGGTCACTTCGTCCAGGCCGGTGGTGTCTTCGCCGTTGATCAGTACCTTGCCGGAGGTCGGCGCGATCAGGCGGTTGATCATTTTCAGCGTGGTGCTCTTGCCGCAGCCCGAAGGGCCGAGGAAGACGCAGATCTCGCCTTCGTTGACGGTCAGGCTGACCGAATCGACAGCCTTCACTTCCTTGCCGTTGCTCTGGAAAGTCTTGGTGAGGTTTTGGAGTTCGATCATTTCAAGAGTCCTTTAGGGGTCAGCGTGCGTTGCAGCAGTTGCAGCAGCAGGTCGGCGATGATGGCCAGGATGCTGACCAGCACCGCGCCCACGATCAGCATCGACATGTCGCTGCGGCTGATTGAAGCCAGAATGAGGACGCCAAGACCGCCCGCGCCGATAGTGGCGGCGATGGTCATGACGCCGATGTTCATCACCACGGCGGTGCGCACGCCGGCCAGGATCACCGGCACGGCAATCGGCAGCTCGACCATGCGCAGGCGCTGGCCGAAGGTCATACCGATGCCCTTGGCCGCTTCACGGATGCCGGGTTCGACACCGGTCAGGGCCAGGTAGGTGTTGCGCATGATCGGCAGCAGCGAATACAGGAACACGGCGGTGATGGCCGGCAACGGGCCAAGGCCCTGGCCGAACTTCGAATAGAACGGCAGCAGCAGGCCGAACAGCGCAATCGATGGCACGGTCAGTAGCACCGTGGCGCTGGCCTGCAACGGCCCGGCCACGGCCGGAAAGCGGGTCATCAGAATGCCCAGCGGCACACCGACCAGAATGGCCAGGGTCACGGCGACCCCAACCAGGGTGATGTGCTGCCAGGTCAGGTGTGCGACCTGGGCCCAGTCCATGTGCGAGAAGGCGTCGAAAAATCCCATGATGGTGCCTCCTTTACTTGAGTGGGTGCTGGCGCAGGAACTCTGCAGCCACAGTGGACGGGCTCTGGTGGTCGACATCGACCTTGGCGTTCAGGGCGCGCATGGTGGCGTTGTCCAGCAGCTCGGCCAGCGGCTTGAGCAGGTCGGCCACTTGCGGATGCTGATCCAGGTACGCCTGGCGGATCACCGGGGCGGCGGTGTAGTCCGGGAAGTAATGCTTATCGTCCTCCAGCACCTTGAGCTTGAAGGCGTCCAGGCGCCCGTCGGTGGTGTACACCAGGCCCGCGAACACCTGGCCGTTGCGCATGGCGGTGTAGACCAGCCCGGCGTCCATCTGGCGGATGTTCTCGCGGCCCAGGTTCATGCCGTAGTGCTCGACCAGGCCTTTGAGGCCGTCGGAGCGGTTGGCGAACTCGGTGTCCAGCGCGACGATGTGGCCTTTGTCGGCCTCAGCCTTCATCACTTGGGTCAGGTCGCTGACGCTGTTGAGCTGCGGATAGGCCTTGGCGGTCTTTTCCGGCAGCCCCAGCGCATAGGTGTTGCTGAAGCGCGAAGGCGTCAGCCAGACCAGGCCCTTTTTGGCGTCCAGTTCCTTGACCCGGGCGTAGGTCTGGGCACTGTCGAGGCGTTCGTCGACATGGTTGTAGGCCACCAGCGACACCCCGGTGTACTCCCACAGCAGGTCCAGTTGGCCGCTTTCCTGGGCACTGCGCGCCAGGTTGCTGCCCAGCCCGCCGGTGATCTGCACCTCGAAGTCCTTGGTGCGCAGGTACTGCGCGGTCAGCTCGGCGAGCAGGGTCTGCTCGGTGAACACCCGGGCGCCGATGCGCAGCACCGGTTTTTCGGCAGCCTGGACAAAGGCCGAGAACAGCAAGCCAAGGCCCAGTAATAAACAAAGCTTTTTCATGAGGGTTCCTTATCTGAACAGGGCAGGTCTCAACGGGTCAGTCCGCGTTCGAGCCACAGGCGGCTGAACAGCGTGACCAGGCCATCGAGCAGCAGCGCCAGCAAGGCGGTGCAGGCTGCGCCCAGCAGCAGTTGCGGCTGGTTGTTCAGACCGATGCCGGGGAAGATCAGGCTGCCCAGGCTGTTGGCGCCGATCAGGAACGACAGCGGCGCAGTACCGACATTAAGCGCCAGCGAGATGCGCACGCCGCCGACGATGATGGGCACGGCATTGGGCAGCTCGACCTTGAACAGCACCTGACGCGGGGTCATGCCGATGCCGGTGGCAGCTTCCTTGAGCGAGGCGGGAACGTTTTTCAGGCCTTCGTAGGTGTTGCGCACGATGGGCAACAGCGAGGCCAGGAACAGCGCGAAGATGGCCGGCCCGCTGCCGATCCCGAGAATCCCGAGGGCAATGGCCAGAACCGCGAGGGGTGGAACGGTGTTACCGATATTGAAGATCTGCATGAAGCGTTCGGCGCGGCCAACCATGGACGGTCGGCTCAGGGCAATGCCGGCAGGGATACCGACCACCAGGGCCGCCAGCATCGAGACCAGCACCAGCACCAGGTGTGCTTGCAGGTAGAACAGCAGGTCATCCTTGTACTTCACGAACGTATCAATGCCGATCCAGTGGACCAGCAGGGCCAGGAGTACGACGATAATCGCGCCTCCCATCAGCCCTTTGCCATAGCGATTTGCCACGGGCGGACTCCTTTTTTCAGTCGGCAAGCCTCTCCTGTCACGGCCTTTTGCAGGTCGTAGCCGAAGGGTTTGCGAAGAGCAGCAGGTGGATCGCCGTAAAGGGTTGAACCCGGGCGAAAACACATGCCATGAGCACAGCTTCGTCAAGCCGATTTGCAGTCGAATCAGCCACTTGAAACAGTCCTGACATGGCCTGTTACAAGGGAATGGACGTCTCCGGAATCGCAAAGGTTCCCATGCGAGGCAGCATTTGGCCACCCCGGATCGACTGAGCGGTTCGGTTATTGGCCCGAGTTGCGCTATAATCTGCGCCCTTTTTTGACTCCCTTTTCAGGCGATTTCCCATGACGCAACAGGCCGCCGAAGTCGCGAAACGTCGCACTTTCGCCATCATTTCCCACCCCGACGCCGGTAAAACCACCATTACCGAAAAGCTGCTGCTGATGGGCAAGGCGATCTCGGTGGCCGGTACGGTCAAATCGCGCAAATCCGATCGCCATGCCACCTCCGACTGGATGGAAATGGAAAAGCAGCGCGGCATTTCCATTACCACCTCGGTCATGCAGTTCCCGTATCGCGAGCACATGATCAACCTGCTCGACACCCCGGGCCACGAAGACTTCTCCGAAGACACCTACCGCACCCTGACGGCGGTGGACTCGGCGCTGATGGTGCTCGACGGCGGTAAAGGCGTCGAGCCACGCACCATTGCGCTGATGGACGTCTGCCGGCTGCGTGACACGCCGATCGTCAGCTTCATCAACAAGCTCGACCGTGACATCCGCGACCCGATCGAACTGCTCGATGAAATCGAAGCGGTCCTGAAGATCAAGGCCGCGCCGGTTACCTGGCCGATCGGCTGCTACCGCGACTTCAAGGGCGTGTACCACCTGGCCGGCGACTACATCATCGTCTACACCCCGGGCCACGGTCATGAACGCACCGAGACCAAGATCATCCAGAAGCTGGACTCCGACGAAGCCCGCGACCACCTGGGCGACGAGTACGACCGTTTCGTCGATCAACTGGAGTTGGTACAGGGCGCCTGCCACGAATTCAACCAGGACGAATTCATCAACGGCCAGCTGACGCCGGTGTTCTTCGGCACGGCCCTTGGCAATTTCGGCGTCGACCATGTGCTCGACGCCGTGGTCGACTGGGCCCCGCGCCCGCTGGTGCGTGAAGCACGCGAGCGCAGCGTGGAGCCGGTCGAAGAGAAATTCAGCGGCTTCGTGTTCAAGATCCAGGCGAACATGGACCCCAAGCACCGCGACCGCATTGCGTTCATGCGCATCTGCTCGGGCCGCTACGAAAAAGGCATGAAGATGCGCCATGTGCGCCTGGGCAAGGACGTGCGCATCGGCGACGCCCTGACCTTCTTCTCGTCCGAGCGTGAAATGCTCGAGGAAGCCTACGCCGGCGACATCATCGGCCTGCACAACCACGGCACCATCCAGATCGGCGACACCTTCACCGAAGGCGAGGCCTTGGGCTTTACCGGCATCCCGCACTTCGCCCCGGAACTGTTCCGCCGCGTGCGCCTGAAGGACCCGCTCAAGTCCAAGCAGTTGCGCCAGGGCCTGCAGCAGCTGGCCGAAGAAGGTGCCACGCAGGTGTTCTTCCCGCAGCGCAGCAACGACATCATTCTGGGCGCCGTCGGTGTGCTGCAGTTCGATGTGGTCGCCAGCCGCCTGAAAGAGGAATACAAGGTCGAGTGCGCCTACGAGCCGATCACCGTCTGGTCGGCACGCTGGATCGACTGCGCCGACAAGAAGAAGCTCGAGGAGTTTGAAATCAAGGCTGTGGAAAACCTGGCCCTGGACGGCGGTGGTCACCTGACCTACCTGGCCCCGACCCGGGTCAACCTGGCGCTGATGGAAGAACGCTGGCCGGACGTGAAATTCCGCGCCACCCGCGAGCATCATTGATCGGGTGATCTGCAGGCGTACTCGGCCAGTTTGTCCTGCATGAAATCCAGAAAGCACTCGATGCGCAGCGCCAGCTTGGAATTGCGGTAGTACACCGCATGAATCGGCTGGCGATAGCCGCTGTTGGCCGCCTCCAGCACAGTCACCAGCCGGCCTTCGCGCAGGTCTTCGTGGGTCATGAAGTGCGACAGGCAGGCAATCCCCTCTCCCGCCAGCGCCAGATGCCGCAAGGTGTCGCCGCTGGACGCCGCGATGGTCGGCCGGATCGGCAGGCGATCGCCCCCGGCATGGCGCAAGGGCCATTGGTTGAGCGTCTCGACCTGGGTAAAGCCCAGCAAGGTATGCCCGGCCAGGTCCTCGACAGAGGCCGGTGTGCCGCAGCGCTGTAGATAGTCCGGGCTGGCGACGATGTTCAGCGCGCTGCACCCCAGCGAACGTGCATGCAAGGTCGAATCACTCAGCTCGCCGATACGGATGGCGATGTCGGTGCTGTGCTCCAGCAGGTCGATGAACCAGTCGTTGCTGGTCAGCTCCAGCTGAATGTCCGGGTACAGCCGACGAAACTCACCGATATGCGGCACCACCGAATGCAGCATGAACGGCGAGGCGGCATTGACCCGCAAGCGCCCGGCGGGGGTTTGCCGGGACTGGGTCAGGTGCTCTTCAAGATCATGCATGCGCTCCAGAATGTCGCGGGCACGCTCAAGAAAGGAACGCCCTTCCTCGGTCAGGTCCATGCGCCGGGTGGTGCGGTTGAGCAGCGTGGTCTGCAACCGGGCCTCCAGCCGGGTCAGGGTGCGACTGACCGCCGAAGGCGTCAGGCCCAACTGTTCGGCGGCGGCGGAAATTGACCCGCACTCGATCACCGTGACAAACACCTGCAATTGATCGGATCGGGTTTTCATGGCGGGCTCAGGGCTTGGGACACGCGCGGATGGTAACCGGATTCTTGTGTAGCGCCCCCCCGGCCGCGCTCTAAAAAATAACTCACTGACTTTATTGGATATTAAATTCGACGCGGGTAGGAGCGCGCTTGCCCGCGACCGGCTGCGTCAGCAGTCGTAAAATTGTGGCGTTTCGCAGATTTTGAAAGTGTTCACAGCCGTAAATCTGGGGCGTTTCGCAGATTTTG
>NZ_QFFU01000004.1 GCF_003131185.1 Pseudomonas ovata | reverse complement strand
GACCGGCGCATCACGCTCAACCTGGCCCCGGCCGACCTGCCCAAGGACGGCGGGCGCTTCGACCTGGCCATTGCGCTGGGCCTGCTGGGGGCCAACGGACAGATTCCGCTGGCCGCGCTACAAGACATCGAGTGCCTGGGCGAACTGGCGTTGTCCGGGGCGCTGCGGCCGGTGCAGGGGGTGTTGCCGGCGGCGCTGGAGGCGCGCAAGGCGCAGCGCACGCTGATCGTGCCGGCCGCCAATGCCGAAGAAGCCTGCCTGGCCGCCGGCCTGACGGTGATCGCGGCCCATCATCTGCGCGAACTGGTGGCGCATTTCAACGGCCAGACCCCGATGACGGCGTACCGCGCCAACGGCTTGCTGCCCCAGGCCCAGCCTTATCCCGACCTCAGCGAGGTGCAAGGCCAGAGCGCGGCCAAGCGCGCGTTGATCGTGGCGGCGGCCGGTGGTCATAACCTGTTGTTCAGCGGCCCGCCGGGCACGGGCAAGACCTTGCTCGCCAGTCGTCTGCCCGGGCTGTTGCCGCCGCTGGACGAGTACGAGGCGCTGGAAGTGGCGGCCATCCAGTCGGTGGCCAGCCAGGTGCCGTTGAACCACTGGCCGCAACGGCCGTTTCGCCAGCCGCACCATTCGGCGTCGGGGCCGGCGCTGGTGGGCGGTGGCAGCCGTCCGCAACCAGGCGAGATTACCCTGGCCCATCATGGTGTTTTGTTTCTGGATGAGTTGCCGGAATTTGACCGGCGTGTGCTGGAGGTGCTGCGCGAGCCGATGGAGTCAGGGCATATCGTCATCGCCCGGGCCCGCGACCGGGTACGTTTTCCGGCGCGCTTCCAGCTGGTAGCGGCCATGAACCCGTGCCCGTGCGGCTATCTGGGTGAGCCCAGCGGGCGTTGCCGCTGTTCCACCGACCAGATCCAGCGCTACCGCAACAAACTGTCCGGTCCGCTGCTGGACCGCATTGACCTGCACCTGACCGTGGCGCGTGAGGCCACCTCGCTCATGGTGCCGGCTTCGGTGGGGGAAACCACCGCCAGTGCCGCCGCCAAGGTCGCCCAGGCCCGGGAGCGCCAGCAACGGCGCCAGGGGTGTGCCAATGCCGTGCTCGACCTGCCGGGCCTGCGCGCCCACTGCCCGTTATCGACCGCCGACGAACAATGGCTGGAAACCGCTTGCGAGCGCCTGACCCTGTCGCTGCGCGCCGCCCACCGGTTATTGAAAGTGGCGCGCACCCTGGCGGACCTGGAAGACAAGGACCGGATCGAGCGCGGCCATGTGGCCGAGGCATTGCAGTATCGGCCAGCGACGTAGCACGGACACGGCGCAACCCCCGTAGGAGCGCGCTCTGCCCGCGACCGGCTGCGTAGCAGTCGTAAATTTGCAGCGTTTCATAGATTTTGAATGCATTCACAATCGTAAATTTGCAGCGTTTCATAGATTTTGAATACGTTCACAATCGTAAATTTGTGGCGTTTCGCAGATTTTGCGAGCGCTACGCACTCGGTCGCGGGCAAGCGCGCTCCTACCACATCCGCAGGCGCGTGGCAGCGGCTTACCTGAACCGGTCCACCTCGGCCAGCAACTCGGCCGCCAGGGCATTCAACTCGCGGGCGGTGACGGCAAGGTTGGCCACCACTTCGCGCTGCTCGCTGTTGGTCATGGCGATGCTTTGCAAATTGCCGCTCAGCGTCGTGGCGGTGCTGCTCTGTTCCTGGGCGGCGGTGGTGATGACGGCGAACTGCTGGCCGGCCTCACGGCTTTGTTCGTCGATCTGGGCCAGGGCCTGGGCCACCTTGCTGTTGAGCGACAGGCCTTCCTGCATCAGGGTGTTGCCCTGCTGCATGGTGTTGATGGCATTGCCGGTTTCCTGCTGGATGCTGGCAATCATCGTCGAGATTTCATCGGTGGCCTGGCGGGTGCGCGAAGCCAGGCTGCGCACTTCATCGGCGACCACGGCAAAGCCGCGGCCCTGTTCGCCGGCGCGGGCCGCTTCGATGGCGGCGTTGAGGGCCAACAGGTTGGTCTGGTCGGCAATCGAGGTGATGACGCCGACGATGCTGCCGATTTCCTGGGAGCGCTGACCCAAGGTGTCGACCACCGTGGCGGTGCTGCTCAGCGACGCGGCGATCTGCTGCAGCGAGCCGGACGCTTCGTCCATCGAGGTACGGCCAATACGGGTCTGGCGCGCGTTTTCCTGGGCCAGACGCTCGGTGTCCTGCATGTTGTCGGCGATGTTCATCGAGGTGGCGCTGAACTCTTCTACCGCACCGGCCATGCTGGTGATTTCGCCGGACTGCTGCTCCATGCCGGCATGCGCGCCGCTGGACAACCCCGACAAGGCATGGGCGCGGTCGCTGACCTGGCGCGAGGCGGTGCGAATGTGCTCGACCATGGTCGACAAGGCTTCGCTCATGGCGTTGAAGCTGCCGGCCAGTTGGCCGATTTCGTCGTGACTGGTGACCGGCAGGCGCACGCTGAGGTTGCCGGCGCCCAAGGCCTCGGCCTGTTGCACCAGTTCCGACAGGGGCCGCAGCTTGGTGCGCAACAGCCAGATCGACCCGCCGACCGCGATCAGCATGGCCAGCAGGCTGCCGATCGCCAGTTGTGTGCCGACGCTCCAGGTCACTGAACCGATTTCCTGCTGCGGCATGCTCGCCACGACGTTCCATGGGCCGCCTTCGAACGGCATGCTTACGCTGTAGAAGGTCTCGTCGCCATCCTGCCAGAACTGCCCCTTGCCCGACTGTGCGACGGCGGCGGTCACCGCCGTGGCGGCCTGGTCGGCATTCTTGACCCCGGCCGGTGCCACCAGCCATTTGTTTTGCTCATCAAGCAGTGCCAGCGAACCGGTCTTGCCGATGCGGAAGCTCTTCAGGTTTTCGAACTGGGCATTCTGCGCATCGGTGTAGTCGAATCCCACGAACAGAGCGGCGATGATCTGGCCACTGGCATTGCGCACCGGGCTGTACTGGGTCATGTAGTTGCGCTCGAACAACAGCGCCTTGCCGACGTAGGGCTGGCCCGCCATCAGCTTTGCATAGGCCTGGCCCTTGCGGTCCAGCACGGTGCCGATGGCCCGCGTTCCGTCCTGCTTGGTCAGCGATGTGCTGATCCGAATGAAATCGTCGCCACTGCGCACGAAGACCGTCGCGACCCCGGCGGTGAGCTTGCGAAATTCATCCACCTCGCTGAACTCGTTGTTCAGCGCCTGGCCTTCCAGGAACAGGCCCGGCGTCACGGTGCCGGCCACCGTATAGGTGGTGCCGGACTGGACGCTCAGGCCCGTGGCAAAGCGCTGTTCGAACAGGTTGGCCAGGCGCTGGGTGCTGTCGCGCAGCGTGGTATGGAAGGTATTGAGCTGATCGGCCAGCAGGCGTGCCTCGCTGGCCATGTGTTCTTCGCGGATGACCAGGTTGGCCGCATCGAGCGAGCGCAAGGCAAAGAGGGTACTGCTGCCAATGACGACCGCCAGAATGACGGCCAGGGCAATACCAAGCTGGGAAGCAATCCGGGCACGGGGCTTGGACATGACGGCTCCAGGCTGGGTGGTTCGAAGCCCCGCAAAAGGGACTCGCCAGCCAGCAACGTTAATAGTGAAGGTTCGAAGCGCAGCGCGGCGCACCCCATGGGTCGGCACAGGCGGCTCATACTTGAGCGTCTTGCAAGGATATTAATGGCTCATTACCTGGAAACTGCCACTACGCCCACTGTCTTATTTATAGCTTTGTATCCAGCCTTGTGAATCGCCAGAATAGGCAGTTCCATTTCTTTCTTTCATCGAGCCCCACGAACATGCAGCCCGCCGCCCTCAAGGAACTCTGGATCATCCTGCGCCTGGCAGGGCCGCTGATCGCCTCGCAACTGGCGCACATGCTGATGGTCTTCACCGATACGGTGATGATGGGCCGGCTGGGCCCCGAGTCACTGGCCGGCGGCGGGCTGGGCGCCGCCACTTATGGCTTTGTGTCGTTCTTCTGCATCGGGGTGATGGCGGCGGTCGGTACGCTGGTGTCGATTCGTCAGGGCGCGGGCGATGTCGAAGGCGCCACGCGCCTGACCCAGGCCGGGTTATGGCTGGCCTGGGGCATGGCCATCCTGGCTGCCGCATTGCTCTGGAGCCTGGAGCCTTTGCTGCTGCACCTGGGCCAGGACCCGCGCAATGTGCACATGGCCATGCAGTTTCTCACCACCCTGCCGCTGGCCCTGCCGGGCCTGCTGACCTTCATGGCGCTGCGGGGCTTTACCAGCGCCCTGGGGCGGGCGGGCCCGGTGATGGTCATCAGCCTGGTAGGGGCGCTGGCCAACTTCATCCTCAACTACGCCTTGATCGAAGGCTGGCTGGGCCTGCCTGCGCTGGGCCTGTACGGCATCGGTCTGGTCACTGCGGTGGTCACCAACTGCATGGCCCTGGCCCTGGCGCTGCACATTCGCAGGCATCCGGCGTATGCGGCCTACCCGATCCGCCAGGGGCTGGGGCAACTGTCACGCAGTCATCTGGGTGAGCTGTGGCGCCTGGGCCTGCCCATTGGTGGCACCTACGCTGTGGAGGTCGGGCTGTTCACCTTTGCCGCGTTCTGCATGGGCGCGCTGGGCACCGCGCAAATGGCCGCGCACCAGATCTCGCTGCAGACGGTGTCGATGGCCTTCATGATTCCGGTGGGCATTTCCTATGCGGTGACCATGCGCATCGGCCAGCACTACGGGGCCGGCAACCTGCACATGGCGCGCCTGGCCGGACGGCTGGGCATTGGCTTCGGGGGCGCGCTGATGCTGCTGTTTGCCCTGTTGTTCTGGCTGGCGCCACGGCAGATCATCAACCTGTTCCTGGACATCGACGACCCGGCGCTCAACGACATCGTGGTGCTGGCAGTCAAGCTGCTGGCCATCGCCGCCTGGTTCGAGCTGTTCGACGGCGTGCAGACCATCGCCATGGGTGCGATTCGCGGACTCAAGGATGCCAAGATCACCTTTCTGATCGGCCTGGCCTGCTACTGGCTGGTGGCGGCACCCGCCGCCTGGTTGCTGGCCTTCCAGACGCCCGCTGCCGCGCAAGGCGTCTGGTGGGGGCTGGCGCTGGGGCTGTTGTGTGCGGCAGTGACCCTGACCTGGGCGTTCGAGCGGCGCATGGCGCGCCTGCTGCGCAAGGCCGCCCGGCCGGTAACCCTGCAGGCCTGATCAGCCGTCCTGGTTCGACGACTGCACGGGCACGCCGCCCTGGGTCAGGTACTCGACCAGCTCGGCCATCGGCAGCGGGCGGCGAATCAGGTAACCCTGGGCCTGGTCGCAGCCGTACTCTTGCAGCAAGGCCAACTGGCCTTCGGTCTCGATGCCTTCGGCCACCACTTCCAGGCCCAGGTTATGGGCCAGGTTGATCATCGCGTGGACCAGTTGGCGGTTCTCCGGGCGCTGTTCCATTTCACCGACGAAACTCTTGTCGATTTTCAGCAGGGCAATCGGCAGGCTGTTGAGGTGCACGAACGATGAGAAACCGGTGCCGAAGTCGTCCAGCGAGAAGCGCACGCCCAAGGCACGCAAGGCATCCATGGTCTTGCTCACCAGGTCGCTGCGGCGCATCACGGCGGTCTCGGTCAGCTCGAATTCCAGCCAGTGGGCATCCACGCCCTGCTCGTTGATCAGGCGGCTCAGGGTGGTGAGCAACTGATTGTCCTGGAACTGGCGGAACGACAGGTTGATCGCCATGTGCAACGGCGCGATACCCTGTTCGCGCAAGGCGCGCATGTCACGCAGTGCCCGGAAGATGACCCAGTAGCCCAGGGGCACGATCAGACCGCTCTGTTCGGCCAGCGGTACGAACTCGCTGGGCGGTAACAGGCCGCGCTCCTGATGACGCCAGCGCACCAGGGCTTCAAGCCCGACAATGGTGCCGCTGTTCATGCACAGGCGTGGCTGGTAGTGCAGTTCCAGTTCATCACGGCGCAAGGCCCGGCGCAGTTCACCTTCAAGGTCGGCCAGGCTGCGGGCATTGCGGTTGATGCGCTCATCGAACAGGTGCCAGGTGCAGCCCTGGATGCTCTTGGCCTGGCGCATGGCAATGTGCGCGTGCCACATCAGCGGGTCGGCCCCGGCCCGTGCGCGGGCATGGGCCACGCCCAAGCTGCAGCCGAGCAGCAGGCTCTCGCCGTCGATCCAGTAGGCTTCGGACAGCGCCTCGATGATGCGTTCGGCCACCAGGGCGGCCCGCTGCGGTGCGTCGCGGGTGTCGATCAACAGCGCAAATTCATCGCTGCCCAGGCGGGCGATCTGGTCGTTGACATCCAGCTGGCGCTTGAGCCGCGCCACCACTTGCAGGATCAGCCGGTCGCCGCCCTGGTGGCCCAGCGCATCGTTGGCCCGGCGAAAGTTGTCCAGGTCCAGATGCCCCAGCGCCAGGCCCGTACCGTCGTGCTCGGCCAGGCGCGCCGCCAGCAGGGTCTGGAACCCCTGGCGGTTGGCGATGCCGGTCAACGGGTCCTGCTCGGCCAGGCCTTGCAGGGTGCGCTCCAGATGCCCGCGTTCGCGCACATGGCGCAGGCAGCGGCGCAGGGTGTCGGGGGTCAGGCTGTCCCGTACCAGCCAGTCGCTGGCGCCGGCCAGGCCGGTATCGGGTTCGGCCTCCAGCAGCATCACGATCGGCAGGCTGCAGCTGCCGGCCGGTGGCTGCAGCTCGGGGCTTACCAGCAGTACCGTGTCGCGCTCGCCAGCGTAGCGCCTGCCGTCGGCGTCCCAGTCCTGGATCCAATCCAGCGTGATTGACGCAGAGAGGGTGGCCAGGCAGCTTTGCAGTTGCTCCAGCCATTCAGGCTCACAGGCCAGCAGCAATAACCGCGAGGGTTCGACACGCGTTGGCAAGCTGACTCCCTAAATCCAGAGGAAAAATGCAAGGGGGCGGAAACCTCAAAACGAGGTATCGAAAAAAATGTAAATGAGTACGGTGTGCAAATGTAACAAAATCAAGAAATTTAGATAGCGGTTACTGAGAAAGGGACGAAGGTCACTGCACAGCGCCATGACCCTGTTAAAATGCCTGCCCTTTCGTACACGACGCCTAATCTCCCATGTCCCGACTCAATCCCCGGCAGCAGGAAGCCGTGAACTACGTCGGCGGCCCGCTGCTGGTGCTCGCCGGCGCCGGCTCCGGCAAGACCAGCGTGATCACCCGCAAGATCGCGCACCTGATCCAGAACTGCGGCATCCGCGCCCAGCACATCGTGGCCATGACCTTCACCAACAAGGCCGCCCGGGAGATGAAGGAGCGTGTCGGCACCCTGTTGCGTGGCGCCGAAGGTCGCGGCCTGACCGTCTCGACCTTCCACAACCTGGGCCTGAACATCATCCGCAAGGAACATGTGCGCCTGGGCTACAAGCCGGGGTTCTCGATCTTCGACGAAGGCGACATCAAGTCCCTGCTGACCGACATCATGCAGAAGGAGTACGCCGGCGACGATGGCGTCGACGAGATCAAGGGTATCATCGGCTCCTGGAAGAATGACCTGATCCTCCCCGAAGAGGCGCTGGCCAATGCCCGCGGCCCCAAGGAGCAAACCGCCGCCATCGTCTACATGCACTACCAGCGCACGCTCAAGGCCTACAACGCGCTGGACTTCGACGATCTGATCCTGCTGCCGGTCAAGCTGTTCCTGGAACACGCCGACATCCTGGAAAAGTGGCAGAACCGCGTGCGCTACCTGCTGGTGGACGAATACCAGGACACCAACGCCAGCCAGTACCTGCTGGTCAAGCTGCTGATCGGCAGCCGCAACCAGTTCACGGTGGTGGGCGACGACGACCAGTCGATTTACGCCTGGCGCGGGGCGCGGCCGGAAAACCTGATGCTGCTCAAGGATGACTACCCGTCGCTGAAGATCGTGATGCTGGAGCAGAACTACCGCTCCACCAGCCGCATCCTGCGCTGCGCCAACGTGCTGATCGCCAATAACCCGCATGATTTCGAAAAGCAGCTGTGGTCGGAAATGGGCCACGGTGATGAAATCCGCGTGATCCGCTGCCGCAACGAAGAAGCCGAGGCCGAGCGGGTGGCGATGGAAATCCTCACCCTGCACCTGCGCACCGACCGGCCCTACAGCGACTTCGCCATCCTGTACCGTGGCAACTACCAGGCCAAGCTGATCGAGCTCAAGCTGCAGCACCACCAGATTCCGTATCGGCTCTCCGGCGGCACCAGCTTCTTCAGCCGCCAGGAAGTGAAGGACCTGATGTCCTACTTCCGCCTGCTGGTCAACCCGGACGACGACAACGCCTTCTTGCGGGTGATCAACGTGCCGCGCCGCGAGATCGGCTCCACGACCCTGGAAAAGCTCGGCAACTACGCCTCCGAGCGCAAGGTGTCGATGTACGCCGCCAGCGAGGAACTCGGACTGGGCGAGCACCTCGACAGCCGCTACACCGACCGCTTGCAGCGTTTCAAGCGCTGGATGGACGGCGTGCGCCAGCAATGTGCGCAGAGCGACCCGATCGCCGCCTTGCGCAGCATGGTCATGGACATCGACTACGAGAACTGGATCCGCACCAACAGCTCCAGCGACAAGGCTGCCGACTACCGCATGAGCAACGTGTGGTTTCTGATCGAGGCCTTGAAGAACACCCTCGAAAAAGATGAAGAAGGCGGCATGACCATCGAGGAGGCGATCGGCAAGCTGGTCCTGCGCGACATGCTCGAACGCCAGCAGGAAGAGGAAGAGGGCGCCGAAGGCGTGCAGATGATGACCCTGCATGCCTCCAAGGGCCTGGAGTTTCCGTACGTGTTCATCATGGGCATGGAAGAGGAAATCCTCCCGCACCGCTCCAGCATCGAGGCCGACACCATCGAGGAAGAGCGACGCCTGGCCTACGTTGGCATCACCCGTGCGCGCCAGACCCTGGCCTTCACCTTTGCCGCCAAGCGCAAGCAGTACGGCGAGATCATCGACTGCGCACCCAGCCGCTTTCTCGATGAACTGCCGCCCGACGACCTGGCCTGGGAAGGCAACGACGACGCCCCGGTCGAGGTCAAGGCCGCTCGCGGCAACAACGCCCTGGCCGATATCCGGGCGATGCTCAAGCGCTAGGCCGCAGGACTGGCGGTGTTGAACGCCTCACACTCTGGGAGGCAGCTTGCTGGCGATGGCTATGTGACAGACGCAGCAGGTGCATGGGCCTTGCTGGCCTCATCGTCGGATCGCCGCCCGCAGCAAGCCGCCTCCCACCCGTTGGATGTGACCCTGAATGTCGTGTCTGGCACCAGACTGTGGGAGGCGGCTTGCCGGCGATAGCGGTCGTGAACCTGACGTACTTTCAGCGTCTGTTACGGCCAGTCGCGAGCAGAGCTGGTCAGGATTGGGCTACCCGTCATTCGGCGCGACCTGTTGTGGGCGCTGTCGCCTGCAGGCCGGCCAGCAGCAGGCGTTGGTACAGTTCTTCACGCAGGCCATCGGGTCTGTCCAGGCCCATCCGCGCAAGGTGCGCCGGATAGGCCGCGGGGTCCGGCGCATCGAAGGTGGCCTTGCCCAGTTCCAGCATTTCGGTGAGTTTGAGCTTGCTCTTGAGCCAGTTCAGTGCACGCAGCAGGTCACGCTCTTCACTGCTGAAGTCCGAGCCCAGCGGGTATTCGGCAAACAGTTGCGGATAACGTGCCGCCAGCGCCTTCAGGCGCTCGGGCGTATTGTCGGTAAAGCGCGGGTCGAGCTGGAAGTCGTGTGACAGCTTGCCGGCCTTTTGCGCCTGCTCGATCAGGCCGGGCTGGAAGCGAGAGTCGCTGATATTGAGCAGGCGCTCGATCACCGTGGCGTCGGTCTGGCCGCGCAGGTCGGCGATACCGTACTCGGTGACCACGATGTCGCGCAAATGCCGCGGAATGGTGGTGTGCGCGTAGGACCAGACGATATTGGAGCTGACCTCGCCACCGGACTCGCGCCAGCTGCGCAGGATCAGAATCGACCGGGCATCCTCCAGCGCATGGGCCTGGGCCACGAAGTTGTACTGACCGCCCACGCCGCTGACCACCCGTCCATCGGCCAACTGATCGGAGACCGCCGCACCCAGCAGGGTGACGGTGAACGCACTGTTGATAAAGCGCGCATCGCGACGCTGCAAGCGCTTGAGTGCTTCGTCGCCGTACAGCTCGTTGATGAAGCTGATGGCGGTCATGTTGAACTGCGCCAAACGTTCGGCCGGCAGCTCACGCAAGCGTTCATAGAAGCTGCGCGGTCCCAGGAAAAAGCCGCCGTGCACCACCACGCCGCCGGCCTGCTGGCTTTCGTCCAGCGCACCCTGGTTGGCCAGTAACTGCAACCCGGCGTCGGCGTACACCTTGCGCCGTACGATACCGGCGTCGGCCAGCGCCAGCAGGCCATTGACGAACATTTCGCTGCAACCGTACAGGCCGCTGCCGAAGGGCTCGGTGCCGCCTTCGCGGTCGATCAATGTCTGCCAGTTGCTCATGTTCAACTCACCGAGCAGGCCAAGGTAGGTGGCGTTGTCGGCCTGGCGCGCCAGCAGGGCAGCGGTCAGAGCGTCGCCCATCGAGCCGATGCCGATCTGCAGGGTGCCACCATCGCGCACCAGGGTGCTGGCGTGCAGCCCGATCAGATGATCCTGCAAGCCCACTGGCATGTTGGGGGTGGAAAACAGGGTGGCGTGCTCGGGCTCATCGATCAGCAGGTCGAAGGCCACCGTATCGAGTTCGGCGTCGCCGGGCATGTACGGCAGCCCGGCATGCACCTGTCCCAATACCAGGATGGTTTCGCCAGCGGTGCGGCGTTTGGCAATCATGGGCAGCAGGTCGAGGGTGACGTCGGGGTTGCAGCTCAGGCTCAGCCGGTCAGGATATTGCGGGTCGCTGGCCACCAGTTGCGCGACCAGGTTCAGGCCCTTGGCATTGATGTCGCGGGCGGCATGGCTGTAGTTGCTGCTGACGTAGTCCTGCTGGGCCGGGGCGCTGTCGAGCAGGCTGCCGGGCTGCATGAAGAACTGCTCGACACGGATATTGGCCGGCAAGCGGTTGCGGCGCAGGTCGCCCAAGTACTCCAGCTCCTGGTAATCGCCGAATACCCGCTCCAGGAACGGTTCCAGAAACCGCGCCTGCAAGCCCTCGCCCGGTGTCGGGCGACCCAGGCTCAAGGCGGTGTAAATGGTCAGCCGTCGCTCGGGCAATTCGCGAATACGGGCATACAGCGCGTTGACGAAGCGGTTGGGCTTGCCCAGCCCCAGCGGCATGCCCAGATGGATATGCGCGGGCAACTGCGCCAGCACCTGGTCGACGGCGTGTTCGATGGAGCAGGTCTGCGGCATCCGGGCGTTCCTGAAACAGGCTTGAGATGCAGCTTGGACCGTTATCGCACAACAATTGCTGCACAAGCCGGTTTAGGTGGCATGGCACTCGGCATTCGCGACCGCTGGTCGCTCCAACAGATCGGTTTGGCATACATTCCGCAGGAGCGACCAACGGTCGCGAAAGAGGCGGTCCAGGCGCCGCCTTTTCAGCGTCTGGCGCTCGGCACTCGCGACCGCTGGTCGCTCCTACAAATCGGACATTTTCTGGATGGCGGCTTTCAGCTCGGCGTCGCTGCAATCGGCGCAAGTGCCCTTGGCTGGCATGGCCCCGATCCCGGTAATGGCCTTGGCCAGCAGGCCGTCGAGGCCGCCTTCCTTGTCGGCGCGGGTTTTCCAGGCGGCCTTGTCGCCGCTCCTGGGCGCATTCAGCAGGCCGGGACCGTGGCAGGCATTACAGTGCTTATTGATGATGTCATCGGCACTGCGGGCGGCTCCGCCTCCAGCCGCAACGGTCACCGTGACACCCGGACACGCCTGCCCCTGGATGCACACCTTGCCGACCGGTTCGAGCCTTCGGGCGATTTCTTCGCTGGAGGCGCCCATCAGGCTCATGGGGGCCAGCAGTGCCAGCGCCGCCACGCACAGGGTTATCGGATTCACAGGTTCGCCCTCATGAAGGCTGCGCCTGTTACCTTGCCATGGATCGATACACCGGCCAGCCCCCGGTGGTCAGGGGCTGGCGCATTCCATCAGAAATTGGCCGGGGTGGCGGCGCTGATCAACCGGGCCGGCGCATCGAACGGGTTGCGAAAGCGATGCGGACGGGTACTTTCGAAATAATAGCTGTCGCCGGCTTCGAGCAGGTAAGTGTCGGGACCGACGATCAGTTCGAGCCGGCCTTCGATCAGGATGCCGGTTTCCTCACCTTCATGAACCAGCATTTCTTCGCCGGTGTCGGCGCCTGGCGGGTAGGTCTCGGTCAGGAAGGCAATGGCCCGGCCCGGGTGCGACTTGCCCACCAGCTTCATGGTCATCGCGCCGTCGGAGATGTCCAGCAGCTCGTTGGCCTTGTACACCACTTGGGTGGTGTTGACCGGCTCCAGCTCTTCGGAAAAGAACTCGACCATGGACATGGGAATGCCACCCAGCACCTTGCGCAGCGAGCTGATCGACGGGCTGACGCTGTTTTTCTCGATCATGGAGATGGTGCTGTTGGTCACGCCGGCCCGCTTGGCCAGTTCGCGCTGGGACAGCCCCTTGAGCTTACGGATGTATTGCAGTCGCTCACCGACGTCCAATGCGGCAGTCCTCCAGGTTCGGCGACCCTGTACGCACGCGCGTTGTAAGGCAAGACAAGGCACAGGCAGGCCTGTCACTGCCGGGCATCGGGCAGGTTGGGCCGGATGCCTGCCGGCGGCACGATCTCTTCGGATCGTCTTCAATCGCCGCACGATCAACGCGCAGGCATGCATGTACAAGGCCTGGGGTTAAAGTCGAGACCGGGGCATGATGGCAACAGTGTTCGATATTTACAACAGCTGCACCGACAGAGGCCCGACCATGCGGCGGGCCGTCAATGTCAGCTGTCGCGATACAGGCGTGGCACGCGCTTGAGGTTGCAGAACAACTGGTAAGGGATGGTGCCGGCCTGGGCGGCAATTTCGCTGGCGGCAACCTGTCGGCCCCAGAATTCGACCCGGCTGCCGAGCCCGGCCTGGGGCAGGTCGGTCAAATCGATACAAAGCATGTCCATCGACACCCGCCCGACCAGGCGGCCCGGCTGGCCGTCGACGCTGACCGGCGTGCCGGTGGGGGCATGGCGCGGGTAGCCGTCGGCGTAGCCCATGGCGACGACCCCGATGCGGCTGGGCCGCTCGGTGATGAAAGTCGCGCCATAGCCCACCGGTTCGCCGGCCGGCAGCTCGCGCACGCTGATGACCTTGGATTCCAGGGTCATCACCGCTTGCAGGCGGTCTGCCAGTGGATGCGCCTGTTCGAACGGCGTGGCGCCGTAGAGCATGATCCCCGGGCGTACCCAGTCGCTGGTGATTTGCGGCCAGCCCAGCAAGGCGGGCGAATTGTTCAGGCTGGTCTGGGCCACGAGCCCTTCGCGGGCGGCGTTGAACACCGCCAGTTGCTCCTCGCTGCGCGGGCAGTCCAGCTCGTCGGCGCGGGCGAAGTGGGTCATCAGCACGATGTCGGCGACCTTGCCGCTGGCCTTGAGGCGTTGGTAAGCCGCGGCGTAGTCGGCGGGAAACAGCCCGACCCGGTGCATGCCACTGTCGAGCTTGAGCCAGACCGTCAGTGGCTTGCCGACGGCGGTGCGTTCGATGGCCTCCAGTTGCCAGAATGAATGGACCACTACCCACAGATCATGCTCGACGATCAAGTCCAGTTCCCGGGCTTCGAAAAAGCCTTCCAGCAACAGGATCGGACCCTTGATGCCGGCGGCCCGCAGCTCCAGCGCCTCTTCGATGCAGGCCACGGCAAAACCGTCGGCCTCGGGTTGCAACGCCTGTGCTACCCGCACCGCGCCGTGACCGTAGGCATCGGCCTTGACCACGGCCAGCGCCCTGGCACCGGCGTGTTCGCGGGCCAGGCGGTAGTTGTGGCGCAAGGCTTGAAGGTCAATCAGGGCACGGGCTGGGCGCATGGTCAGTCATTCTTTTTCATGGGAACGGGTTGTGGGTTTGTAGAGGCCGGACAGTGATCCGCTACGTGGTGACCCTTTTCCCGGCTGAAGCGGATCGCCGTCCGACGGATCGCCGCCCGGCCGTCCTTCTGCCGGTCCTACGAGTGAGCGGGCGCCGGATTGTTGTGGCCGGCGGCCTCACGGCTGCTGCCGTAACGGGATATATCCAGGCCGGCGGCGCTGATCTGCGGGGTCTTGCGCGCGATCAGGTCAGCCAGCAGGCGGCCCGAGCCACACGCCATCGTCCAGCCCAGCGTGCCGTGGCCGGTGTTCAGAAACAGGTTGTTGTACGCCGTGGCGCCCACGATCGGCGTACCGTCCGGGGTAGTCGGGCGCAGGCCGGTCCAGAAACCGGCCTGGCTCAGGTCGCCGCCGAGAGGATAGAGATCGTTGACGATCATCTCCAGCGTTTCGCGTCGACGCGGGTTCAGCGACAGGTCAAAACCGGCAATCTCGGCCATGCCGCCGACCCGGATACGGTTGTCGAAGCGAGTGATGGCGACCTTGTAGGTCTCGTCGAGGATGGTCGAGGTCGGTGCCATGTCGCCACGGGTAATCGGCACGGTCAGCGAGTAGCCCTTGAGCGGGTAGACCGGGGCCTTGATGCCCAGCGGCTTGAGCAGTTGCGGCGAATAGCTGCCCAGCGCCAGCACGTAGCGGTCGGCGGTTTCCAGCTTGCCGTCGATCCAGACACCGTCTATGCGGTCACCGGCGAAGTCGAGGCGCTCGATGTTTTGCCCATGGCGAAACTCGACCCCCAGGTCGACGGCCATCTGCGCCAGGCGCGTGGTGAACAGCTGGCAGTCGCCGGTCTGGTCGTTGGGCAAGCGCAGCGCGCCGCTGAGGATACCGGTGACGCCGGCCAGGGCAGGTTCGACGCGGGCGATGCCGGCGCGGTCGAGCAACTCATAAGGCACGCCGGATTGCTCCAGCACCGAGATGTCCTTGGCGGCGTTGTCCAGTTGTTCCTGGGTGCGGAACAACTGGGTGGTGCCCAGTTGCCGCGCTTCGTAGGCAATGCCGGTTTCGGCGCGCAGTTCGTCGAGGCAGTCGCGGCTGTACTCGGACAGGCGCACCATGCGCTCCTTGTTTACCGCATAGCGGCTGGCAGTGCAGTTGCGCAGCATCTGCGCCATCCACAGGTACTGGTCCAGGCTGGTGGTGGCCTTGATCGCCAGCGGAGCATGGCGCTGCAGCAGCCATTTCATGGCCTTGAGCGGCACGCCTGGCGCGGCCCACGGCGAGGCATAGCCGGGCGAGACCTGGCCGGCGTTGGCGAAACTGGTTTCCATGGCCACGGCTGGCTGGCGGTCGACCACCGTGACCTGAAAGCCTTCACGCGCCAGATAGTAGGCCGTCGTCGTACCGATGACACCACTGCCGAGAACCAGAACGCGCATCTTGAGCACCTCATCGCGGAGATCCGCTGACGTTTGCAGAATGAGTAAGGAATGAGCGCAGTATAAAAAGGTTTAAGCAGTGCTTTTCACTATATAAAAAGCTATATTCGAGGCGTTTTCTCGGTAAACAGCGCTTAGGCAGAGGGAGATTACCCATGCGTACCCAGCATCAGTCCCGGCGTGAACTGGACAAGATCGATCGCAATATCCTGCGCATCCTGCAGACTGACGGGCGCATCTCGTTCACCGAGCTGGGCGAGCGCGTCGGTTTGTCGACCACGCCTTGCACCGAGCGGGTCCGGCGCCTGGAGCGCGAAGGCATCATCATGGGCTACAACGCCCGGCTCAACCCGCAGAACCTCAAGGCCAGCCTGCTGGTGTTCGTCGAGATCAGCCTGGACTACAAGTCCGGCGACACCTTCGACGAATTCCGCCGCGCCATTCTCAAGCTGCCGCATGTGCTGGAATGCCACCTGGTGTCGGGCGACTTCGATTACCTGGTCAAGGCGCGCATCTCGGAGATGGCTTCATACCGCAAGCTGCTGGGCGACATCCTGCTCAAGCTGCCGCACGTGCGCGAGTCGAAGAGCTACATCGTGATGGAAGAGGTCAAGGAAAGCCTGAGCCTGCCGATTGCGGATTGAACGGCTGCCCTTGAGGCCTCTTCCCGGCTAAAGCCGGTCCTACACGAGCACCTGTCGGGTGCTGGCCATGTAGTCGTGAATCTGCTTTTCGACCCGTGGGTGAATCAACTGCTCGGGACGCCGGCCGTTGGGGCATGGCAGGGTCGCGGTGGTGCCGAACAAGCGGCAGATCAGCGGGCGCTCTTCATACACCGTGCAGCCCTGGGGGCCCAGGTGCACGCAGTTGAGCGCCTCGAGCGCAGCCTCTTGCTCGGCCACGCTCTTGCGCGGCAGGCGTGACATTTCTTCGGTTGACGTGGTCACCGGCCCACAACAGTCATGACAACCCGGTACACATTCGAACGAAGGAATCTGGCGCCGCAGGGTGCGGACTTTTTCTCGGTTGCAACTCATCGACCTTTCCATCTTGGACAACGCGGCGATTGTGCCGCAGTTGGCAGGCCTGCGACAGCGGCTTATCCTCGCCTGCTGTTTGCGAATGACCAAGGACACCCCATGACCGCCCATGCCGCTTCCTATTACGCCGCCACCCGCCATCCGCAGCCTGATCATCCGCAGCTGCAAGGCGAGCTGAAGGTCGATGTGTGCGTGGTGGGCGGTGGCTTTTCCGGGCTGAACACCGCCATCGAGCTGGCCGAGCGCGGCCTGAGCGTGGCGCTGCTGGAAGCGCGGCGCATCGGCTGGGGCGCCAGTGGGCGCAATGGCGGGCAACTGATTCGCGGCGTCGGCCATGGTGTGGAGCAGTTTGCTCCGGTAATCGGCGAGGATGGGGTGCGCCAGCTCAAGCTGATGGGCTTCGAGGCGGTGGACATCGTGCGCCAGCGTATCGAGCGCCACGGCATTGCCTGCGACCTGAAGTGGGGCTATTGCGACCTGGCCAACAAGCCCGCCGACCTGCAGGGCTTTGCCGAAGACCTCGAAGAGCTGCGCAGCCTGGGTTATGGTCATGAACTGCGCTTGCTGCAGCCAGGGCAGATGCACGAAGTGGTGGGTTCGGACCGTTATGTGGGTGGCCTGATCGACATGGGCTCCGGGCACCTGCACCCGCTCAACCTGGCCCTGGGCGAAGCGGCCGTGGCCCGCACGCTGGGCGTGCAGGTGTTCGAGCAATCGGCAGTCACGCGCATCGAATACGGCCCGCAGGTCAAGGTGCACACCGCCCAGGGCCATGTGCAGGCCGGCTTCCTGGTGCTGGGCTGCAATGCCTACCTGAACGACCTGAATCCGGAGCTGGGCGGCAAGGTACTGCCGGCCGGCAGCTACGTCATCGCCACCGAACCGCTGAGCGCCGAGCAGGCCAGCCAGTTGCTGCCGCGTGACATGGCGGTGTGTGACCAGCGCGTGGCCCTGGATTACTACCGGTTGTCCGCCGACCGCCGCCTGCTGTTCGGTGGCGCCTGCCATTACTCGGGCCGCGACCCGCAGGACATTGCGGCCTACATGCAGCCCAAGATGCTCAAGGTGTTCCCACAACTGGCCGGGGTGCGCATCGATTACCAGTGGGGGGGCATGATCGGCATCGGTGCCAACCGCCTGCCGCAGATCGGCCGGCTCAAGCAGCACCCCAATGTGTTCTACGCCCAGGCCTATTCGGGGCACGGCCTCAACGCCACGCACCTGGCCGGCAAGCTGCTGGGCGAAGCCATCGCCGGCCAGCACAGCGCCGGTTTCGAGCTGTTCGCCAGGGTGCCGCACATGACCTTCCCCGGCGGCAAGCACCTGCGCTCACCGCTGCTGGCGCTGGGCATGCTCTGGCACCGCCTCAAGGAACTGGCCTAGGTCTTTGCATCGACCGGTTGTAGGAGCCCGCTTGCCGGCGACTGGGCGCGAAGCGGCCACAAAAATTGATGAAACGCCACAAATTTACGACTGCTGACGCAGCCGGTCGCGGGTAAACGCGCTCCTACCAGCCAGCAGCGATGTATCACTCACGCCAGAACGGCTTGGCAGCCTCGGCCCGGGCCTGGCTGTAGTCCAGGCCGATGTCGCGCAGTTCGTCATCGGTCAGGTTGAGCAAGGCGCGGCGTGATACCCAGCGATGACGATACAGTGCAAGGCGGCCCGTGGCGGGCAGGCATACAGTTGGCGCCGGCTGTGTACGTTTCTGGCGGGCAACCGGTTGGTGTGTATCCCGTTCGCTGCCTTGCAGCACCGATTGCACATCAATAACCCCGTTCATGATCGTCTCCTGCGTATGGCGTGGTGTTGGAACGATGATGAAGAAAACGGCAAGCGCAATACAGATTCAAAAAGGCTTTATATTTTTCGTACAGATAGCGTGTTCAAAAGGCTGAATGCTATATTTTCGCGACATCTGTATTGCAACGTGCGCGCAAGCCGCCGGGAGTATGCTTTGACCCTGTACGTCAATCTGGCCGAACTGTTGGGTTCGCGCATCGAGAACGGCTTCTACCGGCCGGGTGACCGATTGCCATCGGTGCGTGCCCTGAGCCTGGAGCACGGCGTGAGCCTGAGTACCGTGCAGCAGGCGTATCGAGTGCTGGAAGACAATGGCCTGGCGATTCCACGGCCCAAGTCGGGCTATTTCGTGCCGGCCAGTCGCAAGGCGCCGGCATTGCCAGGGGTCGGGCGCCCGGTGCAGCGGCCCGTGGAGATTTCCCAGTGGGAGCAGGTGCTGGACCTGATCCGCTTCTCGCCGGCCAAAGACTTCACTCAGCTGGGGCGTGGCATGCCGGATGTCAGCAGCCCGACGCTCAGGCCGCTGCTGCGCTCGCTGAGCCAGCTCAGTCGCCACCAAGACATGCCCGGCCTGTATTACGGCGACATCCATGGCGTGGATGCGCTGCGTGAACAGGTTGCTCGCTTGCTGCTGGACTCCGGCTGCAACCTCAGTGCTGGCGATGTGATCATCACCACCGGCTGCCATGAAGCGATGTCGGCGAGCATTCGGGCGCTGTGCTCGCCTGGCGATGTAGTTGCGGTCGACTCGCCAAGCTTTTTCGGTGCCATGCAGACCCTCAAGGGGCTGGGCATGAAAGCCCTGGAAATTCCCACCGACCCGCTGACCGGCATCAGCCTGGAAGCCCTGGAGCTGGCGCTGGAACAATGGCCGATCAAGGTCATCCAGCTGACGCCGAGCTGCAACAACCCGCTGGGCTACATCATGCCTGAGGAGCGCAAACGCGCCCTGCTGCGCCTGGCACAGCGTTTCGACGTGGCGATCATTGAAGATGATGTGTATGGCGACCTGGCCTACAGTTACCCGCGCCCGCGCACCATCAAGTCGTTCGACGAGGACGGCCGCGTGTTGCTGTGCAGTTCGTTTTCCAAGTCCCTGGCACCGGGCTTGCGCGTCGGCTGGGTGGCACCGGGACGCTATCTGGAACAGGTGCTGCACATGAAGTACATCAGCACCGGCTCCACCGCGCCGCAGCCGCAGCTGGCTGCCGCCGAGTTCTTGCAGGGCGGGCATTACGAGCCGCACCTGCGGCGCATGCGCAGCCAGTACCAGCGCGGCCGTGACCAGATGATCGACTGGGTGATGCGCTACTTTCCCGAAGGCACCCGCGCCAGCCGGCCGCAAGGTGGCTTCATGCTGTGGGTCGAGCTGGACGAGAATTTCGACACCCTGCGCCTGAACCGCGCCCTGCTCGAGCACAAGGTGCAGGTGGCGGTGGGCAGCATCTTTTCCGCCTCCGGCAAATACCGTAACTGCCTGCGCATGAATTACTCGGGCCGCCCGACCCCCGAGATCGAAGCGGCCGTACGCACCGTGGGCGAGACCATCAAGCGCCTGCTGGCCCAGCCCCTGTAGGAGCGCGCTTGCCCGCGACCGGTTGCGTTAGCAGTCGTAAATTTTCAGCGTTTCATAAATTTTGAATGCGTCCACAGTTCAGTATTTGTGGCGTCTGACAAATTTTGCGAGCGCTACGCACTCGGTCGCGGGCAAGCGCGCTCCTACGTGCCGTGTCGGTAGCTGTTGCGTAACTTTTACACCCCTGTGACTGTCATATCGCCAAATCAAGCATGCAGGGACACCCCTTGAACAGACGATGGCTGGTGCCGTTCTACCTGTGGGCCACGCTGGGCCTGGCCGGCTGTGCACAGCGCAGTGTGCACGACGAGCCCAGCCAGGCCCTGCCGGCGGCGCAGTCGAGCTTCGGCCGTTCGATCCAGGCGTTGGCGCAGGCCCATGAGGGGCGTTCGGGCTTTCGTCTGCTGGCCAACAGCGGCGAGGCGTTCAGCGCCCGCGCCGAGCTGATCCGCATGGCCCGCACCAGCCTGGACCTGCAGTACTACATCGTGCATGACGGCCTGAGCACCCGCACCCTGGTGGAAGAGCTGCTCAAGGCCGCCGACCGTGGCGTGCGCGTGCGCATCCTGCTGGATGACACCACCACCGATGGCCAGGACCAGACCATTGCCACTCTGGCGGCGCATCCACAGATCCAGATCCGGCTGTTCAACCCGCAGGAGCTAGGTCGCGAAACCGGTGTGACGCGCAGTGTCGGGCGCTTGCTGAACCTGTCGCGCCAACACCGGCGCATGCACAACAAGCTGTGGCTGGCCGACAACAGTGTCGGCATCGTCGGTGGGCGCAACCTGGGCGATGAGTATTTCGACGCCGAGCCCAATCTCAACTTCACCGATGTCGACCTGCTCGGCGCGGGCCCGGTGGCCGAGCAGCTCGGGCACAGTTTCGATCAGTACTGGAACAGCCGGCTGAGCAAGCCCATCGACGGCTTCATGTATTTCTTGCCCAGCCACCACGATTTGAGCAAGGCGCGCCGCAAGCTGGCCAGGTCACTGGAGCAGTCGCACAAGCAGCACAGGCAGCTGTACGAGCGGCTGATGACCTACCAGACCGAACCGCGACTGCAGACCTGGCTGCAGCAATTGACCTGGGCGCACAGCCAGGTGCTGTGGGATGCACCGACCAAAGTGTTGTCGCAGGGCGAACCGGACCCGCACTTGCTGTTGACCACCCAGCTCGGCCCGGAACTGGCCAGTGTCAAACAGGAACTGATGCTGGTCTCGGCCTATTTTGTGCCGGGCGAGCAAGGCCAGGCCTACCTGACCGGGCGCGCCGATGCCGGCGTGGCGGTCAGCCTGCTGACCAACTCGTTGGAGGCCACCGACGTGCCGGCCGTGCATGGCGGCTATGCGCCCTATCGCCAGGGCCTGCTGGAGCATGGCGTGAAACTGTTCGAAATGCGCCGCCAGCCCGGTGACCCGTCGGCCATGGGGCGTCGCCAGTCACCGTTGTTCGCCAGCCCGTCGCTGGTCAGCAGCGGCTCGGACTCCAGCCTGCACAGCAAGGCGATGATTTTCGACCGACAGAAAATGTTTGTCGGCTCGTTCAATTTCGACCCGCGCTCGGTGCTGTGGAACACCGAGATCGGCATTCTGGTCGACAGCCCGCCGCTGGCCGAGCAACTGCGCGGCCTGACCCTGGAAGGCATGTCGCCGGAGCGCAGTTACCAGGTGCGCCTGGAAAATGGCCAGCTTGTCTGGGTCACCGAAGACAATGGTCACCTGCACACCTTGCGCAAGGAGCCGGGCGACTGGTGGCGGCGTTTCAATGCCTGGATGAGCCAGGCCATCGGCCTGGAGCGCATGCTGTAGCCGCGGTAGGAGCGGTCCTGCGGGCTCAAACCGCCGCCGGCTTGTCGCCAAACGCCCCCTGGCGCAGCAACAGCACCACCAGGCCAAAAGCGCCGGCGGCCATCAGCCACGGCAGGGTGTGGCCGCTGACCCACTGGCTGCCCGCGCCAGCCACCAAGGGCCCGAGCAGGCAACCGATGCCCCATAGCTGCGCGACATGGGCGTTGGCACGCACCAGCGCATCATCACGGAAACGCTCGCCGATCAGGATCAGCGACAGGGTGAACAGCCCGCCGGCACTGGCGCCGAACAGCACCCACACCGGCCAGATCACTACCGTGTGCATGAACACCGGCACCAGCAGGCTGGAGATCAACAGCATCACTGCACAGCCAGTAAACAGGGTGCGCCGCGACATGCGGTCGGCCAGCAGGCCGATGGGCAACTGCAACAGCGCATCGCCCACCACCACCGTACTGACCATCAGCAGCGCGATGTCGGCCGTGAACCCCTGGCGCAGGCAGTACACCGGCAACAGGGTCAGAATCATCGCTTCGAAGGCCGCGAACAGCGACACGGCCCAGGCGATTGCCGGGATGTTGCGGCAGAAGGCGAACAGGTCATTGAAGCTCACATGGCAGGCTTCGGTGCTGGGTGCGCCGCTGCGGCCCAGGAGCAGAAACGGTGAAACGATCAACAGCCCCACGCCGATCCAGAAGCCGTAGTCGGCTTCGGTGCCGATCCAGCCCAGAAACAGCGGGCCGCTGAGCTGGCTCAGGGCATAGGTGCTGCCATACAGGGCCACCAGGCGTCCGCGCAGACGCTCGATCACCAACTGATTGATCCAGCTCTCGCCCAGTACAAAGACGATGGTCAGGATCAGCCCGAGCATCAGGCGCAGCACCAGCCACACCGGGTAATACGGCAACAGTGCCAGTAGCCCGACCGACAGCGCGCCGCTCCACAGGCACAGGCGCATCAGGTGTGCCGTGCCGAAGCGCGCCGCCAGCCGGCTGGCCAGCCCGGCGCCCAGCAGCACACCAATAGCCGGCATGGCCGCCATCACACCGATGGCAAAGCTGCCATAGCCCCAGCCTTCAAGGCGCAGCGACACCAGCGGCATGCTCACGCCAATCGCCAGACCGACGCTCAGGACCGAGGCCAGTACGGCAAAATAGGTACCCCACGGCATTGACCGCTCCAACAGATAAAAAGAATGCCCAAAAAAATCGCCCGGCCCGTGCACGATGCACAGGCCGGGCGACAGGGGGATTACAACTTGATCCAGGTTGCTTTCAGCTCGGTGTACTTGTCGAAGGCGTGCAGCGACTTGTCGCGGCCGTTGCCCGACTGCTTGAAGCCACCGAACGGCGCGGTCATGTCGCCGCCGTCGTACTGGTTGACCCACACGCTGCCGGCGCGCAGGGCCTTGGCGGTCAGGTGCGCCTTGGACAGGTCCGAGGTCCAGACCGCAGCCGCCAGCCCGTACTGGGTGTCGTTGGCGATGCGGATGGCTTCTTCGGCGCTGTCGAAGGTGATGACCGAGAGCACCGGGCCGAAGATTTCTTCCTGGGCGATCTTCATGGCGTTGTTGACGCCGTCGAAGATGGTCGGCTCGACATACGTGCCGCCACTCTCTTCCAGGATACGCTTGCCACCAGCGACCAGTTTGGCGCCATCGGCGTGCCCGGCCTCGATGTAGCCCAGCACGGTGTTCATCTGTTGGGTGTCGACCAGTGCGCCGACCGTGGTCGCAGGGTCCAGCGGATTGCCCGGCTTCCAGGCCTTGAGGGCCTCGATCACCAGCGGCAGGAACTGGTCCTTGATCGAGCGCTCGACCAGCAGGCGCGAGCCTGCGGTGCACACCTCGCCCTGGTTGAAGGCGATGGCGCTGGCGGCGGCTTCGGCGGCGGCCTGCAGGTCCGGGGCATCGGCGAACACGATGTTGGGGCTCTTGCCGCCGGCTTCCAGCCAGACGCGCTTCATGTTCGACTCGCCGGCGTAGACCATCAGTTGCTTGGCGATCCTGGTCGAGCCGGTGAACACCACGGTGTCGACGTCATTGTGCAGGGCCAGCGCCTTGCCCACGGTGTGGCCATGACCCGGCAGCACGTTGAGCACGCCGGCCGGAATGCCGGCCTCGATGGCCAGTTGCGCAATGCGGATGGCGGTCAGCGGCGACTTTTCCGAAGGCTTGAGGATCACCGAGTTACCGGTCGACAGCGCAGGGCCCAGCTTCCAGCACGCCATCAGCAGCGGGAAGTTCCACGGCACGATGGCGGCGACGACGCCGACCGGCTCGCGGGTCACCAGGCCCAGCTGGTTGTGCGGGGTGGCAGCGACTTCGTCATACAGCTTGTCGATGGCCTCGCCGCACCAGCTCAGGGCCTGCGCGGCGCCTGGAATGTCGATGCCGGACGAGTCGCCGATCGGCTTGCCCATGTCGAGGGTTTCCAGCAGGGCGAGTTCTTCGACATGCTGGCGGATCAGGCCGGCAAAGCGGATCATGGTCGACTTGCGCTTGGTCGGCGCCAGTCGCGACCAACTGCCGGCGTCGAACACCTTGCGGGCACTTTCGACCGCCTGTTGGGCGTCGGCGCTGTCGCAACTGGCCACCTTGGCCAGCAGCCGGCCGTCGACCGGGCTGATGCAGTCGAAGGTGGCACCGGAGGCGGCATCGGTGTACTGGCCCTGGATGAAGGCGCGGCCTTCGATCTTCAGGTCGCGGGCGCGTTGTTCCCAGTCAGCAAGCGTCAAGGTGGTCATACGCATGTCCTCTTAGTGTTCGATGATGGTCTGGCTGCAGGAGTCTAAAACAGCCATGAGCGTTCGCCACCCTAAACCAGCGACCGGCAAAAAATCCAATATATTTGACAGAAACGGTTACAAAAGCAGCCTTTGTTTAATTTATTGAACGGCCGATCAGAGGCATCATCGGCCTTTCGCCTGATTCAATTACAACCACCGCGCACCACACGCTTGCCAAGGGGATCTGCATGACCATTCAAACCATCGTCGATTTCAGCGAAGCCGGCACGCCTGCCGAACGTTATCGTCCTGCCCCGGAAAAAATCCTCAAGGGCGACCCGCAGCAGACTGTCTACAACCACTACAACAGCCCGTGCGAGCAATTCAATGCCGGGGTGTGGGAAGGCGAGCCCGGCCAGTGGCAGGTCAGCTACACCGAACACGAATACTGCGAGATCGTCCACGGCGTCTCGGTGCTGCGCGATGAAAACGGCCAGGCCAAGACCTTGCGCGCCGGTGACCGCTTCGTGATTCCGGCGGGTTTCAAGGGCACCTGGGAGGTGCTGGAAACATGCCGCAAGATCTACGTGATTTTCGAAGCCACGCATATAAATAAGTAACGCATACGTGGCGCTGCACAGACGCATGATGCTCACGTGTCCGAATCAACGGACTCGCACTCAACAAGGAAGATGAGCATGAGCGACGAATTCACTGAAGCCAATGAAAAGGTCAACGAGCAGCTGCAATACCTGGTTGGTAGCTGGTACGTCCCTTCTGTCAAAGCCTATGTCATGCAACTGACCGGTTTTGAGCAGGTGTGGGCACCTGATGATTACCCGACCGGCGAACCTGACATTCGCCGTCTTGGCATCCTGCTCGACTGGCGAGGCAGGATTGCCGGCTTCAAGGTTGGCTGATTCGGCAACCGGCCACACAAGAGATGCGCATCGCAAGATGCGCATCTTTTTTTTGGCTGCGCAATCCGGCAACCCACCAGGAAACATATCGCAAGATTTGCGCATTTTCTGAAACAACACATATAGATAAGTAACGCCTTTACAGGGTCATGAAGGAGGACTCTGAAGGTGTCCTGACTGATGGACGTACCTTTCAAGGAAGATAGAAATGAACAACAACAATGATTTGGCTCAGACCCTTCAACACCTGATTGGCAGTCGCTATGTACCTTCGCTCAAGGCCTATATCAGCGAACTGACCGGTGTCCCGGATGTAGCCGGTCCCGGTGAAACTGACACAAAAGGCCGCCCTGACCTCAATGCAGACGGTCGCCCTGACGGTGTACCGGGCGAAATCGACGGCAAGGGTCGTCCTGACCTCAACGCAGACGGTCGTCCTGACGGTGTACCGGGCGAAATCGACGGCAAGGGCCGTCCTGACCTCAACGCAGACGGTCGCCCTGACGGTGTGCCGGGCGAAATCGACGGCAAGGGTCGTCCTGACCTCAACGCAGACGGTCGCCCTGACGGTGTACCGGGTGAAATTGACGGCAAGGGTCGTCCTGACCTCAATGCAGACGGTCGCCCTGACGGTGTACCGGGTGAAATTGACGGCAAGGGCCGTCCTGACCTCAACGCAGACGGTCGTCCTGACGGTGTACCGGGCGAAATCGACGGCAAGGGCCGTCCAGGAATTGATGTCAGCCGCATCACCGTAGCGGTCGACGCCGCTGGGCGTGTCATCCGCTTTGGTTTTGTCTGATCGCCTTTCCGGCTGAACAGCATGCCAAAGGCCTGTATGCGCCCGGGTCTGCAAATATAAATAAATAGCGCACCCGCAGGGCGCTAAAAGAGGAATCTGAGAGTGCCCGCATGGACGGGCATCTATCTCTTTTCAAGGAAGATCAAAATGACCAACGAAGAAATCACCCAGTCCCTGCAATACCTGGTCGGCAGCCGCTATGTGCCGGCGATCAGGGGCTATATCAGCGAGCTCACCGGCCGCGCCCGGGTGCACGGTCCACGCGAGATCACCACGCGTGAATACGACGTGAATCGCGTGACCGTGCAGGCCGATGCCGATGAAGCCATCACCGGCTTCAGCTTTGGCTGATCACGTTTCTGCCTGAACCAAAAAAGGCCCGTATCTCGCGATACGGGCCTTTTTTGTGAAAGCCAAAATCAATTACTTGATTTTGCCTTCCTTGTAGATCACGTGCTTGCGAACAACCGGATCAAATTTCTTGATCTCGATTTTGTCCGGAGTAGTACGCTTGTTCTTGTCGGTCGTGTAGAAGTGACCGGTGCCGGCGCTCGAAATCAAACGAATCAATTCACGCATGATCAGTCTCCTTAAATCTTGCCGTCGCGACGCAGGTCAACCAGGACCGCCTCGATACCGCGTTTGTCGATGATACGCATGCCCTTGGCAGAAACGCGCAGGCGAACGAAACGTTTTTCACTTTCAACCCAGAAGCGGTGATGCTGCAGGTTTGGCAGGAAACGACGACGGGTTTTGTTGTTTGCGTGGGAAATGTTATTCCCGGTTACCGGACCCTTACCGGTAACTTGACAGACTCTCGACATGCCTCAGCCCTCTAAAACCACATGCCCAACCCGGCATGGGTTGGCCGCTTAATCTCTCAGTCATTCGGCGCATGGTGCGCCGCGTTTCTTCAAGGGTCTTACCGACCTCACCTGATGGGTAAGGAGCCGGGCCCTAGAAAAGAGCGCTGCTTTATACCAGAAACCCCCGCAGTCAACAACAAGCAAAGTAGTTTGCGCTGCTGGAACAGGTGCCATGTCCATGCCAGCGGGCATCCACGAACAAAGTGCCATTCGTCGCATTGCATTGATTGTCGTGTGCCATGACATCGTCTAGGGTAGGTCCCCTCACCAGACTGCACCGGCAGATGGGGCCCTATCTGAACAGGAATATAGCCATGCGCCTAGCTGCACTCCCTCTTTTGCTCGCCCCATTGCTGCTGCCGGCCATGACCCAGGCCGCCAACCTGATCGTATGCACCGAAGCGAGCCCCGAGGGGTTCGATGTCGTGCAGTACAACTCGCTGACCACCACCAACGCCTCGGCCGATGTGCTGATGAACCGCCTGGTGGACTTCGATGCACAAGGCGCCAGGCTGGTGCCAAGCCTGGCCGAAAGCTGGACGGTGTCGGCCGATGGCCTGACGTACGACTTCAAGCTGCGCAGCGGGGTCAAATTCCACAGCACCGACTACTTCAAGCCGACCCGCGACCTGAATGCCGACGACGTGCTGTTCAGCTTCAATCGTATGCTCGACGCCAGCAACCCCTGGCACAAGATCGCCCAGAGCGGCTTTCCGCATGCGCAGTCGATGCAGCTGCCGGCGCTGATCAAGGCCATCGAGGCCCCTGACGCACACACTGTACGCTTTGTTCTCAACCGTGCCGACGCCACCTTCCTGGCGACCCTGAGCATGGGCTTTGCCTCGATCTACTCGGCCGAATACACCGCGCAACTGCTCAAGGCCGGCACGCCGGAAAAACTCAACACCCAGCCGATCGGCACCGGTCCTTTCGTGTTCAAGCGCTTCCAGAAGGATGCCGTGGTGCGCTACAGCGGCAACCCGGACTACTTTGCCGGCAAGCCGGCCATCGACACGCTGGTGTACGCCATCACCCCGGACGCCAACGTGCGCCTGCAGAAGGTACGGCGTAACGAATGCCAGGTCGCCCTGTCGCCCAAGCCGCTGGATATACAGGCCGCCAGTGAAGACCCGAACCTCAAGGTCGAGAAGACCGAAGCGTTCATGACCGCCTTCGTGGCGATTAATACCCAGCACCCGCCGTTCGACAAGCCCGAGGTGCGCCAGGCCGTGAACCTGGCCTTCGACAAGGCCAATTACCTCAAGGCGGTGTTCGAAGGCACGGCCGAAAGCGCCGCCGGCCCTTTCCCGGCCACCACCTGGAGTTACGCCAAAGACTTGCCGGGCTACGCCCACGATGTGGCCAAGGCCAAGGCCCTGGTGGCCAAGGCCGGGCTGAAGGACGGCACCAAAACCACGATCTGGACCCGCCCGTCGAGCAGTCTGCTCAACCCCAATCCCGGGTTGGGCGCGCAACTGCTGCAGGCGGATCTCAAGCAGATCGGCATCGACGCCGAGATCCGCGTCATCGAATGGGGCGAACTGATTCGCCGTGCCAAGGCGGGCGAGCATGACTTGTTGTTCATGGGCTGGGCCGGCGACAACGGCGACCCGGACAACTTCCTGACCCCACAGTTTTCCTGTGCGGCCGTGCAGTCGGGCACTAACTTCGCCCGGTACTGCGACAAGGGTCTGGACACGCTGATCACCAATGGCAAGGCCACCAGTGACCAGGCCGCCCGCAGCAAGCTCTACCAGCAGGCCCAGGCGCAGATCCAGCAGCAAGCCCTGTGGCTGCCACTGGCCCACCCCACCGCCGCCGTGCTGACCCGCAAGGAAGTCAGCGGCTACCAGGTCAGCCCGTTCGGCCGCCAGGATTTCTACAAGGTGACAGTGAAATAACCCGGCCGCCTCGCACCACGCCAATCCTGTTGGAGCGACCAACGGTCGCGAAAGGCAGCATTCGCGACCGTTGCTTGCTCCTGCGGCTGACAGCACTACATCAGGCCGCGCTCGACCAGTGACAACGGTTCGCCATCGCCGATGATCACATGGTCCAGCACCTCGACATCGATCAGCGCCAGCGTCTCCATGAGCCGCTTGGTCAGCTCGATGTCGGCCCGGCTGGGCTCGCTGACGCCCGAGGGGTGGTTGTGGCACAGGATCAGGCTGGCGGCGTTGTGCGCCAGGGCGCGCTTGACCACCTGGCGAGGGTGAACGTACGCGGCATTGATCGAGCCATGAAACAGCACTTCGAAGGCCAGCACCCGGTGCTTGCTGTCCAGGAACAGGCAGCCGAACACTTCATGGGGTTCGTGGCGCAACAGGGACTTGAGGTAGTGGCGCACCTGATCGGGGTTTTCCAGGGCCGAATCACGGCGCAGGGTTTCGGCCATGTGCCGGCGCGCCATTTCCAGCACCGCCTGCAACTGGGCGAACTTGGCCGGCCCCAGCCCCAGGTGCGCGCTGAACGCTGCCAGGTCCGATTCCAGCAGGGTGCGCAGGCTGCCGAACTGGCCCAGCAAGTGGCGGGCCAGGTCGACCGCGCTGTGCCCGGCCACCCCGGTGCGCAGAAAGATCGCCAGCAGTTCGGCATCGGAGAGGCTGGTCGCCCCCATGCTCAGCAATCGCTCGCGGGGACGCTCCGCCGCGGGCCAGTCGCGAATACTCATAACACCTCCTTGTGTTGTGCGAACACCGCCATGGACGTCGCTGTTCCAGGGCAGACGCTGTGCTATCTTAGCCCATCTTTTTTGCGCGGCGACCCGGCCTGGGGAGGCGTCATCGCCATCGCGCCATTGACCAAGACAAGGCAAGCCTATGCAGCGGCTGTATCGAAAACGCATCGTTCTGGGCGTCGGCGGCGGCATCGCGGCCTACAAGAGCGCCGAACTGGTTCGCCGCCTGCGCGACCAGGGTGCCGAAGTGCGTGTCGTCATGACCCGTGGCGGGGCGGAATTCATTACCCCGCTGACCATGCAGGCGCTCTCGGGGCACCCGGTGCACCTGGACCTGCTGGACCCGGCGGCCGAAGCGGCCATGGGGCATATCGAGCTGGCCAGGTGGGCCGACCTGATCCTCATCGCCCCGGCCACCGCCGACCTGATCGCCCGCCTGGCCCAGGGCATCGCCAATGACCTGCTGACCACCATCGTGCTGGCCACCGACGCCACCGTCGCCATTGCCCCGGCGATGAACCAGGCCATGTGGCGCGACGACACGGTGCAGGCCAACACCCGACAGCTCGCCGAACGCGGCTGGAAGGTGTTCGGCCCGGCCTCCGGCGTGCAGGCCTGTGGTGACGTGGGCTTCGGGCGCATGCTTGAGCCCGACGACCTGGCCCTGTGCGCGGCGCAGTGTTTCCAGCGCCTGAGCCTGACCGGCAAGCATGTGCTGATCACCGCCGGTCCCACCCAGGAAAACATCGATCCGGTGCGCTACATCACCAACCACAGCTCCGGCAAGATGGGCTTTGCCCTGGCCGAGGCAGCCGTTGAGGCCGGCGCCCGGGTCACGCTGATCACCGGCCCCGTGAGCCTGCCGACCCCGGACCGGGTGACGCGCATCGATGTGGTCAGCGCCCGCGACATGCTCGCGGCGTGCGAGGCAGCGATTCCGTGTGACCTGTTCATCGCCTCGGCAGCGGTCGCAGACTACCGACCTGAAGTCATTGCCCCGCATAAACTCAAGAAAGATCCTACGAACGGCGACGGCTTGCTACTGCAGATGGTCCGCAACCCGGACATTCTGGCCACCATTGCCACCCGTCCCGATCGTCCGTTCAGTGTCGGTTTTGCCGCCGAGACTGAACACTTGCTCGACTATGCTGCACGCAAGCTCAAGGACAAGAATCTCGACTTGATCGTCGCCAACGATGTGGCCAACCCCAGCATCGGCTTCAACAGCGAGGAAAATGCCTGCAGCGTGATCGACCGGGCGTTGCACGCAACGCTCTTTGCCCAGACCAGCAAGGGCAAGATTGCCCGCCAGCTGATCACCTTTATCGCAGAACGCATGAATCAGGCCTGACTACGAATGCACGCTCTACAAGCCAAGATCCTCGACCCTCGCATCGGCAGCGAATTTCCTCTTCCGGCCTACGCCACCGGCGGCTCGGCAGGCCTCGACCTGCGCGCCATGCTCAAGCAGGACACGGTCCTGGAGCCGGGCCAGACCCTGTTGATTCCTACCGGGCTTTCGATCTACATCCAGGACCCGGGCCTGGCGGCCATGATCCTGCCGCGCTCGGGACTGGGCCACAAGCACGGCATCGTGCTGGGCAATCTGGTCGGGTTGATCGACTCCGACTACCAGGGCGAACTGATGGTCTCGTGCTGGAACCGCGGCCAGACGCCGTTCACCATCGCCATCGGCGAGCGCATTGCGCAACTGGTGCTGGTGCCGGTGGTGCAGGCGCATTTCGAACTGGTCGATGAATTCCAGCAGACCGAGCGCGGCGCTGGCGGCTTCGGTCACTCCGGCAGCCACTGAGTCTCGCTCGCGGCAACAATGCCCGGCGTCAGTACCCATGAATGGAGAGCAGTCGGGTGAAAGGCAGTCAGCTCAGCACCGCCACGCAGTCAGCAGCACACCGCCCGGCGCCGGCTTCGACGGGTCTGCACGCCCTGCTGCCCGGCCTGGTTCCGGCGCTGATCGGCCTGGGTGCCGCTGCACTGCTGGTGGGCATCGGTCTGTCCGGCAACCCGCAGCACTATCAGCAACAGGTGCAGGCCTGGGGCAACAGCCAGGCCGCAGCGATCAACCTGGCGTTGCGCCAGATCGATGCCGACACCCGCGCGGCGGCCAGTAATCCGGCGATTGCCCGGCTGGTACATGGCAGCGATCCGCTGGCCCTGAAAGCGGCGCAGGCACAGTTTCTCTACTGGGACGGCCTGGTCGGTGCACGGATCAACCCCAGGGGGCTGGCCGATACCGATGAGCAAGCACCGGTGCCGGTGAGCTTTTCCACCCTGGACATGCTCAACAAGACCATTCAGGGCCAGCCACCGGCGCCCGAGGCGCGCCAGGTCGGCGAGCGCTGGGTGATCTACAGCGCCGCTGTCGTACGTGATGCCCCAGGCAATCCGCCCGGCGGCACGCTGCTGCTGGCCTTTGATATCCAGCGCCTGCTCGGTGCCTTGCCGCCGATACCCGCCGAGGCCGGCCAGGTCACGCTCAGCCAGCAGTTCGGCAACGGGCCGCGTCAGGTCTTTGTCCAGCGCGGCCAGGCCAATGGCGATCAGGCCGCAAGCTTTGACACCGGCTACCCCGGCTGGCAATTGCAGTTCGCCCCGGGTCCGGCCCTGCAAGGCTCGCCGCCCTGGCTGCTGTTGGCGCTGGCGGCCCTGCTGGCGCTGGTTGGCATCGTGCTGGGCCTGTACCTCAATGAGCGCGCCCTGCAACGCCGCATCAGCGCCGATGCCCGGCAGCTCGATCAACTGCTGCAAGAACTCTCTGGCGGAAAAACCGTCAAATCATTCGGTCTGAGCCTGCCTGCCCTTGAAGGCCTGGCTCAGGCCCTCGCCCGTTTTTCGCTGCGCGGCCCGCATACCGGCGTGCCCGGCACGGTGCGCAGCGACAAGACCGGCCCCGCACCCGGCATCACTGAAGGCAGCGTTGCAGTATCGCCACCGTCCACCGTCCCTGACGATGACCTGCGCGATCCGCTGTTCCAGGATACCGATATTCTCGATATCGACATTCTCGACGACAACCAGAACTTCCTGAGATCGGAGCTCTCCCCCCCAATGAACAGCCCAGCATCCGTGGCACCCCAGCTACCTGACACCATTTTTCGCGCCTATGACATCCGCGGCGTGGTCGGTGACACTCTTCACGCTGAAACCGCCTACTGGATCGGCCGCGCCATCGGCGCCCAGAGCCTGGCCGAAAACGAACCCAACGTCAGCGTCGGCCGCGACGGTCGCCTGTCGGGGCCTGAGCTTGCGCAGCAACTGATCAAGGGCCTGTACGACAGCGGTTGCCACGTCAGCGACGTTGGCCTGGTGCCGACGCCGGCCCTGTATTACGCCGCCAACGTGCTGGCCGGCAAGACCGGTGTGATGCTGACCGGCAGCCACAACCCCAAGGACTACAACGGCTTCAAGATCGTGATCGCCGGCGACACCCTGGCCAACGAGCAGATCCAGGCCCTGTTGCAGCGCATTCGCAGCAATGACCTGCCGACCGGGCAAGGCAGCATCACCCAGGTCGACATCCTCGACGGCTATTTCAAGTACATCAAGAACGACATCAAGCTGGCCCGCAAGCTCAAGGTCGTGGTCGACTGCGGCAACGGTGCGGCCGGCGTGATCGCTCCGCAATTGATCGAGGCGCTGGGCTGCGAGGTGATCTCGCTGTTCGCCGAAGTCGACGGCAATTTCCCCAACCACCACCCGGACCCGGGCAAGCTGGAAAACCTGCAGGACCTGATCGCCAAGGTCAAGGAAACCGGTGCCGACCTGGGCCTGGCCTTTGATGGTGACGGCGACCGCGTGGGTGTGGTGACCAACGAGGGCAACGTGGTCTATCCCGACCGCTTGTTGATGCTGTTTGCGCTGGACGTGCTGGAGCGCAATCCGGGCGCTGAAATCATCTTCGACGTCAAATGCACCCGTCGCCTGACCCCGCTGATCGAAGCGCATGGTGGTCGCCCGGTGATGTGGAAGACTGGTCACTCGCTGATCAAGAAGCAGATGAAAAAGAGCGGTGCCCTGCTGGCTGGCGAAATGAGCGGGCACATCTTCTTCAAGGAGCGCTGGTTCGGCTTCGACGACGGTATCTACAGTGCCGCGCGCCTGCTGGAAATTCTCAGCCAGAAGGCCGAAGACGCCGAAACGCTGTTCGCCTCGTTCCCCGAGGACATTTCCACCCCGGAAATCAATATCAAGGTGACCGACGTCACCAAGTTCAGCATCATTGAAGCCCTTGAAAAGGACGCTCAATGGGGCGATGCACAGCTGACCAGCATCGATGGCGTGCGGGTCGACTACCCGCAAGGCTGGGGCCTGGTGCGTGCGTCCAACACCACGCCGGTGCTGGTGCTGCGCTTCGAAGCCGAGACCGAAGCTGAATTGCAGCGCATCCAGGGCGTCTTCCACACCGAGCTCAAGAAAGTTGCGCCGGACCTCGAACTGCCGTTCTGATTGTTTTGACCTTTGACAGGAGCCCCGAATGACCCTCGATCGTGATGCCGCCACCAACGTTGCCAAGGTATTGTCCGAAGCACTGCCGTACATCCGCCGCTTCGTCGGCAAGACACTGGTCATCAAGTACGGCGGCAACGCCATGGAGAGTGAAGAGCTCAAGACCGGCTTTGCCCGCGACATCGTGTTGATGAAGGCGGTTGGCATCAACCCGGTGGTGGTGCACGGCGGCGGGCCGCAGATCGGTGACCTGCTCAAGCGCCTGTCCATCGAAAGCCACTTCATCGATGGCATGCGCGTCACCGACGCCCAGACCATGGATGTGGTGGAAATGGTGCTGGGCGGCCAGGTCAACAAGGACATCGTCAACCTGATCAACCGTCATGGCGGCAGCGCCATCGGCCTGACCGGCAAGGACGCCGAGCTGATTCGTGCGAAAAAGCTCACCGTGACCCGCCAGACCCCGGAAATGACCAAGCCCGAGATCATCGACATCGGTCATGTGGGCGAGGTGGTCGGGGTCAACACCGACCTGCTCAACATGCTGGTCAAGGGTGACTTCATTCCGGTGATTGCACCGATCGGCGTCGGTCCTGAAGGTGAGTCGTACAACATCAACGCCGACCTGGTGGCCGGCAAGGTGGCCGAGGCGCTCAAGGCCGAGAAACTGATGCTGCTGACCAACATTGCCGGCCTGATGGACAAGCAGGGTCACGTGCTGACCGGCCTGACCACCGAACAGGTCGACAGCCTGATCGCCGACGGCACCATCTACGGCGGCATGCTGCCCAAGATCCGTTGCGCACTCGAAGCGGTGCAAGGCGGGGTGCACAGCTCGCACATCATCGACGGCCGTGTGCCTAATGCGGTGCTGCTGGAGATCTTCACCGACAGCGGCGTCGGCACCCTGATCACCAACCGCAAGCCTCGCGGCTGACGGTCGAGGGTCCGAAAGCCCCGCCTGCGCAAGCCGGCGGGGCTTTTTTTTGTGGGTGCGTCGCCTTGGCGCCGCGCCAAGCAGGGGACCTGATGGGAGGCGGCTTGCCGGCGATCGAGTGCGTAGCGCTCGCAGAAATCCTGGAAACGCTGAAATTTTACGACTGCTAACGCACTCGGTCGCGGTGGTCCGGCATTCCGGCAAGCGCGCCTACTGCAGCAGCTTCTGCACCCGCGCCCGGTCCACGGCAAACGCGGCTTCGGCCTCTTGCCGGCTCTGCTGGTAGCGCAGGATGCCGGCCTGCAGTGCCTGTTGTCGGGTGCGCAGGTCCTTGAGTTGGTCGAGCAGCGTTTGTGGCACCGGGCGCCCGGCGCGCTCGTGGTCGGCCGCCTGGCCCTGCAAACTGGCCTGCTGGGCAGACAGCCCCTGGATATTGCCCTGGGCCACGCCGATCAGTGCATCGAGCTCGGCCAGCCGGCGTACCCTGGCGCGGTCCACGTCATCCAGGCTGCTGTATTGCTGCAACAGCTGCGCATCGGCACTGGCCTGGGCCCTGGTGGCTTCGGCCTGGCGGATTTCCTGGGCGGTGGGGGCCGGCGGCACGATCTGCACCACGCGGCCACGGGCATTGAGAACCTGATAGCCCTTGCCGATGTACTCGGACGGGACGCCCTGGCGGTCCATCACGATGACGCCACGGCTGTCGACGTAGCGGTAGAGCAGGATTTCGGGCGGCTCGGCGGCCAGGGCAGGCCCCTGGAGCGAAGCGCCAAGCCATAGCAGCAGGCCTGCCGCACCCAGACGAGCCTGGCGCATCGGTCGCGCTTGCAGTTGCCAGGCCCCGGCCATAGGCCTCCTTAAATCCCGAACTGCGCCCGGTAGTCCTCGACGGCCGGCAGGTACTGCTTGAGCTGCGGATCGTCGGCCAGAAACTCCAGGACCTGGTTCAACGAGACGATGCTGACCACCGGGATGCCGAAGTCACGTTCCACTTCCTGGATCGCCGACAGCTCGCCGTTGCCGCGCTCCTGGCGGTTGAGAGCGATCAATACGCCGGCCGCCGTGGCCTGCTGGGCCTGGATGATCTGCATGACTTCACGGATGGCGGTGCCAGCGGTGATCACGTCGTCGATGATCAGCACATTGCCGGCCAGGGGCGCGCCTACCAGGCTGCCACCTTCGCCGTGATCCTTGGCTTCCTTGCGGTTGAAGCACCACGGCAGGTCGCGGTCATGGTGCTCGGCCAGTGCCACGGCCGTAGCGGCGGCCAGCGGAATGCCCTTGTAGGCCGGGCCGAACAGCACGTCGAAGGCCAGGCCGCTGTCGACCACGGCAGCCGCGTAGTAACGCCCGAGCCGCGACAGGGCTGAGCCGCTGTTGAACAGGCCGGCATTGAAGAAGTAAGGGCTGGTACGCCCGGACTTGAGGGTGAACTCACCGAAGCGCAATACGCCGCGATCAATGGCAAAACGAATGAAATCGCGTTGGTACGCCTGCATGAAAAAGCCTCGAAAGCATGGATTTAGCTAATTGACTTGACCTCGGGTATCATACACGCACGTGATTTTTGGGGCCATTTATGCGGATCATCAGTGTGAACGTAAATGGCATTCAGGCTGCAGTCGAGCGTGGTTTGCTCAGCTGGCTGCAAGCCCAGAATGCCGACGTCATCTGTCTACAGGACACCCGCGCCTCCACCTTTGAACTGGATGATCCAGCCTACCAGCTGGATGGCTACTTCCTTTACGCGTGCGAAGCCGAAGTACCCGCCCAGGGCGGTGTGGCGCTTTACTCGCGTTTGCAACCAAAGGCGGTAATCAGCGGCCTGGGCTTCGAAACAGCCGACCGCTACGGGCGTTACCTGCAGGCCGATTTCGACAAAGTCAGTATTGCCAGCCTGTTGATGCCTTCGGGCATGAACGGCGACGAAGACCTGAACCAGAAGTTCAAGCTCATGGACGACTTCGGCAAGTACCTGGACAAGCAACGCCGCAAGCGTCGCGAATACATCTATTGCGGTTCGCTGTATGTCGCGCAGCAGAAGCTCGACATCAAGAACTGGCGCGACAGCCAGCAGTCGCCGGGCTTCCTGGCGCCTGAGCGTGCCTGGATGGACGAGATCGTCGGCAACATGGGTTATGTGGACGCCCTGCGCGAAGTCAATCGCGAAGGCGACCAGTACAGCTGGTGGCCGGACAGCGAACAGGCCGAGATGCTCAACCTGGGCTGGCGCTTCGACTACCAGATCCTGACGCCGGGCCTGCGCCGCTTCGTGCGTAGCGCACGCCTGCCGCGCCAGCCGCGTTTCTCGCAGCACGCGCCGCTGATCGTGGACTACGACTGGACACTGACCATCTGACCACGGGTCAATGTCCATTCGACAAAAAGCCGACATGATGTCGGCTTTTTATTACCCGCAAATTGTAGGTCTCACGCGGGCAATCAGTCCGCCAGCGCCGCGCGCTGCAGCTCGAAGATCTCGTCCATGCCCTTGCGGCCCAGTTCCAGCATGGCGGTGAGCTCTTCAGGCTGGAACGGCGCGCCTTCGGCGGTGCCCTGGATCTCGATGAAACCGCCGGCGCTGGTCATGACCAGGTTCAGGTCGGTCTCGGCCGCAGAGTCCTCGAGGTAGTCCAGGTCCAGGACCGGCTCGCCCTTGTAGATACCCACCGACACGGCGCCGACCATCTGCTTGAGCGGATCGCCGGCTTTCAGGCCGCCGCGCTTCTTGATCAGTTTCAGGGCATCGATCAGCGCCACCATGGAACCGGTGATCGAGGCGGTGCGGGTGCCGCCATCGGCCTGGATCACGTCGCAATCGACGTACAGGGTGATGTCGCCCAGCTTGGACATGTCCAGTGCCGCGCGCAGCGAGCGGCCGATCAGGCGCTGGATTTCCAGGGTGCGGCCGCCCTGCTTGCCACGGCTGGCCTCACGCTGGTTACGCTCGCCGGTCGAGCGCGGCAGCATGCCGTACTCGGCGGTCAACCAGCCCTGGCCCTGTCCCTTGAGAAAGCGCGGGACGCCGTTTTCGACGCTGACCGTGCAGATGACCTTGGTGTCACCGAACTCGACCAGCACAGAGCCTTCGGCATGTTTGGTGTAGTTGCGGGTGATACGGATCGGGCGCAGCTGATCGGCAGCGCGACCACTTGGACGTTTCATCTGGCAATACCTGTACAGGGACGGAAAACTGCCGGGAGTATAAAGCCCATGGCCGGCGCTGGGCACATCTAAAAGTCCGCCGGGCCGTTTCAGCCGACACAAGGGCTCTGCCGCAGGCCTTGCCGGGCGGTGTCGACAGCCGGGCAGGGGCCGGCGCATCAGCGGTTTGGGAGCCGGCCACGCACTGGGTTACAATCCTGCGCCTTTGCAGCCTGTCGCACGTCGTCCGCCCGGACCCACCCTTGCCCAGGACTCACGAATCAGGAGGTACACCCCATGGTGCACAGCATGACCGCCTTTGCCCGCGTCGAACGGGCCGGTGCCCAGGGCACCCTGAGCTGGGAACTGCGCTCGGTCAACCACCGTTACCTTGAGCCGCACCTGCGCCTGCCCGATGCCTTCCGTGACCTGGAAAGCGCCATTCGTGAAGCCCTGCGCCAGGGCCTGTCACGCGGCAAGGTCGAGTGCACCCTGCGCTTCGCCGAGGAAAGCGCCGGCAAGCCGTTGCAGGTCGACCGCGAGCGCGCCGCGCAACTGGTCGCTGCCGCCGAACAGGTTGCCAGCCTGATCCAGCAGCCTGCGCCGCTCAACCCGCTTGAGGTGCTCGCCTGGCCGGGCGTGCTGGTGGCCGATGCCAGCGACCCGCAGGCGCTGAACAACGAAGCCCTGGCGCTGTTCAACCAGGGCCTGGACGAACTCAAGACCGGTCGCGGCCGCGAAGGTGCAGGCCTGGCAGCGTTGCTCAACGAGCGGCTGGACGCCATTGCCCTGGAAGTCACCACCCTGCGCGCCCTGGTGCCGCACATGCTGGCCGCCCAGCGCCAGAAGATTCTTGACCGCTTCACCGACATGAAAGCCGAGCTGGACCCGCAGCGCCTGGAACAGGAACTGGTCCTGCTGGCACAAAAGAGCGATGTCGCCGAAGAGCTCGATCGCCTGAGCACCCACGTCACCGAGGTGCGCCGGGTGCTCAAGGCCGGCGGCCAGGCCGGGCGACGCCTGGATTTCCTGATGCAGGAACTCAACCGCGAGGCCAATACCCTGGGCTCCAAGGCTTTCGATCCACGCAGTACCCAGGCGGCGGTCAACCTCAAAGTGTTGATCGAACAGATGCGCGAACAAGTGCAGAACATTGAGTAAGGCCCAAGCCCCCATGACCCATAGCACCGGCACCCTTTACATCGTTTCCGCGCCTTCCGGCGCCGGCAAGACCAGCCTGGTTTCGGCCCTGATCAAGGATCAGCCACAGATTCGTCTGTCCGTCTCGCACACCACCCGCGCCATGCGCCCGGGCGAAGTGAACGGGGTGAACTATCACTTCGTCGAGCGCGCCGACTTTCTGGCCATGATCGAGCAGGGCGACTTTCTCGAGCAGGCCGAAGTGTTCGGCAACCTGTACGGCACCTCGCAGAGCAGCCTGCAACAGATTCTCGATGAGGGTCACGACCTGATCCTGGAAATCGACTGGCAAGGGGCCGAGCAGGTGCGCAACCTGATGCCCGATGCGCGCTCGATCTTCATCCTGCCGCCCAGCCAGGAGGCGCTGCGCCAGCGCTTGAACAATCGTGGCCAGGACAGCGACGAGATCATCGAGGGCCGGATGCGCGAGGCGGTCAGCGAAATGAGTCATTTTGCCGCCTACGATTACCTGATCATCAACGATCACTTCGCCCAGGCCCTGGAAGACCTCAAGGCCATCTTCCGTGCCAATCGCCTGACCCAGACACATCAACAGCAGCAACACCGGGTCCTGCTGAGCCAGTTGCTGAGCTGAACCGAGCGCCGGGATCGGCACCGCCGATGGCTTGGCGCTTGAAGCTTGCCACTCCCCGCTAGTACACTACCAAGTCCGCTCGCCCATCCGGGCAACGCGCATACGCATTTGCTACGAGGAATACCATGGCCCGCGTGACTGTTGAAGACTGCCTGGAACACGTCGATAACCGCTTCGAGCTGGTCATGCTCGCCACCAAGCGTTCGCGTCAGCTCGCCACCGGCGGCAAGGAACCCAAGCTGGCCTGGGAAAATGACAAGCCTACCGTTCTGGCCCTGCGTGAAATCGCCGCCGGCCTGATCGACAACGCCGTGATCGCCGAAGCTGAAATCGTCGAAGACGAACCGTTGTTTGCCGCGTTCGAGGACGAGTCCAGCGAGGCCGTATAAGCCTATGCCGGGTCGACGTAGTGCGGCGCAGCGCAGGGGCCATCGGCAGGAGGTAGCGCTTTGCCGAGCATAGACGCCCTCGCCGAACGCCTCTCAGCCTACCTCGGCAAGGATCAGGTCAACCTGGTCCGCCGGGCGTATTTCTACGCCGAGCAAGCCCACGACGGCCAGCGCCGGCGCAGTGGCGAAGCCTACGTCACCCATCCCCTGGCGGTTGCCAGTATCCTCGCTGACATGCACATGGACCATCAGAGCCTGATGGCCGCGATGCTGCATGACGTGATCGAGGACACCGGCATCGCCAAGGAAGCCCTCAGCGCGCAGTTCGGCGAAACCGTGGCCGACCTGGTCGACGGGGTCAGCAAGCTGACCCAGATGAACTTCGAGACCAAGGCCGAAGCGCAGGCTGAAAACTTCCAGAAAATGGCCATGGCCATGGCCCGCGACATTCGCGTGATCCTGGTCAAGCTGGCCGACCGCCTGCACAACATGCGCACCCTTGAAGTGCTGTCCGGTGAAAAACGCCGGCGCATCGCCAAGGAAACCCTCGAAATCTACGCCCCCATCGCCAATCGCCTGGGGATGCACAGTGTGCGGATCGAATTCGAGGACCTGGGTTTCAAGGCCATGTACCCCATGCGCTCCTCGCGCATCGGCCAGGCCGTCAAGCGTGCCCGTGGCAACCGCAAGGAACTGGTCAACAAGATCGAAGAATCGCTGAGCCACTGCCTGGCTGTGGACGGCATCGCCGGCGATGTCAGCGGGCGGCAGAAGCACCTCTATGGCATCTACAAGAAGATGCGCGGCAAGCGCCGCGCCTTCAACGAGATCATGGACGTGTACGCGTTCCGCATCATCGTCGACAAGGTTGACACCTGCTACCGGGTGCTGGGCGCGGTGCACAACCTGTACAAGCCGCTGCCGGGGCGCTTCAAGGACTACATCGCCATCCCCAAGGCCAACGGCTACCAGTCGCTGCACACCACGCTGTTCGGCATGCACGGGGTGCCCATCGAAATCCAGATTCGTACCCATGAAATGGAAGAGATGGCCAACAACGGCATCGCCGCGCACTGGCTGTACAAGTCCAGCGACGACGAGCAGCCCAAGGGCTCGCATGCCCGCGCCCGGCAATGGGTCAAGGGCGTGCTGGAAATGCAGCAGCGCGCCGGCAACTCGCTGGAGTTCATCGAAAGCGTCAAGATCGACCTGTTTCCGGACGAGGTCTACGTCTTCACGCCCAAGGGCCGGATCATGGAGCTGCCCAAGGGCTCCACGGCCGTGGACTTCGCTTATGCCGTGCATACCGATGTGGGCAACAGCTGCATCGCCTGCCGCATCAACCGCCGCCTGGCGCCGCTGTCCGAGCCGCTGCAAAGCGGTTCGACCGTCGAGATCGTCAGTGCGCCGGGCGCACGACCGAACCCTGCCTGGCTCAACTTTGTCGTCACCGGCAAGGCGCGCACGCACATTCGCCACGCCCTGAAGCTGCAGCGCCGCTCCGAATCCATCAGCCTGGGCGAGCGCCTGCTCAACAAGGTGCTCAACGGCTTCGAGACCAGCCTGGACAAGATCGCCACCGAGCGCATCCAGGCCGCGCTGACCGAATACCGGGCACAGGTGCTCGAAGACCTGCTCGAAGACATCGGCCTGGGCAACCGCATGGCCTATGTCGTGGCACGCCGCCTGCTGGGCGACGGCGAGCAGTTGCCTAACGCCGAAGGTCCGCTGGCCATTCGCGGCACCGAGGGCCTGGTGCTCAGTTATGCCAAGTGCTGCACGCCGATTCCGGGCGACCCGATCGTCGGCCACCTGTCGGCCGGCAAGGGCATGGTCGTGCACCTGGAGAACTGCCGTAACATCAGTGAAATCCGCCACAATCCGGAAAAGTGCCTGCAATTGTCCTGGGCCAAGGATGTGACGGGCGAATTCAATGTCGAGCTGCGCGTCGAGCTCGAGCACCAGCGCGGCCTGATCGCGCTGCTGGCCAGCAGCGTCAACGCCGCCGATGGCAATATCGAGAAAATCAGCATGGACGAACGCGATGGTCGTATCAGCGTGGTCCAACTGGTGGTCAGTGTCCACGACCGCGTGCACCTGGCCCGCGTCATCAAGAAGCTGCGTGCATTGCCGGGCGTGACCCGTATCACGCGCATGCGTGCCTAGCCAAAGCCCCCTCAAGGAGTTCTCATGACCAAGACCGTCATCACCAGCGACAAGGCCCCTGCCGCCATCGGCACCTATTCCCAGGCCATCAAGGCAGGCAACACTGTCTACATGTCCGGGCAGATCCCGCTGGATCCCAAGACCATGGAGCTGGTCGACGGTATCGAGGCGCAGATCACCCAGGTGTTCGAAAACCTCAAGTCGGTGGCCGAAGCGGCAGGCGGTTCGTTCAAGGACATCGTCAAGCTGAACATCTTCCTCACCGATCTTGGCCACTTCGCCAAGGTCAACGAGATCATGGGCACCTACTTCCAGCAGCCTTACCCGGCCCGTGCCGCCATCGGCGTGGCCGCGTTGCCGCGTGGCTCGCAGGTCGAGATGGACGCTATCCTGGTCATCGAATAAACCTCCCCGGGCGCAGCCCCTGATGCTGCGCCCACCCCGTTAAGGAAGGATTCTGCTATGCGCCGTGCGCTCGCCCTCTCGCTGTTGGCCGCACTCGTTACCGGTTGTGCCAGCCACGTCGATCGTAACCCCGACGGGACCTGGATCAACCAGACCGCCATCGATGCCGCCGTCAGGGATGGCAATCTGCGCCAGGCCCTGCTGGCCAACGGTCCCAACCTGGAATGGCAAGTCAACACCAAGGCCGGCCAGGCCTCTTACTCCAATGGTTTCGAGCTGGGTGAAGGCAAGATCACCAGCGCCGCCGACGGCAAGCTGCGCATCGACTTCTATGGCAATTTCGTCGAAGACCTGCGCGTGGACGACGGCGAACTGATCCAGGCCGCCAACGAGTCGGGCCCCGAGCAGCACTTCGTCAAGCCCAAGGCGGCGATGCCTGCCGATGCACCTCCAGGCAGCAGCTTCGAAAATGCGTTGTACGGCGCCTTCATGGGCGGCAAGTGGACCATTGTCAGTGGCGAAGGCCAGGGATCGACCGTGCAGTTCATGCCTGACGGCGCCGTGCAGGGCCTGGGTGACAACGACCGCTACGCGCTGTGCCTGGCAGGCGATTGTGCGGCCATGAGCGGCGAATACGACAGCATGTGGCTGGAGCGGGCCGAGCAGGGCGCGCCGTGGATCTTCGTGCGCAATGGCAAACGACTGGAAATCTTCCAGGCGCTCAACACCGCCGGCGCCGACGAAATGCCCCAGCTGCGTCCGGGCCAGAGCCGCTGGGTGCTCGAAAAGCAGTAACCCACGCCACCTTTGTAGGAGCGCGCTTGCCCGCGACCGGCTGCGTAGCAGTCGTAAAAATAGCGGTGTTTAATCAATTTCTGCGAGCGCTACGCACTCGGTCGCGGTGGTCCGGCATTCCGGCAAGCACGCTCCTACGGGCGCAGCAGCGCTGCATACCCCGCCTTGTAGTCCGCGTAACGCGGTACCCAGCCCAGGGCGCGGGCGCGGGCGTTGCTGCAGCGCTTGCTGCCGGCGCGGCGCAGGGTCGCCTGCTCGGCCCACTCGGTCACCCCCAGGTATTCGCGCATCCAGGCCACCACCTCCGCCAGCGGCACCGGCGCGTCATCGACCCCCAGATAGCAGTCCTGCAGCTTTACGCCTTCGGCATCGGCCTTGAGCAGATAGGCCAGCAGGCCGGCGGCATCGTCGGCATGAATGCGATTGCCGTACACCGGCGGGTCGATCGCCACGCTATAGCCCTGGCGTACCCGGTTCGACAGGTCGCTGCGGCCCGGACCATAGATCCCGGTCAGGCGCACCACGCTGGCCGGCCAGCCACTGTCGAGCGCTACCCGTTCAGCCTCCAGCAGCACCTGGCCGGAAAAGCCGGTGGCCTCGGTGGCCGAGGTTTCATCGACCCATTCGCCCTGCTGCTGACCATAGACACTGCTGCTGGAGACGAAAATGACCCGGCGCGGCGACTGTCCGGACGCGCGCAACCAGCCGAGCGCGTGTTCAAGCCCCTCGACATAGGCGCGCCGATAGCCCGCTTCATCACGTTCGGTGGGGGTGGCGCAGTACACCAGGTAATCGATGCCGCCGGTCGGCCAATTCATTGGCCGTTGCGGGTCGAACAGATCGCCGGCGATGCCGGTGACGCCTGCCGGCAAGGCAGCAATATCGCGTCGCAAGCCGTGCACCTGCCAACCCGAAGGGAGCAGTTGCAGGGCCAGGCGCGAGCCGATGTCACCGCAACCGGCGATCAGTAGCGAAGGGGCGGGCATTGCGTCTCTCCTCATGGAACGAAATCAAAAGCCATCATCTTTACCGGGACTTTACCGTTTAAACGCAATTTCTTCGCAGAAAGATACATTATTACTTTAGTTAACAAGAACGATTTGCAATAATGGCAGCCGTTTGTTCAAGCACCTGCGTCCGGCGCCCATGCGACGACGCAAATGTCCTTACATCTACACTTCAGGTCCGGCCAGCATGACTCGCAATCCAACACCCGCCTCGCCAACCACGCTTCCCAGCCTGACACGCGCCTGGCGCGCTGTTGCCGCCATCGTGCTGAGCCTGATGCTCGCCCCGGCGTTCGCCGACCAGGCACCACCGGCCTCGACCAATGCCGCCGCTCCGGCTGCTGCCTCCGCTGCAACGGCCCCGGCCCCTGCTGTTGCCGCACCGACTGCGCCAGCCGCGCCGGTCAATGCCGACGCCGCCGATGCCGATGCACTGGCCGGCGAGAACAGCCTGGGCATGTCGTCCCATGACCTGTCGCCCTGGGGCATGTACCAGAACGCCGACATCGTGGTCAAAGCGGTCATGATCGGCCTGGCGATTGCCTCGATCATTACCTGGACCATCTGGATCGCCAAGGGTTTCGAGCTGCTGGGCGCCAAGCGCCGCCTGCGCACTGAAATCGCCAGCCTGAAAAAGGCCCGCACCCTGAACGAAGCCAGTGCCAGCAACGGCAAGGAAGGCACCCTGGCGCACCTGCTGGTGCACGATGCGCTGGAAGAAATGCGCCTGTCGGCCAACAGCCGTGAGCGCGAAGGCATCAAGGAGCGTGTCAGCTTCCGCCTGGAGCGCCTGGTCGCCAATTGCGGCCGGACCATGAGCATCGGCACCGGCGTGCTGGCCACCATCGGTTCCACCGCCCCCTTCGTCGGCCTGTTCGGCACCGTGTGGGGCATCATGAACAGCTTCATCGGCATCGCCAAGACCCAGACCACCAACCTGGCCGTGGTCGCCCCCGGCATCGCCGAAGCCCTGCTGGCCACGGCCCTGGGCCTGGTTGCCGCGATTCCGGCGGTGGTGATCTACAACGTGTTCGCCCGCTCCATCGCCGGCTACAAGGCCCAGGTGTCCGACGCCTCGGCGCAGGTCCTGCTGCTGGTCAGCCGCGACCTGGACCACCTGCCAGAGCCGACCGAGCGCAGCCAACAACATCCGCATCTGGGCAAGGTGGGCTAAAACGTGGGCCTGCATCTTAACGAAGGCGGCGACGATCTCGCCGAGAACCACGAAATCAACGTCACGCCGTTCATCGACGTCATGTTGGTCCTGTTGATCATCTTCATGGTGGCCGCTCCCCTGGCCACCGTGGACATCAAGGTCGACCTGCCGGCGTCCACGGCGCAACCACAGCCCAGGCCGGAGAAGCCGATCTTCCTCAGCGTCAAGGCCGACAAGAACCTGTACCTGGGCAACGACATGGTCGCCCGCGAACAGATCGGCCAGGTGCTCGATACCCGCACCCACGGCAAGAAGGACACCACGATCTTCTTCCAGGCCGACAAGGGCGTGGACTACGGCGACCTGATGGAAGTCATGAACACCCTGCGCGCCGCCGGCTATCTCAAGGTCGGACTGGTGGGCCTCGAGACGGTTGGGAAAAAATGATCACCATGCGCCAAACACTGACGCGCTATAGCGGTAGTCTGTTGTTGGTGCTGGCCGTGCATGCCATCGCGGTGCTTCTGGCCCTGCGCTGGCCGGCATCCCAGGCAATCGAATTGCCGCCGCCCGCCATGATGATCGAACTGCCGCCTCTGCCCGAGCCTCTGCCGCCACCGCCTGCGGTCGTGCAGCCGCCGACCCCGCCTGCGCCTGAGGAAGAGATTCCCATGCCAGAGGTTGTCGAGGCGCCGAAGCCGGAAATCGTCGTACCCAAGAAGGTCGAAAAGCCCAAGCCGAAACCTCAGCCGAAGAAACCGATCGAGAAGAAGCCTGAGCCGCCCAAGGAACAGCCTGTCGACGAGAAGCCGGTAGAAGCACCGCCTGCGCCGAAGATCGAGAAGGCCGCCGCGCCTGCGGCACCGCCAAGCCCGCCATCGCCACCGAGCACGGCGTTGCCAAGCTGGCAGGGTGATCTGCTGCGTCACCTGGCCAAGTACAAGAAATACCCTGAGGACGCCCGTCGTCGAGGCATGCAAGGGGTGGCGCGCTTGCGCTTTGTGGTCGACGCCGAAGGCAATGTGCTTTCGTATTCGATTGCCAGCAGTTCGGGCAGCCCGTCACTGGACCGCGCCACCATGGAAATGATCCGTCGTGCGCAACCGGTGCCCAAGCCGCCGGCAGAAGTGTTGAACAACGGATCGATCGAAATCCTGGCGCCGTTCGTGTATTCGCTGGATAAACGGTAAATCGGTTTTTTGATACACCGATGCGCCTCTGATAACGTGCGTCTATCGATTGCAGCCGCTATGCTGGGGCGCAACTACATGGACGCACGTTATGACTCTCACCGAATTGCGCTATATCGTCACGCTCGCCCAGGAACAGCACTTCGGCCATGCCGCCGAGCGCTGCCATGTCAGCCAGCCCACCTTGTCGGTCGGCGTCAAGAAACTTGAAGACGAACTGGGCGTGCTGATCTTCGAGCGCAGCAAGAGCGCCGTACGCCTGACCCCCGTCGGCGAGGGCATCGTCGCCCAGGCCCAGAAGGTTCTGGAGCAGGCCCAGGGTATTCGCGAACTGGCCCAGGCCGGCAAGAACCAGCTGACCGCCCCCTTGAAAGTCGGAGCCATCTACACCGTCGGCCCCTACCTGTTCCCGCACCTGATTCCACAACTGCACCGGGTAGCCCCGCAGATGCCGTTGTACATCGAAGAAAACTTCACCCATGTGCTGCGCGACAAGCTGCGCAACGGCGAGCTGGACGCGATCATCATCGCGCTGCCGTTCAACGAAGCCGATGTCCTGACCCTGCCGCTGTACGACGAGCCCTTCTATGTGCTGATGCCGGCCGACCATCCCTGGACACGCAAGCAGACCATCGACGCCTCGGCATTGAATGACAAAAGCCTGCTGTTGCTCGGCGAAGGCCACTGTTTCCGTGATCAGGTTCTTGAAGCGTGCCCTACACTGACTAAAGGCAGCGAGGCCGCCAGGCACACCACGGTGGAATCCAGTTCGCTGGAAACCATCCGCCATATGGTCGCCTCGGGGCTGGGCGTGTCGATCCTGCCGTTCTCGGCAGTCGACAGCCACCACTACGCCCCCGGCGTGATCGAGGTGCGGCCCCTGACGCCGCCGGCGCCGTTCCGTACCGTGGCCATCGCCTGGCGCGCCAGTTTCCCGCGGCCCAAGGCAATCGAGATCCTCGCTGATTCCGTGCGCCTGTGTTCGGTGGCCCGTCCCAAGGCACAAGCAAGCTAGGCAGGAGCGGCAAGAGCAACATGAGCGAGCTTTCCCACGTTTCGGTCACTGCCCTCAAGGGCGTCGGCGAAGCCCTGGCCGAAAAACTGGCCAAGGTCGGCCTGGAGAATATCCAGGACGTGCTGTTTCACTTGCCGCTGCGCTACCAGGACCGCACCCGCGTAGTGCCCATCGGCCAGTTGCGGCCCGGTCAGGATGCGGTTATCGAAGGCGTGGTCAGCGGCCAGGACGTGGTCATGGGCAAGCGGCGCAGCCTGCTGGTGCGCCTGGGCGACGGCAGCGGCGTGGTCAGCCTGCGTTTCTACCACTTCAGCAATGCCCAGAAAGACGGCCTCAAGCGCGGCACGCACTTGCGCTGCTTTGGCGAAGCGCGGCCCGGTGCCTCGGGCCTGGAAATCTATCACCCCGAATACCGCGCCCTGACCGGCGACGAGCCGCCGCCGGTCGAGCAGACCCTGACCCCGATCTATCCGACCACCGAGGGCCTGACCCAGCAGCGCCTGCGCCAGCTGTGCCAGCAGAGCCTGGCCATGCTCGGTCCCAAAAGCCTGCCCGACTGGCTGCCTGACGAACTGGCCCGCGACTATCAACTGGCGCCGCTCGACGAGGCCATTCATTACTTGCATTACCCGCCGGCCGATGCCGATGTCGACGAACTGGCACTGGGTCACCACTGGGCCCAGCATCGCCTGGCGTTCGAAGAACTGCTGACCCACCAGTTGTCCCAGCAACGCTTGCGTGAAAGCCAGCGTGCCCTGCGTGCCCCGGCCTTGCCGCCGGCCAGGCAATTACCCGGGCTTTTTCTGGCCAACCTGGGCTTTACCCCCACCGGCGCTCAACAGCGCGTCGGCAAGGAAGTGGCCCATGACCTCAGCCAGCACGCGCCCATGTTGCGCCTGGTGCAGGGCGACGTTGGCGCCGGCAAGACCGTGGTCGCTGCCCTGGCCGCCCTGCAGGCCATCGAAGCCGGTTATCAGGTGGCGCTGATGGCGCCCACCGAGATTCTCGCCGAACAGCATTACATCAACTTCCAGCGCTGGCTGGAGCCGCTGGGCGTGGAAGTCGCCTGGCTGGCCGGCAAGCTCAAGGGCAAGGCACGGGTCAGTGCCATGCAGCAGATTGCCGAAGGTGCGCGGATGGTGGTCGGCACTCACGCGCTGTTTCAGGAAGAGGTGAAATTCAAGAACCTCGCCCTGGCGATCATCGACGAGCAGCACCGTTTCGGCGTGCAGCAGCGCCTGGCGCTGCGCAGCAAAGGTGTAGGCGGGGTCATGAGCCCGCACCAGTTGATCATGACCGCCACGCCCATCCCGCGCACGCTGGCCATGAGCGCCTATGCCGACCTGGACACTTCGATCCTCGACGAACTGCCGCCGGGGCGCACGCCGGTCAATACCGTACTGGTGGCCGACAGCCGGCGCATGGAAGTCATCGAACGGGTTCGCGCCGCCTGCGCCGAAGGGCGCCAGGCCTACTGGGTCTGCACCCTGATCGAAGAATCCGAAGAGCTGACCTGCAAGGCCGCCGAGACCTCGTTCGAAGAGCTGAGCATGGCGCTGGGCGAACTGCGCGTCGGGCTGATCCACGGGCGCATGAAGCCGGTGGAAAAAGCCGCGATCATGGCCGAGTTCAAGCAGGGTGCCCTGCAGCTGCTGGTGGCGACCACGGTCATCGAAGTGGGGGTGGATGTGCCCAACGCCAGCCTGATGATCATCGAGAACCCCGAGCGCCTGGGCCTGGCGCAACTGCATCAGTTGCGCGGTCGGGTCGGGCGCGGCAGTGCGGTCAGCCATTGCGTGCTGCTCTACCATCCGCCGCTGTCGCAGATCGGCCGGCAGCGGCTGGGCATCATGCGTGAGACCAACGACGGCTTCGTGATCGCCGAAAGAGACCTCGAGCTGCGCGGTCCTGGCGAAATGCTCGGTACCCGGCAAACGGGCCTGTTGCAATTCAAGGTCGCCGACCTGATGCGCGACGCCGACCTGCTGCCGGCGGTGCGTGACGCCGCCCAGGCCTTGCTTGAACGCTGGCCGCACCATGTCAGTCCATTGTTGGAACGATGGTTGCGTCATGGTCAGCAGTATGGTCAGGTGTGATCCAGGCAACGCTTTGCGAAGCTGACGAAACCCAATTTGCAGAAGCTGGTTATACTGCGCAGATTGTAGGAAATGGACACAGACCATGACAGAAGTAGCCCACGTCAATGATGCTCACCATGCCCCTTCCGTGATCCGGCAGTTGTTGGAAAAGCTGGCCATCAGCTATCGGGAAGTCTCGGATGACGCGACGCTGCCGGTGGCGCGCAAGGTCCAGGCCGTCCTGGTCGAAGACGCTGTCGGTGCTCTGTTGATCCTGTTCCCGCAAAGTCAGTTGCTGGACCTGAACCGGATCGCCGAACTGACCGGTCGCGAGCTCAAGGCCGTGTCCTTCGAGCGCCTCTCGCGCATGCTGCTCAAGCACAACCTGCAGAGCCTGCCCGGCTTGCCGGCGCTGACCAGCTCGCCGTGCCTGTACGATGACCGCTTGCTGCAAGAGCCGACCCTGCTGGTCGGTTCGGGCGAGCCGGGCCTGTTGCTGGAAATTGCCAGCGACGATTTCAAGAGCATGCTCAGCAAAGCCAGCGCCGCGCACTTCGGCCAGGTGCTCACGCAGATCAAGCCCAACCTTGATCGTCCGCACGATGACCGCGAGGAAATCACCCAGGCCGTGCACGCGTTCACCGCACGGCGCATCCAGCAGCGCCTGGAAGCGACCCTGGAAATTCCGCCGCTGGCCAGCACCGCGCAGAAAATCATCAAGCTGCGGGTCGACCCGGACGCGACCATCGACGACATCACCGGCGTGGTCGAGACCGATCCGGCTTTGGCCGCCCAAGTGGTCAGCTGGGCAGCCTCGCCGTATTACGCCTCGACCGGCAAGATCCGCTCGGTAGAAGACGCCATCGTGCGTGTGCTGGGCTTCGACCTGGTGATCAACCTGGCCTTGGGCCTGGCGCTCGGCAAGACCTTGAGCCTGCCCAAGGATCACCCGCAACAGACCACACCCTACTGGCAGCAGTCGATCTACACCGCGGCAGTCATTGAAGGTCTGACCCGCGCCATGCCGCGTGCCAAGCGTCCCGAGGGCGGACTGACCTACCTGGCCGGCCTGCTGCACAACTTTGGCTATCTGTTGCTGGCCCACGTGTTTCCGCCGCACTTCTCACTGATCTGTCGCCAGCTGGAGGTCAATCCGCACCTGCACCACAGCTTTGTCGAGCAGCACTTGCTGGGCATCAGCCGTGAGCAGATCGGCGCTTGGCTGATGCGCTCCTGGGACATGCCGGATGAACTGGCCACGGCCCTGCGCTTCCAGCACGACCCGTACTACACCGGCGAGTATTGCGAGTACGCCAACCTGGTGTACCTGGCCGTGCAACTGCTGCGTCAGAACGGCATTGGCTCGGGTCCCGCCCAGGCCATTCCGGACGAGCTTTACGAGCGCTTGAACCTGAGTCGTGAAAAAGCCCATGAAGCCGTGAGAAAAGTGCTGGACGCCGAAGTCATGCTGCGCGAACTGGCTTCGCAGTTCGCGCACTGATCGTTTCATTCGCGCGTCTGCATTGTTGGGGCACGGATTCATCTCGTAGGAGCGACCATCGGTCGCGAAGGCTGACGGTCAGGCACCAAAGGTGAGGTGGCTGGCCCTTCGCGACCGGTGGTCGCTCCAACAGCGGTCAGGGTCACCGGTCCTACGCGGTACGCACCACCAGCCCCGGACGTGACACCACGGTGATGATCGCCAGCGCGGCGATCACCAGCCCGGGCGAGGTCGCCAGCAACACGCCCGTGGTGCCGGCACCCGCTGCCAGGATCTGTCCGGCGGCCAGGGGGCCGGCCACCGAACCCAGTCTGCCGATCGCCACGGCGGCGCCCACACCGGTGGCGCGCACCGAGGTGGGGTAGGACGGCGGGGCCATTGCGTACAGCACCAGTTGCGCGGCCATCACGAACACGCCTGCCGAGAAACCGGCCACTGCCATCGGCACGATACCCACCGACAACCCCACACCCACCAGCGACGCCAGCAGCCCCAGGTACACGCCGATCACCACCTTCACGCCGTTGAAGCGATCCAGCAGCAATCCGCCCGACAACGAACCCAGTGCGCCGCCAATGTTGAACAGCATCTGCACCAGCCCGGCTTCAGGTTTGGTGAAGCCCTGGCCAATCAATAACGACGGCAGCCAGTTGAGCAGCATGTACATCACCGTCAGGGTGAAGAAGTAACTGACCCATAAGGCCAGGGTGATTGGCGCACGGCTTTCACCGAACAAGGCTTTGGACGTCGAGACCCGCGCCGTGGCGTCGGCCTGCTGACGGAACACGGTCGACTCGGGCAGCAACACCAGCATCAGCGGCACCACCAGCAAGGGGGCCAGGCCGCCAATGATGAACGTCAGTTGCCAATGGTCGCCGCCCAGCATCGCCACCACCGCGGCCAGGGCGCCGCCCAGTGGCACGCCGGCGTACATGATGCTGATCGCCGTGCCACGGCGCTGCTCGCCCACCGCTTCGGCGCACAGGGCGATCAGGTTGGGCAGGGCGGCGCCCAACCCCAGGCCGGTCATGAAGCGCACCAGCAACAGCACCGCGTAGCTCTCGACGTAGGCGGTGGCCAGGGAAAACACGCCGAACAACAGCACGGCGGCGATCAGGATTTTCTTGCGGCCGATGCGGTCGGCGATCCAGCCGCCGAAAAACGCCCCTGGCAACAGGCCGATGATCCCGGCGCTGAACACCCAGCCGAGCATCTTCGGGTCCAGCGTAAAGGTGTGGCGCAACCCGGCGGCGGCGGTGCCGGCCGCCTGCAGGTCAAACCCTTCGATAAGCGCCACGATAAAACACAACGCGATGGTAAGCGCCGGACGGCGCAGTGAACTGTCCATGGATAAACCTCATTTGTTGTTTTTGTTGTGATCGCCAGCCTGACGTCCGCACGGTAGCAGGGTCTTGGCAAGTCTGAAAATAAGATTAACAAAGATAACTAAAAAGCAAAGTGCAAGCTGAAGGCAAGCACACGCCACAGGCCCCTGTAAAAACAGGCACTTAACAGAAACGCTACAAATCAGAAAAAATAGATAACAAAATTAATGTTCGATTATCGGATGTTTTCCGTTGACGACTGGACCTTGCCTTCCCATTCTTGCCCGGCAGGCGACCTCGGAGCACCCACGCTTGCGCTCAAGAACAACAACAATAAGTGGACAACGGACATGCCAGACACACCTTCGAACACCGCAGGGATTCGCCCCGTTTTTCAGTTGCACCCAGGCTGCTGCCTGACCTTGCTGGGCCTGGGCCTGTGCAGCCCGGTGCTACAGGCCGAGGGACTGCTGGACGACAGCCACGGCACCCTGACGCTGCGCAACTACTACATGGACCGCGACTACAAGGACAATGGCGCCAAGACCGCCGCCCGGGAGTGGGCCCAGGCGTTCATCCTCAATGTCGAGTCGGGTTATACCCCGGGCGCGCTGGGCTTCGGCCTGGATGCGCGGGCGCTGGTGGGGGTCAAGCTGGATTCGTCGCCGGACCGCAGCGGCACCGAGCTGCTGCCGGTGTCTGCCAGCGACAAGCGGGCCCCGGACGATTACTCGCGCCTGGCCCTGACCGGTAAGTTGCGCTGGGCCAAGACCACGGTAAAGACCGGCGACGTGTCGATCTTTCTGCCGTTTGCGTTCGCCAGCCCGTCACGCCTGCTGCCGCAAACCTTTCGTGGCACCACGCTCAGCTCCAGGGACATTGACGGGCTGACGCTCAATGCCGGCTATATCGATCGCATCAACCGCCGCGATTCGACCTCGTACCAGAACATGACCATCGCTTCACCCAACGGGCGCTTCAACGGCGCGGCCACTACGTCGCACATGAGCTACCTGGGCGGCGATTACCAGGTCAGCAAGGACCTGAGCCTGCGTGTCTACCACGCCGAGGTGGACGATCTGTACCGACAGAGCACCCTGGCGGTGCTGCATAACCTGCCCGTGGGCGAGGGCGTGCTGACCAGCGACCTGCGCAGCTTCTTTAGTGAAGAGGCGGGCAGCGCCAAGGCCGGAAAGGTCGACAACATCAATGTTTCTGGGCTGTTTTCCTACCGTTGGGGCGGGCACAAACTGGGCGTGGGCTACATGCACTCCAGTGGCGACACGGCCACGCCGTATGTGTCCGGCACCGAATTGATGGGCATGAGCGAGCTGACCATGGCCTCGGATTTTCTCAACGCCAAGGAGCGCACCTGGCAGGCTATCTACGATTACGATTTTGCCGCCCTGGGCGTGCCCGGCCTCAAGAGCCGCCTGCGTTATGTGCGTGGCGACAATATCGAGCTGACCTCGCTCAAGGCCGATGACCGCAAGGAGCGCGAGTTCCAGATGGAGCTGGGCTATGTGATCCAGAGCGGTCCGCTCAAGCAGTTGGGCTTTGTGGTGCGCAAGGCCATCTACCGCAACGACTTCCCGACCGGGGCGGCGTTCCGGGATGAAAACCAGACACGCTTCCTGGCGACCTACACCTTGCCGATCTGGTGAGGTGCAGCATGAATCGCAAGGCATGACGTAAATCCCGTAGGAGCGCGCTCTGCCCGCGACCGGCTGCGCAGCAGTCGTAAATTTGTGGCGTTTAATCAATTTTTATGGCCGCTTCGCGCCCAGTCGCGGGCAAGCGCGCTCCTACACAGAATTCAATAACCAATAAAATCAACAAGTTATTTTGTTTTTGAGGGCTTGCGCGCATCAAGCGTTCTGATAAACCTTGCGCAGCAGCCCCAGCAGTTGCTCGCGCTCGGTGTCGTTCAGTGCGGCGGTGGAGTCCAGGTCGCTCTGCACGGCGATCTGCTTCAATTCCTTGAGCAGGGCCTCACCGGTCTTGCTCAGGAAGATCCCGTATGAACGCTTGTCCGGCTTGCAGCGCACCCGCACCGCCAGCGCCCGGCCCTCGAGCTTGTTGAGCAGCGGCACCACCTGCGGCGGCTCGATGGCCAGTGCCCGGGCCAGGTCGGCCTGCATCAGGCCGGGGTTGTGGTCAATGATCGCCAGCGCCGAGAACTGCGCCGGACGCAAGTCATGCACCGCCAGTTGCGCAATCAGGTTCTGGAACAGCTTGAGCTGCGCCCGGCGCAGGGCATAGCCGATCAGGTCGTCCAGCGCTGCATCCAGCGGCAGCGGAGCGTCGGCATCGCCTGGCACGGCATCGCGGGGAAGAGCAGCAGTGGAAAGCTTGGCCATGAGGCAAGTCCTGATTGAGTCAGTTAACAAGGCTATGCAGTTTGCCGGGATTGCCGCGTCATGGCTATCTCCACTCACCACGAATTTTTCCCGACCTGCGCCGGGCACGAAAATGTCTGGTTAATTTGATTAATAGTTAATTGACATAACTATTTTCTCAGGCTAATTTTTGTTCAACGGCCCAAAGGCCATCCGCACAAGCCCCCACACAGAACAAGAGAGCCACCATGAGCAACTACGAAGGCCGCTGGAGCACCGTCAAGGTCGAGATCGAAGAAGGCATTGCCTGGGTCATCCTCAATCGCCCGGAAAAACGCAACGCCATGAGCCCGACCCTGAACCGGGAAATGATCGACGTGCTGGAAACCCTGGAGCAGGACGCCGACGCGGGTGTGCTGGTGCTGACCGGTGCCGGCGAGTCGTGGACGGCGGGCATGGACCTCAAGGAATACTTCCGCGAGACCGACTCCGGCCCTGAGATCCTGCAAGAGAAGATCCGCCGCGAAGCGTCGCAATGGCAATGGAAACTGCTGCGCATGTACAGCAAGCCGACCATCGCCATGGTCAACGGCTGGTGCTTCGGTGGCGGCTTCAGCCCGCTGGTGGCCTGCGACCTGGCGATCTGCGCCGACGAAGCCACCTTCGGCCTGTCGGAAATCAACTGGGGCATCCCGCCGGGCAACCTGGTCAGCAAGGCCATGGCTGACACCGTAGGCCACCGCCAGTCGCTGTACTACATCATGACCGGCAAGACCTTCGGCGGAAAAAAGGCCGCCGAAATGGGCCTGGTCAACGAAAGCGTGCCGCTGGCGCAACTGCGCGAGACCACTGTCGAGCTGGCGCGTAACCTGCTGGAGAAGAACCCGGTCGTGCTGCGTGCTGCCAAGCATGGCTTCAAGCGCTGCCGTGAACTGACCTGGGAGCAGAGCGAAGACTACCTGTACGCCAAGCTCGACCAGTCGCGCCTGCTGGACACCGAAGGCGGCCGCGAGCAGGGCATGAAGCAGTTCCTGGACGACAAGAGCATCAAGCCGGGCCTGCAGACCTACAAGCGCTGAACCTGGCGGGCGAGGGGCTGCGTGCCCTTCGCCAGACCCGCCTGTGCATTACCCGTATTCCCGATAAAGACAATAAAGAGGAATCACCATGCTCGACGTGCCCTTGCTGATCGGCGGGCAATCGCGCCCTGCCGGCGACGGTCGAACCTTCGAACGCCGCAACCCTGTGACCGGCGAAGTCGTCTCGACGGTGGCCGCCGCCACCCTCGAAGACGCCGATGCCGCCGTGGCGGCGGCCCAGGCGGCCTTTCCGGCCTGGTCGGCGCTGGCGCCCAACGAGCGGCGCACGCGCTTGCTCAAGGCTGCCGAACAATTGCAGGCCAACAGTGCGCGCTTCATTGCCGCTGCCGGTGAAACCGGGGCGATGGCCAACTGGTATGGCTTCAACGTCAAGCTGGCCGCCAATATCCTGCGCGAAGCCGCCTCCATGACCACCCAGATCACCGGGCAGGTCATCCCCTCCGACATGCCCGGCAGCTTCGCCATGGCGCTGCGCCAGCCGTGCGGCGTGGTGCTGGGCATCGCGCCCTGGAACGCCCCGGTGATTCTTGCCACCCGTGCCATCGCCATGCCGCTGGCGTGCGGCAACACCGTGGTGCTCAAGGCCTCGGAGCTGAGTCCCGCCGTGCACCGCCTGATCGGCCAGATCCTGCATGAAGCCGGCCTGGGCGACGGCGTGGTCAATGTCATCAGCAATGCCCCGGCCGACGCCCCGGCCATTGTCGAGCGGCTGATCGCCAACCCGGCCGTGCGTCGGGTCAACTTCACCGGTTCTACCCATGTCGGGCGCATTGTCGGCGAACTGTCGGCGCGCCACCTGAAGCCGGCATTGCTGGAGCTGGGCGGCAAGGCGCCGTTCATCGTGCTCGACGATGCCGACCTGGATGCCGCCGTCGAAGCCGCCGCCTTCGGCGCGTACTTCAACCAGGGGCAGATCTGCATGTCCACCGAGCGGCTGATCGTCGACGACAAGGTCGCCGATGACTTCGTCGCCAGGCTCACCGCCAAGATCGCTACCCTGCACGCCGGTCACCCGGACGATCCGGCCTCGGTGCTCGGCTCGCTGGTCGACGTGCGTGCCGGCGAGCGCATTCTGGGCCTGATCGACGATGCCGTCAGCCACGGCGCCACCCTGGTGGCAGGCGGGCAGTGTGAAGGCAGCATTCTGCAACCGACCCTGCTTGATCACGTGACCGACCGGATGCGCCTGTACCGCGAGGAATCCTTCGGCCCGGTGGCCGTGGTGGTGCGTGCCAACGGCGATGAAGCCCTGCTGCGCCTGGCCAACGATTCGGAATTCGGCCTGTCGTCGGCCATCTTCAGCCGCGACACCGGCCGCGCCCTGGCGCTGGCCCAGCGGGTCGAATCGGGCATCTGCCACATCAACGGCCCGACCGTGCACGACGAGGCGCAAATGCCTTTCGGCGGGGTCAAGTCCAGCGGCTACGGCAGCTTTGGCGCCAGCGCCTCGATCGACTTCTTCACCCAGTTGCGCTGGGTCACGCTGCAGAACGGCCCGCGCCACTACCCCATTTAAGCGGTCGATCCGAGCCCGGGCGGCCTTCGGTAAAGGCTACCCCTGACAACAATAAGGCGACAGCCAGAGACCGCCCGCAGGGCCGGTCTCGATGGAGGAACAGCACGTGAACCAACCCGCAATCGCCCGGACGAACCCGGCGCGTTACCGCCAGGTGTCCATCGGCCATCCCGCCGTGCAGGTGACCGAAGCAGATGGCGTGCTGCACATGCGCGCCCTGGAACCGCTGGCCGAGCGGCCGGACCGCCTGCTCGACCGCCTGCTGCACTGGGCCGAGGTGCGCCCCGACCAGACCTTTATCGCCGCCCGCGACCCGCAGGGCGGCTGGCGCGAAGTCAGCTACGCGCGGATGCTCGATGACGTGCGGGCCATTGCCCAGCACCTGCTCGGCTATGGCCTGTCGGCCGAGCGGCCGCTGGCGCTGTTGTCGGGCAATGACATCGAACACCTGCAGATCGCCCTGGGCGCGATGTACGCCGGGATCCCCTATTGCCCGGTGTCGCCGGCCTACTCGCTGCTGTCACAGGATTTCGCCAAGCTGCGCCATGTGTGCGAGGTGCTGCAACCGGGCCTGGTGTTCGTCAGCGATACCAGCCACTACCAGAAAGCCATTGATGCCGTGCTGCCGGCCGACGTGGCCGTGATCAGCGTGCGCGGCGAGCTGCCCGGCCGAACCGTGACGTCCTTTGCCCGTTTGCTCGAACAGCCCGGCGGTGCCGAGGCCGAGGCTGCCTTTGCCGCCACCGGTCCCGACACCATTGCCAAGTTCCTGTTTACCTCCGGCTCCACCAAGCTGCCCAAGGCGGTGGTCACCACCCAGCGCATGCTCTGCGCCAATCAGCAGATGCTGTTGCAGACCTTCCCGGTGTTTGGCGAGGAGCCGCCGGTGCTGGTCGACTGGCTGCCGTGGAACCACACCTTCGGTGGCAGCCATAACCTGGGCATCGTGCTGTACAACGGCGGCACCTTCTATCTGGACAACGGCAAGCCGACGCCGCAGGGCTTTGCCGAGACCCTGCGCAACCTCAAGGAGATTTCGCCCACCGCTTACCTGACCGTGCCCAAGGGCTGGGAAGAGCTGGTCAACGCGTTGGAGCAGGACGCCGAGTTGCGCGAGCGGTTCTTTGCGCGCATGAAGCTGTTTTTCTTTGCCGCCGCCGGCCTGTCACAAAGCATCTGGGACCGCCTCGACCGGGTTGCCGAACAGCATTGCGGCGAGCGCATCCGCATGATGGCCGGGCTGGGCATGACCGAAGCTTCGCCGTCGTGCACTTTTACCACCGGCCCCCTGTCGCAGGCCGGCTACATCGGTCTGCCGGCGCCGGGCTGCGAAGTGCGCCTGGTGCCGGTGGACGGCAAGCTGGAAGGGCGCTTTCGCGGGCCGCACATCATGCCCGGCTACTGGCGCTCGGCGCAGCAGACTGCAGAGGCGTTCGACAGCGAGGGTTACTACTGCTCGGGCGATGCCCTGAAGCTGGCCGACCCGGCCGATCCGCAACTGGGACTGATGTTCGACGGGCGCATTGCCGAGGACTTCAAGTTGTCGTCCGGGGTGTTCGTCAGTGTCGGCCCGCTGCGCAACCGGGCGGTGCTCGAAGGCTCGCCGTATGTGCAGGACATCGTGGTCACCGCACCGGACCGCGAATGCCTCGGCGCGCTGGTGTTCCCGCGCCTGCATGACTGCCGTCGACTGGCCGGGCTCGGCACCGAGGCCCGCGATGCCGAGGTGCTGGCCAGTGCCCCGGTACGCCAGTGGTTCGCCGCCTGGCTGCAGCGCCTGAATGCCGACGCCACCGGCAACGCCAGCCGCCTGGAATGGATCGCGCTGCTGGTCGAGCCGCCGTCCATCGACCGTGGCGAGATCACCGACAAGGGCTCGATCAACCAGCGCGCCGTGTTGCAGTGGCGTGCCGCCCAGGTCGAGGCGTTGTATCGCGGCCAGGATGACACCCTTCTGCGTGCCGGTACGCTGGCCGTCGGGGCGCCGGCATGAGCGGCGCCGGCCAGTACTCGACGTTCAGCGATGTCGCGCTGTTCGACGCGGTGCGCACGCCGTGGGTCGACCTGGGCGGCGCGCTGGCGCAGGTCTCGCCCATCGACCTGGGAATCAAGGCCGGTCGCGGGGTGTTGGCCCGCGCCGGGCTCGACGGCGCCCAGGTCGACAGCGTACTGGCCGGCGCCATGGCTCAAGCCAGCTTCGATGCTTATCTGCTGCCCCGGCACATCGGCCTGTACAGCGGTGTGCCGCTGAATGTACCGGCGCTGGGTGTACAGCGCATCTGCGCCACCGGTTTCGAACTGCTGCGCCAGGCCGCGCTGCAAGTGGGCGAGGGCACGCAACTGGCGCTGTGTGTGGCGGCCGAATCCATGTCGCGCAACCCCATTGCTGCCTACACCCACCGCGACGGCTTCAAGCTTGGCGCGGGGGTGCAGTTCAAGGATTTTCTCTGGGAGGCGCTGCACGATCCGGCGCCCGGCATTGACATGATCGCCACCGCCGACCGCCTGGCCCGGCATTACGACCTGCCGCGCGATGCCGTGGACCGCTATGCCCTGCGCAGCCATCAGTTGACCCTGCAAGCCCAGGCCAGCGGTTGGCTGGCTGATGAAATCCTCAGCGTGACCCGCGAGCGCTTCGAACTGGACGGCTATCAGCCGCGCGGTATTGATCTGCCGCGTGGCGTCGACAGCGTCGAGCAGGACAGCCATCCGCGTGCCAGCAGCCTGGAGTCGCTGGCGCGGTTGCGCGCCGTGCACGAGGGCGGTGTGCAGACGGCCGGCAACAGTTGCGCGGTGGTCGATGGCGCAGCGGCGGCGCTGGTCGGGCCGGTTTCGGCCTTCGGCCGCCCGGTGCTGGCGCATCTGCGCGCCAGTGCGGTGGTCGGCGTGGCCCCGGAGCACATGGGCATCGGTCCGGCGCCGGCCATCAGCCTGTTGCTGCAACGCAGCGGGCTGCACCTGGACGACATCGGCCTGCTGGAAATCAACGAAGCCCAGGCCGCCCAGGTCTTGGCTGTGGCCCGTGCGCTGGAGCTCGACAGCGAGCGGCTCAACCGCCGCGGTGGTTCGATTGGCCTGGGGCATCCGCTGGCTGCCAGCGGCCTGCGCCTGGTCCTGACCCTGGCCCGCCAGTTGCGCGACCACAATCTGCGCTATGGCATTGCCGCGGCCTGCGTGGGCGGCGGACAGGGCATGGCGATGCTCATCGAAAACCCCGACTGGCACCGCTGACCCGCTCTCATCAAAAAATAACGTATTGATTTCATTGGCTATTAAATTCACCGCCCGTAGGAGCGCGCTTGCCCGCGACCGAGTGCGCAGCGCTCGCAAACTCTCTGAAACGCCACAAATCTACGGCTGTGAACACATTCAAAATCTTTGAAACGCTGCAAATTTACGACTGCTACGCAGCCGGTCGCGGGCAAGCGCGCTCCTACAGCAGCTTCAACCTTCATTGGGCAAAGGAGATTGCCATGTGGCACTACCAGCCACCGTTGCGTGACATGCAGTTCGTGATCGAGCACTGGCTCGACGCCCCGGCCACCTGGCAGCACAGCGAGGCGTTCGGTTTTCTCGATGCGTCTCTGGCCAGTCAGGTGCTGGAACAGGCCGGTCTGTTCTGCCAGGACGTGCTGGTGCCGCTCAATGCCAGCGGTGATCGCCAGGGCTGTCGCTTCGAAGACGGCAACGTCAGCACTCCTGAAGGCTTCAAGGCCGCCTACCGCGCCTGGGTCGAGGGCGGCTGGCCGGCACTGGCATGCAGCGAACAGCACGGTGGGCAGGGCCTGCCGCAGGTGCTCGACGCCGCCTTGCAGGAAATGCTCTACGCCAGCAACCACGCTTGGGCCATGTACACCGGCATCGTGCAGGGCGCCTGCCTGTGTTTGCAGGCGCACGCGCCGCAGTGGATTCAGGAGCGCTACCTGCCTGACCTGGTCAGCGGCCAGGCCCTGGCGACCATGTGCCTGACCGAACCGCAGGCCGGCAGCGACGTCGGCCTGTTGCGCAGCCGCGCTCAGCCGCAGGCCGATGGCAGTCATGCGCTGAGCGGCAACAAACTGTTCATTTCCGGCGGCGAGCACGACCTGTGTGATGACATCCTGCACCTGGTGCTGGCGCGACTGCCGGACGCGCCGGTCGGCAGCCGCGGCATTTCACTGTTTCTGGTGCCCAGGCGGCTGGACGACGGCCGTCTGAACGCCGTGCGCTGCGACGGCATCGAGCACAAGATGGGCATCAAGGGCAGCGCCACCTGTTCGCTGGTGTTCGAGCAGGCTCAGGGCTGGCTGATCGGCCAGCCGAACCAAGGGCTGGCGGCCATGTTCGTGATGATGAACTCGGCGCGCCTGCATGTCGGTCTGCAAGGTCTGGGACATGCCGAGGCGGCCTGGCAGAACGCCCGCCAGTACGCTGCCGAGCGCCGGCAGATGCGCGCACCGTGCCGGCCACCGGGCGTGGCCGCCAGCGCCGCCGACCCGCTGCACTATCACCCGGCCATGCGCCGTACCCTGCTGGAACTGCGCGCCAGCAGCGAAGGCCTGCGCGCCCTGGGTTACTGGGTCGGGCACCTGCTCGACCAGGCCGACCACGGCGCCACCCCGGCGGCCCGTGCCCAGGCCACCCAATTGACCGGCCTGCTGACGCCGATCATCAAGGCGTTCTTTACCGAGCGCGGCTTTTATCTGGCCAGCCAGGCGCTGCAAGTGTTCGGCGGCTATGGCTATGTCGGCGAGTTCGCCATCGAACAGACCCTGCGTGACAGCCGCATCGCCATGATCTACGAAGGCAGTAACGAAATTCAGGCCAACGACCTGTTACTGCGCAAGGTGCTGGGCGACAACGGCGAGGCGCTGCAACAGCTGCTCGCGGTCCTGGACAACGAAGCCCGGCTGGCCGCCGGATCACCGGCGTGCCAGGCATTGGGCGAGGGCTTGCAACAGCGTTGCCAGGCGCTGGAGCAGGCCTGGCAGCTGTGTGTCGAGCAAACGGCCCTGGACGCCGAATACCCCTATCGCGCCGCCGGCAGCTTTTTGCCGCTGTGCGGCCTGACCCTGCTGGCCTTTGCCTGGACCCGGGCTGCACGGGTTGCGCAAGGCCTGGCCGAGGACGATCCGCGGCGTCTGGAAAAGCTGCAAACCGCGCAGTTTTTCTTCACCTGGCTGCTGCCCGAAGCCGACCGGCACATGGCCGGGCTGCACAGTGCCCGATCGACGTTGCCGTTCCTGGGGTGACTGGCAGGTCTCAAGCACGTCAGGCTGCGCTACCATAGCGGCACTTTGACTACTGGAAGCTGCCTGGATGAACAAGCCCGGCCAGACCGTGCTGGTTGCGCTGCGCAAGATGATCGCCTCGGGCGAACTGGCGGCCGGCGAGCGACTGATGGAAGTGCCCACCGCCGAGTTGTTCGGGGTGTCGCGCATGCCGGTGCGCATTGCGTTTCGCACCCTGGAGCAGGAAGGGCTGCTGGTGCGCCATGGGGGGCGTGGCTTTCAGGTGCGCTCGGTCAGCCCCCAGGACATCGCCGGGGCCGTGGAAGTGCGCGGTGTGCTGGAAGGCCTGGCCGCCCGGCAAAGCGCCGAGCGTGGCCTGAGCGCCGAGGCCTGTGCGCAACTGCACACCTGCCTCGCCGAGGGCGATGCGCTGTTCGACAAAGGGTATGTGACCGAGGACGACCTTGAGACCTATCACGACCTGAACATGCGCTTTCACCAGATCATCGTCGAAGGCAGTGGCAATCCGGCGATTGCCGACGCCCTGGCGCGCAACGACCATCTGCCGTTTGCCTCGGTCAGCGCTCTGGCCATCGACCGTCACGACATGGCCCGCGAATACCGCCGCTTCAACTACGCGCACATGCAGCATCACTCGATCGTCGACGCGCTGGTCAATCGCCAGGGTGCCCGCGCCGAGGCAATCATGCGCGAGCACGCCAATGCGACCCTGCGCTACGCCGAGATCTTCAGCGCCTCATCGGCCGAGCGCATGAAGGTGATCCAGCGCTAGGGTCTGTTGCCGTTTCAGCACGAGCCGCGTTGCTGGGCCCAATCTCGCCAGGCCAGGCGGAGGACGCAGAAAAGGGTCGCTCCCTTTTCAAGTCCTCCAACACCGCATGGCGAGATTTGGCACGCAACCCGAAGGGCCGGGCCTGTTTTGCCGCGAGACTGCGTTACTCGCCACTCATTTGGAATGACCAAACGTCGCGGCTCCTGCCTTGCCTCGCGGCAAAACAGGCGCCGGCGCGGCCGTGATGAAACGGCAACAGACCCTAGCACAGGGCGGAGCGCTATCGCGCAGCAAACATGGGAATGGTGTAGGAGCGCGCTCTGCCCGCGACCGGCTGCGTAGCAGTCGTAAATTTGCAGCGTTTCATAGATTTTGAATACGTTCACAATCATAAATTTGTGGCGTTTCGCAGATTTTGCGAGCGCTACGCACTCGGTCGCGGGCAAGCGCGCTCCTACAGGCGGGGAATTCAATAGCCAATAAAATCAATAGGTTATTTTGATTTTTGATGAGAGCGGCCGTGCGGCCGCTCTTGGGGTGTGGCGCTCAGCGCAGGATGCGCGGGGCTTCGTCGCGGGGCAGGTTGTTCTGTGGCACGGGCTGGCCAACCCACTCCACTTCGCCACGCAGTTGCTCGCGCATCTGCCGGGCAACGTCCAGGCCGATGGTCTTGGACACTTCGCGCACGACCCGGCCACGGTTGAGCGAGACCTTGATGTCGCGACTGTTGACCAGCTTGGTGTCCTGGCCTTCACCCATCGCCGTAAAGGCCGAGGTGATTTCGAAGGTGCGGGTATTGATCAGGCTGAAGTCGGCCACCAAGGTGATGCCCAGTACGGCGGAGTAGCTGTCGGTATTGGCCAGCTCATTGATGTCCTGACGGAAATCGATGTCCGACACGGTGCCGAACAGCACGTAGTCGGCGCCCTTGAAATTACCGTTCTTGATCCGGCGGATGACGTCGTAGACGTCTTCCTTGGCGCCTGCGGTGTAGGGGGTGCCCTGCACCAGCTGGAACATGCCGGACTTGAGAATCTCACCCTTGATGTCGCCGCTGAACTTGCGCAGTTCACCCTGCTCGATGTAGCTGGAGCGCGACTCGTACTCGTCGTAGCTGGCCGAACCGCTATAGCCTGCGCTGTAGTTGTTGGCATGGGCATTGACATTGGCGCGCGCCGAGACGGTACGGATGTACTGCTCCACGCGCTCCTGGAACGCCATGTCGGTCACGGCCACCTTGGGCGCGGCCTGGGCGCCGAAGGCGAACAGCAGGCCGAGGGTTGCGATCCATGCACGCATTGCTTAGCGCTCCGTGGTCTTGCGGATTTCTTTTTCGTCCATCCACTCGGCCAGACCGCTTTCGACGTCGATCAGTTGCAGGGTGAATTTGTAGAAGACGTCCTTGTAGTCGCTGCTGCGCTTGACGATCGAGCTGATCGACCCTTCAAGGCGGTATTTGGCGGCGATCATGTTGCCCGTCTTGGCCACGGTCGACTGCTTGTACAGGCCGCTCTGGTTTTGCAGCTTGAGCTGGTCGACCTGGCTTTGCATCTGGTTGTTGTCGCTGGAGAAGCGGGCAGTGCCGCTCTTCATCAACTGAGTCTTGATCGAGTTGGTGATTTCGCGGGTATCGATGTACTCGCTGGTCTTGTTCTTCACATCATAGACCTGGACCACCGGGCGCCCTTGCAGGATGCCGGACTGGGCCAGCGAGCGGGTCATGCTCTCGGCGATCATCTGCAGGTCGGTGGAGCCGAACTCGTTGGTTACGGTCTCGACGGCCTTGGTGTCGCCGTAGCTGATGTTCTTGCTGCCCAGGGTCGGGGAGTTGTTGGCGCAACCGGTGGCCAGCACGGCGACGGCGGCGATGGAGCAAAGACGGATGAACGACATGTCGGGTCTCTCTTGAACTGAACGAAAAGGCAGGCGGATCAAGGCGTGTTGACTTCAATGCGGAAGTCGGTGGCACGCGGCACCGGTGCGATGCCCGGCAGGATGGTGCTTTGCGAGCCATACAGGCTCAGCGGCTTCCAGCTTTCTTCATCGGCCACCGGGAAACCGTCGTTGCCCAGCCAGGCAAAGCGGTAGTACAGGGTCCTGTTGCGGCTGCTGGTGTTGGTCAGTTGCGCCTTGACGGTCAGGAAGCCGTTTTCGCGTGCGACGCGAATGGCACCCACCTCGATGTTCTTGAAGTCGCCCATCGGCACGACCTTGCTGGCGGCACTGCCAGGCGCCGGTGGCGGCGGGGTGGCACAGCCGGCGAGCAGGGCCAGGGCCAGCACGCCGAGGATCTTGATACGCATGTGAAGCTCCTTGAAAGATTACTTGGCAGTGGCGATAGCCTGGGTTGTCGCCGATGGCACGACCTGGGCGATCTGACCGTCGGCGAACACCTGGTTGCCCACGGCGCGCAGGGAGACTACCTGGTAGGGACGATCAATCTTGACGTTCACCTGTGCACCGCCCAGCGCGGTGGGCAGGGTGACCTGATGCTGGCCTTGGGGCAGGCGAATGCGTGCCACCAGGGTGTTGTCCGGCAGGGTGCGCCAGGTGCGGGTGTCGGCGCCTTCGGTGACCGCCGAGGCGATACCGACGGCCAGGCCTGCCAGCGGGTTGACGTCGTTGAGCTGCTTCTGGGCCACGCCCCGGGTGATGGCGCGCACGGTGGTGCGCACGATGATGCCCGGCATGTCGTCACGCAGCGCGCGGCGCGACATGGCGGTGGTGCTGTTGAGCAGGGTCAGGTTCAGTGGCTTGCCGTTCAGGCTGACCTGGTTGAAGGTCGGGGTGCTGGTGTCTGCACGCACCACCGGGAACGACAGCGGGGTGATGACCAGGTTGCCGCTGATCGGCAGCGGCAGCGGGATGCGCACCGAGTCGCGGGCTGGCGCGAAGCCGCTTTGCACGATCAGCAGCACATCGCTTTCGCCGGCCTTGGTGGCGTTGCCATCGAGTTTTTTCAGGGCGTCTTCAAGCAGCGGGGTGTGCGGGCGCAGCTCTACCGCCTTGCGGTAACCGGGGGCGGCCAGGCCTTTCTCGCCCAGGGCTTCATAGACGAAACCGGACAGGTAATGGCTGAACGCACTCTGGTAGCTGTTTTTCAGGCTGACCACTTCAGGGGCGTCCAGCGAGGCGACCGGGTAGCCCTTGAGGTCCTGGAATTCGGTCCGTACACCTTGCTTCTCGGCTTCCTGCTCGCTTTTCAGGTATTCCTTGTCGCGCAGCTCGGCGATCACCGCTTCACGCTCGTGGGTCTTCTTGATTTCGGTGCGGGCACCGTCGAAATCGTTGCGCGCCAGCAGGTTCAGGGCCATCTGCGTGGTCAGCATGACTTTTTCGTAGTCATAACCTTCGTAGCGGCGCACCTTGTCGTTGACCAGGAAACTGCCGAACTGGGCCAGGTACTTGTCGGTGTCGAACTTGACCGACTCTTCCCATTTGTAGACAACCTGGTCGGCTGCACGCCAGGCGGTCTGGCTGCCGTCCAGGTCACCGCTGGCACGCAGCAGTTCGCCCTTCTCGAAGTAATAGAGCAGGTCCTTGTCGGCGCTGGTGTTGTTTTTTTCCAGCGTGGCCAGGGCGCCGACGATGTTGCCGGCGGTGAGTTGCTGGTTGGTTTCCTTGAGCTCGTCGTCGTAGCTGCGAAAGGCGGCGCAGCCGGCCAGTTGTACAGCAACGATCAGCGTAAGCGCGGTCAACGCACGAGAGGACATGCTTCTATTCCCTGAATTCGATGGCTAGGGCCATGGATGCCCGCAGTGCCAGTCCAATGGCCAGGCAGGGCGGGCTGCCTGAAAAAACGCGTACCACCGCAGTGGGGATTGGATCCCGTGATGTGCCGTGGGCGCGGAATTATAAACTCAGGGTCGGCGATGACAATGGCTATTTAATTTTGTTCCCGGAGGTTCGTCACACTTTCGACGGTAAATATGCCCGGTAACCGGCGTTTTCTCACGGTGTCGAGCGACCTCCGGGGGCCTGCCTTGAAACATTTCCAATATTCAGAAACAGCTTTTCAGGCCGGATCTTGCTCATGCGTCAGCTCAATGATGCGGTCGACCAGCTTGTTGATGCCGGCAGCGGCCTCGCTGATGTTTTGCGCCAGCATGTAGGCCGGGGTGGTCACCAGCTTGTGTCCGGTGTCTTCGATGATGTCTTCGACCGCGCACGCCTTGTGGATGCCGCCCATCTGCTCGATGGTCGCGGCGGTGTCTGCATCGTTACCAATGGTGCAGACCACGCCAGGGCCATAGATCTTCGCCGCCAGGGCCGGGGTGATGCAGATCAGGCCGACGGGTTTGCCTGCGGTGGCAAAGGCCTTGAGCAGGGCCAGGACATCGCCCTGCACTTCGCAGGCGGCGCCCTCGACGGCCAGGCTGGAAAGGTTCTTGGCCGAGCCGAAGCCACCGGGGACGAGCACGGCATCGAAGTCGCCCGCCTGGGCCTGGCGTATGTCCTGGATGGCACCACGCGCGATGCGCGCCGACTCCACCAGTACATTGCGTGACTCGTCGGCGACCTGGCCGGTCAGGTGATTGACGACATGCCGTTGCGCAATGTCGGGGGCGAAGCACTGCACCTCGACACCGCGCTGGCTCAGGCGCAGCAGCGTCAGTACGCTTTCGTGGATTTCGGCGCCGTCATAGACGCCACAGCCGGACAGGATTACGGCCACTTTCTTGTGCATGTCGAGGACTCTCCATCAGGGGAACTGGTAACAGAACCAGAAACGCGTGAAAGAGAGATCGTATCAGCCGGCGGGCGTTCAATGCGCACGGCCATGCCGGTCAGGCATGGCCGCAGGGTTCAGTCGTCTTTCTTGGCCAGGTCGGGCTTGGCCAGGTCGAGTGGGGCGTCGTCGCGGTCGACAACGACAGGTGCGGCAGCCGCCTGGAGCTTTTCTTCACGGGCGATGCGTGCATTCTTCAGGCGTCGGCGCAGCCACAGGCCCAGGCCCAGCACCAGCAGGCCACCCAGGACCCACAGCTCGTACTTCTTGATATTGCCCAGCAGGCCTTCCATTACCGCACCGAAGTGGTAGGCCGCCGAGGCCAGGGCAATGGCCCAGACCGCCGCACCAATGCCGTTGAGCAGCAGGTAGCGGGCAGGCGGGTAGCCGGACAGGCCGATGGCCACCGGCATGACCGTGCGCAGGCCATAGACGAAGCGGAAGCTCAGCACCCACAGGTCGGGGTGCTTGCGCACCAGGCGCAGCGCCTTGTCGCCCATGGCTTGCCAGCGCGGCTTGCGCGCGAGCAGCTTGCGCCCGTGCTTGCGACCCATGAAGTACCACAACTGATCGCCGGCATAGCTGCCGCAGAAGGCAACGACCATGACAGTGTTGAGGTCCATGTAGCTGCGAGACGCCAGGAATCCGGCAAGAACCAGAATGGTTTCGCCTTCGAAAAAGGTGCCTATGAAAAGGGCGAGGTAGCCGTAATCATTAAGAAAATTCTGGAGCATTGTCTGGATGCTGGCGAAATGAGCACGCAGCCTAACCCGCTCACGACAAACTGGAAAGCACCCAGCCGTGTCTCGACGTTAAAGAATGTAACAAGCACACTGGCCCTTGAAGTGCCAGGGCCCTGTTGCGGCCTTGGGTCGCACGCCGCACTTAAAGTGTCACACATTGGTCATAATGGCGGCTTATAACTGTCGCGCTTGCCCGCGTATGCGGGCTCAGGAGTCTTGCCGTGAGTTTTACCCCCGCCAACCGCCTGTTCCCTCTCACTCGCCTGCGTCGTAACCGCCGCGACGATTTTTCCCGTCGTCTGGTGCGTGAACACGTGCTGACGGTCGACGACCTGATTTTGCCGGTCTTCGTGCTCGATGGCGAAAACCGCCGCGAGTCGGTGGCGTCGATGCCGGGTGTCGAGCGCCTGTCGGTGGACCTGCTGCTCAAGGAAGCCGAGCAATGGGTGCAACTGGGCATTCCGGCCCTCGCCCTGTTTCCGGTGACCCCGGTCGAAAAGAAATCCCTGGAGGGTGCCGAAGCCTGGAATCCGGACGGCATTGCCCAGCGCGCCACCCGCGCCTTGCGTGACCGCTTTCCCGAGCTGGGCGTCATTACCGATGTGGCCCTGGATCCGTTTACCACCCACGGCCAGGACGGCATCCTTGATGAAGAAGGCTACGTCCAGAACGACATTACCGTCGATGCGCTGGTCAAACAGGCCTTGTCCCATGCCGCAGCCGGTGCCCAGGTCGTGGCGCCGTCGGACATGATGGACGGCCGCATCCAGGCCATCCGTGAAGCGCTGGAGCTGGCCGGGCACGTCAATGTCCGGATCATGGCCTACTCGGCCAAGTACGCCAGTGCCTACTACGGCCCGTTCCGCGATGCGGTCGGCTCGGCGCTGAACCTGGGCAAGGCCAACAAGGCCTCCTACCAGATGGACCCGGCCAACAGCCACGAGGCGCTGCATGAAGTGGCGGCCGACCTGGCCGAAGGCGCTGACATGGTCATGGTCAAACCGGGCATGCCATACCTGGACATCCTTTACCGGGTCAAGGACGAATTCAAGGTCCCGACCTTTGTCTATCAGGTCAGCGGCGAGTACGCGATGCACATGGCCGCGATCGAGAATGGCTGGCTGAGCGAGGGGGTGATTCTCGAATCGCTCACCGCTTTCAAACGCGCCGGCGCAGACGGCATCCTGACTTACTTTGCCGTGCGCGCCGCTCAACTGTTAAAAGGGCAATAGCCTCCTCACAGGAACATTCATGAATACCGAAGGACTCACCCAAGCCACTGTAGAAGTCGATGTTCAGGAGGCTGCAACCGTGGTTGAGCCTGAAATCAAGCCGACCCCGCCTGTCGAGGCGCCGGTTGTCGAGGCTCAGCTCAATGAGGCCCCGGTGGTCGACGCTCCGGTCGTCGCCGCCGTGCCTGCGGTCGTGCCGAACCTGGACGACAGCAGCCTTTATATCCACCGCGAGCTGGCGCAGTTGCAGTTCAATATTCGCGTGCTGGAACAGGCGCTGGATGAGTCCTACCCGTTGCTGGAACGACTGAAGTTCCTGCTGATCTTTTCCAGCAACCTCGATGAATTCTTCGAGATCCGCGTGGCGGGTCTCAAGAAACAGATCAATTTCGCCCGCGAACAGGCCGGTGCCGACGGCCTGCAGCCGCATCAGGCGCTGAGCCGTATCAGCGACCTGGTACACGGTCATGTCGACCACCAGTACGCGATCCTCAACGACATCCTGTTGCCGGAGCTGGAAAAGCACCAGGTGCGCTTCATCCGTCGTCGTTACTGGACGGTGAAGCTCAAGACCTGGGTGCGCCGCTATTTCCGTGACGAGATCGCGCCGATCATCACCCCGATCGGCCTGGACCCGACCCACCCGTTCCCGTTGCTGGTCAACAAGAGCCTGAACTTCATCGTCGAGCTTGAAGGCGTCGATGCCTTCGGCCGTGACTCGGGCCTGGCGATCATCCCGGCACCGCGCCTGCTGCCGCGGGTCATCAAGGTGCCCGAGGACGTTGGTGGCCCGGGCGACAACTTCGTGTTCCTGTCGTCGATGATCCATGCGCATGCCGACGACCTGTTCCAGGGCATGAAGGTCAAGGGCTGCTACCAGTTCCGCCTGACCCGCAACGCCGACCTGGCGCTGGATTCCGAGGACGTCGAAGACCTGGCCCGCGCCCTGCGCGGCGAGCTGTTCTCGCGACGCTATGGCGATGCGGTGCGCCTGGAAGTGGCCGACACCTGTCCCAAACAGCTGTCGGACTACCTGCTCAAGCAGTTCAGCCTGAACGAGTCGGAGCTGTACCGGGTCAACGGGCCGGTCAACCTGACGCGCCTGTTCAGCATCACCGGCCTGGACAGCCACCCCGAGCTGCAATACCCGCCGTTCACGCCGGCGATTCCCAAGCTGCTGCAGAACAGCGACAACCTGTTCAGCGTGATCCGCAAGCAGGACATCCTGCTGCTGCACCCTTTCGAGTCGTTCACCCCGGTGGTCGACCTGATGCGCCAGGCCGCCAAGGACCCGCATGTGCTGGCGGTGCGCCAGACCCTGTACCGCAGCGGGGCCAACTCCGAGATCGTCGATGCGCTGGTGGATGCGGCGCGTAACGGCAAGGAAGTCACGGTGGTCATCGAGTTGCGCGCGCGCTTCGACGAAGAGTCCAACCTGCTGCTGGCCAGCCGCCTGCAAGCGGCCGGTGCCGTGGTGATCTACGGCGTGGTCGGCTTCAAGACCCACTCCAAGATGATGCTGATCCTGCGCCGCGAGGCCGGGGAAATCGTGCGTTATGCGCACATGGGCACCGGTAACTACCACGCCGGCAACGCCCGCCTGTACACCGACTACAGCATGCTGACCGCCGACGACGCCCTGTGCGAGGACGTCGGCAAGCTGTTCAGCCAGTTGATCGGCATGGGCAAGACGCTGCGCATGAAAAAGCTGCTGCATGCGCCGTTCACCCTGAAGAAGGGCATCCTCGACATGATCGCCCGCGAGGCGCAGGCTGCGCTCGAGGGCAAGCCGGCGCACATCATGGCCAAGTTCAACTCGCTGACCGACCCCAAGGTCATCCGCGCGCTGTACAAGGCCAGCCAGTCCGGGGTCAAGATCGACCTGGTGGTGCGTGGCATGTGCTGCCTGCGCCCAGGGATTGCCGGGGTGTCGCATAACATCCAGGTGCGCTCGATCATCGGCCGCTTCCTGGAGCACACCCGGGTCTATTACTTCCTCAATGGCGGTGACGAGCAGTTGTTCCTGTCCAGTGCCGACTGGATGGAGCGCAACCTCGACAAGCGCGTCGAGACCTGCTTCCCGGTGGAGGGCAAGAAGCTGTTGCTACGGGTCAAGAAAGAGCTGGAGCTTTACCTGACCGATAACACCCACAGCTGGCTGCTGCAGCCGGACGGGCGCTATGTGCGCAGCACCCCGACCGGCAACCAGAACCCCCGCAGTGCCCAGGCGACCCTGCTGGAGCGCCTGAGCAATCCGGTGATCAGCGTGAACTGAAGACGATCCCGACCCGGGTCAGCCACTCCGCTTCCAGCGCGAAGTCGGCCTGGGTCAACTGATTGTTCTCCAGCCAGCCGGCCGGGAACTGTGCGTCGAGGTTCGGACCATCGGCGCGCAGGACCACCTGCGGCATTTCCTGGGTGCCCCGGATGTGGTGGAACAGGATCGCAAAGCGCAGCAGCACGCACAGGCGGATCAGCTTGATGCCCTCGTCGCCGAACTCGGCAAACCGGTCCTTGGGAATATTGCGGCGATGGCCGCGCACCAGCAATGCCAGCTTCTGCTGGTCCTCGCGTGAAAAACCGGCCAGGTCGGAGTGCTCGATCAGGTAGGCGCCGTGCTTGTGGTAATGGTAGTGGGCGATGTCCAGGCCCACTTCATGCACCTTGGCGGCCCAGCTCAGCAGCTCGGCATAGTTCTCGTCCTGCAGGTCCCAGGCTTCGGCCACCTGCTCCAGCGCGTGCAGGGCCTTGCGCTCGACCCTGCCGGCCTGTTCCAGATCAACGTGATAGCGGTCCATCAGCGACTTGAGCGTACGCTCGCGCACGTCTTCATGGTGATGGCGGCCCAGCAGGTCGTAGAGCACGCCTTCGCGCAGCGCGCCTTCACAGTGGTCCATGCGCTGCAATTCCAGCGCATCAAAGATGGCTTCCAGAATCGCCAGGCCCGCCGGGAAGATCGCCAGGCGGTCGGGCTTGATGCCGTCGAAGTCGATTTTCTCGATGTCACCCAGCTTGAACAGGCGGCGCTTGAGCCAGGCCAGGCCTTCGGCATTGACCTCGCCGGAGCCGTGGCCGTTGGCCTTGAGCACCGTACCAATGGCGCGGATGGTGCCGGACGAACCGATGGCCTCATCCCACTTCAGGCGGTGCAGGGCCTGCTCGATGCTCATCAGCTCCAGGCGGGCAGCAGTGTAGGCCTGGGCATAACGCGCCGGCGTGATCTTGCCGTCGCGGAAATAACGCTGGGTGAAGCTGACGCAGCCCATCTGCAGGCTTTCGCGCAGCAGGGGCTCGAAGCGCTGGCCGATGATGAATTCGGTACTGCCACCGCCGATGTCGGCCACCAGGCGCTTGCCAGGGGTGTCGGCCAGGGTATGCGACACGCCCAGGTAGATCAGGCGCGCCTCTTCACGGCCCGAGATGACCTCCACGGTATGACCGAGAATGGCCTCGGCACGGTGGATGAACTCATTGCGGTTGCGCGCCTCGCGCAGGGCGTTGGTGCCCACGATGCGCACCGCGCCCAGGGGCAGGCCGTTGATCAGTTGGGCAAAGCGCTTGAGGCAGTCCAGGCCGCGTTGCATGGACTCCTCTGTGAGCTGGCGCTCTTCGGTGATCCCGGCAGCCAGCTGAACCTTCTCGCCCAGCCGCTCAAGAATACGGATTTCACCCTCGTTGGCCTTGGCCACCACCATGTGGAAGCTGTTCGAGCCCAGGTCGATGGCGGCGATCAGGGAGAAATTCTTGATTTTGGTATGGGGCATGATCAGATGAGTCTCGGTCAGTGACCGCGCCATCGTGCCACGATCCATGCCTGTAGCCAACGCGAAGCTGCGGATGCTGGCATCAGGCCTGCTCGACCGAGCCAATGAAGTTGGCCAGCTCCGGGGTCTGCGGGTGGGCCATCAGGTCTTTCGGGTGGCCGGTTTCATGCACCTTGCCCTGATGCATGAACACCAGTTTGTCGCCCACTTCGCGGGCAAAGCGCATTTCATGGGTGACCATGATCAGCGTCATGCCATCGGCGGCCAGCTGGCGCACCACGCTGAGCACTTCGTTGACCAGCTCGGGGTCCAGCGCCGAAGTGATTTCGTCGCACAGCAAGACCTTGGGCGACATGGCCAGTGCCCGGGCAATGGCCACGCGTTGTTGCTGGCCGCCGGACAACCGGTCCGGGAAGGCATCGAACTTGTCGCCCAGGCCGACGCGGTCGAGCATCTTCCGGGCCAGGGTCGCGGCCTCGCTGCGCGAGGTCTTCTTCACCACCTGCGGGGCCAGCATGACGTTCTCGCCCACCGACAGGTGCGGGAACAGGTTGAACTGCTGGAACACCATGCCGACCTTCTGGCGCAGGCTGCGCAAGTCGGCGCGGGCGGCGTCCAGGTATTCGCCGTCGACCTCGATCACCCCGTCGTTGATCGACTCCAGGCCGTTGAGCGTGCGCAGCAGCGTGCTCTTGCCCGAGCCGCTGCGGCCGATGATGGCCACCACCTGGCCCTGTTCGACCGTCAGGTCGATGCCTTTGAGCACATGGTGGTCACCGTAGTACTTGTGCAGTGCGGAAACTCTAAGCAGTGGTGGCATGCAGCCTCCTTTCCAGCTGGCGCGCGCAAAGCGACAGGGGATAGCACAGGATGAAATAGCCCAGGGCCACAAACCCGTAGACCATGAAGGGTTCGAACGTGGCGTTGGCCAGCATGCTGCCGGTCTTGGTCAGTTCGGTGAAACCGATGATCGAGGTCACCGCCGTGCCCTTGACCACTTGCACCGAGAAGCCCACGGTGGGCGCCACGGCAATGCGCAAGGCCTGGGGCAGGATGACGTAGCGCATCTGCTCAAGCGGGTTCAGGGCCAGGCTGGCCGAGGCTTCCCACTGGCCCTTGCCGATCGACTCGACGCAACCGCGCCAGATCTCGGCCAGGAACGCACTGGTAAACAGGGTCAGCGCCACGGCCGCCGCCGCCCAGGGCGAAATGTCCAGGCCCAGCAAGGCGACGCCGAAAAACACCAGGAACAACTGCATCAGCAGCGGTGTGCCCTGAAACAGCTCTATATAGATGTGCGCCAGCCAGCGTGGGCCGGCCTTGCTCGACAGGCGCATGCCCATCACCAGCAGCCCGACCAGCCCGCCGCCGATGAACGCCACCAGCGACAGGGCCAGCGTCCATTGCAGGCCGGTCAGCAGGTTGCGCAGGATGTCCCAAAGCGTGAAATCCATCAGCCGTTCCTCGCGATGTAGCGTCGTCCGACCCAGGCCAGCAATTGCCGGATCAACAGGGCCATGCACAGGTAGATCAGGGTGGTGACGATGTAGGTTTCAAAGGCGCGGAAGTTGCGTGACTGGATGAAGTTGGCGAAGAAACTCAGCTCTTCGGTGGCGATCTGCGAACACACCGCCGAGCCCAGCATGACAATGATGATCTGGCTGCTCAGCGCCGGCCAGACCTTGCCCAGCGCCGGCACCAGCACCACATGCCGAAACGCCTCGAAGCGGGTCATGGCCAGCGCGGCGGCCGCTTCAAGCTGGCCCTTGGGAATGGCCTGGATACCGGCGCGGATGATTTCTGTCGAATAGGCGCCCAGGTTGATCACCATGGCCAGGATTGCCGCCTGCCATTCACTGATCTGCAGCCCCAGCGACGGCAGGCCGAAGAAGATGAAGAACAGCTGCACCAGAAACGGCGTGTTGCGGATCAGTTCGACATAGACGCCGAAGATCGCCGAGAACGGTTTGATGTTCCACGCCCTGACCAGCGCCCCGATGATGCCCAGGCCAACCCCGAGCAACGTGCCGATGGCGGTCAGCTCCAGCGTGAACAGCGCACCGCGCAGCAACAGGTCGGTGTTTTGCACCACCGGTGTGAAGTCGAAGTCATAAGCCATGAGCGGGTCTCGTCAGTGCGACTCAAGCGATCAGAGGTCAGCCGGCAGCGGTTGCTTGAGCCATGTGGTCGAGGCTTTTTCCAGCGTGCCGTCGGCCTTGGCGGCATTGAGGATCTCATTAACCTTGCCCAGCAGTTCGGGCTGGCCCTTGTTCACACCGACATAGACCGGCGAGTCCTTGAGCTTCACTTTCAGGGCCGGAACGCGCTTGGGGTTGCGCTCGCTGATGGCGACCATGACCACGTTGCCGCTGGCAATCAGGTCGGTCTGCCCGGCCAGGTAGGCGGCGATGGTCGAGTTGTTGTCTTCGAAACGCTTGATGGTCGCGCCCTGTGGCGCGACGGCGCTGAGCTCGATGTCCTCGATGGCGCCACGGGTCACGCTGATGGTCTTGCCGTTGAGGTCGGCCATGTCCTTGATCGGTGCGTCAGGCGGGCCGAATACAGCCAGGTAGAACGGCGCATAGGCGCGCGAGAAGTCGATGACCTTTTCGCGGTCGGGGTTCTTGCCCAGGCTGGAAATGACCAGGTCGACCTTGCCGGTGGTCAGGTACGGGATGCGGTTGGTGCTGTTGACCGGGGTCAGCTCCAGCTTGACCTTCAACTGGTCGGCCAGCAGCTTGGCCGTGTCGATGTCCAGGCCGCGCGGTTTCATGTCCGGGCCGACCGAGCCGAAGGGCGGGAAGTCCTGGGGCACTGCCACCTTCAGGGTGCCGCGTGTCGTGATGTCGTCCAGGCCATTGGCGTGGGCCGGTGCCTGGCTGAGGGCCAGACTGGTAAACAAAGCCGCGAGCAGAGCACTGTAACGCTTGGTCATGAGGCATCTCCGGATGGCGCGATAAGGTGGGCACAAGCACCAGTGCACAGGCCATGCCATACCTTTGCCGGCAACGGTAAATCAAGGCTTTCAGCGCTGATTTGGTCTTACTGGTCTGAACAGTTGCTCAGGGCTGCGCCCAATCCTGGAGCGCCGCCAGGCCTTGTCGCCCCAGCACTGGGCGTCGCTTGCCCGATGACGCTGATAAGGATAAAAGGGGTTTTTACCGGACCGACTGGCCTGAACAGTGATGCTCACCCCCTCCCTTGCCGTACCCGAATCGGCCCTCAGGGCCATCCGCAAACTGATTGTCGAGCAGGGCTACCAGCCTGGCGACAGCCTGCCCTCGCAGCGCGACCTGGCGGTGTTACTGGGCGTCAGCCGCGCTTCGCTGCGCGAAGCGCTGTCTTCGCTCAGCGCCATGGGCCTGGTCAGCGTACAGCCGGGCAAGGGTGTGTTTGTGCAGTCGCTGCATGAACCACAATCGCGCAGCCCGGGATTTTCCTGGCCGCAGGGCGCCCAGGCCTCGCCGGCCGATACGTTCCAGCTGCGTTATGCCCTGGAAGGCTTTGCGGCAGGCCTGGCGGCCGTGACGCTGACCGCCGACGAGCGTGATGTGCTGGAAGACAACGTCGAGGCCATGCGCCTGGAGTTGCGCAGCGGTGACTTCGAAGCCGCTGCCCGGCTGGACTTCGAGTTTCATCGGTTGATTCTGGTGGCCAGTGGCAATCAGGCGATCCTGGGCATCATGACCTCCGGGGCCGATATCTTTCTGGAAAGCCAGAAAATGCCATTCATCCGGGCTTCACGGGCCATGGAAACCTGGCAGGAACACCGCAAGATCCTGCGCTCGCTGGCACGCCATGCCAGCGGCCCGGCCCAGCGCGCCATGCAGGAGCATATTCGCGGCGCGGCCTTGCGCACCGGCATCGTATTTGTCTCGCCGGCCACCTGAGGAATGCGCTATAACCCGCCTCATGCACCCTCATAGACAGAGTCAATCAACCCTGACTTCCTGAATGCCGGCAGGCCCGCTATGATGGGTCACGTTTTTTAGCCTACCGATTCGGAGAATTCCATGAGTAGCGACCTGATCAAACACGTCACCGACGCCAGCTTTGAAACCGATGTCCTCAAGGCAGAAGGCCCTGTACTGGTTGACTACTGGGCCGAGTGGTGTGGCCCGTGCAAGATGATCGCCCCGGTGCTGGACGAAATTGCCGGCACCTATGAAGGCAAGCTGACCGTTGCCAAGCTGAACATCGACGAAAACCAGGAAACCCCGGCCAAGCACGGCGTGCGTGGCATTCCGACCCTGATGCTGTTCAAGAACGGCGATGTTGCCGCCACCAAGGTGGGCGCCTTGTCCAAGTCGCAACTGGCGGCCTTTCTGGACGCGAACATCTAAGCTTTACAGGCTTGCCAAGACCCCGCGAATCGCGGGGTTTTTTTCAAGCCTCGCACTAGACGCCTGCAAATCCAGGTGTTACATTCGGCCCCGCTATGGTGTCTTCCGTAGCCCCCTGCAAGCCGTCGCCGACGCTCTCCTTTCGATTCAGTACGCGATCCTTTCGCCATCTCTGCGGCGCGGTCTCATTAAGCAAAATGCTTAATTTCCCCTCATATACGATTACTTCATTCCCATATGAACCTGACTGAACTCAAGCAAAAGCCGATTACCGATCTGCTCGAAATGGCCGAACAGATGGGCATAGAAAATATGGCCCGTTCGCGCAAGCAGGATGTGATTTTCTCCCTGCTCAAGAAGCACGCGAAAAGCGGTGAGGAAATTTCTGGTGATGGCGTGCTGGAGATTCTCCAGGACGGCTTCGGTTTCCTGCGTTCCGCGGACGCGTCCTATCTGGCCGGCCCTGATGACATCTACGTCTCGCCCAGCCAGATCCGTCGCTTCAACCTGCGCACCGGCGACACCATCGTTGGCAAGATCCGCCCGCCCAAAGAAGGCGAGCGTTACTTCGCGCTGCTCAAGGTCGACACGATCAACTACGACCGTCCCGAGAACGCCAAGAACAAGATCCTGTTCGAGAACCTGACGCCCCTGTTCCCGACCATCCGCATGAAGATGGAAGCCGGCAACGGCTCCACCGAAGACCTGACCGGTCGGGTGATCGACCTGTGTGCGCCGATCGGCAAGGGCCAGCGTGGCCTGATCGTTGCGCCGCCCAAGGCCGGCAAGACCATCATGCTGCAGAACATCGCGTCGAACATCACGCGTAACAACCCTGAAGTGCACCTGATCGTCCTGTTGATCGACGAACGTCCTGAAGAAGTAACCGAAATGCAGCGCACCGTGCGCGGCGAAGTGGTTGCCTCGACTTTCGACGAGCCGCCGACCCGTCACGTCCAGGTGGCCGAGATGGTCATCGAGAAGGCCAAGCGCCTGGTCGAGCACAAGAAGGACGTGGTCATCCTGCTCGACTCCATTACCCGTCTGGCGCGCGCCTACAACACCGTGATCCCGAGCTCCGGCAAGGTGCTGACCGGTGGTGTCGACGCCCATGCCCTGGAGAAGCCAAAGCGTTTCTTCGGTGCGGCGCGTAACATCGAAGAAGGCGGCTCGCTGACCATCATCGCCACCGCGTTGATCGAGACCGGCTCGAAGATGGATGAAGTGATCTACGAAGAGTTCAAGGGTACCGGCAACATGGAGCTGCCCCTGGACCGCAAGATCGCCGAAAAGCGCGTCTTCCCGGCCATCAACATCAACCGTTCCGGCACCCGCCGCGAAGAGTTGCTGACCGCCGACGACGAGCTGCAGCGCATGTGGATCCTGCGCAAGCTGCTGCACCCCATGGACGAAGTCGCCGCGATCGAGTTTCTGATCGACAAGCTCAAGACGACCAAGACCAACGATGAGTTCTTCCTGTCCATGAAACGCAAGTGACAGGCAGCCGCTCATGAAAATGGCGCCCTTCGGGGCGCCATTTTTTATTGAATATCAAATTCCCCCCCCCGGTAGGAGCGCGCTCTGCCGGAATGCCGGACCACCGCGACCGGCTGCGTAGCCGTCGTAAAATTGTGGCGTTTTCGAGATTTTTGCGAGCGCTGCGCACTCGGTCGCGGGCAAGCGCGCTCCTACGGGTCTGCGGTGTTCCAAGGCGGCAGCCAGGCTCCTGCGGGCCATTTTTTTACCCGCATTCGCAAGCCAGGCATTGGAGCAGGTACGATGTGCACCTATTTCAGAAAGTGGCCGGGTCAATGAAATTCAAGGATCTTAGGGATTTCGTGCAGCAGCTTGAGCAGCGCGGAGAATTGAAACGCATCCAGATGCCCATTTCCCCTGTCCTGGAAATGACCGAGATCTGTGACCGCACCCTGCGGGCCAAGGGCCCGGCCCTGTTGTTCGAAAAGCCGGTCGGCTTCGACATCCCGGTGCTGGGCAACCTGTTCGGCACGCCTGAGCGGGTGGCCATGGGCATGGGCGCCGAAACCACCGCCGAGTTGCGTGAAATCGGCAAGCTGCTGGCCTTTCTCAAGGAGCCCGAGCCGCCCAAGGGCCTCAAGGACGCCTGGTCGAAGCTGCCGATCTTCAAGAAAGTCATCGCCATGGCGCCCAAGGTGGTCAAGGACGCGCCGTGCCAGGAAGTGGTCATCGAGGGCGACGACGTCGACCTGGGCCTGCTGCCGGTACAGACCTGCTGGCCGGGCGATGTCGCGCCGCTGATCACCTGGGGCCTGACCGTCACTCGCGGTCCTAACAAGGAGCGCCAGAACCTGGGCATCTATCGCCAGCAGGTGATCGGCCGCAACAAGGTCATCATGCGCTGGCTCAGCCACCGCGGTGGCGCGCTGGACTTCAAGGAATGGTGCGCCAAACACCCTGGCCAGCCGTTTCCGGTGGCCGTGGCCCTGGGCGCGGACCCGGCGACCATTCTCGGTGCGGTCACGCCCGTGCCCGACAGCCTTTCGGAATACGCCTTCGCTGGCCTGCTGCGCGACAGCCGCACCGAGCTGATCAAATGCCGTGGCAACGACCTGCAAGTGCCGGCCAGTGCCGAAATCGTCCTCGAAGGGGTCATTCACCCCGGCGAAATGGCCGATGAAGGCCCGTACGGCGACCACACCGGCTACTACAACGAAGTCGACAGCTTCCCGGTGTTCACGGTCGAGCGCATCACCCATCGCGTAAAGCCGATCTACCACAGCACCTACACCGGCCGTCCACCGGATGAGCCGGCGATCCTGGGCGTGGCGCTCAACGAAGTGTTCGTGCCCATCCTGCAGAAGCAGTTCCCGGAAATCGTCGATTTCTACCTGCCGCCCGAAGGCTGCTCGTACCGCATGGCGGTGGTGACCATCAAGAAGCAGTACCCAGGCCATGCCAAGCGCGTAATGCTGGGGGTGTGGTCGTTCCTGCGACAGTTCATGTACACCAAGTTCGTTATCGTGACCGACGACGATATCAATGCACGCGACTGGAACGACGTGATCTGGGCCATTACCACGCGCATGGACCCCAAGCGCGATACGGTGATGATCGAGAACACCCCCATCGACTACCTCGACTTCGCCTCTCCCGTGTCTGGCCTTGGCTCCAAGATGGGCCTGGACGCCACGCACAAGTGGCCCGGTGAAACCACGCGGGAATGGGGGCGTGCAATCGTCAAGGACGAAGCCACCACACGTCGTGTCGACGAGATCTGGAACCAGCTGGGAATCAATTGATGCGCGTAACCTTGCAGCCCTCCGGCGCGGTGCTGGAAACCTTGCCCGGCGAGGCCATCCTGGCCGCGGCGCAGCGTCTGGGCCATGAATGCCCCAGCAGCTGCCGCAACGGCAACTGCCATGTCTGCGCCGCCCTGCTGGTCGAAGGCCGGGTGATGCAGGCCGGGCAGGCGCATGACCATGGCGAGGTCTACACCTGCCTGGCCGAGCCACTGGAGGACTGTGTGCTGCTGTGGGACGGCGTGCTGGCCCTGGGCGAACTGCCGGTGCGCACGCTGGCCTGCCAGGTCAGCGAGTGCACAGCGGTCGGCGGCGATGTCTGGCGCATCGGCCTGCGTGCGCCGGCCGGCAAGCCGCCGCGCTACCATGCCGGGCAATACCTGATGATCGAGCGCGAGAGCGGCGATAAGTCAGCGTTCTCGCTGGCCAGCGCCCCGCACCGGGGCCGTGACCTGGAGTTGCATGTGCTGGTGCGTGAAGCCGGCGCCCAGGCCTTGCTGGCGCAACTGCAGCGCGACGGCCTGGCGCGGGTCGAGCTGCCGTTTGGCGACACCCACCTGGCCGAGCTGCCCGACGGTCCGCTGGTGCTGATCGCCGCCGGCACCGGCATGGCGCAGATGCACAGCCTGATCGAACACTGCCGCGCCGAAGGCTTCAGGCATCCGGTGCACCTGTACTGGGGCGTGCGTCGCCCGGAAGATTTCTACGCCATCGACCACTGGGATCAATGGCAGCAATTGCCCAACCTGTACCTGCACAAGGTGGTCAGCGACCTCTGTGCCTGGGAAGGGCGCTGCGGCCTGCTGCATGAGGCCGTACGCGAAGACATTGCGGACCTGTCCGGTGTGCATGTCTACGCCAGCGGCTCGCCGGCGATGATCTATGCCACCCTCGACGCTCTGGTCGAGGCCGGCATGGACGCCCATCGCATGCGGGCCGATGTGTTCGCCTACGCCCCGCGCTGAGGCTTATGACGTTTACACAGCCGCTTAGCGGCAAACGGTCTTATAGCCCGCCGATCTGAACGCCGTTGCGGTTGGATTGGAAATTGCTTCATGCCAGTATTGGGTCTTGTTCGATAAGGGTTCATCGAACGCCCTTTTAATCGCGATCGGTTCCTTGCAGCATCGAAACACCACGGCTTCGGACGCTGCCCGTCTCTGGCAGGCCGTCCGGCCATGACTGGCAGTCACCCTGCCAGGGGAGGCAAATGGCTAATCCAATCAATGAGCTGGCCGCCGCCGTCCACGACGGCCTGGGGCTGGCTTACCCACCGACCATCGACCTGGGTCCGCAACTGACCCACGAACAACTGCTGGCGTCGATGCACGCCACCCTGCAAGACCATGAGGGCGGCCCGGTCTGGCTGTTCGCCTACGGCTCGCTCATCTGGCGGCCCGAATGCCCCGCCGTGGAGCGCCAGCGCGCCCGGGTGCACGGTTACCATCGCGGCCTGTACCTGTGGTCCCACGAACACCGCGGCACGCCCGACATTCCGGGCCTGGTGTTCGGCCTGGACCGTGGCGGCTCATGCACCGGCTTCGCCTATCGGCTGAGCGAGGAATGCCTCGAAGAATCACTGCTGGCCCTGTGGCAGCGCGAAATGCCGTACCCCTCGTATCGCCCGCACTGGCTCAGTTGCCGGCTGGGCGACGGTCGCAAGGTCCAGGCGCTGGGCTTTGTGCTGGAGCGTCACTTGCCCAGCTATGCCGGCAATCTGCCCGACAGCGTGCTGACCCAGGTGCTGGCCACCGCCACCGGGCGCTATGGCACCACCCGTGACTATGTGCACCAGACCGCCCAGGCCCTGCGCAGCCACGCGATGCCGGACCGGGTGCTGGAAGCACGGCTCAGGCGTTGTGGGTCACTGGGTTGAGTTGAGTTCTGTGATGGGTGTCCGCTTTTTAAAAGCTATACAAGGTATTTCAGAGTTCTCCTACAGCGTCCTCGGAAGTCATGAACTTATAAACAACGCCCATCCCGCCTAGCATGACGGTCATGGCGCCATAGCGGCGCGTCTGTGCGAGAAGCGGAAATGAAATGGTGGGTGCTGATCCTGTGTCTGTTGCCGTATTCGGCGGCGTCGGCCCAAGGGTGGCGGGTGCCGGTCGAGGCGCCGGCGCCGGTGTATCCGGCACAATTGATCGAGGCCACTATGCCGGCAAGGTGCGAGCCAGGCTGACGGTTGAGCCCGACGGTTCAATTGCCGACGTCTACATCATTGAAAGCATGCACCCGGCGCTGCTCCGTCAACTGAACCCGGCCTTGCCAGCCATTGTGAAGCGCTGCGCGAAGCGTCCTGAATGATGAAACGGCAACAGACCCTACTATATTCTCGACTCACTCAAATGCGCTCTGCAGCAAACGGCCGGCAGGGCAGGAGAACGCTCATGAAACTTCGCCCCGAACTGATGCCGCCCACATTGGACGAGGCGTCAGTCGCCCGACTGGCTGTGTTGGCCGCAGAAATCGATGGCGGGGATCCTCTGCAAACCCGGGAACAACTGGCGACCTTCAACCGGGAAGCCATGACCGCTTACGAATTCATCGATTTCCAGGGCATTTATGGTGCGCAAGAGCACATCACCTGGGTTCGCCGTGTGCTGGCGGTTCCTCATCAGCGCCATGTGGCCGATGTCACGCGCTCTGAGTTAATCGAGATGGCTCGCCGTGTCATGGACTCCGACGGGCCCGAGCATGACATCGGATTCTGGCTGGACATGCTGGCAATCAACATCCCGGACGAACGTATCTCGGACCTGATCTTCTGGCCGGATGACTATTTTGGCCATGAGACGGATGGGCAAGCGCTCACCCCGGAGCAACTCATCGATGTGGCGTTGGCAGGCCGGGCGATTGCGCCGTGATTGCGCCTGGGCCTATTTCTTTTGCCGCCCTGGCCGATAACCTCGAAACAACGCCGATTCGGCGGGCTGGCTCGTGCGCCAGCTGCCTGTTCAAACGCTGTAGACTGCGCAGCCCGGCGCTAATCGTATTGAAGGAGTGGACTGTGAAAGCGTGGATCCTGATGTTGCTGGCCCTGTCGCTGCCTGCCTTGGTGCAGGCCGAAGAAAAGAAGGAAGAAGATGCCGCGCCGAAGGCCGCCTATGTCAGCCTGACGCCACCGTTCGTGGGCAACTACGCGCTCGATGGCGGGCCCAAGGTGCGGGTGTACAAGGCCGACATCGCCGTGCGCGTCACCGGTGCCGATGCGGCCGCAGCGGTCAAACGCAACGACGCGCTGATCCGTAACCAGTTGGTGGCCTTGTTTGCCCAGCAGACAGTCGAGAGCATGGGCACTGCCGAGGCCAAGGAAAAACTGCGTCAGGAAGCGCTCAAGCAGGTCCAGCAGATCATGAACGACGAAGAGGGCAAGCCCGTCGTCGAAGACCTGCTGTTCAATAACCTGATTGCCCAGTAGCAGAGGCCGTCAGTGCCATGATCGCTGCCCACTGTTCGGCGGTCACCGGCATCACCGACAGCCTGCTGCCCTTTTGCACCAGGGGCAGTTGCTCCAGCGCCGTTTGCTGCTTGAGCCAGCCCAGCCCCAGCACCTTGGCAAACTGCTGGTCAAAGCCCACGTCGATGGCGCTCCAGGCATTTTTTTCAGGACTGGCCTTGGGGTCGAAGTAGTGGCTGTCCGGGTCCAGCGCCGTCGGGTCGGGATAGGCGCTGCGCACAATGTGGCCTGTGCCGGCGATGCCGGGCTCGGGGCAACTGGAATGGTAGAAAAGAAAACCGTCGCCTTCGGCCATGCTGCGCAGAAAGTTGCGCGCCTGATAGTTGCGCACGCCGTCCCAGCGCGCCTGGCCCAGGCGTTGCAGGTCACTGATCGAGAACTCGTCAGGTTCGGATTTCATCAGCCAGTAGGCCACGGCGGGGACTCCAGAAAGGGGATTGAGACAAGTTCATGACAAACCGACAGCCGGTTCGATTGATAATTTGCGTACTGCGTCACGTTACCGCAAAATGCCGCTCCTTTCGTACCACCCGCGCAGTTGGCAAGGCCCTTCACCTTACCCCGCTACTGACACGTATTTGATTTCCTTCAGGAGGCAATCAGTGAATCGCAAGCCGGATCTTCTCTGGATTCTCGTCATCTTGTTCGGCCTGGGCATTGTCACCACCGGCTATGCACAGAGCCTGTGGACCAACAAACCTGACGCACCTGTCGAGATCGTCCAGCAACAGCAGAAGGTTCCGGGTCGTCATTGATTGACCCCTCGGGCGCCACTCGTTGCGCCTACGCCAGATACCAGCGCTTGTCCGACACCGTGCCCTGCAAGGGAATATCCCAGGTGGCCAGGGCCAACTGATCGACTTTCTGACATTCGTGGGCCAGCCCCAGCAGCGTCGGCTTGCGCCAGGTCTGCCGGCGGCTGCGATAGGCCAGGCTGCGATCATAGAAACCGCCGCCCATGCCCAGCCGCCCGCCCTGTTCGTCGAACCCCACCAATGGCATCAGGATCAGGTCCAGTGCCCAGATCGGTCGTTGTTTCGCGCGGCTGACCAGGGGTTCCGGGATGCCGAAGCGATTGGGCTTGAACGCCTCGCCACGCTGCACCCGCTGAAACACCATCCGCGTTCTGGGCCAGGCATTGAGCACCGGCAGATAGACCGCCTTGCCGCGTCGCTGGGCGGCCTGCACCAGCAGGCGCGGGTCGATTTCCCCGTCATTGGCCAGGTACAGCGACACATGCCGGGCGCGGCGGAACAGGGGGTGCTGGGCCAGTTGGCGATACACGCCACGGGCGGCAGCCTGTTGCTGGCTGCGGCTCAGGGCGCGGCGAGCCTTGCGCAACTGGCGGCGCAGTTGCGGGCGCGACAGTGACATGGCGCTGATCATGAGCGAGGTGTCATGCAGGCGGGTCCTCACAGCTGAGGAAAGAAAAAAGCCATTGCCGCGCGTTGGCAGGCAATGGCTGGAATCAGGACTCCCCGACGAGCCGCTGTCGGTGTAGCCCTTGAACCCGAAAGTTCAAGGTGGAGATTGCAGGAAGTTTTAAGGCTTTCCGTCGGGCGGACATGCGCACCAACTCCACGTGCAACCCCCGTGGTTGTGCGTATCGGCTCAGGGACATGACCGACTGGCAAACACTCCAGGGAGTGGCGCAAGTATACAGAATCGTTACAGGATTATCAGCCTCGCGACGAATTGCCTGAGCCTGGGGCATCACCGGTCAGCTCCAGGTCGACACGTTCGAGCAGGTCACGCACCTGTTCGCGCGTTGTCCCGCTGACCTGCACGTCAGGCAGGTTCTGCCGATGCAGCAGGTCGTGGGTGATGTTCAGGGCGGCCATCACGGCGATACGGTCGGCGCCGATGACTTTGCCGCTGGAACGGATTTCCCGCATCTTGCCATCGAGGTAGCGGGCAGCGCTGACCAGATTGGCGCGCTCTTCGGCCGGGCAGATGATGGAATATTCCTTGTCGAGGATTTGCACGGTAACGCTGTTGCCATTGCTCATGAGTCTTGCTCCAGGGCTTTGAGGCGCGAAATCAGTGACTCGACCTTCTGCCGGGCGATTTCGTTCTTTTCAATGAGATGGGCGCGTTCCTCGCGCCAGGTTTTTTCCTGAGTTAATAGGAACGCATTTTGGCCTTTTAGTTGCTCGACACGTTCAAGCAACAACTCCAGTCTGGCCATCAGCGCGTGCAGATCGGTGTCTGGCATGGAGCCTCACGGATGATTTCTGATGAATGGCACGATACCCGGTGCCGGCTGCCCGGATCGTGAAAGATCCTTGGACCCTCCTGCCGTGCAGATAGTTTGGGGGTTGCAGCTTGTGTTGCCATGCTATCAACCCCTACGATACAAGGCCTTCATTCTAGACATAGCGCCGTCAGGCGACCAGTTGCCCATGCCCATTCAGAACTCCCCCTACAAAGCCTTCGCCACCCTGCTCGCCAGCGGCGGCCATCCGGTTTCTCCCGCCGAGCTGCATGGCATGCTGCTTGGCCGCAGCTGTGCCGGCGCCGGTTTCGATGCCGAGAGCTGGTTTGCCGATGCCTCGATCCTGCTTGAGACCGAGCCACAGGATAACGTGCGCCAGGCCCTGGTCGGGCTGCAGGAGATGGTCAAGGGTGAACTGACCAGCGAAGACATGACCGTGGTGCTGCTGTTGCCCGGCGATGACGAGCCGCTGACCGAGCGCGCCGCCGCACTGGGTCAATGGTGCCAGGGCTTCCTGTCGGGCTTCGGCCTGGCGGCCGGTGACCGGGTGATCAGCCTGGAAGCCACCGAAGTGCTTCAGGACCTGGCCGCCATCGCTCAGGTGCAGGATGCGCTGGAAGAGTCCGAAGACGGTGAAAGCGACTACATGGAGGTCATGGAATACCTGCGCGTCGCGCCCTTGTTGCTGTTCACCGAATGCGGCAAATCAGACGCGGCACCGGCCGCCGCCAAGCCTTCGCTACACTGATCCCGTAACCGCATGCCGGGCCGGGGCACCGCATCCCGGCCTGCACGCTCCCGCGCCGATGGTGTGACGCGCTGCGAGTGTCGTGTCTTTACATATCGGCGGCACACCGCCTGCACACTGCCTGAACGGGGACGCCCATTACCCATGATGCATATCCCGAAGTCCGAATACGCCCGGCGCCGCAAGGCCCTGATGGCGCAGATGGAACCCAACAGCATTGCCATCCTGCCGGCAGCGGCCGTGGCGATCCGCAACCGCGATGTCGAGCACGTCTATCGCCAGGACAGCGATTTCCAGTACCTGAGCGGCTTTCCCGAGCCGGAAGCGGTGGTGGTGCTGATGCCGGGGCGTGAGCACGGCGAATACGTGCTGTTCTGCCGCGAGCGCAACCCGGAGCGTGAATTGTGGGACGGCCTGCGCGCCGGCCAGGAAGGGGCGGTGCGCGACTACGGCGCCGACGACGCCTTCCCGATCAACGACATCGACGACATCCTGCCGGGCCTGATCGAAGGCCGCGACCGGGTGTATTCGGCGATGGGCAGCAACCCTGAATTCGACCGGCACCTGATGGAGTGGATCAATACCATCCGCTCCAAGGCCCACCTGGGTGCACAGCCGCCGAACGAGTTCGTGGCCCTGGATCACCTGCTGCACGACATGCGCCTGTACAAGTCGGCTGCCGAGGTCAAGGTCATGCGCTACGCCGCGCAAGTCTCGGCTCGCGCCCATGTACGGGCCATGCAGGCCAGCCGCGCCGGCCTGTACGAGTACAGCCTGGAAGCCGAGCTGGAATACGAGTTTCGCAAGGGCGGCGCCCGCATGCCGGCCTATGGCTCGATTGTCGCCTCGGGCCGCAATGCCTGCATCCTGCACTACCAGGAAAACAACGCGCCGCTCAAGAACGGTGATCTGGTGCTGATCGACGCCGGCTGCGAGATCGACTGCTACGCCAGCGACATCACCCGCACTTTCCCCGTCAGCGGCACCTTTTCGCCCGAGCAGAAGGCGATCTACGAACTGGTCCTCAAGGCCCAGCAGGCCGCCTTCGAAGCCATCGGCCCGGGCCGGCACTGGAACGAAGCCCACGAGGCCACGGTGCGGGTCATTACCGCCGGGCTGGTGGAACTCGGCCTGCTCAAGGGCGAAGTCGACGCCTTGATCGCCAGCGACGCGCACAAGGCGTTCTACATGCACCGTGCCGGCCACTGGCTGGGCATGGACGTTCATGATGTCGGTGACTACAAGGTCGGCGGTCAGTGGCGGGTATTGGAAATCGGCATGGCACTGACCGTGGAACCCGGCATCTACATTGCGACAGACAACACGTCTGTGGCGAAGAAATGGCGAGGGATCGGTGTGCGAATCGAAGATGACGTGGTGGTGACCCGCCAGGGGTGCGACATCCTGACCGGCGACGTGCCCCGCACGGTGGCCGAGATCGAGGCCCTGATGGCCGCTGCCCGGGTGCAGGCCGCATGAGCCGCTTTCACCTGGCCATCGTCGGTGGCGGGCTGGTCGGCGCCAGCCTGGCCCTGGCCCTGCAGGCCGGTGCCCGTGAGCGCGGCTGGAAGATCGTGCTGATCGAGCCCTTCGCACCGGGCGATGCCTACCAGCCCAGCTACGATGCGCGTTCTTCTGCGCTGTCGTTCGGCGCCCGACGCATCTATGAACGTCTGGGCCTGTGGCAGCAGATTGCCCGGCGCGCCGAGCCGATCCTGCAGATCCAGGTCTCTGATCGCGGACGTTTCGGTTCTGCACGCCTGTCGGCCCTCGAAGAAGGTGTGCCCGCCCTGGGGTATGTGGTCGAGAACGCCTGGCTGGGCCAATGCCTGTGGCAGGGCCTGGACCCCGAAGTGATCAGTTGGCGAGTGCCGGCCGAGGTGCGCAGCATGCAGGCCGTGGCCGGCGGCTATCGACTGAGTCTGAGCGACGAGACCGAACTGGAGTGTGACCTGGCGGTACTGGCCGATGGCGGGCGCTCCAACCTGCGCGAGCAACTGGGCATCAGCGTGCACCAGCGGCCATATGGCCAGAGCGCGCTGATCGCCAATATCAGCCCGGCCGAAGCCCACTGCGGGCAAGCCTTCGAGCGCTTTACCGAACAGGGGCCGATGGCCCTGCTGCCATTGCCGGAAAATCGTTGTGCGCTGGTCTGGACCCGCACCGGCGATGATACCCAGCGCCTGGCCGCACTCGATGAACGCCGTTTTCTCAGCGAGCTGCAGGACGTGTTCGGCTACCGCCTGGGCCGTTTGTGCCAGGTCGGGGCACGGCATGTGTACCCGCTGACCCTGGTGGAGGCCGACGAGCAGGTGCGCTCGCACCTGGTGGTGCTGGGCAACGCCGCGCACAGCCTGCACCCGATTGCCGGACAGGGCTTCAACCTGTCGCTGCGTGATGCCGATGCGCTGGCCCGCACGCTGCTTGAAAGCGACCGGGTGCCGGGTGACCTGGCGACCCTGCAGCGTTATCGCGCCCGCCAGCAACGCGACCAGCAACTGACCGTGGGCTTTTCCGACAAGGTCACGCGCCTGTTCGGCAGTACCGCCTCGGCCGTCACCACCGGCCGTAACCTCGGCTTGCTTGGCCTGGACCTCTTGCCGCCGGCCAAGCGCTGGTTCGCCCGTCAGGCCATGGGTCTGGGAACCCGTCCCGATGCATGATCCTTTCAACCCCAACCGGCCTGCGCGCCCAACACGAGTGATCTGAACATGGAAACCCGCGCGGATGTGCTGATCGTGGGCGCCGGCATGGTCGGCAGTGCCCTGGCCCTGGCCCTGCAAGGCAGCGGCCTGGATGTGCTGGTGGTCGACGGCGGCTCGATGAGTGTCGAGCCGTTCGACCCGCAGGCGAAGTTCGATCCGCGTGTCAGTGCGCTGTCGGCGGCCAGCCAGCGCATCCTGCAACGCCTGGGGGCCTGGGATGGCATGGCTGCCCGGCGTCTGAGCCCTTATGCACAGATGCAGGTCTGGGACGGCAGCGGCACCGGGCAGATTCATTTTTCTGCCGCCAGTGTGCAGGCCGATGTCCTCGGGCACATCGTCGAGAACCGGGTGGTTCAGGACGCCTTGCTCGAACGCCTGCACGACAGCGATATCGGCCTGCTGGAGCATGCGCGCCTGGAACAATTGCGCCATTCCGGCGATGACTGGCTGCTGACCCTGGCGGACGGCCGCCACCTGCGTGCACCGTTGGTGGTGGGTGCCGACGGCGCGCATTCGGCCATTCGCCGCCTGAGCGGCACGCCGACCCGTGAGTGGGATTACCTGCACCACGCTATCGTCACCAGCGTGCGTACCGCCCGCCCGCATGGGCGCACCGCCTGGCAGCGCTTCACCGACGACGGACCGCTGGCCTTTTTGCCGCTGGTGCGCGAGGGCGAGCACTGGTGCTCGATCGTCTGGTCGGTGACGCCGGCCGAGGCCGAGCGCTTGATGGCGCTGGACGGTGCGCGGTTCTGTGTCGAGCTGGAGCGCGCCTTCGAAGGGCAACTGGGCACCGTGCTGCACGCCGACCCCAGGTTGTGCGTGCCGTTGCGTCAGCGCCATGCCAAGCGCTACGTGGCCCCGGGCCTGGCGCTGATCGGCGATGCCGCACACACCATCCACCCGCTGGCCGGGCAGGGCGTGAACCTGGGCTTTCTGGACGCGGCCGTGCTGGCCGAAGTGTTGCTGCGCGCCCATGCGCGTGGCGAACGCCTGGCCGATGAGCGCGTGCTGGGCCGCTACGAACGTCGGCGCATGCCGCACAACCTGAGCCTGATGGCGGCCATGGAGGGCTTCAAGCGCCTGTTCCAGGCCGACCCGCTGCCCTTGCGCTGGCTGCGCAACACCGGTCTGAAGGCCGTCGACAGCCTGCCCGAGGTCAAGGCCCTGTTCGTGCGCCAGGCCTTGGGCCTGACAGGCGAAATGCCAGAACTGGCACGCCTGTCGGACCGGCTCCCGGACGCGCACGTACCCGAACTGTAGGAGCGCGCTTGCCCGCGACCGAGTGCGTAGCGCTCGCAAAATCTCGGAAACCCTGAAAATTTATGATTGTTAACGTTCAAGCTGTATGAAACGCCACAAATTTACGACTGCTAACGCAGCCGGTCGCGGGCAGAGCGCGCTCCTACATAGGCCCCTCACGCAACATTAAGTTACGGCTCTTCACCTCCCCTCATTGAGGTCGTGAATGGTATTGACTACCATTTCGACCTCGTATTCGAACCTAGAGGCTTTCCCATGCAGGCAAGCAAGCGTCTTCTCGCTGCCCTGACACTGACCATGCTCGGCAGCACTGCCCAGGCCGCCGATGAGGTCGTGGTGTATTCGTCGCGTATCGACGAACTGATCAAGCCCGTTTTCGATGCCTATACCGCCAGGACCGGCGTCAAGATCAAGTTCATCACCGACAAGGAAGCGCCGCTGATGCAGCGCATCAAGGCCGAGGGCGAGAACGCCACCGCCGACCTGCTGCTGACCGTCGATGCCGGCAACCTCTGGCAGGCCGAGCAGATGGGCATCCTGCAGCCGTTCAGCACGCCGGTGATCGACAAGAATATCCCGGCCCAGTACCGCTCCTCGACCCACGCCTGGACCGGCCTGAGCCTGCGGGCGCGGACCATTGCCTACTCGACCGACCGGGTCAAACCCGAAGAGCTGAGCACCTACGAGGCCCTGGCCGACAAGAACTGGGAAGGGCGCCTGTGCCTGCGCACGGCCAAGAAAGTCTATAACCAGTCGCTGACCGCCACCCTGATCGAAACCCACGGTGCCGACAAGACCAGCGAAATCCTCAAGGGTTGGGTCAACAACCTGTCCACCGACGTCTTCTCCGACGACATCGCCGTTCTGGAGGCCATCAACGCCGGCCAGTGCGACGTGGGCATCGTCAACACTTACTACTACGGCCGCCTGCACAAACAGAACCCGCAACTGGCGGTCAAGCTGTTCTGGCCCAACCAGGCCGACCGTGGCGTGCACGTCAACCTGTCGGGCATCGGCCTGACCAAACATGCGCCGCACGCCGAGGCGGCCAAGGCGCTGGTGGAATGGATGACCGGACCCGAAGCCCAGGCGATCTTTGCCGGCGTCAACCAGGAATTTCCGGCCAACCCGAGCGTACCGCCCAGTGCCGAAGTGGCGGGCTGGGGTTCGTTCAAGGCCGACACCATTGCGGTCGAAGTGGCCGGCAAGCGTCAGGCAGAAGCGATTCGCATGATGGATCGCGCGGGCTGGAATTGATTTAATACCCGCCCTTTTCGCGGGGGCCGCGGCTTCAGCCGCGAACCCCGTGAATCACCGTAAACCGAGAATTCCCTTTGGCCCACCCCGCCCAACGCCGCTGGTACCCCCTGGTCTTTGCCATCGCCGCGCTGGTGCTCTTGCCCCTCAGCGTCCTGCTGTTGTCCTGGCAAAGCGTCGACCGGGAAATCTGGTCGCACCTGCTCGACACCCAGATGAGCCGCCTGCTCGGCAATACCCTGACCCTGATCCTCGGGGTCGGCGTGGGCGTCACCGTGCTGGGTGTGAGCCTGGCCTGGCTGACCAGCCTGTGCGAATTCCCCGGCAGGCGCTGGCTGGACTGGGCCTTGATGCTGCCGTTTGCGATTCCCGCCTACGTACTGGCCTTTGTCTTTGTCGGCCTGCTGGATTTTGCCGGCCCCTTGCAGACCCTGCTGCGCGAGTGGTTCGGCAGCGGCCTGCGCCTGCCCCGTGTCCGTTCCACCGGCGGGGTGATCGTGGTGCTGGTGCTGGTGTTCTACCCCTATGTCTACCTGCTGGCGCGCACCGCGTTCCTGGCCCAGGGCCGTGGCCTGATGGAGGCGGCGCGGGTGCTGGGCCTGTCGCCGCTGCAAGCGTTCTGGCGCGTGGCGCTGCCCATGGCGCGCCCGGCCATCGGTGCCGGCGTGGCCCTGGCGCTGATGGAAACCCTGGCCGATTTCGGCGCGGTGTCGGTGTTCAACTTCGACACCTTCACCACGGCCATCTACAAGACCTGGTATGGCTTCTTCAGCCTCTCCAGCGCTGCACAGCTGGCCAGCCTGCTGCTGCTGGCGGTCATGGTCGTGCTCTATGGCGAACGTCGCGCACGCGGCGTCAGCCGGGCCGCCAACGAGCGTCCGCGCAGCAAGGCGCTGTATCACCTCACCGGTCTCAAGGCCGCAGCGGCCAGCAGTTGGTGCGCACTGGTGTTCATCTGTGCTTTCGCCATACCGATGCTGCAACTGGTGGTCTGGGTCTGGCAGCGCGGGCGTTTCGACCTGGACGAGCGCTACACCGGGCTGGTGCTGCACACCCTGTATCTGGGCAGCCTGGCGGCATTGATCACGGTCAGCGTGGCGCTGGTGCTGGTGTTCGCCCGGCGCCTGGCGCCGACCCGGGCGATTCGCTCGGGCGTGGGCCTGGCCAACCTGGGCTACGCCTTGCCGGGCTCGGTGCTGGCGGTGTCGATCATGCTGGCGTTCAGTTACCTCGACCGGGCGCTGGTGATCCCGCTGTCGTCGTGGCTGGGCGGCGCGGGCAAGCCCTTGCTGCTGGGCAGCCTGTCGGCGCTGCTGCTGGCGTATCTGGTGCGCTTCATCGCCGTAGCCTATGGCCCGCTGGAAAGCAGCCTGGCGCGGATCCGCCCGTCGTTGCCGGAAGCGGCGCGCAGCCTGGGCACCAGCGGCCCGCGACTGTTTTTCACCATCTACCTGCCGTTGCTGGTGCCGGGCGCCTTGAGTGCAGCCTTGCTGGTGTTTGTCGATGTACTCAAGGAAATGCCGGCCACCCTGCTGATGCGCCCGTTTGGCTGGGACACCCTGGCCGTGCGGATCTTTGAAATGACCAGTGAAGGCGAATGGGCCCGCGCCGCCTTGCCGGCCCTGACCCTGGTGCTGGTCGGCCTGCTGCCGGTGATCGGTCTGATCCGGCGTTCGGCACGTCAACATGGCTGAGTGCTGGCCCAATGAAATGACACCGCGTATTTCAGGAAAACCCGCGTCGGGTGCGAGGTGCTCGCCTTGCGGCTACAATGCGCCGCAATCGGTGCGGGCTGCGGCTTCGTCGGCAGGTTGTCAGTTGTAACAAACCCCGAGCCACTGGGGGCTTGCCAGCAGGTCCCGGCCCGCATCTTCGCCACGCCCGGAAGGAGAAACCCATGGGACAGCGTACCCCCCTGTTTGACCTGCACCTCGCGCTGGGCGCGAAAATGGTCGATTTTGGTGGTTGGGACATGCCGTTGCACTACGGCTCGCAAGTCGAGGAACATCACGAAGTGCGTCGCGATTGCGGCGTCTTCGATGTTTCGCACATGCATGTGATCGATGTGCTCGGCAGCCAGGCCAAGGCCTGGCTGCGTTATCTGCTGGCCAACGACGTGGGCCGCCTGCAAGAGGTCGGGCGGGCGTTGTACAGCGCCATGCTCGATGAGCACGGCGGCATCATCGACGACATGGTCGTCTACCTCACGCCCGGCGGCTATCGCCTGGTGGCCAATGCCGCCACGGGTGCCAAGGACATGGCCTGGATGCGGGCCCACCTGGCCGGCTTCGATGTGCAACTGGTCGAGCGCCCGGAGCTGGCAATGCTGGCCATCCAGGGCCCACGTGCCCGCCAGCGGATTGCCGAATTGCTGTCCAGCCAGCGCGCGGAACTGATTCGGCGCCTCAAGCCCTTCGAAGGCCATCACGACCAGGACTGGTTCATTGCCCGCACCGGCTACACCGGTGAAGACGGCCTGGAAATCATCCTGCCCGCCGAGCAGGCCCCGGCCTTTTTCAACGACCTGGTCGGTGCCGGCATCTCGCCGATCGGCCTGGGCGCCCGCGACACGCTGCGCCTGGAGGCCGGCATGAACCTGTACGGCCAGGACATCGACGAACAGGTCTCGCCGCTGGTCGCCAACATGGCCTGGAGCATTGCCTGGGAGCCTGCCGGTCGCGACTTCATCGGCCGCCCGGCGCTGGAGCGTGAGCGTGCGGCTGGCGCGGCGTCCAAACTGGTGGGTCTGGTGCTGGAAGAGCGCGGTGTGCTACGCGCCCATCAGGTGGTGCGTATCGCAGAAATTGGCGATGGAGAGATCACCAGTGGTAGCTTCTCTCCTACGCTGAGCAAGTCGATTGCCCTGGCACGCGTCCCGATGGCCACCGCTGATCGGGCCGAAGTGGAAATTCGCGGCAAGTGGTACCCCGTGCGCGTGGTGCGTCCAAGTTTCGTGCGCCACGGCAAAGTGCTTATCTAATCTGGCGAACCGCCGCTGACCTGATAATTCTGAGGATGACAAATGAGCAATATTCCCGCCGAACTGCGTTTTGCCGAAAGCCATGAATGGGCGCGCCTGGAGGCCGATGGCACGATCACCGTGGGCATCTCTGATCACGCGCAACAGGCGCTGGGCGATGTAGTGTTCGTCGAGTTGCCGGAAGTCGGCAAAGTCTTCGCTGCCGGCGATGCAGCCGGTGTGGTCGAGTCGGTCAAGGCCGCTTCGGACATCTACGCCCCGGTAGGCGGCGAGGTCACTGCTGTCAACGAAGCGCTGGGCGATGAACCCGAGCAGCTCAACAACGAGCCTTACAGCGCCTGGATCTTCAAGCTCAAGCCCGCCGATGCTGACGCTGACCTGGCCAGGCTGCTCGATGCGGCCGGTTATCAGGCCGCCATCGGCGAGTAACCGGTTCGCGACCGTTGGTCGCTCCTACGGATGGCCGGGTGGCTACCCGTAGGAGATCATCCTGTGCCACTGGCACAGCGCCAAGGCGGCACGCTTTCGCGCAGCAAACATGGGCCCGCTAGGAGCGCGTTTGCCGGCATGCCGGACCACCGCGACCGGCTGCGTAGCAGTCGTAAAATTTCAGCGTTTCATCAGTTTTGCGAGCGCTTCGCACTCGGTCGCCGGCAAGCGGGCTCCTACTGTGCGTTGCGGGTCAGGATGGCGTTGGCCAGTTCCATGTCGCTGGCTTGCAGCCCCGGGTTGTCCTGGCGTACCTGCGCCATGGCAGCTTCAAGGAACGGACCGCGGATCCCGCCGTCGCTGGCCACGAAGCTGCCGGCGTCATCCTGGGCCGCCACGATCAGCTTGTGATCCCGGAAGGTCAGGTACGTCGAGCCGGTGGTGGCGCCCGACGAAATGACATCGCGCCAGAAACCGGCATCGGCCATCGCCGACCCGACCGGAAGAGAAAGCAGAGCACAAGTGGCGACAGCAAGTTTCAGACGCATGATGACGTACTCCAAATGGGAAGATTCCGGTTCATTGGAGAATGTTTCCCCCCGGTAGTTCCCTTGCCTGCCCCCCTGCTCAGAGAGGCTCGACCTGCAGCACCGTACCTTCCTGGCTCACCACCCTGACCCGTCCACCCACCGGGGTATCGGGACCGGTGACGATCCATACGCTGTCGCCGACCTTGATCTTGCCACGCCGGTCCACGATGGCCTGTTGCACCACAAAACTGTGGCCGATCAGTTCCTGCCCACGCATGTTCAGCCTCGGCTGGTCCGATGGCCGCGCCGCCGTGCGTTGCCGGTACCACCAGTACACGGCGGTCAGTACGGCAAACACGGCAAACAGCAGAAACTGCACGGTCCAGGGCAGCTCCGGCAGCACGAAGCTCAAGAGGCCGACCGCAGCGGCGGCGATGCCGATCCACAGCAGGTAGCCGCCGGCACCGAACATCTCCAGGATCAACAGCACCGTGCCCAGTGCCAGCCAGTCCCAGAACGAAAGGTTATACAGCCAGCTCATGGTGTGTGCCTCAAGCCTTGCGGTCGAAGGTGGCTTTGACGATCTCGCCGATCCCGCCTACTGCACCGATGACCTGGCTGGCCTCCAGCGGCATCAGGATGACCTTGCTGTTGTCGGCCGAAGCCAGTTGCCCCAGAGCCTCGATGTATTTCTGCGCCACGAAGTAATTGATGGCCTGCACGTTACCGGTGGCAATGGCGTCGGACACCACGCGGGTGGCCTGGGCTTCGGCTTCGGCCTGGCGCTCGCGGGCTTCGGACTCCAGGAAGGCGGCCTGCCGGCTGCCCTCGGCCTCGAGGATCTGCGCCTGCTTCTTGCCTTCGGCGGTCAGGATCGCCGCTGCGCGCAGGCCTTCGGCTTCAAGGATCTGGGCACGCTTGATGCGTTCGGCCTTCATCTGGCCGCTCATGGCCGCCATCAGGTCTTCGGGCGGGCTGATGTCCTTGATCTCGATGCGGGTGATCTTGATGCCCCACGGCGCGGTGGCTTCATCGACGATGCGCAGCAGCCGCTCGTTGATGCCGTCGCGCTGGCTGAGCATGGCGTCGAGCTCCATGGAGCCGAGCACGGTGCGGATATTGGTTTGCAGCAGGTTGCGGATGGCGTGCTGGAGGTCGTTGACCTCGTAGGCGGCCTGGGCGGTGTTGATCACCTGGTAGAAGCACACGGCATCGATCTCGACCGTGGCGTTGTCGGCGGTAATGACTTCCTGGGGCGGGATGTCGAGCACGCTTTCCATCACGTTGATCTTGCGCCCGATGCGATCCATCACGGGAATGATGATGTTCAGGCCGGGCTTGAGCGTGTTGGTGTAGCGGCCGAAACGCTCCACGGTCCATTGGTAACCCTGCGGGACCACCTTGAAGCCCATGAACACGATGGCCAATGCCAGGCCGACGAATAAGAGGATTACGATACTACCGGTTTGCATGGTACTTCCTTGTCAGTACGGGAGGGGGCGGGGATTGTCGTCGATGCCCAGTGAAACCGCATCCGGGCATGTATTTCAACGTTGTTCGCTCTGGGGTGTGACGCGTAACACTTCTTCAAGGGTTGTAAGCCCGGCCGAGACCTTCTGCGCACCCGACAGGCGCAGGCTGCGCATCCCCTCCTTGAAAGCCTGGCGGCGCATGGCGCTCAGGTCGAGGTCGGCGGCGATCAGGGCCTTGACACCATCGGACATCAGCATGATTTCGTACACGCCGGCGCGCCCCCGGTAACCGGTGTCCCGGCATTCGGCGCAGCCCACGGCGCGGTGGGCGCCGGCTGGCACTGGCGCCTGCCAGGGGCGGGTCAGGGTCTGCCAGTCGACTTCATCCAGGGCGATGGGTGCCTTGCAGTGCGGGCACAAGGTGCGCACCAGACGCTGGGCCATGACGCCCAGGATCGTGGCCTTGAGCAGGTAATGCGGTACGCCCAGTTCCAGCAGGCGACTGATGGCGCTGGGCGCGTCGTTGGTGTGCAGTGTGGAGAGCACCAGGTGCCCGGTCAGCGCGGCCTGGATGGCCATTTCGGCAGTCTCCAGGTCGCGGATCTCGCCGATCATGATGATGTCCGGGTCCTGGCGCATCAGGGCGCGCACGCCACTGGCAAAGGTCAGGTCGATGTTGTGCTGCACCTGCATCTGGTTGAAGGCCGGCTCGATCATCTCGATCGGGTCTTCGATGGTGCACAGGTTGACCTCGCTGGTCGCCAGCTTCTTGAGCGTGGTGTACAGCGTGGTGGTCTTGCCTGAACCGGTAGGGCCCGTCACCAGGATGATGCCGTTGGGCTGGCAGGTCATGCCTTGCCAGCGGCGCAGGTCGTCGCTGGAAAAGCCCAACTGGTCGAAGTCCTTGAGCAGCACGTCCGGGTCGAAGATACGCATCACCAGCTTTTCGCCGAAGGCGGTCGGCAGCGTCGACAGACGCAGCTCGACCTCGCCGCCGGCCGGGGTGCTGGTCTTGACCCGGCCGTCCTGGGGTTTGCGTTTTTCCGCGACATTCATGCGCCCCAGGCTCTTGAGCCGGCTGACCACGGCCATGATCACTTGCGGCGGAAACTGATAGACGTTGTGCAGCACCCCGTCGATGCGAAAGCGCACCGTGCCGTGCTCGCGGCGTGGCTCGATATGGATATCGCTGGCCCGTTGCTGGAAAGCGTACTGGAACAGCCAGTCGACGATATTGACGATGTGCGCGTCGTTGGCGTCGGGCTCCTGGTCGCTGGCGCCGAGTTTGAGCAGTTGCTCGAAATTGCCCAGGTTGCTGCTTTTCTGGTCGGTGGCGGTGGCGCCACTGACCGATTTGGCCAGGCGAAAGAATTCCACGGTCATGCGCTGGATATCGCTGGGGTTGGCCACCACGCGCTTGATCGGCAGCTTGAGCACATGCGACAGGTCCGCCTCCCAGCCTTGCACATACGGCTGGGCGCTGGCGATGGTCACCGCCTCGCGGTCCACGGCCACGGCCAGGATGCGATGGCGCTGGGCGAAGGCATAGGACATCAGCGGCGTGACGGCGGCCACGTTGATCTTCAGCGGGTCGATGCGCAGGTACGGTTGGCCGCACTGGGCGGCCAGCCAGGCGGTGAGGGTCTCCAGGTCGAGCTTGCGCCCGGGGCGCTTGCCATCTTCAAACGCCTGGGCGGCCAGGAACTCCAGCGGGTGCATCTGCACGTTCGCCGCGCCGCGTCGCAGGGTGATGGCGGTTTCTGCGTCGCTTTGCTCAAGGTGGCCCTGGGCGACCAGGTCACGCAACAGGTCGTTCAGGTCAAGCCAGCGGTCCGTGGAAGAAGAAGCGTGAACGGCCATGCAGGTTCCTTGGGCGGGGGCGGGAAGGGATCACTCTGACAGCGAGCAGCGTAGACCCCAAGCGTGCCGGTGTTGCGCCCCTTGTGTGAACAGGCATTACCGCACTGATCGCTCAGGCCATGGCGCGGGCCGCCGGCTGCTCGATCGGCAGGGCAGACGTCAGGGTCTCAAGTGCCACTGTATCGACATCGATCAGGTTGCGCATTTTTTCACCGATGACCTCGGCACGGTGGGCGCTTACAGCGTCTACGTCCACCTCGATGTGCAGGTCATCGCCGTGGCGCACCATGTTGATCTGGCCGGGAATCAGGTACTGCAGGGCGAACAGGTTCAAGACCTGGCACATCAGTGCCGGCTGTGCCTGGGCCTGGATCCGATAGCGCACGGTCACCAGGGCATTGCTGGCATTCCATACATCCGCGCGACGCGGCAGGGCAGGTACGGCTTCGAGCATGGGCATGGGCGGATCTCCTGAGCAAGTACGGAAATTCTTGCATGAAGAGTGCGGCAAAACTGATCTATTATCTGGCCCTGGCTTCATATTGCGCATGAACAATCTGCCATTTGCCTTCCATGAGAAATAATCATGTCCATAGAGCTGGATGCCTACGACCGTAAGATCCTGACACTTCTTCAGGAAGACGCCTCACTGTCCAGCGCGCAGATCGCCGAGCAGGTGGGCTTGTCACAATCGCCCTGCTGGCGGCGGATCCAGCGGCTCAAGGACGAAGGCGTGATCCGTCGCCAGGTCAGCCTGCTGGACCGCAAGAAGATCGGCCTGAATACGCAGATCTTCGCCGAGATCAAACTCAACGCCCACGGCCGCTCCAACTTCGCCGAATTCACCGACGCGATTCGCGAGTTTCCGGAAGTGCTGGAGTGTTATGTGCTGATGGGCGCGGTGGATTTTCTGCTGCGCATCGTTACGGCCGATATCGAGGCCTACGAGAAGTTCTTCTTCGACAAACTGTCGATGGTGCCGGGAATCCAGGAAGTGAACTCGATCGTGGCCCTGTCGGAAATCAAGTCGACCACCACCCTGCCGCTGGGACGCTGACACAGCACCATCGCGCAGCAAACACTGGGCCCGGTAGGAGCGCGCTCTGCCCGCGACCGAGTGCGAAGCGCTCGCAGAAATCTGCGCAACGCCACAAATCTACGACTGCTGACGCAGCCGGTCGCGGTGGTCCGGCACTCCGGCAGAGCGCGCCCCTACCCGATGTCTTGCCAGGTGGGTTACAGCTTCACCAGCACTTTCCAGGTTTTGGTCTGGGCCACGGTCAGGGCCTGCTGCACACGGGCGTCCAGCACTTCGTCGCTGATGTCCTGATGGGCCAGTTGCTCCAGCTTGTTGAGTTCACCGTACAAACGGTCCATCTCCGGCAGCTCCAGCACATGCCGTGCCCAGTGCAGCCAGGCTTGCAGGCGTTCGATGCGCGGCAATTGCTCGGCCAGGTCTTCGGGCTGTTGCTGGTAGCGGTTCAGCTGCAGGCTGCGGGCTTCTTCGGCCAGTTGGGTCGGCAGCCAGTTGCCCAGTGCCACGGCGCCCAGGCGATTGCCCCGGTTATTGCGCTCCACTGTCCAGCTGCGTGCCAGCAACCAGCGCGAGGTGTTCAGCGAGAACTCGCCCCAGCGCGTGTCCTGCAACTCTTCCAGGAACTGCTCATGGGCGGCGCCGCGCACGTCTTCGTCGTGCTGACCCGCCTGGACCAGCGGGCGCCAGTCTTCGAGCAGGGCATCCAGCGCGCTGCGCAGGCTGGCGGTGGTGGCGCGCGGAGCACACTGGCCCAGGCTGCCGGTCAGGGCCCGCAGTTCGGCCAATTGCTCGACCCAGTCCTGCAACAGGCGCCAGTGACCGTTGAAACGGTATTGCTCGGCCAGACGCTGGCTGCTGCCCAGCAGGTGCCAGGCCAGCGCGGTGTAGGCGTCGTCCAGTGACAGTTCGGCGTGCAAGACCGGCGCCTTGAGGCTCAGCGAGTAGCTGGCCGGATCGAGCAGGCGGTAGCCGCGCTCGGCCTTGCTGATGTCGCACGGCATCAGCGGCAACGTGGCGGCCAGCTCGGCGGCCAGCTCCAGCAGCGCCTCGGGTTCGCCTTCGCGCAGTTCAAGCTCCAGCTCGCAGATTTCTTCCTTCTGCTTGCCGGCCACCACCTGGCCCAGGTCCAGGGCGGCTTCGATCACCACCTTGGCCTTGCCGCGGCCCCAGGCGATCTCGGCTTTTTCGCGCACGAAATCGGTGGTGAACAGCGGCTTGATGGTTTTTTTGTCCAGTTCGGCCAGTTGTGCCGGCCAGCATTGATCGTCGAGCTTCTTCAAATCGAGCTTGGCCTTGGCCAGGTCCCAGTTGAATTCATTACGCTCGGACAGGCCCGCCACGCTCTGGCCACGGGTCTTGAGGGTCTGGATCAGTTGCTCGCCATCGCGGCGGATGCGCAGCGCCACCTTGGCCTGGGCCAGGTCGCGTTCGGGCGTGTCGAAATACTGATTGGTCAGTTCCAGGCGCTCCCAGCCGCTCTTGTTGCGCTTTTTCAGCAGGGGATGCTCGCGCAGGGCGGCGAGGGTTTCGCGGCTGACGCGCAGTTTGATTTCGGTTTCTTTGTGCATGGCCGGGGGCAATCCAAACGCTGGTACTGATGAGGCCACCAGTGTACAGGACCTGAACCGCTACGGTTTATTCCTGACGCCTGATGGCCCTATGATGGACCGCATTGCGTTTCGCCATTCAGGAGCCGTTCATGCCCTTGCCATCCTTGAAGGACCAGTTCGCCGCGTTGATTGCCACGCCGTCGGTGAGCTGCACCCAGCCGGCGCTGGACCAGTCCAACCGGGCGGTCATCGACCTGCTGGCCGGCTGGCTGGGCGACCTGGGCTTTGCCTGTGAGATCCAGACAATCTCGCCGGGCAAGTTCAACCTGCTGGCCAGCTACGGCACAGGCCCGGGCGGGCTGGTGCTGGCCGGGCACAGCGACACTGTGCCCTACGACGACGCGCTGTGGCAGACCGACCCGTTGAAACTCACCGAGGTCGACGGGCGCTGGGTGGGCCTGGGCAGCTGCGACATGAAGGGCTTCTTTGCCTTGATCATCGAGGCTGTGCGCCCGCTGCTCGACCAGCCGTTCAGGCAGCCGCTGCTGATCCTGGCCACCTGTGACGAAGAAAGCTCCATGGCCGGCGCGCGCGCCCTGGCCGACGCGGGCCGTCCCCTGGGGCGGGCAGCGGTGATTGGCGAGCCGACCGGGCTCAAGCCGATCCGCCTGCACAAGGGCGTGATGATGGAGCGCATCGACATTCTCGGGCGCAGCGGGCATTCCTCCGACCCCAGCCTGGGCCACAGCGCGCTGGAGGCCATGCACGACGCGATCAGTGAACTGAAGGGCCTGCGCACGCAATGGCAGACGCAATACCGCAACCCGCAGTTCAGCGTGCCGCAGCCGACCCTCAACCTGGGCTGCATTCATGGCGGCGACAACCCCAACCGGATTTGCGGACAGTGCTCGCTGGAGTTCGACCTGCGTCCGCTGCCGGGCATGGATCCGGAAATTCTGCGCGGGCTCATTCGTCAGAAGCTACAGCCCCTGGCCGAACGGCATCAGGTGCAGATCGACTACCAGCCGCTGTTTCCCGAGTGCCCGCCCTACGAGCAGGCCGCCGATGCGGAACTGGTGCGGGTGGCCGAGCGTCTGACAGGCCATACGGCCGCGGCGGTGGCATTTGGCACCGAAGCGCCTTATCTTCAACGCCTGGGCTGCGAGACCCTGGTGCTGGGCCCGGGTGACATCGCCTGTGCGCATCAGCCGGGCGAGTATCTTGAAATGTCACGTTTGCAGCCTACAGTGCGTCTGTTAAGCCAGTTGATCGAACATTACTGCCTGAGCCCGCAATAAGCGGCCCGGCCAGGCCCTGATAGAAGGAGAATGCGCGTGTTGCCAAGCCTGTTACGACGATAACCGCCACCCCTGTTGTGCGTGTTTTGTGTCTTTCGTCCAACTTTCTACAGGCTTTTGCGGTTATGCCCGAATACGTCAATTGGCTTCGCCATGCTTCTCCTTACATCAACGCCCACCGCGACTGCACCTTTGTGGTCATGCTGCCCGGTGACGGTGTCGAACACCCCAACTTCGGCAATATCGTCCACGACCTGGTGCTGTTGCACAGCCTGGGCGTACGCCTGGTGCTGGTGCACGGCACGCGGCCACAGATCGAAAGCCGCCTGGCCCAGCGCGGCCTGAGCCCGCGCTTTCACCGTGACCTGCGGGTGACCGACGCCGAAACCCTTGAGTGCGTGATTGATGCGGTAGGCGGCCTGCGCATTGCCATCGAGGCGCGGCTGTCGATGGACATCGCCGCCTCGCCGATGCAGGGCTCGCGCCTGCGCGTCACCGGCGGCAACCTGGTCACCGCCCGGCCGATCGGCGTGCTTGAAGGCGTCGACTACCAGCACACCGGTGAAGTTCGCCGGGTCGACCGCAAGGGTATCAACCGCCTGCTCGATGAGCGGCACATCGTGTTGCTGTCGCCGCTGGGTTATTCGCCGACTGGCGAGGTGTTCAACCTGGCCTGTGAAGACGTGGCCACCCGTGTGGCCATCGACCTGGGCGCCGACAAGCTGCTGCTGTTCGGCGAGGAGCAGGGCCTGCTGGACGAGCGTGGCCACCTGGTGCGTGAATTGCGCCCGCAACAGGTGCCGGCGCATCTGCAGCGCCTGGGCAGCAACTACCAGGCCGAACTGCTTGATGCCGCCGCCGAAGCCTGCCGCGGTGGCGTGGGCCGCAGCCATATCGTCAGCTACGCCGAGAACGGCGCCCTGCTGACCGAGCTGTTCACCCGCGACGGCGGCGGCACGCTGGTGGCGCAAGAGCAGTTCGAACGGGTGCGTGAAGCGGCCATCGAAGACGTGGGCGGGTTGATCGAGCTGATCACGCCGCTGGAAGAGCAGGGCATTCTGGTGCGCCGCTCACGTGAGGTGCTGGAGCGCGAGATCGAGCAGTTCAGCGTGGTCGAGCGTGAAGGCATGATCATCGCCTGTGCGGCGCTGTACCCGATTGCCGATTCCCAGACCGGCGAACTGGCCTGCCTGGCCGTCAATCCGGAATACCGCCATGGCGGGCGTGGCGACGAGTTGCTTGAACGCATCGAAAACCGTGCCCGGGCATTGGGGCTGACACGATTGTTCGTGCTCACCACCCGCACCGCCCACTGGTTCCGCGAGCGCGGCTTCGAACCCAGCAGCGTCGACCGCCTGCCCAGCGCCCGGGCCTCGCTGTACAACTACCAGCGCAATTCGAAAATCTTCGAAAAAGCCCTGTAATGCGCTTATCAAGCACGAAATAACGTACTGATATCACTGGATATTGAAGCTACCCCCGTAGGAGCGCGCTTGCCCGCGACCGAGTGCGCAGCGCTCGCAAAAATTTGTGAAACGCTGAAAATTTACGACTGCTAACGCAGCCGGTCGCGGTGGTCCGGCATTCCGGCAAGCGCGCTCCTACACCGGCCCTATGCCTGTCGGTCAGTTGCTGATCGACAGGATACTGGCCTGGTAGGCGCCGACGAAGGTGTCGAAATCCACCACTTCTTCACTGGCTTCAAGCTCGGCCTGTTCTTGCAGCGAAGTCTGGGCCAGGCCTTCGAAGTGCGCCTGTTCAGTGGCGCTCAGTGCATTTTTGCGGAAGTACTCGGCATGGGCCTTGCTCTGGCGCAGCGAAAACGCGGTGAAGCCTTCGTCGTGTTCACGCATGCGTGCCAGGATCTGCGCCGATGGCGTCAGTGACGGATCGTCGATGCGCGCCTGCTGCGCCGCCAGCGAGCGAACATGCGCGTCGCTGCCGCTGGCTTCGTCGAGCAGGCGTGACAATGGCGCGATCTTTTCCAGCAGCTCGCTGGCCCACGTCTTGAGATCGACCGCCTGGCCGTTGTGCTGCAACTTCAGGCCGGGGCGACGGCCTTCCTTGACCACACTGAGGAAGTTGCTGCCGGCATTGCCGCACTCTTGGTTGCTCAGCTGCGGGCTTTCTTCGAGGGCGCAATACAGGATGAAGGCGTCGATGAAGCGTGCCTGTTCCAGGTCGATACCGGTCGGCAGGAACGGGTTGATGTCCAGGCAGCGCACCTCGACATACTGCACGCCGCGGGCCATCAGCGCCTGGATCGGCCGCTCGCCGGAGTAGGTCACGCGCTTGGGACGGATATTGGAGTAGTACTCGTTTTCGATCTGCAACACGTTGGTGTTGAGCTGTACCCATTCGCCGGCAGCGTTGTGGGTGCCGGTCTCGACGTACGGCGCGTAAGGCGTGGCCACGGCGCGGCGCAGGCTGTCGGTGTAGCTCTGCAGATCGTGGTAGCACGGTGTCAGGTCGGCCTGGGCCTTGCTCTGGTAGCCCAGGTCGCTCATGCGCAGGCTGGTGGCGTAGGGCAGGTACAGGGTATCGGCGTCGAACTGCTCCAGTTGATGGGCACGCCCGCGCAGGAAGCCGGCGTCCAGGGCCGGCGAGGCACCGAACAGGTACATCAGCAGCCAGCTGTAGCGTCGGAAGTTGCGGATCAGGGCGATATAGGCCTGCGACTGGTAATCGCGGGCGTCGCCGTCGAAGTGCTCGGTCTGCTTGAGCAAGGCCCAGGCCGACTCGGGCAGCGAGAAGTTGTAATGAATGCCGGCGATGCACTGCATGGTCCGGCCATAGCGCAGGGCCAGGCCCTTGCGGTACACGTACTTGAGCTTGCCGATGTTGGAGGTGCCGTAATAGGCCAGCGGAATGTCCTCTTCGGCGGGCAGCGGGCAGGGCATCGACGGGCTCCACAGCAGCTCGTTGTCCAGCTTGCTGTAGACAAAACGGTGAATCGTTTCCAGACGGGCCAGGGTGTCGGCCGGGTCTTTCAACGCCGGTGTGATGAACTCCAGGAGCGATTCGGAATAATCGGTGGTGATCTGCTCGTTGGTCAGTGCCGAGCCCAGCGCCTGCGGGTGCGGGGTCTGGGCCAACTGGGCGTGATCGGTCACGCGCAGGCATTCACGCTCGATTCCGTGCAGGCACTGTCCCAGCAGCGTTAGGTTGCTGCGCTCGCCGAACACGGCCAGGCGGCGGTTGAGTAATTCGCTCAAGGTGATTTCCTTCACACATCGGTCGCCCCGATATGGGGGTGGACATGACGGTCTACAAGGGTGAAGAAAGGAACTGGCGTTGTCGCCTGGTTGGGGTCTTTAACGCCGGCTCAAGATTCACGGTTGCTTACGGGGTGCCGAACACGCGGCTTTTTAACAAGATTAGCGGGAAAATACCGCACTCAGGGGGGCTACAGCTAGGTCGCCCACGCTCTTTATCTGCTAAAAAACGCCATGTTCAAGCCATTCGGCAAGCGGCCCCGGGCATAGGTTCCATGCACGGGGCCGCGGTGAGCGATTGCGTTATAACGATGTTCAGAGCACGGCAAAGGTGCCCTGGGCCTTGGCCACCAGTTTGTCGTCCTGGACCACCTCGGCCTCGACCACCAGCGTACGACGCCCGGCGTGCAGCACACGGGCGATGCACAGCACCTCACCGTCGCTGACGCCGCGCACGTAGTTGATCTTGCACTCGATGGTCACGCTGCGCTGGTCGAAGCCATGGGCGCTGGAGCAGGCCAGGCCCATGCCGATGTCGACCAGGCTGAAAATCGCCCCGCCGTGCATCACGTTGCCACGGTTGCGCAGGTGCGCCTCCAGCGGCAGCGCGACATGGGCAACGCCGTTGTCCAGGCTGCGAATCTCGCAGCCCAGCATCCGGAAGTAAGGGCTGTGGGTCAGCGCTTCAGGGACGTCCATCAACGCTTCTTCAACTGCTTGGCATTGGCGAACAGCGAGGCCATGGCGTTATTGGCCGGGGCCGCTGCTGCGGCTTCCTTGCGTGGCGCGCTGTGCTGCTGGCGCGGCGCCGCACCCGGGCGGGCGCCACGGGCACCGTCGACCTTCTCGCCGGGCGTGTCGCTCATGCGCATCGACAGGCCGACGCGCTTGCGCGGGATGTCGACTTCCATGACCTTGACCTTGACCACGTCACCGGCCTTGACCGCTTCGCGCGGGTCCTTGATGAATTTTTCGGACAGCGCCGAGATGTGCACCAGACCGTCCTGGTGAACGCCGATGTCGACGAAAGCACCGAAGTTGGTCACGTTGGTGACCACGCCTTCGAGAATCATGCCCGGCTGCAGGTCCTTGAGGTCCTCGACGCCTTCCTGGAACTCGGCAGTCTTGAACTCCGGGCGCGGGTCGCGGCCGGGTTTTTCCAGTTCGCTCAGGATGTCGGTGACGGTCGGCAGGCCGAAGGTCTCGTCGGTGAATTTCTTCGGGTCCAGGCGCTTGAGAAAGCCGGCATCGCCGATCAGCGAGCGGATGTCACGGTCGGTCTGGGTCGCGATGCGCTTGACCAGCGGGTACGCCTCCGGGTGCACCGCCGAGGCGTCCAGCGGGTTGTCGCCGTTCATCACCCGCAGGAAGCCTGCGGCCTGCTCGTAGGTCTTCTCGCCCAGGCGGCTGACTTTTTTCAGCTCGTTGCGGGTCTTGAACGCGCCGTTGGCATCGCGGTGGGCCACGATGTTCTGTGCCAGCGTGGTGTTCAGGCCCGAGATACGCGCCAGCAGCGCCACCGAGGCGGTGTTGACGTCGACGCCCACGGCGTTCACGCAGTCCTCGACCACCGCGTCCAGGCCACGGGCCAGCTTGAGCTGCGACACGTCATGCTGGTACTGGCCGACACCGATGGATTTCGGGTCGATCTTGACCAGTTCGGCCAGCGGGTCCTGCAGGCGCCGGGCAATGGACACCGCACCGCGGATCGACACGTCCAGGTCCGGGAATTCGCGCGCGGCCAGTTCCGAGGCCGAGTACACCGAGGCGCCGGCTTCGGAGACCATGACCTTGGTCATTTTCAGCGCTGGATACTTTTTGATCAGCTCGATGGCCAGCTTGTCGGTCTCGCGGCTGGCGGTGCCGTTGCCGATGGCGATCAGGTCCACCGAGTGCTTGGTGCACAGGGCGGCGAGCACGGCGATGGTCTGGTCCCACTGGTTTTTCGGCACATGCGGGTAGACCGTGGCGTAGTCGAGCAGCTTGCCGGTGGCATCGACCACCGCGACCTTGCAACCGGTGCGCAGGCCCGGGTCCAGGCCCAGCGTGGCGCGGGGGCCGGCTGGTGCGGCCAGCAGCAGGTCATGCAGGTTATGGGCAAAGACGTTGATTGCCTCGGCTTCGGCCGCTTCGCGCAGCTCGCCCAGCAGGTCGGTTTCCAGGTGGTTGTACAGCTTGACCTTCCAGGTCCAGCGCACCACTTCGCCCAGCCACTTGTCGGCAGGACGGCCCTGGTTGCCCAGGCCGAAGCGCTCGCCGATCATCAGCTCGCACGGGTGCAGGCTGCCGGGCAGTTCTTCACCGACCTTGAGTGCGCTGCTGAGGATGCCTTCGTTGCGACCGCGGAAGATCGCCAAAGCACGGTGCGACGGCATGCTCTTGAGCGGCTCGTCATGCTCGAAATAGTCGCGAAACTTCGCGCCTTCCTCTTCCTTGCCCGGCACCACGCGGGCACTGATCACCGCCTCGTGCTTGAGGAAGCTGCGCAGCTTGTCGAGCAGGGAGGCGTCTTCGGCGAAGCGCTCCATGAGGATGTACTTGGCGCCCTCCAGCGCGGCCTTGGTGTCGGCCACGCCTTTGTCGGCGTCGACGAAGCGCGCCGCCTGTTCTTCAGGGTTCAGGGTCGGGTCGTTGAACAGGCCGTCGGCCAGTTCGCCCAGGCCGGCTTCCAGGGCGATCTGGCCCTTGGTGCGGCGCTTTTGCTTGTAGGGCAGGTACAAGTCTTCAAGACGGGTCTTGGTGTCGGCCAGCTTGATGTCGCGGGCCAGTTCCGGGGTCAGCTTGCCTTGCTCTTCGATGCTGGCCAGGATGCTGACCCGGCGCTCATCGAGTTCGCGCAGGTAGCGCAGGCGCTCTTCGAGATGACGCAACTGGGTGTCATCGAGGCTGCCGGTCACTTCCTTGCGGTAACGGGAGATGAAGGGCACGGTCGAGCCTTCATCCAGTAGTGCGACGGCCGCTTGGACCTGTTGCGGGCGGACACCGAGTTCTTCGGCGATGCGGCTGTTGATGCTGTCCATTGAGACCACCTGAGCAAAAAACTAGCGAATTGCCATCGTCTTGCCGAAACAAAACGTCATCCGGCGTTGCCTGACTGTTAGGGTCGCGCATTATAACCAGCCACTGCCGGTTAGGGGATTTGCGCGCCACAAGACGTCGGCTGCCGTGTTCTGTGACCGGTGCTCATGCCGTATACGGTAAAATCTGCTAACAATGCGCACGGTGCGCATTACTTCACCTGCGCCATAATGCGCCCCGTGAATAAAGGAGCCTCTGATGAGCAGCACTGCACTTAATGCCGAAGGCGAGAAAATCCTGATCGTCGATGACGATCCGGGTTTGAGCAGCCTGCTTGAGCGTTTTTTCACCAGCAAGGGCTATCGCGCCCGCGCGGTGGCCAATGTCGAGCAAATGGATCGCCTGCTGTCCCGCGAAGTCTTCAACCTCGTGGTGCTGGACCTGATGCTGCCCGGCGAAGACGGCCTTTCGGCCTGCCGTCGCCTGCGTGCGGCCAACAATCAGGTGCCGATCATCATGCTCACCGCCAAGGGCGACGAACTGAGCCGCATCAAGGGCCTTGAGCTGGGCGCCGACGATTACCTGGCCAAGCCGTTCAACCCCGACGAACTGATGGCCCGGGTCAAGGCCGTGCTGCGTCGTCAGGCGCCTTCGGTGCCCGGCGCCCCCGGCAGCGAAGACGAGTCGGTCACCTTCGGTGACTACGAGCTGTCGCTGGCCACCCGCGAGCTCAAGCGCGGCGATGAAGTCCACATGCTGACCACCGGTGAATTCGCCGTGCTCAAGGCGCTGGTCATGCACGCCCGCGAGCCGCTGACCCGCGACAAGCTGATGAACCTGGCCCGTGGCCGCGAGTGGGACGCACTGGAGCGCTCCATCGACGTGCAGATTTCCCGTCTGCGCCGCCTGATCGAGCCCGACCCGTCCAAGCCGCGTTATATCCAGACCGTCTGGGGCGTTGGCTATGTATTCGTTCCCGACGGTGCTGGCGGTCGCTGACGGCTTGCAGCCGGACCGCCATGACGCCTGTTACGTCGATAGCCCTGCAAAGGGGCTATCGGCGTTTTTGGTTTTATCGGTCCGGACGTGAAGTCGCCCAGTCCCTGGCAGCTTCGACCCTTACACACCGCGAGCCCGGCTCGCCCTGCAAAGCGTACAAGCTGCATTTATGAAGACTCCGCTCTGGTTCCCGCAAAGCTTTTTCTCGCGCACCCTGTGGCTGGTGCTGATCGTGGTGCTGTTCTCCAAGGCGCTGACGCTGGTCTATCTGCTGATGAACGAAGATGTGCTGGTCGACCGCCAGTACAGCCACGGTGTAGCCCTGACCCTGCGCGCCTACTGGGCGGCCGACGAGAGCGACCGCGAAACCATTGCCGAGGCCGCCGGGCTGATCCGCGTGGTCGGCGGCGGCGTGCCCGAGGGCGAACAGCACTGGCCCTACAGCGAGATCTACCAGCGCCAGATGCAGGCCGAGCTGGGTGCCGACACCGAAGTGCGCCTGCGCGTGCATGCGCCGCCCGCCTTGTGGGTGCGCGCCCCGAGCCTGGGTGACGGCTGGCTGAAAGTGCCGCTGTACCCGCACCCGCTGCGCGGGCAGAAAATCTGGAGCGTGCTGGGCTGGTTCCTGGCCATCGGGTTGTTGTCCACGGCCTCGGCCTGGATCTTCGTCAGCCAGCTCAATCAGCCGCTCAAGCGCCTGGTCTTCGCCGCACGTCAACTGGGGCAGGGGCGCAGCGTGCGCCTGCCGGTCAGCGACACGCCGAGCGAAATGACCGAGGTGTACCGGGCCTTCAACCAGATGGCCGAGGACGTCGAGCAGGCCGGGCAGGAGCGCGAACTGATGCTCGCCGGCGTCTCCCACGATCTGCGCACACCGCTGACGCGCCTGCGCCTGTCGCTGGAACTGATGAGCGACAAGAACGAATTCACCGAGGGCATGGTGCGCGACATCGAGGACATGGACGCGATCCTCGACCAGTTCCTGGCCTTCATCCGCGATGGCCGTGACGAACAGATCGAAGAGGTCGACCTGGGCGACCTGGTGCGTGAAGTCGTGGCGCCGTTCAACAGTGCCGAGAACAACATTCGCCTGTGCCTGGAGCCGATCCCGCCGTTTCCGTTGCGCCGGGTGTCGATGAAGCGCCTGCTGACCAACCTGATCGGCAATGCCACCTACCACGCCGGCACCGGCATCGAAGTGGCGGCCTATGTCTCGGGCGACACCAGCGCGCCGTATGTGGTGCTCAGCGTGCTTGACCGTGGCGCCGGCCTCGACCCCGGTGAACTGGAACTGATCTTCAACCCCTTCATCCGTGGCGACCGTGCCCGCAGCGGCAAGGGCACCGGCCTGGGCCTGGCCATCGTCAAGCGCATCGCCGCCATGCACGGCGGCAACGTCGAGCTGCGCAACCGCTCCGGCGGCGGCCTGGAAGCCCGTGTACGCCTGCCACTGGGGCTGATGCTGCCGCGTGACGCTGTGTAGGACCGGCTTCAGTCGGGAACCGCCGTGTTGCCGTTCCTGGGACTGATGCTGCCGCGTGATGCTGTGCAGGACCGGCTGAAGCCGGTCCTACCCCTTGCCCTTGGTCCGGGTCATGTTCGGGCCGCCGTTCTTTTCCAGGTGCTCGATGATCATCCCGGCCACGTCCTTGCCGGTGGTGGTCTCGATGCCTTCCAGGCCGGGCGAGGAGTTGACCTCCATTACCAGCGGGCCGTGATTGGAGCGCAGGATGTCGACGCCGGCCACCGCCAGGCCCATCACCTTGGCCGCACGCAGGGCGGTCATGCGCTCTTCGGGCGTGATCTTGATCAGGCTGGCGGTGCCACCCCGGTGCAGGTTGGAGCGGAACTCGCCGGGCTTGGCCTGGCGCATCATCGAGGCAATCACCTTGTCGCCGACCACAAAGCAGCGGATGTCCGCGCCGCCGGCTTCCTTGATGTACTCCTGGACCATGATGTCCTGCTTGAGGCCCATGAACGCCTCGATCACCGACTCGGCTGCCGAAACCGTCTCGCACAGCACCACGCCGATGCCCTGGGTGCCTTCAAGCACCTTGATGACCAGCGGCGCGCCGTTGACCATCTGGATCAGGTCGGGAATGTCGTCCGGGGAGTGGGCAAAGCCGGTCACCGGCAGGCCGATGCCGCGCCGTGACAGCAACTGCAGCGAACGCAACTTGTCGCGTGAGCGGGCAATGGCCACCGACTCGTTGAGCGGGAACACGCCCATCATTTCGAACTGGCGCAGCACCGCACAGCCATAAAACGTCACCGATGCCCCGATGCGCGGAATCACCGCATCGAAGCCCGACAGCGGCTTGCCGCGATAGTGAATCTGCGGCTTGTGGCTGGCGATATTCATATAGGCGCGCAGGGTGTCGATCACCACCATCTCATGGCCACGCTCGATACCGGCTTCAACCAGCCGGCGGGTGGAATACAGACGCGGATTACGCGAAAGCACAGCGATCTTCATGCAACACCTGAGGGATTAGAGGCCGGGAACACCGGCTTGTCTTGTACGTATTTGATGCCCGGATTGACGACCAGCTGGCCGTCGACCAAAGCTTTTGAACCCAGCAGCAGCCGATAACGCATCGACTTGCGGCAGGCCAGGGTAAATTCCACCGGCCAGACGCGGTCCCCCAGCGCCAGGGTGGTCCGTATCACATAGCGGACCTGCGCATGGCCGTTGGAGCTTTTGATGGTCTTGCGCGCCACCAGCAACGCTTCGCAGCGGCGGTGACGCAACTGCACCACCGTGCCCAGGTGCGCATTGAAGCGTACCCATGTTTCACCATCGCGTTCGAACGGTTCGATCTCGGTGGCGTGCAGGCTTGAGGTGCTGGCGCCGGTGTCGATCTTGGCCCGCAGGCCGGCAACCCCCAGGATGGGCAGCGCCACCCACTCGCGCAGGCCGATAACTGTCAGATGATCGAATGTTTTCAATGGCGCAATTCCGTACGGCTCAAGACGGTTGCCAGGCCTCGGGCTCGACCCTGGCCAGCGCTTTGAATGCAGGCCGGGCGAACCAGTAGCCCTGCATCAGGAAAATGCCACAGTCGGCAAGAAAATCCCGCTCTTCACGATGTTCGATGCCTTCGGCAATCACCGTGACCCCAAGATCGGCACACATTTGCACGACTGCGCGAACAATAGCCTGTCGCGCACGATGAAGGTGGATATCGCGAATCAGATCTATGTCGAGTTTTATCAGGTCCGGTTGAAAGTTGGCCAGCAGCGTGAGCCCCGAATAGCCTGCGCCGAAGTCGTCGATGGCGGTCATGAAGCCGAATTCGCGGTACTGGCGCAGCACATTGAGCAAATGGTCGATATCGGCCAGGTACTCGCCCTCGACCGTTTCAAAGATCAGCCGCTCGATCGGAAAGTCATACTGGCGAGCCGCTTCCAGGGTGCTGCGAATGCACAGTTCCGGACGGTACACGGCATTGGGCAAGAAGTTGATCGACAGGCGCTCGGTCATGCCCAGCCGTGCCGCACCGGCAATCGCCGCCACCCGGCAGCTCTGGTCGAAGCGGTAGCGATTCTGGTCGTTGACCTGGCTGAGCACGGTCAGGGCGCCCTCGCCGTTGGGACCGCGTACCAGCGCCTCGTGGGCAAAAATCGAATGGTCGCGCAAGTCCACAATGGGTTGATAGGCGTATTCGAATGAAAAATCCAGAGGCGGGCTGCCCGTGCATCCCTGGCAGCCCTTTCGAGGCGTTGTCAGTGAAGCTGGAAAATCGGTCATGGGGCACCTCCAGGGGTGGACGGGCAAACAGATTCCGGATGGCTGGTTTTGACAATCCGGGTGGGGTTACAGCATGTTCCGGGGTGAAGGCCTGCGCGCAGGCGCAGGCCATGGCCTCTCATGAACATGTGCGTGGCAGCGCTGATAAATGTCAGACTGCCACACCGATAAGGAATTCATATGGCACAAAAGCCCGAAGAAGACGAGAAAATCAGGCTGGATAAATGGCTGTGGGCTGCACGGTTCTTCAAGACCCGCGCCCTGGCCAAGGCGGCGATAGAAAGTGGCAAGGTGCACTGGCGCGGCGAGCGCTGCAAGCCCGGCAAGGAGCCGCGTATCGGTGACGAATTCAGGATTCGTACCGGTTTCGACGAGCGCACCGTGGTGGTCGAGGCGCTGTCGACGGTGCGCCGCGGTGCGCCAGAGGCCCAGACGCTGTACAGCGAGACCCCGCAGAGCATCGCCAGTCGCGAAGCGGCGGCCGCCCAGCGCAAGGCCGGCCACGAGGGCGTGACCACCGATGGGCGTCCGACCAAGAAGCAGCGCCGCCAGTTTTTCGAGTTCCGCGACGGCCAGTCACGCGACTGACGCCCTTGCCGCGCTGTGCTCGATAATTGACATCAATCCGATTGAGCCGACGTGGGCGCCGGCAGCCGGCATAATGTCCGCATTGTGCTGCGGCGCTGCCTGGCCCTGCGGCTTTTTCCCACCTCATCGAAGACTATTTTTTATGTCCGATTTACCCGATACCGATTTCACCCAGCGCTTCATCTTCGACGAGAGCGATGTGCGCGGCGAGCTGGTCGGCCTCGACCAGAGCTACCACGAGGTGCTTGCCCGCCACCCTTATCCGGCACCGGTCGCCCGCCTGCTGGGTGAGCTGATGGCGGCGGCGGCCCTGCTGGTCGGCACCCTCAAGTTCGACGGCCTGCTGATCCTGCAGGCGCGCTCCAGCGGCGCGGTGCCGTTGCTGATGGTCGAATGCTCCAGCGAGCGCGAACTGCGCGGCATCGCCCGTTACGACGAAGACCTGATCAGCGACGATGAGGCCGGCCTGCAGCAACTGATGCCCGAAGGTTCGCTGGCGCTGACCATCGACCCGCGCCAGGGCAAGCGCTACCAGGGCATCGTCGATCTGGACGGTGCCGACCTGTCGCAAAGCCTCTCAAACTATTTCGTGATGTCCGAGCAACTGGGCACGCGCTTCTGGCTCAAGGCCGACGGTCAGCGCGCCCGTGGCCTGCTGTTGCAGCAACTGCCCGTGGCGCGCATCCCCGACGCCGACGAGCGTGCCGCCAGCTGGGAGCATGTGGTGACCCTGGCCGACACCCTGAGCACCGAAGAACTGTTGGGCCTGGACAACGAAACCCTGTTGCACCGCCTATATCACCAGGACCCGGTGCGCCTGTTCGACCAGCAGCCGATCTGCTTCCGTTGCAGTTGCTCGCGTGAGCGTTCAGGCAACGCACTGGTCAGCCTCGGCCTGGAGGATGCCCAGTTGCTGGTGGCCGAGCATGGCGGCACGGTCGAGGTCGATTGTCAGTTCTGCAACGAGCGCTATCTGTTCGACAGTGCCGACGTGACCCAACTGTTCGCCAACGGTGGCGTCGACTCGCCCTCGACCACCCGGCACTGATCCCGGATGAACCCTCGCACTACCGTAATACTGTTCTGACAGGAGGGTTCTATCATTTCCGGGCATTTCTGGCATAATCCGGCCCACTTTTGGCTGTAGTAGTGGTTGTTTTTTTACTACAAAACCGTTCGGAGCACTCGGCCTCAGGCCGACGGGGACCCTCATGACGCAAACCAACAACGCTGTGTACACCGACCTGAGCATCGATGACCTGGTCAAGGAAGCCCTTGCCCGCGGTGAAGGCGAACTCGCCGACACGGGCGCCCTGGTGGTGAGAACCGGCCACCGCACCGGCCGTTCTCCGGTGGACCGCTTCATCGTTGAAGAAGCCGGCACTCAGGACGCCATCGCCTGGGGTCCGATCAACCGCAAATTCCCCGCCGACAAGTTCGACGCCCTGTGGGACCGCGTTGGTGCCTACCTGGCCGAGCGCGAGCGTTTTGTCTCCCACGTTCATGTGGGTTCCGATCCTGCGCACTACCTGCCGGTCAAGATGACCACCGAGACCGCCTGGCACAACCTGTTCGGCCGTTGCCTGTTCATCAATCCCGAGGCCTACAACGAAGGCGGCAAGGACGAGTGGCAGATCTTCAACGCGCCATGGTTCGTCTGCGAGCCCGAGCGTGACGGCACTAACTCCGACGGCACCGTGATCATCAACTTCGCGGCCAAAAAAGTGCTGATCGCCGGCATGCGTTACGCCGGTGAAATGAAGAAAGCCATGTTCTCGGTGCAGAACTTCCTGCTGCCGGCCGCCGACGTGCTGCCGATGCACTGCGCCGCCAACATGGGCGAAGAGGGCGATGTGACCCTGTTCTTCGGCCTGTCGGGCACTGGCAAGACCACCCTGTCGGCTGACGAAAGCCGTTACCTGATCGGTGACGACGAACACGGCTGGGGCGAAGGCGTGGTGTTCAACATCGAAGGCGGTTGCTATGCCAAGTGCATCGACCTGTCCGAGAAGAACGAGCCCGTCATCTGGAAAGCCATCCAGCACGGCGCCGTGCTGGAAAACGTCGTGCTGGACCCGGAAACCAAGAAAGCCGACTACGCCGACGACAGCCTGACCCAGAACAGCCGCGCCGCCTACCCACGCGAGCTGATCGAAAAACGCGCACCGAAGAACCTCGGTGGCGAGCCGAACGCTGTGATCTTCCTGACCTGCGACCTGACCGGCGTCCTGCCACCGGTGTCGATCCTCAGCGAAGAGCAAGCGGCCTACCACTTCCTGTCGGGCTACACCGCGCTGGTCGGTTCGACCGAAATGGGTTCGGGCTCGGGCATCAAGTCGACCTTCTCCACCTGCTTCGGCGCGCCGTTCTTCCCGCGTCCGGCTGGTGTCTACGCCGAACTGCTGATCAAGCGTATCCGTGGCTTCAACTCCAAGGTCTACCTGGTCAACACCGGCTGGACCGGTGGTGGCTACGGCGTCGGCAAGCGCTTCAACATCCCGACCACCCGCGGCGTGATTGCAGCCATCCAGAGCGGCGCGCTGATCGGTGCCGAGACCGAGCACCTGGACATCATCAACCTGGACGTGCCAAAGGTCGTTCCAGGCGTCGACACCGTTCTGCTCAACCCGCGCAACACCTGGGCTGACAAAGCGGCCTACGACGAAGCCGCCAAGGGCCTGGCAGGCCTGTTCACCGAGAACTTCAAGAAGTTCGACGTGAGCGACGCCATCAAGGCGGCCGGTCCGCAGCTGTAATTTCAGCGGGCTGAAAAAACCGCCCTTCGGCAGACTGTGTGAAAACCTAGCAATCTGTTGGCCGGTTGAAGAAAAATGCCCGTATCGCAAGATACGGGCATTTTTCTTATGCGCTATATCCAAGGTGAAAACCGCTCCCAGAGTGCGCTTTTTCCACTCTCGCTGGACGAGCTCATTCCCGACGACCATCTGGTACGGGTGATCGAAGCCTACATTGCTCTTCTGGACTTCGAGCAGTTGGGCTTTGATAAAGCCAGACCCAAGGCCACTGGGCGTCCTTCGTACGATCCCGCCGACCTGCTCAAACTCTATCTGTACGGCTATTTTCAGCGCATTCGTTCGTCGCGGCGACTTGAGGCAGAGTGTCGGCGCAACGTGGAGGTCATGTGATTGTTGGGCCGACTGGCACCTGACTTCAAAACCATTGCTGATTTTCGGCGCGACAACCTTCGGGGCGGTTTTTTGTGGGTGTTGAAAAATGTAATGTCTTCACTGCTGTACTGGCTCCACCGCTGCATCGGCTTCACCGCTGCATCGGCTTCACCGCTGTAGGAGCGCGCTTGCCCGCGACCGGCTGCGTCAGCAGTCGTAAATTTGCAGCGTTTCCGAGATTTCTGCGAGCGCTCCGCACTCGGTCGCGGGCAAGCGCGCTCCTACCCCCCGGCCAGCTCATGGGCCCCAGGCGCAATCTGACCATGGCCGTGACGCACCTGATCGAAATGGCCCAGGCGCTGGCCGAGGATGCACTGGACGCCGTAGAGCATCCCTTGCGGCCTGACCCCGCCAATCCCGCGTTGTAATTAAACAACCTGCACCGCAAAGCCTTGCCGCCACGCTGGCCAGCCCCGCCTTGTCGAGGCCCTGGCCAGTCTGAAACAATGCCCGGCACCTACCCGTGACTGCCAGGACAGTGCCCTTGAACACCTCTGCCATCCGCATCCAGCGTTTTGAACCGGCCGACCAGCCAGGCGTCATCGACGTGATCGTGCCCATCCAGCGCGAAGAGTTCGGCATTCCCATCACCGCGGCCGACCAGCCGGACCTGGCGGCCATTCCCGACTTCTATCAGCAGGGCACCGGCGATTTCTGGGTTGCCCGGCACGCCGGCACGGTGGTCGGCACCATTGGCCTGAAGGATATCGGCAACGGTCAGGCCGCCCTGCGCAAGATGTTCGTGGCTGCCGCCTTTCGCGGTCGTGAATACGGTGTGGCGGCGCAACTGCTGACCCGTCTGCTGACCGACGCCAGGGCACGGGGCGTACGCCAGATCCTGCTGGGCACCACCGACAAGTTTCTCGCCGCGCACCGCTTCTATGAAAAACACGGCTTCCGCGAGATCCCCAGGGACAGCCTGCCGGTCAGCTTTCCGCTGATGGCGGTGGACAGCCGGTTTTATGCACGGGAGCTGCCTGAGGGCTAAAGCCGGACGTTGCAGACCGATATCACAGTAGCAACTGTCTTTCTTGCCTTACGGATTTTTCCCCGCTCAATCCGGTCCTATCACCTCAACCCCCGTGACCTGGGTGTATCCACTCCAAGAAAGGACGAGACAATGTTGGCAACAAGGAACTGGGCGGCGCTGATTCTGGGCTTGTGCATGACCACCGGCGCGATGGCTGAAACCGAAGCCCCGCGTCCGCCGGTGGGCGATCGCGTCGTGGCCTACTCGGGCACCCAGGGCGTGAAGGTCTGGACCCTGCGCTATGACGAGCGCTCGGCCAATCAGGCGCTGGTCGAGATCGACGGCATTGATAATGACTGGAACAAGCGCATCCAGAAAATGGATGTGGCGAAGACCAACAAGGACACGCGCTACTCCACCACCGTGGACGGCAAAAAGTACGTGGCGCTGATCATCCAGGGTAACTACGGCGAACTGTACGTGCCGGGTGAATCGCAGGCCCTGTCGCTGACCTACGACGATGCCCTGTCGAACCAGGGCAATGCCCAGCATTTCCTCACCGATTACCTGCAGCAGCCGGCCAAGTAAGCGGCCGCTGTACGGGCTGGCAGGCGCCGGTGTCCATCAGGGTGCCGGCGCGATCGCATGTCGAACAGCGCCCCTGATCAAGGATTCAAAGCCTGCGCCATGACGCCGGCTGTCTGACTGTCCACGGGCCCGGGCCGGTCAGGGCAATGCTGGCAAACAAGACGATGAACAGCCAGCCGAACTGGCCCTGTTCCAGGCTCCAGTCCGGGTGCACCACCAGCAGTGCGACCAGCAGCAGAAACAGGATCGGCAGGCAGGCCAGGCGCGTGGCGACGCCCAGGATGATCAGCAGTGGACACAGGATCTGCGCGAACAGCGCCGCCAGCAGCGTGACGTGCGGACCCAGGCCCAGCGGGTCGTCGATGTGCTGCAGCTCCTGGCTCCAGTTGAGCAGCTTGGGCAGGCCGTGCAGCTTGAACATCAGCAGCGCGGCACTGACACGCATGAACAACAGGCCGAAGGCCACGGAGCGGGGAAAGGGCTGGAGAGTCAGCATGGCAGGCGCTCATGGAGGAATGAACGCCGGACTATGGCAAGCACAGATAAGCAATGATTGAGCGGATGTGCTGTGGCACCGCACGTAGGAGCCCACCCTGTGTCGCTGATACCGCGCCAAGCCGGCACGCTGTCGCGCATCAAACACCGATCGGTAGGAGCGCGCTCTGCCCGCGACCGGCTGCGTTAGCAGTCGTAAAATTTCAGCGTTTCGCAGATTTCCGTGAGCGCTTCGCACTCAATCGCCGGCAAGCCGCCTCCCACAAGCGGTGAATTTTAAACTCAATAAAATCAATAGCTTATTTTTATGAGAGCCCACCCTGTGTCGCTGATACCGCGCCAAGGCGGCACGCTGTCGCGCATCAAACACCGATCGGTAGGAGCGCGCTCTGCCCGCGACCGGCTGCGTTAGCAGTCGTAAAATTTCAGCGTTTCGCAGATTTCCGTGAGCGCTTCGCACTCAATCGCCGGCAAGCCGCCTCCCACAGGCGGTGACTTTAAAATCAATAAAATCAATGAGTTATTTTTTGTTAGAGCCCATCCTGTGTCGCTGATACCGCGCCAAGGCGGGTGATCGCCTGCAGCCGGATCAGCCGACCTTGAACCGGCCTACCAGCTCTTGCTGGAACTCGGCCAGGCGCGCCAGTTCCTGGCTGGTGACGGCGGTCTGCTGGGCGCCGGCGCTGACCTGGATCACCAGGTCGTTAATCTCATTGACGTTGCGGCTGATGTCGTCGGCCACCGCGCTTTGCTCTTCGGCCGCCGAGGCGATCTGGATGTTGCGGTCGCTGATGCCTGACACCGCCTCGGCGATTTCGGCCAGCAGGTCGCCGGTGCGGCCGATATTGCGTGCGCCCGCCTGGGCCTTGTCGAGGGTCTCCTGCATCGAGTCGGTGGCGCGATCGGAGCCGGCCTGGAGCCGGGCGATCATCTGCTGGATATTGCCCGTCGATTCCTGGGTCTTCTGCGCCAGCGTGCGCACCTCCGAGGCCACCACGGCAAAGCCGCGACCGTGATCGCCGGCCCGGGCGGCCTCGATGGCTGCGTTCAGGGCCAGCAGGTTGGTCTGGTCGGCGATGCCGCGAATCACGTCCAGCACCGAGGAAATCGAATCGCTTTCCTGCTTGAGCTCATCGATGATCTGCGCGGTGTCCTGTGCCTGGCTGGACAACTGCCGGATCAGTTCGATGGTGGTCTGCACTTCGCTGCTGCCTTGCGCGGTGTTGCGATTGAGCTGCTGCGACAGTTGCGCCGCGTCGTTGGTGCTCCTGGCCACATCGCGCACAGTAGTGCTCATCTGGGTGATGGCCGTGGCCACCAGCTCGGTACTCTGGCGCTGTTGCTCGACGCTTTGGCTGGTCTGCACCGTGACCGCCGAGGACTCTTCGGCCGCCGTGGCCACCTGTGCGGTGGCGTTGCTGATTTCCTGGACGACACCGGTGATTTCCAAGGCCATGCGATTGAGGTTGTCGCAGATCTGCCCGAACTCGTCACGGCTCTGATAAGTGGCGCGGGCGGTCAGGTCGCGTTGCGCCAGGCTCAGCAACACGCTGTTCACGTCGGCCACGGCGACGTTGATCATGCGGATGATCAGGTACGACAGCACCACCACCGCCGCCAGGGCGAACAGCACGGCCGCCAGGGTCAGCCACAAGGCGCGGCTGGCCTGGTCACGCGCCTGGGCGGCCAGGTCGCCCACTTCGTTACCCAGTGCTTCTTCGACTTCGCTCATCAGGTCGATGCGCCGGGTGGCGGTTTCGAACCAGGTTTCGGCTTTTATCCCCAAGGCCTGGCCCAGCGGCAATTCAAAGGCCAGGCGTTGCAGGCGCGCCACCTCTACAGCACTCGGGTCCTGCATCCGCGCATCGAGCTGGCGCAACTGCTCATCCGAGGACTTGCGCCAGAAGTTTTCCGCGTAGGCGCCAAACTCGCCCAGGTTGCGGCTGAAGCGTGACAGCAGGGCGGCATCGAAGTGGTCCTGGCTGAACACCAGCCCCAGGATCACCCGCTCGCGACCGGCGCGCTCTTTCATTTCGATAAACTGATTGAGCGCGCTCAGTGCGTGAATGATCGCCGGCTCGTTGATATTGGCTTCCAGCGAGTGGGTGTAGCTGACCAGGGCCTGGATGGTTTCGGTGTAGCGGGTGCCGGAGTCGGTGCTGGTCATGGCCTGCGCATCGACCTGCTGGCGGGTGCCCGGCAGGGCTTGCAGCATCGTGAGCGCCTTGTCGAGCGGCACGCTGTCGCCATCGGCCAGCGTACGGGTGGCGGCCAGCGCCTGATCGGTGTCCTGGCGCAGGCGCGTCAGGCGGTCGCCCATCGAGCGGCCCTTGCTGCTCAGAAAGACCCCACTGGCGCCACGCTCGCGTTGCAGCGTGGTGATCAGGCGACTGATCTGGTGCGCGGTGGTGCTGGCCGTGACGGTGTTGTTCATGTCGCGCAGGGTCTTGTAGTTATCGACCATGAACAGCGTGGCCAGCCACAGAAACCCCAGCAGCGGCAGCAGCAGGATCAACAACAGTTTGGTACGTAACGGTGCATTTCTGAGCATGGGGCTGTCGCCTTTTGGTGCATGGGCCTGGCGCATTTGCGCCATGCGCCTTCCTTTCAGGCCTTATCGTCACGGCGTGCAGAAAGCTGAAGGTCGGCGGTCACGAGCGGTCATGGGGGGGGATGCCAGAAGCATGCCCACAGAGCGCAGTCTGCGATGCTGGCTGGCAATCCGCCATTGACCTGGATCAGTAACCGGCCAGAACCACGTGCGTAGCATGGCGGCCTGAGCGATCGGCCTGTGTGCCGCCGCCTCTCCCTACCAGCCAAACAGTGGCCACCCCGTGAAAACTGCCAGCCCTTCCGGTTTTTCTGCCGCGCCCTCGAACGAGGGGGCGATCCTGCCGGCGTACCAGCCCAATCGCTGGGGCGCGCACCTGCAAACCCTGGCCGGGCTGTTCTGGCTGCTGCAGGCCGGTGTGCTGGCGTGGACGGTACAAGGGCTGCTGGACGGGCGCGGCATGGCGGTGGTCTGGCCGGCGGCGCTGGCGCTGCTGGGGCTGGGCGCGCTGCGCACCTTGAGCGACGCCTGGGGCGGGCGCTGGCTGTATTGCACCGCACGCCAGTACCTCGGCACCGTGCGTGCACACGCTGTCACCGCATTGGCCGACCGCTCGCCGCTGGACACCCGGCGTGCGCCGTCGGGCCTGGCCGCCAGTGTGCTGGCCGAGCAAGCCGAGGCGCTGCTGCCTTATCTGGTGCGCTACCTGCCGGTGCGGCAACGGCTGATGACCCTGCCTGTCGTGATTGTGCTGGCGGTGGCCTGGTTCAGTTGGCTGGCGGCGCTGGTGCTGCTGCTGGCCGCGCCCCTGATTCCGCTGTTCATGGCCCTGGTGGGCTGGCGCGCCAAGGCCGCCAGCGAGGCGCAGTGGCTTGAAACCGGCAACATGAATGCCTTTCTGCTCGACCGCTTGCGCGGCTTGAGCACCTTGCGGGCCTTCGCCGCCGTCGAGGCCACCGCCGAGCGCTTACAGGCTTCGTCGCTGTCGCTGCGACAGCGCACGATGCGCGTGTTGCGCATCGCCTTTCTGTCGTCGGCAGTGCTGGAATTGTTCTCGGCCCTGGGCGTGGCGCTGGTGGCGGTGTATATCGGCTTTCACTTGCTGGGTTATCTGCCGTTCGGTGCCTGGGGGCAGACCCTGAGCCTGGGTCAGGGCCTGTTCGTGTTGCTGCTGGCGCCGAGCTTTTTCGAGCCGTTGCGCGACCTGTCGGCGGTCTGGCACGACCGCGCCTCGGGCGTGACCGCCTTGCAAGCGCTGGAGGCGCTGAGCGAGCGCGGCACCGCCTTGCCGCCTGCCGCGCCGGTCGATCCCCAGACGCCGGGTCTGGTTGTGCATATGCAGGGGGTCAGCGTTCGTCATGCGGGCGCCGCCCGGCCTGCCTTCGAGTCGTTGTCGTTGCAAGTGGCCGAGGGCGAGCACCTGGCGATCACCGGCCCCAGTGGCGGTGGCAAATCCACCGTGCTGGCGACCATCGCTGGCCTGTTGCCGTTGCAGGCCGGCCACCTGAACCTGAATGTGGCGCCGGGCGCCATAGGCTGGATCGGCCAGAAGCCGCACACCTTTGCCGGGTCCGTGTACGACAACGTGGCGCTGGGACGGCCGGGCGTGGACCGTGCGGCGGTCGAGGCCGCGCTGGCCCAGGCGTGCCTGGCGCAGGTCGAGCAGGCCCGTGCCGGGCAGGTGCTGGGTGAGGGCGGTCAGGGCTTGTCGGGGGGTGAGGCGGTGCGCTTGTCATTGGCGCGGGTGGCGGCCGACCCGTCGGTCCGGCTGATCCTGGCCGACGAACCCACCGCCCACCTGGACCGGCAGAGCGCGTTCGAGGTGATCCAGGCCCTGCTGCAACTGGCGCGCGGCCGCACCCTGATCGTCGCCACCCACGACCCGGTGCTGGCCGCCGCGATGCAGCGCCAGGTGCCGCTGCAGGCACTGTGTCAGGCCTCTGTCGCTGGCCCGGTCAAGGCCGTGAATGAGGTGCTGTCATGAGCCGCCGTGCGTTCGATGCACTGTTGCCGGTCGCCCGTTTGTTCTGGCAGGCACGCGGCCGGTTGTTGCTGGCAGGCGCCGGGCTGGCGGCGCTTACCGTGCTGTTCGGCATGGCGCTGCTGGGACTGTCGGGCTGGTTCATCAGTGCCACGGCGATTGCCGGCCTGAGTGCGGCCACGGCGCTGGCCTTCGATGTGTTCATGCCCTCGGCCGGGATTCGCTTGTTCACCCTGGGCCGTACCGCCGCCCGTTATGGCGAGCGCCTGGCCACCCACGACGCGACCCTGGCGGTGCTGGCGGCGTTGCGCGTGCGGCTGTTCATCGGCTGGGCACAGCCGCAGGCCGCCCGCGAGCTGGCCTTGCGCCCGGCCCGGCTGCTGTTTCGCCTGACCGGCGACATCGATGCACTGGATTCCCTGTACCTGCGCGTGCTGGTGCCGCTGCTGTCGGCATTCGCCGCGACCCTGGCCGCAGCGCTGACGCTGGGGCTGATCAATGTCGGCCTGGGGCTTGCCGTGTTGCTGTTGATGAGCCTGGTCACGCTGATCGTGCTGCGCAGCACCTGGCGGGGGGCGCTGCGTCCGGCGCAGGCGCGGGCCCGGGCCACTGAAACCCTGCGTGCCCAGGCCGCCGACCTGGTGGCGGGGCAGACCGAATTGCTGATGGCCGGGCGCTTGCCGGCGCAATGCGAACGCCTGCGCCAGACCGATGCGCGCCTGGCCCGCTGCGACGACCGCCTCAATGCACTGGACAACCGCGCCGCCGTGGCCTTCGGCCTGTTGAGCACGGTGTTGCTGGCGTTGACCGTGCTGGTCAGCGGCTGGCTGGTGTCGACCCGGGTCATCGAAGTGCCGGTCGCGGTGCTGGCGGTGCTGGTCGCCCTGACCATGACCGAACCCCTGGCCGCCCTGCGCCGGGGCGCGCTGGAACTGGGCCGTACCACCCTGGCGGCGCAAAGGGTCGGACCGGTATTGGCTACCGACCTGCCAGCGCCCATGCCTGCTGAGCCGCTGGCCGCTGATCAACCTGTACGTGTGCAGCAGGTACACGTTCGCCACCCTGGCGCGGCACAGGATTGCCTGCACGGCATCGACCTGCAGCTCAAGGCCGGCGAGCGGGTGGCCTTGGTGGGCAGCAGCGGCGCGGGCAAGTCGTCACTGATGGCGCTGCTGACTGGCGAATTGCCGGCCCGCCTCGGCCGCGTGCAGATGGGCAGCCCTTACGGCTGGCTGACCCAGCGCACCGAACTGTTCCAGGACAGCGTACGCGACAACCTGCTGCTGGCCTGTCCACACGCCGGCGACGACCAGCTCAGGCAAGCGCTGGCCCATGCCGGGCTGGCCGACACATTGCGCGCCTGGCCCGCCGGGCTCGACACCCGGCTGGGCGAAGGCGGCCTGGGCGTGTCCGGTGGCCAGGCCCGGCGCCTGGCACTGGCCCGCCTGCTGCTGCGCGAGGCGCCAGTGTGGCTGCTCGATGAGCCCAGTGAAGGGCTCGATGCCGACACCGCAGCCGATGTGCTGCGCCAGCTCGACCGGCTGGGCCAGGGCCGAACCTGGTTGCTGGCCACCCATTTGCGCCGCGAGGCGGCTCTGGCCGACCGGCTGGTGATGCTGCACGGCGGGCGTGTGATCGCCGCCTGGCCACGCGGCAGCGCCGGTTATGACGCGGCCCTGGCGGGCCTGCGGCCTGACTGATCCACCTGTTTTCGATGACTTGAATACAACCCTTCTGGAGGTAAATGGCATGGACCTGGACATAGTCAGTCTGTCGCGATTGCAGTTCGCGCTGACGGCGCTCTACCACTTTTTATTCGTGCCGCTGACGCTGGGGCTGTCGATTTTGCTGGCGATCATGGAAACCCTCTATGTGATGACCGGGCGCACGATCTGGCGGCAGATGACCCGCTTCTGGGGCGTGTTGTTCGGCATCAACTTCGCCATCGGGGTGTCCACCGGGCTGGTCATGGAGTTTCAGTTCGGCATGAACTGGAGCTACTACAGCCACTACGTGGGTGACATTTTCGGCGCGCCGCTGGCCATCGAAGGGCTGATGGCGTTCTTCCTGGAGGCGACCTTCATCGGCCTGTTCTTCTTTGGCTGGGACAAGCTCAGCCCGGTCAAGCATTTGCTGGTGACCTGGCTGATGGCGCTGGGCACCAACCTGTCGGCGCTGTGGATCCTGATTGCCAACGGCTGGATGCAGAACCCGGTGGGCGCGGCGTTCAACCCGCAGACCATGCGCATGGAAGTCAGCGATTTCTACGCCGTGCTGACCAACCCGGTCGGCCAGGCCAAGTTCGTGCACACCGTGTCGGCCGGCTACGTGTGCGGCGCGATCTTCGTGCTGGGCATCTCGGCGCTGTACCTGCTCAAGGGCCGGCATGTCGAGCTGGCCAAGCGCTCGATGACCGTGGCCGCCTCCTTCGGCCTGGCGGCCTCGCTGTCGGTGGTGGTGCTGGGTGACGAGAGCGGTTACCTGTCCAGCGAACACCAGAAGATGAAGCTGGCCGCCATCGAGGCGATGTGGGAAACCGAGCCGGCCCCGGCCGCCTTCACCGCCATCGGCTTTCCTGACCAGGCCGCGCGGGAAACCCATTACGCCATTCACATTCCGTGGGTCATGGGCCTGATCGGCACGCGCTCGCTGGACACCGAGATGCCGGGCATCAAGGAACTGGTGGTCAGCGCCGAGGCGCGCATTCGTCGTGGCATCCTGGCTTATGACGCGCTGGAAAACATCCGCGCCGAGGGCTCGACCACGACCATTGCGCCGGCCCTGAAAGAAGCCTTCGAAGCCAACGGCAGCGAGCTGGGCTATGCCTTGCTGCTCAAGCGCTATGTCGACGACCCGCGCCAGGCCACCGAAGCGCAGATTGCCAAGGCGGCCTGGGACACCGTGCCGCAAGTGGCGCCGCTGTTCTGGTCGTTCCGGGTCATGGTGGCACTGGGCATGTTCTTCATCGTGCTGACCGCCACGTTCTTCTGGCTGTCGGCGCGCCATCGCCTGGACCAGCACCGCTGGCTGCTCAAGCTGGCGGTCTGCGCCATTCCGCTGCCGTGGGTGGCCATCGAGGCCGGCTGGCTGGTGGCCGAGTACGGCCGCCAACCCTGGGTCATCGAAGGCGTGCTGCCCACCGCCGTGGCCGTGTCCAACCTGGGGGTGAAAACCCTGTTGCTGACCATCGCCGGCTTCGTGGCGATCTACAGCGTGCTGCTGGTGATCGAGCTCAAGCTGATGATCAAGGCCATCCAGCACGGTCCGGACCCGGAGCCGGCCCAGGCGAGCGTCGCCACCCCGGCCGCGCTGGCCGCCCGTCAGCCTGTCCCTGTCCTTGCGGAGTGAAACCATGATCCTGCATGAGTTGCTGAACTACGACACTTTGCGTGTCATCTGGTGGGTGCTGCTGGGCACCTTGCTGATCGGCTTTGCCGTGATGGACGGCTTCGACCTGGGCACTGGTGCGCTGTTGCCCTTCATCGGCAAGACCGACCTTGAGCGGCGGGTGATCATCAACGCCGTGGGCCCGACCTGGGAAGGCAACCAGGTGTGGCTGGTGCTGGGCGGCGGCGCGATCTTCGCCGCCTGGCCGCAGCTGTACGCGGTGTCGTTCTCGGGCTTTTACCTGGCGATGTTCATCATCCTGGTGGCGCTGATCCTGCGTCCGGTGGCGTTCAAGTACCGCAGCAAGCGCGAATCGAAAACCTGGCGCAACGCCTGGGACTGGGCGCTGTTCGTCGGTGGCTTCGTGCCGGCGCTGATCAGCGGCGTGGCGGTGGGCAACGTGCTGGTCGGCGTGCCGTTTCGCCTGACCCCGGACATGCACATTCACTACGACGGCACCTTCTTTGGCCTGCTCAATCCTTTTGCCGTGCTCTGCGGGCTGGTCTCGGTGAGCATGCTGGTGACCCATGGCGCGGCCTGGCTGCGGATCAAGACCGACGGTGCTGTCGCCGCTCGTGCCCGCACCGTGGGCAGCATCAGCGCCCTGCTGACGGTGGTGCTGTACGCGGTGGCAGGGCTGGCGCTGTGGACCTGGATCGACGGCTACAGCATCACCTCGACGATCAACCCGACCGGCCCGTCGAACCCGCTGTTCAAGACCGCCGTGGTGGGCGAGGGCGTCTGGTTCCAGAACTACGCCCAACATGGCTGGACCCTGATCGCACCGGCCCTGGGCTTTATCGGCATGTTGCTGGCCTTCGTGCTGATGCGCGCCCGGCGCGACAACCTGACGATCCTGGCCAGCGGCCTGGGCATCGCCGGCATCATCGTCTCGGTGGGCGCCTCGATGTTCCCGTTCATCCTGCCGTCGACGGTGGATGCGCGTTTCAGCCTGACCGTCTGGGACTCGTCCAGCAGCCACATGACCCTGTTCATCATGCTGGTCAGCACCGCGATCTTTTTGCCGCTGATCCTGGCCTACACCACCTGGGTCTACAAGGTGCTGTGGGGCAAGGTCGACACGGCCGGCATCGAAGACCCCAGCAAACACGCTTATTGAGAGGAGATGACTATGTGGTATTTCGCCTGGCTGCTCGGCCTGCCCCTGGCCGCCGCCTTTGCCGTGCTCAACGGCATGTGGTACGAGATGACTGAAGACAAGAACGCAGGCACTCATCACAAGACATGACCTGCTGAATGGGATGCTCTTGCGTAGGAGCGCGCTTGCCCGCGACCGGCTGCGTTAGCAGTCGTAAAATTGTGGCGTTTCGCAGATTTTGAAAGTGTTCACAGCCGTAAAATTGTGGCGTTTCGCAGATTTTGCGAGCGCTACGCACTCGGTCGCGGGCAAGCGCGCTCCTACAAAGTTTTGGAGTTGTTTCATGAAAATTGCTTTCTTCAGCGCCCAGCCCTACGACCGGCGCTTTTTCGATCAGGCCCTGCAACGGGATTTTGCCGACGCGGGCCTTGAGTTCACTTACCTGGCTCCGACCCTGAGCGCCGACACCGTTGCCCTGGCCCAAGGCTTCGAGGCCATCTGTGTCTTCGTCAACGACCAGCTCGATGCCGGTGTGCTGGCCACGCTCAAGGGCTATGGCGTCAGCGCGATCCTGCTGCGCTGCGCCGGTTTCAATAACGTCGACCTGGACGCGGCCAAGCGCCTGGACCTTTTCGTCGCCCGGGTGCCGGGTTATTCACCCGAGGCTGTGGCCGAGCACACTCTGGCACTGGTGATGACCCTCAACCGCCACACCCACCGCGCCTATAACCGTGTGCGTGAAGGCAACTTCATGCTCGACGGGCTGCTGGGTTTCAATCTGCATGGCAAGACCGTAGGGATCATCGGCACCGGACAGATCGGCCTGGCCACCGCGCGCATCTTCAAGGGCTTCGGTTGCCGGGTGCTGGGGTTCGACCCGTTTCAGACCGAGGCCTTCAAGGCACTGGGCGAGTACGTGACGCTGGAGCAACTGCTGCCCGTGGCGGACATCGTCAGCCTGCATTGCCCGCTGCTCGACAGCACCCGCCATCTGATCCGCCACGAAACCCTGGCACAGATGAAACCCGGCGCCATGCTGGTCAACACCTCACGCGGCGCACTGATCGACACCCTGGCGGTGATCGAAGCACTCAAGTCCCGGCAACTCGGCGCTCTGGCCATCGACGTCTACGAACAGGAGAGCCAGCTGTTCTTCCAGGACCGCTCGGGTGATCACATCGACGACGAAGTGTTCCTGCGCCTGACCACCTTTTCCAACGTGCTGATCACCGGACACCAGGGGTTTTTCACCCGCGAGGCACTGGAGCAGATTGCGCAGGTAACGCTGGAAAACCTGCGCTGCTTTACAGAGCGTGTGGCGTGTGAGAACCGGCTGGCCTGACGGTTGTAAAAAGCGTCGGATTCTCTGGCCAGTCAGCCTCTTGAAGCGCTGCGGGACTTGCACCTTTCCTGCTACCTGCCCGGTCTGTCACGGTCGATTGATGACCGTTCGTCTGCTGTGCTGCACTCGGGCGCTTATGGCATTTCCAACGCATAACCCATAAGCGCAAGAGGTACGTATGGAACATCAGGAACTGGAACGCGAAGTACTGACCCGCCTGCTGCATGCCCACCCCAATGGCCTGGGCAAGGAGATCCTGGATAACTACCGTGGCGAAAAGGCGGTAGTGGAGGTGATAAGACGTTTCCAGCATGAGAACTTCATTCACGGTACTCCGGTCGACCCGCACAGTTCGACCCTGGAGTTTCCGATCAAGCTGACCAGTGCCGGCGTCGATGAGGCCAAGCGCGTAGACGTCCAGTAGCAGGGGGGCAGTGTTTGCTGCGCAGCACAAGTGCGCGGCACCCAGGCGGCTGGCAGGTTACGTTGGGCCAGCCGCCCGGTTCGCTGAAGCCAGGGCTCAGACCTGAATCACGCCGATCATCACCGCAAATACCAGCATCACCAGGCTGGCGCCCCAGGCCCAGAAAAAGGTAAAGGCGATGTGCTTGCGCAGTTCCACCCCGGCCAGGGCCAAGGCGAGGTACACGCTGGGCACCACGGGGCTGATCGAAAAGCCGGTGTTCTCACCGATCAGCATGGCCCGTGCCACCGACTCCAGGGGCACGCCGGCCGCCATGGCCACGTCGCGGATCACCGGCAACAAGGCAAAGTAATAGGCGTCGGGCGAGAAGATCATTCCCAGCGGTACGCCGAAGGCACCGACGATTACGTGCAGGTATTGCGCCGACCCTGCCGGCAGCACATCGATCAGCGCCAGGGCCATGCCGTCGGACATCTTCGCGCCTGACAACACGCCCAGCAGCACGGCGGCGGCCATCATCACCATGACCATCTGCAGCGCATCCCAGGCGTGTGCCTTGAGCCGTTCAGCCTGCACATCCAGCGAAAAATTCAGCGGCAGGGCAATGCCCAGGCCGACGATAAAGCAGGCGTACAAGGGAAAGATACCGGTGAACAGGCACGCCAGGATCGCCACGGTCAGGCCGACATTGAGCCAGTAGCGCAGCGTTGTCGGCGACAGCGCGTACTCCCTGGGATCGGTGTGCGTGGCCTCGAAATCGACGGTGGCCGCCGCACTGAGCGAGCGTGCCTGCCGGCGTTGTGCACGCAGGCCCAGCACGCCGGCAATCAGCAGCATGCACGCCAGCCCGACCACCTGCACCGGGATCAGGCCCAGCCACAACTGAGTGGCGTCGAGCCCCGAGACGGCGGCGGCACGGGCCGTGGTCCCGCCCCAAGGCACCATGTTCATGACCCCGGCGGTGGTGCCCACCAGGCAGAGCAGCAACAGCGGGCTCATGTTCACGCGGCGATACAGCGGCAGCAGGGCCGGAATCGTCAGCAGAAAGGTAGCCGCGCCGACACCGTCCAGATGCACCACGGCCGTTGCCAGCACGGTGACCAGCGCGACGGCCAGGGGGCGGCCGCCGGTGCTGCGGATCAGAAAGTTGACCAGCGGATCGAACAGGCCACGGTCGCGCATGATGCCGAAGTACAGAATGGCAAACAGAAACAGCGCCGCGGTGGGGGCGACGGTCAGCAGCCCGCTCTTGATGAACTCGCCAATCTGCTGCGGCGAAAAGCCGGCCACCAGGCAGATGGCAACCGGAATGGTACTGAAGGCCACCACCGGACTGATCCGGCGCAGCAGAATCAGGGCAATGATGCCCAGCATCATGATGAAACCCAGCAGGGTGATCATAGGTCTTGCCTCAGCTTGTTTTTATTGTCGGGGCGATCAAGGGCTCTATCTGTCAGCCCGGTGCTAACGGGCAGGCGGCGCGGGTACACGCATCGACAGCAGCAGGTAGCTCAGGCTCTTGCCGTGGCGGTCCAGGCCGGGGCTCTGGTTGACCCCGCCTTCCAGGGCGTTTTCCAGCACGAAGTTCAGCGCCTTGAGGGTGTCCAGCGTGTAGCGCTTCACGCTGTCGGGACGCCGGCTGGCGAAGTGCTCGGCCACCCGTTCGGCGGTGACTTCACGGGCCAGCCAGGCGTAATGCGCCTCGTCGAGCGGGAATACGGCAATGCTCAGAATATTGCCCTTGTCGCCGGCGCGGGCGTGGGCGTAGTCGGCAAGCGTCACGAGTGCAGTCATCAGTACCACTCCAGACGGGTTTGGATTTCACCACGCGCGATCAGAAAGCCCTGGGTGGTGATGCTTTCGCTGAGGTGCCGGCGCACGCCGCCGCCGCCAGCAGGGCCATTGGTGTACAGCGACTCGACTTCGGCCAGCAGGGTGTTCACCAGCGCCCGATCCGGGTTGATCAAGCCGACCCGTACGCGCACGTCTTCCAGGTCGGCGGCGTGGGCCAGGCGCTGGGTGAGGTACTCGCCGCGGCTGTCGTTGAACAGGCTGGCAACCCCTGACAGGTCGATCCAGGGACGCACCTGCGGTGCCAGCGTCTCGAACCGCTGCAGGAGGATTTCACGCGCCAGGGCCGCACGCTGGAGCGCGCCGGGACCGGCATAGGAAATCTCGGCTTCACCGAACCACAACCCGCGCAGGCCGACCAGGCCCTTGAGCTGCGCCGGTTGCGGATGACCCTGAATACCGGTGATTGCCACCCGGTCCGGACCCACCTGGCTGACGCAGGCTTCACCCAGGTCGAGCAGCACGTCGGGGGTCAGGTACGCGCGTGGATCGTGAACCTCATACAGCAGCTGTTCCTTGACCGTGCGCTCGGTCACCAGGCCGCCGCTGTCGCGGGTCTTGGTCATGACCAGGCGGCCGTCTTCGCTCAGTTCGGCAATCGGGCAACCGAGGTTGGCCAGGTCCGGTACGTCCTTGATGCCCGGATGGGCAAAGTAGCCACCGGTGACTTGCGTGCAGCATTCGAGCAGGTGCCCGGCGGCGGTGGCGATGGCGATCTTCTGCCAGTCATCGGCGGCCCAGCCCAGCCCGTGGCGCGCAGGCCCCACGGCCAGCGACGGATCGGCGACCCGGCCACAGATCACCACATCGGCACCCTCGGCCAGCGCCTGGGCAATGCCGTCGGCGCCGGTGTAGACGTTGATCGACACCTGCCGCTCGACAGGCAGATCGGCCGGCAACCAGGCCTGCAGTGAGGCCGGGTCGGCGGGCAGCAGGTCATCGCCCAGTACGCAGGCGATGCGTGCCGGGCGCGTGCCGCCATCGAGCAGCGTGCGCAGGCGCTGCGCCGCCGCCTGCGGGTTGGCCGCGCCGCCGTTGGTGATGATCGGGATCCGGTGCTCCAGGCACAGGTCGAGCATCGGTTCGAGAAAGTCGAACAGCCGCTCCGAATAGCCCGCCTGCGCATCGCTGCGCTTGCGCAATTGCGCCTCGGCCAGGGTGCGCTCGGCCAGCAGCTCGAGCATCAGGTAACGCTGACCCGGCAGGCGTGCCAGGTCCTGAGCCAGGCGCAAGGCGGCATCAGGCCGATCATTGGCAAAGCCGGCGCCGCAGCCGATGTGAATTGTTTTTGTCATCAGGTGCTCCAGTAAGTCTGTAGCCATGATGGCGCCGGCGTATTATTTTTAGTATTCGAAAGGTCTGAACAATTAATCCATTTCTTTTATAGGTCGCGCATGAACGTCTCCTTCCGGCAATTGCAGGCCTTTGTATGGGTTGCCGAAAGCGCCAGCTTTACCCGCGCCTCGGAGCTGGTGCACCTGTCCCAGCCCGCCTTGAGCTACACCATCCGCAAGCTGGAAGAGGCGCTGGGCTTGCAGTTGCTGGCGCGCAACACCCGCGTGGTCGAGCTGACCGCGGCCGGCCAGCACTTCCTGCCACAGGCACGGCGCATGCTGCAGAACATGGAAGATGCCGTGCGCGATGCCCGCGAAACCGTGGCCCTGACCCGCGGCATCATCCGCCTGGCGGCACTGCCGACCGTGGCCGCCTCGTTCCTGCCCCAGGTGATCGCCGCCTTCACGCAGGTCCATCCGGGCGTCGAAGTCCGCCTGCGCGACGGCCGCGCCGGCGAAGTGCTGGCGTGGGTGCAGAACGGTGACGTCGACGCCGGCATCAGCTCGTCACCGCACGGCGTGGCCGGCATCGATTTCGAACCGCTGCTGGACGACGACCTGGTGCTGCTGGTGCGCCAGGGTAAAGACGTGCATGAACAATGGCAGTCGCTGCCCTATATCGCCCTGACCAAGGACACCAGCATCCGTCCGCTGGCCGACAACGCTCTCAGGCACCTGGGCGTGGACACGACGCCGGTCTGGGAAGTGGCACACATGAGCTCGGCGGTTGCCCTGGTGCGTGAAGGGCTGGGTTTTTCCCTGCTGCCGGCCAGTTGCACGTCGGTGTTCAATATCGAACGGTGCATTACGCTGCCGGTAAAGCAGCCTGATCGACGGGTGATCGGATTGCTGGAGACACGCCCGGTGTCGCGCTCGCCGTCGATGGCGGCGTTTATGGTGTGTTTGCGGGGGTGGTGGGGGCGGTGACCCTGGATCACCTTTCCTTTAGCGAGGCCGCCGAACTCAAGGGATTGAGCGGAAAATGAGCAAACGGGCGTGCAAGCGTGGCTTTGTGAGTATCGATCAGACCGACAGCGTGCCCTGTCTAAGAGCGCATCCCCATCCAGATGACCGCCTCCGTCCATGCCGTCACGATGGGCGCCAATATCCTGAACCAGGGATCGCGCACATCAATCTGCGCTGCTGAGTGATCATGGTGGTGCTGCTCCTCCGCCACAATCGAAGTAATGGCCGCTACCGCAGGGCGGTCGGTGGTGGCCAGCACCTCAAGTTGATGCGCCAGGTGCCTGAGCACCACACTTTCAACCGCGACGGTCGTCGCGACAATGGCTTTGCGGCCACAGAGGCCAGTCAGCAGCCCCAACGCCAGCCCGCCGATGCCACACAACCAATAACTACGGCAGCGGGGATGATTGCGGCGTTGCAGTTCCTCCTGAAAAACCGCTCGATGACGACGCTCGTGGGAGAGGAATTCCTTGAGCTCATTCACCATGCCCGGGACGAAAAGCCGGGCCATGAACAACTGTCCGCTATAGATACAGATCGCGCCATGCTCGCCTGCATGGTCAACCTTCATCATGCGGTTGCCCAGGTCTTCGCTCTTGGCCGTGAAATGCGCTGAACTCACGTTGGGCTTTCTTGTTCGAGGGGCTTGGTCATCGGCCTGTCCTTGCCAGGGAAACCGGCATCGTGCTTCAGCAACAAGCCAAGACGCAAGCGCAGTCGTTGTTACACGGCCTGGACCGATTGCCGCCCCTCGCCTGCGTCACACCACTGCGGCTCCCATCGCTCTGGCGCGCCAGGCATAAGCCAATACCATCAGCAGCCCCAGCGCAGCCATCGCCGCGCCGGCCAGGGAAATTGCCGGATAACCCAGTCCCGCGTTGATTACCGCTCCGCCCAGCGCAGCACCCATCGCGTTGCCAAGATTGAACGCGCCAATGTTCACCGCCGAGGCAAGATTGGGCGCGTCCTTTGCTGCTTCCATGACGCGCATCTGCAGCGGCGGCACCAGGGCGAAACTGGCGATACCCCAGATCAGGATGGCCAGCGCCGCCGGCAGCCTCCACTGCATCAGCAGGGTGAACGCCAGCAAGACGAGAATCAGCACGCTTAGCGAGACGATCAAGGTGCGATCTATCGAGCGGTCGGCGGCCTTGCCGCCCCACATATTGCCCAGCGTCAACCCCACACCAAAAAGCATCAGCATGGCGGTGATGTAGACGGTGGAGCTACTGGTTTCGCTGCTGAGGATCGGCGCGATATAGGTGAAAACGGTAAACATTGCGCTCGATCCAACGACGGTCAGCGCCAGCGCGCCCAGCACCGGACCACGCCCCAGGACCCGGATTTCGGCCATTACACCGACGCTTTGCGGCGTCTTCAGGTCAGGCAGGGCGAACCACAACGCGGCCATGGTGATCGCGCCGAGGCCGGTAATGCCCCAGAAAGCGGTGCGCCAACCAAATAGCTCGCCAAACCAGGTGGCCATCGGCACACCGCCGATGGTCGCCAGGGTCAGGCCCATGAACATCGCCGCCACCGCCCCGGCACGCTTCTCCGGGGCGACCACGCTGGCGGCGACGATAGAGCCGACGCCAAAAAATGCACCATGGTTCAGTGAGGTCACCACCCTGGCGACCATGAGGCTGTAGTAATCGGTGGCCAGGGCCGACATCAGATTACCCAGGGTGAAAATCGCCATAAGCCCGATCAGCAGATAGCGCCGGGGAATCCTGCCGGTGGTCAGGGTCATCAGCGGTGCGCCGAGCAAGACGCCCAGCGCATAAGCACTGACCAGCAAACCGGCGGCGGGAATGGAAACGCCCAGATCCGCCGCGATACCCGGCAACATGCCCATGGGGGCGAATTCTGTGACGCCGATGCCAAAGGCACCGATGGCGAGCGCGACAAGTGGTGGGTTGATACGCATGGAAGGCTCCTTATCTATGCCGCCAATGCTACGATCCAGGCTTTTCAGGCGGTAGATGGGATTTTTGGCAATCACCTTTGCGCAGGAGGCACAAGTGGATTTCAACGGCAGGTCAGGTGAAATGAGTGTGTTCACCACCGTGGCGCAGGAAGGCAGCCTGTCGGCCGCCGCACGGGCACTGGGCCTGACACCCTCGGCAGTCAGTCGGATCATCGCGCGCACCGAGCAACGCCTTGGCACCCGCCTGCTGCTGCGCACCACCCGGGCGATCACCTTCACGGCCGAGGGCGAAGCGTTCCTGCGTGGCGCCCGGCGTATCCTGGCCGACATGGACGAGGTCGAAGAAGCCATCGCCGACCAGGGCGTACCCAGGGGGCGATTGCGGGTCAGTGCCGCCCTTGGCCATGGCCGGCTGGCCATCGTGCCCTTGGTTGCAGCATTCAGCGTCCGCTACCCGAACATCGTCGTCGACCTCAGCCTCGGCGACGAAGTGGTCGACATTCTCGGCGGGCAGGCCGACGTCGCCGTCCGCTTTGGCCATCTGCCCGACAGCCCGCTGACCGCACGCAGGATCGGCGAAACCGGCCAGGTCGTGGTGGCATCGCCCGCGTACCTGCAGCGCCACGGCACCCCCCAGGAACCGCAAGACCTGCTACAGCACAACTGCCTGCGCTTCAACTTCCGGCGTGCCGAACCCAACTGGCCGTTCATCCGCGATGGAAAAGAATTTTCCCTCAAGGTCAGCGGCAATATCGAATGCAGCAGTGGTGAAGCACTGGCACAACTGGCGCGAGCCGGGGCCGGCATTGCACGCATTGGTGAGTTCAGCGTGAGCGAGGATCTGCAACGTGGTGACCTGATCCCGCTGCTGGACGCCTGGAACCCCGGGGACCGGGAACCGATTCATGCCGTGTTCGTCGGCGGCGCGGCAATGCCGGCGCGGGTGCGATTGTTTGTGGATTTCTTGCTGGAACATCATCGGATGTAGGGGGGATGTTGACGGTGCCGGGGGTGGGGGGAGGTAAACAGCGTGAGCGCGTTCAGGCTACCGCTACTGGCTTGCGCACCGATTCAACTACCAGAGAGCTTTTCCTGTCTCTTGATACATCACTGCGCGGACTTGACCGTCCGTTTGAATTCGACTTGACGAGCAGGCTGGGTGTCGTTGAACGACTGGATTCGACCCACTGCTGACCTTCAGGAAGGGCACCTGACGGCTAGAAGCAGCAATTTAATGGGTTGAATTGGCCTCTCTATGGAGCATATATTGGAGGCAGCAGCATGAGCTGCGACACCACCTACCATAGGTAGACGTAACCATGAACCGCCCTAAACCCAACACCACAGCCCTAGAGGAGAGCGCTTATGCTTCTCCGGCTGAGTCCTGGGGCGAAAAGGAGGTAGCTCGCGAGATTGCGCTGCTGGAAGCGCATGTTCATGAAGACAGGATCAGTCGGCTGATCGACGAAGCGCATGTTGCGGTAGAGGCTAACAATCACGTAGGACTCGAAGGCCTCCGCTACGAAATCCTCCCAGTCAATATCGAGGACGAGCTTAAGCAAAGCTATCTGGATTACGCGATGAGCGTAATCATAGGTAGAGCGCTGCCTGACAGCGAAGCAGTGAAGACTCTCCGTGAGTTATCGCATAGAGGGATGTCGCTTTTCACAAGCTTTGCGCACCGCCTTTCAGCAGCCATTGCCATCAATCGCCTACAATTAGCTGCCCTCACCTTCATGAGTCTCAGTAAAGCTGCTGAGATCGCTTGCAACCGAATACCTCTCTTCGCCTACGGTCCAGAACTCAGTGACTTCCGACATAGGCTCCGGTAACACCCGCCGCTTCAAAAAGACGTCCGACATCTTTTTTTAGAGGAAGGGTCAATCATGACTACCCGCATTACTTCGGCTGAGTACGAATCAGCCGCCACCATACGCTGTGCCCACTCTTGGGATCATCACGCTACACACATTGAGGTTTCGCATACGCACGATCACGATCCGATCGAGCATATCGTCGTCTGCGCCGAATGCGCTCGCCTTGCGGGACTTGTGCTGTGCAGCGCCTGCGACGATGAGTCGCTGCTAGTACATGCAGGCGCCGCATTTTGTGAAATGACTCCGGTGTACGCCCCTACTGAGCTGGTCGATGGCCGCTGCGCCAAACATATGGCACTGCGTCTTCAACCTGCGCTGACCAGCGACTTGTCTTCGCCGCAGGCTCGTACTGGCTGACGCCGATTTAAACCAAAGAAAAGGGTCGCCTACTGAGGCGACCTTCGCTGATTTCCCTGAGGCACCGAATTTAAGTGCCAAACCGCGCGCCATAGTCCACTTGCAGATCTTCAACGCGGATTCCTGAGTATTGGAATTGCGCTCCAAACGTACATCCGTCAATGTTCCCAGCAGCATCATGTGACAGAGGTATTGGTAGACCCTCCCTAGGATCAAACCGTCCAATGCATTCTCCGCTCACCTGGAAGGGGCATCCGTTGTGAACCCCAAATTTCGAGAAACCACATTCGATGCTGTTGGTGTCGCGTGCGAACGCAGAGGGGTTGCCGAGCAACTGATCATTAAACGCTTGGTAGTGCAGCTCTCCGATCAGCTCTGTGACCATGTCGTCGTTTAACAATGATTGTGATTGATAACGCCCATCAACTAGAACCGCCGGAATGCGAAACTCGTTAAATAGCTTCATGAGTTCATCTTGGGTTCGGGTTGGGTAAGCCGACATCCAAGGTTGTTCGATTCTGAGTTCCAAAGCTTTCTTCATGATGCGCTGCACAGGCGAGATACCAGGATGTCGCTCAAGATTGATGAGTGCTTGCAGTCGTTCGGAAAGAATCTGATTGAGCCCTTTAAATTGGCAGGTTTCTAGCAAGTGATCGCAGAATGCCACATAGCGTTTTTGCCACCCCCCGTCCATATCCATGATGATCTCTGGCGCAGCTGCTAACGCCTCGGTTAGCGAATAGAAACGCCATGAGGGGTTCGATGCCTGCCATTCCTCAACTGTAGAAGGGATCAATGGCTCCCAACTTATCTGCAAAGAAAGATCGCACAGAATAGGGAATAGCTCGCGGGCGGACTCTCCGCAACGCCCCACAAACCAATCGTATGCCGCGGTGTAAACATCAGAAACATCTGATCTGTCCCATGCGACGTCCTGCGGCATTGAGAGGATCTGATTTCCGAAAGAGCGTTCAAGGAAAAAGGCGTGGCCTTCCAATATGTCCTTGGTACACAGCTCTCGTGGTCCCTGGGCTGTCGCGATCTCAGGGTTAATTTTCCACGGTTGCTCGATAAGTGTCAGTTTCAAAGCGTCAACTGTCTTAGCACCGGGGATAGTGATGAACCGAGCTTGGCTCATCTTATTCTGCTCCGAGAACACTAGGTAGAGGTAGCGAGCGTACTGATGTACGTCCAGTCTCGTATTGCAGTTGGCTAGGGGAATCCTCGGCCCGCCCATGACGGGCCACATCTCTTCCCATTTACGACGCATGAAGCCGGAAGCCTGCCTATAGCTACTCCATTGAATGTGGCCGTAACCTGTGAACAGTGTCTGGAAGTAATGGACGTGTTCATGGAAATATGTCAGTACGCTCCCGGTCGTTGCGGCTTCCGCTGTAAATTTCTCCACCTTATCGAAAAGGCGCACTTCCATCCGAGGGGTGAAAAACGTACCCAGTGTTGCATTAAGAAAGGAGTCCATTGCATTCCTACAATTTTTTACGGGCTCGGTGATAGAGCTGGAGCCGAGTTGATTTGATCGCCGCGCGCAGCTGCATGATTGAATTGGCTTTGATGTATTAGAGACCTATACTCTCTTGAAACGTCCGCTTTTGGCCGGACATCTTCGAATGGCCGCAATGACTCGGTAGGAGTGGGTCGCGGATGCCCCATTGCAGAGGACAGCTATCGGCTCATTGGAACACTTCGAAAAGAGCTGCTAATGGCCAGGTGCTCAATAATTTGGTAATGAAGCTCTGGCGCGATTCGCACAAGATTAGCGCACTAGGATTTCAAGCCGGTGACCATCGCTGCCGGCTTCCATTTTTACCATGGTGCATACGAGCGAATTGGGGAATCCGAGACTTAACTGCAACGCCTCCTGAATAACTTTCTCCAATTGCGCCGGACTGCACGAGCGCAGGCTTTCAGCCACGCTGGCATTAGGAGAAATGACAGCCTCATTGTTGATTTTGAGTGGGCGCACTTTTTGCTCGCAATAGTCAATGAGCTTTTCGCAGTTTATTTTTCTGCCATACCCGTTTTTGCGCCACCGATCGAGCCCAGCCGGAGACACGTCTGCGATTTCGCAGATCTTTTCCCGCGTTAGGCCATTCTCCTTGCGCAAGACCTCCACAAGATCTCCCATGCCGAGCACAATTTCACCAACAGTGGTCTTACCTGGAAAGCGGCGACTGTATTGGTCCTGGGTGAGGACTTCGAGCTTAGTGATAGCGTTTAGAAGTTCTTTCATGGCAAGGCACCTGTTTTATGTACATGGTGTCATACTAGTGTGACGTACTAGTGTTAGTCAAGTGCTGCTGGCTGCGGTCACCTTGGTGCCGAAGTTCGCTTGCACCGTGCGAGGGGATGGCCGCCTCTCCAGTATCGGTTGTCGACGGGGATCGGCTCTCTCAGATAGCCAGCAGCTTTTGCCCGAAAGCTGCTTGTTGCGACCGTCCTCTTTGGGGCGTTAGCTGCCCTTTTTGAACGTCCGCTATGGGCCGATTAGCGACAGCTGCTCCGACTAGCCATCCTTGTCCTTCCACACGTGGAGGACTTGTCATGCACATCATTGCTACCAGCATCCGTCAGCCCTGGAACAAAGGAAAACTGGTCGGGCAGAAAACCCCACTCCGACTGAGAGACATCTGGGCCATTCGAGTAAGGCTTCAAATTGCGGAAAAAACCCGAGATCTGGCTCTCTTCGATCTGGCCATCGATAGCAAGCTCCGAGCCTGCGACTTAACCACGCTCCGCGTGCGCGATGTCGCTCATGGTGAGCACGTCTCATCACGAGCTATAGTGATGCAGCAGAAAACCCAGCGGCCTGTGCAATTTGAAATCACTGAGCAAACACGGTCTGCTCTCGCGGCTTGGATACATCGGTCCCAGTTACGCAGCGAGGACTACCTTTTCCCTAGCCGGCTGCATACTTCAGACCATCTATCTACACGTCAATACGCTCGCATCGTCAAAGGCTGGGTGAAAGCCGTTGGCCTTGATCCAGCCATGTATGGCACGCACACAATGAGACGCACAAAGGCATCACTGATCTATCGTAGGACTAAGAACCTGAGGGCGGTTCAGTTGCTGCTCGGCCATACGAAGCTGGAGAGCACTGTTCGATATCTGGGGATTGAGGTCGATGACGCCTTGGAGATGGCGGAACAGACTGAGGTTTAACCATGTGTAGCGCCGGTCGAAGTCAGACCGGCGCTAACCGGCCAGAAGCGGTCATTGGGTGGCACATGGCGATCTATTCCGGGCCTAGCAATCCACCTTCATTCACGGTAATCGCTAAAGACAATGGTCAGGAAAGACATGAACTTCACCGACGAGTTAGTGGCCGCCTTCCCGGCAAGCAATCCGGTACCTCCAGTATTACGACAGGCCATGGAATTCCTGGAAGCCCTAGGCTGCGTCCGCCACTATAGGACCGGGGGCCGCTACATGACGTTGCATCCCGAACCTGAATACAACAACAGCGCTATCACCGCCTTTCACGTTCCGGACTCCGCCGATACTGCTCAATGGACGGCCTGCGAAGATCCCAGAGTAAACGAGCGGCTATCAATATTCCTCAGGACGGGTGGCGATGGATCGTGGGCAGGGTTGTGGCTGGACGACCACGATCAGCAGCGAATCGTCCATCTTGGCTCGGGCTCGGGATCAGTCATGCTCTGCGTCTTGACCAATAGCACGCAAGACCTGCTTCGCTTACTGGCTATTGGTTACAACGAGCACTGCTGGCCAGAGGAGTTTACGAGAACACCGGCCGAACTGCGCGAGCAGCAATACGCAGAGGATGACTACCCAGCACCACCTCGGGCATTGCGGGCGTACGTGGAGCGCACGCTTGGCCTCAGCGTCCCGGCGCGCGCATCAGATATCATCTCAAGCACAACAAGCATGGACGCGCATGAATCCAGTGATCCTTTCTGGAATTGGCTCAAACAGGTAAGAAATGATTGAAAGGTCCCGTCGCGAGCTCGACCACCATAAGGTCAAAGAATCGCAGGATTGTTCATCAAACCTTGGATTAATTGGTCGCTCGCAACGGGCGTAGACCAGCAAAAAATCGACGTTAGACACGTAAGCGCGAGCGGCCTAATCCAAGCTTCGAAGCCACGATAGGGAACGATATGGCAGGAGGGAACATCATCTGCGGCACCTTCCAAAGTGCTGACAAATCCGTTTCACACAACCTGGGTCGATAGCAGCTTTTTGCTAAAGGCAGCCATCGACCAACAGCACCCCCTGGGCGCCTTCCGCGTTGCGGGTTCAACAAAGGCGAGACCGCTCTGCGAAGACACCCAGGGTAAAGCAGGGCCCTTCGGCCGATGCTTACAGACCGACGGCTATTCCAGGCAGGCGTTCTGGGCTGGGAAATTAATACATGGCCAGAACGGACCCTGTCGACAGACAGTGTCAGGTGTCGTCCGCCAGGTAATAGAGAATGTACCCGGAATACACGAGAGAACCGGCGGCAACTTCTGCTTTGAAGCACTCTATGAGTGCATCCTCATCAGCAAAACCGTATTTCGGCAGTGCGTCGCCTGCAAAACCGGCAAGTCGCCACGCGTCGAAGCCATTGATCTCACCCTGCGCCCCAAAGTCAAAGTCTACTGTACCTGTGGGGAGGCTGACTGCGCAGCCATAGCCGTGCTTGAAGTAACGAACTCCGCCTTCTAGCTCTCCGTGCTGAGGGATGTCAGTCCCCACCCAATCTGTATTGGTCAAGGGCTGCGGGATGCCAGACCGATGCATCATGTCCACAGCGGTGCTAACACGTGCCTGGTAATCGCTTATCAAAATGGCAAGTTGGTTATTCATACAACCTCAGGTTATAAGCAACGCTGAATCCAGAAAGGCGGAGAGTAGCAGTCGACGCCGCTGACTGGCAGCTTCTGGCCGTTGTATGTCGCAATATTCTTTCGTACAAAACCTAACGAAAAAGAAGGCAGCCATCAGCTCCCGTTCAGTCCAGGTCTTCTTTTCGTCCAGCAGTCGAGGGTCAAAGATTCTGATAGGGTACAAATCACCACCTGCTCGAGACCTGAAATCCGATGAGAGTTATTCGTAGCAAAGACTTCACCGCCACGCGCGCTTGGGGGGCTGACGAGATCGCCAACCTGGATGGAACCACCGTCCGTCTTCACTGGACTGACCAACCCTACAAGTGGCATGTCAATGATGGTGAGGAAGTGTTCGCAGTCCTCGACGGCACGGTAGATATGCATTATCGCGAGTCGGGCATTGAGCACCTCGTAACCCTGATGGTTGGCGACGTGTTTTACGCAGGGGCTGGATGTGAACATGTTGCGCACCCGCGTGGAGAAGCACGGATTCTGGTTATCGAGCGTGAGGGCAGCGTTTGAGTTGACTGGGCTGTCGCTCATCATGGCCGGGTCGGACTGTGCTTCAGAGCGATCTCATAGATGTAGCGGGTGCTCAAAATCGGACTGGAAATCGCGTTTCTACGCGAAATCCACATCTGCAGAGGTGCCGATAAATTTCAGATTTAACGTAGACGTGCACACTTCAATTTTGACGAAGCGTTTTTACACACTCTGGCCCATCTGCAGTTTGGGACGGTATCCACCCGCTAACCGTACTCATAGCTTTTCATGGGCACCTTGCGGGTGCGATACTTCGGCGCATTATTGAAATCTCATCCTTTTGCCGGCTCAGCCCTGCTCAAGGCCGAACATTTCATCCGGTTTGCCTGATCAAATCCCTAAAAGTACTCGCCGTGAACAAGCAACAGCTAGCAGCCAAGATCTGGGAATCAGCCAACCAGATGCGATCACCTGCAAACAGTCTCTACCTGAACTTATGCATGAGATGAAGATTGATGTTATCAATGGGGTGATTGAAAATGGCGAAAAAGTTACGGTTAACTCCAGGGCACGGTAGAGGTTGGCATGTCTGAATTCAAATGTATTTTCCTGGATCAAGATGTGGATGAAAATCCAAAGCTGCAGTTTTATGCCGACTTTTTTTAAACTATCAGCCTTCGATGTGGCAGAAAGGGGGCGGTGATGGGGTTTTTAGCTTTGTCAGTGATAAAGGTGACAAGTCTGAGCTGGCCGTGTTGGAGAACAAAGAACTCGGTGTTTCTGTTAGGTACAACTTTAGAGCTGCTGGTGAGCGCAGGGGGGCTGAATATTTCTCAATATGTGATCAACCGAAAATGAATCATGTTGAAGACTTTGGGGACGACCAATTTGTTCCTGCGGGTTCTTTTATACAACCCAAAAAAGCATGGCTGGCAGTTGAAGATTTTTTTAAAAATCCTCTGGTTAAGTCGGACCGAATAGCATGGTTGAGCTCTGACGCTATTTCATGGCCGGCTATCTAAAAGTGTATTGAGAGCGTCAAATGCAAAAGCACAGCAATCGCCTAAGTATTTCGTCCTCGCGCGCTCCAAGCCGCGTGTGAAGGCCTTCTTGAGGGCATCCGCAGTGGTGGGGGATACTCGACCGCATAATGAACGCGGCAAACCCTTCAGCCAGTGAATAGCTTTAGGCGAGAGGGATTCCCCATTCTCTGCGAGCGACCTCAATCACACACTGAAACAACACAAGCTCACGCTTCACCGTGTTGCCTTTGCGAATCTTCAGGCGCTCGTCACGGTAACGCGCGAAATCTGAAGAGGTGAGGATGGCAACGATGCGTGTCGCCAGCGGATGACGCTTGAGTGCTTGCAGGTATTTGATTTCCGAATACGCGCCTTTGTGCTTCGAAGCGATCTCATAGATGTAGCGATCAACAAGTCGATGAACGGCGGTGCGTTCAGCCTCGACGCGAGAGACAAAAATGCCCCGGTCGATTTCGCTTTCGATCATGCGTGCCCAGGCTTGGGCATCGGATTCGGTTGTTTGGGGGCTGTACCGTGATTGCTGATGGCTGCCGACTTGAGCGTTCGCGTCACGTTCAACGGTGGCAAAAACGACGTTCAGAATCAGGACAGGCTTTTAGCGGAAGTGCTGACCCCTTGTGACACAAGGGGTGGAAAGATGGCGCACCTGACGGGATTCGAACCCATGACCCCTGCCTTCGGAGTCCTAAAAGTCGACGTTTAGAATCAATACGTTAGCGGGGATTAGCTGGGAAATCAATGAGTTGTGTTAGCTGGGGAAAGCTTGCGTTCGCCACAATTAGCCAGCGGAGTGTGGCAAATTTGTGGCAAAACTATAGATGTCGCGAGTGCGTTGAGCTTCGCTGCACCCCCCCATATGACATGGCGCTCGGCGTAAGTGACAGCGATTGACTGGAACCCCCCTGCGAGCTTTGGGATACTCTCTGACAATACGTTGAGCACAACTCCGAATACCCTAAGCAGACCTCCATGACCCAAGAGCAGTTGAAGAAACTCGAAGCCGACCTCTGGCGTGCCGCTGATAACCTGCGAGCCAACTCCGACCTCAAGGCCAGCGAATACTCCACACCCGTTCTGGGGTTGATCTTCCTCAAGTTCGCCGACAACAAGTTCAAGCAGCACGAGAAGGCCATCCACCGCGACTTTCTCGCCTACAAAGACACCCGCATGGAAAAGTCGCTGGCGGATATCGCCATTGAGAAGTGCGGCTTCTACCTGCCCGACCATGCCCGTTACGACTACCTGCTCAATCTGGAAGAAAGCAAGGACATCGCCGGGGCTATAAAAGAAGCGATGAAGGCCATCGAAGAGTACAAGCCTGAGCTGCAGGGCGTGCTACCCCAGGACGAATACTTCCGGCTTACCCGCTCGGCACAGAATAAGGGCATCCCCAAAGAGCTGCTGCGTACCTTCAACGACATTCCCCAGAATGCCAGTGGCGATATCTTCGGCCAAATCTACGAATACTTTCTCGCCGAGTTCGCCCTCTCCGAAGGCCAGGGCGGCGGTGAGTTTTTTACCCCGCGCTCGGTGGTCAAGCTGATGGTGGAAATCATCGAGCCCCACGGTGGCAAGGTCTACGATCCAGCTTGTGGTTCAGCGGGAATGTTTGTGCAGTCCGCTCAGTTCATTGAGCAGCACCGTGCTGACGTCCATCACGCCAGGGACAGCAATATCTACGTCTACGGCCAGGAGAAGACCCTGGAAACCGTCAAGCTGGCCAAGATGAACTTGGCTGTCAACGGCCTACGTGGCACCATTATGCAAGCCAACAGCTACTACGAAGATCCGCATAACAGCTTCGGCCAGTTCGACTATGTGATGGCCAATCCGCCATTCAACGTCGACGACGTATCACTGGCATCTGTGGAGAATGACCGTCGCTTCAACACCTATGGCATTCCGCGTAACAAATCCAAAGTCAAGAAAGGCGAAGAAGGCAAGGAAACCGTACCCAATGGCAACTACCTGTGGATCAATCTGTTTGCCACCTCGCTCAAACCCAAAGGTCGTGCCGCGCTGGTCATGGCCAACTCGGCGTCCGACGCTCGCCACTCCGAGGCCGAGATTCGTCAGACGCTGATTGAAAAAAACTTGATCTACGGCATGCTCAGCTTGCCATCGAACCTGTTCTACACCGTCTCCCTGCCAGCCACGTTGTGGTTTTTCGACAAGGCCAAGCTAGACGACCGCATTCTGTTTATCGACGCACGCAACGTCTTCACCCAGCTCACCCGCTCACTGCGCGAGCTGAATGACGAACAAGTGCAGAACGTCGCCATCATCAGCAAATTGCACCGCGGTCAGCGTGACGAGTTCGTGCGCCTGGTCGACTATTACTTCGCCGCCGGTGTGGCACGTCTGGCGGAAAACCAGCCACATATTCAACCTCTATCCGAGCAGTTGCTGCATCTGCTGCAGGAAGCCGAAGGCCGTGATGCTGTGCAGGACCTGCGCGAGCAATGGGTCGAACTGAAACCATTGCAGGATGCCTACGCCGACTACCAAGCCACGCACCTTAGCAATGTTGAAGTAGATGCCAAAAACCAGGCCCAGCATGCTTTGCGAGAAACCTTCGACCCCTTCTTCGCCGGCCTGCATGCCAACCTCAAGCGCCTGGACAAGGCCGTGCGTCAGCACGAGAAGCGTCTGGCCGAAGCCGCCAAAGCCGAAGGCAAACGAGCCAGTATCGACCGCGACACCAAAGCCCTGAAAACCGCCCTGGAAAAATCGCATGGCGAAGTAAAGGGCGCGGAAACCTACTTCCAGCATATCCACTGGCTGCAAGAACGCTTCCCCGCTGCCCAGTACGAAGACGTCACCGGCCTGTGCAAGCTGGCTAGCCCAGCAGAGGTTAAGGGACAGGAATACTCGCTTAACCCCAGCCGCTATGTCGGTGTGGTGATCGAGGAAGACGGCAAGACCGAAAAGGAGTTTGTCGACGGCTTGCTGGTGATGAACGACGAACTGATTCGCCTCAACAGCGAGGCCCGCCAGCTAGAAGACGTCATCGCTCAGAATATCCGTCAACTGGCTGGTGAGTCTTGAGTACGCTTGCCAGTACGGTTCGTACCCACAAGGAGCGCTACTGATGAGTGGCTGGAATGTTATTCCTATCAAACAGGTGGGACGGGTGGTCACAGGAAAAACGCCGCCCACCGGAAGCGCTGAATACTATGGAGGCGATGAGCTTTTTGTGTCGCCGAAAGACCTGACACGAGACAGCTGTTTTGTCTCTAAAACTGAAACCCAAATAACCACGCGCGCCTTGGAAAAATTCAAAGGCCAAGTTATTCCAGAAAATTCGGTTATGTTCACCAGCCTGAGCTTTGCCTTTGGCAAAATGGGTATAACGACGCGGCCGTGCATAACTAATCAGCAGATAAATACAGTTGTACCGAACGAAAGGCACAATTACCGATTTGTGTATTACCTGCTCCGAACTTACGAGCGGATTATTTTTTCATATAATTCTGGTATTGACACCCCGATAGTCCCGAAATCCGTATTTGAAAAAATTGAAGTACGTTGTCCAGATCTTGCTCTGCAAGAGAGGATTGCCGCCGTTCTCTCCTCCTACGACGATCTGATCGATATCAACCGGCGCCGTATCGAGCTGCTGGAGCGGATGGCCGAGGAGCTTTACCGCGAATGGTTTGTGCGCTTTCGCTTTCCTGGGAATCAGCATGCGAGGTTCGAGAAAGGGATGCCTGTGGACTGGAAGCAAACAGGGCTTGGATCTCTTGGAACATACCTTAACGGCTATGCGTTTAAGCCATCCGATCTATCGTTAGACGGCATCCCGGTCATCAAGATCAAGGAAATAAATGGTGGGGTTACGGCTGACACCCCACGAAACAGTGGTGAGTCAATTGCCAAGAAATATCACTTCGATGACGGAGCTATCATTTTTTCGTGGTCTGCAACCCTGGCCGTAAAGGTGTGGGACCAAGGCCAGGGGCTTTTGAACCAGCATTTGTTCAAGGTTGCGCCTGTTGAAGGCGTTCCCAGCAGCTTTTTGTACTTATCAATCAAATTCTGCCTGCCCATTTTTGATTCGTTAACCACGGGTTCAACGATGAAGCACATTAAGCGCAAAGAACTCGATGCTGTAAAAATCGGCTTACCAGACAAAGCCACTCTTGAAGAATTTGATAAATCTGCGTCCACGCTTCTGCAAAAAATGCTGAAGCTCTCAAAGGCAAACCAGCTCTTGATCGAAGCCAGAAACCAGCTTTTGCCCCGCCTAATATCCGGCAAACTACCCGTCGACCAACTGGACATCCAGTTTCCCCCCAGCATGCGCGAGGCCGACACGGCCCGCCAGGAAGTAGTCCATGCCTAATCTGTTTTCCGAGGACGATATCGAAAGTACTCTGTTGGTGCGACTGCACGAGCAGTACGGTTATGAGTTGCTCAATTGCATGACCGCGCAGCCCGGTGATTTGCAAGACGGCTCCGGCCGCCGCGACAAGCGCGATGTAGTCCTCGGCGACAGATTGCAGGCCGCCGCCCGGCGGTTGAATCCGCACATACCCGATGCGGCGCTGGAACAGGCCTTGGCGCAGTTTTCTGAGCGACGCCAAGCCATGACCCTGGTCGCCGCCAACCGCGAATTGGATGCGATACTGCGTGAAGGCATCGCCGTGCGTTTCCAACAGGATGATCAATGGCAGCAGGAGCAGCTGCGACTGATCGACTTTTCGAAGGTGAGCAATAACGACTTTCTTGCCGTGACCCAGCTATGGATCAAGGGCATCAACGATAGGTACTTGCGCCCGGATGTGCTGCTCTATGTAAACGGCATTCCGCTGGTATTTATCGAGCTGAAAAACGCCAAAATTCCACTGCGCAATGCCTACGACGACAATCTGGTGCGTTACCGCCAAACCATTCCACAACTGTTCCTCACCAACGCCTTTTGCGTGCTTAGCAATGCCCTAGAAACCCGCATTGGCAGCCTGACCGCGGAGTGGGAGCACTTTTTCAGCTGGCTGCGAGTGGATGACGAGAAGGAAAAGCTCGACCGCGCACAGATCAAGGAGCAAGGCACCAGCATCGAGCGGGTGATTGACAGTCTGCTCGCCCCCGAGCGGCTGTTGGATTACATGGAAAACTATGTGCTGTTCCACAAGCAGACACAAAAGATCATCGCCCAGAACCACCAGTTTATCGGCGTCAATCGCGCCTTCGCGCGCTTCCAGCAGCGCAAGGCACTAAGAGGCAAACTCGGGGTGTTCTGGCACACCCAGGGCTCTGGCAAGAGCTTTTCGATGATCTTCTATGCGCGCAAGATCCTGCGCAAACTACCGGGACACTTCACCTTTCTGGTGGTCACCGACCGCGACGATCTCGACGGGCAAATTTTCCGCAATTTCCTCAATACCGGCACAGTGCAAAGCCACGAGGCCGCTCGGCCGAAAAACAGCGAGGAGCTGCGCGCCTTCCTCGGTCAGAGCAAGCGCCTGGTGTTCACCCTGATCCAGAAATTCCGCTACGACAAAGGCAAGGCTTACCCGCTGTTGTCCAATCGCGACGATATCGTGGTGATCGTCGACGAGGCGCACCGCACCCAGTACAAGAGCCTGGCGGAAAACATGCGCGCCGGCCTGCCTCAGGCCAACTTCGTCGCCTTTACCGGCACGCCGCTGCTGGGCCGCGAGCGGAAGACCAACCAGTGGTTTGGCGACTACGTCTCCGAATACAACTTCCAGCAGTCGATGGACGACGGCGCCACCGTGCCGCTGTTCTACCAGAAGCGCGTGCCCGAGGTGCTGATCCAGAACGACGACCTCAGCGAGGAGTTCTACCAGATCCTCGAAGAGGAAAACCTCGACGAGGCGCAGCAGGAAAAGCTCGAACGCCAGTTCGCTCAGGAAGTGCAGGTGATCAAGCGCGACGACCGCCTGGAGACCATCGCCCGCGACATCGTCTACCACTTTCCGCGCCGTGGTTACCTGGGCAAGGGCATCGTCATCGCCGTGGACAAGTTCACTGCGGTAAAGCTGCACGACAAGGTACAGCGGCTTTGGAAGGAAGAACTGAAAGCTCTGCGTGGGCGGATCAAGGACACGCCCAATGAGGTGGAAAAAGCCCGGCTGAAAAAGATCGTCGGCTATATGCACGATGTGCAGATGGCCGTTGTGATCAGCGAGGAGGCTGGTGAAGAGGGAAAGTTTAAGCTGCAGGGTCTAGAAATTTCCCGACATCGCCAGCGTATGAATGCTCTGGATGCGCATGGTCATGATGTAGAGCACAATTTCAAAGACACAGAGCATCCTCTGCAACTGGTATTTGTCTGCGCCATGTGGCTTACCGGCTTCGATGCGCCGACCGTGTCCACCCTGTATCTCGATAAACCCATGAAGGGCCACACCTTGATGCAGACCATCGCCCGCGCTAACCGTGTGACCTCGCATCAGATCAACGGTGTGAGCAAAGGCAATGGCGAAATCATCGATTATTACAATGTCTTCCGCAATATGAAGCAAGCCTTGAAGGATTACGCTCAAGGTGAAGAAGGCACCGATGAACCACCTGTGCAGGATAAAAGTGTGCTGCGCGGGTTGCTGGACGACGCCATTGCTGAGGGGCTGGGCTACTGTCGCGAGCGTGACATTGCTTTGGAAGAGGTTCTTGGGCGTGAGGAGATCTTCAAGAGTCTCAGCCGCTTCAATGAATTCGCTAACATTTTGCTCGGCAGCGAGGAGTGGCGCAAAACCTTCAATGTATACCAAAACACGATTACTGCCTTATATGAGGCATGCAAACCGGAAATTCTTGGTAACTCATTAGTACGTATAGTGGCGGCATTTGATTATCTGCGCGGGGTGGTTGATAGCCTGGTAGAGCATGTGGATATCGATGTAGTGACGCGGCGCATCGATGAACTACTGGATGAAAGTGTAGTGGTGGATAACGCCGAAGCCTTTCACCAACAAGAATCGCAGGGCTGCTATCAGATCGTAAAGAAAGGTCGTACGTGGGATCTGAGCAAGATTGATTTCGACAAGCTACGCGAAGAGTTCAAGAAAACTACTTATAAGAATATTGAGATCGCCGATCTGCGTGGATTTCTGGAAAGAAAGGTGGCGCAGATGCTGGCCGCCAATAAAACCCGTAGCGACTTTGCGCAACGCTTGCAGGAGATTATTGACCGTTATAACTCCGGTGGTACTGCTACTGAAGACTATCACGAGGAGTTGATGCGTTACCTCGAAGCACTTAGCTCCGAGGCAGAGCGTCATACTCAAGAGGGACTGAGCGAAGACGAGTTGGAGCTGTTTGATCTTCTGAAGAAAGAAAATATGACAGTTGAGGAAAATCAAAAGGTTAAATTGGCAGCCAAGTCTCTTTTGATTCGACTTTTGAAAGGCCAGCCTAAAGTTTTAGTGCAGGATTGGTTTAAGGACGGTCAAAGTAAACGTGTGGTTAGAACTACAGTGGAGCAGGTTCTACACAGTAATCTTCCTGATAGCTATGATCGTGTAACGTTTAAAGAGAAGTGCGACAATGTATTCGAGTTGATAGTGGACTATGCGAGCGAGGGACGAAAGTGGGCTGCTTGATTTTGGCAGCGGTTACTATCTGAAGCGCAACCCAGACGGAACGCCCGTTTTCCAAGCCCCGTCAATTTGTACCTGTATTCCGCGCCCTTTCATAATCCCTCCCTGAGGGTGGCCTCGAGCGTGGTGGCGAAGCTTACTAGGTCATTATTCAGAACAAGGCACAAGTCACGAAGCTGAACCGTATCCAGCCGTCTTACCCCTCTCTCGACATCACTCATGAATGACTGCGGCCTTCCTAGCGCGGCGGAGCACTGGGCCTGGGTCAGCCCTGATTCAACGCGCATTCGCTTTAGTACCTGCAGAAAGATAACGTGCTCACGTCGATAAATAGCCTTGGTCATAGCCGCATCCCATCATGGTTCGGCTAACAAGCTATATCTGCTTTCCGGATATCTGATTTTCAGTTATTTTGTTCGTATTCGTATTCGTATTCGTATTCGTATTCGTATTCGTGCACGTTTGGTTTAGGAGGATGCATGAGACTTATCTGGGAGTTGTTTCGCGTGGCATGGGCCGTCGGGTGTTTGCCGGTGGGTGCGCTTTTGCTAGTTGTGGTGGTTTTTTCTGGCTTCAACCTGCCATTTTTTTGGGTTTGACCAGTAGCGAAGACCCAGCAATTCGTTGGTTGTTCTGGGTTTTGGTTCTCTACTTCGTAGGGGGCGTATGGCTGTTCTCCCGAATCAGCCAACGCTGTGCCGAGAAGCTGAGGAGAATGGTCGCTGGCTATCAGGCTGAAGGGTTCCACCCGCACGTGGAGGTGTTCGCGAAGATCAATGACGCCTACGTTGGTGTCGACCTGGAATCGAAAATGTTGCTGGCCTACCCCGTGGGTCAGGACGGTCATCTCTTCCGTTTGGATGAGATTCAGTCCTGGCGCATCCTTCCAGTCGGCAAGAGCAACCATCGATTGGAGCTGTTGACCAGCGATTTGGCAATTCCGACGTTCAGCCTCGCGCTTAAAACGGCGGACGTGACCAATACTGAGGCACGGCTGCATTCAATCTTCAGCACTTAGCTGGTTGATGGAGCCTTCACTTACTCATTCGGAGTAGCCCGATGACGGACGTAACTGCAGGCAGCGTTTGGCAGGTAGATATCGCTCAACTGAAGCAAGCCAACACCACTATGCGTTTGGCCAATCAAGCGCTGGCCTCTGACGATGTTGCCGTCCTATCCACTCTCGGTTTTTCGCTCGCTCACATTCGAGAACTGAGGCGCAAAGGTGGCTTCAGACCATCTTCCATTGCACAGAACACACGAATGATCCATTGCCTACAAAAAAGGGAATCTGCACATGCTCATTGAGCACATGCCATTGAGAATCGCGTCTGGCGTCCTGGCGGCTACGGCCATCGAGTCTGTCCGCCGTTCCACTTCGTATAATGCATGCGGCTGGCAGATTCTTGACCGCTGGGCGTTTAATTCTCCCGAACAGCTTCGCGCACTTGAAGCACAGGGAGAGCTGCTGCTTTTAGGGCGGTTGCTTGAACAGCAAATCGTCGAGCATGAGGCGCTCATTTCGCCCCTCGGATTGGCTCAGCGGGGGGAAGGTCTGGCGGAGCATGAGGTTCTTGCGCTGTGGGGCATCTCTACCGAGTTATGAACCTCCGGCGGGAGCGAATTCCACCAAAACTTTCCGGCCAATCGGCGTAGTGGGGTCTCGGGGCTCGCCCTGAGCAGGGACGGTAGGCAAAGCAAAGAAGTGAAACGACTGCCGCGTTGCCGGTTGTACGTACGCCATTCATGGCGGGAGTACAAACCCTACCCTGTCCCAGTTCCTATCCACCAAATGGTTGCAGCCGTTGTGAACGATTTTGGTCAGAAAAGTTGTCTGTACGTATGTGCTGGATTTCTTGGACCTTGATGAACAAAAGCATCGTTGGGGAGGGGGCAGGGGAATCGTCCAATGACTCGATAAACACAAGAGTCAGACGCCATCGCCCTAACAAAATTGATCATCAAAATATTTTGCGAAGTGAGCGCGGTAATTTTCAGAAAACACGGCAACACGACGCTGTACAAAGGAGGGCGTTGGCTGTGATGGTGTTGGTATTGTGACGTGCGCGCAGTTGCCGTTGGTGACTGTGCCAGGATCACTCGGGTAAAGAGAAAAACATCTGGTAGCACAGGGAGAGGTATATCTGGCGATGCTGAGGGAGGCATTCGGTAGGCAAATCTGGGTACGTCATCCATATCTGGAGTAAACGCTATGAGTGAAAGCTGGCTGAAGAAAATGTGGTCGCTTGCACTGCGACGGAAATCTGTAGACGCGATGAACGGTGGTAAGCCGTTTACCAGGTGCGGAACCCTCATGGTCTATGCGGGAGAGCTCAATCTGATACCTGAGCTCATTCCCGAGTCAAAACCTGCCAGACGCTCCACGCCGCCCAATTCAGATTGAGTGCAGCATCTCAGGGCGGCGGAACGCATGTCAGTAAAGTGGAACGCCTTAACTGATACGCCCTTTGGGTAGCCGGTGCGCAGGGCTAGCTGCTCATACTACCTTCCTGATCAAACAGAGCTCTGGCAGAGGGGCCATAGGTCGCGATGACATTCTCGATGGTATCCCGGTCGTTACAGTCCAAACTGCGGGTCAGGTCGAAGAGGGTGTTCCGCTCTGCTTTCCACTGGCTGATGATTTCAACATTCGGTTGGGCTTTCTTCCGCTCGTAGAAAATCGATTCGGAACGGAGCGCTATCAAGCAACCCAAGACGTCCTGGGCGATTTCCAGTCTATGAGCATCTGATGGTTGGATCATCGTTGAGACCTCCTGCGGATCGTTATCATGGCTTGCCGCGTTCCTAGATCTTGTCGGGTCGCGAGCAGCAAGGGTGTTCCAATTGATATGTTTTTTTCTCTTCTTGTATGGGTGACTCTGTGTCACCTCAAATCAGGTTACACATGTCACACAGTCACCTGACGCGAGCGCATGCATGCCACCCTGTCACGTGACTGGCGGTCCTGTGTATAACTCATGTCTTGGTCGCCTTGCGCTCCCGGATCGAGTTCCGGATAGACAGCAGCTTGGTGTAGATGTCCGGATTGCTCTCGGCCAAATGATCCAAGTCAGCTTGGCTAATCTGGAAGCCAATGTTGGTCTGGTTCTCGATGATCTGTAGGTTTTCGATGTGAATACCTTGGCCGACTGCCTCCCTGTTGAAGAGCATACGTTTCAGTTCATCAACCGTGCTTTTGATCTGGGCTGGACGGTACTCCCACTGTGCTTGGCCTCTGGGTCTGCCTTGCGAGTCGCTAATTGCGATTTTTTCCGTGAGCTTATATTCGTTATGTTTACGGGACCGCGTCCTGCTGATGTAGCCTCGGGTTTCAAGCGTTTTGATCTCGCGCATAGCCTGGCGCGGACTGATCCCAGCTTTGCGAGCGATGGTTGGGATTGAAGGAATCGAGAGTCCCGTTCTGAGATCGCAGTGGGATTTGATCACGCAGTAGACCGCGAATGCATACGGTCCTAGCTTTGCGAGTTCGTGATCCACCATGGCCTGGAAAATGTGAAACCAATAGGTGTTGGATTTCAATTGATCCTGTGGTTCCTGCCCGGTGGCGACATCAACCGACAATTCCAGCTCACTCATTTCCGAGCCTCCACCTGAGACTTCTTGGTAGGGCGCCCGACTTTATGTGTTCCTTCGGTCGAGGCTTGCTTGAGGAGAGGAGCCGATGTGATTGCCCCGGTACGCATCCACTGTCTGAGATCACCTAGCCGCCATCGCAAGCGTGACAGGCCGGGAACGGGCTCAAGCCCCGGCAATTTGCGCTGACGCACGGTCAGAGCGCTGAAGCCTGTCAATGCAGCGACCTCGGCAACGCCGATCAGTACGTCATCTGCTAGCTTCTGAACTTTTTGAATGGTTTCGTAATCGATGCTCATCGTGACTCTCGCTAGGCTGCTATGGAATGCCTCCAGCTTTCGCCATGCGACTGCAGATTCACTAGGACACCTTTTTGACAGATGCGCGAATTAGCCAAAGAATGGTTCCATGCAACCACACATTCCCGATGCAGATGTCGACCCGGATGAAGCTTTCCAGCTTGTTTTTCGTGAACTGAAACGTCATGAGGAAACGAGCCGGAGAAACTTTGTTGTCCGCGTCCCCGTGGATCTGCTTGAGTACCTGTTCTCAGCCATTTTGCGCAAGTCAGGGATGTCGCGCGTAGCTCTTGAGCGGTTGCTGACAGAGCTGGGAATTTACGGATTCAAAGACGCGGACGGCCGGATTCTCCGGAGGTACTTGAGCGGCCACACGCGTATGGCTTGGTCGACCCATCAGCGTTTGACGCTATGGGCGTTATCAAGCGGCTGGATCAGCATGTGGGCTTTCCGCGATTTGGCTTTCCGGTCGTATGAGCGAGAAGCAGCTCAGCTTTGCGCACGGAAAATAGTGAACACCCTCAAGCGTCGGACGACGCTCCCTGATTTGACCAGGGAACAGGTTGTCGCATGCTTCTATGAGGTTTATCGGCTTAGGCAGCGTGAGCGCGATCAGGCTACGGCTACTCGATTGCGGACAAACTCGGGTGCTACAGAGCTTGGCCTAGCGCTTGGTTTTGATATGCATGATTCAAGGTCTTACTCTCGATGACCTCTTTTGGCTGATTAATCGCTCCATTTTGGCTTGCCAGCAGCTTTTCGAATGGGGAGGGAAGGTCGTCAAAATGGCACGCGGCGAGACGAAGGCGGGCGAACGCCGCCTTGCTATTCGGCTAGCTAGCTGATTTGTTTCTGTCGTGATAATGTTGCTCAGATACCTTGATGGGCACGCAAAAATAACAGTTTAAGAAGGTAGCCCTAGTGGTTGGTTGTAATTCTGGTGTGGCTAATATTAAGCTGACAATGAACGGAATATTAAATGAAAGGATGTTTGAAAAGTCGATTTGTACATTTGCTCAGTTTGATTTTCCTGTTGCTATTAGCTGTTATTCTTAATTCAAACTATCCGAAGCTTACAGAGAAAGACACAGATGTGATGGCTTTCGTAGGGTTCTGGGTTACCGTCTATGGTTTGTTTGTAGCTATTTTTGAAATCGCAAGACTAGGATCAGTTTCAGACGACATGGCTAAAGCTGCGGCCAAATCTTACAATGGTCTGAAGCTGCAGCTGGAGCTTCAGGAAGTCAATTCCTGTCTTGAAATAATTAATTCATCTGTGGCTGAGCTTAGAAATAATAGGGCAGTCCCAGTGATTTTTATATCTAGGATAAAACATATTTACTTTGCTGTGTTCACTAACGGGAAAAACACGCCAGAACACGATAATAATATTCTGATTTTGAACTCTTATGAGCACGTTGCTGCTGTTCGTAAACCCAAAGGTAACGCACAGGCCGCTTATAAAAATGCTCCACAAGTTGGTGGGCAGGACGGCTCGCGAGAACATCCCTATAAAACAACTATTGATGTATTGAAGCGGATGCATGACGATTTGTCTAGGTATTCCGCTTCGAAAAACACTTATAAAAGTGAGGTCGTATGATACCTTCTAGATTTCAGGTTTTTATGGAGTTTGTCCTAAAGCAAACTCAGTCTAACAAATTGCAATGGATTCCAGGGGAGGGAGGGTCTTTTATTGCTTCGCACAACGACATGAGCCTATATATATCCTCGGAATTTGATCCGGATAGAGAAGTAAGTAGCTTCTGGTTCCGGTTGAATGGTAGCGATGGTCAGTCGACACCTTTTTCGGTTTATGATTTTGAAAGAAATGACTATCAGTTTATGAGAGTTCTTTTCGAAGAGGTCATATTCAATGCTAACAATGCCGAGCGCGATCTGGAAAGGTTCATGAGAGACTTCCATTAAGCTATCAGGATCTTCATGACGACGGCTCATTACGAAATGGAGCAGTACGAGGCGCTATCTGCTACAGACTCTCTCAAGCCAAACTCTTCTGAGTTTGACTTAGATAGCCCAGGGCAGCCCGCTGCTAAGGCTCTAGGCAAGTTAGGTGATCGCGTTTGGAGATTATCCATGGACTGCACATTCGAATCAGCTCCAGAGACGGCGCTTGCTCAATCTGGCTGCCAAGGCTTATAGGTATTATGCTAGCTTCGCCGCCAGCTCCTCCGCAGTAATGTTGTAGTACCGCTTAAGCATGTTCACCTCCCGATGCCCCGTCACGCTCGCGAGCTCGATCAAATTCGGCAGCTTGGTCGCAAGCCGACAGGTTGCCTCATGCCGCAGGTCGTGAAAGCGCAGATTGATCAGGAAGTCTTCCTGAGGCGTGACCTGCGCTACGTTGCAATCTCCCAAGTATTTCAGCCTCGCACGCTCCAGACCTCTCACGAAGGCCTTCTTGAGTGCATCGGCAGTGGTGGGGAAAACTCGCCCGCACAGCGAGCGCGGCAAATCCTTCAGCAGTTGAATAGCCTTCGGTGAAAGTGGGACGGTTCTCGGCAGTCCGTTCTTCGTCGCTGGTAGGTGCGCGGTTCTACGATCCAGGTTCACATGCTTCCAGCGCAGCTCGAAAATCTCGCCACGGCGCATGGCTGTCTCAATCGCCAGTTGGACGATGGGCCGTATCCAGGGATTGTGTGATGCATCGGCGTAGGTCCCATCAGCACGTCGCTCACGAAGCTCTAGCGCGCCGAGCATGTATTGCTCTTCAATCGGGTCAAGGCGTCGCGAGCGCTCGTCGTTGTAGCTGGGACGGCTGACCATCCTTACCGGATTTTCCGCGAGGTGAATTCCCCACTCCCGGCGAGCGACCTCGATCACGCCCTGAAACAAAGCCAGCTCACGCTTCACCGTATTGCCCTTGCGAATCTTCAGGCGCTCGTCGCGGTAACGGGCAAAGTCGGAAGAGGTGAGGGTCGCAACGATGCGTGTCGCCAGCGGATGACGCTTGAGTGCTTCCAGGCGTTTGATTTCCGAATACGCGCCTTTGTGCTTCGGAGCAATTTCGGAGATGTAGCGATCAATGAGTTGATGAAAGGCAGTGCGTTCAGCCTCGACGCGAGAGACAAAGATGCCCCGGTCGATTTCGCTTTCGATCATGCGTGCCCAGGCTTGGGCATCGGATTTGGTTTCGAAGGTTTTTCGCTGGGCTGGATAGCCCTTACGGCGAATTTGCGCTTCCCACTGATACTCGCCGCGATTCCTGATTGTTGCCATTTCGACCATTCCCGCCACACTTGAGTGTGGCAAATTTGTGGCAAAAACGACTTTCAGGACTAGGACAGGTTTCTGGCAGTGGAGCTAACCCCTTGTAATACAAGGGATAGAAGGTGGCGCACCTGACGGGATTCGAACCCATGACCCCTGCCTTCGGAGGGCAGTACTCTATCCAGCTGAGCTACAGGTGCAATGCGGGCGCCATAATACTCATCTCTCGCGCACACGTCCATGCTGGCGAGCGTGTGTTGTTGATTTCGCACATTTCATTGCCTATACCTGACATCGACGCACGAAAAACTGACCATCCGTGCCAATCTGTTCTTTTTTCCGAACGCCCTATTGTCCTTTACCGGCACAATCCCTAGGATTCGTTTGAGATTTCAAACGCTCCTGTTCGGCCTTTCTGCCTGTTAAGCTTCGTGCGCCAGGTCAAGGCGAATAAAAATTTCAGTGATGCCCAGTCAGGGCGCCATTTCTCTATCAGCCCGCTCCGCGTCTGCGCGGTGCTATTCAGGAGGCCGACATGCAGCTCAAGGATTCCAAACTGTTCCGCCAGCAAGCCTATATCAACGGTGCGTGGCTGGACGCAGACGGTGGCCAGACCATCAAGGTCAACAACCCGGCCACCAACGAGGTGCTGGGCAGCGTGCCGAAGATGGGCGCAGCCGAGACCCGTCGTGCCATCGAGGCCGCCGACAAGGCGCTGCCGGCCTGGCGTGCTCTGACCGCCAAGGAGCGTGGCGCCAAGCTGCGTCGCTGGTACGAGCTGATGATCGAGAACCAGGACGACCTGGCGCGCCTGATGACTCTGGAGCAGGGTAAGCCGCTGGCCGAGGCCAAGGGCGAGATCGCCTATGCCGCTTCGTTCATCGAGTGGTTCGCCGAAGAAGCCAAGCGTGTGTACGGTGACGTGATTCCGGGCCACCAGCCAGACAAGCGCCTGATCGTGCTCAAGCAGCCGATCGGTGTCACCGCCGCCATCACCCCGTGGAACTTCCCGGCGGCCATGATCACCCGCAAGGCCGGTCCAGCACTGGCCGCCGGTTGCACCATGGTGCTCAAGCCGGCTTCGCAGACCCCGTATTCCGCCCTGGCCCTGGCCGAGCTGGCCGAGCGTGCCGGTATTCCGGCTGGCGTGTTCAGCGTGGTCACCGGCAGCGCCGGTGAAGTCGGCGGCGAGCTGACCAGCAACCCGATCGTGCGCAAGCTGTCGTTCACCGGTTCCACCGAGATCGGTCGCCAGCTGATGGCCGAATGCGCCCAGGACATCAAGAAAGTGTCGCTGGAGCTGGGCGGCAATGCGCCCTTCATCGTGTTTGACGATGCCGACCTGGACAAGGCGGTCGAAGGCGCGATCATCTCCAAGTACCGCAACAACGGCCAGACCTGCGTCTGCGCCAACCGCATCTATGTGCAGGAAGGCGTCTACGACGCGTTCGCCGAGAAGCTGAAAGTGGCGGTGGCCAAGCTCAAGATCGGCAACGGTCTGGAAGAGGGCATCACCACCGGTCCGCTGATCGACGAAAAGGCCGTGGCCAAGGTCAAGGAACACATCGCCGACGCCCTGAGCAAAGGCGCCAAGGTGCTGTCGGGCGGTAACAGCCTGGAAGGCACCTTCTTCGAGCCGACCATCCTGATCAACGTGCCGAAAAACGCGGCCGTGGCCAAGGAAGAGACCTTCGGCCCGCTGGCGCCGCTGTTCAGCTTCAAGGACGAGGCCGAAGTCATCGCGATGGCCAACGACACCGAGTTCGGCCTGGCTTCGTACTTCTATGCGCAGAACATGAGCCGTGTCTTCCGCGTGGCCGAGGCGCTGGAGTACGGCATGGTGGGTATCAACACCGGCCTGATTTCCAACGAAGTGGCGCCGTTCGGCGGCATCAAGTCCTCGGGCCTGGGCCGTGAAGGCTCCAAGTACGGCATCGAAGACTACCTGGAAATCAAATACCTCTGCCTGTCGGTCTGATTCCGGCAGCAGGTCTTTGCAACCGATGGGGCGCGAGAGCGACGCTCCATCGGTTTTTTTGCTGTAGCCCGACCCAATGGTGGCCGGAAAGCCTTGCCAGTCGATCATCGTATGCTGGCCCGGTGATTCCCGCCGCTTGATCCTTGCCACACGCCGACGATGAGCGGCGAATGAGGAAACCATGAGCAAGACCAACGAATCCCTGCTGCAACGCCGTGCCGCCGCTGTTCCACGTGGTGTCGGCCAGATCCACCCGATTGTCGCCGAACGCGCCGAGAACGCCACTGTGTGGGACGTCGAAGGCCGTGAGTACATCGACTTCGCGGGCGGCATTGCGGTGCTGAACACCGGCCACTTGCACCCCAAGGTGATTGCTGCCGTTCAGGAACAACTGACCAAGCTGACCCATACCTGCTTCCAGGTGCTGGCCTACGAGCCCTATATCGAGCTGTGCGAAGAAATCGCCAAGCGCGTGCCGGGTGACTTCGCCAAGAAGACCCTGCTGGTGACCTCCGGCTCCGAAGCGGTCGAGAACGCCGTCAAGATCGCCCGTGCCGCCACCGGCCGTACTGGCGTGATCGCCTTCACCGGCGCTTACCACGGCCGTACCATGATGACCCTGTCGCTGACCGGCAAAGTGGTGCCGTACTCGGCCGGCATGGGCCTGATGCCCGCTGGCGTGTTCCGCGCCCAGGCACCGTGCGAGCTGCATGGCGTGAGCGAAGACGAGTCGATCGCCAGCATCGAGCGCATTTTCAAGAATGATGCCCAGCCTCAGGACATCGCGGCGATCATCATCGAGCCGGTGCAGGGCGAGGGCGGTTTCTACGTCAACTCGCCGGCCTTCATGGGCCGCCTGCGCGCCCTGTGCGACCAGCACGGTATCCTGCTGATCGCTGACGAAGTACAGACCGGTGCCGGTCGTACCGGAACCTTCTTTGCCACCGAGCAACTGGGCGTGGTGCCGGACCTGACCACCTTCGCCAAGTCGGTCGGCGGCGGCTTCCCGATCTCCGGCGTGTGCGGCAAGGCCGAGATCATGGACACCATCGCCCCGGGCGGCCTGGGCGGCACTTATGCCGGCAGCCCGATTGCCTGCGCCGCGGCCTTGGCCGTGCTGAAGGTGTTCGACGAAGAGAATCTGCTGGAGCGCTCCAACGCCGTGGGCGAGATCCTCAAGGCCCGCCTGCGCCAGATCGCCGAGAAGCACAAGGTGATCGGCGACGTGCGCGGCCTGGGTTCGATGGTGGCCATCGAGCTGTTCGAAGGCGGCGACCACAACAAGCCGGCTGCCGAGCTGGTCGGCAAGGTTGTGGCCCGTGCCCGTGAGAAGGGCGTGATCCTGCTGTCGTGCGGCACGTATTACAACGTGATCCGCTTCCTGATGCCTGTCACCATTCCTGATGCGCAACTGGAAAAAGGCATCGCCCTGATCGCCGAGTGCTTCGACGAACTGGCATGAGCCTGATGGCTGAATGAAAAGCCCGCTTCGGCGGGTTTTTTTTGGCCAGTGCCTCGTAGGAATTGCAGGACCGACTTCAGTCGGGAACACAGGCACCGCCGAATTCGCGTCATTCGTAGCATTCGCGGCTGAAGCCGCTCCTACGGGGTATGCGCCGTGTTCTGGATCAAAACCTGCTGGCTATCAGGCGCGCAAAGTGCTGTGCCTGGCCTGGCCCTTTCGCGACCGCTGGTCGCTCCTGCGCGATTCTGCATCGATTCTGGCGCCTGGGTTTTTTCTGCGCTGCCGGTCTTTTTTCGGCCTATGGGTATATACCGGCGACGGCATTGGCTAAGGTGAAGGCATCGATGTCGGAGAGTCATGATGACCGCTGTAGATTTGCTTGGCGTACCGCGGGTGTTGATCGCGGAGTCCGACCCCTGGATTCGCGAAAACCTCAGTGATCTGGTCCTGAGCGTGCGTGCCGATGTCGAACTGGAAGTGTGCACCGACGGCCGGCAGGCCATCGAATGGATGAAAGGCCATTTGCCCGACCTGATCATTGCGTCGCGTGAACTGCCGTCCATCGATGGTTTGAGCCTGTTGCGCGGCATCCGCAAGCTGCGTCGCCAACCGCCGATTCCGTTCATTCTGCTCAGCAGCCGCAGTGATGCCGCCAGTGTGCGCGAAGTCCTGCCGCTGTTGCCGACCGCCTACCTGACCAAGCCGCTGGACAACGAAGGCCTGCGCCAACGGCTGCGCGGGCTGTTGCTCGAATGCCCGACCACGGGGCCGGTGAAAGTGCCGGGCATGACCCTGAACAAGTTCCTCGACACTCGCCGGGAAACGGCCGACAGCGCGCCGTTGTTCGTGGATGTCGAGTCGGCGCTGGGCCTGAGCCAGGGCGCCAAGGGCTTGGACATTCATCTGCTCGAACAGGAATTGCGCAACGACCCGCACATCACGGCGGTGCTGATCGCGGCGGCCAACACGGCTGCGCAGCACCTGGGCAAGCCGATCCAGAGCCTGGGTGGCGCAATGGCGCTGCTGGGTGCCAGCCAGAGTGCGCAGATCGCCACCAACCTGGGTAAGAAGCGCGTGGCAGTGCTGACCCATGACGGGCTGCTGGCCAAGGCCAGCGAGTTATGGCTGATGTCCCAGCGCACTGGCGACTACGCCCGCATCCTGGCGCGCATGCTGGAGCTGAACCAGGAGCGTTGCTTTACCGCCGGGCTGCTGCAGTCGCTGGGCGACCTGGCGGTGCTTGGCTGTTTGCAGGAGTGGCTGCTCAACGGCGGCAAGCTGGACGAGCCGCTGATCACCCAGATGCTGCAGCAGTACTCGGCCGCCTTCGGCTCGGCGCTGCGCACCCGCTGGCGCCTGCCGCTGGAGCTGCGTGAGCTGATTGCGGCGATCTACCAGTACAACACCGGGGTGTTCACCCGCGAAGTGCTGGCCATGAACCTGGCGGGCGAGATGGCCCGGCTGCGCGATGAACAAAGTGTCAATGTCTTGCTCAAGTCCAAGCCGGCGCGGTTGCTCAAACTCGGCGTCGACGATTTGCAGCGCCTGCGCAAGAAACTGACCGGGGTAACCGACCCCAGCCTGCTGGCGCTGGCCAATGCGCCTGTCGAAGCCGTGGCGTCAGTGGAAGAGGACGCGGAGGTCGAGGATGATCTGCCGGACCTGCTCGACCTCACCCCGGAGCCGGAGCGGTCAATGGAAGAAGAACCGCCAGCCCCACCGGCTACGCCGACCCTGTAGCGACCAACGGTCGCGAATGCCGGTTGTCAGGCACCGAAGATGATGACTGTGCCGGCCCTTTCGCGACCGCTGGTCGCTCCTACGGCACAGGTCTCGACACACGGCTGTAGGAGCGACCAACGGTCGCGAATGCCGGGTGTCAGGCACAGAGGATGCTGGATGTGCCGGCCCTGTCTGCAAGCGCCCGTTTGCCTACCCCACCACAATCTGGTTCTTGCCCTGCCGTTTGGCCTGGTACATGGCCGCGTCGGCGCGCGCGTAGAGGGCTTCCAGGGTCGGGTCGTCGTCGGTCAGGCTGGTCAGGCCCTGGCTGGCGGTGATGCCGAAGCTCTGCTGGTCGCTCTGGAAATGCTGGCGCTGGATTTCCCGCTGCAGGCGTTCGGCAATCTGCAAGGCCATGGCCGAGGCGCAGCCGGGGAAGATGGCGGCGAACTCTTCACCGCCGATCCGGCCGAACAGGTCGCCGCGTCGCAGGGTGGTGCGACCGCTTTCGGCAATGCGCTGCAACACGCCATCACCGACCTGATGCCCGAAGGTGTCGTTGATTTTCTTGAAGTCATCAATGTCCAGCAACAGGAACGACAGCGGCGTGCCTTGCAGGCGGGCCAGCTCGAATTCGCGTTGGGCGCAGTCGAAGAAATGCCGGCGGTTGCTGCTCTGGGTCAGCACGTCGGTGGTGGCCAGGCGCTGCAATTCGTCTTCCAGGTGCTTCTTTTCGGTGATGTCCTCGGCGATGCCGACCACCACCAGGCGCTGGCCCGGGTCGGTGCGGTGGCTGACAAAGCATTTGTCGCTGAGCCAGCGTACTTCACCGTCGGCGCGGATGATGCGGTACTCGCGGTCCTCGACCGCGCCCTTGTCGATCACCTCGCTGAGGCTGCGCTCGGCATAGTGCAGGTCGTCCGGGTAGATGCTGTCGCGCCACTGTCCGTAATCGGCCAGCACCAGGCCCACCGAGCGGCCAAAGATACGCTCGTAGGCAGGGCTGACGTAGATCATCTGCTGGCGACCCCAGTCGAAGGCCCACAGCACGGCGTTGACGCTCACCAGCAATGAGCTGAACAAGTGCTCGCGTTCGCTCAGGCGGGCGACTTCGGCCTGGGCGTGCATGAGGGCGAGCAGGGTTTCGGCAGCGACAGGCGGGTGATCAGGCGGCTCTCGATGCTGCACCGGGGGCGCAGCAGTGGACGTTTTTTCCATGGACGCGGCTTCTCGAACGGCGCGAAATCGCTCGCGCCGCTACGTGGTTTGTAGGGCAATGGATAAAAGGTCTGAGCAAAGTTTCGCCAGGAAGTTCCGATGTCGGTGCGCCATCATGGGGCGCACCGATCAACGGCGTCAGGCGTAGGAGGGGCGCAGCGAGTAGGTCTTGAGCTGGTCGGCAAAGTCACGCAACGACTGGATGCCACTGGTCTCGGCCTCGTGTACCCAGTCCTTGATGGCCGCCAGCATGTCGTGGCTGTTGCTGCTGGTCTTGAGCCAGATCTGCTGCAGGGCCAGGCGCTTTTCGTAGATCACTTTCAGGGCCTGGCTGTGCTCCAGCATGGTCTGGATGCGCACCTGGTGCTTGTCGTCGAGCAGGCTGGTTTCACGCGACAACAGGCGCTTGGCGCGGTGGAACTGGTGACGCACCGAGACATCGACACGGGTCAGCTCCTGGGTCACCAGCGGGCCGATCACCTGCTTGCGGTACTGGGCCATGATCTGGAAGCGGTTGTTGAGGATCGCCATGGCGGTGTCCATGTCCAGGTGTCGCTTGCCTTCGACCCGGTGGGCAATGGGCGCCACACGCTGCACCTTGGCCAGGCGCAGGGCGCTGAAGACCTTGATCCAGGCCCAGCCCATGTCGAACTCCCATGGCTTGACCGACAGCTTGGCCGAGTTGGGGTAGGTGTGGTGATTGTTATGCAGCTCTTCGCCGCCAATGATGATGCCCCACGGCACCAGGTTGGTGGCCGCGTCCTTGCATTCGAAGTTGCGGTAGCCCACCGCATGGCCCAGGCCGTTGACCACACCGGCGGCCCAGAACGGAATCCACATCATCTGGATGGCCCAGACGGTGATGCCCAGTACCCCGAACAGCGCCAGGTCGATGACGGCCATCAGCGCGATGCCCAACAGCTTGTAGCGCGAATACAGGTTGCGCTCGATCCAGTCTTCGGGGCAGTGCTTGCCATAGATGCGCAGCGTATCGGGGTTGCCGGCTTCGGCGCGGTACAGCTCGGCGCCCTTGCGCAGCACGGTCGACAGGCCCTTGATCACCGGGCTGTGCGGGTCGTCGACGGTTTCACATTTAGCGTGGTGCTTGCGGTGGATGGCGGTCCACTCGCGGGTGTTCTGCGCCGTGGTCAGCCACAGCCAGAAGCGGAAGAAGTGTTTCAGGCCCGCATTGAGCTCCAGGGAGCGGTGGGCCGAATAGCGGTGCAGATAGACCGTCACGCCGATAATGGTCACGTGCGTCATGACCAGGGTGACGGCAATCAGTTGCCAGACGGACAAATCGAGTAAACCGTTGTACCACATAGGCTGCTGGGCCCTCACAGGTGGCGGGTGGGTGAACACTGAACAGCGGGCATTATCTCTGAGCCACCATGGAAAACCAGATGCCGGCGCAGAGAAGCGTCTCTGGATGTTTCTTGTCTTATAATCCCCGGCTTACGTAGGGATGTGTGTTTTCTTATGACGGATGTGACGCGAAAAGCGCTGGGGGCCGCCGTTTTCTATGGCTGGCTGACCTTTATGTGGTGGTTGGCAAGCCGCTCCCTGTTGCCGTCCTGGGTGCACGACCCGGTCCGGCTTGGCGACTACCAACAGACGAGTGGTTACCTGTGGGTGGCGCTGAGCACCTTGACGCTGTTCATGGCCCGCCGGCATCTGCTGGGCTGGCTGGGGGGCACCCACCTGCTGCGTCAGCACCGCGAAGACCATGATCGCCTGCGCCTGGCCTCGGCGGTGTTCGACAGCACCCGCGAAGGCGTGCTGGTCACCAACGACAAGGCGCAGATCGTACACGTCAATCGTGCGTTCGTGGACATCACCGGCTATCAGCCCGATGAAGTGCTGGGCCACAACCCCAGCAAGTTCAAGTCCGGCCGGCACGACGCCGATTTCTATGGGCAGATGTACCAGGCCATCGAGGCCGACGGCCAGTGGAACGGCGAAATCTGGAATCGCCGCAAGAGCGGCGAGGTCTACCCGCAGTGGCAGAGCATACGCGGCATCAAGGACGCCCATGGCCAGGTCCGGCATTTTGTCGCGGTGTTTTCCGACCTGTCGGCGATCAAGCGTTCCGAGCACGAGCGTGTGCAACTGGCGCACTTCGATGCACTGACCGGCCTGCCCAATCGCCTGCTGTTTACCGAGCGCACTACCGAAGCGGTGGCGGCGGCGCGGGCGAACCGGCGTCATTGCGCCATCCTGCTGCTGGACCTTGATCACTTCAAACATATCAATGACAGCCTGGGCCACAGCCTGGGCGACCTGGTGCTCAAGTCGGTGGCCGAACGCCTGGTCGGGCTGTTCGGGGCCGAACTAACCCTGGCGCGCATGGGCGGCGACGAATTCGCCCTGCTGGTCAAGGATTGCCCGCAGATGGCCATGACCGCCAACCTGGCGCAGCAAGTGCTCGAAGCCTTCAAGGCGCCCTTCCTGATCGAAGACCAGGCGTTGTTCATCACCGTCAGCATCGGTATCAGCCTGTTTCCCAACGATGCGCTGTCGGCTGAACAGTTGCTGCGCAATGCCGACGCGGCCCTGTTCAAGGCCAAGCGTGGCGGGCGCGAAAACTATGCCTTGTACACCGAAGAACTCACCGCCCATGCCCAGCAGCGGGTCGAGCTGGCCGGTCAGTTGCGCCGCGCCATCGAGCAGAACGAGCTGCGCGTGTATTACCAGCCGGTGCATGACCTGACCACACGGTGTATTCGCGGCGTCGAGGCCCTGGTGCGCTGGGAGCACCCCGAGCGCGGCATGGTGTCGCCGGGCGAGTTCATTCCGATCGCCGAGCAGAGCGGGCTGATCGGCGACATCGACAACTGGGTGCTGCGCGCGGCCTGTACGCAGATGGGCCAATGGCAGGCGGCGGGCATTGCTCTGGACTTTGTCGCGGTGAACATTTCCAGCCGTCGATTCATCCAGGGTGACCTTGACCTGCAGGTCGCGGCCATCCTGGCCGATACCGGCCTGGACCCTGCGCTGCTGGAACTGGAAGTCACCGAAAGCGCCGTGATGCACGACCCTGAACAGGCGCTGGAGCAATTGCATCGCCTGCGCGAACTGGGCCTGAGCCTGGCCATTGATGATTTTGGCACCGGCTACTCTTCCTTGCTGCGCCTCAAGCGCATGCCGGTGCAGAAGCTCAAGATCGACCAGGGCTTTGTCGCCGGCCTGCCCGCTGATGAAGACGATATCGCGATTGTCTGCGCCATTATCGCGCTGGCCCGCAGCATGGGCATGAAAGTGCTGGCCGAGGGCATCGAGACTGCCGAGCAGGCCGCCTTTCTGTTCGAAAACGGCTGCCAGCTGGGCCAGGGCTACTGGTTTGCCAGGCCGATGCCGGCGGCCCGGATCGACTGGGCCTGCGCCCCAAGCGCGCGCCTGCGCGAATAGCCTGTTCTGTAGGAGCGCGCTTGCCGGAATGCCGGACCACCGCGACCGGCTGCGCAGCAGTCGTAAATTTGCAGCGTTTCACAGATTTACAGTCGTAAATTTGCAGCGTTTCACAGACTTCTGCGAGCGCTTCGCACTCGGTCGCCGGCAAGCGGGCTCCTACCGGTCGGTGCCTGCCCGAATAGCCTGTTCCGTAGGAGCGCGCTTGCCGGAATGCCGGACCACCGCGACCGGCTGCGCAGCAGTCGTAAATTTGCAGCGTTTCGCAGATTTACAGTCGTAAATTCGTGGCGTTTCCGAGATTTTGCGAGCGCTTCGCACTCGGTCGCCGGCAAGCGGGCTCCTACCGGTCGGTGCCTGCCCGAATAGCCTGTTCCGTAGGAGCGCGCTCTGCCCGCGACCGGCTGCGTTAGCAGTCGTAAATTTGCAGCGTTTCACAGATTTACAGTCGTAAATTTGCAGCGTTTCGCAGATTTTGCGAGCGCTTCGCACTCGGTCGCCGGCAAGCGGGCTCCTACGCCGTTCCCATATTGGCTGTGCGAAACGGTGTTTGACCGGGTTCAAACACAGGCGCGCAATGCGCCTTGGCGGCTTCTCTTTTCGCAAATGCCTTTTGGTTATATCTGCATTCTTAAATAGTCTTTTTAAGAATATCTGCGCCTATCTAATATGGCCCTAACGCCACAAGCCGTTACCCCCCAGTCGTGACGGCGGGTTCTGCCACTTTCCAAGGAGTTATCCATATGAGCGCCTCTCTGCGTAGCGTTGACGGTCAGGACGAAGCAGCGATCCTGCGGGAAATTCAAAGTGCCCTGCGGGATCTGCGCTTCGGCGCCGTCGAGATCACGGTGCATAACGCTCAGGTCGTCCAGATCGAGCGCAAGGAGAAGTTCCGTCTGCAAAACTCCGGCACCAAGCCGAACTGAAAGTCCCCGCCGCTGCTTAACCCGACTGGTCAACCGGAGGGTGTCATTTCCTGACTCCTCATACTTATTAGAACGCCACGTGCGAAGCCCTTTACAGCCTCGACGCGCCAGGCCTGCACAACAACGCCAATATTCGGATTTTCCAGGAGCTTGATTCATGTCCATTCGTCGCTTTGCCCTGGCCGCGCTCGCCAGTGCTGTCTTCGCCGGTTCCGCTGTTGCCAAGGATTATGAGTTGCTCAACGTGTCCTATGACCCGACACGCGAGCTGTATCAGGAATACAACGCCGAGTTCATCAAGCACTGGACGTCTACTCACAAGGACGACAAGGTCGAAATCAAGCAGTCCCATGGTGGTTCCGGCAAGCAGGCGCGTGCCGTGATCGACGGCCTGCGTGCCGACGTGGTGACCCTGGCCCTGGCCGGCGACATCGACGAAGTCGCCAAGCTGGGCAAGAGCCTGCCCGAGAACTGGCAGACCCGCCTGCCGGACGCCAGCACGCCGTACACCTCGACCATCGTGTTCCTGGTGCGCAAGGGCAACCCCAAGGGCATCAAGGACTGGAACGACCTGATCAAGGACGGCGTGTCGGTCATCACCCCGAACCCGAAAACCAGCGGCGGCGCGCGCTGGAACTTCCTTGCGGCCTGGGCCTATGGCCTCAAGGCCGGCGGCAGCGAAGCCAAGGCCCAGGAGTACGTGGAAAAGCTGTTCAAGCATGTGCCGATCCTGGACACCGGCGCCCGTGGCTCGACCATCACCTTCGTCAACAACGGTCAGGGTGACGTGCTGCTGGCCTGGGAAAACGAAGCCTTCCTGGCGCTCAAGGAAGACGGCGGCGCCGACAAGTTCGACATCATCGTGCCTTCGCTGTCGATCCTCGCCGAGCCACCGGTGGCCGTGGTCGACAAGAATGCCGAGAAGAAGGGCAACACCGAAATCGCCACCGAATACCTCAAGCACCTGTACAGCCCGGCCGGTCAGGAAATCGCCGCGAAGAACTTCTACCGCCCGCGCAACGCCGACGTGGCGGCCAAGTACGAGAAGCAATTCCCGAAACTTGAGCTGGTGACTATCGACAAGGACTTTGGCGGCTGGAAAACTGCGCAGCCGAAGTTCTTCAACGACGGCGGTGTCTTCGATCAGATTTACAAGGCGCAGTAAGTGGGCGCCCGACACCTTCCACCGGGCGGTGTCTTCGGTTTGATCAAACGGCCCGGACTCATGTCCGGGCTTGGTGCAAGTTAAACCAGGGATTCTTATGTCGCGTCGTATCTCCCCCGTCATACCCGGCTTCGGGCTGACGCTGGGCTACACCTTGGTGTACCTCAGCCTGATTGTGCTGATTCCGCTGGCTGCCATGTTCGTGCATGCCGCCCAGCTGACCTGGGATCAGTTCTGGACCATCATCACCGCCCCGCGAGTGATCGCAGCCCTCAAGCTGAGCTTCGGCACCGCCTTCTATGCCGCGATCATCAACGGCGTGATCGGCACGCTGCTGGCCTGGGTGCTGGTGCGCTACACCTTCCCGGGGCGCAAGGTCATCGATGCGATGATCGACCTGCCGTTCGCGCTGCCCACCGCCGTGGCCGGTATCGCCCTGACCGCACTGTATGCGCCCAATGGCTGGGTCGGGCAGTTCGCCGCCGACCTGGGCTTCAAGATCGCCTACACGCCGCTGGGCATCACCCTGGCGCTGACCTTCGTGACCCTGCCCTTCGTGGTGCGCACGGTGCAGCCGGTGCTGGCCGACATCCCGCGTGAAGTCGAAGAAGCAGCCGCCTGCCTGGGCGCGCGCCCGTTGCAGGTGTTTCGTCATGTGCTGATGCCGGCCCTGCTGCCGGCCTGGCTGACCGGCTTTGCCCTGGCCTTTGCCCGTGGCGTCGGCGAGTACGGCTCGGTGATCTTCATTGCCGGCAACATGCCGATGAAGACCGAGATCCTGCCGTTGCTGATCATGGTCAAGCTCGACCAGTACGACTACACCGGCGCCACCGCCATCGGCGTGATGATGCTGGTGGTTTCCTTCCTGCTGTTGCTGCTGATCAACTTGCTGCAGCGGCGCATCGAAACCCCGAACTGAGGAGCACGCGATCATGTCCCATTCGTCGGTTTCCGCCGCCTCCGTGGCCAACGCCGCCCGTCGTGGCAGCCCTGTGGCCCGCCGCATCCTGATCGGCCTGGGCTGGCTGGTGTTTTTCCTGTTCCTGGCCCTGCCGCTGATCATCGTGGTGTCCCAGGGCCTGAAGAATGGCCTGGGCACGTTCTTTTCCGCGATCTTCGAGCCCGATGCGCTGTCGGCGCTCAAGCTCACGGTTATCGCCGTGCTGATCTCGGTGCCCTTGAACCTGGTCTTTGGTGTCTGCGCCGCCTGGTGCGTCAGCAAGTACTCGTTTCGTGGCAAAAGCATCCTGGTGACCCTGATCGACCTGCCGTTCTCGGTGTCGCCGGTCATCGCCGGTCTGGTCTATGTGCTGATGTTCGGCGCCCAGGGCTTTTTCGGGCCATGGTTGCAGGACCATGACATCCAGATCGTGTTTGCCCTGCCGGGCATCGTGCTGGCCACCATCTTCGTCACCGTGCCCTTCGTGGCCCGTGAACTGATCCCGCTGATGCAGGAGCAGGGCACCCAGGAAGAAGAGGCAGCGCGCCTGCTGGGCGCCAATGGCTGGCAGATGTTCTGGCACGTCACCGTGCCCAATATCAAGTGGGGCCTGATCTATGGCGTGGTGCTGTGTACCGCCCGGGCCATGGGTGAGTTCGGTGCGGTGTCGGTGGTGTCCGGGCACATTCGCGGGGTGACCAACACCCTGCCGCTGCACGTCGAGATCCTCTACAACGAATACAACCACGTCGCGGCCTTTGCGGTTGCGAGCCTGTTGCTGGTCATCGCCCTGTTCATCCTGCTGCTCAAGCAGTGGAGCGAATCGCGCATTAACCGTCTGCGCCAGAACGCGGCGGAGGAATAAGCCATGTCGATCGAAGTCCGTAACGTCAGCAAGAACTTCAATGCCTTCAAGGCGCTCAACAGCATCAACCTGGACATCAACAGCGGCGAACTGGTCGCCCTGCTGGGCCCGTCCGGCTGCGGCAAGACCACCTTGCTGCGCATCATCGCGGGGCTCGAAACCCCGGACACCGGCAGCATCGTGTTTCATGGCGAAGACGTGTCGGGCCACGATGTGCGTGATCGCAATGTCGGGTTCGTGTTCCAGCACTATGCGCTGTTCCGCCACATGACTGTGTTCGACAACGTTGCCTTCGGCCTGCGCATGAAGCCCAAGAATCAGCGCCCGAACGAAACCCAGATCAAGGCCAAGGTTCACGAGTTGCTCAACATGGTGCAGCTCGACTGGCTGGCCGACCGCTATCCCGAGCAACTGTCCGGCGGGCAGCGCCAGCGTATCGCCCTGGCCCGCGCCCTGGCGGTCGAGCCCAAGGTGCTGTTGCTCGACGAGCCGTTCGGGGCGCTGGACGCCAAAGTGCGCAAGGAACTGCGCCGCTGGCTGGCGCGCCTGCACGAAGACATCAACCTGACCTCGGTGTTCGTGACCCACGACCAGGAAGAGGCCATGGAAGTGGCCGACCGCATCGTGGTGATGAACAAGGGCGTGATCGAGCAGATCGGCTCGCCGGGTGAGGTCTATGAGTCGCCGGCCAACGATTTCGTCTATCACTTCCTGGGCGATTCCAACCGCCTGAGCCTGGACGGCAACGAGCACCTGTTGTTCCGCCCGCACGAAGTGTCGCTGTCGCGCCACGAGCTGGAAAACCATCACCCCGCCGAAGTGCGCGACATCCGCCCGCTGGGCGCCACCACCCGGGTAACCCTCAAGGTCGAAGGGCAGAGCGAGCTGATCGAGGCCGAAGTGGTCAAGGACCACGACAGCCTGGTGGGCCTGGCCCGCGGCGAGGTGCTGTTCTTCAAGCCCAAGGTCTGGCAGAAAGTGCCGTCGATCTGAGTAGATTGTGTTGCCTGGACACGGATTCGCGACCGTTGGTCGCTCCTACGGAGGTTGGTGCCGGCCGGATTCCGGGCATGCCGCCATCGTGTAGGAGCGACCATCGGTCGCGATGCGGTCGGGCATTATTGAAGATTGTATGACCTGGACACGGATCCGCGACCGTTGGTCGATCTTCCGGGGGGGGCGGGCTTACAACGACGCCAGCCGCTGTTCGATTGCCTGTTGCAGCGGTTTGCGCAGGCCGAGCAGGAACGCCAGTTCCGCCACCACGAACAGCGGGCCGATGATCAGCCCGGTCACATCGTCGATGAAGGCCGGTTTGCGGCCTTCGTAGTAATGGCCGATGAACTGGATGATCCAGCCCGCCACGAACAGCGCCGTTCCCCAGCCCAGCCAGGTAGCCGTCGACTGCTGCGCCAGCCCGGCGCTGATCCACAGGCACATTCCCAGCAGCGCTGCCATCACCAGCCCGAACCGGCGATCCAGTCGCCAGTAGAACAGCGCGGCCGCCAGTGCCACGGCGCTGGCCGGTGACAGCCACGTCCCACCGAACAAGGCGCCAGGACGTGACAGAAAAATCGTCACCGCCAGTACGATCATGGGAATGCCCAGGAAGTGCGTCACGATATTGCGCGAATCCCGGTGATAAGCGGCGTATTGGCTGAGATGATCGAGCAGCGTTTTCATTATCATTGTCGCCCTGTGGGGTGATCGGCTTGTTTACCCTAGCCGCTTCTGAAACACCGCGTGCAAAAATCCAAGGAAGTAATAATGACGAATGGAACGGGATGGCGCTCGCGCCTGCTGGGTGAATACTGGTTCGCCAATCTGCCGGCCGACTTGCAGGACGCGCTGCTGGCAGCCGCACGGCAGCGGCGGGTGACGCCGGGTAAATTGCTGTTTGCCAAGGGCGATGCGCCCTGTGGCCTGTATGCCCTGGTGGAAGGTGCGGTGCGCATGGGCACCGCCGAAGAGCAGCGCAGGGCGGCGCCGACCGAGGTCGTCAGGCCGCCTTACTGGTTTGGCGAAGTGTCGCTGTTCGATGGACTGCCGCGCCTGCTGGATGCGTACTCCATGCAGCAAAGTATCTTCTTGCACATCTCGCAGCCGGTCATCGACGCGCTGCTCGCGCAGCACCCTGAATACAAGAGCGCGTTCGCCGCCTTGCTCAGCCACAAGATCGGCCTGTCCCTGCCCAATCGCCAGACGCTGCAAAGCCTGCCCGACCGTGCCCGGGTGGCCTGGCGCATTCTGGTATTGGGCGAAGGCTATGGCGTGCTGAGTAATGCCCGGCGGGTGCTGACGCTGGATGACATCCAGGCCGGCGTCAGTGTCGGCCTGTCGCGGCAAGCGCTGGTCGAGATGCTGCAGGATCTGCAGCGGCGCAAGATCATCCGCCTGGACCCGGACCTGATCGAAGTGCTGGACGTCGACAAACTGCGCAAGGTGGCCCAGGTGGCGCAGGCCCGGACCTCAGCCTGACAGTTCCTGGCGGTACTGCGCCGGCGTCAGGCCGGTCCAGCGCTTGAAGGCCCGGCTGAAGCCATCGACATCGGCAAAGCCCAGCAGCCAGGCGACTTCACTCAGCGAAGCCGTGGGGTCGCTGATGTGCAGCAGCGCCAGGTTTTCCCGACACTGGTTGAGCAGCAGGTCATAGCGGCAGCCTTCATCGGCCAGGTGCCGGTGCAGGCTGCGCGGGGTCAGGTTGAGCGCCTGGGCGATGCTTTCGGCGCTGGGCTCGCCCTCCGGCAATTGCGCCTCGATGGCGCAGCGCACCCGGGGTTCCCAGATCAGCGGCTGGGCCTGCGGCGAAGGTTCGCCGGGCGCGGCATCGTCCAGATGACCGTCGAAGTCCGCGCAGGCAAAGGCCAGCATGTTGCGGGCAGCGCAGAAAAATAGCGGCGCCCGGAACAGCTCCTGCCAGGGTTGCGGGTCTGCCGGGGCCGGGCGCTGCAAATGCACTTCCAGCGGCGCATAACCCCGGCCCAGCCGGTTGCGACAGGTGCGCACGTAGATGGCGGCGAAGGCGTCGAACAGCTCCGGCACGGGCACCGGGTAGTCGCTGGGCGCGCCGAAGCTGAATTCGTAGCGTTCGCCCACCTTGTGGAAGGTCAGTTGCAAGGCATCGGGGGTCATGGGGTGATACCCCACGATGCGCTCGAACACCTCGCGCAGCGAGCCGCTGGCAATCAGTGTGTAGCCCAGGGCATGAAAGCTGGTGGGGCTGGCAAAACGTGCGACCCGCAGGCCCAGTGCCGGTTCGCCACTGGCCTGCACAGCCAGTTGCCAAAGGCGCAGCGTGGCCCCCGGTGCTTCATGCGGCTGCGACAGGTGTGGGTCGAGGCCGGCGGCCTGGCACAGTCCGGCACTGTCGAGGTCCATGGCATCGAGTTGCTTGCGCAGGGCGCGGGTCCATCGGGTGAGGCTGCCGGGTTCGTGCATGGCGTGTTACTTCCTGTCGACGAGGGGGAGATGACCGATCGCGAGCCGGTCAGGCCACAGGGGCAAATCCATTGCCTGGTGCTGTTATCAGCGTCTGCAAGCGCAACCGGTGATTGCAGGCTGCAGGCACATTCCTTGATGGGCATCGTTCATTGGCAGAACAAAGGCATATGCAAAACAGGAATTAACAAATAGCTTCTTATTCCTTAACGGATATATCGCGCATCCTTATACTCGCCGCATGGACTCAAGCCTTCAGGAGGCGACCCCCATGCATAACGAATCGATCCGTTATCTGATCGTGCCAGGCTGGCAAGGGTCGCCTGACGATCACTGGCAGACCCATTGGCAGAATAGCCTGCCAAACAGCGCCCGTGTGGAACAGGCCGACTGGCTCAAGCCTCGCCGTGAAGACTGGGTGGGTGAGTTGCAGCGCACGATTGCCGCGCACAGCTCGCCGGTGATTCTGATCGCGCATAGCCTGGGGTGTATCACTGTCGCGCACTGGGCACAACTGGCGCCGCTTGAATCGTTACGTCAGGTGCAGGGCGCCCTGCTGGTGGCGCCGGCCGATGTCGAACGCCCCAATTGCTCGCCGGCCCTGCGCAACTTTGCGCCGATTCCCACCGACCTGTTGCCGTTCCCGACCCAGGTCGTCAGTTCCGACAACGATCCGGCCGTCAGCAGCCAGCGGGCACTGGAGATGGCCCGCCACTGGGGTGCCGAAGCCGGTTTCCTGAGCCAGGCCGGGCACATCAACGTCAAGTCGGGCCACCAGCGCTGGGAGCAGGGGTTTGCCTACCTGTACCGTTTGCAGAACCGCCTGGAGCAGCAATCGCGCCGTCGTGCCTGAGCGCCATGCCTTTCAACCATCGGGCCGCCGGCTCGCCGCTTTTGTCAACGCCAGCGCCCGTACAGGGCCTGGTGGGAGTTTTCCATGAGTCTTTACGATCACGGCCAGCCTTTGCTGACCTTCCCCGAGGCCGATAAAAGCCCGCTGAGCATTCGCGCCAAGGCGCTGGTGTTCATTGATCCGCGCTCGCGTCAGTTGCGCCATGAGATGGAGCAACTGGCCGCCGGCACCTTACCGATCCTGATTCGCGGCGAGACCGGCACCGGCAAGGAATTGCTGGCCCGACATATCCACCGCGGCAGCGACCGTGGCGGCTTGTTCGTGTCGGTCAACTGCGGTGCCATCAGCCCGACCTACGCCGATGCCGAGCTGTTCGGCTATGCTGCCGGCGCCCACAGCGGCTCGGCCAGCAGCCGCGCCGGCTGGTTCGGCTCGGCCAACGGCGGCACCCTGTACCTGGACGAAATCGGCGACCTGCCGCTGCCGATCCAGGTCAAGCTGCTGGCCGCGCTGGAAAACCATGAAGTCACCCGGGTCGGTGCGCAGCAGCCAAGCCCTGTGGACGTGCGCCTGGTGGCCGCCACCAGCATTGACCTGGCCAAGGCGGTGGCGGCCGGCAAGTTTCATGATCGTCTGTATCACTACCTGAGCGAAGGCCGGCTCGACTTGCCGGCGCTGCGCGAGCAACCGGGCAACATCCTGCCGCTGGCCGAGTACTTCGTCGGTATCTACAGCCAGCGCCTGAGCCTGCCGGTGCAATTGATCAGCGACGCGGCGCAGCAGGTCTTGCAGGCCCATCACTGGCCGGGCAATACGCGGGAACTGGAAAACGTCATTCATTTTGCCTTGCTGGTCAGCCGTGGCGACGAAATCGTGGCCGATGACCTCAACCTGCCAACACTCAAACGAGCCTGAGCCGTTATGTAGCGGGTATGTTCCCGGCCTGCAAAGCCGGGTAATGTCCGTTTCACGCCGCCGCGGGCTCGCGGCGGCACTGCCGATACCCCATAAGGAACTTGCATGAAAAAGACGTTGTTGATGGCTGCCCTGGCGACTGCATTCTCGGTGGGCCTGGCCCACGCCGGTGAAAAACTGGTGGTCGGCGCCACCCCGGTGCCGCATCAGGAAATCCTTGAGCTGATCAAGCCGACCCTGGCCAAGGAAGGCGTGGACCTGGAAATCAAGGTCTTCACCGACTACGTGCAGCCCAACGTGCAACTGGCCGAAAAACGCCTGGACGCCAACTTCTTCCAGACCAAGCCTTACCTGGAAGGCTTCAACAAGGGCAAGGGCACGACGCTGACCACCGGTGTCGGCGTGCACGTCGAACCCTTCGGTGGTTACTCGAAGAAGCACAAGAGCCTGGCCGACCTGCCTGATGGCGCCACCGTGGCCATTCCCAACGAAGGCAGCAATGCCGGCCGTGCCCTGTTGCTGCTGCAGAAGGGCGGCCTGATCACTCTTAAAGACCCGACCAACGCGCTGTCCACGCCCAAGGACATCGCCACCAACCCGAAAAACCTCAAGTTCCGTGAGCTGGAATCGGCCGTGCTGCCGCGCGTGCTCGATCAGGTCGACCTGGACATGATCAACACCAACTACGCGCTGGAAGCCAAGCTGAGCCCGAAGAAGGACGCCCTGATCATCGAAGGTGCTGATTCGCCGTACGTGAACTACCTGGTGACCCGCGCCGACAACGCCAACAGCGACGCGATCCAGAAATTGTCCAAGGCCCTGACCAGCCAGGAAGTGAAGGATTTCATCAACAAGAAGTATGACGGCGCGGTGATTCCAGCGTTCTGATCGACCTGAAAGACCCCCTGCCTGGCCGCGAATGCCGCAGGACCGTGTGGGGGCGACCAGCGGTCGCGAATGCAGGCTGTCAGGCACTGAAGATGCCGGACGTGGCTGGCTTTTCGCGACCGTTGGTCGCTCCTGCGGGATTTATGTCGTGCCTTGAACAGAGTCCGGCAAAAACCGTAGGAGCGGCTTCAGCCGCGAAAATCCATCGCTATATCGATATTCAATATTGGTATTTAAAATCCGTTTCTTATAGCTATAGAGTTACTTCCATTCAGTCCTTTGCTTTCTGGAGATGGAGTACTCATGCCCGCAGCCTCCCTCGTTTCATCCGCCGCCCAGGCGTTCGATGTCCGGCCGTTCACCGATAAGGTCGGCGCCGAGATCGTCGGTCTGGACCTGTCCAGGCCCCTCGACGACGCCGATTTCGCCCGTGTGCACCAGGCGCATCTGGACCACCACGTCGTGGTCTTTCGCGAGCAGCGCATTACCACTCAACAGCAGATCGATTTCAGCCGCCGGTTTGGCGTGTTGCAGATTCATGTGCTCAAGCAGTTTCTGCTCGCCAATCACCCCGAAATCCTGATCGTGTCCAACATCATCGAAGACGGCCAGCCCATCGGCCTGGGCGATGCCGGCAAGTTCTGGCATTCGGACCTGTCCTACAAGGAACTGCCCAGCCTGGGTTCGATGCTCTACGCCCAGGAATTGCCCAGTGAAGGCGGCGACACCCTGTTCGCCGACATGCACCTGGCCTGGGACACCCTGCCGGCGCACCTGCGCAAGGCCATCGAAGGCCGCTCGGCGGTGCACAGCTACACGGCGCGCTATCGCGACGGCCATAACGCCGTCAACTGGCGTCCGACCCTGACCCCCGAGCAACTGGCGCAGGTGGTCGAAGTGGTGCACCCGGTGGTACGCACCCACCCCGAGACCGGGCGCAAGGCGCTGTTCGTCAACGAGAACTTCACCACCCATATCGTCGGTCTGCCGGAAGACGAAAGCCGCCAGATCCTCAACGAGATCAACGCCCACAGCGTGGGCAACGATCACGTCTACCGCCACCGCTGGCAGGACGGCGACATGGTGTTCTGGGACAACCGCTCGCTGATGCACCTGGCCGCCGGCTGCCCGCCCGAGCTGCGCCGTCGCCTGCACCGCACCACCATTCAAGGCGATGCGCCCTTTTGATCCAGGAGTTGTGCCATGAATGCTGTCGCGCAAGGCCACACGGCCAGCCAGCCCCACCAGACGCCACTGCATCAGCCTGCTACCGAAGCGCTGTTGCAGGTGCACAACGTCAGCCTTGAATACCGCACCCCGGAACGGGTGGTGCGTGCCACCCACCAGGTGAGTTTCGAAGTCGACCCTTCCGACCGCTTTGTGCTGCTCGGCCCCTCAGGCTGCGGCAAGTCCACGCTGCTCAAGGCCGTCGCGGGCTTCATCCGGCCCAGCGAAGGGCAGATCCGCCTGGCAGGCGCCCAAGTCACCGAACCGGGCCCGGACCGCATCGTGGTGTTCCAGGAGTTCGACCAGTTGCCGCCGTGGAAAACGGTGATCGAGAACGTCATGTTCCCGCTGCTGGCCTCACGCACCCTCAAGCGCCCCGAAGCGCTGGAACGCGCCCGCTATTACCTGGACAAGGTCGGCCTCAGCGCCTTTGCCGACGCCTACCCGCACACCTTGTCGGGCGGCATGAAAGCCCGCGTGGCGATTGCCCGGGCGCTGGCCATGCAGCCCAGGATCCTGCTGATGGACGAGCCGTTCGCGGCCCTCGATGCCCTGACCCGGCGCAAGATGCAGGAAGAGCTGCTGGAGCTGTGGCAAGACGTGCGTTTTACCTTGCTGTTCGTCACCCATTCCATCGAGGAGGCGCTGGTGGTCGGCAACCGCATCCTGCTGCTGTCGCCGCATCCGGGCCGGGTGCGCGCCGAGATCAACAGCCATCAGTACGACCTGCAAAGCCTGGGCGGCGTCGGCTTTCAGCACACCGCGCAGCGCATCCATCGACTGTTGTTCGACGAGCCCGGCAGTGGCGAGCAGGCCGAGCGCGAGCTGGGCTTCCAGGACATACGCATCGCGTATTGAGCATTCACCGGCCGGCCCGCCTCGGGCCGCCTGCAGAGATCCGAACCATGAGCCTTTCTCCTTCGCGGCGTGAAGAGTACGAAGTCACGCTGCAACCCTTTACCCAGCACGAACTGGCCCGCGACCTGCCGCTGGCCCAACGCATCTGGCAACAGGGCTGGGTGCGCAAGACGGTAATCATGATCGCGCTGGCTGTGATCTGGGAAATCGTTGCGCGTATCCAGGACAACGACCTGCTGCTGCCAAGCTTCTTGCAGACGGCTGCAGCGTTCTACGACGGTCTGCTAAGTGGCGAGTTGCTGAGCAAGGTGTGGATTTCCCTCACCGTGCTGATCCAGGGCTATGTGATCGGCATCGTTTTGGCGTTCGGCCTGACCACGCTGGCGGTGTCGACCCAACTGGGCCGTGACCTGCTCGGCACCCTGACCGCCATGTTCAACCCGCTGCCGGCCATTGCCCTGCTGCCGCTGGCCTTGCTGTGGTTCGGCCTGGGCCAGAACAGCCTGATCTTCGTGCTGGTGCACTCGGTGCTGTGGGCCCTGGCGCTGAACACCTACGCCGGGTTTCTCGGGGTCTCGGAAACCCAGCGCATGGCCGGGCGCAACTATGGCCTCAAGGGCCTGCGCTTTGTCTGGCACATCCTGATTCCGGCCGCGCTGCCGTCGATCCTGGCGGGCCTGAAGATCGGCTGGGCCTTTGCCTGGCGCACCCTGATCGCCGCCGAGCTGGTGTTCGGCGCCTCGTCGGGCAAGGGCGGCCTGGGCTGGTACATCTTCCAGAACCGCAACGAGCTGTACACCGACAAGGTGTTTGCCGGCCTGGCAGCGGTGATCCTGATCGGCCTGCTGGTGGAAAACCTGCTGTTCGCCAATATCGAGCGCCTGACCGTCAAGCGCTGGGGCATGCAGCGTTAAGCGTTTTTTGATCCTGACCTCCTTTTTGAGAGCATTCCCATGAGCCTTTCTTTCAACCGCCCGGCGCTTACCGCGCTGGCGGCCACCTTCGCGCTGGGCAGCCTGTTCAGCGGCGCCGCCCACGCCGAAGGCAAGATCAGCATCGCCCAGCAGTTCGGCATCGGTTACCTGATCCTGGACGTGGTGCGCGACCAGAAACTGATCGAAAAACACGGCCAGCAACAAGGCCTGGCCATCGAGGTCAACTGGAACAGCGTCTCTGGCGCCACGGCCATGAACGAGGCGCTGCTGGCCGGCGCCCTGGACGTGGTCTCGGCCGGCGTGCCGCCGATGCTCACCGTCTGGGACCGCACCAAGGGCAGGCAGAACGTCAAGGCCATCGCCGCGCTGGGCTCGATGCCTAATTATCTGCTGACCAACAACCCCCGGATCAAGACCCTCAAGGACTTCACCGACAAGGACCGCATCGCCGTGCCGGCCGCCGGCGTGGGCTTCCAGTCGCGCACCTTGCAGATCGAGACCGCCAAACAGTTCGGGAATGACCAGTTCAAGAAATTCGACACGATTTCCGTCAGCCTGGCCCACCCGGACGCCACCGCCGCGCTGCTGGCCGGCGGCTCGGAAATCAACTCGCACTTTTCCAGCCCGCCGTTCCAGTACCAGGCGCTGGAGAACCCCAACGTGCACAAGGTGCTCAGCTCCTACGACGTGCTGGGCGGGCAGGCCACGTTCAACGTGCTCTACACCACGCAGAAATTCCACGACGACAACCCCAAGACCTACAAGGCGTTCTACGACGCCCTGGCCGAGGCCGAGCAGATCATCAAGGCCGACAAACCGGCCGCCGCACAAACCTACATTCGCGTGGAACAGTCGAAACTGCCGCTGGCGCTGGTCGAGAAAATCGTCGCCGACCCGGAAATCGACTTCACCGTCACCCCGCAACGCACCTTCATCTATGCCGAGAAACTGCATGAACTGGGCGTGCTCAAGAACAAGGCGGCGAGCTGGAAGGATTACTTCTTCGAAGAGGCGCACGGCACGCCGGGGAGCTGAGCCGCGACTGAAAATGGCCTCATGCTGGCAGAGCACCTTCCCACCGGATTTGCAGCCAGTCTCAAATCTGACAGACCCCACCGTCCCTGTGGGAGGCGGCTTGCCGGCGATGGCGGTGGCGCAGTCTACGCATCTGTTGCGCCAGGCTCAGGCCGCTTCACTCCCGCCGCCAGGCCAAAACCTCGCAGTTCTGCCAGTATTGCGCCGCCCACCTCCGGTTCAGACTGAGCGCATCTTTGCCCAGCGCCTGACCGGAGCCTGCCCATGAAGCATTCTCAACAACGCCGCACAACCCTGTACGCCACCGATCGCCCAGGCAGCCTGCTGGCGCAGTTACAGACCGGGCAGCCTGACCGGTTCGCCTACGCCCCCTTCGGTCATCGCTCGCCGGCCGCAGGCATCGGCTTCAATGGCGAACTGCCCGACCCGCTGACCGGCCACTACCTGCTGGGCAATGGCCACCGCGCCTACAATCCGGTGCTGATGCGCTTCAACAGCCCTGACAGGTTGAGTCCGTTTGGAAAAGGGGGCGTGAATGCCTATGCATACTGCGGCAACGACCCGGTCAACCGGAGCGACCCGAGCGGGCAGTTTGCGGTGTTCAATGCAATCACCCGTAGTTTGATGAAGATGGGTAAACGTGTGGCTGTCCCGGTAATTATGGGCTCAGCTGCCGGGAGCAGCGTCGGCCTCACGCTATTACTCTTTAGCGATGTGTCTGAAGGCGAACGTAATGTCCTGATTGCAATGACGGTAGTAACAGCAGCCATGACCTTGGGGGTCGGTTGGAAACATGCCCGGAACATTGGTGCCTCCAAGCGCCGTCAATATGCTAAGGGCTATAGAGAAGGTGCTACAAAAGGTACTGATGAAGGCTTTGATTCTGGTCGTATTATTGAGCGTCGGTTAGCGGCTAACCGGCACGGTTTTCGATCGCTCAGGGAGTTCAGGTCCGTTGACGGATGGCCCCGCGAAACTTCCAGCATCCGCAGTTTATGACGAGTGCCTGACTCGCTATAGGGCGTGTTACGCGCCCTTCCTCTGACGCAGGACCTGCAGCGGGTATCAAGTCAGTGCACAGGGGTGTAAGCGCTGCGACAGATTCAAAGCCCATGCCAGACGAAAAATCTCATGGCGCTACCTGTTTGGCTCAATTCTTTACCGGGGCAGATCAAGCATGACGTTGCCCGGCGCCTGACCGGAGCCTGCCCATGAAGCGCATCGCCCCCAGCCTCAACCAGGCCGCACAATCCTGTGCGCCACCGACCGCCAGGGTAGCCTGCTGGCACAGTTGCAGACGGGGCAGCTTGATCGCGTCGCTTATACCGCCTTCGGTCATCGTTCGCCGGCTGCAGGCATCGGCTTCAACAGCCCGGACAGTTTGAGTCCGTTTGGCAAGGGTGGGATCAATGCGTATGCCTACTGCGTAGGTGACCCGATCAATCGTCATGACTGCCAGCCTCCGATCTGACAGGCACAGCCGGACCTGTGGGAAGCGGCCCCTCCCACCGGATTTGTGGCCAGCCTCCGGTCCGACAGGCACCAGCGGACCCTGTGGGAGGCGGCTCTGCCGGCGATGGCGGTGGCGCAGTCTACGCATCTGTTGCGCCAGGCCCAGGCCGCGTCCATCGGTCGACGCCAGGTGAAACCTCACACTTCTGCCAGTGTTACACAGCCCACCTCCGGTTCAGACTGAGCGCATCTTTGCCCAGCGCCTGACCGGAGCCTGTCCATGAAGCATTCTCAACAACGCCGCACAACCCTGTACGCCACCGACCGCCCCGGCAGCCTGCTGGCGCAGTTACAGGCCGGGCAGCCTGACCGGTTCGCCTACACCCCCTTCGGTCATCGCTCGCCGGCCGCCGGCATTGGCTTCAATGGCGAACTGCCCGACCCGCTGACCGGCCACTACCTGCTGGGCAACGGCCACCGCGCCTACAACCCGGTGCTGATGCGCTTCAACAGCCCTGACAGGTTGAGTCCGTTTGGAAAAGGCGGCGTGAATGCCTATGCATACTGCGGCAACGACCCGGTCAACCGGAGCGACCCGAGCGGGCAGTTTGCGGCGTTCAATGCAATCACCCTTTTTCTGAGGACTTACCCAGAAGCTGTCATGGTAGTTTCGACGCTGTTGTTTCTTGGTGGCGGTGTAGCGGAGGCTTTTCCAGGCAGGTCCGAAGCCGTTAGTACCGCTATGCGTGTAGTTGGCGTACTGGGCTTATTGGGCTTGGGCGGGGGCTTAATCAAATATATGCGGGTGTCCAGGGCGACTCAGGCGCGGTTTCGAACTCAGGCTCGGGTCCAGGTTAACGCTAGAGCTAGAGCTAGAGCTTTTTCGCCCCCTCCCCCCTATGACGAAGCGGTTTTGCGTCCTGTACATTCTTTCAGGCGCGGCTCTCAAAGTTTTGAAGCTCCCCCGCCCCCCTATGACGAAGCGGTTTTTCGCCCTGGACGCTCTTTCAGGCGCGGCTCTCAAGATCATGAGGCACCTCCTCCCACCTATGCGCAAGCCATCCAGCTATCTTCACAGCAAAGTGCCTCACGTATTCGCCGTACCTCTGTCTGAACCTGGCTGCTAAATGGTGTTTATTGAGTGAAGGTCTTTCAATACGCCAATGCATCATGGCTTTTTCAGTCGCGTTTATGATCGACAAGGCTGAAAGCAAACCCTTGTCAGAATGAGAGCACCTTTGCCCGGCGCCTGACCGGAGCCTGCCCATGAAGCGCATCGCCCCCAGCCTCAGCAAAACCGCACAATCCTGTGCGCCACCGACCGCCAGGGTTGCCTGCTGGCACAGTTGCAGACGGGGCAGCTTGATCGCGTCGCCTATACCCCCTTCGGTCATCGCCCGCAGGCTGAGGGCATCGGCTTCAACGGCGAACTGCCCGACCGGCTGACCGGCCACTACCTGCTGGGCAATGGCTACCGCGCCTACAACCCGGTATTGATGCGCTTCAACAGCCCGGACAGTTTGAGTCCGTTTGGCAAGGGTGGGATCAATGCGTATGCCTACTGCGCAGGTGACCCGATCAATCGTCATGACTGCCAGCCTCCGATCTGACAGGCACAGCCGGACCTGTGGGAGGCGACCCCCTCCCACCGGATTTGTGGCCAGCCTCCGGTCCGACAGGCACCAGCGGACCCTGTGGGAGGCGGCTTGCCGGCGATGGCGGTGGCGCAGTCGATACCGCTGTTGCGCCAGACCCAGGCCGCGTCCATCGGTCGACGCCAGGTGAAACCTCACACTTCTGCCAGTGTTGCGCAGCCTGCCCCCGGTTCAGACTGAGCGCACCTTTGCCCAGCGCCTGCGGAGCCTCTCCATGAAGCGTCCTCAACAACGCCAAACAACCCTGTACGCCACCGACCGCCAGGGCAGCCTGCTGGCGCAGTTGCAGGCCCGTCAACTTCATCGGTTCGCCTATGCGCCCTTTGGTTATTGTCCGCCGGCCGCAGGTATCGGCTTCAACGGCGAGTTGCCAGACCCGCTGACCGGCCACTACCTGCTGGGCAACGGCTACCGCGCCTACAACCCGGTGTTGATGCGCTTCAACAGCCCGGACAGTCTGAGTCCGTTTGGCGAAGGTGGGGTCAATGCGTATGTGTATTGCACAGGAAATCCGGTTAATCGCCGCGATCCCACGGGGCATTTCGACATCGGAGATTTGGCGCGTGATGTGCTTCCTTACATGATGCTGGTCAGCGCTTTGGTGGGCTCGACAATGATGTACAAATTGACCAAAGTCAGGTTCAACAAGTGGCGGGCGGGCACTGCCTCGAAGGCTGACAAGGTCATGTCCGTCGGCGCAATCGCTACCATCACCTCGGCTGCCGTAGTGGGCGCGGGTGGTGTGGCGAGGCTTGTCGATCCTCAGTCCGATATCGGATATGTGCTGGGTGTGCTGGGCACTGTCGCAGTCGTGGGTTTCCAGGGCGTGCGCTACAGAGGCTACAAAATGGGCAAGCCTGCGCCTGTGACTCTGACATCGGATGCCTCCTTGAGAGGGCTGCCGGTGAGGCGCAGCCTGGTTAATCGGCCCGCAACTGAAAACAGCCCATCGTTCCATCGAGCGTCAAGCATCCGCAGTGGCCTCGAAGTCACTCGACTCTAGACAGGCTTGCTGCGAGAGTTCTCCCCCCTCAAGGAACCCTCCCGCCCGCCAACAGTCGCATATTCACATCACCACCCCGCGACCCTCGTTCGCCCCGGCAGCCGTCAAGGAGTCTGCATGCCTTTTCCCTCTGTGCGACTGCTTGCCCTTGGCCTGGCAGGCGCCTTGCTGTTGGCCGGTTGCAGCGAAAAACAGCCTGAAGCCCCCGAACTGCCGAGGGTCTATGTGCAGGATGTGCAGCCGGCCGGTTTTGCTGCCAGCGTGGCCTTGACCGGTGACATCCAGGCGCGGGTGCAGACGCCGTTGTCGTTTCGCGTCAATGGCAAGATCACCCAGCGCCTGGTCGAGGTCGGCGACCGGGTCACGGCCCGGCAGGTGCTGGCCCGCCTCGATCCCAAGGACCTGCAGATCAATGTCGACTCGGCCCAGGCGGCCGTGACTGCCGAACAGGCGCGGGTGGCGCAAGCGAAAACCGCATTCTGGCGCCAGGAACAACTGTTGCCCAAGGGCTACACCAGTCGCAGCGAATACGATTCGGCCCAGGCCGCCTTGCGCGGCAGCCAGAGCGCCCTGGCTGCCGCCCAGGCGCAACTGGCCAATGCCCGCGAGCAGTTGAGCTACACCGCGTTGATGGCCGACGCACCGGGCGTGATCACCGCCCGCCAGGCCGAAGTAGGGCAGGTGGTGCAGGCCACCCAGCCGATCTTCGACCTGGCCCGCGACGGCGAGCGCGATGCGGTGTTCGATGTGTACGAATCGCTGTTCGTCGAACCGCCGCTGGACGAGCCGGTGCAGGTCAGCCTGCTGGATAACCCGACCATCAAGGTGACCGGCAAGGTGCGCGAAGTCACGCCTGCGGTGTCGGCGCAAACCGGCACCCTGCAGGTCAAGGTCGCCCTCGGCCCGTTGCCGGCCGGCATGGACCTGGGCTCGGTGGTCAGCGTGGCGCTCAGCGGCCCTGCCCGGCCACGGGTCGAATTGCCCTGGGCGGCCCTGACCAAGAACATCGGCCAGGACCTCGGCCAGCCGGCGGTGTGGGTGGTTGACGCGCAGGGCAAGGCGCAATTGCGCACCGTCAAGGTGGCCCGTTACCTCACCGGCAAGGTGATCATCGACCAGGGCCTGGCGGCAGGCGAGCGGGTGGTCACCGCCGGGGGGCAACTGCTGCACCCTGACATGCAGGTCGAAATCGCCCAGCCCCAACCTGCCACCGCCGAGGCCCGCCCATGAAGCACCGTGCATGCATCGTATTGACGGCCGCCTTGCTGGCGGCCTGTGGCCAGGACGAGCCGGCCCCGGAGCCGGTGCGCCCGGTGCTGTCGGTGGTGGCCCAGACCGAATCGATGGCCGATCTTGGCCGCTTTGCCGGCAACATCCAGGCGCGCTACCAGAGCGTGCTGGGCTTTCGTGTGCCGGGGCGCATTGCCCGGCGCGCGGTGGATGTCGGCGATGAAGTGAGCCAGGGCCAGCTGCTGGCGACCCTGGACCCCACCGACCAGCAGAACACCTTGCGCAGCCGCGAAGGCGACCAGGCGCAGGTCGAGGCGCAGTGGATCAACGCCCAGGCCAATGCCCGCCGCCAGCAGACCCTGTTTGACCGGGGCGTCGGCGCCCAGGCGCAACTGGACATCGCCCTGACCGACCTCAAGACCACCCGCTCGTCGCTGGACCAGGCCCGCGCTGCCGTTGCCCAGGCCCGCGACCAACTGACCTACAGTCAGCTGCGCAGCGACCACGCCGGGGTGATCACCGAATGGAAGGTCGAGGCCGGGCAGGTGGTCACCGCCGGGCAAGAGGTGGTGACCCTGGCGCAGCCCGACATCAAGGAGGCGGTGATCGACCTGCCGGCCGACTTGCTCGACCAGTTGCCCGAAGATGTGCAGTTCACCGTCGCCAGCCAACTGGACCCCAGCGTCAGCACCGTCGCCACGTTGCGTGAGGTCGAACCCCAGCCGGACCGCTCGACCCGCACCCGCCGCGCGCGCCTGACCCTGGCCGAGCAACCGCCGGCGCTGCGCCTGGGCACGGCGATCAGCGTCAGCCTGACCTCGACCATTGCCCCGCGCCTGCGCCTGCCCATCAGTGCACTGCAAGAGGTTGATGGCCGCACGCAAGTCTGGGTGGTCGACCCGGCCGGCCAGACCGTCAACCCAAGAACCGTACAACCGCTCAGCCGCTCGGCCGACAGCTTCTGGCTGACCGGGGGCGTGCAGCCCGGCGAGCGCGTAGTGACTGCCGGGGTCAACAGCCTCAAGCCCGGACAGAACGTCAAAATCGATAAGGAAGGCCCGCGATGAAAGGTGGCTTCAATCTGTCCGAGTGGGCCATCAAGCACCAGTCGTTCGTCTGGTACCTGATGTTCGTCGCGCTGCTGATGGGCGTGTTCTCCTACATGAACCTGGGGCGTGAAGAAGACCCCTCGTTCACCATCAAGACCATGGTCATCCAGACCCGCTGGCCGGGCGCGACGGTGGACGAGACGATCGAGCAGGTCACCGACCGCATCGAGAAAAAGCTCGAAGAGCTCGACTCGCTGGACTACGTCAAGAGCTACACCCTGCCGGGCGAGTCGACCATCATGGTGTTCCTGCGTGACACCACCGATGCGGCGGCGATTCCGGAAATCTGGTACCAGGTGCGCAAGAAGATCGACGACATCCGTGGCCAGTTCCCGCAGGGCTTGCAGGGGCCTGCGTTCAACGATGAATTCGGCGATGTCTACGGCTCGATCTACGCCTTTACCGCCGACGGCTTTTCGATGCGCCAGTTGCGCGACCATGTCGAGCAGGTGCGCGCCGAGATCCGCAGTGTCGAAGGGCTGGGCAAGGTCGAGATGATCGGCCAGCAGGACGAAGTGATCTACCTGAACTTCTCGACCCGCAAACTGGCGGCCCTGGGCCTGGACCAGCGCCAGGTGCTGCAAAGCCTGCAAGCGCAGAATTCGGTGACCCCCGCCGGGGTGATCGAGGCGGGCCCTGAGCGTATCTCGGTGCGCACCTCCGGCTCGTTCGCGTCGGAAAAAGACCTGGCGGCGGTCAACCTGCGGCTCAATGACCGCTTCTATCGGCTGAGCGACATCGCCGAGATCGAACGCGGCTACACCGACCCGCCGGCGCCGCTGTTTCGCTACAACGGCCAGCCGGCCATCGGCCTGGCCATCGCCATGAAGGATGGCGGCAATATCCAGAGCTTCGGCAAGGCCCTGCATGCGCGCATGGACCAGGCCACCGCCAACCTGCCGGTGGGCGTGGGCGTGCACAAGGTCTCGGACCAGGCCGAGGTGGTCGACAAGGCCGTGGGCGGCTTTACCAGCGCGCTGTTCGAGGCGGTGATCATCGTCATGGTGGTCAGCTTTGTCAGCCTCGGCATCCGCGCCGGGCTGGTGGTGGCCTGTTCGATCCCGCTGGTGCTGGCCATGGTCTTTGTGTTCATGGAGTACAGCGGTATCACCATGCAGCGTATTTCCCTTGGCGCATTGATCATCGCCCTGGGGCTGCTGGTGGACGACGCGATGATCACCGTCGAAATGATGGTCACCCGCCTGGAGCAGGGCAAGAGCAAGGAAGAGGCGGCCACCTATGCCTACACTTCCACGGCTTTCCCGATGCTCACCGGCACGCTGGTGACGGTGGCCGGCTTTGTGCCCATCGGCCTGAACAACAGCTCGGCGGGTGAGTACACCTTTACCCTGTTTGCGGTGATTGCCGTGGCCATGCTGGTGTCCTGGGTGGTCGCGGTGTTGTTTGCGCCAGTGATCGGCGTGCATATCCTCAGCAGCAAGATCAAGAAAAAATCCGAAGAACCCGGACGCATCGGCCGTGCCTTCAATGGCAGCATGCTCTGGGCCATGCGCAATCGCTGGTGGGCCATCGGCATCACCCTGCTGCTGTTTGCCGGGGCGCTGTTCTCGATGCGCTACGTGCAGAACCAGTTCTTCCCGGCCTCGGACCGTCCCGAGATTCTGGTGGACCTCAAGCTGCCGCAAAGTGCCTCGATCAACGAGACCCGCAAGGTGGTCGACCGCCTGGAGGCGACCCTCAAGGACGACCCGGACATCGTGCGCTGGAGCACCTACATCGGTCAGGGCGCGCTGCGCTTCTACCTGCCGCTGGACCAGCAACTGCAGAACCCGTTCTATGCCCAGCTGGTGATCGTCAGCAAGGACCTGGAGGCCCGTGGTGCCCTGACCACACGCCTGCAGGAGCGCTTGCGTGAAGACTTTGTCGGGGTTGGCTCCTTCGTGCAGGCGCTGGAAATGGGCCCGCCGGTGGGCCGGCCGCTGCAATACCGCATCAGTGGGCCGGACATCGACAAGGTGCGCCAGCACGCCATCGAACTGGCTGCCTTGCTGGATAAAAACACCCATGTCGGCGAAGTGGTCTACGACTGGAACGAGCCGGGCAAGGTGCTGCGCATCGACATCAACCAGGACAAGGCACGGCAACTGGGGCTGTCGTCCGAGGATGTGGCGTCGGTGATGAACAGCGTGGTCAGCGGCTCGACCGTGACCCAGGTGCGCGACGACATCTACCTGGTGAACGTGGTGGGGCGCGCCGTGGATTCAGAGCGCGGCAGCCCGGAAACCCTTCAGAACCTGCAGATCGTCACCCCGTCGGGCAGCTCGATCCCGCTGCTGGCCTTCGCCACCGTGGGTTATGAACTGGAGCAGCCGCTGGTCTGGCGCCGCGACCGGCAGCCGACCATCACCGTGAAAAGCTCGGTGCGCGACCAGATGCAACCGACCGATCTGGTGGCCGAGCTCAAGCCGGAAATCGACACCTTCACTCAGGGCCTGCCCAGCGGCTACAAAGTGGCCACGGGCGGTACGGTAGAAGAAAGCGGCAAGGCCCAAGGCCCGATTGCCCAAGTGCTGCCGCTGATGCTGTTTCTGATGGCGACCTTCCTGATGATCCAGCTGCACAGCGTGCAGAAGATGTTCCTGGTGGTCAGCGTCGCGCCGCTGGGCCTGATCGGTGTGGTACTGGCGCTGGTGCCCACCGGTACGCCGCTGGGCTTCGTGGCCATCCTCGGGGTGCTGGCGCTGATTGGCATCATCATCCGCAACTCGGTGATCCTGGTGACCCAGATCGACGCCTATGAACGTGACGGTTATCTGCCTTGGGATGCGGTGGTCGAAGCCACAGAGCATCGCCGCCGGCCCATCTTGCTGACGGCGGCGGCGGCGAGCCTGGGCATGATCCCCATTGCTCGTGAGGTGTTCTGGGGGCCGATGGCCTACGCCATGATCGGCGGCATCGTGGTGGCCACCTTGCTGACGCTGCTGTTCCTGCCGGCGCTGTATGTGGCCTGGTACCGGATCAAGGAGCCTTCCGACGTTCAGCGAAAGCAGGACCGGAACGCTGAGGCTTAGCGTCGGTGCCCTTTTGCTGAGCCTCATCGGTCAGCCGTAGGTTACTTACCCTGACCGGGCTGAACGGAATCGGCCTTGGTTCTTGTTCGGTGCCTTGTGGATAGGCGGGGCTTGGCGTCGAAATATTCAGGAAGCAGTAGGTGAGCGGTTCGACAAAGTACAGGCGTACTGAAAAACGCTGCCATTCGCCGGTCGCATAGATTGTGACCGGTGAGACCTGAGCAAAACCTTCACTGTTGAAGCCACCTACGCTCACCGTCAACATGCCTGGGTGTGTCTCGCTCTCCTTGGAGCGTGCATCAAATGCCAGGCGCAGGGTGTGGCCAGGCAGGTCTGGCAGGCTCTGTGAGACAAAGCTGGAAATGGGCATCAGCAGGCTTTGACCGTGTGCTTCGAAATGGGGTTCGAAGCCGGGATTGCCTTTCCAGTATTTGAAGTCATCGTTGAAGTTACCGTTTTTGATGTAGTCGCTGCTCATGATCGTTTCCTTGATCGTCAATAAGTCCAGTGAGCAAGCATGAATGCTGTACTCAACGCCTATCGTGATCAAAGGTTAATTCCGACGGTACTGTCAGAAGTGACAGCTTGCGCATCGCGCAATCGAAGCCTGTGCTGTCAGCCAGCGCAGGCAGCCGTCATCATGCGCCGGCTAAAGCATCAGTTCTGATTGCGACGCCACACACTCGCCAGCCACGGCTGCTGCTCACGCGGCAGGCCGGCGGGGCGGTAGTAATGTTCCAGCTCGGTAAAGCCGGCCGCCGCAAGGCGTTCGCGCCAGGCTTCAAGGTCGTGGTAGGCGCCGTAGCGCGGGCCGTTCCAGCCTTCCTGGTTCTCGCCCCTGGGGTTGGAGCTGAACAGCACGCCTCCGGGCTTGAGGCTGGCGTGCAGTTTGCGCAGTACCTCGGGCAGCGCCTGGGTCGGCACATGAAACAGCACGGCGTTGGCGAAGATGCCGTCGAAGCGACCGGCCGGCAGGTCCAGTTCGAGAAAGTTCTGGTGCAGCACCTCGCAGCCGCTGTCGGCGCGGGCCATCTCGGCAAAGCGCTCTGAGCCATCCAGGCCCGTGGCGATGTGGCCCATGGCCGTGAACACCTTCAGGTCGCGCCCCGGCCCGCAGCCAAAATCCAGGATGTGCCAGGGCTTGGGGCCTTCGATATGCCGCAGCAGAGCCTCGATGTTCTGGCTGACATCGTGGTCGCGGGTGCCGTCGCGAAACTGCTCGGCCACCTCGTTGTAGTGGGAAAGGGTGGTTTCGGTGATCCGGGCAAGGTCGGGCGGGTCGAGTTTCACAGGCGGTGGTCCGTCGGGGGCGAGGTGCCAATATACGCCTTACCAGCCCTGTCGTCGGATCGCCGCTGGCAGCAGAGCGTACCCCCACCCAAATTGTTCAGGTACTGCACCTGACCCAGGTGCTGCACGACCTGTGGGAGGGGGCTCTGCCCGCGACGGCGGTGTAACAGGCGCAATGGATATCAGGTCCCGTCGCGGCAATCGGGGCGCTGACCGGCGTCAGCCAGCCTCAGGGGCGTTTGCCGACCTCGACCGTCTGCGCGGTCCAGGCCTTGACCTGCTCGCTCAGCGACAGGCCCAGCCCCGGACGGGTCGGCACCAGCATGCGCCCGTCGCGGGTTTCCAGGCGTTCATTGAACAGCGGCTCCAGCCACTCGAAATGCTCCACCCACGGCTCGGTCGGGTAGGTCGCCGCCAAATGCACATGCAGCTCCATGGCAAAGTGCGGCGCCATCATCACGCCGGCCTGTTCGGCCATGGCCGCGACTTTCAGGAACGGCGTGATGCCGCCGACCCGTGGCGCATCCGGCATCAGGTAATCGGCCCCGCGAAGGCGGATGAACTCGGCGTGCTCGGCCACGCTGGTGAGCATTTCGCCGGTGGCGATCGGCGTGTCGAACTGCCGGGCCAGGTCGGCGTGGCCTTCGGCGTCATAGCAGTCCAGCGGCTCTTCGATCCACACCAGGTTGTAGGCCTCGAACTGCCGGCACATGCGCTGGGCGGTAGGGCGGTCCCACTGCTGGTTGGCGTCGACCATCAACGGGAAGTCATCGCCCAGGTGTTTGCGCACGGTGCTGACCCGCTGGATGTCCACCGCGCAATCGGGCTGGCCGACCTTGAGCTTGATCCCGCCGATGCCCTTTTCCCGCGACAGGTCGGTGTTCTTCATCAGTTGATCCAGCGGCGTGTGCAAGAAGCCGCCCGAGGTGTTGTAGCAACGCACCGAATCACGCTGCGCGCCCAGCAGGCGGGCCAGCGACAGGTTGGCGCGCTTGGCCTTGAGGTCCCACAACGCCACATCGAAGGCGCCGATGGCCTGGGTCGACAGGCCGCTGCGGCCCACCGAGGCACCGGCCCAGCACAGTTTTGTCCACAGCTTGGCGATGTCGCTGGGGTTTTCACCGAGCAGCGCCGGGGCAATTTCCTGGGCATGGGCAAACTGGCCGGGGCCGCCGGCGCGCTTGGAGTAGCTGAAGCCCAGCCCGCTGTGGCCATCGGCGGTCTGGATCTCGACGAACAGCATGGCAATTTCGGTCATCGGCTTTTGCCGGCCGGTCAGGACCTTGGCGTCGCTGATCGGATTGGCCAGGGGCAGAAACACCGACGAGACCTTGATCCAGGCAATACGGTCGTGATCGGACGATGGCGTGTTTTGTGGGTGCAGAGTCACAAGAATCTCCTGTGGATCAAGGTGGCTGGCCCGCGTGGCCGGCTCGGTGCGTTAAGGATGATTGCGCAATCATTTTTGTTGGAAAAAATCAGCGTACAGGGACTGGCCGAATACACTGATGGGCCGAGCTTACTATGATTGCGCAATCATTCAAGTGCCTGTCAGCGGCCGCGGGTAGATCAAGCTCAGGTGGTCTGACGGTCGATAAGGGTGAAACCGCTGTCGATACGTACTGGTTCGCCGATGTTGCCTGCACGTTTGAAGCGATCAAGCAAGGCTTTGGCGATGTGCTCACCGATCAGGCGGCCGTCCACGCGCACGGTGGACAGCGCCGGGTACACCTGTGCGGCGCTGCTCAAGTCGCCAAAGCCCATCACCGCCAGGTCTTGCGGCACGCGCAGGCCGCGGCTGGCCGCTTCGGCCAGAACGCCCTGGGCAATGGTGTCGGAACTGCACACCACCACTTGGGGGGTGGCGCCCTGGTCGAGCAGTTGGCACAGCCCGTCGCGGCCGGTCTTGAGCGTGGCCGGCGGCGTCATGATTTGCACCGGTACTTCATCGACGCCGTGATTGGCCAACTCGCCGATCAGGCTGTTGCAACGCCGCAAGCCGCGCGGGTCGGCGAGGGTGATCACCGAAAAGCGTCGGTACTCCTTGGCCAGCAAGTGACGGGCCACCGCCTGGCCGACCTGTTCGTGGGAAAAGCCGACCAGCATGTCCAGTGGGTCGTCGCTCAGGTCCCAGGACTCGACCACCGGGATGCCCGCCCGGGCCAGGCGCAGGCGGCTGGCTTCGGTGTGCAGGGTGCCGGTCAGCACGATGCCGTCCGGGCGACGGCCGAGAATGGCTTCCAGCAGCTTTTCTTCCTGCTCGGGCGAGTAGCCGGTCAGGCCCAGCAGGGTCTGGTAACCGGCTTCGGTCAGGCGATCCGTCAGCGCCTGCACGGTGTCGGCAAAGATCGAGTTGGCGATGGTCGGCACAAAGATTGCCACCAGCCGGCTTTTGTTGCTCGCCAGGCTGCCGGCCATCATGTTCGACACATAACCGGTCTGGCGCACCGCTTCCATGACTTTTTGCCGGGTGCGCTCGGTCACCAGCTCCGGCCGGCTCAAGGCCCGTGACACCGTGATCGGCGAGACACCGGCGACCTTGGCCACATCGATCAGGGTCAGCGGGGCGGTTTTATGGCCAGGCAGCGGCGAGTCGGCCTGGGCAGGTTTTTTCGGCATGAACGGTCCGGGGGAGCATAGGCGGCGGGGCGCCAATGTAGCACGCGCCCATCGCTGGGTTCACTCAGTGCCCATGACTGCGGCCCACGTGCGAGGGTTCGCCTTCGGGGGCCGCCACCGCGCCGGTGACCTCCAGGCGCTCAAGAATGGCGCAATGTTCGGCGCCGTTGTCGCTGCAACGCCGGCGCAGGTCGCGTAACTGACCTTGCAAGGCTTGCAGGCTGGCGACCCGGGCGTCGACGTGATCGATGTGCTCGTCGATCAGCGCGTTGACGCTTTCACACTGGTCCTGCGGGCTGTCGCGCAGGTGCAACAGGCGGCGGATTTCCTCCAGGGTCATGTCCAGGCTGCGGCAATTGCGGATGAACGTCAGGCGCTCGACATGCGCCTGGGTGTACAGCCGGTAGTTGCCGTCGCTGCGCGAAGGCGCCGGCAGCAGTTTTTCGCGCTCGTAATAGCGCACGGTTTCGACCTGGGTGTCGGTCAGCCTGGCCAGTTCACCGATCTTCATGAAACGAACTCCCGTTTGAGTGCTTGACCCTATAGTGGCTACAGGGTGCTTACTTGGCAACATCTCGATCTGGAGGACTGCCCATGAGCCCGTCTACCCGGCCTGCGCCCCCGCAGGATGCTCACGACCACGACCACGACCACGACCACGACCACGACCACAATCACAATCACGACACCGCAAAGACCGGGCACGCCCACGGTTGCTGTGGCAGTCATGATCAAGTCGCTCCGGCGGTGGTGAGCTTTGGCGGTGATGACAGCCAGGCGCGCCTGAGCGAGTTTCGTATCGAGCAGATGGACTGCCCCACCGAGCAGACCCTGATCCAGAATCGCCTGGGCAAGCTGGCCGGTGTGCAGCGCCTGGAATTCAATCTGTTGCAGCGGCGCCTGGGCGTCTGGCATGACCTGCCCGACACCGCGCCGATTGTCGAGGCCATCGACTCGCTGGGCATGCAGGCGCAGCCGCTTCAGGAGGGTGACGAGGCGGCACCTGCACCTGAGAAAAAAAGTGCCTGGAAGCTGCTGACCCTCTCCGGCCTGACCGCGCTGGGCGCGGAAGTGGTGCACTTCACGGCCGGCCCCGAATGGCTGGTGGTGGTGCTGGCGCTGGTGTCGATTCTTAGCTGTGGCCTGGGCACGTACAAAAAGGGCTGGATCGCCCTGAAGAACTTCAACCTCAATATCAATGCACTGATGAGCATCGCCGTGACCGGCGCGGTGCTGATCGGCCAGTGGCCGGAAGCGGCGATGGTGATGTTCCTGTTCACCGTGGCCGAGTTGATCGAAGCGCGCTCGCTGGACCGGGCACGCAACGCCATCAGCGGCCTGATGCAACTGACGCCTGAAGTGGCCACGGTGCGTCAGGCCGACGGCAACTGGCTGGAGCAGCCGGTCAAGGCCGTGGCACTGGAGGCGGTGGTACGCGTACGGCCTGGCGAGCGGATTGCGCTGGACGGTGAAGTCATCAATGGGCAATCAAGCGTTGACCAGGCGCCGATCACTGGCGAAAGCCTGCCGGTGGAGAAGGGCATCGGCGACAAGGTGTTTGCCGGGACCATCAACCAGGCCGGGTCTTTTGAATACCGGGTCAGCGCTGCAGCCGGCCAGTCGACCCTGGCGCGGATCATTCATGCCGTAGAGCAGGCGCAAGGCGCGCGCGCGCCAACCCAGCGCTTCGTTGATCAATTTTCACGCTATTACACACCCGCCGTGTTCATCACCGCCCTGGTCGTGGCGGTGATTGCACCGCTGTTCTTCGGCGGCGCCTGGTTCGACTGGATCTACCGGGCGCTGGTGCTGTTGGTGGTGGCGTGCCCGTGTGCACTGGTGATTTCCACGCCGGTCAGCATCGTCAGCGGCCTGGCGGCGGCGGCGCGCAAGGGCATTCTGATCAAGGGTGGCGTGTACCTGGAAATGGGCCGCCAGCTCGATTACCTCGCGCTGGACAAGACCGGCACCTTGACCCACGGCAAGCCGGTGCAGACCGATGTCGTGCTCTTGCAGGAAGGCGCCGTCAGTGCCCAGGCCATCGCTGTCAGCCTCGCGACGCGTTCCGACCATCCGGTTTCCCGGGCCATTGCCCAGGCCGCCGATCCGCAGCAGAGGGTGCTGGCGGTGGATAACTTCGAAGCGCTGGGCGGGCGTGGCGTGGCCGGCGATATCGGCGGGCGTCGCTACCACTTGGGCAACCATCGGCTGGTCGAAGCGTTGGGCCTGTGTTCGGTTGAGCTTGAAACACGGCTCGAGGCCCTGGAAAGCCAGGGCAAGACCGTGGTGCTGTTGCTCGATGACAGCGGCCCGCTGGCGCTGTTTGCCGTGGCCGACACGGTCAAGGACAGCAGCCGCCAGGCCATCGCCGAGTTGCATGCACTGGGCATCAAGACCGTGATGCTCACCGGCGACAACCCGCACACCGCGCGAGCGATTGCCGATCAGGTGGGCATCGATCAGGCGCAGGGCAACCTGTTGCCAACCGACAAGCTGCAGGCCATCGAGGCGTTGTATGCGCAAGGGCACCGGGTGGGCATGGTCGGCGATGGCATCAACGACGCCCCGGCGCTGGCCCGCTCGGAAATCGGCTTCGCCATGGCCGCCGCCGGCTCCGACACCGCCATCGAGACCGCCGATGTCGCCCTGATGGACGACGATTTGCGCAAGATCCCGGCCTTTATCCGCCTGTCACGCGGCACCTCGGCGGTGCTGCGCCAGAACATCGCCCTGGCGCTGGTGACCAAGGTGTTCTTCCTGGGCCTGACCTTTGCGGGCATGGCGACCCTGTGGATGGCCGTGTTCGCCGACATGGGTGTCAGCCTGCTGGTGGTGTTCAACGGGCTGCGGTTATTGAAGAAGTGACACCCCCCATTTGTAGGCGCGACCAACGGTCGCGATGCGATCGATCAATTATTGAAGATCGCGTGGCCTGGACAAGGGTTCGCGACCGTTGGTCGCTCCTACGGGGGGGGGTGCCATGCAACTTTCAGCGCACGCCGTAATGTTGCTGGCCCCAGGCAATGAAGGTTTCCAGCAACTGCTTGATCACCACCTGCGTCGGCTCGGCCAGGTCCTGGCGGTAGTGGAACGGCGCGAATTCTTCCATGTAGTTGCTCTGCGCCAGTTCCAGCTGCACGGCATGGATGTTGTTTGCCGGATCACCGTAGTGCCGGGTGATGTGCCCGCCCTTGAAGCGGCCGTTGAGCACATGGGTGTAGTTTTTCGCCTCGGCGCAGACCTGTTCCAGTTGCACGGCCAGTTGTGCGTCGCAGCTGGCGTTGTCGTAGGTGCCGAGGTTGAAGTCCGGCAACTGGCCGTCGAACAGGTGCGGTACGTGGCCGCGAATCGAATGGGCGTCGAACAGCAGCGCATAGCCAAACTCATCGCGCAGGCGCTGCAGTTCCTGGTGCAGGGTCTGGTGGTACGGCATCCACACCTGCTCCAGGTAGCGTGCGCGTTCGGCGGCATCCGGCGCCTGCCCGTCCTTGAACAGCGGTACGCCATCGAACAGGATCGAAGGGAACAGCCCGGTGGTGGCACCGGCGTACAGCGGCTGGTCGTCGGACGGCCGGTTAAGGTCGATCACGAAGCGCGAATACTCGGCCGCCAGGGTGCTGGCCCCCAGATCCTGGGCAAAGGCATACAGGCGCGGCAGGTGCCAGTCGGTGTCGGGCAGGCTCAAGGCTTCGTCCACCAGTCCGGCTTCGACGGCCGGTGTCAGTTTCAGGCCCGCGTGCGGCATGCTGATCAGCAGCGGAATGCGACCTTGGCTGAATGTCAGGACCTTATCCACAATCTTGTTCTCCTTTCAGATCGACGATTCGACGCCGTGGCGAATGATGCGTTTGTCCAGGTCACCGCCCAGCCAGTAGGCCAGGTCGGCGGGGCGCTCGATGTCCCAGGCCACGAAATCCGCGACCTTGCCGACCTCCAGCGAGCCATGGCTGGCGCCCAGCCCCAGCGCTTTGGCGGCGTTGAGGGTGACGCCGGCCAGGGCTTCTTCAGGGGTCATGCGAAACAGCGTGCAGGCCATGTTCAGCATCAGGCGCAGCGACAGCGCCGGCGAGGTGCCGGGGTTCAGGTCGGTGGCGATGGCGATGGGCACGCCGTGCCGGCGCAGGGCATCCATTGGCGGCAATTGCGTTTCGCGCAGAAAGTAGTAGGCCCCCGGCAACAGCACCGCCACCGTGCCGGCCGCCGCCATGGCGATGGCGTCGTCCTCGGTCATGTATTCCAGGTGGTCGGCCGACAAGGCATGGTAGCGCGCCGCCAGGCTGGAACCGCCCAGTGACGACAACTGCTCGGCATGCAACTTGACCGGCAGGCCCAGTTGCTGCGCGGTGATGAACACCCGCTCGACCTGCGCCGGAGAAAACGCCAGGTATTCGCAGAAGGCATCGACCGCATCGACCAGGCCTTCACCGGCCAGGGCCGGGAGCATTTCTTGGCAGACATGGTCGATGTAGGCGTCGCTGCGGTCGGCGAATTCCGGCGGCAGGGCGTGGGCGGCCAGGCAGGTGCTGCGCACCGTGACCGGCAGGGTATTGCCCAGCCGGCGGATCACCTGCAGCAGCTTGCGCTCGGACTCAAGGTCCAGGCCGTAGCCGGACTTCATTTCCAGCGTGGTCACGCCCTCCTTGAGCAAATGCCGCACACGGCGCTCGGCGCTGGCATACAGCGACTCGAGGCTGGCGGCCCGGGTGGCGCGCACGGTGCTGGCAATGCCGCCACCGGCGGCGGCGATCTCGGCATAGCTGACGCCTTGCAGGCGTTGCTCGAATTCACCGCTGCGGTTGCCGCCGAACACTATATGGGTGTGGCAGTCGATCAGCCCCGGCGTGACCCAGGCGCCACCCAGGTCGACCACGCTGTCGAGGCCGGCCTGATCCAGTTGCGCCTGCGGCCCGATCCAGTGAATCCGCTCGCCAGAGGTCACGATGGCCGCATCTTCGATAATCGAGTAGGTGCCGTGTGCCATGGTTGTAATGTGACAGTTCTGCCAGAGCGTTTTCATTGGATCTCCAGGTTATTTGTGCGGGCTCGGGATCTTGGGTCTGACCCAGATGGAGTAGGCAATCACCAGCAGCACCACCCAGGCGGCGCCGACCAGCAAGGCGGTGCGGCTGGCCGGGAACCAGCCCAGCACACCGAAAATGAACAGCATGAAAACGATAGCCAGCGCCGGGCCCCATGGCCAGAACGGCACCGGAAATTGCAGCTGGCTGACCTCTTCAGCACTCATCGAGCGGCGCATGGCCACTTGCGTGAGCAGGATCATCAGCCAGACCCAGACCGTGGCGAAGGTCGCCACCGAGGCGATCAGCAGGAACAGGTTGTCCGGGATCGCGTAGTTGAGCACCACGCCCACCAGCAGGGTCAGGCCCATGACCACGGCGGTCATCCACGGCACGCCCTGTTTCGACAGTGCGGCGAAGCCGGCCGGCGCCTGGCCGTCTTTTGCCATGCCGTACATGATGCGTCCGGCACCGAAGACGTCGCTGTTGATGGCCGACACGGCCGCCGAGATCACCACGATATTGAGAATGGTCGCCGCCTGCGACAGGCCCAGGTTGCTGAAAATCTGCACGAACGGGCTGCCCTGCGTACCGATCTGCGTCCAGGGGAACAGGCACATCACCACGAACAGGGTCAGCACATAGAACAGCAGGATGCGCAGCGGCACGGCGTTGATCGCCTGCGGCAGGCTGCGCTTGGGGTCCTTGGCTTCACCGGCGGTGATGCCGATGATTTCGATGCCGCCGAAGGCGAACATCACCACGGCCAGCGACGCGATCAGCCCGCCGATGCCGTTGGGCATGAAGCCGCCATGCGCCCACAGGTTGCTGATGCCGATCGGCGTGTCGCTGCTGACGCTGCCCAGGCCGAACAGCATGATCCCGGCACCGCCGAGGATCATCGCGACGATCGCGCTGACCTTGAGCAGTGACAGCCAGAATTCGGCCTCGCCAAAGACCTTGACGTTGCACAGGTTCAGCGCGGCGATGAAGAACACGATGCTCAGCACCCAGATCCAGCGCGGCACCTCGGGAAACCAGAAGCCCATGTACATGCCGAAGGCGGTGATGTCGGCCAGGCAGACGATGATCATCTCGAAGGCGTAGGTCCAGCCCAGCACAAAGCCCGACAACGGCCCCAGGTAACGGGTGGCGTAATGGCTGAACGAGCCGGACACCGGGTCGTGCACGGCCATCTCGCCCAGGGCGCGCATGACCATGAACACCGCCGCCCCACCGATCAGGTAGGCCAGCAGCACGGCGGGGCCGGCCTGCTGGATGGCGGCGGCCGAGCCGTAGAACAGCCCCGTGCCGATGGCCGAGCCCAAGGCCATGAAGCGGATGTGACGGGCGGACAGCCCGCGTTTCAAACCATCTTGTGACGTCATTTCAGGTCCATTCATTACGGGTATGGCAAATGGCTGCAAGAACACCTCCCTGCAGCCATCGACCATGACGGGCACTGTCAGACGCGTGAAAGGCGTTACAGGCTCGGCAACAGATGGGCAGGAACCAGCGGGTTCAGGCATGTCGAGGACAACAGCGCGATTGCAGCTTCGATGTCCGGTGCGAAAAAGCGGTCCTTCTCATAGGACGGCACCTTGCTGCGCAGGGTGGCGCGGGCTTGCTCCAGCACAGGCGAGGTTTTCAACCCGTTGCGCAAGTCCAGGCCCTGGCAGGCAGCCAGCCATTCTACGGCAAGAACGCCACGAACGTTTTCTGCCATTTCCCACAGCCGCTTGCCGGCTGCCGGCGCCATCGACACGTGGTCTTCCTGGTTGGCCGAGGTCGGCAGGCTGTCGACGCTGTGCGGGTGCGCCAGCGCCTTGTTTTCGCTGGCCAGCGCGGCGGCGGTGACCTGGGCGATCATGAAGCCGGAGTTGACCCCGCCGTTGGCCACCAGGAACGGCGGCAACTGCGACATGTGCTTGTCCATCATCAGCGAAATGCGCCGCTCGCTCAGCGAGCCGATCTCGGCAATCGCCAGGGCCAGGTTGTCGGCGGCCATGGCCACCGGCTCCGCATGGAAGTTGCCGCCGGAGATCACTTCGTTTTCGGCCGCGAACACCAGCGGGTTGTCGGACACCGCGTTGGCCTCGACCTGCAGCACTTCGGCAGCCTGGCGCATCTGCGTCAGGCAGGCGCCCATGACCTGCGGCTGGCAGCGCAGCGAGTACGGGTCCTGGACCTTGTCGCAGTTGCGGTGCGACTCGGACACTTCACTGCTGGCGCCCAGCAGGGCCCGGTAGCCGGCGGCTACGTCGATTTGCCCGCGCTGGCCGCGAGCGGCGTGGATGCGCGCATCGAATGGCGAGCGCGAGCCCAGCACCGCCTCGACCGTCAGCGCGCCGCAGACCATGGCGCCGGCGAACAGGTCCTCGGCTTCGAACAGCCCACGCAAGGCATAGGCGGTCGACACCTGGGTGCCGTTGAGCAGCGCCAGGCCTTCCTTGGCCGCCAGGGTCAGCGGTTGCAGGCCGGCCACGGCCAGGGCTTCGCGGGCTTCGAGCCACTGGCCCTTGTGCCGCGCCTTGCCTTCGCCCAGCAGCACCAGTGACATGTGCGCCAGCGGTGCGAGGTCGCCGGAGGCACCGACTGAACCCTTGAGCGGAATGTGCGGGTAGACCTCGGCGTTGATCAGCGCAATCAGCGCATCGATCACCCCCCGGCGAATGCCGGAAAAGCCGCGCGCCAGGCTGTTGACCTTGAGCACCATGATCAGGCGCACCAGCGCGTCGTCCAGCGGCTGGCCGACGCCGGCGGCATGCGACAGCACCAGCGAACGCTGCAGGTTTTCCAGGTCTTCACTGGCAATGCGGGTCGAGGCCAGCAGGCCGAAACCGGTGTTGATGCCGTAGGCGGTGCGGTTCTCGGCCAGGATCTTCTCGACGCAGGCCACGCTTTGCTCGATCGGCTGGTCGGCGCTGCTGTCCAGGGCCAGCCGCACCGGCTCGCGCAGGATATTGCGCAGGTGCACCAGCGAGAGTTGGCCGGGAATCAGGTTGAAGTCGTTCACGTGTGTCGCTCCGTTATCAAGCGTGTGCAGGGCGTTGGGCGTCGATCATCGGCAGGTTCAGACCCTGCTCTTTGGCGCAATCAATGGCAATCTGGTAGCCGGCATCGGCATGGCGCATGACGCCGGTGGCCGGGTCGTTATGCAGTACGCGGGCGATGCGTGCAGCGGCTTCGTCGGTGCCGTCGCAGACGATGACCATGCCCGAGTGCTGCGAAAAGCCCATGCCCACGCCGCCGCCGTGGTGCAGCGAGACCCAGGTCGCGCCGCTGGCGGTGTTGAGTAGGGCGTTGAGCAGCGGCCAGTCGGAGACGGCGTCGGAGCCGTCGCGCATGGCTTCGGTCTCGCGGTTGGGGCTGGACACCGAGCCCGAGTCCAGATGGTCGCGGCCGATGACGACCGGGGCCGACAGCTCGCCGCTGCGCACCATTTCATTGAATGCCAGGCCCAGCCTGGCGCGCTGGCCCAGGCCGACCCAGCAGATGCGTGCCGGCAGGCCCTGGAAGCTGATGCGCTCGCGGGCCATGTCGAGCCAGTTGTGCAGGTGGGCGTCGTCGGGAATCAGTTCCTTGACCTTGGCGTCGGTCTTGTAGATGTCCTGCGGGTCACCGGACAGCGCCGCCCAGCGGAACGGGCCGATGCCGCGGCAGAACAGCGGACGGATATAGGCCGGTACGAAACCGGGGAAGTCGAAGGCGTCCTGGACGCCGACTTCCTTGGCCATCTGGCGAATGTTGTTGCCGTAGTCGAAGGTGGGGATGCCCTGCTTCTGGAACGCCAGCATCGCCTTGACGTGCACGGCCATCGACTGCTTGGCCGCCTTGATCACTTCGGCCGGTTCGGTCTTGGCCCGTGCGCGATACTCGTCCCAGCTCCAGCCGGCCGGCAGGTAGCCGTTGAGCGGGTCGTGGGCGCTGGTCTGGTCGGTGACCATGTCCGGGCGCACGCCGCGACGGACCAGTTCCGGCAGGATTTCAGCGGCGTTGCCCAGCAGGGCGATGGAGATGGCCTTGCCTTCGGCGGTGTAGCGGGCGATACGGGCCAGGGCGTCGTCCAGGTCAGTGGCCTGCTCGTCGACGTAGCGGCTGTTGAGGCGGAAATCGATGCTGACCTGCTGGCATTCGATGTTCAGCGAGCAGGCGCCGGCCAGGGTGGCGGCCAGGGGTTGCGCGCCGCCCATGCCGCCCAGGCCTGCGGTCAGGACCCAGCGACCCTTGAGGTCATTGTTGTAATGCTGGCGACCGGCTTCGACGAAGGTTTCGTAGGTGCCCTGGACGATGCCCTGGCTGCCGATGTAGATCCAGCTGCCGGCGGTCATCTGGCCGTACATGGCCAGGCCCTTGGCGTCCAGCTCGTTGAAGTGCTCCCAACTGGCCCAGTGCGGCACCAGGTTGGAGTTGGCGATCAGGACGCGCGGTGCGTTGCTGTGGGTCTTGAACACGCCCACCGGCTTGCCGGACTGCACCAGCAGGGTTTCATCGTCTTCGAGGTTTTGCAGGCTTTCGACGATTTTGTCGTAGCACTCCCAGTTGCGCGCGGCCCGGCCGATGCCACCGTAGACCACCAGTTCCTTGGGGTTTTCGGCCACTTCCGGGTCGAGGTTGTTCATCAGCATGCGCAGCGGGGCTTCGGTCAGCCAGCTTTTGGCGGTCAGTTGCGTGCCACGGGCGGCACGCACTTCGACGTTGCGGTGGCGGGTCCAGTCTTGCTTGAGGTCTTGTTTGTCGGTGCTCACGAAAAAATCCTCGATGTTCAATCCAAACCAGCCTGCCGTGCAGACGGGGCCAGCGGCGCATGGGTGATGAGCGCTAGTTGAACATGTATCTACTTGTACATACAAGTAGTCTCAGGCAAAAAAATCCACACCCACAGATGCTGTCTTGGAGGTACTGGTCCTTTTCGCAAGTGCCACAGAACCCGTAGGAGCGACCAACGGTCGCGAACGCGGCGGCACAGGCGCCGCGGGCCTGTCGATAGAGCCCCGTCAGATAACCTTCACCGCCCGGCCAATGAACTGGATCGGGCCGGTGGGCTTGCCGATCGGCGAGCCGGTGGCGTTTTCCAGGGTCAGCTCGAACAGCTGGTTGGGTTGCAGCGGCGGCAGTTTGTCCAGCGGCACTTGCAGGGTCTGGCCAGGCTTGACCAGGCCCAGCGAAACCGGGCCTTGCCAATCGTCGCCCTTGGTCCAGAACTCCAGTGCCTTGTCGCCCGGCACCTCGGTGGTGCCCAGCGGAATCAGCTGGATCTGGCGGGTGTCGCTGGTCTGGATGACCCAGCCCGGTGCCTTGTCCTGCGGTGCAACCAGTACCACCAGGTAGGACGGCGGCTGGACGGCCGGACGCATCAGCAGCAGGCTGCCCAGTACCAGCGAGGCGGCCAGCCCGGCCCCGGCCAGCCCGCGCCACAGGCCCAGGCTGTTGCGCCAGCGGCGGGCGTCTGCAATCGGGCGTACGGTAGCGGGCAGGCTGCGCTCGATACGCGGCCACAGGTTATCGGAGGGTTGCACCGGTTCGGCCAGGTCGGCCAGCGGCAGCAGGCGCGCTTCCCAGGCCTCTACGGCAGCTTGCAGCGCAGGCTCAAGCGGCAGGCGTCGCTCGACCTCGGCGCGCCCAGCGGCCGACAAAGTGCCCAGCACGTATTCGCCGGCCAGTTCATCGAGTTCGCGATCAGGTGTCGTATTCACCCCATGCACTCCCGCAAGGCCGTCAGGCTGCGTTTGATCCAGGCTTTGACCGTGCCCAGTGGCGCGCTCAATTGTTGTGCGATCTGCTGGTGCGTGTAGCCGTCGACATAAGCCTGGCAGACGCAGTGGCGGCGTACCGGTTCCAGCTGTTCCAGGCAATGCTGCAGGCGTCCGGGGTTCACTTGCCAGTCAAAGGCATCGGCGGCGTCCTGCCAGCCTTCCAGCGTCGCGGTGGCCGCAGGTTCGTCGTCTTCGGCCTGCACTTCGCGGGCCCCGTTGCGCACCTGGTTGAGCGCCAGGTGGCGGGTCAGGGTAAAGATCCAGCCGCGCGCCGAGCCGCGTTGCGCGTCAAAGCGGTGGGCCTGGGTCCAGACCTTGATAAAGGCGTCGTGCACGATGTCTTCGGCCCGTGCGCGGTCACGCACGATGCGCAGCACCACGCCCAGCAAGCGAGGACTTTCCTGCTGGTAGAGACGCTGCAGGGCCTGGCGCTCGCCGCGAGCGCAGGCGTGCAGCGCGGCTTCATAGTCAAAATGCGCTTCGTACGAGGTCAAGTCGATCCGCCATCCAGTGGATTACTGCGACCTCGAACGAGGCTGCCGGGCAGAGCATAGCCTACCGGCAGCGCGCCATCATCGCGTATGAATGATCAGTTGCTCGACCAGAACAGGTAGTCAGCCTGGTACTTGACCATTTCCTTGGCGCCCTTGTTGCTCTCGCCACAGGCGGTGGTCGGGGCGACGCCGCCCTTGAGCGCGGTGCGCTGGATATAGGTGACGCCCGTCATGGCGCCCTTGCCTTCGGCCGGGTTGGCCTTGACCAGTTGGTAAGGCAGGTTGCCGGCGCTCGACGGTGCCACGGCGACCTGGGTGCCGGTCAGCTTCGAGCCGTCCTTGCTTTCCCAGGTGGCGGGTGGACCGTAGTAGCTGCCGACGGCCTTGCCGCTGCGGTCATTGAGCACGGCCTTGGGGCCGGCGAAGGTCCATTCCAGCTTGCCAGCAGCACTGGCCTTGCATTCGTAGGTGATTTCACCCACGCCGGTGGTTTCCATGCTGAGCTTGTGGCCAGCCGGCACCCGGACGCTTTCGGGCAGGTCGGCCTGGGCGAAGGCCGCAGGGGTCAGGCAGGTGAGTGCCAGGGTGGTCCCAGCCAGGCAGAGCAAGCGTTTTGCGTTCATGCAGGTATCTCCAGAAGTTGAACCGCGCTTAGCAACTCGGTAGCTGCTGTGAGGTACTACACGCGGCGCGACGATCTGGATGCAGTGAATCGAAAATTATTTTTCAGGCCGGGTTCACCGACACGGCGGTCAGTTCGATCAGGCAGCAGCGGCTGGCGGTGGGGGCCTGCAATTCAAGCGCCAGCAGGCGTCCTGGGTTGTCGATGCGCAGGCAGTCATGCAGGCCCAGGATGTCCCAGGCGCCGTCATCGAGGCTGCAGGCCATTTGCCGGGCCGCGCTGAACAGCAGCACGGTGGTGGCCGAGCTGAACACCCGCTGCGGTGCGCGCACATCCAGCCAGTGCAGGCGGGCGGCGAAGCGTCGCGGGTGGTAGATCAGGTTGAAGTCGCGGATCGGCCCGTCGAGCAGGGTGCAGGCAACCTGGCTGTCGCCGCTGAAGGCAAACGGATCGGATACCTGCAGCGCCCGGCTGGTGTGGCCGTCGATGTCCAGGGTCATGCCGGCGCCTTGCAGCACGGTGATGATGCGCTGGTAGCCGGCAAACACCGAAAAGCCGCCGCTGGCCTCGATGTCGGCAATCGACACGCGCCAGCCGAACCCGTCCAGTGCGTCGCCGCCGTCACGAGTGATTTCTTCGGTGCTGCCACCGCCGTTTTTCCAGGGCATGCGCGGGTAGTCGGTGGCACGCAGTAGGGTGGTCTGGGTCATTTGCTGAACCGTCCTTCCAGGCGATGGCGGGAACCGGGGTGGATCAGCCGAGCGGCGGTGACCGGCTGGCGCCCGGACCAGGTGCGGCGGCGGATCAGCAGGCACGGCTCGCCGGCGTCGATCTGCAACAGCCGGCATTCTTCAGGGTTGGCCAGAATCGCCTCGACCACGTGCTCGCCTTCGGTCAATGGCGCAACCTGTGACAGGTAGGCATAAGGCGTCTGGCGGGTGAAGTCCTGGTGCAGGTAGTCAGGCGCGACCTGCGCGTTGACGAAGCGGTCTTCGATCTGCACCGCGATGTCGTTCTCGTAATGCACGATCAGCGAATGGAACACCTTCTGGCCTTCACGCATGTCCAGCGCCACGGCGCGGTCGGCACCGGCGGTTTCTTCCTGCAGCAGGACCACCCGGCAGCTATGGCGGTGACCACGGGCGGCGATCTCGTCGGCGATGTTGTTGACCTCGAACAAGGCCGACTGGGTCTTGGGCTCGGCCACGAAGGTGCCCACGCCCTGCATGCGCACCAGCAGGCCCTCGGCGGTCAGCTCGCGCAGGGCGCGGTTGATGGTCATGCGGCTGAAGCCCAGCTCGGTAACCAGTTCGCTCTCGGACGGCACCCGGTGGTGCGGCGGCCAGGTGCCGCGCTGGATCTGCTGGACGATCATCTGTTTGACCCGGGCGTACAGCGGGGCCGGGCTCTCGTCCAGATGGGCGGCCAGAGATGAGGTGGCAGGCGGGGTCGGCAACGTGGAAGTCCTTGTATGAGGATCGAAACAGCCACCACGCTAACCATTAACCCGAAGCGCGGCAAGTACGCCGGAGTTTACCGTCTGATCGAACACCTGTATATGTATATACAAGTGATCCCCGATGAGGAGTTGAGTCGATGGCTGCCTATTTTGCCGAGCGTGTGCTGCTGCCTGAAGGCTGGGCCTGTGATGTCCGGCTGGAGGTCGATGCGCAGGGCCGGCTGGCGTCGGTGCAGGCCGGTGCGTCCCACGAAGGTGCCGAGCGCCTGGCAGGTCCTGTGCTGCCGGGCATGCCCAACCTGCACTCGCATGCGTTCCAGCGCGCAATGGCGGGGCTGGCCGAAGTGGCGGGGCGCCCGGACGACAGCTTCTGGACCTGGCGCGACCTGATGTACCGGCTGGTCGGCCAGGTCAGCCCCGAGCAACTGGAAGTCATTGCCCGTCAGCTGTACATCGAGATGCTCAAGGCCGGCTACACCTCGGTGGCCGAATTCCATTACGTGCACCACGACACGGACGGACGGCCCTATGCGGATCCGGCCGAGCTGGCCCTGTGCATCAGCCGGGCAGCGCGCAGTGCCGGCATCGGCCTGACCCTGTTGCCGGTGTTGTACAGCCACTCAGGCTTTGGCGGCCAGGCACCCAACGCCGGCCAGCGGCGGTTTATCCACAGCACCGACAGCTACCTTGAGCTGCAATCGCGTTTGCACACGGCCCTGGCGCAGCAGCCGGCCCAGCGCCTGGGTCTGTGTTTTCACTCGTTGCGTGCGGTCACGCCCTGGCAGATCGACGAAGTGCTGGTGGCCGGTGATCGCCGGGCGCCGGTGCATATCCACATTGCCGAGCAGCAGAAGGAAGTCGATGACTGCCTGGCCTGGAGCGGCCGGCGGCCCTTGCAATGGCTGTTCGAGCACGCGCCCGTGGATGAGCGCTGGTGCCTGGTGCACGCCACCCATGCCCAGCCTGATGAAGTGCAATTGATGGCGCAGAGCGGGGCAGTGGCCGGCCTGTGCCTGACCACCGAAGCCAACCTGGGCGACGGCCTGTTTCCGGCGGTGGACTATATGGCCCAGGGCGGACGCTGGGGCATTGGCTCGGACAGCCATGTGTCGTTGAGCGTGGTCGAGGAGCTGCGCTGGCTGGAGTATGGCCAGCGCCTGCGCGACCAGCGCCGCAATCGCTTGTACCGGCAAGACCAGCCGATGGTCGGCCGTACGCTGTACGACGCGGCCCTGGCCGGCGGCGCCCAGGCCCTGGGCCAGCCGGTGGGCCGCCTGGCCGTGGGGCAGCGCGCCGACTGGCTGGTGCTGGACGGCGAAGACCCGTACCTGGCCACGGCCACGCAGGACGCCATTCTCAATCGCTGGCTGTTTGCCGGCTCCGACCGTCAGGTGCGCGATGTGATGGTCAATGGTCAATGGGTCGTGCGCGAAGGGCACCACGAGCAAGAGCGCAAAAGCGCCGAAGCGTTCGGGCGGGTATTGAAGGCACTGCTGTAAGGCGCAGGTGCAAAACCTGAATGTGCCGGTCTTGTATAAGGGGTCGATACAAGCCCGTAGGAGCGACCAACGGTCGCGAATGCCGTGCGTCAGGCACGAGCGAGGGTGGCTGGGCTGGCCCTTTCGCGACCGTTGGTCGCTGCCACAGGACTGAACCAGGTACTGGCTACAGGGTTCGACCCAAGCCCCTACTGGCCAGCTGGCCTGGCAGTGATTTTCGAATCGGCCACGCGCCAGATCAGGCGGCTGGTGTCGTAGCCCTGCTGGCGGGCGTTGGCGAGCATTTCCTGCTTGAGCCACTCCGGCACGGTCGGGGTGCGTGCCAGCAGCCACAGGTACTTGCGGTTCGGATTGCCGACCACTGCCGTCTTGTAGTGCTCGTCCACATAAAGCACCCAGTAGTCGCCCTTGGCGACCCAGGGCAGCAGGCGTGAGAACCAGTTGTCGAACACCACCCACAGCTTGTCGGTCTTGCCCGGCACTTGCGCGGTGGCTGTGCCCTTGGCCTCTTGCCACTCGCCATCGAGGGTGCGGCAGCGATTGGTCACCGCGACAGTGCCATCGTCCTTGAGTGCATAGTGGGCCTCTGACTGGGCGCAGTCGCGCTGGAAATACAGCGGCAGGCGCGCCAGCTCGTACCATGTGCCCTGGTAGCGCGCCAGATCGACGTCGCCGGCGGTCTTGGGATCGAGATTCTCGGCCGAATAAGCGAAGCCGATGACCAGAAAGCCGGCCAGCACGGCCAGGGCAAAGCGCAGCAACGGTATCGCCATGCTTATTTAAGGCCCTGCCCGGAGAACATCACCACCTTGTCACCGGCGTACTGCACGCTGATGAAGGTTTGTTCATTGCCCCATGTGCAACTGGAAATGCCCAGTGCGCCAGAGCATTCGGTCGGGCTGCCGAGCATTGCATCGACTTGCGCCTTGGGCATGCCGGCCGAGAGTTTCGAATAGTTTTCCTGATTGATCTTGTTGCACGCGCTCAACAGCACAAGCGATGCCAGCAACGCTACGTAACGCAGATACATGAGGTCAAGCTCCTGAAAGGGAGGCACGCAGGCGGACGCTGTGCCGAGAGCTTGGAGGCGAAAAAGTCGATCTGGTTCCCGGGCCGGAAAAGGATTTATCGGGCCGGATCAGAAGCCTGAGCCCGGCGTCTTGAGGAACTCGACTTCCTCAGGCGTAGACGCGCGGCCCAGCAGGGCATTGCGGTGCGGGAAGCGCCCGAAGCGGGCAATGATGCGCTGGTGGCGTTCGGCATAGTCCAGGCTACGCCTGAAGTACCCACGCTCGTGCTCGGGCAGTTGTTGCACAAGCCCGGTAAAACAGGCCACGGCCTGGTTCTGGTCGTCCAGGTTTTCGCTGTGCTCCAGTACCAGGTAGACGAATGTGCATTGCAGGGGAGGCAGTTGCAGGTGGTGGCCGGCATGCAGCCCCTCGCGCAGCAGCGCCTGGGCGCGGGCATCGCCCGCATAGGCCTGGGCACTGTCGCGATGGATCATGCGCGGCAACTGGTCGAGCAACACGATCAGCGACAGCCAGCCTTCAGGATGAGTCGCCCAGTCTTGCAGGCCGCCGGCCAGCGCCTGTTGCACCTGATCACCGAAACGCTCGCGGGCTTCGGTGTCATTGGCCTTGCGCTTGCCGAACCACAGCGCGTTCCGGGTCGCCACCGCCTCGGTCGGCGAGTCGGCAGGGCCGAACCACCAGTCGAGCAGGTCACGCCAGGGCGCGCCCATGGCTTACTCCTTGTGGTAGCCGGTGACGCGCTCGACTTCCTGCCTGGAGCCCAGGAAGACCGCGACGCGCTCGTGCAGGCCCTGGGGCTTGAGGTCCAGGATGCGCTCGCGACCGTTGGTCGACGCACCGCCGGCCTGCTCGACCAGGAAGGACATCGGGTTGGCCTCGTACATCAGGCGCAGTTTGCCCGGCTTGGATGGCTCGCGGGCGTCGCGCGGGTACATGAACAGGCCGCCACGGGTCAGGATGCGGTGCACGTCGGCCACCATCGAGGCGATCCAGCGCATGTTGTAGTTCTTTTTCAGCGGGCCTTCTTCACCCGCCAGCAGCTCGCCCACGTAGCGTTGTACCGGGGCTTCCCAGTGACGCTGGTTGGACATGTTGATGGCGAATTCCTGGGTGGTCTCCGGAATGCTGATGTTTTCGTGGGTCAGCACGAAACTGCCCATCTCACGGTCCAGGGTAAAGCCCTTGACGCCGTCGCCCAAGGTCAGGATCAGCATGGTCTGCGGGCCATAGATGGCGTAGCCGGCGGCGACCTGCTGGGTGCCTGGCTGCAGGAAGGCGTTTTCGTTGAGGCTTTCGTTCTGGCTCAGGTACTCGTTGGGGCAACGCAGGACCGAGAAGATGGTGCCGACCGAGACGTTGACGTCGATGTTCGACGAACCGTCCAGTGGGTCGAATACCAGCAGGTAGGCACCTTTAGGGTATTTGCCCGGGATCTGGTAGGCATTGTCCATTTCTTCGGACGCCATGCCGGCCAGGTGACCGCCCCATTCGTTGGCTTCGAGCAGGATTTCGTTGGAAATCACGTCGAGTTTCTTCTGCACTTCGCCTTGCACGTTTTCGGTGCCTTCGCTACCCAGCACGCCGCCCAGGGCGCCTTTGGATACCGCGTGGCTGATCTCCTTGCATGCACGCGCCACCACTTCGATCAGGAAACGCAGATCGGCAGGGGTGTTGTTGCTGCGGGTCTGCTCAATCAAATAGCGACTCAGGGTAACGCGGGACATGGATAGCTCCGAAAAGGGGGAAGGATAAACCCGCGCAGTTTAGCGCGAGTCGAACCTGAATACTGCCTGTCAGACCGGACCGGGTCTGTTTGAGTTCAGATACCGGCACAGCGTAGCTGCAAAAGCGCCAGGTCATGGCGCCATCTATCAGGGTTTGGGACGCGAGGCGCGCAGGGTGCTCCAGGCCATCCAGGCCAGCAGTGCGGCGCCCAGCACCAGCACCGCCCACAGGCCCAGGCGCTTGTAGTCGAAGGGCGCTTCGGCGATCGGCACCGGCGTGGCCAGGTTCGCCGTTGGCGGCGCCATCGGCTGGGCCTTGCTCAAGGTGGCCAGGGTCTGGGCATTGAGGTCGGGAATCAGCGTGCCCAGCGGCAGGTTGGCGGCCCGGGCCTGGGCATTGCCCACCGCCAGGACGAAAGGCCCTTTGTCACGCGCCAGAAACACCACCTGGGTGGCCTGCACGGCAAAGCGCAGTTTGGGCGCCTGCTCTCCCAGGCCGCCGCCACGCTCGTCGATTTCCAGCTTCAACTGCCGCACGACCTGGCCGCCCAGCTGGATCTGGTCCTGGATCACTTCTTCGCCATTCTGCGGCAAGCGATACAGCAGGCTGCTGCCGATGACCTGCCACGGCTGGGTGGCATCGGCGCGACCATACAGGGTGCCGGGTGCCAGGGTGTTGGGCTCGGTCATGTCAATGACCACCCGCTGCAAGGGCAGGCTGACCGGTAACTGCCAGACATACTCGCCCGGCTTGTCGACCGTGCCGCCGACCTGGCCCGACCAGGTCAGCGGCAGTGCCGGGCTGTCGGGGCGGGCGCTGAATACATGGGCCGCAGTGAGGGTCGGCGCGCCTTGCGGCGAGTGCCACAGCAGGCGCAGGTAGCGGGCATTCAGGCCGGGCAGGCCGATTTCGCGCTGCTCGACCACCTCGTCGGCGAACGACAGACGTGCGACATGCCCTTCACCCCAGGACTGCCAGCTCTGCAGATCGTCGCTGGCCTCGATGCTGAACTGCTGAAAACCCTCGCGCTCGGTGCTCCAGTCGATCAGCAGTTGCTCCAGCGGTGCCTTGACCGCGCTGGTGTCGAGCAGCCAGCCGCGCAGCACTTCTTCGCCGGCCTCGATGGCCACTTGCGGTTGTACCTCGATCACCGTGCCGTTGCTGGAGCGCTGGATACGGATACCCGGGGCGCTTTCATCACTGTCCGAGGCGCTGTACAGCGGGAACCACTTGACCGGGATCGGCTCGGGCTCATCCTCGGCCACGGCCGGTTCGCGGGCAAAGGCATAGGCCATGGCCTGGCCCTGGGCATTGAACACCCGCAGGTCGGCCAGGTCTGGCTGGCGGGCGTTCAACTGCACCGCCAGGGGCAGTTCGAGTCGGAACCACGGGCCTTCGCCGCTGAGGGTCAGCGGTGTCTGGCTGGCGAAATCGGCCGGCTTGTCCTGGGCATGGGTGATCGTCGCGCTGCACAAGGCCAGGCCCAGTACAGCGATTTTCATGATCAGCGGATGACTCAAGAACGATTCCTCACGGTTGGGTCGGGCCGGGCGCTTCGCCGATAGGTATGACAGAAGGTTTCGGTGGTAGTGGTGCGAAATATCCCACTACAAGTAGCAATATGCCAACACCTATAAACGAAACAATGCGCGCCATCGAACCGCGGTCGCTCAGTTCGACAAAAAACAACTTGACCACCACTACGCCAATCAGCACGGCGCCCGCCAGCCAGACTTCGCGCCGGACCTTGAGATGGCCGCCGATCATCAGCGCCAGGGCCATCAGGCTCCAGGTGATCGACAGGCTGGCCTGGACCGTCATCGAGCCCAGCAGGGCCTCGGTGTCCCATGGCACGCCGCTCCAGTGATGCACGCTGCGCATGACCATGGCGGTCAGCAGCGCGAACAGCGAGGCGCCGCCCACCAGCCACACGGCCTGGCGGGCCTGCACCGGGTTGACGCCCAGTTGCGGCAGGTAGCGTTGCAGCCACAGCAGCACGCCCCCCAGGGCCAGCAGCAGGCCCAGTTCCAGCGGGTTGAGCAATGCGATGTAGGGCAAAGGGTCGGCGCTGCCGTCGCTCAAGGTGTTGGCCAGCCAGAACCAGGCCAGCATCAGCGCCGCCAGCGGTGCGGCCACCCAGATCCGATAGGCGCGCGGGTGTGCCGCCACCGGCCATGGCCATGGGCGCTGTGAGGCCATGGCCCACAGGTACAGGCTTGGCAGCAGCGCCCAGCCCAGCCAGCGCCACGCGTTGCGCTGTTCGGCCAGTTGCAGCAGGACAAAACGCAGCTCCGCCGCCACCACCCCCAGCAGCACCCAGCCGCCCAGTGCATGCGCGCCTTCCAGAAGGTGGGCCGGCAGCAACGGCGCCAGGCGGCGCAGGCTTAGCAGGTGCACGCCGGCCACCAGCAGCCAGGCCAGCCAGCCGCCCAGGGCGAACGGGTGGTAGTCGGTGTCCAGCGCGCCAAGCAGCAACAGGGCGCTGACCGGCATCAGCATGCAGCACAGCAGGGCCAGCCCCGGCCAGCGCAGGCGCAAGGCCAGGACCGTCCAGAGCGCGACGCTGGCAGCGGCGCTCAGCAGCAGCCAGGTCAGCTCCCAGTCCTGCGTGGCAAAGCGCAGCACCGCCAGGCTCATCGACACGGCCCACCAGAAACCACCCACCGCCACCAGCAGGTTACCCAGCCATTGATCGTTGCTGCGCAGCGCGGTCGGCATGCGATGGCAGCACAGGGCGCTGACCAGGGCGGACAGGGACAGGATCATCGGCGTCCAGAAGTCGCCGTTGACCTGCCAGGGCGAATAGCTGTCGTTCAACATGTCCAGGCATACCACGCCCGCCGCCAGTTGCAGCAACAGACCAAAGCCGCGGGCCAGCAAGCGTTGCTGACGCAGGCCGAGCCAGAAGATCGCCGCCCCTTCGATGGCCCAGGCGCAGGTGGTCCAGCGCGCGTCCAGGCCCAGCGGAATGGCCAGCGAAGCGAACACCACGCCCAGCGACAGGCAGGCCTCGACCAGCAGCGTGGCACGCTCGCTGACCCGGCTGACCAGCAGGCGGGCGATGCCCATGTAGACAAGCCCCAGCACCAGCGCACTGAAGGCCGGACCGAATTCCAGGTGTTCGACAATGGCGTATTGCAGGCCAAAGCCTACCAGTGGCGTGCCGAACAGCAGGCTGCCATCGACGTAATCGCCTTGCCTGGCGGTCCAGCGCAGCAGGGCCGCATGGCTGTCATCGGCCGGGCCCGTGGCTGCTTCCTGCAACTTGCGCCGGGCAAACAACAGGCCGATGGCCAGGTACATGAGGAAAAACAGCACCAGAAAGGGCTCGGTGCTCCAGAACAGGGCAGGGGTATAGCTCTTGACGCCCCAGGCAAAGCCGATGCCGAAGGTGCCGACAAAGCCGATCAGGTTCAGCAGGCGCCAGGCCTTGAACCAGGCGATGGCGAAAATGCCGACATTGAGCAGGGTGAAATAACTGAACAGCGCCACATGGCTGCCTTGCCCGGTCGAAGCCAGGATCGGCGCGGCGAAACCGCCCAGGGTGGCGGCACAGGCCAACGCCAGCGAGTTCTGGTTGATTGCCAGCACGGCCGAGCACGCCATGATGACGACCAGCAGGCCAAAGCCCAGGGTCGGATCGAGCAGCGGGTGCAGCTTCATCGCCGCGAATACGGTCAGGTACAGCGTGCCGATGCCGGCGCCCTGCACCATCAGGGCAAAGCCCGGGTTGCGCCCGCGCAGCCACCAGCCCAGGCCGACCAGGGCCATGGCCACTGCGGCGACGCCGGCATAGCGGACTTCGAGCGGCACCACCATGCCTTCGGTGGCATAGCGCAGCAAAAAGGCCAGGCCCAGAAACAGCAGCACCAGGCCGACCCGCAATACGGTGTTGCCGCCCAGCAACCAGTTGCGCGCCGCCTCGATGGTCTGGTCGACCGGATTGGGCTGCGAGGGGGCGGGGGGCGGTGTCGGGGTCTGCGCAACGGTGGGCGCTTCTTTGACCGAGGGTTTCGGGGGCGCGGTTGGCGGTACGGGGGTCGTCGGTGTCGATGCGGCCGGCAGGCTCCAGGTCAGCTCAGGCTCGGTCGGCGGCTGGTAGAAAGTGACTTTTGCCGGTGCCTTGGCCGGCTCCGACGCTGGTGCGGTCGTTGCTTCTGCCGTGCTGCGCCGCGTTGACTCCAGCTGCGCCAGGCGCTTTTGCAGGGCGTCAAGGGCCTCCTGCGCGGCACTCAACTGGATGGCCTGCTTATCCGCCTTCTTGCTCAGGGCGGTGAGGCGTCCGGCTTGCCAGGCCAGCCAGACGACCAGAAACGCCATGATCAGCGTGAAGTCGTAGCCGATCACGGCATAGCCAAGCAACAGGAGTGCGGGTACCAGCATCAGCCAAGGCACGTGACGACATCCTTTTCGGTCAGGGAGGCAAGAGAGATTTGGAGTATACCGGCGAGTCTGACCGCATGACGAAGGGATCGTCACACGGGCTGGCCAGAGAATTTATGGCGGTTTGCCACTTGCGACAGGCGTTGTCTTTATGAGAACCCACCCTGGGTTACTGACACAACGCCAAGACGGAGCGCCAAGGCGGCACGCTGTCGCGCAGCGTAGGAGCGCGCTTGCCGGAATGCCGGACCACCGCGACCGGCTGCGTTAGCAGTCGTAAATTTGCAGCGTTTCGCAGACTTCAGATCGTAAATTTGTAGCGTTTCGCAGATTTTGCGAGCGCTACGCACTCGGTCGCGGGCAAGCGCGCTCCTACAAGGGGTGAATTCATCAGTGGGTGACGCCTTGATCAAGGCGTCACGGTCAACGCCTCTAGTCCAGCGCTTTCCAGATCTCGCCGGCGTACTCGCGAATGGTCCGGTCGGACGAGAACCAGCCCATGCGTGCGGTGTTGAGCACCGCCGAGCGCCACCATTTCTTGGAATCGTGCCAGGTGTCCTCGACCTGTGCCTGGGCCGCCCAGTACGAGTCGAAGTCGGCGCATACCAGGAAGCGGTCATAAGCCAGCAACTGGTCGATCAGGCCGACATAGCGGTTCGGATCATCCGGCGAGAACACCCCGCCACGAATGGCTTGCAGCACATCGTTCAGGCGCCCGGAAGCGGCCACGTCGGAATGTGCGCTGAAGTCGCCGCTGCGCTTGCGCGCCTCGACCTGCTGGGCGCTCATGCCGAAGATGAACATGTGCTCCAGGCCGATCTGCTCGCTCATCTCGACGTTGGCGCCGTCCAGCGTGCCGATGGTCAGTGCGCCATTGAGGCCGAACTTCATGTTGCTGGTGCCCGAGGCCTCAAGACCTGCGGTGGAAATCTGCTCGGACAGGTCGGCTGCCGGGATGATGCTTTCGGCCAGGCTGACATTGTAGTTGGGCAGGAACACCACCTTGAGCAGGCCGCGCACGGTCGGGTCGTTGTTGACCGTGCGGGCGATGTCGTTGGTGAGCTTGATGATCAGCTTGGCCGAGTGATAGCTGGCGGCGGCCTTGCCGGCAAAGATCTTCACCCGTGGCACCCAGTCGGTGCCCGGCTCGGCCCGAATGGCCTGGTACAGCGCCACGGTGTGGAACAGGTTGAGCAACTGGCGCTTGTACTCGTGGATGCGCTTGACCTGCACATCGAACATTGCCGCCGGGTTGACGGTAATGCCCAGCCGCTCATGGATGATCGCGGCCAGGGCCCGCTTGCTGTGCAGGCGCTGGTCGGCGAACTGCTTGCGGAACGAGCTCTTTTCGGCGAACGGTTCCAGCTCGATCAGGCGGGTTTCGTGATTGTCCAGAATGTCCTCGCCCAGGCTCTCGACCAGCATCTTGGTCAGCTTGGGGTTGGACTGGAACAGCCAGCGGCGGAAGGTGATGCCGTTGGTCTTGTTGTTGATTCGCTCCGGGTACAGCTTGTGCAGGTCGGCGAACACGGTCTTGCGCATCAGCTGGGTGTGCAGGGCCGACACGCCATTGACGCTGTGCGAGCCCAGGAACGCCAGGTTGCCCATGCGCACGCGGCGGCCGTTGTCTTCCTCGATCAGCGACACGGCGCGCAGCACGTCGAAGTCGTGGATGCCCTTGGCGCGCAGGGTATCGATGTGCTGGGCGTTGATCAGGTAGATGATCTGCATGTGGCGCGGCAGCATGCGCTCCATCAGGCCCACCGACCAGGTTTCCAGCGCCTCGGGCAGCAGGGTGTGGTTGGTGTAGGCCAGGGTGGCGACAGTGATCTTCCAGGCTTGGTCCCAGGCAATGCCGTGGGTGTCGATCAGCAGGCGCATCAGCTCGGCCACGGCGATCGAGGGGTGCGTGTCGTTCATCTGGATGGCCGCGTGCTCGGCCAGGTCGGTCAGCGTGGCATGCATGTTCAGGTGCCGGCGCAGCAGGTCCTGCAGCGAGGCCGAAACGAAGAAGTACTCCTGGCGCAGGCGCAGTTCCTGGCCGGCTTCCGTGGCATCGTTGGGGTACAGGACGCGCGAGATACTCTCGGCGCGCACCACCTCGGCGACGGCCCCGAAGTGGTCACCGGCGTTGAAGCGCTCCAGGTGCAGGTCGCCTACGGCCCGGGCACGCCACAGGCGCAGGGTGTTGACGCTGGCCCCGCGCCAGCCAACGACAGGGGTGTCGTAGGCAATGGCCCGTACCGTTTCGCCCGGCCGCCAGATCTGGCTGGTCTCGCCGGCGTCGTTCTGCACGGTCTCGACGTAGCCGCCAAAGCCGATCGGGTACACCACTTCGGGGCGTTCGAATTCCCACGGGTTGCCGAAGTCCAGCCAGTTCTCGGTCTGCTCCTGCTGCCAGCCATCGACCACCGCCTGACGGAACAGGCCGTGTTCGTAGCGGATGCCGTAGCCGTGGCCGGCAATCCCCAGGGTCGACATGCTTTCCATGAAGCAGGCGGCCAGGCGGCCCAGGCCGCCGTTGCCCAGTGCGGCGTCGGGTTCGAGCAGGCGAATGCGCTCGATGTCGACGCCCAGTTCGGTCAACGCCTCGCGGGCGATTTCCAGCAGCCCCAGGTTGCTCAGGCTGTCATACAGCAGGCGGCCGATCAGGAATTCGAGCGACAGGTAATAGACACGCTTCTTGACCTCGCGATAGATCTGCCGGGTATGGTCCATCCAGTGTTCGACCATATGGTCGCGGGCGGCCAGGGCTACGGCTTCGAACCAGTCATGCTCGAATGCATGGTCAGGGTCCTTGCCCACTGCATAAGTGAGTTTGGCAAGGACAGCGGCGCGGAATGCGGCCACTTCAGCGTCACGAACAAGGGGTTCCTGAGACATCGGTACGACCTCAAGTAGTCAGGCAAATGGAAAGGAGTACTTAGACTGTAGGCGTGTCGCCGGTTATTTCCTGAAAAAAATCGCAATGAGCCATGACACGCCCCACGCTCTGACCCGGGCGGACCTTGCAGGTTCGCCGTCAGCGCCTGGCAGATTGCTTGCATCTATCGTTCCATACCGATCAGCATGCTCATTAACCATTTCGGGTTTATGATGGCAACCGCTTTACCGAACACGCCCACGAAACGGACCATGGAGCACTTATGCAGACTTTGTACCCGCAGATCAAACCTTATGCCCGGCACGATCTGGCCGTGGAAGCTCCGCATGTGCTCTATGTCGATGAAAGCGGCTCGCCTGACGGCCTGCCCGTGGTGTTCATTCATGGCGGTCCGGGCTCGGGCTGCGATGCGCAGAGCCGCTGCTACTTCGACCCCAACCTGTACCGCATCGTAACGTTTGACCAGCGCGGCTGTGGTCGCTCCACGCCGCACGCCAGCCTGGAAAACAACACCACCTGGCACCTGGTCGAGGACCTGGAGCGCATTCGCGAGCACCTGGGCATCGACAAGTGGGTGCTGTTCGGGGGGTCGTGGGGGTCGACCCTGGCCCTGGCCTACGCGCAGACCCACCCGGACCGTGTGCATGCCCTGATTCTGCGTGGCATCTTTCTGTGCCGGCCGCAGGAAATCCAGTGGTTCTACCAGTGCGGCGCCAGCCGCCTGTTCCCTGATTTCTGGCAGGACTTCCTCGCCCCGATCCCGGTCGAGGAGCGCGACAACCTGCTGGCCGCCTATCACCGGCGCCTGACCGGCCCCGACCAGATCGCCCAGATGCACGCCGCCAAGGCCTGGTCGGGCTGGGAAGGGCGCACCGCGACCCTGCGCCCGAACCCGCAGGTGGTCGACCGTTTCTGCGAGCCGCAACGGGCGCTGTCGATTGCCTGCATCGAGACCCATTACTTCGTCAACAATGCCTTCCTGGAAGACAACCAGCTGATCCGCGACATGCACAAGATCGCGCACCTGCCGGGCATCATCGTGCATGGCCGCTATGATGTGATCTGCCCGCTGGACAACGCCTGGGAACTGCACCAGGCCTGGCCGGGCAGCGAGCTGCAGATTATCCGCGATGCCGGGCACTCGGCCGCCGAGACCGGCATCGCCGATGCCCTGGTACGCGCCGCCGCCCAGATTGCCGACAACCTGCTGGACCTCTCGCCTGAAGAAGCCTGAGGCTTGCCGTCCTGACACCGCAGACCTGGGCCGGGTAGGAGCGCGCTTGCCCGCGACCGAGTGCGTTAGCAGTCGTAAATTTGCAGCGTTTCGCAGATTTCCAGCCGTAAATTTTCAGCGTTTCGCAGATTTCCAGTCGTAAATTTGCAGCGTTTCCGAGATTTTGCGAGCGCTTCGCACTCGGTCGCGGGCAAGCGCGCTCCTACGGGGCAGGTACAGTGGTAAGTGTGCAGAACCAGGGGTCATTCAAGGAGCATTCATGAAAGGGTTGTTGCAACGCGTGCGCGGGGCACGGGTCGAGGTCGGGGGCGACGTGGTCGGGGCCATCGACCAGGGGTTATTGGTGTTGGTCGGGGTCGAGCCTCAAGACACGCCCGCCAGTGCCGACAAGTTATTGCACAAGTTGCTCAACTACCGGGTATTCAGCGATGCCGATGGCAAGATGAACCTGTCGTTGCGTGATGTAGAGGGCGGTTTGTTGCTGGTTTCGCAGTTCACCCTGGCGGCCGACACCCGCAGCGGCCTGCGCCCCGGTTTTTCAAAAGCGGCGCCTCCGGCCCTTGGGGCCGAAATGTTCGACTATCTTCTCAGGCAGGCCCAGGACGCTCACCCGCAGGTTGCTGCGGGCCGTTTTGGTGCGGACATGCAAGTGCATCTGGTCAACGACGGGCCGGTCACCTTCCTGTTCGAGACCTGAAAACCGTACGTTTGCGCAGGTCTGTAGGCATCAGGTATCGAAGTAATAAAAACTTTGTCACAGCTGATGCGTTGTCACGCGCGCTACAGGATAATCGCGCGCTAATTGGCCATTACCGATGGCCCGCCGGATGGAAGTGCGAAGACAGTTCGGCAGCCGACAGGGAATCATTAAGCCCTTTTGGAGTCCGAACAGTGCTCGCCAACCGGCACTGGATAGCTGGCCGTTGGTTCTTTAATCGTTTTTCGGCGAGGGTTGCTCGTGATTGTTAGTCCCTGTGATGCTCCAAAGACACCTGTCGCCCGGCTGCGTAATGCGCTGATGGCAAGCACTGCATTGGTCTGCCTGTTCGGCTCGGGCCAGTTGTGGGCATTCAATCTTGATGATGTGGCTGCAAGGGCAAAAGACCTGGCCGGGCAGAAGTTCGAAGCCCCCAGAAGCAACCTGCCGGGTGAGTTCCGCGACATGAAGTTCGCGGACTACCAGAAAATCCGTTTCCGCGACGACAAGGCCGAGTGGGCGGGCGAAAAGACCCCGTTCAAACTGTCGTTCTATCACCAGGGCATGCATTTCGACACGCCGGTGAAAATCAACGAAGTGACCGCGACCACCGTCGACGAGATCAAGTACGACCCGGCCCGTTTCGACTTCGGCGAACTGAAGTTCGACCCCAAGGCCACTGAAAAGCTCGGTTATGCCGGTTTCAAGGTCACCTATCCGATCAACAAGGATGACAAGCAGGACGAGATCATGACCATGCTGGGCGCGAGTTATTTCCGCGTCATCGGCAAGGGTCAGGTTTATGGCTTGTCTGCCCGTGGCATGGCCATCGACACCGCCGTGCCGTCCGGTGAGGAATTCCCGCGCTTCAAGGAATTCTGGATCGAAAAACCCAACGGCGAAGATGGCCACCTGGTCATTTACGCCTTGCTCGACTCGCCACGGGCCACCGGTGCCTACCAGTTCATCCTGCGCCCGGGTTCCGACACCCGCGTGGACGTGAAGTCGCGCATGTACCTGCGTGACAAGGTCACCAAGCTGGGCGTGGCGCCTTTGACCAGCATGTTCCTGTTCGGCACCCACCAGCCGCCGCGCACGCAGAACTTCCGTCGCGAGCTGCATGACTCCAGCGGCCTGTCGATCCAGGCCGCCAACGGCGAGTGGCTGTGGCGTCCGCTGAACAACCCGCGTCACCTGTCGGTCAGCAGCTTCTCGGTCGAGAACCCGCGCGGTTTCGGCCTGTTGCAGCGTGGCCGCGAGTTCAGCCAGTTCGAAGACCTCGACGACCGCTACGACAAGCGCCCAAGCGCCTGGATCGAGCCGCGTGGCGACTGGGGCAAGGGTGTGGTCGAGCTGGTCGAGATTCCGACTGCCGACGAAACCAACGACAACATCGTGGCCTTCTGGAAGCCTGAAACCCTGCCGGCCCCTGGGGAGCCGGTGGATTTCAACTACCGCATCCACTGGACCATGGACGAAAACGCCATTCACTCGCCGGACCTGGGCTGGGTCAAGCAGACCCTGCGCTCGCTGGGTGATGTGCGTCAGGCCAACCTGATTCGCCAGCCTGACGGCACCCTGGCCTTCCTGATCGACTTCGTAGGTCCCGTGCTCTCGGCCCTGCCGGAAGACAAGACCATTCGCAGCCAGGTGACCACCGACGAAAACACCGAGCTGGTCGACAACAACCTGCGCTACAACCCGGTGACCAAGGGCTATCGCCTGAGCCTGCGCATCAAGGTCAAGGACACCAGCCGTCCGATCGAGATGCGTGCCTATCTGCTGCGGGAAATCCCGGCTGAACCCGGCAAGGAACCTGCGTTGCTGGTTTCGGATGAGAAGGCGGCCCCGAGCAAGTCAACGACGCCAGGCGTCGTGAAAGACACCCGCGCCGTGGCCAAGGCCGAAGCGGTCAAGGCCGCCGAAGCGGGCAAGCCTGATGCGACCAAGCCGGAAGCAGCCAAGCCTGATGCAGGCAAGGCGCAAGTGGCACAGGCTCCGGCCGACGCTGCCAAGGTCAAGACCGAAGCCGATGCCGCCAAACCTGAAGCCGGCAAGGCCGATGTGGCCAATGCCGAGGCGGGCAAGGACGCTGTTCAGCCACCTGCAACCGAAGCTGCACCCACCCTTCCGGAGCCGGCCAAGACCCTGCAAGTCCTGACCGAGACCTGGAGCTACCAGTTGCCTAGCGATGAGTAATTCACATACGGCGCCAGAGTCTCTGAACGAGTACCTGGCACACCTGCCCATGAGCGACGAGCAGCGGGCCGAACTGGCCGGCTGCACCTCGTTCTCCGAATTGCACCAGCGCCTGGCGGCCCAGCCGGGCGCCGCACCTGCCGAGGCCGCCCAGGCATCGGTGGGCACGCGCCTGAACCTGGCCACGGCCGATGAACTGCGCGATGCCGAAATGCTCGGCGTCGACGCCAGCGGCCGGCTGTGCCTGAAAATCGCACCGCCCATTCGCCGCACCCGCGTGGTGCCCGAGCCATGGCGCACCAATATCCTGGTGCGTGGCTGGCGACGCCTGACCGGCAAGGGCAACCCGCCCAAGCCGGTCGATGATCTGCCGCGCGACCTGCCCAAGGCGCGCTGGCGCACGGTCGGTTCGATTCGCCGCTACATTCTGCTGGTGCTGATGCTCGGCCAGACGATCGTGGCTGGCTGGTACATGAAGGGCATCCTGCCCTATCAGGGCTGGTCGCTGGTGTCGCTGGACGAAATCACCCGCCAGACCTTTGTGCAGACTGCCATGCAGGTGCTGCCGTATGCCTTGCAGACCAGCATCCTGCTGCTGTTCGGCATTCTGTTCTGCTGGGTGTCGGCCGGTTTCTGGACCGCCCTGATGGGCTTTCTGGAGCTGATCACCGGACGCGACAAATACCGCATCTCAGGCGCCAGTGCCGGCAACGAGCCCATCGAAGCCGGTGCACGCACCGCGCTGGTGATGCCGATCTGCAACGAAGACGTGCCGCGGGTGTTCGCCGGCCTGCGCGCCACCTTCGAGTCCGTGGCCGCCACCGGTGACCTGGACCGTTTCGACTTCTTTGTGCTCAGCGACACCAACGAAACCGACATCGCCGTGGCCGAGCAACAGGCCTGGCTGGACGTGTGCCGTGAAACCAGCGGCTTCGGCAAGATTTTCTACCGCCGTCGCCGTCGTCGCGTCAAACGCAAGAGCGGCAACCTCGACGACTTCTGCCGTCGCTGGGGCAGTGACTACCGCTACATGGTCGTGCTCGATGCCGACAGCGTCATGAGCGGTGAGTGCCTGACCAGCCTGGTGCGCCTGATGGAAGCCACGCCAGACGCCGGCATCATCCAGACCGCGCCACGGGCGTCGGGCATGGACACCCTGTATGCGCGCCTGCAACAGTTCGCCACTCGTGTCTACGGGCCGCTGTTCACCGCCGGCCTGCACTTCTGGCAGCTGGGCGAATCGCACTATTGGGGGCACAACGCGATCATTCGCATGAAGCCGTTCATCGAGCACTGCGCCCTGGCGCCGCTGCCCGGTAAAGGCGCGTTCGCCGGCTCCATCCTCTCGCACGACTTCGTCGAAGCGGCGCTGATGCGTCGGGCCGGCTGGGGCGTGTGGATTGCCTACGACCTGCCGGGCAGTTATGAAGAGTTACCGCCCAACCTGCTGGACGAGCTCAAGCGCGACCGCCGCTGGTGCCACGGTAACCTGATGAACTTCCGCCTGTTCCTGGTCAAGGGTATGCACCCGGTGCACCGTGCGGTGTTCCTGACCGGCGTGATGTCCTACCTGTCGGCGCCGTTGTGGTTCTTCTTTCTGGTGCTGTCCACCGCGCTGCTGGCGGTCAACACCCTGATGGAGCCAACCTACTTCCTGGAACCACGGCAGTTGTACCCGTTGTGGCCGCAGTGGCACCCGGAAAAAGCCGTCGCGCTGTTCTCGACCACCATCGTGCTGTTGTTCCTGCCCAAGCTGCTCAGTGTGATCCTGATCTGGGCCAAGGGCGCGACCGGCTTCGGTGGCAAGTTCAAGGTCACCGTGTCGATGATCAGCGAAATGCTGTTCTCGATGCTGCTGGCACCAGTGCGCATGCTGTTCCACACCCGTTTCGTGCTCGCCGCGTTCCTGGGTTGGGCCGCGACCTGGAACTCGCCGCAGCGTGACGACGACTCCACGCCGTGGTCCGAGGCAGTCAAACGCCATGGCCCGCAGACCTTGTTGGGCGTGGCCTGGACCCTGTTGGTGGCCTGGCTGAACCCGAGCTTTTTGTGGTGGCTGGCGCCGATTGTGGTGTCGCTGATGCTGTCGATCCCGGTGTCGGTGATCTCCAGCCGCACCAATCTTGGTCTGAAGGCCCGTGACGAGAAGCTGTTCCTGATCCCTGAGGAATACGACACGCCCAAGGAGTTGCAGTCCACCGACCAGTACACCCACGAGAACCGCTGGCATGCGCTCAAGCAGGGCTTCGTGCGGGCCGTGGTCGACCCGCAGCAGAACGCCCTGGCCTGTGCCATGGCGACCTCGCGCCATCGCCTGGCCGCCCCGATCGAGTCGTTGCGTGCCGAGCGCATCGAGCAGGCGCTCAAGGTCGGTCCTGAAAAGCTCAGCAACCATGAACGCCTGATGCTGCTCAGTGACCCGGTGGCGCTGGCGCGCCTGCATGAGCAGGTCTGGAGTGTGCAGCATCCGGAGTGGCTGGCCGCCTGGCGCGCCTCCATCGAGGCTGATCCGCATGCACCGCTGCTGCCGTTGCAGCCGGCCGGTGCATTGCCGGTGCCATTGCCGGCCTGATGCAACCTTGCAAAAACGCCCCTGATTCAGGGGCGTTTTTGTTTGTGGCAGACACAGCGCCAAGGCTTCAGTGAGTCATGGGGTCTTTTCGCGATCGTTGGTCGCTCCAGATCGGGTGTTTTCAGCGCCTAAGGTAGCGGGTTCGCCTACACCTTGAATCGCCCCACCAGTTCCTTCAGGTGCGTGCCCAGGCGCGCCAGTTCGATGCTGGAGGCGGCGGTTTCCTCGCTGGCGGTGGCGGTCTGTTCGGAGATGTTGCGCACATTCACCACGTTGCGGTTGATCTGCTCGGCCACCGCACTCTGCTGTTCGCTGGCCGTGGCGATCTGCAGGTTCATGCCCTGAATGCTGGCCACCGTGCGGGTGATCTGCTCCAGGGCGCTGCCGGCACGGCGGCTCAGTTCCACGCTCTGGTCGGTCAGGCTGCGACTGTTGTCCAGGGTCGTGGCCACCTGCTGGGTGCCGTTTTGCAGGGCCGCAATCAGCTCTTCGATTTCCTCGGTCGACTGTTGGGTGCGTTGTGCCAGGCTGCGAACCTCATCGGCCACCACCGCAAAGCCGCGTCCGGCTTCTCCGGCCCGCGCCGCCTCGATGGCGGCATTGAGCGCCAGCAGGTTGGTCTGTTGCGAGACGGACTTGATCACGTCCAGCACCCCGACGATCTTGCCGCTTTCCTGCTTGAGGCGGCCCATGGCCTGGGTCGAGTGGCGCATTTCATCGGCCAGTTGTTCGATCTGGCCAATCGCCTGGCCCACCACCTGATCGCCATCGCGCGCCTGCTGGTCCGCTTGCGCGGCGGCCTGGGAGGCCTCCTGGGCATTGCTGGCCACCTGCAGCACGGTGGCGGCCATCTGGTTGATGGCCGTGGCAACCTGATCGGTTTCTTCTTTCTGGTTATTGACTCCCGCGCTGGTCTGCTCGGTGACCGCCGACAGTTGCTCGGCGGCGCTGGCAATCTGCGTGACGCCATCACCAATGCCGTTGATCAGGCCACGCAGGTTCAGGGTCATGGTCTGGATGCTGCCTTGCAGCTGGCCCATCTCGTCGCGACGCAGGCTCGGCAGGTCACGGCTCAGGTCGCCCTGGGCAATGCGTGCGGCGGCGGCCAGGGCCTGGCGCAAGGGCACGAGAATCTGCCGGGTCATGAACCAGGCCGCCAGCAGGGCCGCCAGCAGGGCCAGCGAGGCAACCCCGGTCAGGGCCGTGCGGGCATTCCCAGCCTCACTGTCGCGCAGCACCCCTTGGACGCCGATCAGCCCGGCCACCGAGTCGAGCATCGAGTCGCCCAGCGTCTCCATGGTCTGTTGGCCCTGCTCGACCTTGACCTGTACGTCATGGAACAGGCCCAGTGCCCGCTTGTAGGCTTGCAAGGCCTGTTCGGCCGGCTTGAGCGCCTGCAGGTTGTCACCGGCCTGGTCCCGGGCGATCTGGCGGATTTCTTCCAGGGCCTCGTCGAGGGCGACGATGGCGGCGCTTTCATCGGTCTGCCTGCCGGTGAGGGTGTAGGCCTGCACTTGCGCGCTGGCCTGCTGGATATGCTGCTTGAGCTGCGACAGATTGGTGAACTCCTCCAGCCGCTCGCCGTTGTCCTGCTCCTGACTCACAGCCTTGAGCACCTCGGTTTCGACATCGACGATGGCCTTGACCACCTGGGTCGCCTGTTGCTTGAGGGTGTCTGCGGCGCTGTCGCGTGCCTTGCGCTGTTCGCTCAGTTCGGCAAAGGTCTTTTCCATGGCCGCCACAATGCGGCTCTGGGCATTCAACAGGTCCAGGCTGCGCGTGTCCTCGATGGCCTTGTGCAGCAGGCTGAGCTGGGTTTCCAGCTCGTTGAGGCGGTCTTCGACCCGCGTGGCGTTTTGCGGGGTGTTTTCCTGGCGAAACAGAATGCGTTCGGCGCGCAGGTCCTTGGTCAGGCTGCTGAGGTGCGCGATGGATGAGATGGCTTCGGCGCGCTCGATCATGGTGTTCAAGCCGTGCCAGCCGGTGAAGGTGATGGTCAGGGTCAGGCACAGCACCAGGCCGAAGCCCAGTGCCAGCTTGAGCCTGACGCTGAGGTTTTCCAGCGATTGATTGATCCTGCGGAACATGGGATTTCTCCTGCTTGGGGATGGCGTCATGAGCGCATCGGCAGGAGGAGGTAACACGCGACCTGAGTTGGTCGTAGGAAAATTCCGAGCGATTACAGAAGGTGAGGCCGGTCACAGAAGCCGAGCCTGGCCTTTTGTATCAAGCTCAGGTCCAAGGCTCGGTGATATGGCACGGCATCTGGTTTGTAGGAGCGCGCTTGCCCGCGACCGGCTGCGTTAGCAGTCGTAAAATTGTGGCGTCTTCGAGATTTTACGAGCGCTAACGCACTCGGTCGCGGGCAGAGCGCGCTCCTACAGGACAGGCTATTCGGGCAGGCATCGACCGGTAGGAGCCCGCTTGCCGGCGACCGAGTGCGGAGCGCTCGCAGAAATTGATTAAACGCCACAATTTTACGACTGCTGCGCAGCCGGTCGCGGGCAAGCGCGCTCCTACAGGACAGAGCGCGGGGCGTCAGATCACGAAGCGCCCCACCAGGGTTTGCAGGTGGTTGCCCAGGCGCGCCAGCTCGACGCTGGAGGCGGCGGTTTCTTCGCTGGCGGCGGCGGTCTGTTGCGACACGTCACGCACATTGAGCACGCTGCGGTTGATCTCGTCGGCCGTGGCGCTTTGCTGCTCGGCGGCGGCGGCAATCTGCTGGTTCATCGCCTGGATGGCCGAGACCGTGCGGGTGATGCTTTCCAGCGAGCCCCCGGCGCGGCGGGTCAGCTCGACGCTGCTGTCGGTCAGCGCCAGGCTGTCGTCCATGATGCTCGACACCTGCTGGGTGCCGCTTTGCAGGCCGGCAATCAGCGCTTCGATCTCTTCGGTGGACTTCTGGGTACGCTGCGCCAGGCTGCGCACCTCATCGGCCACCACGGCAAAGCCGCGTCCGGCTTCACCGGCGCGCGCCGCTTCAATGGCGGCGTTCAGCGCCAGCAGGTTGGTCTGTTCGGCCACCGACTTGATCACATCCAGCACGCTACCGATCTTGTCGCTTTCGCGCTTGAGTTCGTCCATGGCGGCAGTGGAATTACCCATGGCCTTGGCTAGGCGTTCGATCTGGCCGATGGCCTCGTTGACCACCCGGTCACCCTCACGAGCCTGCTGGTCGGCGGCCAGTGCCGCTTCCGAGGCTTCTTCGGCGTTGCGTGCCACTTCCTGCACGGTAGCGGTCATTTCATGCATGGCGGTGGCCACCTGATCGGTCTCGACCCGCTGGCTGTTGACCCCGGCACTGGTCTGCTCGGTGACGGCCGAGAGTTCTTCGGCCGCGCTGGCAATCTGCGTCACGCCATCGCGAATGCCGCCCACCAGCTCGCGCAGGCTGACGGTCATGCGCTGCAGGGTGCCTTGCAGCACACCCAGTTCGTCCCGGCGATTGACGTTGAGGTTGTGGCTGAGGTCGCCGGCGGCCACGCGCTCGACGGCCTTGAGCGTATCTTGCAGGGGCAGGGTGATCTGCCGGGTGATGATCCAGCCGGCGAGCACGCTGAACAGCAGCGCCAGGGCCGTGCCCAGACCAATGGTCAGGACTGCCTGCTCGCTCTCCTTGTCGCGGCTGGCATTCTGGTCGGCAATCAGGTCGCCGTTTATCTTGAGCATTTGCTCGCCAAGCGGCGCCATCTTTTCCAGCGAGGCCAGGCTGGCGGCCTGGGCATCACGGTACTTGCCCACCGCCTTGCGATAGCCTTGCAAGCCCGCCTGTGCCGCCTGTAGCGTCGGCAGGAAGTCGGCCGGAATATCGCCAGCCAGGGCGTTGATGCCGGTCATGGCCTCGTCGATGGCCGCGTTGGCGTTCTTCTCGAATTCGGCACGGCCGCTGTAGGTGTAGCCGCGCACCTGAAAGCGTGCTTGTTGCAGCAATTTGCTGACGCCAACGATATTGTTGAAGGCCAGAATATCGTTGCTCTTGAGCAGTTCGGCTTCGAGCTTGTTGATTTCGGCCACGGCTTTGTCGGCGCTGTCGCCCATCAGGCTGCGGGTGCCTTCACGGGCTTCGATGGCCTGGCTCATTTCCATGAACGCCTGGCGATAATCGACAGCCGTCTTGATCTGGGTGTCCAGCCGTTGCTGGTTGGCCGATGAGCGAGTCAGGCTACGAGCCATGCGCAGGTCGATGTCGAGCTGGTCGAGGGCTGCCACGACGTTCCTGGCCGCCTCGGTGCTGGACAGCGCTTCATAGCGCTGACGCTGGATGCGCAGTTCCAGGGTCTGCTCATTGACCTGGTTGATGGCGCTGACCCGATCGCCCCGCTCGATCAGCGACTGGATGCTGCGCCAACCGGTGGCGCTGATGGCCAGGGTCATCAGCACCACGAGGCCGAAACCGAGCGCCAGTTTGCGGCTGACACTCGCGTTGGCGAGACGTTGGGTAATGGACATGGTGACTCCTTGCCGGGCAGATACAGTACGAACCCCTGTATCGGCAAGAACCCTGCAAGCTGAAGCGATTTAGATGACGGAGCAAATGCTCAGAACAAGCGCGCCAACAGTGCCGTGACCGCAGTCTCGACGCGCAGGATGCGCGCCCCGAGCTGCACCGGCTGCAACCCGGCGCCGGCCAGCAGGTCGACCTCGTACGGGATCCAGCCACCTTCCGGGCCAATGGCCAGGGTCACCGGCTGTTCGACCGCCCGCGGGCAGGGCGGAAAGTCGCCCGGATGGCCGACCAGCCCGAGGGTGTCCTGGGCCAGGGCCGGCAGGCGGTCCTCGACAAATGGCTTGAAGCGCTTTTCGATCAGCACCTCGGGTAACACGCTGTCGCGGGCCTGCTCCAGGCCCAGGATCAGGTTCTCGCGGATGGCCTCGGGGTTGAGGAAAGGCGTCTGCCAGAAGCTTTTCTCGACCCGATAGCTGTTGACCAGAATCAGCCGTGGCACGCCCATGGTGGCCACGGTCTGGAACACCCGGCGCAGCATTTTCGGGCGTGGCACGGCCAGGATCAGGGTCAGCGGCAGTTTGGCTGGCGGCGGGCTGTGCAAGGACACGCGCAGCTCGGCTTCGCCTGGCTCCAGGCGCAGCACTTCGGCTTCCCCCAGCAGGCCGCCGATACGGCCGACCCGCAGGCGGTCACCGACCGCGACCCGCTGTACCTCCTGCATGTGGGTCAGGCGCCGGTCACGCAACACCACACGGTCGGCCGCGATGAAGTCGGCCTCTTCGAGCAACAGCAGGTTCACGACAGCGGCGCTGGCGGCTGGTCGCGCTTCTGGTCTTCAGGATGCTCGCCGCGCTTGCTGATCATGCTGCTGCACAGGATGCCCAGCTCGAACAGCAACCACATCGGCACTGCCAGCAGGGTCTGCGAGAAGATGTCCGGCGGCGTGAGGATCATGCCGACCACAAAGCAGCCGATGATCACGTAGGGGCGGATCTTCTTCAGGTACTTGACGTCGACCACACCGATCCACACCAGCAACACCACGGCCACCGGAATCTCGAAGGCCACGCCGAAGGCAAAGAACAGCGTCATGACGAAGTCCAGGTAGCTGGCGATGTCGGTCATCATCGACACGCCTTCAGGCGTCACGCTGGCAAAGAAGTGGAAAATCAGCGGGAACACCAGGAAGTAGGCGAACGCCATGCCGGCATAGAACAGGATGATGCTCGACACCAGCAAGGGCACGGCGATGCGCTTTTCATGCCGGTACAGGCCCGGTGCGATGAAGCCCCAGACCTGATGCAGGATGATGGGCATCGAGGCGAACAATGCCACCATCATGGTCAGCTTGAAGGGCGTCAGGAACGGCGAGGCCACATCGGTGGCAATCATCGTCGCGCCTTCGGGCAGGTAGGCGCGCAGCGGGGCAGACACCAGGGTGTAGATCTTCTGCGCAAAGTAGAACAGGCAGGCAAAGACCACAAACACCGCAGCCACGCAACGCAGCAGGCGTGTACGCAGCTCGGTCAGGTGCGAGACCAGCGGCATGGGCTGGTCGTTTTCCGGGATATCAGCGCTCATGGGGCTCGCGATGGCAATGACGGGTCAGTGAGGGCAGCCGGCTGACCGACAGGCGTGGCCACGGTCGCAGGCTTGGGTGTTTTTTCCAGGGTCAGACGCGGCGTTGCCGGCGTGACGGTGGCCGGCGGCACCGAAGACTCAGGTTGCAGCGCAATGGGTTGCGGATCCGGTTCGACTGCCGGGGCGTCGCGATTGAGCACGTCTTCGTTGGGCGGCGAGAACAGCTTGCGGGCTTCTTCTTCCAGCGACAGGATGTGCTCGTTGTGCAGTTGCCGGCGAATCTCGTCGGCACCGATTTCACGTTCCACTTCCTGCTTGATGGCATTGAAGCTGCGCCGCAGACGGCCTATCCACAGCCCGGCGGTACGCGCGGCTCCCGGCAGGCGCTCGGGACCCAGTACCAGCAGGGCCACCAGGCCGATCAGCAGCAGTTCGGAAAAGCTGATACCAAACATGGATCAGACCTGGTCCTTGCGCACCGGATCCTGGACCCTTTGCGCCTGGGCATCGATGGTGTGCGGCGGCTGGGGTTGCGGGTTATGCGCCGTGCTCTGGGCCGGCTGCGGTTGTGGCTGCGGCTGGGCGGTCGGGTTGGGCTCGGCCGGCTTTTCATCGTCGTGCATGGCCTTGCGAAAGCCCTTGATCGATTCGCCGACATCACTGCCCAGGCCCTTGAGCTTCTTGGTGCCGAATACCAGCACCACGACGATCAGGATAACGAGCCAGTGTTTCCAGTCAAAAATACCCATGGAGCAATCCTCTTGAAGTTCGGGCGCGGACTCAGGCCTGGCCTGGGGTCCGGGCAGCTTTTTCCGCATGACCGGACAGGCCGAAGCGGCGGTCCAGTTCGTCGAGTACCGCCTGTGGGTGCTGGCCCAGGGCTGCGAGCATCACCAGGCTGTGGAACCACAGGTCGGCGGTTTCATAGATGACATCGCTGCAGTCGCCACTGACAGCGGCGTCCTTGGCGGCAATGATGGTTTCGACCGACTCTTCGCCGACCTTTTCCAGGATCTTGTTCAGGCCCTTGTGATACAGGCTGGCCACATAGGAGCTGTCGGCTGCCGCGCCCTTGCGCGATTCGAGCACTTCGGCCAGCCGGGTCAGGGTATCGGTCATGTTCAGTGTCCTGAGGAGTAGATGGCGTCGGGGTCCTTGAGCACCGGGTCGACGGTTTTCCAGTCGCCGTTCTCGAAGACCCGGTAGAAGCAGCTTTGCCGGCCGGTGTGGCAGGCGATGCCGCCCAGTTGCTCGACCATCAGGATGACGACGTCGGCGTCGCAGTCCAGGCGCAGTTCATGGAGCTTTTGCACATGGCCGGACTCTTCACCCTTGCGCCACAGCTTGCCGCGCGAGCGCGACCAGTAGATGGCGCGGTTTTCGGCTGCCGTCAGGGCCAGTGCCTCGCGGTTCATCCAGGCCATCATCAATACGCGGCCGGTCTTGTGGTCCTGAGCGATTGCAGGCACCAGACCGTCGCTGTTCCAGTGAATCTCGTCCAGCCAGTCTTTCATATCTACTCCGGCTGCCAGGGTTGTCGCCCGGCGGGTTGAACAGTGTGCCAGCGCCTCGGGCTGCTGGCTATCGACGAACGATCAGATACAGCCCTGCCACCAGCATGATGCCGGCCGGTACGCTGGTCAGCCCCGGCAGTGCCGTGCCGGCCGAGCTCAGCGCCCAGGTCTGGATCGCGCCGCCGGTCAGCAAGGCCGCGCCCAGCAGGCGCAAGGCCCAGTTGTCGTTGCGGTCGTGCCAGGGCTTTGGCGGGTCGTTGGCGTGCGGTCGCGACATGCGCTCCAGCAGGTCACGGGTCATACCGGCAATATGCGGTAACTGTTCGACCTGCGATTGCAGGTTGCCCAGCAACGTTTTCGGGCTGACCCGCTCACGCATCCAGCGCTCCAGAAACGGCTGCGCCGTGCTCCACAGGTCCAGGTCGGGGTACAACTGGCGACCCAGGCCCTCGATGTTGAGCAGGGTCTTCTGCAACAGCACCAGTTGCGGCTGCACTTCCATATTGAAGCGCCGTGCGGTCTGGAACAGACGCATCAGCACCTGGCCGAAGGAAATGTCCTTGAGCGGCTTCTCGAAGATCGGCTCGCACACCGTGCGGATCGCCGCCTCGAACTCGTTGAGCTTGGTTTCTGCCGGCACCCAGCCTGAATCAATATGCAACTGCGCCACCCGGCGATAATCGCGCTTGAAGAAGGCAAACAGGTTACGGGCCAGATAATCCTGGTCTTCGGGGGTCAGGCTGCCGACGATGCCGCAGTCGATGGCGATGTATTGCGGGGTCCAGGGGTTGACCGTGCTGACGAAGATATTGCCCGGGTGCATGTCGGCGTGGAAAAAGCTGTCGCGAAACACCTGGGTGAAGAAGATCTCCACACCGCGCTCGGCCAGCAGCTTCATGTCGGTGCGCTGGTCGGCCAGGGTCGCAAGATCGGTGACCTGGACGCCGTAGATGCGCTCCATCACCAGCACCTTGGGCCGGCACCAGTCCCAGTAGACCTGCGGCACGTACAAAAGGTCGGACCCTTCGAAGTTGCGCCGCAACTGGCTGGAGTTGGCCGCCTCGCGCAGCAGGTCCAGCTCGTCGTAGATGGTCTTTTCGTAGTCGCTGACCACTTGCACCGGGTGCAGCAGGCGCGCGTCGGCCGACAGCCGCTCGGCGATGCGCGCCAGAATGAACAGCCAGGCCATGTCCTGGGTGATGATCGGCCGCAGGCCGGGCCGCACCACCTTGACCACCACTTCTTCGCCGGTCTTGAGGCGTGCGGCATGCACCTGGGCCACCGAGGCCGAAGCCAGTGGCTCGACGTCGAAGCGGCTGAACACCTCGCTGATGCGTGCGCCCAGTTGTGATTCGATCAATTGCACCGACAGTTTCGGGTCGAACGGCGGTACCCGGTCCTGCAGCAGCATCAGCGCGTCGGCGATGTCTTCGGGCAGCAGGTCGCGGCGGGTCGAGAGCAACTGGCCGAACTTGATGAAGATCGGTCCCAGGTCCTGCAACGCCAGGCGCAGGCGCGTGCCGCGGTCCAGTTCCGAGGGCTTGCGCGGCAGCCAGCGCCACGGCAGCACGAAGCGTACCGCCAGCAGCCACCAGGGCAGCGGCAGGGCGAACAGCAGGTCATCGAGGCGGTAACGGATTACGACACGCTGGATGCGAAACAGGCGGCGGACGGCAAGCAACTTCATTCGAGATCGCTATGGCTTGGGGTCAGGGAGGAAGAGAGGCGGGCAACCCGGGCTTCGAGGCGTTCCAGATCGAGCTTGATCCGGTCCAGCTCGCTGAACTGCGCCTCGGCTTCGTGTGTGCCGACCAAGGTGCGGGACTCTTCACTCAGGTAGTCGGCCAGGTTCTGGCCCAGGCTGGCCAGCGCGCCCCGGGTCCAGCGTGCGCGGCTGCGCAGGTGGCTGCCCAGCAACTGGCTGGCCACAGGGCCCAGCCAGCGCGACAGTTCGTATTCCCAGTCCAGCTCGAGGTCTTGCAGGATGCCGCTCAGCGCCAGCAGCACGCCACTGTCGCCGTCCAGCTCGACGTCCGGGCCGTGCAGCACGGCACTCTTGTCCTGGCTCAGGGCCAGGCGCACCAGGGTGGCGGCCGGGGCGCGCAGCGTACAGTCGGCATCGGCGGCCCAGTCGGCGGCCAGGAACAGGCCTTCATCACCGGGAAGGATGAACAGCTTCAGGGCCGGGTCCCGGCAGTCGATGGCGATTACGGTCCCGGCCAGCGCACCCAGGCGCGGCAGGGCCGTGGCGTCCAGGCGCAGCACCCGGTTGATGCCATGCTCGACACTGGCCAGCAAGCCTCGCAGCAGCATCAGGGCTTGATGCCCCGGTGCAGGGCCACGATACCGCTGGTCATGTTGTGATAGGTCACGCGGTCGAAACCGGCCTGCACCATCATCGACTTCAGGGTTTCCTGATTGGGGTGCATGCGGATCGACTCGGCCAGGTAGCGGTAGCTTTCCGAATCGTTGGTCACCAGCTTGCCCATCAATGGCATGAAGGCGAACGAGTAGGCGTCATAGGCCTTGGACATCAGCGCGTTGGTCGGCTTGGAGAACTCCAGCACCAGCAGGCGACCACCAGGCTTGAGCACGCGCAGCATCGAGCGCAGGGCGTCTTCCTTGTTGGTCACGTTGCGCAGGCCGAAAGCGATGGTCACGCAGTCGAAGTGGTTGTCCGGGAACGGCAGCTTCTCGGCGTCGGCCTGGACGAATTCGATGTTGCCCGACACGCCTTTATCGAGCAGGCGGTCGCGGCCGACCTTGAGCATCGAGGCGTTGATGTCGGCCAGGACCACATGCCCGGTCGGGCCGACCAGTTGCGAGAACTTGCGCGCCAGGTCGCCTGTGCCGCCGGCGATGTCCAGCACCCGGTTGCCGGGGCGCACGCCCGACAGCTCGATGGTGAAGCGCTTCCAGAGCCGGTGCATGCCACCGGACAGCAGGTCGTTCATCAGGTCGTATTTGGCGGCTACCGAGTGAAACACCTCAGCAACCTTTTCCGCCTTCTGGCTTTGCGGCACATTCTTGTAGCCGAAGTGGGTGGTGGGTTCGGCATCGCTGCCTTTGCGCTGATCGGTCATATCGCTGTCACCGGAATAGAATGCTGCCATTCTAATCATCAGGGCTGACTTTGTCTTGACAACGCGCATGGCCGGTACGGCCCGCTGTTATAGTTCGGCCACGATTCACCTTTTAACGAGGACCATTGGCATGTCGAAAATCATCGTTGAGCGCCCGCACGAACTGGGCCACGAGCAGGCTCGCGCCAAGGCCGAGCACCTGGTGCAAAAGCTGTCGACCAAGTACGGCCTGGCGCACGAGTGGGACGGCGACAGCGTGTCGCTGCACGGCAAGGGCGCCAAGGGCCGGGTCGACGTCGAAGCGGCGCTGATCCGTATCAGCATCGAACTCAGCTTCTTTCTCTCGGCGATGAGCGGCACGATCAAGAGCGAGATCGAACGGGTGCTGGACCGCGAGCTGGCGGCCTGACCTGCAGGACGCTCTCATCAAATACAAAATAAATGACTGGCTCTGCCAGGTTTTAAATTCACCGCTGTAGGAGCGCGCTTGCCCGCGACCGGCTGCGTTAGCAGTCGTAAATTTGTGGCGTTTCATAGATCCCGGACTAGGTCGCAGTCGTAAATTTGTGGCGTTTCGCAGATTTCTGAATGCGTTCACTATGAGTTTGTGGCGTTTCATCAATTTTGCGAGCGCTACGCACTCGGTCGCGGGCAAGCGCGCTCCTACCCGGCAGGTGTGTTGTTAGGGTGTCGATTCTAATTTTTCTGCTTACTTTGGCCTGACTGTCCCTGAAGGGGGCGTTCCCTTCAACCTTCAAGCGTGAGGTGAACCATGGCCAAAGTCAGTGTAAGAAGAAAAATCGAAGTCGACCTCGAACAGGACGGCAAGCTTGCCGACGTCAAGCATTACGCCCGCAAGATCTGGCTGGCGGGCCTGGGCGTCTATACCCGGGTCAATGAAGAAGGCAGCGAGTACGTCAAGGAACTGATCCGCGCCGGTGAGCGGGCCGAGAAGGAAGCGAAAAAGACCATCGACCAGAAGGTTGAAGCCGCCAACAGCGAGATCGACTCGATCAAGGGCGAGGCCACCGAAGTCAAGAATCGCTTCGAAGCCCAACTGGACAAGATCGAAGGCCTGTTCGACCGGCGCATCGCCAAGGGCCTGCATCGCATCGGCATTCCGTCGCGCCATGACGTCGAGGCGCTCTCTGCTAAGCTCGATGAACTGACCGCCTTGCTGGAGCGTGTCGGCAATCGCAAGCTTGACCGTCCTGAGCCCAAGAAGCTTGAGCGCGTCGAGTCGGATCAATAAGGAGAGCGGGATGGCAGGCAAGAAAAAAACCGAAAAGCAAGGCAGCTCCTGGATTGGTGAGATCGAGAAGTACTCGCGCCAGATCTGGCTGGCGGGTCTGGGGGCTTACTCCAAGATCAGCAATGACGGCAGCAAGCTGTTCGAAACCCTGGTAAAGGATGGCGAGCAGGCCGAGAAGCAGACGCAGGCCCAGGCCGAGCAGAAGCTTGAAGAGGTCAAGGACGGTGTCAGGGCCGGCAAGTCCCGGGTGGGCGATGTGAAGGACCTGGCGCTTGGCAAGTGGAGCGAACTCGAAGGCGCCTTCGACAAACGCCTCAACAGCGCCATTTCGCGCCTGGGCGTGCCCAGCCGCAGTGAAGTCGAGTCGTTGCACGACAAGGTTGACCGGTTGACCCGGCAGATCGAGCAGTTGACCGGCGAGCAGGTCCAGCCGGTGACCACCACCCGCGCCGCCTCCCGGCCGGCCTCCGGCAGTACCGCCAGGCCATTGATCAAGTCGGCTGCCAAAACGGTCGCCAAGACCGCCGACAAGGTGGCCAGCAAGGCAGATGCGGCCAAGCCGGCAGTGAAGAAGGCAGCGGCCAAGCCGGTCGATGCGGCCAGCAAGGCTGCCTCGGCGACTGCCAGCAGCGCACGGTCAGCGGCGGCGTCGGCCGACACCAAGCCGGCCAAAAAGCCGGCACCCCGCAAGCGTGTTGCCAAGCCGGCGGCCAAGCCTGTGGCAGAAAAAGAGCCGGCAAGCGCGGCTCCTGCCAGCCCGGCAACCGAGGCCGACACCGGCGCTTCCGCCAGCCAGTCCTGACCGGACCGCAAGGCCCGATCGGCTCCGGCAGATCGGGCAGGCTTTGAACGGCCCTGTCCTGTTCAGCGCTCCAGGTAATGCAGGGCCAGTTGCTCCACGCTCTGGCGCGAGGGCGCGATCAGGTGCGGGGCGACCAGCATCATGATCTGGTAGACCACCACCCGTACCTCGCCTTCGCGGCCGAGGATGCGCTGGTAATCCAGCGAAAACAGCAACGTCAATGTCACCTGTTCGACCAGATGCCCCAGGGCCTGGGTGTCGCTGACCAGTTGCTCCCGGGATTTTAGGTGCGCCAGCAATGACGCCAGGGTGCGCTTGAGCACATTGAGCAGGTTGCGAATGCCACGCGCCAGCTTGGGCAGGCGCCCGGCCAGGTTCGACAGGTCCTGGAACAGAAAGCGGTAACAGGCCAGTCGCTCGACGATCAGGTGCAGGAACAGCCAGTAGTCCTCGGCATCCAGCCGCGCATGGGCCGGCGGGTCCAGCAGGGGCGCAAGCTCGGCCTGAAAGCGCTCGAACAGGTTCAGTACCAGCGGCTCCTTGCCGTGGAAGTGGTAGTACAGGTTGCCCGGGCTGATGCCCAGTTCATTGGCGATTTCCAGGGTCGAGACATTGGGCTCGCCGTGTCGATTGAACAGTTGCAGGGCACATTCGAGTATTCGGTCGCGGGTTTTCATCCAGTCCTCTTGCCGGGTGCATGGGCACAGGTGCCGGTGTCAGCCAGGTATTCAACGCACATGCACATAGGTGCCCGGCGCCGCCTCCATGGGCGGGTAAGCGTCATTGCCCAGGCTCATGCGGGTTTCATGCAGGGCGCCCGAGCGTGCCTGGATCCAGGCCAGCCAGGTCGGCCACCAACTGCCTTGCTGGACCTTGGCGTCGTAATACCAGGCGCGCGGGTCACTGCTGAGCTGGCTGCTCTCGACGAAGGTGGCCTTGGGGTTGCCCGGCGGGTTGAGAATGCTCTGCACATGACCGCTGCTGGACAGCACAAAACGTCGCTCGCCGCCCAGCAGCAGGGTCGAGCGATACACCGCATCCCAGGGCGTGATGTGGTCGTTGATGCCGGCAATGCTGAAACTGTCGACCGTGACCTTTTGCAGGTCGATGGGCGTGCCGCACACTTCGAGGCCGCCAGGATGCGTCAGCGGGTTGTGCTTGAAGAAATCCAGCAGGTCGCCGTGCAGGGCTGCCGGCAGGCGTGTGGTGTCGTTGTTCCAGTACAGAATGTCGAAGGCCGGCGGCGCCTTGCCCAGCAGGTAATTGTTGATCCAGTAGTTCCAGATCAGGTCGTTGGGCCGCATCCAGGCAAATACCCGGCCCATCTCGCTGCCTTCGAGCACGCCGCGCTGGTAGGAGCGGCGCTTGGCTGCCTCCAGCGCTTCTTCATCGATGAACAGCGTGGCCGGGCTTTCGATCTGGCTGTCGAGCAGGCTGACCATGTAGGTGGCGCTGGCCACCCGGCGTAGCTGGCGCTTGGCCTGCAGGTGGCCCTGCAGGGCGGCAATGGTCAGGCCGCCGGCGCAGGCGCCCAGCAGGTTGACCTCCCGGGCTCCGCTGATGGTCCGGCAGATGTTCAGGGCCTGTTCGGTGGCTTCGACGTAACTGGACAGTCCCCACTCGCGATGCCGTACATCCGGGTTGCGCCAACTGATGGCAAAGGTCTGCAAGCCGTTTTTCAAGGCGTATTGCACAAAGCTGTTGGTCGGGCTCAGGTCGAAGACATAAAACTTGTTGATTTGCGGCGGCACGATCAGGACGGGCCGGCTGTACTGCTTTTCGCTCATGGGCTTGTACTGGATAAGCTCCAGCAGTTCATTGCGAAACACCACTGCGCCCGGGGTGGTGGCCAGGGTGCGGCCGATCTCGAACGCATCCTTGGTGGTCTGGCTGGGCAGGCCATTGTTGTGCAGCAGGTCATTGGCCATGTGGCTCAGGCCCTTGATCAGGCTGGTGCCGCCGGAATTGAACAGCTCCTTGACCGCCATCGGGTTGAGCAGGGTGTTGGTCGGCGACAGTGCGTCGTTGATCAGGCTGAACAGAAAGTGCGCCCGGGCCCGGTCATCGCCGCTCAGGTCGCTTTCATCGATCCACTGCTTGAGCTGGTGCTGCCAGCTCAGGTACGCCTGCAGGCCGCGCCGGTACAGCGGGTTGAGGCTCCAGGTCGGGTCGTCGAAACGGCTGTCGCGCGGGTTGGGGCTGTGCGGCGTTTCGCCCAGGATGATCACCCGGCCCAACTGATTGCCCAGGGCCAGGGCGTGGCGGGCGCTGCGCAGCGGGTGCCGCCAGCTCTGGCTGGCGACATTGCGCAAGGTGGCAAGCAGGTCACGTCCGCGCAGGCCGGTGATGGCGCTCTGCGCGTTGATGTAGGTGGCCGGGAGGGTCTCGGCACGCTTCACGGGTTTTTCTCGCATCAGGCAACACTCCTTCGTCAAGCCATCAGTCACTACTCGGGCGCAGGTGTACTGCGTCGTTCTGCGCGGTTCGACGGTCCTGTCAGGGCGCACAGCAAGGTCAAGCGGATTTACAACGCAAGCGTTCCCGGCCGCTGGCGGCCAGGCTCAATGCGTGTTGGATGTGGGGTGCGGATGCATGACTGCACGCTGACGTTCCTGCTGCAGGAAACTCATGATGATGGGCGCCACGGCTTCGGCCCGGGTAATCAGGAACAAATGACCGTCATCAATTATGTGTAGCTGGGCATTGGGTATACGCCAGGCCAACAGGCGCATATTGACCAGGGGAATCAGCGGGTCGTCGTCGCCGGCCAGCACCAGGGTCGGCTGGCGGATCTTGTGCAGCCAGTGGATGCTGGTCCAGCCCATGCCGGCAAACAGTTGCCAGTAGTAACCCAGCTTGCCTGAAGAACGCACCTTGGCCGCATGACTGGCGGCCAGGTACGGGTCGCGGCGAAACGCCCCGCCGTAGATTTCCGGCGCGATGCGGATCACGTGCGAGGGCTGGATATAACGCCTCGGGCTGGCCATCAGCATCAGCACCCGGGGTTTGCCCGGGACCATGGCCATGCCCGCTGCTGTGGCCGCCAGCACCAGTTTCTTGCAGCGCTCGGGGTAGTCGTGGGCGAACTGCTGGGCCAGCGCCCCGCCCCAGGACACACCGATGGCATTGACCTGCCCGTAGTCCAGGTAATCGAGCATGCGCGCGGCCAGTCTGGCCAGCCCCGGAAAGCGGTACGGGCGCCTGGGTGTCGACGACCCGCCGACGCCCGGCACATCGAAGGCAATGACCTCCATGTCCGGGTCCAGGGCGTCGACGAACGGAAACACCAGCTCCAGGTTGGCCCCGATACCGTTGAAGATCAGCAGCGGCGTCATATGGCTTTTGCCGGGCCGTACGGCGGTGCGAATGGTGTGGCCGTCCAGGTCAATGGTACGAAATACAAACGGATGCGGCATGCCGGAGCCCTGTTGGTTAATACGCTGGAAAGCGGTCCTGTGCCTTTTCCAGAAAGACCGAGGCATGGCCTCTTGCATGATCAATTGCCCAGCGATCGCTGCCAGTACGTCCCTGATGCCCTGGCCGCACTGTCATACAGCTTAGCGTTCATGCACATAGGTGCCCGGTGAGGCCTCGGCGGCCGGGTAGGCCTTGTTGCCCAGGTTGGCCGGGGCTTTTTTCAGTGTTCCAGAGCGTTCGCCCAGCCAGGCCTGCCAGTGCAGCCACCAGGAATCGGTGTGCTTGGTGGCGTTTTCCTGCCAGACGGTCGGGTCGGCTGGCAGTTCGCTATTGGTCATGTAGCGCGCCTTGGGGTTGCCCGGCGGGTTGAGGATGCTCTGGATGTGGCCGCTGTTCGACAGCACGAACTCGGTCTTGCCGCCGAACAGGCGCGCCGATTTGTAGCACGACAGCCAGGGGGTGATGTGGTCGTTGGTGCCGGCCAGGCAGAACACGTCGTTGGTGACCTGCTTGAGGTCGATCGAAGTGCCGCACACTTCCAGGGCATTGGGACGGGTCAACGGGTTGTTCTTGAACATTTCGATCAGGTCGCCATGAAAGGCGGCCGGCAGGCGCGTGGTGTCGTTGTTCCAGAACAGGATGTCGAACGCTGGCGGCTCGTTGCCCAGCAGGTAGTTATTGACCCAATAGTTCCAGATCAGGTCGTTGGGACGCATCCAGGCGAACACCTTGGCCATGTCGCGGCCTTCGAGCACGCCAGACTGATAGGAATGGCGCTTGGCCGACTCCAGGGTCTGCTCGTCGACGAACAGCGCCACTTCGTTGTCCAGGGTGGTGTCGAGCACGCTGACCATCAGGGTCATGGCGTTGATCTTGCTCTCGCCCAGGGCCGCATAGTGGCCCAGCAGCGCGGTGCAGGTGATGCCGCCGGAACAGGCGCCGAGGATGTTGAGGTCCTTGCTGCCGGTGATGGCGCAGACCACATCCACCGCTTCCTTGAGCGCCTCGATGTAGGTCGACAGGCCCCACTCGCGCTGGGCCTTGGTCGGGTTGCGCCAACTGACGATGAAGGTCTGTACCTTGCTGTTCAGGCAAAAGCGCGCCAGGCTCTTTTCCGGGCTCAGGTCGAAGACATAGAACTTGTTGATCTGCGGCGGGATCACCAGCAACGGCCGCTGGTAGGTCTGCTCGGTAATGGGCTTGTACTGGATCAGCTCCAGCACCTCGTTGCGAAACACCACCGCGCCTTCGGTGATGCCCAGGTTCTTGCCGACCTCGAAGGCGTCCATGTTGACCTGGCTGGGCATGCCGCCGTTGTGCACCAGGTCCTTGGCCAGGTGCGACAGGCCGTCGAGCAGGCTCTTGCCACCGGTTTCGAAGAAGCGTTTGACCGCGGCCGGATTGGCGGCACTGTTGGTCGGCGCCATGGCCTCGGTCATCAGGTTGATGACGAAGTGGCCGCGGCTGATGTCCAGCGGGGTCAGGTGGCTGCCGTCGAGCCAGTCGTGCAGCTCCTTGCGCCAGGCCAGGTACACGCCCAGGTAGCGTCGGTACAGCGGGTTCTGGCTCCAGGCCGGGTCCTGGAAGCGGCGGTCGTCGCCGGCCGGCTGCAATTGCGAGCGGCCCAGCATCACGTTTTTCAGTTCAAGGCCCAGGTGCGCCACATGCTTGAGGCTGTGGATCGGGTGCCTGACCGCCAGGCGCATGACCATGCGTGCCGTGGTCAGTAAGTCCTTGCGACGCAGGCCTACCACCGGGTTCAGCCCCAGTGTGTGTTCAGACGCCTGGCGCGGCAATTCATCGTTGTTCTTGCTACTCATTTACGACGCTCCGTTGTCTTGAGGCTCGTGTGACCGATGATGGCGGGTTGGCCGATTCCCAAGGAATGCCCGATGGCACGAAGGCGTCTGAACTGCTGCGCTTGAGCCACGGTTGACTGGCATTGCCCATTTGCTGCTGCACCTGAACGATGCAGTTAACTTGCCAGAATCATTGGCTGCACGAGATTGCAAAAATATGGCAGGCAGCATCATGCACAGGCCGCTGCGCGGCACATTGAAACAAAACGAATTAGAAACCGCTTACTAAAACGGCAAGCGGTGGGAGGGAGGATAGCTGCTGTTTGTGAAGGTGCGAGGAGGGTGGATCAGTTCAGAGCATCAGGCGCACGATTTGCTCGTTCGGGTCGCGGCTCTTGCCGGCTTTTTTCAGTTCCTGCAGGTAGTCATCCCACAGGTCGGGCTGGCGCTGGCACAACTGGTACAGGTAGTCCCAGGTGAACAGGCCGCTGTCGTGACCGTCGTCGAAGGTCAGCTTCAAGGCGTACTGACCGGCGGCCTCGACCTTGCTCAGGCCGACGCCCAGCTTGCCGAATTGCAGGATCGGCTTGCCATGGCCCTGAACCTCGGCCGAAGGCGAATGCACACGCAGGAACTCGGCGGGCAAATCGTACTGCTCACCGGGTGCGTACGTGAGCGTCAGGGTTTTCGAGGCTTTGTGCAGCTCAATGGCAGTCGGTAGCTTGGTCATGGTCCGCACTATAACGTAGGCCGGTGGTGTAGGAGCGCGCTTGCCGGGATGCCGGACCACCGCGACCGAGTGCGCAGCGCTCGCAAAATTTGTGCAACGCCACAAACTCATAGTGAACGCATTCAGAAATCTGCGAAACGCCACAAATTTACGACTGCGACCCAGTCCGGGATCTATGAAACGCCAAAAATTTACGACTGCTAACGCAGCCGGTCGCGGGCAAGCGCGCTCCTACACACGATTACAGAATGTAGCGCGACAGGTCTTCGTCGTTGGCCAGTTCGCCCAGGTGGCTGTTGACGTAGTCGGTGTCGATGCTGATCGGTTGCGCATCCGGGCTGCCGGCCAGGTCGCCGGCGCTGAACGACACTTCCTCAAGCAGGCGCTCAAGCAGGGTGTGCAGGCGACGGGCACCGATGTTCTCGGTCTTTTCGTTGACCTGCCAGGCGATCTCGGCCAGACGCTTGATGCCGTCGGGCTTGAACTCGATGGCCAGGCCCTCGGTCTTGAGCAACTCGCGGTACTGCTCGGTCAGCGACGCGTGCGGCTCGCTCAGGATACGCTCGAAGTCCTGCGGCGACAGGGCCTTGAGTTCCACGCGGATCGGCAGGCGGCCTTGCAGCTCCGGCACCAGGTCGCTCGGCTTGCTCAGGTGGAAGGCACCGGAGGCAATGAACAGGATGTGGTCGGTCTTGACCATGCCCAGCTTGGTGTTGACCGTGCAGCCTTCGATCAGCGGCAGCAGGTCGCGCTGCACGCCTTCACGCGAGACATCGGCGCCGCCGACATTGCCGCGCTTGGCGACCTTGTCGATTTCGTCGATGAACACGATACCGTGCTGTTCGACCGCTTCCAGGGCCTTGGCCTTGAGCTCGTCGTCATTGACCAGGCGGCCGGCTTCTTCCTCGCGAACCATCTTCAGCGCGTCCTTGACCTTGAGCTTGCGCGCCTTGCGCCGGCCCTTGCCCATGTTGGCGAACAGGTTCTGCAACTGGCTGGTCATTTCTTCCATGCCCGGTGGCGCGGCAATGTCGACGCCCACGGTTTCGTTGACCTCGATCTCGATTTCCTTGTCGTCGAGCTGGCCTTCGCGCAGCCGCTTGCGAAACAGCTGGCGGGTATTGGAATCGCTGGTCGACACCGGTTCTTCGTTGAAACCGCTGCGTGCCGGTGGCAGCAGGGCATCGAGGATGCGGTCTTCGGCGGCGTCTTCGGCGCGATGACGCACCTTGACGATCTCCTGCTCGCGCAGCAGCTTCATGGCAGCATCGGCCAGATCACGGATGATCGACTCGACGTCGCGGCCCACATAGCCCACTTCAGTGAACTTGGTCGCCTCGACCTTGATGAACGGGGCATTGGCCAGCTTGGCCAGGCGCCGGGCGATTTCGGTCTTGCCGACGCCGGTCGGGCCGATCATCAGGATGTTCTTGGGCGTGACCTCGACGCGCAGCTCTTCGGGCAGTTGCATGCGCCGCCAGCGGTTACGCAGGGCGATGGCGACGGCGCGCTTGGCGTCGTCCTGGCCGATGATGTGGCGGTTGAGTTCGTGGACGATTTCGCGGGGAGTCATGGACATGGTGATCAACGGTCCTCAGGTCGAATAGCCGCAAGCGGCTTACTCGGCGAGGTCCTGCTCCTCAATGGTGATGTTGTGGTTGGTGAACACGCAGATGTCGCCCGCGATGTGCAATGCGGTCTCGGCGATCTCGCGTGCCGACAGGTCGGTCTTCTGCAACAGGGCGCGCGCAGCGGCCTGGGCGAAGGCACCGCCGGAACCCATGGCGATCAGGCCGTCCTCGGGTTCTACGACATCGCCGTTGCCAGTGATGATCAGGGAGGCGTCCTTGTTGGCGACCGCCAGCATGGCCTCAAGGCGGCTCAGGGAGCGGTCGGTGCGCCAGTCCTTGGCCAGCTCGACGGCGGCGCGGACCAGGTGCCCCTGGTGTTTTTCCAGTTGCGCTTCGAAGCGTTCGAACAGCGTGAAGGCGTCGGCGGTGGCGCCGGCAAAGCCTGCGATGACTTGACCGTGGTACAGGCGGCGTACTTTCTTGGCGTTGCCTTTCATCACGGTGTTGCCCAGGGAAACCTGGCCGTCACCGGCCATGACGACTTTGCCGTGGCGGCGGACTGAAACGATGGTGGTCAAGGGAAGAGTCTCCACGCAGCGGGGCGAAAATGCCCAATGGAGACAGATATGGGGATGGCGGAACCGATTTCAACCTTGGTTGATAAATGCCGCAGGACCGGCCGGGCGGCCGGTCCTGCGCGGGAAGGCCGCACAGCGGTGGTGCGGTCTGTCAGCGTTTCTGGCGCTGTTGCAGCAACAGGTTGCTGAAGCCGCCGCCCGACAGTTGCTTCTGGGCGATGGTCAACTGGTCACGGTTGCTGAACGGGCCGACCAGCACGCGGTACCAGGTTTCTTCCTTGACGGTTCCTGACTCCACGGTGGCAGCCTGGCCCAACAGGATGATCTGCGCACGGACCTTCTCGGCGTCGGCCTGCTTGCGGAACGAACCCGCCTGCAGGAAGAACTGCGTCACCGGCGCAGGCTTGGTCGGCGTGGCCGCGACCGGGGGCGCCGGTGGCGGGGTCATGCCACTCAGGGCGGCCTGGGCGCGGGCGGTGTCGATCTTCGCCGCCTGCTCGGCCGTCACCGGTGCCACCGGGGCGACAGGCGCAACGGCAGGCGCTGGCGGGGTCTTCTCCGGTACGGCTTCCTTGGGCACGATGACTTCCGATTCCGGCAGCAGCGTATAGAAGTCGTACTTGGGCTTGACCACCGCAGGGCTGGGCGGTGTCTTGTTCGCCTCGGCGATCTTGGCGGCGGCCTTGGCATCGGCCTTTTCACGCTTGATGTCGTCGCCGCCAGGCTCCAGTTTCATCAGAAAGACAATGAAGGCGCCGACCGTCAGGCCGACGGCCAGCCATACCCATCCTGGGATCGGCTTCTTCGCCGGTGCCTGATAACGGCTGGCACCACGCTTGGGAGCCGCTTTCTTTTTCGCAACTGCCAACTTACATGCGCTCCAGAGTGTCCAGGCCCAGCAAATCCAGGCCTTGCTTGAGAGTACGGCCGGTCAGCGCGGTCAGGCGCAGGCGGCTCTGTTGCTGATCGGGGGTTTCGGCCCCCAGGATCGGGCAGTTTTCGTAGAAGCTGGAAAACAGGCCCGCCAGATCATAGACATAGGCGCACAGGACGTGCGGCGTGCCTTTTTCGGCAACCGTGTTGAGAACCTCGCCGAACTGCGCCAGGCGTGCGGCCAGCTCCTGCTCCTGCGCGGCCTCCAGCACGATGCGGCCCTGGCTGGCGTCGAAGGGGGTGCCCAGCTTGCGGAACACCCCGGCAATGCGCGTGTAGGCGTACAGCAGGTACGGCGCGGTATTGCCCTCGAAGCTGATCATCTGGTCGAAGTTGAAGCTGTAGTCGCTGGTGCGGTGCTTGGACAGGTCGGCGTATTTCACCGCACTGATGCCCACGGCCTTGGCGATGCTGCGCAGCTCGGCCTCTTCCAGGGTCGGGTTCTTTTCCTTGACCAGGCTATAGGCGCGCGCTTCGGCCTCGTCGAGCAGGTCGATCAGCTTGACGGTGCCGCCGTCGCGGGTCTTGAACGGACGGCCGTCGGGGCCGTTCATGGTGCCGAAGCCCATGTGCTCCAGTTGCATGCCGGCATGAGTGAAGCCGGCGCGACGGGCCACTTCGAACACCTGCTGGAAGTGCAGGGCCTGGCGCTGGTCAACGAAGTACAGCACGCGGTCGGCGTGCAGCACCTTGCTGCGGTAGCGGATGGCGGCCAGGTCGGTGGTGGCGTACAGGTAGCCGCCACCGGCTTTCTGCACGATCACCGGCAGCGGGGTGTCGTCGGCGGTGCGGAATTCTTCGAGGAACACGCACTGGGCACCTTCGCTTTCGACCAGCAGACCGCTGCCTTTCAGGTCGCTGACCACATTGGCCAGGTCGTCGTTGTAGGCACTCTCGCCCTTGACGTCGGCCGGGGTCAGGTTGACGTTGAGGCGCTCGTAGGTCTTCTGGCAGTGCGACAGCGAGATGTCGTTGAACCGCTGCCACAGCGCCAGGCACTCGGCATCGCCGGCCTGCAGCTTGACCACCAGGCTGCGGGCGCGGTCGGCAAACTCGGGCGATTCGTCGAAGCGCTGCTTGGCGGCGCGGTAGAAATGCTCAAGGTCCGACAGCTCGTCGCTGGTGGTGGGCTTTTCCTGCAGGTAGGCCAGCAGCATGCCGAACTGGGTGCCCCAGTCGCCGACATGGTTCTGGCGGATCACGGTGTCGCCCAGCCAGGTCAGGACATTGGCCACCGCATCGCCAATGATGGTCGAGCGCAGGTGGCCGACGTGCATTTCCTTGGCCAGGTTAGGGGCCGACAGGTCGACCACCACGCGCTGGGCCGGGCCGCCGCGTTGTACGGATAACCGTTCGTCGGCCAGTGCCGCGTCGAGGCGTGCGGCCAGGGCCTGGGTGTTCTGGAAGAAGTTGAGAAAGCCGGGACCGGCAATCTCGACCTTGCTGACCTGAGCGTCGGCCGGCAGCGCGGCAATCAGTTTTTCGGCCAGGTCGCGCGGCTTCATGCCGGCCGGCTTGGCCAGCATCATGGCAATGTTGCTGGCGAAGTCGCCGTGGGTCTTGTCCCGGGCGTTCTCGACCTGGATCGCCGGCGTCAGCCCTGGCGGCAAGACGCCCTCGGTCTCGAGGCGGGTCAGGGCGTGTTGAATCAGCTGGCGGATCGTGTCTTTCATGGGGTTCTCTTCAACCGCAAGCGCGGTGGCGCCTGGATGCGCGGGTGGAAAAACTGCACATTATCCGTGGCCGGGGCGAGCTTGCCAACCTTGACGGCCATGGGTGTCGGTATCGCGTCAATACAGGTCGACCGGGTCGACATCCAGCGACCAGCGTACCTGACGGCCGCTGGGCAGCTGCTCGATGATCAGCAGCCAGGCGCTCAGCAGGCGGTGCAACGGTGCCCGGGCGCTGGCCTGCAGCAGCAGTTGCGCCCGGTAGCGGCCGGCGCGCCGTTCCATGGGAGCCGGGACCGGGCCCAGAAGTTCGATGCCGCCCTGGCCGAGTTGCTCCAGGAGGATGTCCGCCTCGGCGCAGGCCTCGTCCAGAAACTGCTCGGCCTGGCCCGGCTTGTGCGCTTCGGCCCGCAGCAGCGCCAGGTGCGCAAAGGGTGGCAGGCCCGCCGCCCGGCGCTCGCTCAGGGCCTGTTCGGCAAAGGCGAAGTAGCCCTGTTCGGTCAATTGGATCAGCAACGGATGGTCGGCCAGGTGGGTCTGGATGATCACCCGCCCGGGTTCTTCGGCGCGGCCGGCACGGCCGGCGACCTGCACGATCAACTGGGCCATGCGCTCGCTGGCGCGAAAGTCGCCGGAAAACAGCCCGCCATCGGCATCCAGGATCGACACCAGGGTCACCCGTGGAAAGTGGTGACCCTTGGCCAGCATCTGGGTGCCGACCAGAATGCACGGCTGGCCGCGCTGGATGGTGGCGAACAACTGGTTCATGGCGTCCTTGCGCGAGGTGCTGTCCCGGTCGACGCGCAGCACCGGAAAGTCCGGAAACAGAATCCCCAGGCGCTCTTCGGCGCGCTCGGTGCCCGCGCCGACCGGACGCAGGTCGACCTGTCCGCACGACGGGCACTGGCGCGGCACGCGCTCGACATGCCCGCAGTGATGGCAGCGCAGTTCGCCCGAGCGCTGGTGCACGGTCATGCGCGCATCGCAGCGCACGCAGCCCGACATCCAGCCGCAGTCATGGCACAACAGGGTCGGGGCAAAGCCGCGACGGTTGAGAAACACCAGCACCTGCTGGCCGGCGGCCAGGGTCTGGGCGATGGCCTGTTGCATCGGCCCGGAAATACCGCTGTCCAGCGGCCGACTCTTGACGTCCAGGCGCAGAAAGCGTGGTTGTTGGGCACCGCCGGCGCGCTGGGTCAGGCGCAGCAGGCCGTAGCGGCCGGTGTAGGCGTTGTGCAGGCTTTCCAGCGAGGGCGTGGCCGAGCCCAGCACGATCGGCACGTTTTCCTGGCGGGCGCGCACGATGGCCAGGTCGCGGGCGTGGTAGCGCAAGCCTTCCTGCTGTTTATAGGAACCATCATGTTCTTCGTCGATGATGATCAGGCCGGGGTTTTTCATCGGCGTGAACAGCGCCGAGCGCGTGCCGATGATGATGTCGGCATCGCCGTCGCGGGCCGCCAGCCAGTGGTCGAGGCGTTCGCGGTCGTTGACCGCCGAGTGCAGCAGGGCGATACGGGCATTGAAGCGCTGCTCGAAGCGCGCCAGGGTCTGCGGGCCCAGGTTGATTTCCGGGATCAGCACCAGCGCCTGCTTGCCGGCTTCGAGCACCTGGCGAATCAGTTGCAGGTAGACCTCGGTCTTGCCGCTGCCGGTCACCCCGGCCAGCAGAAAGGCATGAAAGCTGCCCAGGCCCGCCTGGATCGCCTCGCAGGCGGCACGTTGCTCGCTGTTGAGTGGCAGCTCGGGCTGGGCCAGCCAGTGCTCGTGGCGCGCGCCCGGCGCCTGGCTGCGCACTTCGACCTGCACCAGCTCCTTGGCCAGCAGCAGGTTGAGGCTGTCCTTGTTGAGCATCAGCTTGCTCAGCACCTGGTGGGCCACCCCGTGCGGGTGCTGGGCCAGGGTGGCCAGCGCCTCGCGCTGCTTGGGCGCGCGGGCGATGCGCGGGTCTTGCAGGCTGGCGCCGGGCGTCACCTGCCAGAAGCGCTCCTGGCGCGGTTCGGCCAGCTCGCCCTGGCGCAACAGCACCGGCAAGGCCCAGCTCAAGGTGTCACCCAGACTGTGCTGATAATACTGGGCCGTCCACAGGCACAGCTTGAACAGCGCAGGCGGCAGGGGCGTATGGCTGTCGAGCAGGGCAATGGCCGGTCGCAGTTTGTCGGCCGGCACCTCGCTGTGGTCGCAGACTTCGATCAGGATGCCGATCATTTCCCGGCGTCCGAACGGCACCCTCAGGCGCATGCCGGGTTGCAGTGCATGGCGCGGCACGCCGGCCGGGGCGCGGTAGTCGAACAGGCGACGCAGTGGCGAGGGCAGCGCAAGGCGCAAAATGACATCAGACACGCGGTGGCTTTCCCTGTAAGGCGAGCAGGATAACGAGCGGCGATCTTAGCAGACCCCTTGTCCGGGCAGACGACCGGCATGCGGGTGCATTTGCGTAATGGCAATTGTCTGGTAACATCCGCCGCCTATTTCGCGTGCGGTATCCGACAATAGTGTCGGGTGGCGGCTCGCAAGCCTGAGGAAGTTCCCATGAAAGCCGATATCCATCCAGTTTACGAGCCAATCGACGCCACCTGCAGCTGCGGTAACGTCATCAAGACCCGTTCCACTCTGACCAAGCCTCTGAGCCTGGACGTGTGCAACGAATGCCACCCGTTCTACACGGGCAAGCAGAAGACTCTGGACATCGGTGGTCGTGTTGACCGCTTCAAGTCCCGCTTTGGTGCTTTCGGCGCGCCGAAAACCAAGTAAGACAGGTTGCTGCGGGCTGCCCTTTCGGGCATCCCCAGGCTGCTGGAAAAAGGCGTCCCTCGTGGGCGCCTTTTTCGTTTCTGCGCTACGCTCTCCTGCGCCAGGCCTCACGCAAGCAGGCTGTTGTGTCTGCCTTTTGCACGGGTGCGACATTAAGTATCCCGTAATTGCAATCCAACCATCCGCCCCCTTGACAGCTGTGACTACCCAGTCTTGTTAGGATTCTGCATCTTGCGTATCCTCGGCGGTCCGTCTGTCCATAGAAAAAAGCGGAATCCTATAAAATGTCCGATCTGAAAACCGCTGCGCTCGAATACCATGCCAATCCTCGTCCAGGGAAGCTGAGTGTCGAGCTCACCAAGCCGACTGCCACTGCCCGTGACCTGTCCCTGGCCTATAGCCCGGGTGTTGCTGAACCGGTGCGTGAAATTGCCCGCGATCCTGAACTGGCCTACAAGTACACCGGCAAAGGCAATCTGGTAGCAGTCATTTCCGACGGTACCGCCATCCTGGGTCTGGGCGACCTGGGTCCTCTGGCCTCCAAGCCGGTCATGGAAGGCAAAGGGGTTCTGTTCAAGCGTTTCGCCGGCATCGACGTGTTCGATATCGAAGTCGACTCCGAAAGCCCGCAGGCCTTCATCGACACCGTCAAGCGCATCTCCATCACCTTCGGTGGCATCAACCTGGAAGATATCAAGGCACCTGAGTGCTTCGAGATCGAAAAGGCCCTGATCGAGCAGTGCGACATCCCGGTGTTCCACGATGACCAGCACGGCACCGCCATCGTGACCGCCGCCGGCATGATCAACGCCCTGGAAATCGTCGGCAAAAGCCTCGACACCGCAAAAATCGTCTGCCTGGGTGCCGGCGCTGCCGCCATCTCATGCATGAAGCTGCTGGTGAGCATGGGCGCGAAGATCGAAAACATTTTCATGATCGACCGCACCGGCGTTGTCCATTCCGGTCGTACCGACCTGAACCAGTACAAGGCCGTGTTCGCCCACGCCACTGAAAAGCGCACCCTGAGCGACGCGCTGGAAGGTGCCGATGTGTTCGTCGGCCTGTCCGGCCCGAACCTGCTGAGCGCCGAAAACCTCAAGCTGATGGCCAAGGACCCGATCGTGTTCGCCTGCTCGAACCCGGACCCGGAAATCGCCCCTGAACTGGCTCACGCCACGCGCAACGACGTGATCATGGCCACCGGCCGTTCGGACTACCCGAACCAAGTCAACAACGTCCTGGGCTTCCCGTTCATCTTCCGTGGTGCCCTGGACGTACGTGCCAAGCGCATCAACGAAGAGATGAAAATTGCCGCCGCCAACGCCCTGAGCGAACTGGCCAAGCTGCCTGTGCCTCAGGAAGTCTGCGACGCCTATGGCGGTATCGAGCTGAAGTACGGCCGCGAGTACATCATTCCGAAACCCCTGGACACCCGCCTGCTGGGCGTGATCTCGGAAGCGGTGGCCAAGGCGGCCATCGAGAGCGGCGTGGCGACCCTGCCGTATCCGAAGCACTACCCGCTCACCAGCGTTGACGAAGTCTTCAACGGTTAAACGCCGCGGCAAGACCCCATAAAAAACCCCGGCCAATTGGCCGGGGTTTTTTTATGGGGTAAATCATGGTGCAGTAGGAGCGACCAACGGTCGCCAATCCTGGTCAGAACAGGTCGATCGGTGCCGATTCATCGGCCGGCAACGGGCTGCCCGGTACGCTGCCGCCCAGTTCATTGACGCTCGGCGGCGTGTCTTCGCTCTTGAACAGCTCGAAGAACGCGTTGGGCGTGCTCGGGGTGGCGGCGCGGCCGCTGATCGGGTCGACCCGCAGGCTGAGGATGCCCGGCGGTTCGGCTTGCTGGTGCGGTGGCTTGTCCTTGAGCGCAGCGCTCATGTAGTCCATCCAGATCGGCAGCGACACCGTGCCACCGAACTCATGGCGACCCAGGCTTTCCGGTTGGTCGAAGCCACTCCACACCGTGGTCACGTAGTCGGCGTTGTAGCCGGAGAACCAGGCGTCCTTGGACTCGTTGGTGGTCCCGGTCTTGCCGGCGATGTCCGGGCGCTTCATCGACAGGGCGCGGCGGGCGGTGCCGCGCTTGATGACGTCCTGCAGCATGCTGTTGAGGATGTAAGTGGTGCGGCTGTCGACAATGCGCTCGGCCACTGCCGGTGCCTGCGGTTCGCCGCCTGCGCCTGTGCTGACCGGGCTCAGCGCCGGGGTGTCGTGCACGGCGAAGGTGGCCGTGTTCGGCGCGGCCTGGACTTCGTTGGCCGGCACGGTCGGCGGGTTGGCGGCAAACAGCACCTGGCTGTCGCGGTTCTCGATGCTCTGGATCAGGTAGGGCGTGATCTTGTAGCCGGCATTGGCGAAGGTGCCCCAGCCGGTGGCGATCTCCATTGGCGTCAGGGTCGCGGTGCCCAGGGCCAGCGACAGGTTGCGCGGCAAGTCCTGCTTGGCGAAGCCGAAGCGGGTGATGTAGTCGATGGAGGTGTCGATGCCCAGTTGCTGCATCAGGCGGATCGACACCAGGTTGCGCGACTTGTACAGCGCTTCGCGCAGGCGGATCGGCCCCAGGAAGGTGCCGTTGTCGTTCTTCGGTCGCCAGACCTTGTCGACGTATTCGTCGACGAACACGATCGGTGCGTCGTTGACCAGGCTGGAGGCGGTATAGCCGTTGTCCAGCGCAGCGCTGTACAGGAACGGCTTGAAGCTCGACCCCGGCTGACGCTTGGCCTGCATGGCGCGGTTGTAGTTGCTCTGCTCGAACGAGAAACCGCCGACCAGGGCGCGGATGGCCCCGTTGCGCGGATCAAGCGAGACCAGCGCACTCTGCGCGGCAGGCACCTGGGTGAACTTAAGGCTGCCGTCGTCGTTGCGCAGCACCCGGATCAGGTCGCCGACGTGGGCTACATCACCCGGCTGGCGCGGCGAGGCCCCCATGCTGTTGGTGTTCTGGTAAGGCCGGGCCCACTTCATGGTCGCCCACTCGACGGTTTCTTCCTTGTCGCCGTTGCGGGTCAGCACGCGCAGACCGGTCTTGTCGACCTGGGTCACGATGGCCGGCTCCAGGCCGTTGATCGGGCGCTGTTTGCCCAGCTCCTGGATCCAGGCGGCGCGAGTCACGCCCGGGAAGCGGCTTTCCGGCCCGCGGTAGCCATGGCGCTGGTCGTAGTCGATCAGGCCTTGGCGCACAGCGTTGTTGGCATGTTCCTGCAGGTCGCTGGGCACGGTCGTGGTCACCCGGAAGCCTTCGGTGTAGGCCTCGCTGCCATAGCGCCCGACCATCTCGGCACGGGCCATTTCTGCAATATACGGCGCGTACACTTCCGGGCTCTGGACGTGATAGCTGGCGTTCATCGGCTCGACAATCGCGGCCTGGTAGGCGGCCTGGTTGATCTTGCCCAGGTGGTACATGCGTCCCAGAATCCAGTCGCGGCGCTCTTTGGCGCGCACCGGGTTGGCCAGCGGGTTGAAGCGCGACGGCGCCTTGGGCAGGCCGGCGATGGTGGCCATCTGTGCAAGGCTGACGTCACGGATCGACTTGCCATAGTAGACTTGCGCGGCGGCCTCGATACCGTAGGCGCGGTTGCCCAGGTAGATCTTGTTGACGTACAGCTCCAGGATCTCGTCCTTGGTCAATTGCCGTTCGATCTGCAAAGCCAGGAGAATTTCGGTGGTCTTGCGCGAGAAGCTGCGCTCGCTGGTCAGGAAGAAGTTTTTCGCGACCTGCATGGTGATGGTGCTGCCGCCGGACTGGATATGCCCGCTCTTGACCAGTTCGCTGGCGGCGCGCATCAGGCCGGTGGGGTCGACGCCGTAATGGTTGGCGAAGTTGTCGTCCTCGGCGGCCAGCAGGGCGTTGATGAAGTCGGTGGGAATGTCGGCAAAGCGCACCGGGGTACGGCGCATTTCACCGAATTCGGCGATCAGCTTGCCGTCGCTGCTGTAGACCCGCAGCGGGATCTGCAACTGGATGCTGCGCAGCGCTTCTACCGAGGGCAGGTTGGGGCTCAGGTAGAGGAAGGCGCCGCTCAGGCCCAGCACGAGGGCGCAGATTACCGCGACAATGGACCACCAGAAAAACTTCAGCAGGCGTATCAAGGCTTTTGGATTTCCAGAAAAAGAATGGGTGAGGGCCCCGTCAGGCGCCGGCTTCAACAATTGAATACAGGTGTAAGCCTTTGGTGTTTAAAAAAGCGCCGGGCATTATAAGCATTTTTCGTGTCCGGGCGGGATTTGCGCTACTGTCAAGGCGGTCGACAGCGCTGCTGGCCGCAAAACACTTCGTTAGTGACGCAAAGGCATAGGGAACAGGTTGTGTTCGAACTCTTCAGTAAGAAGGCCAACGCCCTTCTAGGGATCGATATTAGCTCCACGTCGGTAAAACTCCTCGAATTGAGTCGTTCCGGAAACCGCTACAAGGTCGAGTCCTATGCGGTCGAGCCGCTGCCTGCCAATGCCGTGGTCGAAAAGAACATTGCCGAGCTCGAAGGCGTCGGCCAGGCCCTGACGCGGGTGCTGGTCAAGGCCCGCACGTCGGTCAAGAGCGCAGCCGTGGCGGTGGCGGGTTCGGCGGTGATCACCAAGATCATCGAGATGGACGCCGGCCTGTCGGATGACGACATGGAGAACCAGCTCAAGCTGGAGGCCGACCAGTACATTCCCTACCCGCTCGAGGAAGTGGCCATCGATTTCGAGGTGCAGGGTTATTCGGCGCGCAACCCCGAGCGGGTCGATGTGCTGCTGGCCGCGTGCCGCAAGGAAAACGTCGAGGTCCGCGAGGCCGCCCTGGCCCTGGCCGGGCTGACGGCCCGCGTGGTCGATGTCGAGGCGTACGCGCTGGAGCGCTCGTTCGGCCTGCTGTCGGCGCAACTGGGCAAGGGCCATGAAATGCTCACCGTCGCGGTGGTCGACATCGGCGCGACCATGACCACGCTGTCGGTGCTGCACCAGGGGCGCATCATCTATACCCGCGAGCAACTGTTCGGCGGCAAGCAACTGACCGAAGAAATCCAGCGGCGCTACGGCTTGTCGGTGGGCGAGGCGGGCCTGGCCAAGAAACAGGGCGGCCTGCCCGACGATTACATCAGTGAAGTCCTCGACCCCTTCAAGGATGCCCTGGTGCAGCAGGTGTCGCGCTCGCTGCAGTTTTTCTTTGCTGCCGGCCAGTACAACGCGGTGGACTACATCATGCTGGCCGGTGGTTCGGCCTCGATTGCAGGGCTTGAACACTTGATCCAGAAACGCCTCGGCATGCCGACCCTGGTGGCCAACCCCTTCGCCGACATGGCGCTCAGCGCCAAGGTCAACGCCGGCGCCCTGGCCAGCGATGCACCGGCACTGATGCTTGCCTGTGGCCTGGCGCTGAGGAGTTTCGACTGATGGCGCGGATCAACCTTCTTCCCTGGCGCGAGCAGCAACGCGAAGAGCGCAAGAAGCGCTTCCTGACCGCACTGGTCGGCGTACTGGTCGTGGCCGTGGGCATCGTCCTGCTGATCGACCAGGCCCTGAGCCAGGCCATCACCCGACAAACGGCGCGCAATACCTTCCTGCAGGGCGAACTGGTGCAGCTCGATGCGCGCATCAAGGAAATCAGCGAATTGAAGGCGCGCCGCAAGCAGTTGCTCGAACGCATGAAGATCATTCAGGACCTGCAAGGCAACCGGCCTATCATTGGCCGGGTGTTCGACCAACTGGTGCGCACGTTGCCAGACGGCGTCTACTTCACCGATATCAAGATGCTCGACAATGTGATCGCCATCAATGGCATTGCCGAGTCCAACAACCGGGTCTCGGACCTGATGCGCAACCTTGAGGCATCCGACTGGCTGGAAGGGCCGGTGCTCAACGAAGTCAAGGCCAGCGCGGCGCCCGACCAGGCCAATGCCTTCCAGTTGACTGTACGCCAGACCCAGCCCGCCGCAGAGGGAGTCCGCCCATGAATGCGCCACAATGGCTGGACAGCCTGCGCAAGGTCGACCTGGGCGATCTGGACATGAACAACCTGGGATCATGGCCGGCCGCCGTCAAGGCCGTGGCCTGCGTCCTGTTGATGGTTCTGGTGCTGGCCTTCGGCTACTTCTTTCATGTGCAGGATCTGGAAACCCGGCTCGACGGCGCCCGCGCCAGTGAAGCGCAGCTCAAGGAGCAATACACCAACAAGGCCTTCCAGGCGGCCAACCTGGAGCCGTACAAGAAGCAGATGGCCGAGATGGAAGACACCTTCGGTGCCCTGTTGCGGCAGTTACCCAGCGACACCGAAGTGCCGGGCCTGCTTGAAGACATTACCCGCACCGGGCTGGGCAGTGGCCTTGAGTTCGAAGAGATCAAGCTGTTGCCTGAAGCCGCGCAGCAGTTCTACATCGAGCTGCCGATACAGATCACGGTGCAGGGCAGTTATCACGACCTGGCCACGTTCGTCAGTGGCGTGGCCAGCCTGCCGCGCATCGTCACGCTGCACAACTTCGAGATCAAACCAGTCGACAAGAGCCCGGCAAAGCTGCGCATGAGTATCCTGGCCAAGACTTACCGCTACAACGATGAAGGGTTGAAGAAATGAGCGCGGCGCGTCTGATGAGCATCAGCCTGGTGCTGCTGGGGCTGGCCGGTTGCGGTGGCAGTGACGATTTCAGCGACCTGAACACGTTCGTCGAGCAGGCCCGCGCGCGGCCGACCGGCACCATCGAGCCCCTGCCCAGGTTCAGGCCCTACGAGGCATTTACCTACAACGCCGCCGGGATGCGCAGCCCGTTCCAGCCGCCGGTCAGGATCGACCCGCTCAACCGTCAGAAGGGCTCGCGGCAGGTCCGGCCTGACGAAACCCGTGTCAGGCAGTTCCTGGAAGGCTTCAATATCGAGTCCTTCGAGATGGTCGGTACGCTGGGCAACGATTCGGGTACATTTGCGCTCTTGCGTGGGGCCGGGGGGGTGTATCGCGTCAAGACAGGCGATTACCTGGGGCGCAACCACGGGCGGGTTGTGTCGGTCGGCGACCTGCAGGTCGATGTCATTGAAATAGTTCCGGATGGTGAGGGAGGCTGGCTGGAAAGGCCGCGTACGATCTCCCTCAATGAACGCTCATGAAGTGAGCAAGGCCAAGCATGCAAAGCACCGCACAACGGAAATTGAACATGACCCGGATTGTTTCGATCATCAGCGTATCGCTATGGATGGCGATGGTCTCGCCGATTCTCCAGGCAGCCAATCTCAAGACCCTGGATGTCGCGACCCTGCCCGGTGATCGTATCGAGTTGAAGCTGGCGTTCGACGCGCCGGTGCCTGCGCCGCGTGGCTACACCACCGAGCAGCCGGCGCGCATTGCCCTTGACCTGCCGGGGGTGAACAGCCAGCTGGCCAGCCGCAGCCGTGACCTGGGTTCGGGCAACGCCCGCAGCCTGGTGGTGGTCCAGGCCCAGGACCGCACGCGGGTGATCGTCAACCTGACCACGCTGGCGCCCTACAGCTCGCGGGTCGAAGGCAACAACCTGTTCGTGGTGATCGGGCAAGGCGCGGGCGCGGTCCAGGCCTCGCAGCCGACCACCGCACAAGGCGCGCCACGCGTCGCGACGCCTGTACCGGCAGCCGCCGCCGCGCCACGCGTCGCCACCCCGATGCCTGCACCGGCTGCCACCCCGCGCGTGGCCATACCGCCCGGGGTCAAGGCGGTGCGCAATATCGATTTCCAGCGTGGCGAGCTGGGCGAGGGCAACATTCTCATCGACCTGAGCAACGCCAGCATTGCCCCTGACATCCAGGAGCAGGGCGGCAAGATTCGCGTCGAGTTCGCCAAGACCCAGTTGCCCGAGCCGCTGCGCGTGCGCCTGGACGTCAAGGATTTCGCGACGCCCGTGCAGTTCGTCAATGCCACCACCTCCGGCGACAAGGCCAGCATCAGTATCGAGGCGTCGGGCGCCTACGATTACTCGGCCTACCAGACCGAAAACCGCCTGACCATCAGCGTACGGCCCCTGACCAACACCGACCTCGAACGCCGCGCCGCCGACAAACCGGTGTACACCGGCGAAAAGCTCTCGCTCAACTTCCAGGACATCGATGTGCGTTCGGTGCTGCAACTGATCGCCGACTTCACCAACCTCAACCTGGTCGCCAGTGACACGGTGCAGGGCGGCATCACCTTGCGCCTGCAGAACGTGCCCTGGGACCAGGCGCTGGATCTGGTGCTCAAGACCAAGGGCCTGGCCCAGCGCAAGATCGGCAACGTGCTGCTGGTCGCGCCCGCCGATGAAATCGCCGCCCGCGAGCGCCAGGAGATGGAGTCGCAAAAGCAGATTGCCGAACTGGCCCCCCTGCGGCGCGAGCTGCTGCAGGTCAACTACGCCAAGGCGGCCGACATCGCCAAGCTGTTCCAGTCGGTGACCAGCGCCGAAGCCCAGACCGAAGAGCGCGGCTCGATCACCGTTGACGAGCGCACCAACAACATCATTGCCTACCAGACCCAGGACCGCCTGGACGAGCTGCGACGCATCGTTTCGCAACTGGACATCCCGGTGCGCCAGGTGATGATCGAGGCGCGTATCGTCGAGGCCAACGTCGACTACGACAAATCGCTGGGCGTGCGCTGGGGCGGCAGTCGCACCAGCGGCAGTGGCAAGTGGACCACCTATGGCCTGGACGACAACGGCGACGAGGCAGGCAACACTGGCAACGACCTGACCCGCAACATACCGTTCGTCGACCTGGGTGCAGCCGATGCGACCTCCGGTATCGGCCTGGGCTTTGTCACCAACAACGCCCTGATCGACCTTGAGCTCAGCGCCATGGAGAAAACCGGCAACGGCGAGATCGTGTCCCAGCCCAAGGTGGTGACGTCCGACAAGGAGACCGCGAAGATTCTCAAGGGCACCGAGATTCCCTACCAGGAAGCCAGCTCCAGCGGTGCCACCAGCGTCAGTTTCAAGGAGGCATCGCTGTCGCTTGAGGTGACTCCGCAGATCACCCCGGACAACCGCATCATCATGGAGGTCAAGGTCACCAAGGATGAGCCCGACTACCTCAATGCCATCGCCGGCATCCCGCCGATCAAGAAAAACGAGGTCAACGCCAAGGTGCTGATTTCCGATGGCGAGACTATTGTTATCGGCGGCGTGTTTTCCAATACACAAAGTAAAGTTGTAGAAAAAGTGCCATTTCTTGGCGATGTACCGTATGTTGGCCGCCTTTTTCGGCGTGACGTGGTGTCCGAGGCCAAGTCCGAACTGCTGGTCTTCCTCACACCGCGCATCATGAACAACCAGGCGATTGCTGTGAGTCGTTGATTCTGTGCGAAATCTAATACTTGTGGGGCCGATGGGCGCGGGTAAGAGCACCATCGGACGTTTGCTGGCCAAAGAACTACGGCTTCCTTTCAAGGATTCCGACAAGGAAATCGAGCAGCGCACCGGTGCCAATATCCCGTGGATTTTCGACCGGGAAGGCGAGCCCGGCTTTCGTGATCGCGAGCAGGCGGTGATCGCCGAACTGTGCACGTCCGACGGCCTGGTGCTGGCGACGGGCGGCGGTGCGGTCATGCGCGACGAAAACCGCAAGGCGCTGCATGACGGCGGACGTGTGGTATATCTGCATGCTTCGGTCGAGCAGCAGGTCAGCCGCACGGCACGCGATCGCAATCGCCCGTTGCTGCGCACTGCCAACCCGGCCAAGGTGCTGTCCGACCTGCTGACGTTGCGTGACCCGCTGTACCGGGAAATTGCCGATGTGATCATCGAAACCGATGAACGGCCACCACGAATGGTGGTGCTGGAGATCCTGGCCCGTCTGGCGGAGCTTCCTCCCCGTTAAAGCAGCGCGCAAAATGCGCTATCCTCGGCAACCTGCGAAACAGTGGCAGTGTGGGCTGTGCCCGGTGCACGCACACTGTCCAAACGGTAATCAATGTGGGGACACATGCAGACACTTAAGGTCGAGCTTGGCGAGCGTAGTTATCCGATTCACATTGGCGAGGGCCTGCTGGACCGGCCTGAACTGCTGACGCCGCACATCGTCGGGCGCCAGGTGGCGATCGTGACCAATACGACGGTCGCCCCGCTTTACCTCGAACGCCTGACCCGGACCCTGGCCGGCTACACGGTGCTGCCGATCGTGCTGCCCGACGGCGAGGCGTTCAAGAATTTCGAAACCCTGCAGCTGATTTTCGATGGCCTGCTTGGCGCCCGGCATGACCGGCGCACCACGGTGATCGCCCTGGGCGGTGGCGTGATTGGCGACATGGCCGGTTTTGCGGCCGCCTGTTACCAGCGCGGGGTGAACTTCATCCAGATCCCGACGACCCTGCTGTCACAGGTCGACTCCTCGGTCGGCGGCAAGACCGGCATCAACCACCCGCTGGGCAAGAACATGATTGGGGCCTTCTACCAGCCCTCGGTGGTTTTGATCGATACTTGCTCGCTGGCCACGCTGCCGGCGCGCGAGCTGTCGGCGGGCCTGGCCGAGGTGATCAAGTACGGCCTGATCTGCGACGAGCCGTTCCTGACCTGGCTGGAAGAGCACATCGAAGCCCTGCGTGATCTGGACCAGACCGCCCTGACAGCCGCCATCGAACGCTCCTGCGCCGCCAAGGCGCGTGTGGTGGGCGCCGATGAGCGTGAGTCGGGCATTCGCGCCACGCTCAACCTGGGCCACACCTTCGGGCATGCCATCGAAACCGAAATGGGCTATGGCGTCTGGCTGCATGGCGAGGCCGTATCGGCTGGCATGGTCATGGCCCTGGACATGTCTGCACGCCTGGGCTGGATCACCGCCCAGGCCCGCGATCGCGGTATTCGCCTGCTGCTGCGTGCCGGCTTGCCGGTGGTGCCGCCGGCGCAAATGACCGAAGCACAGTTCATGGCGCACATGGCGGTCGACAAGAAAGTGATCGATGGCCGCCTGCGTCTGGTGCTGTTGCGTCAATTGGGCGAAGCTGTGATCACCGACGACTATCCACGTGAAGTACTACAGGCCACCCTGGTTGCGGACTACAGCGCCCTGGTGGATCAGCTTAGAGGTTAATGGAAAGCCGATGAACAGTTTGCACGCCGACGAGGCCTTTCTCGGCCACTACCAGTTGAGCCATGACCCCTTTGCCGCACGGGTGCCGGGCTTCAAGTTCTTTCCGGCCCAGCGCAAGCCGGTGCTGGGGCAGCTTCATCATCTGGCCCGCTACAGCCAGCTGCTGCTGGCAGTGACCGGGCCTCAGGGCAGTGGCAAGACCTTGTTGCGCCAGGCGCTGGTCGCCAGCACCAACAAGCAGTCGGTGCAAAGCGTGGTGATTTCGGCCCGCGGTGCCGGCGATGCCGCAGGCGTACTGCAGCAGATGGCCCAGGCGCTTGGCCTTATGCGTGTCGACCTGCAGACGATCCTCAACCAGGTGGTGCAACTGGCCCTCACCGGTCAGGAAGTCTATGTTCTGGTCGACGATGCGGAACAACTGGACAATTCTGCGCTCGAAGCCCTGCTGGGGTTGTCTGTGGGCGTGCCGGAAGGTCATCCCCATGTATTTCTGTTCGGTGAGGCCTCGTTGCTCGATCGTCTCGATCAGGTCTGCGGCCAGTTGCCTGTCGGTGCCGAAGGCGAGCGCTATCACGTCATCGAATTGCAGCCCTACAACGAAGATGAAACCCGTGAATACCTGGCGCAACGCCTGGACGGTGCGGGGCAGGGCATTGCCCTGCTGAGCGCCGCACAGATCGCCGATATTCATGAACAGTCCGATGGCTGGCCTGGGATCATCAACCAGGTGGCCCGTGATTCAATGATCGAGGCGATGATCGCGAGTCGCTCCGCGGTCAAGCGCCCTAGTGCAGGGTTCAACATGCCGAAAAAACACATACTTGCCCTTGGGGCCGTAGTGATCGCGGCGGTAGCGGCTGCGGTCCTCATCCCCGGTGGCAGCAAGACGCCGACGCCCGGCCAGGAGCCGGCCACGGCCCAGGCCCAGTTGCCGCTGGGGCAGGGCACGCCGGCTACCCAGCAGTCCAATAACGGTGGTCCGGCCATCGAGTTCGCCGGCAATTCCCAGCCCATGCCGCTGCCCATGAATGGCAATTCCCAGCCGGTGATGCGTGGTCCGCTGGCCGAGGCGGCCGGCGCCGGAGAGGGTGACGAGGACAGCGTGCCGTCCACTTCGCCGGCCAATCCGCCAACCGTGACCGCCGGCACTTCGGCCAGCCAGCCAGTGGCACAGGTGCCGCGCTCCTCGATCCAGCCGCCAGCATCGGCTACCCCGGCGCCCGCCCCGGCCCAGCCGGCTCGTCCGACGCCCGCACCTGCACCCCAGGCGCCTGTCGCGGCAGCCAAGCCTGCGCCGACGCCTGCACCCGCGCCGCAGACCCAGGTCGCCACGGCCAAGCCGGCCCCTGTGCCTGCACCGGCAGCACCTGCCAAGCCGGTCGAAAAACCGGTCGCCGCTGCCAAGCCCGCCACCGGTGGGACCTGGTACGGCAGCCAGGCGCCAGGTCGCTATGTCGTGCAGATCCTGGGCACCAGCTCCGAAGCCACGGCCCAGGCCTACATTGCCGAACAGGGCGGCGAGTACCGTTATTTCAAGAAAACCCTGCAGGGCAAGCCGCTGTACGTGGTGACCTACGGTAACTTCTCCGACCGTACGGCCGCCCAGGAAGCCATCAAAAACTTGCCAGCCAAGGTCCAGGCTGGTAAACCTTGGCCTCGCACTGTGGCCAGCATCCAGCAAGAGCTGGGCGCCAGTCGCTGAGTCTGTCGCGCAGCGGCCCTGTGCGGGCCGCTGACGCCGCTCCGGCAACCCTGTTTCTCCCGCGCAAGGCGCACCACTTCCTGTGGCGCGCCTTTCGGTGTCTGTACCCCTTTGCTCCCCTCCTGACGCCTTCCTGGCCTCTGCCCTGCGGTCAAACAGCAGAATATGTTTGACTAGCACACAAGCTCGCTTTAAAACCTTCATAAATGCGACATGCTATTTCACTTAATAGTCATTAAATTTGTGAGCACTTAAGTCGCTGTGTACAATGGCCTCCGTTTTGCCTCTCCAAAGCCGGCGTGCGTTCGGCGTGAAAGGTGGTTGGTTGATCAAGAATTTGCCTCTAACCCAGGCAGCCTGGTGAGAAAGTGTCTATGAAAGCAGGTCTGTACCATCCGGATGAATACAAGGCTAACTGTGGTTTCGGCCTGATCGCCCATATGCAGGGCGAGGCCAGTCATCACCTGTTGCAGACGGCCATGCAAGCCCTGACCTGCATGACCCACCGTGGCGGCATCAATGCCGACGGCAAGACCGGTGACGGCTGCGGCCTGCTGATCCAGAAGCCCGACCTGTTCCTGCGTGCCGTGGCCACCGAGCAGTTCGGCGTCGACCTGCCACGCCAGTACGCCGTGGGCATGGTGTTCTTCAACCAGGATGGCGAAAAGGCCGAGATCGCCCGCGAGCACATGAATCGCGAGATCCTCTCCGAGGGCCTGCAACTGGTCGGCTGGCGCCCGGTGCCGATCGACACCAGCGTGCTGGGCCGCCTGGCCCTGGAGCGCCTGCCACGCATCGAGCAGGTGTTCATCGGTGGCGAAGGCCTCAGCGACCAGGAGTTCGCAGTCAAGCTGTTCAGCGCCCGTCGCCGTTCGTCGGTGGCCAATGCCCAGGACACCGAGCACTACATCTGCAGCTTCTCGCACAAGACCATCATTTATAAGGGCCTGATGATGCCTGCCGACCTGGCAGCCTTCTATCCGGACCTGGGCGACGAGCGCCTGCAGACCGCGATCTGCGTCTTCCACCAGCGTTTCTCGACCAACACCATGCCCAAGTGGCCACTGGCCCAGCCGTTCCGCCTGCTGGCGCACAACGGCGAGATCAACACCATCACCGGCAACCGCAACTGGGCCCAGGCGCGGCGCACCAAGTTCGCCAACGACCTGATGGACCTGGAAGAACTCGGCCCGCTGGTCAACCGCGTCGGCTCCGACTCCTCGAGCATGGACAACATGCTCGAACTGATGGTCACCGGCGGCATCGACCTGTTCCGTGGCGTGCGCATGATCATTCCGCCCGCGTGGCAGAACGTCGACACCATGGACTCGGACCTGCGTGCCTTCTACGAATACAACTCCATGCACATGGAGCCGTGGGACGGCCCGGCCGGGGTGGTGATGACCGAAGGTCGCCACGCGGTCTGCCTGCTCGACCGCAACGGCCTGCGCCCGGCGCGCTGGGTCATGACCAAGAACGGCTACATCACCCTGGCGTCGGAAATCGGCGTGTGGGACTACACCCCTGAAGACGTGATCGCCAAGGGCCGTGTAGGGCCTGGCCAGATTTTCGCCGTCGACACCGAGACCGGCCAGGTGCTGGACACCGACGCCATCGACAACCGCCTGAAATCGCGCCACCCGTACAAGCAATGGCTGCGCAAGAACGCCCTGCGCATCCAGGCGACCATGGAAGACAACGACCACGGTTCGGCCTTCTACAACCAGGACCAGCTCAAGCAGTACATGAAGATGTACCAGGTCACCTTCGAAGAGCGTGACCAAGTGCTGCGCCCGCTGGGCGAGCAGGGCCAGGAAGCGGTCGGCTCGATGGGTGACGACACGCCGATGGCCGTGCTGTCGCGTCGCGTGCGCTCGCCTTACGATTACTTCCGCCAGCAGTTTGCGCAGGTCACCAACCCGCCGATCGACCCGCTGCGCGAAGCCATCGTCATGTCCCTGGAAATCTGCCTGGGCGCCGAGCGCAACATCTTCCAGGAATCGCCCGAGCACGCCTCGCGGGTGATCCTCAGCTCGCCGGTCATTTCCCCGGCCAAGTGGCGCTCGCTGATGAACCTGGACCGCCCGGGCTTCGAGCGCCAGATCATCGACCTGAACTATGACGAGAGCCTGGGGCTGGAAGCGGCGGTGCGCAACATCGCCGACCAGGCCGAAGAAGCCGTCCGCGCCGGCCGCACCCTGCTGGTACTGACCGACCGTCACATCGCCCCGGGCAAGCTGCCGGTCCACGCCTCGCTGGCCACCGGTGCCGTGCACCATCGCCTGACCGAGCAGGGCCTGCGCTGTGACAGCAACATCCTGGTCGAGACCGCCACCGCCCGCGACCCGCACCACTATGCGGTGCTGCTGGGCTTCGGTGCCTCGGCGATCTACCCGTTCCTGGCCTACGAAGTGCTGGGCGACCTGATCCGGACCGGTGAAGTGCTGGGCGACCTCTACGAGGTGTTCAAGAACTACCGCAAGGGCATCACCAAGGGCCTGCTCAAGATCCTGTCGAAGATGGGCATCTCGACTGTCGCCTCGTACCGTGGCGCGCAATTGTTCGAAGCCATCGGCCTGTCCGAGGAAGTCTGCAACCTCAGCTTCCGCGGTGTGCCGAGCCGCCTGAAAGGCGCACGCTTCATCGACCTGGAGTCCGACCAGAAGCTGCTGGCCACCGAAGCCTGGAGCGCGCGCAAGCCGATCCAGCAGGGCGGCCTGCTCAAGTTCGTCTACGGCGGCGAGTACCACGCCTACAACCCGGACGTGGTCAACACCCTGCAGGCCGCAGTGCAGCAGGGCAACTACGAGAAATTCAAGGAATACACGGCGCTGGTCGACAAGCGCCCGGTGTCGATGCTGCGCGACCTGCTCAAGGTCAAGACCCTGGAGCAACCGCTGAGCCTGGACGAAATCGAGCCGCTGGAGGCCATCCTCAAGCGCTTCGACTCGGCCGGCATCTCGCTGGGCGCCTTGTCGCCCGAGGCCCATGAAGCCCTGGCCGAAGCCATGAACCGCCTGGGGGCGCGTTCCAACTCCGGCGAAGGCGGCGAAGACCCGGCGCGCTACGGCACCATTCGCAGCTCCAAGATCAAGCAGATCGCCACCGGCCGCTTCGGCGTGACCCCCGAGTACCTGGTCAACGCCGACGTGCTGCAGATCAAGGTCGCCCAGGGCGCCAAGCCCGGTGAAGGCGGGCAGCTGCCAGGCGGCAAGGTCAACGGCCTGATCGCCAAGCTGCGCTATGCGGTGCCGGGCGTGACCCTGATCTCGCCCCCGCCGCACCACGACATCTACTCGATCGAAGACTTGTCGCAGCTGATTTTCGACCTCAAGCAGGTCAACCCGGCCGCCCTGGTCTCGGTCAAGCTGGTGGCCGAAGCCGGCGTGGGCACCATTGCGGCCGGCGTGGCCAAGGCCTATGCCGACCTGATCACCATTTCCGGCTATGACGGCGGCACCGGGGCTTCCCCGCTGACCTCGATCAAGTACGCCGGCTCCCCGTGGGAGCTGGGCCTGGCCGAAACTCACCAGACCCTGCGCGGCAACGACCTGCGCGGCAAGGTCAAGGTGCAGACCGACGGCGGCCTGAAAACCGGCCTGGACGTGATCAAGGCGGCCATCCTGGGCGCCGAGAGCTTCGGTTTCGGCACTGCGCCGATGATCGCCCTGGGCTGCAAGTACCTGCGCATCTGCCACCTGAACAACTGCGCCACCGGCGTGGCGACCCAGAACGACAAGCTGCGCAAGGATCACTACATCGGCACGGTCGACATGGTGATCAACTTCTTCACCTACATCGCTGAAGAAACCCGCGAGTGGCTGGCCCGCCTGGGCGTGCGTTCGCTGGAAGAGCTGATCGGTCGCACCGACCTGCTCGACATCCTGCCGGGCGAGACCGAGCGCCAGCAGCACCTGGACATGACGCCGTTGCTGGGCAGCGATTACGTACCGGCCGACAAGCCACAGTTCAGCCTGGTGGACCGCAACCCACCGTTCGACAAGGGCCTGCTGGCCGAGAAAATGGTCGAGATGGCCAAGCCGGCCATCGAGTCGCTCAGCGGCGGTGAATACGCGCTGAACATCTGCAACTGCGACCGCTCCATCGGTGCGCGCATTTCTGGTGAAATCGCCAAGCTGCACGGCAACCAGGGCATGAACAAGGCGCCGATCACCTTCCGCTTCAAGGGCACGGCCGGGCAGAGCTTCGGTGTCTGGAACGCCGGTGGCCTGAACATGTACCTCGAAGGCGACGCCAACGACTACGTGGGCAAGGGCATGACCGCCGGCAAGCTGGTAATCGTGCCGCCCAAGGGCAGCCCGTTCAAGAGCCAGGAAAGCGCGATCATCGGCAACACCTGCCTGTACGGCGCCACCGGTGGCAAGCTGTTCGCCGCCGGCACCGCCGGCGAGCGTTTTGCGGTGCGCAACTCCGGTGCCCACACCGTGGTTGAAGGCACGGGCGACCACTGCTGCGAATACATGACCGGCGGTTTCGTCTGCGTCCTGGGTCGCACCGGCTACAACTTCGGCTCGGGCATGACCGGGGGCTTCGCCTACGTGCTGGACCAGGACAACACCTTCGTTGACCGGGTCAACCACGAACTGGTCGAGATCCAGCGCATCAGTGGCGAAGCGATGGAGGCCTACCGCACCCATCTGCAGAGCGTACTGAACGAGTACGTGGCCGAGACCGACAGCGAGTGGGGCCGCAACCTGGCCGAGAACCTGGACGACTACCTGCGCCGCTTCTGGCTGGTAAAACCCAAGGCCGCCAGCCTCAAGTCGCTGCTGTCCAGCACCCGCGCCAACCCACAATAAGCAGCTCTAAGCTGCAAGCTTGAAGCTACAGGCTTGCAGCCGATTGCACTTGATTAGAACGTGATTCTTGCAGCTCCAGGCCCATCGCTTGAAGCTGCCCTGAGGGGCAAAAAATGGCTGAACGTCTGAGTAACGACTTCCAGTTCCTTGATGTCGGACGTAAAGATCCGAAGAAGAAGCTGCTGCGTCAGCGCAAGAAAGAGTTCGTGGAAATCTACGAACCCTTCAAGCCCCAGCAGTCCGTCGACCAGGCCCACCGCTGCCTGGGTTGCGGCAACCCGTATTGCGAATGGAAGTGCCCGGTGCACAACTTCATTCCCAACTGGCTCAAGCTGGTCTCCGAAGGCAACATCCTGGCCGCCGCCGAGCTGTCGCACCAGACCAACACCCTGCCGGAAGTCTGCGGCCGCGTCTGCCCGCAAGACCGCCTGTGCGAGGGTGCCTGCACCCTGAACGACGGTTTTGGCGCGGTGACCATCGGTTCGGTCGAGAAGTACATCACCGACACCGCTTTCGCCATGGGCTGGCGCCCGGACATGTCGCGCGTGGTGCCCACCGGCAAACGCGTGGCCATCATCGGTGCGGGCCCGGCGGGCCTGGGCTGCGCCGACGTGCTGGTGCGCAGCGGCGTGACCCCGGTGGTGTTCGACAAGAACCCGGAAATCGGTGGCCTGCTGACCTTCGGTATCCCTGAGTTCAAGCTGGAAAAGAGCGTGCTCAGCCATCGCCGTGAAGTGTTCACCGGCATGGGCATCGAGTTCCGCCTCAACACCGAAGTCGGCAAGGACGTCACCGTTGACCAGTTGCTGGCCGAATACGATGCCGTGTTCATGGGCATGGGCACCTACACCTACATGAAGGGCGGCTTTGCCGGCGAAGACCTGCCGGGCGTCTATGACGCACTGGATTTCCTGATTGCCAACGTCAACCGCAACCTGGGTTTTGAAAAGGCCCCGGAAGACTTCATCGACATGAAGGGCAAGAAGGTCGTGGTCCTGGGCGGCGGCGACACCGCGATGGACTGCAACCGCACCTCGATTCGCCAGGGCGCCAAGGCCGTAACCTGTGCCTATCGCCGTGACGAAGAGAACATGCCCGGCTCGCGCAAGGAAGTGAAGAACGCCAAGGAAGAGGGCGTGAAGTTCCTCTACAACCGCCAGCCGATTGCCATTGTCGGCGAGGACAAGGTCGAAGGCGTCAAGGTGGTCGAAACCCGCCTGGGCGAGCCTGATGCCCGTGGCCGTCGCAGCCCCGAGCCGATCCCCGGTTCCGAAGAGATCATCCCGGCCGACGCCGTGGTCATTGCATTCGGCTTCCGCCCGAGCCCGGCGCCGTGGTTCGAGCAGTTCCAGATCCAGACCGACAGCCAGGGCCGCGTCGTGGCCCCGGAACAGGGTCAGTTCAAGCACCAGACCAGCAACCCGAAGATCTTCGCCGGTGGCGACATGGTGCGCGGTTCGGACCTGGTGGTGACGGCGATCTTCGAAGGCCGCAACGCCGCCGAAGGGATCCTGGACTACCTGGGCCTGTAAGCGGACGACGCGGTTGTCCGGTGTCTCACTGCGACAAAACGCCACGATAGACAAAAGGCATGGCTCTCGCCGTGCCTTTTGCGTCCCGCTCTGAGAAAATGCCGGCACTTTTATCGCGGATGCCGACATGACTGCCCTGAAGAACGACCGTTTCCTTCGTGCCCTGCTCAAGCAACCCGTGGATGTGACCCCGGTCTGGATGATGCGCCAGGCCGGCCGCTACCTGCCGGAGTATCGCGCCAGCCGCGCCAGGGCCGGCGACTTCATGAGCCTGTGCATGAACCCTGCGTTCGCCTGCGAAGTCACCCTGCAACCGCTGGAACGCTACCCGCTGGATGCGGCGATCCTGTTCTCCGACATCCTGACCATCCCCGATGCCATGGGCCTGGGCCTGTATTTCGAGACCGGCGAAGGCCCGCGCTTCAAGAAGACCGTCAGTACCCTGGCCGACATCGAGGCCCTGCCGATTCCCGATGCGCACCAGGACCTGGGCTACGTGATGGACGCGGTCAGCACCATCCGCCGCGAACTTAATGGCCGTGTGCCGCTGATCGGCTTTTCCGGCAGCCCGTGGACACTGGCGACCTACATGGTCGAGGGCGGTTCTTCCAAGGACTTCCGCAAGTCCAAGGCCATGCTCTACGACAACCCACAGGCCATGCACCTGCTGCTCGACAAGCTGGCCCAGTCGGTCACCGCCTACCTCAACGGCCAGATCCGCGCCGGCGCCCAGGCCGTGCAGATCTTCGACAGCTGGGGCGGCAGCCTGTCGTCGGCGGCCTATCAGGAGTTCTCCCTGGCCTACATGCGCAAGATCGTCAGCGGCCTGATCCGCGAGCACGACGGTCGCCAGGTGCCGGTCATCCTGTTCACCAAGGGCGGCGGCCTGTGGCTGGAAAGCATCGCCGACGCCGGTGCCGACGCCCTGGGCCTGGACTGGACCTGCGACATCGGCCAGGCCCGCGCCCGGGTCGGCGACAAGGTCGCGCTGCAAGGCAACATGGACCCCACCGTGCTCTACGCCAACCCGGCGGCCATCCGCCAGGAAGTGGCACGCATCCTGGCCAGCTATGGCCATGGCACCGGCCACGTGTTCAACCTCGGCCACGGCATCACCCCGGAAGTGGACCCGGCCAACGCTGGTGCCTTCATCGAAGCGGTGCACGAACTGTCGGCGCAATACCACGGCTGATCAGCGACCGATCCTGTAAAAACGCCCGGCTTTTGCCGGGCGTTTTTGTCTGCGTCATGGCCGTCCTGGCGTCAGGGTTTTCAGGATTGGGCACCGCCCAACGGCTGCAACCGCGCCAGCCGCAATGCCACGACCAGTGCCGCGAGCAACAGCAAGCCGATGAACAACCCGATGCCGTTCCACCCGGCGTAGTGCCAGAACACCCCGCCGCCGGTGCCGGCCACGCTGGAGCCGGCGTAGTAGCAGAACAGGTACAGCGAGGCGGCCTGGCCGCGGGCGCGGGTGGCGCGGCGGCCGACCCAGCTGCTGGCCACCGAGTGGGCGCCGAAAAAGCCGAAGGTGAAGATCAGCACGCCGACGATCACCACCGCCAGCGGCTCGAACAGGGTCAGGCCCAGGCCGGCCAGCATCAGCACGATGACCGCCCACAGCACCTTGCGCCGACCCAGGGTATCGGCCAGGGCGCCGATCTTCGCCGAGCTGTAGATGCCCGACAGGTAGACCACCGAAAACAGCCCGACCACGGCCTGGCTGAGGTGGTAGGGCGCTTCCAGGAAGCGGTAGGCGATGTAGTTGAACAAGGTCACCGAGGCGCCCATGATCAGGAAACCCATCAGAAACAGCAGCGGCAGGCCGGTGTCGCGAAACTGCACGACAAAGCCTTCGAGCAGGCTGCGCGGGTGCAGCGAGCGCGGGCGAAAGTTGCGCGACTCAGGCAGCAGGCGCCAGAACGCCGCCGCCGCCATCAGCGCCAGGCCACCGATGATCAGCAGGGCGACGTGCCAGTTCACGTAGTCGATCAACACCCCCAGGATCAACCGCCCGGACATGCCACCCACCGCGCTGCCGGCAATGTACAGGCCCATCGCCAGCCCGAGGTGCGTGGGGTGGATTTCTTCGCTCAGGTAGGTCATTGCCACCGCCGCCAGCCCGCTCAATGACAAGCCGACCAGGGCGCGGGTCACCAGCAGGGTGTCCCAGCTGGGCATCAGCGCGCTGGCCAGGGTGGCCACGGCCGCGCACAACAGCGCCAGCACCATCACCGATTTGCGCCCCAGGCGGTCGGAGATGGGCCCGGTGATCAGCAGGCCGAAGGCGAGCATGACGGTCGAGATCGACAGCACCAGGCTGGTCTGGGTCGGGCTGATCGCGAACTCCTGCGACAACCTCGGCATCATCGGCTGCACGCAATACAGCAGGGCAAAGGTGGCAAAGCCGCCGGCAAACATCGCCAGCACCGTGCGTTTGAACGCCGCCGTGCCCTTTTCGATATAGGTCGTGGGCTCGGCAACGCTTGCCGGTGTGGCATGCGGTACAGATTGGATTGAGAGCGGCGCGGGAGCAGGTTTCACGATGGACCTCAGGGTGCGACAAACTGGCATGCAAAAAAGCATATAGCCCACTAATCATTCCATCCAATATATTGTTCGACCTGTTTGATAGGTTTTACGACTCAATTAGAGGCTCCATGGAACTGCGTCATCTGCGTTACTTCATTGCCGTGGCCGAAGAGCTACATTTCGGCCGTGCCGCCCAGGCCCTGGGCATTTCTCAGCCGCCCTTGAGCCAGCAGATCCAGGCGCTGGAGCAGGAACTGGGGGCCCGGTTGTTCGAACGTACCAACCGCCGGGTCGAGTTGAGCGAGGCCGGCCGGCTGTTTCTCGACGAAGCCCGTCTGGTGCTGGCACAGGTCGACAAGGCCGCCGATGTGGCGCGGCGTGCGCAGTTGGGCGAAATCGGTGAACTGAAGATTGGCTTTACCGCCTCGGCACCGTTCATTTCCAGTATTCCCAAGGCGATTTTCAACTTTCGCCAGGCGTACCCGGCGGTGCACCTGTCGTTGCAGGAAATGATCAGCCAGGACGTGGTCGAGCAGCTTGAACACGGCCGCCTGCATGTGGGCATCATGCGTCCGCTGCCCTTGCCGGACACGCTGCTGGCCATCGAGATCCTGCGCGACCCGCTGGTGGCGTTCCTGCGTGACGATCACCCGCTGGTGGTGCGCGGCGAGCAGGGCGTGTACATGGCGGAACTGGCGCTTGAACCCTTCGTGTTCTTCCCGCGCACCTATGGCAGCGGCTTGTATGCCCAGGTGATGGGCCTGGCGCGGGCGGTGGGTTACAACCCGTTGGTGACTCAGGAAGCAGGGGAGCCGATGACCATCATCGGCCTGGTGGCAGCCGGGCTGGGGGTGACCATATTGCCGGCGTCCTACCAGCGGGTGCGGATCGAAGGCGTGGCCTTCCGCCCCCTGCTCGACCCCGGCGCCACCAGCCCGATCTGGCTGGTGCAGCGCAAGGACGAACAATCACCGATGGCCCGGGCCTTCGCCGCCCTGGCCACCGTTCGCCCGAACACCCTATAGGCAATCACCTGCCGCCTTGGCGCGTGTAGGAGCGCGCTTGCCCGCGACCGAGTGCGCAGCGCTCGCAAAATCTCGGAAACGCTGCAATTTACGACTTTAAATCTGCAAAACGCTGCAAATTTACGACTGCTGGCGCAGCCGGTCGCGGGCAAGCGCGCTCCTACAACACCAGTTGCAAACAGGTACGGCGGGTGTCAACGGTGTGGTGGCGCTTCCACGCAAGGCCTTAATTCACCTTGCTGAGGTCGCCCTTGAGTGCTACGCCGGCAATGATCGCGCCCACGTGGCATTCGAAGTTCACCGGGTCCTTGCGCTCGATCTTCTTGTAGTAGCTGGCGATGTTGGTCACCGCATTGGCCCCGGCGCCCTTGGCGGCTTCGTTCAGTTGCAGGATGGCCGATTGCAGCACCCATTCGCAGGCTTCGGGGTCGGTCTTGTTGAAGGCGTTGGTCTTCTTGTTGGTAACGGCATTGGCGCTCAGCACCGTGACCTTGCCGCGTGGCTGCACACCGGCCAGGTAGAACCTGACGCTGCCGTCCAGCTTGCCTTCCTGGGTCATCTGCTGGACGACCTTGTCGAAGGGCAGCAGCATCATGGTGTCACGTGCCTGGCTGACGGCTGGCAAAACGCTCAATGCGATGGCAGCGCCTGCGATCCAGGATTTCATGTGCATGGTTCATCTCCTTGAAAATGGGCTTCAGGCCCAGCGACGGAAAATCAACGACGTGTTGACCCCGCCAAAAGCGAAATTGTTGTTCATCACGTATTCGTGGCTCATGACCCGTGGCGCGCCGCTCAGGTAATCCAGCGCACCGCACTGCGGGTCGACCGTCTGCAGGTTCAGCGTGTGAATGTAGCGGTCGCGGTTGAGCATTTCGATGCTGAACCACGATTCAAGTGCCCCACAGGCCCCCAATGTATGGCCCAGAAAGCTTTTCTGTGAACTGATCGGCATGCGCGGGCCGAACAGTTCGCTGGTCGCCAGGGTTTCGGCGATGTCGCCCTGTTCGGTGGCGGTGCCGTGGCCGTTGACGTAGCCGATCGCCTCGGGCGGCAGGCCGGCATCCTGCAGGGCCAGCTCCATGGCGCGGCGCATGGTCACCTGCTCGGGACGGGTGCTGTGGGCGCCGTCGGCGTTGCTGCCAAAGCCGACGATCTCGGCATGGATGTGTGCGCCACGGGCCAGGGCGTGTTCGAGTTCTTCAAGCACCAGCATGCCGGCGCCTTCGCCGATCACCAGGCCGTCGCGCCCGGCGTCGTAGGGGCTGGGGCTGGTGTGCGGTGCGTCGTTTTTCAGGCTGGTGGCATACAGCGCGTCAAAGACCATGGCCTCGGTCGGGCACAGCTCTTCGGCGCCGCCGGCCAGCATCAGGGGCAGGCGACCGAACTTGATCGACTCGTAGGCATAGCCGATGCCCTGGCTGCCGCTGGTGCAGGCGCTGGACGTCGGGATCAGGCGCCCGGTCAGGCCGAAGAAAATGCTGATATTGGCCGCAGTGGTGTGCGGCATCATGCGCACGTACGAATTGGCATTGAGGCCCTCGGCCACCGAGTTGAGCAGCATGTTGCCGAACGCCTTGATGTCTTCGGTGCTGCCGGTGGACGAGCCGCAGGCGGTGCCCATGCGCCCGTCGCGGATGATCGGGTCGCCCAACAGGCCGGCATCGCGCAGGGCCTGCTCGGAGGCGGCCACGGCCATGCGTGACACCCGGCCCATGCTGCGCAACTGCTTGCGCGTCCAGTGCCCGGGCACGGCGAAATCATCCACGGGGCCGGCCAGGCGGGTGTTGAGTTCGCCGAAGCGGTCCCATTCGCTCATGTAGCGGATGCCACTGCGGCTGGCGCTGAAACCGGCCTCGATGCTGGTCCAGTCGCTGCCCAGGGAGGTGATACCGGCCATACCGGTGACGACCACGCGTTTCATCAGCACAACCCCCCATTGACGGCCAGGACCTGGCGGGTGATGTAGGCGGCTTCGGCCGACATCAGGAAATTCACCGCGCCGGCGACTTCTTCCGGGGTGCCCATGCGCTGCGCCGGGATCATCTTCATCAGTTCTTCCACCGGCACGTTCTCGTCGAGCATCGCCGTGTCGATCAATCCCGGGGCCACGCAGTTGACCGTGATTCTGCGCTTGGCCAGCTCGATGGCCAGGGCCTTGGCCGCGCCGATCAGGCCGGCCTTGGAGGCGCTGTAGTTGACCTGGCCACGGTTGCCGATCAGCCCCGACACCGAGGTGATGCAGACAATGCGCCCGGCTGCGCGGCGGCGGATCATCGGCATGGTCAGCGGATGCAGCACGTTATAGAAACCGTCCAGGTTAGTGCGCAGTACCGTGTCCCAGTCGTCTTCGCTGAGCGCGGGAAAGGCGCCGTCGCGGGTCAGCCCGGCATTGAGCACCACACCGTAATAGGCGCCGTGGGCCTCGACGTCCTGTTCCAGCGCCGTGCGACACGCTTCACGATCAGACACATCGAATTGCAGCACCCGGGCCTGGCGGCCCAGGGCGAGAATCTCGGCCTGCACGGCGTCGGCGTCCTGCCGGCCGCTGCGGCAGTGCAGGACCAGGTCAAAGCCGGACTGCGCCAGGCGCAGGGCGATGGCCCGGCCGATGCCACGGCTGGAGCCGGTGACCAGGATCGATTCAGTCATGTGCGGCGTCCTCATTCAGATAATCGGCGGCGTTGGGCGGGCAATACACGCTCAGGCGGGCAAAGGCCTCAAGGTCCGGGCCGCTGAGGCGGCACTCGAACACCCCCATGCCGTTGTCGTCCTGCAAGGTGCGCAGGGCGTGGAGTGTCAGTTCACTGCCGGCCGGAAAGTGATCGACCGTGCATTCGTATTTGCGCGTACCGAGCAGAAAGCCCAGTTGCACCGGTTCACCGCGCTGGCGCGCCTGGCAGCCGGCAAAGGCGGCCACGCTCTGGGCCATCAGCTCGATGCCGACCCAGGCCGGCAGGTGGCCGTCGGCGGTATTGAGCAGGCCATCGGCGCGCACGGTCACGCGGGTCTGGATACTGTCGTCATCGAAGGCCAGCACCTGATCGATCAGGATCATGTCGGCCGCGTGGGGCAGGAGTTCGGCAACCGGCCAGGCGATCATGCGGCGTCTCCGATAATCAGGCTGATGTTATTGCCACCGAAGGCAAACGAGTTGCTCATCAGGCGGCGCGGGGTGGCAACGGGCAGGCGGGCCTGCGGCCCGGCCCAGTGCAGGGCGGGCAGCTGCGGGTCGGCCTGACCGTCCCAGATATGCGGCGGCAAAGCGCTGTCCGGGTTGTCGGCGCTCAGGCTCAGCCAGCAGAAGGCCGCCTCCAGTGCCCCGGCGGCGCCCAGGGTGTGGCCGCTCAACGGCTTGGTGGATGAGCAGGGCACACCGTGCGGGAACAACGCCTGCACCGCCAGGCTTTCCATGGCGTCGTTGTGCTGGGTGGCGGTGCCGTGCAGGTTCAGGTAATCGATCTGGCCAGCGTTGAGGCCGGCGCTGTCCAGGGCCCGTTGCATGGCTTCGCGGGCGCCACGGCCGCTGGGTTCGGGAGCGGAAATATGGTGCGCATCGCTGCTGGCGCCGGCGCCCAGCAAGGCAATCGAATGGCTGGCGCTCGGCTCGCGGGTCATCAGGAACACCACGGCGGCTTCACCGATATTGATGCCGTCGCGGTTGACCGAGAACGGGTTGCAACGCTGCCCGGAGACCGCCTCAAGGGCATTGAAGCCATTGAGCGTCAGCTTGCACAGGCTGTCGACGCCGCCGCACAGCACCGCATCGCACAGGCCCAGGTCCAGGGCGCGGCGGGCGCTGAGCAAGGCCCGGGCGCTGGAGGTGCAGGCCGTGGAAATCACGTAGGCGGGGCCACTGAGGTCCAGCCATTGCGCCAGGAAGCTGGCCGGTGCGCCGAGTTCCTGCTGGCGGTAGTCGTAATGCGCCGGGAAGCTCTGGTCACGCAGCCAGGTGCCCATGCTGCGGCTGGCTTCGTCGATGCCCGAGGTGCTGGTGCCCAGAATGACGCCGACACGCCCGGCGCCGTAGCGCGTGATGGCGGTGCGAACCGGCGCTTCGATCTGCAAGGCCGCGGCCAGCAACAGCTGGTTATTGCGGCTTTGCGCGCCCAGCGCTTCAGGCATCGGCGGCAGGTCACAATGGATGGCGCCGACCGGCAACGGCTGCCCGGTGACCCAGTCACCTTGCACCTGCATGCCGCTACAGTCGCCGGCAAACAGCTTGCGCGCCACCTCGGCGCGGTCGTTGCCCAGCGCGCAGACCAGGCCCAGGTCATTGAGGTAGGCGGTCATGGCGTGTTTCCGTCGTTCAAGGGGGTGATGTGATAGCGCAGGCCCTGGGCCAGGCTCAGGGTAAACACCCGTGGCGAGCGGTAATCGACGACCCAGCGCCCGTCCAGGCGTCGCTGCATGCCCTGGCGGCTGGCGGCCGGGTAGCGGGCGGCCAGTTCGCGGTCGGGGGTCAGGGCGAACAACAGCGCCGCGAACAGCTCACGGGCCTCGGCATTGGGCGGCAACAGCCCGTCGGCTTGCCACTGGCCATCGACCAGGCGCTGACGGGCCTGCGGGATACCCAGCGGGTCCATCATCGACCAGCGCAGTGCGGTGCCTTCCTGCTGCACGATCAACAGCCAGTCCTGCTGCTCGGCGGCCAGCTCGCGCTGCACATGCCATTGCTGCGGCAGCGCCAGGGTCGGCAGGCCTTCGGGCAACGGCGCCTGGCGGGCGCAACCGGCCAGCAGCAACAGGCTCAGCCATACAAGGCGCATCATGCGGCGCCTCGCGTCAGCGGCTTGCGCGCCACCACGTTGACCAGGGTTTCTTCACGCTGGCCAAAGGGCTTGGGCTTGCGCAGTTTCAGACGCTCCAGCAGGCCGAAGTCCTGGCTGCGGCTCCACCACAGGTACGGGTAGGAGACGTTGGCCGGTCCGAACTGCAAGCCTTGGGTGCGCAGCATATCCAGGTACTGCGCCGCGCTTTTCTGCACATGCATGGGATGGCGGAACAGCCAGCGGATCACCCAGGTGTCGATATAGGCCTCGGTGGACTCGGCAAACAGCAAATAACCACCGGGCTTGAGCACCCGGTAGAACTCGGCCAGGGCCTGCTCCTGCTCCACCAGATGGTGAAAGGTCTGGTGGCAGAACAGCAAGTCGACGCTGGCATCGGGGAGGTTCAGGGACGCGCAGTCGCTGCCGATCAACTCCACCGGCAAGCCCAGGCGCTCGGCCTCTTCACGGCTCTGCGTCAGGCTGTGCGGGTCGGCATCGACGCCGATGATCCGGGCCGGCTTGAACACCTCATTCAGGTAACGAAACGATTTACCCTGGCCGCAGCCGGCATCAAGCAATACCGCGTTGGCCGGCAGGGGCTCACTGAACAGCCCGCGCAAATCATGAATGGCCACGCGCAGCACCCGGTACTGCCAGGTGTGGCTGCGCAGGAACCACAGGCCGAAGCGGGTTTCCTCGACGTAGCTGTCGCTCAGGAACGGCCCGTTCATGCCACCGGGCTCGCGCAGATTTCAGCCAGCATGCGCAGGCGGCGCTTGGGCTCGTTGACGAACGGGTTGCGCACATCCCAGGCGTAGCCGGCCAGGATCGAGCAGATCATGGCGCGAATGTCCGGTTGCGCGTCCTTGTAGAAGATCACGTCCTGGAAGCTGCTGTCGTACCAGCCTTCGACATAGGCGCGGAAGGTGTCGACGCCACGCTTGAGCGGCACGGCAAAATCAGCCTCCCAGTCCACGGTCTCGCCGCGCAACTGCCGGTCGAGCAGGCCGGCGGCCATGCTTGCCGAGCGCATGGCGATGGTCACGCCCGAGGAAAACACCGGGTCCAGGAACTCGGCGGCATTGCCCAGCAGCGCAAAGCCCGGGCCGTGCAGGGATTTGACGTTGGCCGCGTAGCCGCCGATGGTGCGCGCCGGGGTGTCCCACACCGCGTGTTGCAGCACCTTGGCCAGGCTCGGGGTCTCGGCGACGAAGGCTTGCAGGCAGGCGTCCAGATCCTCGGGCTTGCCTTCGAAACGCGCGGCGCTGGCGACCACGCCGATCGAGCAACGGCCGTTGCTGAACGGGATCGACCAGAACCACACGTCGCGGTGCTCGGGATGAATCGTGACCAGAATCTTGTTGCGATCAAACGGCGGGCTCTGGATGTGATCTTCGACGTGGGTGAACACCGCCTGGCGCAGCGGGAAGTCCGACGGTGCCTCAAGGTCCAGCAGGCGCGGCAGCACCCGGCCATAACCGCTGGCATCGAGCACGAAGCCGGCCTGCACCTGATACTCGCTGCCGTCTTCGCGGCGCACGACCAGGTGCGGTTGTACGGCGTCGAAGTCGACGCTGACGATCTCATGCCGGTAGCGGATCTCGACGCCCTGCAAGGCGGCCTGGTCGGCCAGCAACTGGTCGAAGCTGGCGCGCTGCACCTGGAAGGTGGTGGGCTTGCCCTGGGTGAAGGTGTCGCCGAAATCGAAGTCGCTGTATTGCTCGCCGAAGGCAAAGGCGGCGCCGTTCTTCAACTGAAAGCCCGCCGCCTGCACCGCCTCGAGCATGCCGGCTTCCTCGACGAAGTCCAGGCAGTGGGCCAGCAGGCTTTCGCCGATGGAAAAGCGCGGGAAGGCCTGGCGCTCAAGCACCAGCACGTCATGGCCGCGGCGCTTGAGCAGGGCGGCGGCAATCGCGCCGGCAGGGCCGGCGCCGATGACCACGACCGCGCGATGTTCCTTATCAGTGATTGGCACAGGAGTTCCTTACCGGTTGTTCGGTAGCAGTGACGAATGAAAGAGGCTTGCGACCCAGCCCGACCAGGGCCGGCATCAGGGTCGCCAGCAGGCTCATCAGCATCAGCGCCAGGTACAGCGCGCTGCCGATCAGTTGCTGTTGCAGCAGCAGGTTGAGAAACACGATCTCGCTCAGCCCGCGAATATTGAGCAGCACGCTTTCGCGCCAGCGGCTGGCACCGGGAAACGACGGCGGCGCCCAGCACAGGCCCAGCCAGTTGCCCAGCAGCTTGGCGCCGATCGGCACGGCGATCAGCGCCGCCACCTGCCAGGCGCTCAGCTCGCCCAGGGCGGTGTGCAGGTTGATCTGCACCAGGCCGAAGGTCAGCAGCAGCGGTACGGCCAGGTGATTCTGCAGCCCGCTCAGCACCTGTGGCTTGATCGGCAGCACCCAGGCCTGCTTGAGCCGCGCCATGCACAGCAGATAGCCGATGCCGAAGATCAGCGCATTGAGCCGGTAATGCTCGGCCACCACCAGCAAGGCAAAAAAGCCCAGGCTGTAGACCAGCGGCTGGCGGATGCCCAGCCCCCGCAGCAGCAACGGGACGCAGGCCATCAGCAGCGGCCACAACAGGCTGCTGAGGTGCAGGCTGCCCTGGGCCAGGGCGAACAGGCTCCAGCAGGTCAGGTCGATGAGAATCGCCGCCTGCACCAGCCGGTGCGTGGCCGCCAGCGGGTAGCCGATGTGCTTGAGGTACAGGTACAGCACCGGAATGGCGGTGATCGCAAACACCAGCCCCACGGCCAGGTCGCTGAGCCAGGACTGCGCCGGCAGCAGCCAAACGGCGCAGGCCAGGCCTGCGGCAAAGGGCACCAGAAAGCTGGGCACGGCAATCTTCAGGCTCTGGCGGTCCAGGCGCACCTCGATCACATCGCTGAGGATATGCCCCAGCACCAGCGCGAAGGCCAGGCTGTACAGGGTCTTGAGCCAGACCGGTGCGATCAGTTGCGCGCCACTGAGCTGCCAGTGCGGCTCGATCCACAGCAGCATCAACAGCGGCACGCCGAGGGTGGCCAGCAGCAACTGGCTGACGATGGGAATCAGCCCCACGCGGTGGCCAAGCCAGGTGGCGGCGGCAAAGGCCGGCAGGGCCATGAGCCAGAACAGCACGATCATCATGGATGCTTCTCCACGGCCTGGCGTGCGCTGGCCCACGGTGCCAGCACAAAGCTGAACACCAGCCCCAGGCTCACCGACAGACCGAAATTGCTGATGGCCGGGGTCTGCGACAGCGCCAGCAGGCCGAACGACAGCCAGGTGGTGATGGCCGCCAGCAAGGTGCCGAGCAGGCTGACCGCCGCCCCGCCGACCTGCTCGCGCATCAGGATGGCGTAGTCGACGCTGATGGCGGTCACCAGCAACAGGCCGAACAGGCTGAACAGGGTCAGTGGCTGGCCCAGCCAGCCCAGGCTGGCCAGGCTGCACAGCGCGGCGAGCAACGGCAGGGTGACGATGCGCAGTGCACCGCCCAGGCCGAAGGGCGCGAGCAGCAGCACCACGATCAGCCCGCACGACAGCAGCTTGAGTTCGGCGGCGCTGATTTGCGTCTGGGCGAACACGCCATTGAGCGCGCCCAGCCGGTCGACCAGGTTCACACCCGGCAGGCCCTCGGCCTGGGCGTGCAGCATGGCCGGGTTGCCCAGCCCTTGCAGGCTGACGATGGCGGCCACACCGTCATCGGTATGCCCCAGCCACAAGGTGCGCCAGGGTTCGCTGACCGGTCCGGCCAGGGCCTGATCGATGGTCTGCTCGGGCAGCGCCTGCAACTGGCGCAGTTCGTTGTGCAAGGCGTCGGCCATGACGCCCAGCGCCAGCAGCGGTTGCCAGTACTCAGGCAGGCGGCCCAGTGCGGTGCGCAGCGCTTGTTGATCTGCCGGGGCCGCCAGCAATTGATTGAGGGCCATGTAACCGCGCAGCGAATGCTCGCTGACCAGCCCGTCGAGGCGTTGGGTCAGCGTGTGTTGGCGCTCCAGCAATTGCTGTTCGTTGGCGGCGCGCACCAGAAAGAACTGGCTGGTCGGCTGGAAGCCGGTAATGCGGGCAATGGCCTGGGCTTCATCGGTCAGGGCCTGAGGGGCCGAGACCCACTGGCGAATGTCGTTGTGGGTGGTCAACTGCCACAGGCCAGTGGCGCAGAACACCAGCAGCAGGACCAGCAACAGCGGCGTACCGGTCCTGGCCAGCAGCGCTTCGCGCCAGCCCAGCAGGCGTTGGGCCAATTGCAGCGGCCACTGCGCCGGGCGCAGTTCGACCCTGGCGAGCAGCGCCGGCAACAGGCACACCGCCGCCAGCCACGCACCGAACAGCCCGGCGGCGGAGAACACCGCGATCTGGGTCAGGGCCGGGAACGGCGTCCAGGCCAGGGCCAGGTAGCCGATGCAACTGGTGATCAGGCTCAGGGTCAGGCCCGGCAGGGTCAGGCGCAAGGCCGGCCAACTGCGCCAGGGGTTCAGCGTCCAGCTTTTGGATAAATAATGCAGCGGGTAATCCACCGCCACGCCGATCAGGCTCGACCCCAGCACCAGCGTCATCACATGCATCTTGCCAAACAGCGCCACACAGGCCACTGCACCAAACAGCATGCCCACCAGCACCGGCACAAAGGCCAGCAGCACCCGCCAGCGGCGGAAGGCCAGCAGCAACAGCAGCAAAATGCCCAGCGTGGCACCGCCGCCGACCCAGGTGATTTCCTGGCTGGCCTGGTGCTGGCCGGCGGCGGCGTACAGCAGGCCGCTGGCGGCCAGCAGCCGGCCGCCGTCCTGGGCCGCTTGCGTGCGCGCCTCGGCCAGCAGGGCGGCGACCTGGGTCGGCAGCTGCATGTCGAAGGCATCGTTGCCGGTCTGCACGCGCAGCAGCACCCAGTACAGGCCATCGGCCTGGGCCACCAGCGCGCCGCTGGCCAGGTCCGGTTCCACCGCGCCGCCACGGGGCAGTGCGTTCTGGATGCGCCCGGTCAGGCCCAGCCAGTCGTCCTGGCCGGGCACCAGGCTGAAGCCGGTAAAAGGGTCGAACAGGTTCTGCACGCGCTGCTCGATAAACGCCTGGGGCTGTTCGATCAACTGCTGGCGGTCGGTCGCCGGCAGCATCGCCAACCGGCCTTGCAGCAGTTGCGTACGCAAGGCCGGCAGGTCGGCCTGCAGGTTCCATTGCACGGTGGCGAACAGCCCGCTGGCCTGCCACTGACTGGCCAGGCGCTGGGTCAGGGCAATCGCCTGCTGGCGCTCGGCATGGCCGACCAGCACCAGCATTTCGCGGTTCAGCGGCGCCTGCATGCGCTGTTCGGCGCGCAGTTCCAGCGGGTCAGGACGGCTGCCGGGCACCAGTTCCATGAGGTTGGCCGACAGCGGCGCGCCGTCACGCCACTGCCAGCCGGCCAGCGCCACCACGGCGAGCAGGATCAGCAGGAACAGGCGCGGCAGGCGGCGCTCAGGATTTGAAATCATTGCGCCGCGCATCGCTGAGCGCAGGTGCGCTGTGGCTGTCGATCAGGTTCAGCACGGTGCGGTCGCCCTGGGTTTCCAGCAGCTCGATGCGGTGCACCAGCTCGCCGCCGTCGATGTTGATCTGGCGAAACACCTGTTGCAGCAGCAGCGAACGCGGGGTCAGGGTCAGCTTCCAGGCCTGGGCGTCACCGCTCAGTTGCAGCTCGAAATCGCGTTGCAATCCGCTGCTGTCGCCTTGCAGCACGGCCAGGAACAGCCGGTTCTGCTCGGCGCCGGCACTCTTGCCCGGCAGTAACTGCCAGGCCTGTCCCTGACGGCGGGCAATGCCGGCCTGATCAATGCGGTAGTCCTGCTTGAGCGGCGTTTCCAGCAGCCACAGCAGGCCGAAGTCCCGGGCCAGTACGAAGTTGCCGGTGCTGACCAGCGGCTGGGGCAGGGCGCGCAGGTGTTTCTCCTGGCTGAAACGACCCTCGACCACGGCGGGCTTGCCCAACTGGGCGCTGAGTTGTTGCAAGTCAAAGGCGTGCGCCAGTGACGAGGCGCACAGCAAGGCCAGGCTGAACAGCAGGTGCTGCATGGCTGTCCTCATGGCAAGGCCCTCTGCACGGCATCGATGAACACCTTGGGCGAGGCCAGTTGCATCTCGCGGGTGGCGACGTCGACGGCCACCTGCACGGTGCTGGCGCGGGTCATGCGTTCGCCGGTCACCGCGTCGCTGATCAGGTAGTTGATCTTCAGGCGGTTTTCCCATTCCACCAGGCTGGCGCGCACCGTCAGCTTCTGGCCGAACACCGCCGCCCGCACGTAGCGCAGTTGCAGGTCGATCACCGGCCAGCCGTAGCCGGACTCAAGCATCTGCATGTAGTTGTGGCCGATGTGGTCCAGCAGCGCGCAGCGTGCCACTTCGAGGTATTTGACGTAGTGGCCGTGCCAGACGATGTTCATCATGTCGACATCGAAAAACGGCACCACTACTTCGGTGTCGACGTCGATCAGTCCTTTACTGCGCATGCAGCCTCCAGTGGCGTTCGGCAATGCGTTGCAGGCACAGGCGCAGTTCGCCTTCCAGGCCGCGATCATCGATGACCGGCGGGAAATCCTCGGCCAGTTGTGTGTGCATGGCGGCCAGCGCCGGCGGCAGCGGACGCGCATCGGCTTGCCGGCTGCGCAGCCACAGGCCCTGGTTGGCGGCGATCAGGGTGGCGGCGGCGACCTGCTCGGTCAGCTCCAGCACACGGATCGCATCGCGGGCGGCGATGGTGCCCATGCTCACCTTGTCCTGGTTGTGGCATTCGGTGGAGCGCGAGAACACGCTGGCCGGCATGGTGTTTTTCAGGGCTTCGGCGGTCCAGGCGCTGGCACCGATCTGCACCGCCTTGAAACCGTGGTTGATCATTGCCCGCTCGGCGCTGGCGCCGGACAGGTTGCTCGGCAGGCCGTGGTTGTAGCGCACGTCCACCAGCAGGGCGAGCTGGCGGTCGAGCAGGTCGGCGACGTTGGCCACCAGGGTCTTGAGGCTGTCCATGGCAAAGGCGATGTGCCCGCCGTAGAAGTGCCCGCCGTGCAGCACGCGCTCCTGGTCGCCGTCGATGATCGGGTTGTCGTTGGCGCTGTTCAGCTCGGTCTCGATGAACGAGCGCAGCCAGCCCAGGCTGTCGGCCAGTACGCCCAGCACATGTGGGGCACAGCGCAGCGAGTAGCGGTCCTGCAAGCGGTGCAGCGGTGCGGTCGGGGCGTCGATGGCCAGGTCCTGGCGCAGCCAGGCGGCCACCTGCATCTGGCCGGGGTGCGGCTTGGCGGCGAACAGACGCTCGTCGAAGTGTTCCGGGTTGCCTTGCAGCGCCACCACATTCATGGCGGTGATGCGCGTGGCCAGTTGCAGCAGATAGTCGGCGCGGGCGAAGGCCAGGCAGGCAATGCCGGTCATCACTGCGGTGCCGTTCATCAGCGCCAGGGCTTCCTTGGGCCGCAGCACCAAAGGTTCCCAGCCCAGCTCGCGATGCACGTCCAGGGCCGGGCGGCGCTGGCCGCGATACAGCACTTCGCGCTCGCCGGACAGGGTCGCAGCCACATAGGACAGCGGCGTCAGGTCGCCGCTGGCGCCCACCGAGCCCTCTTCGGGGATCAGTGGCAGCACGTCGTGTTCGAGGAACGCCTGCAACCGCTCCAGCAGCTCGACCCGCACCCCCGACACGCCGTGGCACAGCGACTGCAAGCGTGCCGCCAGCACCGCACGGGTGGCGCGTTCGTCGAGCAGTTTGCCCAGGCCGCAGCCGTGGAAGGTGTACAGGTGCCGTGGCAAGGCCTCGACATGCTGCAAGGGCACGGCCACCACGCACGAATCACCGTAGCCGGTGGTGACGCCGTAGATCACGCCTTCCTTGTCCAGCAGCGAGTCGAGAAACTGCGCGCCCCGGGCAATGCGGGCGCGGTAGTCGGCGTCGTCCTGCAAGGCCGCAGGCGCCTGGCGGTTGGCCACGGCCAGCACCTGCTCGATGCTCAGCGCCAAGGCGCCGAAGGTCACGGTGTCGGGAACTTGATGGGTCATCGCTGCTTCCAGAAAGGGTAGAAATTGAACCACTGCTGCGGGGCTTGCAGGCAGTAGTGCGCCAGGCGCTCGGCGTAGCGCGCCGCCCAGTGGGCGATGACCTCGGCGCGGTCGCTGCGCTTCCATTGCACCGCCTCGGTGAACGGCTCCAGGATCACCCGGTAGCCCTGGGCGTCCTTGAGGCAGAAAAACAGGTTGACCGGGCACTTGAGCAACCCGGCCAGCAGCCACGGCCCTTGCGGAAAGGCCGCCGGTGCGCCGAGAAAGTCCGCCTGCACATGGCGCCCGCCATGCAAGGGCACGCGGTCGCCGGCAATTGCCAGCCACTCGCCGTCGTCCAGGCGCTGGCTCAGTTGCAGCATGATCGCCGGATCCAGCTCGCTGACCTGTACCAGGCGCAGGTTGGTGGCGCCGGCCTCGCCCAGCAGGCGATTGAAGCGCTCGGCATGCTTGGTGTGCACCAGCACGTTCATGGTGACCTTCTCGCCCAGTTCGGCCAGCGCCCGGCACACCTCAAGGTTGCCCAGGTGCGCGCCGACCAGCATCTGCCCGCGCGCGCCCCGTAGCTGGGTGCGCAGCAAGGCCGGGTCGACGATGCGGATCTGTTCGATGCGCAGCTTGCCGTTCCAGACGTCGAGCTTGTCGAGCAGGGCTTCGGCAAACGCCATGAACTGACGGAACACCCGTGCGGTGGTGGGGCGCAGTTCGGGCTGGCCGCTCCAGTGCGCCAGGCGCTGCTGGTACTCGTGGATGCTGCGCCGGGCGGTGCGGCCGAAAATGAAGAAGTACAGCACGATGCCATACAGCACGGGGCTGAGCAGGCGTCGGCCGAGTACGCGCACGCCCCAGGCGGTAAGTTTCATCAGCACGAAGCTGCCGCGCTCCTGGCGGTCGGCCCAGTGCTTTTCGTCGGGCGGCAGGCTCATGTGCGGGCCTTGTGGAGCAGCGGGAGCTTGCGCCACAGCAGCACCGGCAGGCGCAACAACATGCCGAAGAAGAGCTTGGTGTGCATGCCGGAGATCAGTGCGTTGTCATGGAACAGGCGAAAGTGCGACAGGCCGTCCTGCGGGTAATGCACCTTGGTCGGCAGCCAGTGCATCGGCTGGCCACGCCACGACAGGCGCACCAGGATCTCGGTGTCGAAATCCATGCGCCGGCCCAGATTGACCGCCTTGATCAGCTGGAGCACCGGTGCCAGCGGGTAGACGCGAAAACCGCACATCGAGTCGCGAATGTGCAGCGACACGGTGTTGATCCACACCCAGACATGGGTCAGGTAACGCGCATACAGCCGGCCCTTGGGCACGCTGGCGTCGTATTGCGGGTAGCCGCAGATCAGCGCCTGCGGGTGCTGGCGTGACTGTTCGAGAAAGCGGCCGATGTCGCCGAGGTCGTGCTGGCCATCGGCGTCGACCTGCAACGCATGGCTGAACCCCAGGTGGGCGGCCTCATGAAAGCCGGCCATCACCGCGCCGCCCTTGCCCTGGTTGACCGGCAGGCGGATCAGGTACACGCCCTCCTCGGTGGCCAGTTGTTGCAACACCTGCGCACAGGCCGGGCTGCTGGCGTCGTCGACCAGCACACAGGGCAGGCCGGCGTCGCGCAGGGCCTTGACCACATGCGGCACGGCGCGCTCGTGGTCGAACACCGGGATCACCGCGCAGGGCTTATGCATGGTCGTGCTCCAGCAGGAGCCTGCCACTGGAACAGGGCGCCTGTTCCTGGTTGTGGTAGGCAAAATACAGTTTGCCGCGCACGGCATCGAAGCGCAGGGTCAGGTTCAGGCGATCGCCGGGGCGCACCAGTTGCTGGAACTTGAGCACTTCCATGCCGGCAAAGCGTGGCGGCAGCGCCAGCAGGCGCTGGCCCAGCTGCATGGCCCAGTCGACCTGGACCACACCGGGCAGCACCGGCACTTTCGGGAAGTGCCCAGTGAAATACGCCAGGTCCGGCGGCACTTGCAGCGCCAGGTGCAAGGTATCGTCCAGCGTCTGTTGGCCCAGCACCTCCGGGCCCTTGCCGCGCGGTGCCGCCAGCAAGGCCTCAACGTGCGCCTGGGGCAGCTTGCCCTGGGCGTTGAGCGGCAATTGCAACAACAGGCGCCAGCGCCGTGGCAGGGCCAGGGGCTCGCAATGGCCGCCCAGGTGCTGGCGCAGGGTCCCGGTCAGGGCGCGCCGGCCGTGGTTGCGCAAGGCATGCAGGCCGCTGTCGCTGAGCACCACCAGCGCGCCCAGCGAGGCACGGCGCTCCTGCACCACGCCCAGGCGCGCCTCGCTGACGAACGGATGGCCGGCCAGCGCCTGTTCCAGGGCCGGCAGGGCAATACGCTTTTCTTCCAGCTTGACGATACGGTCCAGCCGGCCGAGCAGGGCAAAGCGGCCATCGGCTTCGAAGCGGGCGGCGTCGGCGGTCGGTTCGACATGGCCGGCCGGCAGATAGGAGGAGCGCACCTGCAAGGCACCGTCGCTGTCCTGCGACAATTGCACGCCCTCGAAGGCCTGCCACAGCGCCTGGCCCTGGCGCCAGGCAATGCCGCCGGTCTCGGAGCTGCCGAAAATTTCGGTCGGCCACTGGCCCAGGCGCTGCTGCAGGCTTGCGGCGGCCTCTTCAGGCAGGGCACCGCCGGAGGAAAACACCCGGCGCACCGCGCCCAGTGCCGGCCAGTCGAGGTTGTCGCCCATGCGCTTGAGCAGCGCTGGACTGGCCACCCAGGCAAAGGCACGGTGCTCGGCGCTGGCGCGTTGCAGGTCCTCGGGGAACGGCAGTTGCCGGCGCACCCACGGCCGCCCGGCGCACAACGGCCACAGCACCCGGAACAGCAAGCCGTAGATATGCTGGGCCGCGACGCTGCCGATGATGCAGGCATCGCCCAGTCCGGCGCCCCACAGGCGTTCCAGGCCGCGCACTTCGTTGTCCAGCTGGCGCAGGCGCTTGTCGATGCGCTTGGGTTCGCCGCTGGAACCGGAGGTGCACAGGCTCAACTGGCAGGCGTCCAGGTCCAATGCCGCCGGGGCCAGGGGCGCCTGCAGCAGGTCGGCCAGGCGTGCATCGCCCGGCTGCTCGCTGAGCCACAGGTCGACCTGCGGGTTCCAGCGCTCGCGGGTCTGGTCTTGCAGGTCCGATGGCAGCAGCACGCTGACGCCGGCGCGCCAGGCCGCGAACAGCGCAATGGCCAGGTCGCCGGCATCGTCCAAGTGCACGGCCAGGCGCTGCACGCCCCGCGCTTGCAGGCCGGCGGCGGCGCTCAGGGCCTGGGCGCAGAACTGCGCATGGCTCAGCGCCGGCTGCGGGCACAGCAGGCGGTCGGGTCGAGGGTCAAGCAGCAGGTGTTCAAGATTCAACCAGTTCATGTCATTCATTTTTTATGCGCCGCCTCTGACACGCCGGCGGACCGTCCATTCGCCTGCGAACAGCAGGCCCATCAATCCATAGGAAATCAGCCCGGTGTACAGCGCCCACCAGTGCAGCGGTGCCCACAGGGTCAGGCTGGCGGCGATCAGGCCGTTGCCGAGGAAAAACGCACACCACACCCCGGTCACCTGGCGTGTGTAACGCACCGCGACCTCGGGCAGGTCGGGCTCGCTCAACCGTGCCAGACGCTCGACGATCGGCATGCCGCGCATCAGGCTGGCGCCGAACAGGCACAGCATGAAGGCGCTGATCAGCACCGGGTACCAGCGCAGCAGCAGCGGGCTGTCGAGCAGTGCCAGCAGCAGGCAGAAGCCCAAGGCCACCAAGGCCATCGCCAGGCTGCCGGGGCGGCGCTCGCCGGTCAGGGCGCGGGCCAGCCACAGGCTGCCGAGCAGCAACGCGAACTGCCAGGGCGCGAAATGCTCAAGGCCTGCGTACACGGCAAACGGGTAGAGCACGCCTGCCAGCACCAGCAGCAGGCCGATCAGCCGCTTCATGCGGCGGCGTTGACCAGCCGGTAGACCGCTTCGACCACGTCATTGACCGTGCGCACCGACTTGAACTCATCGGCGGCGATCTTTTTCCCGGTCTTGCGCTTGATGTGGTCGATCAGGTCCACCGCATCAATGCTGTCGATTTCCAGGTCCTGGTACAGGTTGGCGTCCAGGGTGACGCGCTCCGGTTCGATTTCGAACAGCTCGACCAGGGCGCTGCGCAGGGTTTCGAAGATGTCTTCACGGGTTTGCATGATCAGTTCTCAGGCCGGTTGTCGGGCGCTGACGAAGGCCGCGAGGCTGTCGACGCTGGTGAAGTGCGAACGGGTGTCCTTGGCGTCGGCGTCGATCTTGATGCCGTAGCGCTTCTGGATGGCCAGGCCCAGCTCCAGGGCGTCGACCGAGTCCAGGCCCAGGCCTTCGCCGAACAGGATCTGGTCGTTGCCGATGTCCTGGGTGCTGATGTCTTCCAGCCCCAGTGCGTCGATGATCAGTTGCTTAATGTCCCGGTGTAGATCGCTCATCTGCGGCGAGCTCCTTGATGAAATAGTCATGCAGGTAATCGTTGAGTTTGCGCGACGCCAGAGGCGCCGGGCCAAGCACGGCAAAGGTCTGTGGGTCGATGTCGGCGCCCACGGTCAGGCTGAAATGTACGCGGCGCTGCGGTATGCGGTACCAGGGTTCGGCCTTGGTCAGCGTGGTGGGGCTGACCTTGATGGTCACCGGCGTGATCATGCGTGCCCCGCGCAGGGCAATGGCGGCCGCGCCCCGGTGAAAGGCCGGTGCCTGGCCTGGCGTGGTGCGGGTGCCTTCGGGAAAGATGATCAGCGTCTGGCCTGCCTGCAGGCCTGCCACGGTAAGGTCGAGCATGTCCATGCTGCCGTCGTTGCTGACATAACCTGCGGTGCGCACCGGGCCGCGGGTGCAGGGGTTGTCCCAGAGGCTGCGCTTGACCACGCAATTGGCGTCGCGCACCAGCCCGATGAGAAACACCACGTCGATCAGCGAAGGATGGTTGGCGATGATCATCTGCCCCGGGCGGCCGAGTTTTTCGGCGCCGCGCACGTCATAGGTGAGCACGCCCATGCGCGCCATCAGGCGGATGAACCGCCAGAACAGCCAGCTGATGGTGCGCCGGCCACGGCGCTGGTGGCAGGCCTGGTCGCCCGGCAGGCAGGCCAGCAACGGGAATACCAGCAGGCGCAGGCACAGGCCGCCTATACCGAACAGGACAAAGCTGATCGCGGTGGCCAGCAACCGCCAGTAATAGGCGTCACGGCCCTTGTTCAGTGCTTGCGTTGCCAGTTCCATAAACGCTTGTTCCACGGATGTTGGCAGGCGGATTGCCCGGTATTGAGCGCTTGCAGCAGGTTCAGCGCATGCGGCCAGCGCGGGGCTGCCACGGGCTGTGCACCCGGCTGTGCGTCGGCGTTCAAGGTCAGTTGCCAGTTGTTGCCGGGCGTGAGCAACAGGCCGACGGCGTAAGGAAAGGGCACGTCGTCGATCCACTGGGCATAGGCCACCGGCGGCTGTTCCTCGGTGACCACCAGCAGCACGGCGGGGGCGCCCTCGGCCAGCAGGGTCGCGGCTTCGAACACACCATGCTCCAGGCCGTCACCGGCGGCCGCCAGGGCGGTCATTTCAGCGGTGGAACCGCGCATGATCGACCACAGGCCGATGACGGCGTTATGCACCGACAGGCTGAACTGGGTCGGTGACAGCGGCTCGTCGGCGGCCAGGTCGCGCAGGATGTCGAAGGTTCGCGGTGTCTCGCCATGCCGGGACACGAACACCAGCGGCAACGGCTCGTAGCCTTCTGCCAGCGGCCAGCCCACGGCAAAGGCCATGCGCGCCATGCGCCCCAGGCGGCGCCGTTGCATGGCCGGCAGGAACGAGACGTCGGGGGCCTCGTCGCTGGCCGGCAGCAAGGTCGGATTCCGGCTCCACTGGTGCCAGTCATCCGCGCTTGCCAGGCCTGGAGCCCAGGCACGCCATTGTGCGATGTTGAACGTGATCAAAGATTTTCTTCCCGCCCCTGCGGGCTGACTTTCGTTACCGAGACACCGGAACGACACCGACCCTGGCGCGACTTTTGACCGAGTGCGCGCATTATCCTGATGGGGGTGGCCGGTAGCAAATTTGTTACACATTATCTGTGCGCCGCTTCGCTGTTTCCGACTGAAGGGCACCTCAGGACAGCACTGTTCGCGTGTGATTGCAGTCATATCGCTGCAACCGCACCCTGTTCTTGCGTGTTCATGAACTTGTCACATACATCGCCTAGACTTGATCGGTTTGTCTGGCCAAACTGGCCTGTTACAGCTTTTTACCTATCAGGGAGGTCAATCCATGCGTCGCGTGGTGTTCAATCAGAAAGGCGGTGTGGGTAAATCCAGCATCGCTTGCAATCTGGCAGCAGTCAGCGCCAACGAGGGCTATAGGACACTGCTGATCGATCTTGATTCCCAGGCCAACTCGACTCAGTACCTCACCGGCCTGACCGGCGACGATATTCCGATGGGCATTGCCGAGTTTTTCAAGAACACGCTGTCCTCGGCGCCGTTCGCCCGCAAGAACCATGTGGACATCCATGAAACGCCGTATGACAACCTGCATGTGATCACGGCCACGGCCGAACTGGCCGAGCTGCAACCCAAGCTCGAGGCCAAGCACAAGATCAACAAACTGCGCAAACTGCTCGACGCGCTGGATGAGGATTACGAGCGGATCTACATCGATACGCCGCCGGCGCTGAACTTCTATGCGGTCTCGGCCCTGATTGCCGCCCACAAGGTGTTGATCCCGTTCGATTGCGACAGCTTTTCACGCCAGGCCCTGTATGGCCTGATCCGCGAGCTGGAAGACCTCAAGGAGGACCATAACGAGGACCTTCAGGTCGAAGGCATCATCGTCAACCAGTTCCAGCCCCGTGCCAGCCTGCCCAGGCAGATGCTTGACGAACTGATTGCCGAGGGCCTGCCGGTGCTGCCGGTGTACCTGAGCGCCTCGGTCAAGATGCGCGAGTCGCACCAGGTCAACCTGCCCCTGGTGCACATGGACCCGCGGCACAAGCTGACGCAGCAGTTCGTGGAGCTGCATCATTACCTGGAGACCCACGCGCAGGACTGACAGGCCCTGCGCCAGGCGGGTCAGGCGATAGGGCGGAACAGCCGTGAGTTGAACGTGCCGTCCTTGATCGAAAGGGTCAGTTGCTCGGCCTGGACACGTGCCGCCTCGGCCATGTCGTCGGGGATGGCGATGCTCGCCTCCATGTCGGCCTGGAAATGCTCCTGGGAGGCCTGCACGCTGTGAGTGCCCGGCTTGCAGCCGCATTGCACCTGATGCCCGTGGGTGGCCACGGCGACCTGCTCGTCGATCCAGGTCGGATTGCCCTGGGCGATGAACCCGACGCGTTTGCACGCCGGGCACCATACCGGGTCCCCCATGCGCGCGACCCGGCGCAGGTCGATGACCTCCGTGGCGGAGGCGACCAGCACAAAACCGCCGGTGGTGGTGGAATCGCCTTCCCTGACTAAAAATGGCATGGGCACTGCTCCTTTGTGGGTTGGAGCAGCGAATGCTAGGTGGAAATAGCCGGGTCGGGGATGCACCTGGGTGTTTAAGGAAAGGTCCTACGGAAAAATCAGACAAGCCCTTGTAAGCGGTGGCCCCGCCGCCCGCTGACGAACCTTGAAGACACCCCCGGTAGGAGCGCGCTTGCCCGCGACCGGCTGCGTTAGCAGTCGTAAATTTTCAGCGTTTCCGAGATTTTTAGCGTGTTAGCAATCACAAATTTGTGGCGTTGCACAAATTTTGCGAGCGCTGCGCACTCGGTCGCGGTGGTCCGGCATTCCGGCAAGCGCGCTCCTACTGGTGTCCGGCCGTTACGAGGAGCAGCTGATTTCCAGGTGCTTGCCCCAGTCCGGTGGCCGTTGGGCGTATTGCGCCATGCCGGCCTGCTCATTGAACGGGTCGCTCAGCACCCGGTGCAAACGGCGCACCTCTTCGTAATCGCCTTTCTCTGCCGCTTCAATGGCGTTCTGCGCCAGGTAGTTGCGCAGCACGTACAGCGGATTGACGGCATGCATGCGTTCGCGGCGTTGCTGTTCGCTGCCGTCGTCCTGGCGGGCGATGCGCGCCAGGTAGCGTTCGCCCCAGGCATCGAAACCCTTGATGTCGATGAAGTCGTCGCGCACGTGGCGCAAGGCTTCGGCGGCCGGGCGGTCACCCAGTTGGCGGAAGAACAGGTGGTAATCCACGCCCCCGGTCTGCATCAGTTGCAGCAACTGGCTGACCAGTTGCGCATCGTCGTCCTCGGCGCAGGTCAGGCCCAGGCGGCGGCGCATCAGGTCGTCATAGTGGGCCTGGTACAACGGCAGGAACAGGCCGATGGCCTCGCGCAGGGCTTCGACGCTGATGAACGGCGTCAGGGCCTGGGCCAGGGCGCTGAGGTTCCACTGCGCGATCGGCACCTGGTTGCTATAGGAGTAGCGGCCTTCATGATCGGAGTGGTTGCAGATGAAGTTCTGGTCAAAGTCATCGAGAAAGGCGAACGGGCCGAAATCGAAGGTGATGCCCAGGATCGACATGTTGTCGGTGTTCATCACCCCATGACAGAAGCCATAGGCCTGCCACTGGGCGATCAGTCCGGCGTTGCGCTCGACGATCTCGGTAAACATGGCCAGCCACGGCTCGGCCTGTTCCAGGCAATGCGGGTAGTGGTTGGCCAGCACGTACTCGCCCAGTTGCTTGAGCTGCTCGGGCTGCTTGGTGTAGTAGAAGTACTCGAAGCTGCCAAAGCGCACATGGCTCTGTGCCAGGCGCAGGACCATGGCCGCACGCTCCTGGGTTTCACGCCATACCGGGGTGCTGGAACCGATCACGCAGGCGGCCCGGCTGGTGGGGACGCCCAGTGCATGCAGGGCTTCGGAGGCCAGGAACTCGCGGATCGACGAACGCAGCACCGCACGGCCGTCACCCATGCGCGAAAACGGCGTGGGGCCGGCGCCCTTGAGGTGCAGGTCCCAGACCTCGCCGGCCTGGTTGCGCACTTCGCCCAGCAGTAGCCCGCGCCCGTCACCCAGGCGCGGCGTGTAGCCGCCGAACTGATGGCCGGAATAGACCATGGCCCGCGGGTCGGCATCGGCCCACAACTTGTGGCCGCTGAACACTTCGACGAACAACGGCTGTTCAGCCTGCGCCGGGTCCAGGTCGAGCAGCGCCAGGGCCGACTCGCTGGCCACCACCAGGCGCGGTTCGTCGATCGGCTCGGGCAGGACCGAGGTGGAAAACGCATCGCCCAGGCGGGCAAAGCGGTTGTCGAAATCAAGTTCGTCCAGGGCGCTCACAGGGTGCGGCCTCCAGTTAGCGGTTCAGGCTGCGCTCGAAGGCGGCCAGCACGGTACGTTCCGATTGCACCAGGTAGGCTTCGAGCAGGGTGCTGGCCTCGTCTGCCCGACCCTCTTCCAGGGTGCGCAGGATGGCCGCATTCATGTCGACATAGGGCGAATGCAAAAATTCGGGGTTTTTCAGCCGGCCGAAGGCCAGGCGCAGCTCGGCCGAGATCTGTCCGTAGAACGCGACCAGCCGCGAGCTGTCGGCCAGTTCGACGATGGCGCGATGAAAACGCATGTTGGCGGTGCCGACGGCGGTCCAGTCCTTGTTCTCGCGGGCCCGCATGCCGGCTTCGACCGCTTCGCGCATGTGCACCGTGCCGGGGTGCTGGGGGCTGCCCTGGCTGATGGCCTGGCACTCGATGAAGCGGCGGATGCGGTAGATGTCGATGATCGAGGCCATGTCGGGCACCGCCACGCTCACGCCGCGATTGGGCTCGTGCTTGAGCAGCCCTTCCTGGGTCAGGACCCGGAACGCTTCGCGCAAGGTATTGCGCGAAATCTGCAGGCTTTCGGCCAGGGCGGCTTCGGACAAGCGCTGGCCGGGCACCAGCTCGCCCTCGACCAGCATCCTGCGCATTTCCTGAGTGATGGATTCTCCAAGCGTTCGGGGCAATGGAGAAGAAGCGTCGTTCATTAGGGATCCAGAAATAAGAAAAGCCGTGCTGATGTTCCCTGAGCGCTTGGCCAGTAGCAAGCAGCGTGCTTCATTAAGTAGCATGCCTGAGTTAAAGGGTAACAATATGGTGCAGATGGTCATGCTATCTAATATTGATTGTTCAACAATATTGTCAGTATTTTCCTACGCTTGAGCCTGGCTGGTAGAGTGATGGCACGCTCATTGCTGAGGTGAGTCATTACCCACGCAGGACGAACGCCGTGACACAGACCATCCGTGAGTTCACAAAGGCACACAGAGCTTCTCTGATCGCGGCCATGTTCATGATGGCCACTGTCGGCTTCATCGGCGCCGCCTGATTCCAACGGAGACCTGACCATGCAAACCATCGATCTCAACAGTGACCTGGGCGAGAGTTTCGGCGCCTGGAGCATGGGCGACGATACGGCGATCCTCGAACTCGTCAGCAGTGCCAACGTGGCCTGCGGCTTTCATGCCGGCGACCCTGCCGGGATCCTGCGCACCCTCAAGGCTGCTGCCGCCCGCGGCGTGGCCATCGGTGCCCATGTCGCCTACCCGGACCTGGTCGGCTTCGGCCGGCGCAACATGGACATCCCGGCCGAACAGCTGACCGCCGATGTGATCTACCAGATTGGCGCCCTGCAAGGGCTGGCCCGCAGCGTCGGGGCGCGGGTGAGCTATGTAAAGCCGCACGGCGCGCTGTACAACACCATCGCCAGCGACCCGGTCCAGGCGGCGGCGGTGATCGAGGCGCTGCTGCGCCTTGACCCTGCGCTCAAGCTGGTGGGCCTGGCCAATTCGCCGTTGCTGGGCTGGGCCCGTGAGGCCGGCCTGTCATGCGTGGCCGAGGCCTTCGCGGACCGTGCCTACACCGACGACGGCGCGCTGGTGTCACGCTCGCGGCCAGGGGCGGTACTGCACGACGCTGACCTGATTGCGCAACGCATGCTGCGCCTGGTCAACGAGGGTGTGATCGAATCGGTGGACGGGCGTGTGATCGCGCTGCAGGCCGACTCTATCTGCGTGCACGGCGACAGCCCTTATGCAGTGGCCATCGCCCGTACCCTGAAAGACTGCCTGCACAACGCAGGCGTGAAGATCCGTGCATTTGGCCAGAGGCAACCTGCATGAGCGTACTCTTTGCCATTATTCACGCGCCGGGGCCTGTATCGGGCCCCGACAGCGATTACCTCAAATAGGAGAGGATCATGCGTTTCTATCCGGCCGGCCTGGACGCACTTCTGGTTGAACTGGCGAACCTGGACGAGACCCTCGCCCTGTTCGATTCCCTGCAGCAGACGCCGGTGGCCGGCGTGCAGGAGATCGTTCCGGCGGCGCGGACCTTGCTGGTGAGCTTTCGCCCGGGTGCGATCAGTCGCGAGGCGCTGGCCGCACAGATCGCGGCACGCGACCTGAACGGCAAGGTCCGTCAGGCGGGCAAGCTGATCGAAATCCCGGTGCATTACAACGGTGAAGACCTGGATGATGTCGCCCGCGAGCTGGGTATCAGCGTCAAGGAAGTCATCGCGCGCCACACCGGCAGTGACTACGACGTCGCCTTCTGCGGCTTTGCGCCGGGCTTTGCCTACCTCAGCGGCGGCGCAGGCTTCGTGGTGCCACGGCGCAGCACCCCGCGCACGCGCATTCCGGCCGGTGCCGTGGCGCTGGCCGGCGGCTTCAGCGGTGTTTATCCACAGGCCAGCCCCGGCGGCTGGCAGATCATCGGCGTAACGCTCTTGAAGATGTGGGACCTGGCACGCGAAGAGCCGGCGCTGTTCCAGCCCGGCTACCGCGTGCGCTTTTGCGACGCCGGGCCGTTGCCGGCCGGCGGCCTGTCGGTAACGGTGGCAGAGCGCTTGCCCGTGTCCGAGGTGACGCAGGATTACCTTGAGATCATCGCGCCGGGCCTGCAAACCCTGCTGCAGGACCTGGGCCGCCCAGGCCGGGCGGGCGAGGGCGTGTCGGCCTCCGGCGCGATGGACCGCAGCGCCCTGCGCGCCGCCAACCGGGCGGTGGGCAACGCGCCGGGCACCGGCGCCCTGGAAGTGCTGATGGGGGGCCTGAGCCTGACCTGCCACGGTCATGCCGTGGTGGCCATTACCGGCGCCCAGGTACCGGTCGAGGTGCGTACTGCCAGCGGCCAATGCCTGCAACCGGCGCTGTACACGCCGTTCAGCCTGCACAATGGCGACCGGCTGACCCTTGGTGCACCCACCGCCGGCCTGCGCAGTTACCTGGCCGTGCGCGGCGGCTTTGCCGTGACCCCGGTGCTGGGCAGCCTGTCCACCGACACCCTGGCCCAGGTAGGACCTGCGCCTCTGGCCGCCGGCGACCGCCTGGGCCTGCAACACACGGCGGGCGGCCCGGCCGTGGCGCTGGACGAACAACCGGCGTTTGCCATGCCGCACCGTGATGAAGTCATCACCCTGGACGTGATCATGGGGCCGCGCAGTGACTGGTTCACGCCGGCTGCACAAGCCTTGCTGACGCAACAGACCTGGCAGGTGACACCACAGTCGAACCGCATCGGCATTCGCCTGGCCGGCGAGCAGGCGCTGGAGCGCGCCATCCAGGGCGAGCTGCCCAGCGAGGGCACCGTGGTCGGCGCCCTGCAAGTGCCGCCCAGCGGCCAGCCGGTGCTGTTCCTGGCTGACCACCCGTTGACCGGCGGTTATCCGGTGATCGGTGTGGTCGCCCCGTACCACATCGACCTGGCCGGGCAGATTCCGGTCAATGCGCGAATTCGCTTCAATCCGCTGAGTGCCTTCGAGCCGGTGCTGCCAGCCTCTTCAGACGAGATCGAGAAAAAATGAAAAAGGTCCTGATTGCCAACCGTGGTGAAATCGCTGTTCGAATTGCCCGTGCCTGCCGCGACTACGGCGTGGCCTCGGTGGCGGTGTATGCCGATGGCGACATCGACGCCCTGCATGTGCAGGTGGCCGATGAAGCCTGGGCCCTGCAAGGCGAGCGCTCCAGCGACACCTACCTGAACATCGAAAAACTGCTGGCCGTGGCCGCCCGCGCCGGCGCCGATGCCGTGCACCCAGGCTATGGCTTTCTGTCCGAGCGCGCCGACTTTGCCCGCGCCGTGCTCGACGCCGGCCTGACCTGGATCGGTCCGGACCCGGCGACCATCGATGCCCTGGGCGACAAGGTCCAGGCCCGGCACATCGCCCTGAAGGTCGGCGCGCCGCTGGTGGCCGGCACCGCCAACCCGGTCAGTGACGCGGCCGAGGTGATCGCCTTTGCCGAGCAGCATGGCTTGCCGATTGCCATCAAGGCGGCGTTCGGTGGCGGCGGCCGTGGCCTGAAAGTGGTCTGGCAGATGGACGACATCACCGAGTTGTACGAGTCGGCGGTGCGCGAAGCCGTCGCTGCCTTCGGCCGTGGCGAGTGCTTCCTGGAGCGCTTCCTGCACCGCCCGCGGCATATCGAGGCGCAGATCATCGCTGACCGTCATGGCCGCGTGGTCGTGGTCGGCACCCGCGATTGCTCGCTGCAACGCCGCAACCAGAAGCTGATCGAGGAAGCACCGGCACCGTTCCTGAGCGATGAATTGCGCCAGCGCATTCATGACTCGGCCCGGGCCATCTGCGCCGAGGCCGGCTACGTGGGCGCCGGCACCGTGGAGTTCCTGCTCAGCGGCGATGACACCTTGTCGTTCCTGGAGGTGAACACCCGCCTGCAGGTCGAACACCCGGTGACCGAGGAAACCAGCGGCATCGATCTGGTGATCGAGCAGTTGCGCGTGGCCGAAGGCTTGCCGCTGTCGTTCCAGGACACCCCGGTGCCACGCGGCCACAGCTTCGAGTTCCGCATCAACGCCGAGGATGCCGGTAACGGCTTCCTGCCTACGCCGGGCGTCATCGAGCGCTTCCGTGCGCCGTCCGGCCCCGGCGTGCGGCTGGACACCGGCGTGGTCGAAGGTTCGCGTGTGTCGCCCAACTTCGATTCGATGATCGCCAAGCTGATCGTCACCGGCGCCACCCGCGAACAGGCGATCAGCCGGGCGCGCCGCGCGCTGGCCGAGTTCAAGGTCGAAGGCGTGGCCACCGTGCTGCCGTTCCATCAGGCGGTCATGGCCCACGGCGACTTCACCGCCCCCGATACCTTTGCGGTGCACACCCGCTGGATCGAGACCGACTTTGCCGAGCAGGTCACCATCGCCCCGCGCAGCGGCACGGCGGCAGACGCTGAGGTGCTGCGCACCTTTATCGAAATCGACGGCAAGCGCCACGACCTGGGCCTGCCGGCCGCGCTATTGCGTGGCCTGAGCCTGAACCAGGCCGCCAGCGACCGCGACCACAGCGTGCCGGCCGAAGCGCTCGACCCGCAGGCGGTGGCCAGCCCGGTGGCCGGCAACCTGCACGCCTGGGTCGTCGAAGACGGCGCCGCCGTCGAGGCCGGGCAGGTGATTGCGGTCATGGAGTCGATGAAGATGGAAACCTCGATCCTGGCGCCGTGTGCCGGGCGGTTGGTCATCAAGGAACAACCGGGTCGTTATTTCGAGGCCAAGGCGCTCATCGGCCGTATTGAAACTGTTTAAACCGCTGTTGTTTTAAGGCCAGCACGCTGTCGGACTTCATGTCCGGCGGCCGCCGGCTGCCGCGAGTACGTGTGTCGAGTTACCCGCATTACTTATAAATAAAAAAAGCGTTTCGATTGAATCTGCCCCTTCTCAGGAGTTAATCAAATGTCGATGACCAAGACGGTTGCGATCGCGTGTGCGTGTGTGTCCCTGTTGCCACTGGAGGCGTCGGCGGACTTTATGGCCGATAGCAAGGCCAGTGTGGAGTTGCGCAACTTCTACTTTAACCGCGACTTTCGCAACGGCCCGCCCACGGCCCAGCGCGATCACGCTGCCGAATGGGCGCAAGGCGCCTTGTTGCGTTTCGAGTCGGGCTACACCGCCGGCACCGTGGGGCTGGGGCTCGATGCGCTGGGGATGGTCGGGTTCAAGCTCGATGGCGGCGATGGCTCCGGTGGCACGGGCCTCTTGCCGGCGGACCTGAGCTCGCGCAATGGCCGTGGCTCGCAGGACGAATACGCCAAGCTGGGCCTGACGGCCAAGGCGAAGATTTCCGAAACCGTGCTCAAGGTCGGCTCGCTGGCGTTTCGCACCCCGGTGGTGTCGAGCAACGACACGCGCCTGCTGCCGGCCACCTTCGAAGGGGCATTACTCAACTCAAAGGACATCGACAACCTGACGCTGCAAGGCGGCAAGTTGACCCAGATCAAGTTCAACAGCTCGTCAAACTACCAGGACTTTACCGGTAACCGCGTGGGCGGGGTCAGTGACGAGTTTGTATTTGGTGGCGGTACCTACGCCTTTAATAAGGCCCTGAGTGTCAGTGCCTATTACGGCAATCTGGAAGATGTTTATCGGCAGTACTTCGGTGGCGTGGTGTATGAGATTCCCCTGGCCGATAAACAGTCATTGAAGTTTGATTTGCGTTATTCGAAAAGTACCGAAGATGGCAACTTCCGCGCGCTGGACAACCGCGCAGCCAACGGCCTGGTGGCCTACACCCTGGGCGCCAGCGTGTTCACCGCCGCCTACCAGCGCATGAGCGGCGACGACCCGTTTCCGTACATCGCCAACAGTGACCCGTACCTGGTCAACTTTGTGCAGATCAATGACTTTGCCAATAGCGAGGAGCGCTCCTGGCAAGTGCGTTACGACTACAACTTTGCCGCCCTGGGCGTCCCCGGCCTGACCTTCATGACCCGCTATGTCAGCGGCGACAACGTGCGCGTTGCCGGCAGCAATACCGGCAAGGAATGGGAGCGCAACACCGACCTGGGCTACGTGGTGCAAAGCGGGCCGCTGAAGAATGTCGGCCTCAAGGTGCGCAATGCCACGGTGCGCTCCACCTTCGGCAATGACCTGGACGAAACCCGCCTGATCCTGAGCTACACCCTGGCGCTCTGGTAACCCGTAGGAGCGCGCTCTGCCCGCGACCGGCTGCGCAGCAGTCGTAAATTCTCAGCGTTTCGCAGATTTCTGCAAGCGCTCCGCACTCGGTCGCCGGCAAGCTGTGTCACTGACACAACGCTGTCTTGCAGCAAACATGGGACCCGGTAGGAGCGCGTTTACCCGCGACCGGCTGCGCAGCAGTCGTAAATTTGCAGCGTTTCGCAGATTTCTGCGAGCGCTCCGCACTCGGTCGCCGGCAAGCGGGCTCCTACAAGTCATGCGTCGATCTGAACGCCATCACGAGGAAATAACCGATGAAGCCTCTCGGGTTCAACCAGAAAGTCCTGCTGAGCGCCTCGCTGGTGATCATGCTGGTGTTCGGGGTGTTCTGTGCCCTGAACGATATGCGCCTGCGTCATGACACCCTGCAGCGCCTCGAGCACAGCACGCGCAACCTGGCCGGTGCCATGGCCCACGATATCCAGAGCTGGCTGGACGGCCGGCTGTTGCTGGTCAAGGGCATGGCCGAGCAACTCGGCCGCGATCCCGAGCCTGCCCGCCTGCTGGAAACACTGCGCACACCGGTGTTGCAGGAGACCTTCGTGGCCAGTTACGTCGGCACCCGCGAGGGCGCTTTTCATATCGAGCCGCCCCGGCAGATGCCCGCCGACTACGACAGCCGCCAGCGGCCCTGGTACAAGGACGCCATCGCGTCGGGTGCGGTGATGACCGAGCCCTATGTCGGGGTCGGCATCGATTACCGGGTCATCAGCCAGGCGGTGCCGATTCGCGCAGGCGCACAGGTGCTGGGCGTGTTTGGCGTCAACCTGAGCATCGAGACCATTGCCCGCACCCTCAATGCGCAAGCGTTCGAAGGCCGTGGCTATGCCTTCATGGTCAACAAGGACGGCAAGATCCTGGTGCACCCGGACAAGGCCATGATCGGCAAGACCCTGGCTGACCTGTTCATGGGCCAGGCCCCGGCATTGACCGATCAACTGAGCGAGGCCACGGCGGCCGATGGCGAAAAACTGACCCTGTTTGCACCCATCAAGGGTGTGCCGTCACAGGACTGGTACATCGGCATCGCCCTCGACCGCCCCGTGGTGCTGGCCAGCCTGGCAGCGTTTCGTCAGGCGGCGATCATTGCCACCGTGATTGCGGTGCTGGTCACCTTGCTGCTGCTGGGGCTGGCGCTGCGTGTGCTGATGAAACCCTTGCGCCAGATCAGCCAGGCCATGCAGGACATCGCCCAGGGCGAGGGCGACCTGACCCGGCGCCTCGCGATTGCCTCGCAGGATGAGTTCGGCTTGCTGGCGCAGGGGTTCAATCGTTTTGTCGACCGCCTGCATGCGTCGATCAGCGAGGTCTCATCGACCACCCAGACCCTGAAGCAGGCAACCCGGAGTGTGCTGGGCGCCTCCAATTCGTCGGTGGAAAAGGCCCGCAGCCAGGCCGGCTACACCACCAGCATTGCCGCCGCCATCGAGGAGCTGGGCGCCACGGCGCAAAACATCGCCGGCAGTGCCTCGGCGGCTTCCCGGGAGGCGTCCGAGGCACGCACGCAGGTCAGCTCCAGCTGCACGCTGGTCGAGGACACGGTGAGCACGATGCGCCGCCTGCAAGGCAATATCGAAAACACCCGCGCGCAGATCGAGGACCTCAATGCGCGCAGCTCGAACATCGGCAAGGTGCTGGAAGTGATCTCGGCGGTGTCGGCCAAGACCAACCTGCTGGCGCTGAACGCGGCCATCGAGGCAGCCCGGGCCGGGGATGCCGGGCGCGGCTTTGCCGTGGTGGCCGATGAAGTCAGGAGCCTGGCGCACCACACCCAGCAAGCCACCGAGGAAATCCGCGGGGTGATCGAGGCGCTGCAACAAGGCGCCACCCAGGCGGCGCAGACCATGCTGGTCAGCCATGACATGGGCAGCCGCAGCGTGGCGGTGGCCACTGAGGCCGGCGCCAGCCTGCAGGCGGTGGTGGCGCGCATCGGTCAGATTGATGACGTCAACCTCACCGTGGCGGCCGCGACCGAGCAGCAGTCGACGGCCGTGGAGCAGCTCAACCGCGACGTGCATGAAATCAGCCGCCTGAACGAACACAGCACCGATAACCTGGCTGCGACCTTGCAGGCATGCGCCCAACTGGACAACGAGGCCGGCCGCCTGAGCGCCATCGTCGCGACGTTCAGGTTATGACCCGCTACACAGTAGGAGCGCGCTTGCCCGCGACCGAGCGCAAAGCGCTCGCAAAATTTCAGAAACGCTGCAAATTTCCGACTGTAAATCTGCGAAACGCTACAAATTTACGACTGCTGACGCAGCCGGTCGCGGGCAAGCGCGCTCCTACAGGGCGGCGGCATAGGGTTCAATCCAGTTTGGCCTCGGGTGGCTCGGGCACGTCCTTGGGGGTGACCGGGGATTTGTCGATGTTCAGGGGCGTGGTGGCCTTGGCGGGTGGGACCGGTTGTCCGGCCGGGTCGAGGGGCACCAGCTTGAGTTCGCCACCGTTGATGTTCTTCAGGTAGACCTCCATCTGCCGGAACGAGATGTTGATCTTCTGCTTCTTGAACTCGCGGTTGATGAAGCGGTTGATCTCGTCCAGCACCGGGTTGCGATCGCCCAGGTCGCGCACGTGCATGCGCAGTTCGTGGTCCAGGGTGCTTTCGCCGAAGTTGAGGAAGTACACGATCGGCTCCGGCTCCTTGAGCACCCGCGGGTTCTCGCGGGCGGCCTGCAGCAACAGGTTGCGCACCAGGTCCAGGTCCGAGCCGTAGTCGACACCCAGCTTGAGGGTCACACGCGTCACGGTGTCGGTCAGCGACCAGTTGATCAACTGGCCGGTGATGAAGGTCTTGTTCGGGACAATGATGTCCTTGCGGTCAAAGTCGGTGATGGTCGTGGCGCGGATACGGATCTTGCTGACCGTGCCCGACAGGTTGCCGATGGTGATGGTGTCGCCAATGCGCACCGGACGCTCGAACAGGATCATGATCCCGGAAATGAAGTTGGCGAAGATTTCCTGCATGCCGAAGCCCAGGCCCACCGACAGCGCAGCCACCAGCCATTGCAGCTTGTCCCAGCTGACCCCGAGGGTCGACAGGGTGGTCACGAAGCCCACGCCGGCAATGGTGTAGGACAGCAGCGTGGTGGTGGCATAGGCGCTGCCCTGGGCCAGGCTCAGGCGTGACAGCACGAAGACTTCCAGCAGGCCGGGCAGGTTGCGTGCCAGCACGAAGGTGATGACGATGATCACCAGGGCGCCGAGCATGTCGCCCAGGCTGATCGGCACCATGCTCATGTTGGCGCCGGTGCCGCTGGTGTATTCGTACAGGGTGACGTTGTCCAGGTAGGAGAATACGGTGATCAGGTCGGCCCAGACCCAGTACATCGCACCGATGAACAAGCACATCAGGGCCAGGCGGATCAGGCGCAGCGATTGCTGGTTGACCTGCTCGATGTCCAGCTTGGGCTCTTCGACGGGCACATCGCTGTCGCCGTTTTCCCGGGCCGCCTGGCGCTTGGCCAGGGCACGCTGGTAGGCCAGGCGCCGGGCCGCAACGTTGAGGCCGCGGATGAACGTGGCCTCGACCACCAGCCACAGCAGCAACAGGTACAGGGTGTCGATAAGCCGGTCGGTCAGCTTGAGCGCGGTGTAGTAGTAGCCAAAGCACACGGCGATGAACAGCGCCGCTGGCAGGGCGGTGAAGGCCAGTCCCAGTGCCTTGCGAAACAGCGAGGCGTTGTGGTGCGTGGGGCTGGCCAGCAGCAGGCGGCCCAGCAGCAGGGTCATCAGCGCGTAGCAACTGAGTACCACGCCGATGCCCAGCACATCGTCGGCCAGCGCCGCCGGTTGATGCTCGGCCACGGCGACCACCGCCACCAGCGCCAGCACCACCAGGCCCAGGCGGCGGATCCAGCGGCGCAGGAACTCGACCTGCACCGGTTCCCAGCGAAAATGCAGCTGCGCCACGCCGCCCGGCGCCAGCACCCGGTAGGCGGTGTAGAACACCAGCCAGGTCAAGGCCACTTCCTGCAGCGCCAGGCCCAGGTTGGCATTCTGCCCGCGTGCATCGATCTGCAAGGCATAGCCGCACGAGGCCAGGCCCAGCGCCACGGGCAGGGCCAGGAGGATATTGATCAGCAGTGCCAGCGGCGTCTTCCACTGGTTATCGCGGCGGAAGTGGCCGATGTCGGCATGCAGCTGGTTGAGCTTGGCGTACAGGGCATTGCGCCGCCAGGTCAGCACGCCGATCAGCAGCAGCAGCGGGACGAACAGCAGCGGGTGCTGGGTCAGGCCTTCGAACAGTTCGCTGATGCTCGAAGTCCAGGGCAGGGTGGTGATCTGTTTGTGCAGGCGCGGGCCGATGCCCTGGAACCACTCCACGTCCAGCGGTTTGTTGCTGGGGATCCAGAACATCTGCTCGTCGAGGGTGGCGCGCAGGCTGATGGCCGTGCTGATCAGCTGCTTCTGGTTCAGCTGCAGGGTGATCGACTCATTGAGCATCGAGGCCAGCAGGCGGTTGAGGCGTTCGAGCAGGTCGTTGCGGGTGACCGCCAGGTCCATCAGCGTGCGGCGCAGCGCCGGAGTGATCTCCTCCTGCGGTTGGGTGGTGAGCAGTTTTTCAACGTACGCCAGCGGCGTGCTCATCTGTTCGCGTTGCTGGTTGAGCTCGAACTGGTACAGGCGGATGTCGGCGATTTCATCGGCCAGGTTACGGTCCAGTTGCAGGTGCGGCAGCGCCTGCTTTTGCCGGTAGAGAATCTTCGACAGCAGCAGGCTGCCGCTGAGCACATTGATCTGCTCGTCCAGCGCCTGGTCGGTCTGGGTCAGGTTGTCCAGTTGCTGCTTGGTCTTGAGGTTGGTCTGGTTCAGTTCGTTGAGCCGGTCGGTGCCGCGCAGCAGGTAGTCGGAGAGCTTGAGGTTGGCCGCGCTTTCGGTGGCCAGCAGGCTGCTGCCGCCGGATTTCTGTGCTTCCAGCGCCAGTTCTTCAACGGTCTTCTGCGACTGGGTACGACGCTTGTCGTTGATCAGGGTCTGCAGGTCCTGGATTTCCTGGTCCTGGCGCTGGACCTTTTCGCTCAGCAGGTCGTGCTGGCTGTTGCCCAGGTCTTGCAACTGGCTGTTGCCGGCCAGCTCCTGGCGGCGCAACAGGCTGACGGCGCTGAGCGAGGCCAACTCGGCGTTGTACAGGTTGCGCTGGTCGGCGCTCAGGGTCTTGCCGCCTTCCTTGCCGGCCTTGAGGATGGCATTGATCTGCTGGGTGCGGGTCTGGTTGTTGCTGATTTCGGTCTGCGCGCGTTCCGGCCGGGTCTGGGCGGTGAGGATCAGGCTGTTGGCATCGTTCAGGGCCTTTTGCAGGTCGCTCTGCTGGGTGCTGCGCTCGCTGAGCAGTTGTTCAAGCTGCGGCACGTCGAGCCGGGCATAGCGCTGCGCCACCGGCGTCACCTGGCTAGCCTTGAGGCGCTCCAGCTCGCGCTGGTTTTCCAGCACCTGCTTGGGTGCCTGCTCCAGTTGCTGCTTGAGGGCGGCCAGTTTCTGCTGGCTGTCGTCCTGGCTGGAAAGAAAGGCCAGGGTCTGCTCGAGCACTTGCTGCAGCGCCTTCTGGTCGGCCTCCGGCAGCTTGCGGTCGCCGATCTTGTCCAGGCTTTGCTGGACGCTGTCGCGGCTCGGCGGGTCGGCGGCCAGCGCCGTGACAGAAGTGGAAAGGCACAGGCCGAGGATGGCGGCTACCAGGAACGCACGCAAGGAAGGCATAGACACCGGTCAGGGGGCAGTAACGGAAAGAGGCGCAGTTTAAAGCAATGCTTGCCAGCCGTCGCGCAGCAGACACAGCGGGCTCTCATCAAACAAAAAATAACTTATTGATTTTATTGGCTATAAAATTCACACCTGTAGGAGCCCGCTTGCCGGCGACCGAGTGCGAAGCGCTCGCAAAGTTTCAGAAACGCCACAAGTGTACGACTGCTAACCCATCAGGGATCTATGAAACGCTGAAAATTTACGACTGCTAACGCAGCCGGTCGCGGGCAAGCGCGCTCCTACCGGGCACCCAGGGCCGCGCAGGTGGCGATCAGAGGAACAGCGCCGGTCCCGGGCGGGTGCCTTCGGGGAACTTGACCCCGACCTTGACGATGCGGTCGCCGTCGGTCACTGCCACGGTCCACAGGGTGCCGTTCCATTCGATCTGGTCGCCGACGATGGCCGGGCCGCGGTTTTTCTGCACGATGAACTGGCCCAACAGCATGTCCGGGCTCAGGCCGTCGAGCTTGAGACCATACAGGGCGGCGACGTCGCCCAGGTGCGCATCGCCTTCGAGCACAAAATCACCGAAGAAGCGCAGGTCCTGGCCGCGTTGCGGCGCCTGGCTGAACAGTTTGCCCAGCGCCGGCAGGTCGTGTTCGTGACCGATCACGCACAACAGGTCATCGACTTCCAGCGTGGTACTGCCTGAGGGGTGCAGCAGTTGCTGGCCGCGGAACAGCGCTGCGATCCGTGTGCCTTCCGGCATCTTCAATTCGCGCAGGGCGGCGCCAATGCACCACTTCTCGGCGCCCAGGCGATAGACGAACAGCTCCCATTCGCTGGTGATGTGAACCTCCAGCGCCGAGCGCGAGATCGGCGCCGGGTCTGGCGGTACGGTGACCTTGAGCAGCTTGGCCATCCACGGCAGGCTGGTGCCTTGCAGCAGCAGCGACACCAGTACGATGAAGAACGCCAGGTTGAAGTACAGCTGGGCATTGGGCAGCTTGGCCATCAGCGGGAACACCGCGAGGATGATCGGCACCGCGCCGCGCAGGCCGACCCAGGCGATAAAGGCTTTTTCGCGGCCATGGAAGGCCTTGAACGGCAGCAGGCCGACCAGCACCGACAGCGGCCTGGCCACCAGGATCATCCACAGCGCCAGGCCCAGGGCCGGAATGGCAATGGGCAGCAGGTCGTGCGGGGTGACCAGCAGGCCCAGCACCAGGAACATGCCGATCTGGGCCAGCCAGGCCATGCCGTCGAGCATGTGCAGGATGCCGTGGCGGCTGCGGATCGGGCGGTTGCCCAGCACCAGGCCGAACAGGTAGATGGCCAGAAAACCACTGCCGTGGATGGCGTTGGTCAGGGCAAAGATCGCCAGGCCGCCGGCGATCACCAGGATCGGGTACAGGCCGGCGGCCAGGTTGATGCGGTTGACCAGTTGCAGCATCAGCCAGCCGCCGCCCAGACCCATCAGCCCGCCAATACCGAACTCCTGGATCAGGTGGCCCAGCAGGCCCCAGTGCAGGCCGGTTTCGCCGCTGGCGAGCATGCCGATCAGGGTCACGGTGAGGAATACGGCCATCGGGTCGTTGCTGCCCGACTCGATTTCCAGGGTGGCGGTAACCCGTTCATTCAAGCCCTTGCCGCCCAGCAGCGAGAACACCGCCGCCGCATCGGTGGAACCGACGATGGCGCCGATCAGCAGGCCCTGCATCAGCGTCAGGCCGAACAGCCAGGCGGCGACCATGCCGGTCAGCACCGTGGTGATCAGTACCCCGACTGTGGCCAGCGACAGCGCCGGCCACAGTGCGACCCGGAAACTGCTGACCCGGGTGCGCAACCCGCCGTCGAGCAGGATCACCGCCAAAGCCAGGTTGCCGATCAGGTAGGCGGTGGCGTAATCGTTGAAGATGATCCCGCCGCCGTCGACGCCGGCGACCATGCCGACCGCCAGAATGATGACCAGGATCGGGATGCCCAGGCGCGAGGACAGCGAGCTGACCAGGATGCTCGCCCCGACCAACACCGCGCCGATCAGGAACAGGCTGTTGATGGTGGTGGCATCCAAGGGCGGTACTCCGGGGTCAGGCTGAAGAGAAAACATCGATGCTGGCCTTTGACCATGCACCGCGCGTGCCAAGGGATTTAACCTGTTGAATTGGTTGGCTGTCAAAGGCTTGTCTGTCGGGACGGTCCGAAAACGACTGTCTGGCCATCAATCTCGTCACGGGCTAAATAATTAACGCCGCACCCACCGGGCGATCTGATCAGGTGCCGGGTTTCTCACTCCAAGGAACCTGATCATGTCGCAACTCCACGAATTTCTGGCCGGCCCCGAGCAGACCCGGTATGTCTCCGAACAGGCGCGTTTCAAGCAAAAGGCGCAGCGTTTCATGCAGGACTACCCGGATGTTCACGGGCTGGCGTGGGCTGCCGCCCGCCAGGTGATCAAGCAGCACACCGGCAAGGTGCTCGACCCGGACCGGGTCTGGTGGCACCGCTTTGCTACAGCGTCGAGCAGCCCGCTCACGTTCACGGGCTGGCAGCATAGCGGCGCGCCGGTCGAGTCGATGACGCTGGTCGAACTGGTGATGCGCCGTTTCAATGCCCAGGACCAGGACGGCCCGGACGATCTGCAGGTGTACGGCGGTTTTTATACCGACGGCCCGCAACACCGCGGCGCGTTCGATGAGCACAACGAAGTGGCCCTGCTGCCCGGCCAGGTCCTGCAGCAGCTCTGGGCGCTGGATTTTGCCAGCGACTTTCGCCGGCGAGTCGACGCCTTCTGGGTCCGCCATGGGGCTACGTTCTGCGAGCTGGCCCGGGCCCGCTTTCTGTCTGCTGCCGCCCTGGCGGTGCGCCGTGGGCAGTTGTCCGTTGTCGACGGGCGCGCACTTGTGCGGGCCGTTGCCCGTGAGCCTGCGCTGTCGCCTGGCAACCACACGCACAGCCTGGCGCTGCCTGTACAGGGTGAGGTCAGCGTGCGCAGCTTCGACATTGGCGGCCATGAGGCCAGCCAGATCATCCGCATGGTCGATGTCCGCGGGCGGCAAATCCTCTACTTGCCGGGGCAGGACCCGGCCTTTCAGGTCTGCGAGACCGAGCGCGACCTGTACGAGTGGGTACAGCATTGCATCAGCCAACCGGCCTTGCGCCGGCATTTCGAGACCCTGTTTCTGAGTTCGCCACAGGCCTGGCAAGACCATGCCGAGGCCTTTGGCGCGCTGCTCGACCAGATCGGCCAGCAGCCGCTCGACGCCGACCACAACCGCGTCGAGGCTGTTGCCTTGCGGTTGCTCAACACGCATGAGCGGGTCATCGTTGGCGATGTCTTCGAGCATCTGCGCGAACAGGCCCGGCACCAGATGCAGGCCGTGGCCGATGCGCTGACCTCCAATGCCAGCCTGCGCAAGCAGATGTGGATCGGCTACCTCAATGCCTTCATGCGGGTCTTCGGCCCGAGCGCCGTGGTGGCCTGGCCGCTGGCCTTGACGCTGGTGGGGGCGGGCCTGGCCAATGTCGGCCTGAACATCGACCTGGCCATCAACGGCAGCACGGCCCGGCAGCGCAAGGCCGGGGTGATCGGTGCGATCCTCAATTCGATCTTCGTGCTGTTCAACCTGCCTTTGCTGGTGGACGCACTGCCTGCCCTGCGTGCTTCGGCGTCCGCTGCGGCAGGTGCCCTGTCAGGCCCGGATGTCGCCGGCCCCGAATGGATCGCGCTACAGAACCTCAACCGTGAGGCGCAACTGGCCGGCCAGGCCCCGATGCAAGGCATCACGCGCAGCGAAACCGGTGAAACCTGGATCAGGCTGGGCAATACGCCGCAGCGGGTGCGCTACAGCCAGGCGCTCAACACCTGGCTGATCGTCGACCCGCTGAACCCGTTCGCCTTTGAGGGTGCCCGCGCCGTGCGCCTCAATGCCCATGACGAATGGGAAGCGCTGCCGGCCCTGCAGCTCAGCGGTGGCAGCCCGATGAACGAAGCGGGGCCCAGCGCGCTGGCAGGCAGCCCGCCTGAAGCGCCGGTCTACCCGACCATTCGTTCGACGTTCTGGGACACCTACATGCAGTTCAATGCCGACGAAGAGGACCGGTTGTCGGATCTGGCACTGGCGCGGCAAAAGGCGGTTGTCAGTGTGCATCAGTTGGCGGCCGAGGATGAGCTGAGCGTCGACAGTGAAGGTGATCAGGTGCTGCGCGATGCCTGGGGCGATGAATACCGTGTGTTCAAGGTCGACCACGATCACTATGTCGGCGGGCGGGTGACGCGGTATTCGGAGCGCGAGGAAGAATTCAACCAGTTCCTGCGCACCGGCAAGGCCGGGATCACCAATCAGGTGGAAATGATCGAGGAACTGGCCGACGACCTGCAGGCCATCGGCTATGACAACCACGCCACCCTGTACCGCGGTGGCAGTGGGGCCCGGGGCACGTCAGGCATGACCTTTCGCGCAGGCGTCATCAAGGCCGGCGATGTGCTGGTCAATACCGATTTTGCCTCGTTCAGCGAGAACCCGTACGTGGCCCGGTCCTTTGCCAGCAGCCAGGCCGGCGCACCGTCCTATGGCTTCAGCGGGCCGATCAGCTTCGATGAGACCTCGATCGTCTTCGAAATGCTGGCCGAGCAATACCTGGGCGCCACACCGATCGCCCTGTTCTCCAGGGAAGAGGAGGAGGCCGAGTCGCTGTTTGCGCCAGGGCACTATTTCGAGGTGCAGGACATCCGCGAAGTCGCTGGCACCCATTACAAATTTATCCGGGTGCGGATCAAGGAAGTGCCGCTGCCACCGGCCGGCAGCAAGGTCTATGAAATGCGCACCGGCGAGCCGTTCAGCCGCGAGCAGTATGCGGCGCGGCTGGGGGCTGAGGGCCAGAAGCTGGTCGAGCGGTTTTTCCCGCTGCCATCAACCGCCGTGCAGGGAAGCAGCCCATTACCGGCATCGTGAAACCTCGCAGTTCTGCCAGTTGCGGGTAACCACGCGTGGTTTGCACCATGAAGATGGGTAGACATGTTTGAACACGTTTTTGAACGCAATGTTGATTGGCGCGGGCGGCGTCTTGTGATTGCGTGCGAGCCATTCACATCCAGGGAGGATGATATGGAAAATCTGAAAGCAGGCGACCTGGACCCGGGTTTTGGGCAAGGGGGGCGGCTGGAGTTGGGTGAGGGTCGCTCCAGTATGAGGTTTCGTAAATTCAGCCTGGATCACCAGCACCGGATTCTGGGTGTCGGCACCAGCGAGAAGATCGGGGCTGGCACCCGATATGTGACTGTCGGAAGATTCACTGCTGACGGAGTACTGGATACCTCTTTTGATGATTCAGGCTATTGGCTGTCCTTGCCTGTAACAAACGGCATTGGTGGCATTGATGTGGGCTCGCAGACTGGGGAGGACTGTATTCTCACCGCTGTGCCGAGTGACCGGGTCATCTTGCTGTATCGCACGGCAGAAGGTCAGGTCAGAGAACGCCCGCTTACACGCGAGAATGTCTCGGTCGATGGAAATGGCGTTGTGGCCGTTCAAGGGCGTCTCAACGCATGGATCGCCTGTTCTTATCTGGAATCAGCACGGTACGGCAGGGTTCTGTTGATGCGCCTTCGGTCTGAAGGTCATCCGGACAACGGCTTCGCGCAGGACGGCACACTCATTCTGGGAGAGGGTACGCAGTCTTTGCAGTTGAGGGATATGACTGTGCGCCCGGCGGAGCACGATGTGATCCTGGCAATGGACGTCACTGACGATGCTGGCTCTGGCGCTTGGCTGTACTGTCTTGATGCAGACACCGGTGAGTTGAAAGAAACCTTTGCCAGTCAGGGCCGGTTTCCTTATAGCGTGTCTGGCTATCCGTCCACAGTCTTCAGTCGTGTCTTCCATGACAAGGGACGGCTTTGGCTGACAGGGTATGTCCGTGACCCCGGTCAAGGTGTCATGCGTGGCTTTTTCCTGTGCCTGACAAGCAGCGGTGAGATCGATAAAGGTTTCAATCAGGGTGAACCTGTCATTATTCAGGCGCAGCAAGCCCATATCGGTGTACAGCATGATGGCAAGGTGCTGCTCGTGGATTCGCAGGATGACTCGTATACCTTGCGTCGATACCTGCCGGACGGTCGACTGGATCCACAGTTTGGCCAGGGCGGGCAGGTCGCTGTGGGGAGGATTGACGAGCACATTGGGGGCTTGCTCGTTCAGCCCGGTGAGGAGGGCGACAAGATTATCTTGAGCGCCTATGCCAGTGGCGACCGCTCGATTTCCTTGGCGTTATACCGCTTTCTGGCCTGAGCCCGACAAAAAAGGCGGAGCGCTTGCGCGCTCCGCCTTTTTATTTACGCTGAAACCGGCAACCGGTCAGGTCAGCCGATGCTCATCAGGCTGGCGTTACCGCCGGCCGCTGCGGTATTGACGCTCAAGGCCCGCTCGATCACCAGGCGCTCCAGGGCAATGCCGGTGTCGCTGTACGGCAGGCCATGGACACCAACGATCGCGCCGCCCCGTTGGGCCACCTGCTCGCACACGCCGCGCAGCTGGTCGCTGTCGCCATGGTGCAGGACCGCATCAAACGCCACCTCGTCGCGACTCCAGTCGGCCACCAGTTGCAGGCGCGCCTGGAGGTCGCGTGGCAGGCGGTTGCGCAGGGCACGGGTGGAATCGTTGTCGACCCACACCGCACGGCTGCCCACGGCCAGTACAGCGGCCAGTTGCGCCAGCAGGTCACCCTCGTCGTCGGCCAGGCACAGCACCTGATCGCGCGGCAGGATGGTGTAGCTGTTGCGCTCACCGGTCGGGCCGGCCAGCATCCGGCTGATGCCGCTTTGCGACTGGGCGGCAAACTGCTCGCACAGCGTCACCAGCTCGGTGCGTTGCTGGCTGGCTGCCCAGGCCTTGAAGGCCTGCAACGGTTGCAGCAGGGCATCGCGCAGGCGCGTGTCCGGCGCCTGGCGGGCATCGGCGGCGCTGAACGACTGGGCGATGGCATCCTGCGGACGGGTGCTCAGCAGGCGGTACAGGTACAGCGGGCCACCGGCTTTCGGGCCGGTGCCCGACAGGCCTTCGCCACCGAACGGCTGCACGCCGACCACGGCACCGACGATGTTGCGGTTGACGTACAGGTTGCCGGCATGGGCCTTGTCGATGACCTTGGCGATGGTCTCGTCGATACGGGTGTGCACGCCCAGGGTCAGGCCGTAGCCGGAGGCGTTGATCTGGTCGATCAGCGCATCCAGGTCCTTGCGGGCATAGCGCACCACGTGCAGCACCGGGCCGAAGATCTCGCGTTGCAGTTCGTCGAAGCTTTCCAGCTCGATCAGGGTCGGCATCACGAAGGTGCCACGCTTGATTTCCGGGGTGTCGGCCATCGCCATCTGGTACACGCTGCGGCCTTTGTCGCGCATGGCCTGGATATGTTTCTCGATACCGGCCTTGGCCTCGGCGTCGATCACCGGGCCAATGTCCACGTTCAGGCGCTCCGGGTTACCCAGGCGGCTTTCGGCCATGGCGCCCTTGAGCATTTCGATCACGCGGTCAGCCGAGTCTTCCTGCAGGCACAGCACGCGCAGGGCCGAGCAACGCTGGCCGGCGCTGTCGAAGGCCGAGGACACCACGTCGATGACCACTTGCTCGGTCAGCGCCGAGGAGTCGACGATCATGGCGTTCTGGCCGCCGGTTTCGGCGATCAGCGGGATTGGCCGGCCCTGGGTGTCCAGGCGCCCGGCGACATTGCGTTGCAGCAGGCGCGCCACTTCGGTGGAACCGGTGAACATCACGCCTTTGACGCGCTCGTCACCCACCAGCCCGGCACCGACGGTTTCGCCACGGCCCGGCAGCAGTTGCACCACGCCTTCAGGAATACCGGCTTCGAGCAGCAGGCGCACGGCCTGGGCGGCGATCAGCGGCGTCTGCTCGGCCGGCTTGGCCAGCACCGGGTTGCCGGCGGCGAGGGCTGCGGCCACCTGGCCGCTGAAAATCGCCAGCGGGAAGTTCCACGGGCTGATGCACACCACCGGCCCCAGCGGACGATGGGCGTCGTTGTTGAATTCGGTGCGGGCCTGCACGGCGTAGTAACGCAGGAAGTCCACCGCCTCGCGCACTTCGGCGATGGCGTTGAGGTAGGTCTTGCCGGCTTCGCGGACCAGCAGGCCCATCAGCGGCTGGATCTCGCCTTCCATCAGGTCGGCGGCACGCTCCAGGATCGCGGCGCGCTCGGCCGGCGGCGTGGCCTGCCAGATGGGGCCGGCGCTCATGGCGCACTGGATGGCATTGTTGACGTCGGCGACAGTGGCTTCCTGCACATGGCCGACCACGTCACGGTGATCGGACGGGTTGAGCACGGCCACCGGGGTTTCCTGGCTGCTCGGGCAACCGAGCAACGGTACGGCTTTCCAGTCATGGTTGGCGCTGGCCAGCAAGGCCGAGGACAACGATGCCAGGCGGTGTTCGTTGGCCATGTCGATGCCGCTGGAGTTGGCGCGTTCGCGGCCATACAGGTCGCGCGGCAGTGGAATGCGCGGGTGCGGCAAGCCGCAGCTGCCTTCCTGGGTGGCCATGCGCTCGATGCTGCTGACCGGATCAGCCACCAGCTCCTGGATCGAGATCGACTGGTCGGCGATGCGGTTGACGAACGAGGTGTTGGCGCCGTTCTCCAGCAGTCGGCGTACCAGGTAGGCCAGCAGGGTTTCATGGGTGCCGACCGGGGCATAGACGCGGCACGGACGGTTCAGCTTGCCATCGGCCACCTTGCCCACGACCTGCTCGTACAACGGTTCGCCCATGCCGTGCAGGCACTGGAATTCGTACTGGCCGGGGTAATAGTTCTGCCCGGCGATGTGGTAGATCGCCGACAGGGTGTGGGCGTTGTGGGTGGCGAACTGCGGGTAGATGACTTCCGGGGCCGCCAGCAGCTTGCGGGCGCAGGCAATGTAGGACACGTCGGTGTACACCTTGCGGGTGTAGACCGGGTAGCCTTCCAGGCCGTCGAGCTGGGCGCGCTTGATCTCGCTGTCCCAGTAGGCGCCTTTCACCAGGCGGATCATCAGGCGGTGACGGCTGCGGCGAGCCAGGTCGATCACGTAGTCGATCACGTACGGGCAGCGCTTCTGGTAGGCCTGGATCACAAAGCCGATGCCGTTCCAGCCGGCCAGTTGCGGTTCGAAGCACAGGCGCTCGAGCAGGTCCAGCGACAGCTCCAGGCGGTCCGCTTCCTCGGCGTCGATGTTCAGGCCGATGTCGTATTGCTTGGCCAGCAGGGTCAGCGACAGCAGGCGCGGGTAGAGTTCTTCCATCACGCGCTCGTACTGCGAGCGGCTGTAGCGCGGGTGCAGGGCCGAGAGCTTGATCGAGATGCCCGGGCCTTCATAGATGCCACGGCCGTGCGATGCCTTGCCGATCGAGTGGATCGCCTGCTCGTAGGAGGCCAGGTATTTCTGTGCGTCGTGTTCGGTCAGGGCCGCTTCGCCGAGCATGTCGTACGAGTAGCGGAAGCCCTTGCTTTCGAACTTGCTGGCGTTGGCCAGCGCTTCGCCGATGGTTTCGCCGGTGACGAACTGCTCGCCCATCAGGCGCATGGCCATGTCGACGCCCTTGCGGATCATCGGCTCGCCGCTCTTGCCGATGATGCGGCTGAGCGAGGAGGTCAGGCCGGTTTCGTTATGGGTCGAGACCAGCTTGCCGGTCAGCAGCAGGCCCCAGGTCGCGGCGTTGACGAACAGCGACGGACTGTTTCCCAGGTGCGGGTGCCAGTTGCCGGTGCTGATCTTGTCGCGAATCAAGGCATCGCGGGTGCCTTTGTCCGGGATGCGCAGCAGCGCTTCTGCCAGGCACATCAAGGCCACGCCTTCCTGCGACGACAGCGAGAACTCCTGCAACAGGCCCTGGACGATACCTGCACGACCGCCGGCACTCTTCTGGTGGCGCAGCTTGTCGGCAATCGAGGCGGCCAGCTTGTGAGTGGCATCGGCCATGGGAGCCGGCAGGCGCGCCTGCTCCAGCAGCATGGGCACCACTTCCTGTTCCGGGCGACGGTAGGCCGAGGTAATGGCCGCGCGCAGCACTGATTGCGGCAGGATGCTCTCGGCAAATTCCAGGAAGTTCTGGTGGCTGGCATCGACCGGCAGTTCGCCACGGTCGTCGCCTTCCTTGTCCTGGCCATTGAGCTCCGGCAGGGTTGCACCACTCTCGAGCTTCTCGAGGTAATTGAAGATCGCCTGCTTGATGACCCAGTGCGGGGTACGGTCAATCGTTTGTGCGGCTGCTTTCAATCGCTCGCGGGTCGGGTCGTCGAGTTTCACGCCCAGAGTGGTGGTGGCCATGTCTTGTCCTCTTTGTCGCCACGGTGAATGTGGCATTTGGCTGTGTGCGCAGATTATCCCTGCGTCCAGCCGGGTGCAACCTAGTGCAACCCATTTTCATCGAAACTTTACACTCGCGATCCAACAGCCGAAGCCGATTTGTGCTAAGTGCCTGATTTTGGTGCGATTAGCTGTCAAATGCCTGTTTGGTGCCCGGAAAACGGGCTTTTTGCCAGGGTTGTGAGCGGGTCGATGGTCGGTGCAACTCGCCGGGTAAAAATGGTTGCACCTTGTTCAGAATGTTTAATAGGATGCCGGGCGTCGGTGCAACCTTAACGACGAAGGCTGCTTGCGAGGGTCTTCAGTCAGCGTAGCGCCCGGACATGAGCAAGCAACAGGCTGCATTTCAGTGGTCGACCGGGCTTGAGCGTCCGGGCGTTGAATAACAACAAATGCCAAGGCAGAACACATGAGTTTCACGAACCCCACCCTGATCACCTTCGTGATCTATATCGCGGCAATGGTGCTGATCGGCCTGATGGCCTATCGCTCGACCAATAACCTTTCCGATTACATCCTGGGCGGTCGCAGCCTGGGCAGTTTCGTCACGGCCCTGTCGGCCGGTGCCTCGGATATGAGCGGCTGGCTGTTGATGGGCCTGCCGGGCGCCATCTACATGTCAGGCCTGTCGGAAACCTGGATCGCAATCGGCCTGATCGTCGGCGCCTACCTCAACTGGCTGTTCGTGGCCGGTCGCCTGCGGGTACAGACCGAGCACAACGGTGATGCCCTGACCCTGCCGGACTACTTCTCCAGCCGGTTCGAAGACAACAGCGGTCTGCTGCGCATCATCTCGGCCATCGTGATCCTCATCTTCTTCACCATCTACTGTGCCTCGGGCATCGTGGCCGGTGCACGCCTGTTCGAAAGCACCTTCGGCATGTCCTACGAGACCGCGCTGTGGGCCGGCGCCGCTGCTACCATCGCCTACACCTTCGTGGGCGGCTTCCTGGCGGTGAGCTGGACCGATACCGTGCAGGCCACGCTGATGATCTTCGCGCTGATCCTGACGCCGATCATCGTGCTGCTGGCCACCGGCGGTGTCGACACCACGTTCCTGGCCATCGAGGCCAAGGATCCGACCAGCTTCGACATGTTCAAGAACACCACCTTCATCGGCATCATCTCGCTGCTGGCCTGGGGCCTGGGCTACTTTGGCCAGCCGCACATCCTGGCACGCTTCATGGCCGCCGATTCGGTCAAGTCGATCGCCAAGGCGCGCCGCATCTCCATGACCTGGATGATCCTGTGCCTGGCCGGCACCTGCGCCGTGGGCTTCTTTGGTATCGCCTACTTCTCGGCCAACCCGGATCTCGCCGGTCCCGTGACCGAAAACCCTGAGCGGGTGTTCATCGAGCTGTCCAAGCTGCTGTTCAACCCCTGGATTGCCGGTGTCCTGCTGTCGGCCATCCTGGCGGCGGTCATGAGCACCCTGAGCTGCCAGTTGCTGGTGTGCTCCAGTGCCCTGACCGAAGACTTCTACAAGGCGTACCTGCGCAAGGGAGCCTCGCAGGTCGAGCTGGTGTGGGTCGGTCGTGCCATGGTGCTGCTGGTGGCAATCATCGCCATCTTCCTGGCCGCCAACCCGAACAACCGTGTGCTGGGCCTGGTGAGCTACGCCTGGGCCGGCTTCGGCGCCGCCTTCGGTCCGGTGGTGCTGATCTCGGTGCTGTGGAAGGGCATGACCCGCAATGGCGCCCTGGCCGGTGTGATCGTCGGTGCCGTGACTGTGGTGCTGTGGAAGCAGTTCACCAGCTTCGGTCTGTACGAAATCGTGCCGGGCTTCATCCTGGCAACCCTGGCCATCGTGGTGTTCAGCCTGATCGGCCAGAAGCCGTCGGCGAGCATGCAGCAACGCTTCGAGCTGGCCGACAAGGCCTATAAGGACGCTGTGCGCTGATGCTTGCCTGACAGCTCTGCATGAAAATGGCCCGCCCGTCTTGTGACGCGCGGGCCATTTTTTATGGGCGGTGTCCTACCGTTAGTCGGCTGGAACCGACTTTAAAGGTGGCAAAGCGCCTGCGTGCTTATCCTTTTTCTCAGGCAGGGCTAGAGTTGGTTGCATCCCGATGACAAGACCCCTCGCGTCCTGTCACGACTACAAGAGAAACGGCATGGAATGCGCGCAAGACAAGCCAGGTGATGGCGCTTCGGTGCTTCTGGTGGTCGACGATTACCCCGAAAACCTGGTGACGATGTGTGCGGTTCTGCAGCGTGCCGACCGTTGCATTGTCACGGCCAGCTCAGGGTTTGAGGCGCTCAGCGTGCTGCTTGAGCGTGATGTCGACCTGGTGCTGCTGGACGTACAGATGCCGGGCATGGATGGTTTCGAGGTGGCGCGGCTGATGCGGGGCAGCCAGCGCACCCGGCTGACCCCGATCATCTTTCTGACCGCCAACGAGCAAAGCCAGGAAGCGGTGCACAAGGGCTACGCCAGCGGCGCCACCGACTACCTGTTCAAGCCCTTCGATCCCAATATCCTCAAACCCAAGGTTCAGGCCCTGCTGGAGCAGCAGCGCAATCGCCGTGCCTTGCAGACGCTGACCCAGGAGCTGGACGCGGCGCGGGCCTTCAATGCCTCGGTGCTGTCGAATGTCGCCGAGGGCATTCTGGTGGTCGACGAGGCCGGCATCGTGCGCTTTGCCAACCCGGCCATCTGCCGCCTGCTCGACAGCACCGAGCAACGGTTGTGTGGCTCGGCCCTGCTCGATCATGTCGGCCAGCCACAGGCCGCTCACTGGCTGGAGTCGGGGTTTCATGAGTGGTACCGGCGTGGCGAAACCTGGCGGGTGCACGATGCCATCCTGCGCACCCGTACCGGTGGCCAGTTGCCGGTGACCTTCTCCAGCGCACCGTTGCCCACCGAACAGAAAGCCATGGTGCTGAGCATCCTCGACATGTCGGTGGAGCGCGACCTGTACCGGCAACTGGAGCAGCAGGCCGTGACCGATGCGCTGACCGGGCTGCTCAATCGGCGCGGCCTGCACAAGGCGGTGCCCAGCCTGTTGCAGCGCAACCTGCGCAGTGAAAAGTGCCTGGCGGTGCTGTACCTGGACCTGGACGGCTTCAAGCACGTCAACGATTCACTGGGTCATGAGGCCGGCGACCAGGTGCTGCTCTGGGTGGCCGGGCAGTTGCGCGAATGCATGCGCCCCTACGATGTGCTGGCGCGCATTGGGGGCGACGAGTTCGCCGTGGTGATCGAGGGGCTGGAGCATCCCGAGCAGGCCGCCAAGATCGCCGAAAAGATCATCGAGCGGGTGTCGGTGCGTCGACATGTCAATGGCGTGGATGCCACCCTGGGGGTGAGCATCGGCATCGCCATCCATCCCCACTGCGGCGCCGACCTCGATGCGCTGCTGCGCGTGGCCGACACTGCGATGTACGAGGCCAAGCGCGCCGGGCGCCAGCAATACCGCTTCTATGACCAGAACATGAACGGTCGGGCGCGTTCGCGGCTGATGCTCGAAGACAGCGTACGCAGTGCCATCGACAACCATCAGTTCTCGGTGATCTACCAGCCGCAGGTGAACCTGGCCGAGAATCGCTTGCGCGGTTTCGAGGCCATCCTGCACTGGCAGCACCCGGTGGTGGGCGATGTACCGCGTGCGCTGTTCATGCCGTTGCTGGAAGAATCGCGGTTGATCAACCGGCTTGGCGGCTGGATGTTCGATCAGGGCGCCCGGCAACGTCAGGCCTGGATCCCGGTGTTCGATGCCGACCTGGTCATCAGCGTGGCCATTGGCTCCGCACAGTTCTGCCTGCCGAGCCTGGCCTGCGAGCTGCAGCACGTGCTGGCGCTTCACGACCTGTGTCCGGGGCAGCTCGAGGTCGAGATCAGCGAACGCTCGTTGATGCACAACCTGGCCCATAGCCGCAAACAGCTGCGCCAATTGCATGACATTGGCGTGCGCGTGGCCCTGGACGATTTCGGGGTGGGCGACTGTTCGCTGGCGCACCTGCGTGCCCTTGAGCTCGACACGTTGAAGATCGACCGGCATTTCGTTGCCACCTTGCTCGACTCGCCGCGTGATGCGGCGCTGGCGCACAGCATCATCGAGCTGGCACGCAACCTGGGCATGCAGGTCATGGCCGATGGCGTCAGCAGTCTCGAGCAATACCAGTGGCTGCTCGCCAATGGTTGCCAGTTGATCCAGGGCCCGCTGGTGGCGGCACCCATGAGTGTCGAACAGGCCACCGGCATGCCGCGCCAATGGTGCGGGCCGGGTTTGAAGGTGGTTTGAGTGGTGTAGACTGGCCGCTTTCCGGTTCGTGTGTGCCCCGATCGTGCCCAGCCCGTTTGCGCTCAAGTATCTGCAAGCCTATCCGCCCGCCCTGCAGGATCAGGTCCGTGACCTGATTGCCCAGGGTCGCCTGGGCGATTACCTGCAAAAACGCTACCCGCAGCGCCACGCCATCCAGAGCGACAAAGCGTTGTATGCCTTTGCCCAGGGGTTGAAAAACGACCACCTGCGCAATGCCCCGCCGATCGACAAGGTGCTGTTCGACAACCGCCTGGACCTGACCCACCGCGCACTGGGCCTGCACACCACGGTGTCGCGGGTGCAGGGCGGCAAGCTCAAGGCCAAGAAAGAGATTCGCGTGGCTTCGCTGTTCAAGGAGGCTGCGCCCGAGTTCCTGAGCATGATCGTGGTCCACGAACTGGCGCACTTCAAGGAAAGCGACCATAACAAGGCGTTCTACAAGTTGTGCGAGCACATGCTGCCCGGCTACCACCAGCTGGAATTCGACTTGCGCGTCTACCTGACCTGGCGCGACCTGCCGGGCAGCGCTACCACTGACTGATCAGCAACGACGCGCTTGTGGGAGGGGGCTCTGCCCGCGACGGGCCCGTGAAATCAGCCCATCGGCCAGGGTCAGGCTGGATCGCAAGGCGCTTCAGACAAAGGAATCAACCATGGACGTCAGCAAGACCAAAAGCAGCTTCTACCGCCGCCTGTACGTGGCCTGGCTGATTGACAGCGGGCAGGCCGGCACTGTGCCGGCGCTGGTCGAGGTGACCGGCATGCCACGGCGCACCGCGCAGGACACCATCGCCGCCCTGGCCGACCTGGACATCGTGTGTGAATTCGAGCAGCGCGAGGGCGCGCGCAACCAGGCCGGTGACTACCGGATCCATGACTGGGGCGCCATCGACAAGGCCTGGATCGAGCGCAATCTGGTGAAGATCAGGCAGGTGCTGGCCTATCCATGACCACGGCAGGCAATCATTCCAGGTCGCGGCGCATGCCGATGTGCGGGATATTGTCTTCCAGGTAGAGTTCGCCCACCGGATCGAAGCCGTAGCGACTGTAATAGCCTTGCAGGTGCGCCTGGGCCGACAGGTAGATGGGCTGGTCGGGCCACTTGCGCTCGGCATGCTCCAGGGCCTGGACCATCAGTTCATGGCCCAGGCCCATCTTGCGGATCGACGGTGCCGTCACTACCCGACCGATGGTCACATCGCCCGCTTGCTGGATCGGGTCCAGCAGGCGCAGGTAGGCCACCAGTTGCTCGTTCTGCCAGCCCATCAGGTGGCAGGTGTCGCCGGTCATATCCAGTCCGTCGATATCCAGATACGCGCATTGCTGCTCGACCACGAACACCTCGGCCCGCAGGCGCAGAACGGCGTAAAGCTGTTCGATGCTCAGGTCGGTATGGTGTTTGCAGATCCATTTGATAGACATGTCGCTGACTCGGAGGGAAACCTGAGCGGATTCTAAACTCATCGGGCGGTATTCCCAATAAAACCCTGTTTCGCCTGCCATCGTGCAGGGCGCAAGGTGCGCTTGGTCTGTCAATGCGGCTGAGTGTATTGGTAGCATCGGTGAGCGTGGACCGAACGCTGTGTCGAGTATCCATGAGTTGATCGGAAGCATTCCGGGCAACGGGCCAGATCAGGAACGTATGCATGCAGCGATGGATTCAGGTCATAGGGATGATGGGATGCTTGCTGATGGCCCATGGCAATGCAGCAGAGCGTTTGCGGCTGGTGGCTGACCCTTGGGCGCCATTCACCGATTCGGTGCTGCTCAATGGCGGCCTGGCCACTGATATCGTCAGCACGGCGCTGGCCCGCGCCGGCTATGTGACGGTGTACCAGCAACTGCCCTGGGCGCGGGCGATGCTTGGCCTGTCCGAGGGGCGCCACGATGTGTTGATCAATGCCTGGTACAGCGAAGATCGCACCACGATCGGGCAATTCTCCGGGGGCTATCTGGTCAACCGGATTCTGTTTCTCAAGCGCAAGGATGAGCCCATCGAGGACTGGAGCCTGTCGTTGCTGCGTCAGTACAGCATCGGTGTGGTGCGCGGCTATGCCTATGCGCCGGCTTTCGACAGCAACACCCGGCTGCGCAAGGTGCCGGTACAGAATTTTTCCATGGCCGCCCGGATGCTGGCGGCAGGGCGCATCGACCTGACCCTTGAGGACGAACTGGTGGCGCGTCATCAACTGGCCCTGGAAGAGCCGCAGGTGCGCGATACACTCGAGTTCCTGCCCAACCCCTTGAGTGAGAACAACCTGCGTATCCTGGTCAGCCTCAAGCACCCCGAACATGCCTTGATCGTCGAGCGCTTCGACGCCGCCATTGCCGCCATGCGCGCCGATGGCAGCTATGAAGCGCTGTTCAAGCGGCATGGGTTTTAGAGGCGCAGGCCTGGCGGGGGGTTTGTGGTGTGTCTTCGCAAGAGGGCCGGAACCCTTCTCACAGACCACCACGGCCAGCAGGAACAACCCCTTCAGAACAACCCGGCCCTTGCGTTTTTATCCCGGCGTCGTCAAGCCGGCTCCGGCTGCTTGATCAAGTGCGCCGCCAGCGTGCGCAAGGGCGCCAGTTGCCGGCAGATCAAGGCCAGTTGGGTCTGCACCAGGCGCTGGCTTTCCTCCAGCTCGTCGGGCACCTGTTCAAGTTCTGTGGCCAGGGCCTCCTCGGCATCGCTCTGCACCGCCACCGGCTGGCGCTCGGCCAGGCAGCGGGCGATGTCTTCAAGGCTGGCCGCCAGCGTCGCGCCGGCACCGTCGATCAATTGTTCATGCACCGCAGGTGGCAACAGCGTATCGCGGTGCGCGCCCAGTCCCGACAGGTAGCTGAGCAGCGTGTGCGACAGCACCAGGAAGCGAAAGCCCACATCGGCTTCCTTGCGAAAGTGCCCGGGCTCCTTGAGCATGTTGGCCAGCGTGGTCGACAGCGCCGCGTCGGCGTTGTGAGCATTGCGCCGGGCCAGCCGGTAGGCGAGGTCGTCGCTCTTGCCCTTGGCGTACTGCTGCATGATCTGGCGCAGGTACAGGCTGTTGCACGCCAGGGTATTGGCCAGCACCTTGTTCAGGCGCCGGCCCTGCCAGTCGGGCAGGAACAGAAACACCGCCAGGCCCGCGATCAGACTGCCCAGCAGGGTGTCGAGCAGGCGTGGCAGCAGCAGCCCGTAGCCATCGCCGACCTGATTGAAACAGAACAGCACCATCACCGTGATCGCCGCCGTCGACAGCGTGTAGCGCGTGGTGCGGTTGACGAAGAACACCACGCCCGCCAGCACCGCACACATCGACTGCAGGATCGGGCTGGTCACCAGGCCGAACAGTGCCCAACCCGCCACCAGGCCGATGGACGTGCCGATGATCCGCTGGCCGAGCTTGATCCGGGTGGCCCCGTAGCTGGGCTGGCAGACAAATACCGTGGTCAGGATGATCCAGTAGCCATTGGTGGGATGAATCAGGTGCACCATCGCATAGCCGATCGACAGCGCCAGCGGCAGGCGCAGGGCATGGCGAAACAGCAATGAGGTCGGGGTCAGGTGCTGGCGCAGGCGGCTCCAGACATCCTTGAACGTGCGCGGCGAGCGGTCCAGCAGGCTGCTGTCGCTGGCATCGGCCAGGGCGTCGGGGTTGCTGGCATCCTTGATCAGCCGGTCGAGGGTTTCCAGGTTGGCCGCCAGTGCCCGCAGCGAGCGCAACAGGCTGCGCCAGGCCGGGTTGCTCTGCACGCGCAAGTGCTCCAGCGACGCCCGCAGGTCTTCCATGGCCTCGGCAAAATTGGCGTGGTAGATGAACGGCTGGCGCATCTGGATCGATTCGGACAGCGCCTGGCAGGCCGAGCCTTGCTGGCGCAACAGGCGCTGGCAGCGGAACAGCACGTCGCTGTGAAAGAACGCTTCGGTCAGCGAGTTATAGGGGTAGTGCGAGGAGCTGGCGCGCTCGTGAATGTCCTGGGCGATGAAATACAGCTTCAGGTAGCGACTGACCTTCGAGCCCGGCCGGCCGCTGCCGACCCGGTGCAGGATGATCTCCTTGGTGGCGTTGAGCGCCGCCACCACTTTGCCGTTCTGTTGCGCCAGTTCCAGGCGTCGCGCCTCGATATCCAGGGTACGGATCGGTTCGAACAGGCTCGACTTGAGCTTCAGGTACAGCCCCAACTCACGAAACAGCCGCGCCAGGGCCTGCTGCACCGGCTGGTTGGAAAACAGCAGCTGCCACAGCACCGACAACAGCCCGTACCAGGCAGCGCCGGCCACCAGCAGCATCGGCTCATGCCAGAAGTCCAGCACCTCGCCGCCGCGCTGGTCGACGCCGATCATGGTGTACACCGACAGGATCAGCGTGGCATAGGCAATGGCGCCGTAGCGCTCGCCCAAGGCACCGAGCATGGTCAGGCAAAAGCTTGCCAGGGCCAGGGCAATGGCAAAGATCCAGGGGTAGGGAAACAGCAATTCCACCGCCAGCGCCGCCACGCTGAAACACACCAGCGTCACGGCCAGCGAATTGAGGCGGCCCTGCCAGTTGTCGTCGGTTTCGGCCAGGGCGCAAGCGATGATGCCCAGAAACAGCGGGATCAGCAGGCCCATCTCGTTCTGGTACCAACACAAGGCCATGCTGCCGGTCAGGGCGATGAACACCCGGATGCTGTAGCTGAACTTGTCCTGGGCCCATAAGCGACGCAGCGTGTGACGCAAGGATTTAGATGCCATGAATGCGCTGACAGCCTTTTTCACAAATGATCATGCAGAGGGATATGTACAGCCCTACGCGTGGGCTGTACACCGGCATCAGCAAAAAATGTTCCGGCCGTCGCCAGGCATTGCCGGCTGCGGCGTCATGTCACACGTACTGCGCCGCCGCGTAGCCCGATGCCCAGGCCCACTGGAAGTTGAAGCCGCCCAGGTGGCCGGTCACATCCAGCACTTCGCCGATGAAGTAAAGCCCTGGTGACTTCAGCGACTCCATGGTCTTGGACGACACCTCGCGGGTGTCGATGCCGCCCAGGGTCACTTCGGCGGTGCGGTAGCCTTCGGTGCCGGCCGGCACCACCTGCCAGTCGGCCAGTTTCTCCGCGAGGGTGGCCAGTTCCGCATGGGTGTACTGCTTGAGCGGCTTTGACGTGAACCAGTGCTCGGCCAGCAGGGTCGCCATCTTCTTGGTGAACAACTCGCCCAGCAGGGTTTTCAGTTCGCTGTTGGGACGCTCGGCCTGTTGCTGCTTGAGCCACTCGTGCGCGTCGTGGTCGGGCAAAAGGTTGATGTGCAGCGTGTCGCCCGGCTGCCAGAACGAAGAGATCTGCAGCATCGCCGGCCCGCTCAGGCCGCGATGGGTAAACAACAGGTTTTCGCGGAACGCGCTGTCGTTGCAGCTCACCAGGCAATCGACCGAGGTGCCCGACAGCTCGGTGCACAGCACCTTGAGCGCGTCGGTGATGGTGAACGGCACCAGGCCTGCGCGCGTCGGCAGCAGTGTGTGGCCGAACTGTTGGCCGACCTGATAGCCGAAGCCGGTCGCCCCCAGGGTCGGAATCGACAGGCCACCGCTGGCGATCACCAGCGAGGTGCACTCGAGCGTTCCCAGCGTGGTCTGCAAGCGGTAGCCGCTGTCGATCCTGTCGATGTTCTGCACCGAGGTGTCCATGTGCAGGCTGGCGCCGGCGTCACGGCAGTGTTCCAGCAGCATCTCGAGGATGTCGCTGGCCTTGTTGTCGCAGAACAACTGGCCGAGCTTTTTCTCGTGATAAGGCACGCCATGCTTGGCGACCATCGCGATGAAATCCCACTGCGTGTAGCGCGCCAGCGCCGACTTGCAGAAATGCGGGTTATGCGACAGGAAATTGGCCGGTTCCGTGTACATGTTGGTGAAATTGCAACGCCCGCCGCCGGACATCAGGATCTTCTTGCCGGGCTTGTTGGCATGGTCGATGACCATGACCCGCCGACCACGCGCCGCAGCGGTCAGCGCACACATCAAACCGGCCGCGCCGGCGCCGATGATGACAACGTCAGTAACAGGCACAACAGAATCCTCAGAGGCCATGGGGGGGTGTGTAGGAGCGCGCTCTGCCCGCGACCGAGTGCGCTAGCGCTCGTAAATTTTCAGCGTTTCGCAAAAGTATCAGTCATGAACTTTCAGCGTTTCGCAAAAGTATCGATCATGAACTTTCAGCGTTTCCGAGATTTTGCGAGCGCTGCGCACTCGGTCGCGGGCAAGCGCGCTCCTACTAGGGGGAATTCGATAGCCAGCCGGGCGTCAGAGAATCCGCACGCGCAGCGACTTGCCCTTGATCTTGCCCTTGCTCAGGCGATCCAGGGCCTGCTGGGCGATGGCGTGTTCCACGGCCACGTACGACTGGAAGTCGAAGATCGCGATCTTGCCCACTTTCGCACCCGGAATGCCGGCGTCGCCGGTCAGGGCACCGAGGATATCGCCGGGGCGCAGTTTTTCCTTGCGGCCCGAGGCAATGCACAGCGTGGTCATGGCCGGTTGCAGGCGGGCGCCACCCTTGGTGGTCAGGTCGTCGTAGGGCTGCCAGTTCAGCGCGGCCTTCTGCAGCGACTCGATGGCGCGGGCGCGGGCGCTTTCCGGCGGCGCCACCAGGCTGATTGCCACGCCTTTCTCACCGGCGCGGCCGGTACGGCCTACGCGGTGTACATGGATTTCCGAATCACGCGCCAGTTCGACGTTGATCACCATGTCCAGGGCGTCGATGTCCAGGCCGCGGGCCGCCACGTCGGTGGCCACCAGCACCGAGGTGCTGCGGTTGGCGAACATCGCCAGCACCTGGTCGCGGTCGCGCTGCTCCAGGTCGCCATGCAGGGCCACGGCCGACATGCCCTTGGCGGTCAGGTGATCGACCACTTCCTGGACCTGCTGCTTGGTGAAGCAGAACGCTACGGCCGAGGCCGGCTGGAAGTGATTGAGCACGCGCACCACGGCATCGAGGCGCTGCTCGGGCGAGATTTCGTAGAAAATCTGCTGGATCTGGCTGTCGGCGTGCAGGGTCTGCACCTTGACTGTCTGCGGGTCACGCATGAATTTGGCCGCCAGTTGCTTGATGCCGGCCGGGTAGGTGGCCGAGAACAGCAGGGTCTGGCGCCGCTCGGGGGTCTGGCTGACGATGTCGGTGATGGCATCGACAAAGCCCATGTCGAGCATGCGGTCGGCTTCGTCGAGCACCAGGGTGTTGACACCATCGAGCACCAGCGAGCCTTTGCGCAGGTGTTGCTGGATGCGGCCTGGGGTGCCGACGATGATGTGCGCGCCGTGTTCCAGCGAGCCGATCTGCGGGCCGAACGGCACGCCGCCGCACAGGGTCAGCACCTTGATGTTGTCCTCGGCACGGGCCAGGCGGCGGATTTCCTTGGCCACCTGGTCGGCCAGCTCGCGGGTCGGGCACATGACCAGGGCCTGGCAGCCGAAGAAGCGCGGGTTGATCGGGTTGAGCAGGCCGATACCGAAGGCGGCGGTCTTGCCGCTACCGGTCTGGGCCTGGGCAATCAGGTCCATGCCCTTGAGGATCACCGGCAGGCCTTGCGCCTGGATCGGCGTCATTTCGGCGTACCCCAGCGACTCAAGGTTGGCCAGCATGGCAGCGGACAGGGGCAAGGTGTTGAAAGCGGTTTGTGTCACGACGGTGAACCTGCAAGACAAAATGCTGCGCAGTGTATCAGGTCGTATGGATGTGTAGGACCGGCTTTAGCCGGGGATGGCGGCGCTGCTTGCGTCATTCGCAGCTGTGGCTACCCTCGCCAAAAAGATGACTGCTGATTTTATTGGATATTAATTCATCCGTAGGAGCGCGCTTGCCCGCGACCGGCTGCGTTAGCAGTCGTAAATTTTCAGCGTTTCGCAGATTTTGGACGTGTTCACACTCAGAAATTTATGGCGTTTCCGAAATTTTACGAGCGCTAACGCACTCGGTCGCGGGCAGAGCGCGCTCCTACCGCTCCGCAGGCTTTGCCGGTTCCCGTCCCGGCAACTGCAGAAAGATTCCCGCGGCCAGCACCGACATCACCCCGACACTCAGGAAGGTCAACTGGAAGGCGCCCAGCACATCGCTGGCTTCGCCGGTCGCCGCATTGGTGCTGAACCCGCCCAGCAAGGCCGCCGCAGCCGCCACGCCCAGGCTCAGGGCCAGTTGCGCCACCACCGACAACAGGCTGTTGCCGCTGGCGGCGCTGGCATCGCTGAGGTCGATCAGGGTCACGGTGTTCATCGCCGTGAACTGCAACGAGTTCACCGCGCCCAGCAGCGCCAGGTGCACCAGCAATACCCAGTACGGCGTCTGCGCATCGATCAGTGCCAGGCTGGCCAGTAACAGGCCCAGCAGCAAGGTATTGGCGGTCAGGATCACTCGATAGCCCAGCGCATCGATCAGCCAGCGCGCGAGGCCCTTGGCGAGCATGCCGGCCGCCGCCAGTGGCAGCATGCTCATGCCCGCCTCGGACGGCGAGTAACCCAGCGCCACCTGCAGCAGCAACGGCACCAGAAACGGCAGCGCGCCGCTGCCCAGGCGTGAGAACAGATTGCCCAGAATGCCCACTGCAAAAGTGCGGGTGCGAAACAGGCTGGGCGAAAACAGCGGCGACTCGACGTGGCCGGCGCGCAGCCAGTAGGCCGCCAGGCAGCCCATGCCGGCGAACAGTAGCAGGACCACGCGAAACGGCGACAGGTGCAGTTCGCTCAGGCCCTCCAGGGCAATGGTGATCAACAGCATCGAGGCGCCAAACAGCAAAAAGCCCACGCTGTCGAAGCGCGTGCGCCCGCCACCGGGCAGGTCCGGGATAAAGCGATGCACCGCATAGCAACCGAGGATGCCCACCGGGATATTGAGCAGGAAGATCCAGTGCCAGCTCATGTATTCGACCATCCAGCCGCCCAGGGTCGGCCCCAGCAGCGGGCCGAGCAGACCGGGCACGGTGATGAAACCCATGATCCGTACCAGCTCCGAGCGCGGGTAGGCGCGCAGCACGATCAGCCGGCCGATCGGCAGCATCAGCGCACCGCCCAGCCCCTGGATGATCCGCGCCCCGACCAGCATGTCAACCGACCAGGACACCGCGCACAACAACGAACCCAGGCTGAACAGCAGGATCGCGCTGAAGAAGATCCGCTTGATGCCGAAGCGGTCGGCGATCCAGCCCGAGGCCGGGATCAGCAGCGCGATGGTCAGCATGTAGGCAATGACCACCGACTGCATGCGCAGCGGGTCTTCCTGCAGCGAGTGGGCCATTGACGGCAGCGCCGTGTTGAGGATGGTGCCGTCCAGGCTCTGCATGAAGAAGGCGATGGCAATCACCCAGGGCATCCAGCGCAGGGTCTTTTCGTCGAGCAAAGGTGTCGAGGTCGTCATGCGGTTGGCTACAACGTCAGGGTCAGGCGGTTGATCAGGGCGCCGGGCAGGTGCGTCGAGGATGTCTGGCGCTGTTCGTAGGTGCTGGTCGACAGGATCAGTTCGCGCTCGCGGGTCAAGGCTTCGAGCTGGTCGCCGAGCAGGCTGTAGGCGCTGTCGTCGAAACGCATGGTGCTGACGGGCGCAATAATCCGACCGTCCTCGACCCAGAAGGTTGCGAAACGGGTCATGCCGGTCATGCGCGCGGCCGGCATGTCGGAGAAGTTCAGGTACCAGAGGTTGCCGATGTACAGGCCGGTGCCGAGCCGGGCCAGGATCTGTGCCTGCTCCAGGTCGCCGCCGGCCATGCTCAGCGCGCTGGGCGATTCACCGGCATTGGCGCCGTTGGCCGGCAGGTTGTACTCGGCGGCGCTGCTCGAATCGACCAGTCGCTCGCCGGCCTTGCCATATGTGATCAGGGCGAGGTCGCGGCGCGGGTAGCCTTCACCGGAAAACGCCGGCGACAGCGAACCACTGACCTGTTCATCGAGCGACACTGCAGCATTGAAACGCGCCTCGCCGTCGTACAGGCGCTGCAACGGGCTGTGCTTGCTGGCGATGGCCTGGGCAGAAAAACCGCCCCAGGCGAGCATGCCGATGATTTCGTCCAGCGCCGCCGGGGCCAGGTAGGCGCGGTACTGACCCGGCGCCAGGGTGATGGCCGGGCGGCCCAGGTAGTCAAGTTGCTCGCGGGCCTGTTCGAACTGACGGTCAAAGGCTGCGCTGTCCCAGTCGTGACCGGCGTAATTGGCTTTTACCGCCTGGCCATTGGTGTGGAACAGGCTCCAGTCGAGGTTGAAGCTATTGGCCTGGTGCCAGCCCATTGCCCCCCATGAACTGGCAAAGCCGCGATAGATAGGACCGGCGGCGTAGATGCCGACCAGGTCCAGGCCATGGGCACGTTCGCTGATCCGGGCCACTACGTCCTGGGTATCGGGCAAAGGCGCTGCTTGCCGGTTTTCGCTGTGCCAGGCCTCGGTATTGGGCAGCAGGTACGGGTCTGGCGGCAACAACGGCAGAGCCTGACGCACCTGGGTCACGGCCTGCTCCAGGCGCCGGCGGTCCTCGTCGGAATCGTCAGCCAGGGTCAGGGTCAGGTCGGCATGCCGGCCCTCGTGGATCAGCTTGAGGCTGACACTGGCCTGCTGCACGCAGCCGGCCTGGCGCACCTGGCCGTGGTTGAAACGGATGAAATCGGACGCCTCGGCCTCATAGGCCAGGCTGAACTGCTCGCCCGCTTGCAGCGCGGCCCTGAGCACGGCAACCAGTGCCTCGAACTGTGTTTGCCGTTCCATCAGGCGTCTCCTCCGAATACATCCACGTCATTGAATACACAGGCTGGCGAAGCATGCCCGACCCGCACCACCTGGTTGGGTTCGCCCTTGCCGCAATTGGGCGTGCCCAGCACTTCGACGGTGTCGGCATTGCCCACCGCGCAGAGGTTGCGCCAGAACTGCGCCGACACCGCCCGGTAGTTGGGGTTCTTGACCACGCCCTTGAGCTGGCCGTCTTCGATCAGCCGGCCCCATTCGCAGCCGAACTGGAACTTGTTGCGTGCATCGTCGATGGACCACGAACGGTTGGTCGACATCAGGATGCCGCGTTCGATGCCCGCCACCAGTTGTTCGAACGACTGATCACCCGCCTCGATATTGAGGTTGGCCATGCGGTCGATGGGCGCGCGGTTCCAGTTGCAGGCGCGGCTGTTGGCCACTCCCGGCAGGCCGCTGCGGTATTGCGACAGTGCGCCGCCCAGCGGGCGCTCCAGCAGACCGTTGCGGATCAGGAAATGCTTGCTGGCGGGGCTGGCGTCGTCGTCATGGCTGTAGCTGGCCAGTTGCTCCGGAATGTCCGGGTCGAAGGTCACGTTGAGCAGCGCCGAGCCATATTGCAGGGTGCCGAAGTCCGCAGCCTTGACGAAGCTGGTGCCGGCGTAATTGCGCTCGTCGCCCAGGATGCGGTCCAGCTCCAGCGGGTGGCCGATGGACTCGTGGATTTGCAGGCTCATCTGGTCGGGCATCAACAGCAGGTCGCGCGGGCCGCTGGGGGTGTTGGGCGCCTGGATCAGTTGCAGGGCCTGGTCGGCAATGCGCGGGGCGGCATTGATCAGGCCACAGCGCTCGATGACCTCGACGCCGCCTTGCTGGCCGAAGTTGCTGCCGCCCAGGCTGCGGGTCTGGCTGTCGTGGCCGTCATAGGCGGTGACGCTCAGGCCCGGATAGACAAAGCGTTGCGCCTGGCGAATCCGGGCGCCGGCGGTATTGAGGTAGATCTGTTCGACCGTCTCCAGCCCCAGGCTGGCTTGCCAGTCGACCAGGCGCTCGTCGCGAGGCACGGCGGCCGATTCGCTCTGCAGCAGCGCCAGGGCATCGCCCAGCGCCGGAAAAGCAGCGTCCAGGTGCGGTGACAGGTAGTCGGCGCAGGCGCTGGACACCGGTTGTTCGGTCAGGTCCAGCAGCGCATGGGGCGCCAGTTGGCGGGCCAGTTGTTCGGCACATTCGAGTGCCGCCTGCAGGCCGCGCTGCGACAGGTCGTGGGTGGCGGCATAGGTCTCGACCCCGGCCAGGCGCACGGTGATCATCACCCCTTCATCCAGGCCCAGCGCCAGCGGCTGCGCCACGTTGCGGCGCACCGACAGGTGCTGGTGGGTACGGCGCACATGGCGCACGGAAAAGAACGGCGCCTGGCTGCGCAGGGCCGCAAAGCGCTGGGTGAGCGTGGCATGGAAATCGAACATGCGGGCGGGGCTCCTTGCCGGGTATCACGGCGGGTTGATCTGTTGCCGGACTGGCGCGGGGTGGAGCGCGGGGGGCGGCTATCCGTGTTGCCCGCGACAAGGTCCGCAAGGACCTTCCTGCGATAGTGAGGCCACTATTTTTACGACTGCTAACGCAGCCGGTCGCGGGCAGAGCGCGCTCCTACTGCGGTGTATGCGGTATTCAGCCTTGTGCCTTGGCCAATTGCAAATCCACATACTCCAGGGCGATGCGCTGGGCCTGGTCGGTGTCGAATGCATCGCCCGACAAGGCGCCGCGCAGCCACAGGCCGTCGACCAGCGCGGCCAGACCGCGGGCGGCGCTGCGGGCCTGGTGTTCGGACAGGACGCGGCGGAACTGCCAGCACAGGTTCGAATACAGGCGATGGTCGTTGATGCGTTGCAGGCGGTGCAGGGACGGGTGGTGCATGCTGGTGGCCCAGAACGCCAGCCAGGTCTTCATCGCCGGGCCGTTGACCTGGCTGCTGTCGAAGTTGCCCTCGATGATGACCCGCAAGTGCGCGCGCGGGCTGTCGTCGGCCAAGGCCTGGCGACGGTTGGCGGTGTTGCTGCTCAAGGCGTGCATCAGGTGGCGCATGGTGGCCTCGATCAGGCCGTTCTTGTCCTTGAAGTAATGGCTGATGATGCCTGTGGACACACCGGCCAGACGGGCGATCAGGGCAATGCTGGCGTCGCCCATGCCCACTTGATCAATGGCACTCAAGGTGGCCTGGATCAATTGTTGGCGACGAATGGGTTGCATACCGACCTTGGGCATGAAGCGAAGTCTCCTGACACGCAATGGGCGAAAAACGGCCCGGCAGTCTAGGTTTTTTTGACGGCCCTATAAATCGATAAAAAGTCCCGGTTGACGGATAAGGATGGCCTGTAGGAGCGCGCTTGCCCGCGACCGAGTGCGCAGCGCTCGTAAAATTTCGGAAACGCCACAAATTTCTGAGTGTGAACACGTCCAAAATCTGCGAAACGCTGAAAATTTACGACTGCTAACGCAGCCGGTCGCGGGCAAGCGCGCTCCTACAGCAGCAGCAGCAGCAGCAGCAGCAGCAGCAGCAGCCGCCGCCGCAGGCCATGTCAGCCGTGGTTCTTGCCCAGCAGGGCGTGGTACAGCTCGGTGTCGCCAAGGATGCCGACCACCCGGTTACCGTCCTGCAGCACCAGCTTGTGGCCGGTCTGGTAGCGGATCTGCAGCGCATCGCGCATGCCGATGCCGGAGTCCACCAGGGTCGGGCGGCGCTCCAGGTGACTGACGCCTTCGCCGTGCTGCCAGTTCTGCAGCGCGATGGGGGCAACGCCCTGGCGGGCGCCCTTGATCACGTTGCCTTCGGCCAGGTCCAGCCAGGAGTCGCCGCCCGGGTCCAGGCACACCGAACCGTTGATGCGCTTGCAGTTGTCCAGGGTGCGCATCAGGCTGCGGCCGCACAACACATTGAGCGGGTTGGTGTGGGCCACGAAGTTGCGCACGTATTCATCGGCCGGGTTGAGCACGATCTCTTCCGGCACGCTGTACTGGATGATCCGGCCGTCCTTCATGATGGCAATGCGCGTGCCCAGCTTGAGGGCCTCGTCCAGGTCGTGGCTGACGAAGACGATGGTCTTGCTCAGTTTCTTCTGCAGGCTCAGCAACTCATCCTGCAGGCCCTGGCGAATCAGCGGATCAAGGGCCGAGAAGGGTTCGTCCATCAACAGGATGTCGGCGTCCATTGCCAGCGCACGGGCCAGGCCAACGCGCTGCTGCATGCCGCCGGACAGCTCGTCGGGCTTTTTATTGCGCCACTGGGTCAGGCCGACCAGCTCGAGCTTTTCATCGACCAGCTTGCGCCGTTCTTTCTCGGGGCGGCCCTGCATTTCCAGGCCGAAGCTGATGTTCTCGCGCACCGTCAGCCAGGGCATCAGGGCGAATTTCTGGAACACCATGGCGATGCGCTTGGTGCGCATCATCTTCAGCTCGGCCGCCGTGCAGTGGGCAATGTCGATCTGTGTGCCTTCATGCTCGACGAACAACGAGCCACGGCTGACGGTATTGAGGCCGTTGATGCAGCGCAGCAGGCTGGACTTGCCCGAACCGGACAGGCCCATCAGGACGCAGATTTCGCCCTTGTTGATGTCCAGGTTGGCTTTTTCGACACCGACGATCTGGCCCAGGTCCTTGAGGATCTCGCCACGGGTCTTGCCCTGGTCCAGCAGCTTGAGCGCTTCACGCGGGTCCTTGCTGAAGATGACGTCTACGTTTTCGAACTTGATGATGCTCATGCGTCGGACCCTGCCTTGGCGTCAGGTTGTTTGCAGATACGGTCGAGCATGATTGCCAGCAACACGATTGCCAGACCGGCTTCGAAGCCCACCGAAATGTCGGCAGTGTTCAGTGCATTGACCACGGGTTTGCCCAGTCCGTCGGCACCGACCAGGGCGGCGATCACCACCATCGACAGCGACAGCATGATGCATTGGGTGATGCCGGCGGCGATGCTGGGCATGGCGTACGGCAGCTCGATACGGGTCAGCAACTGGCGCCGCGAAGAGCCGAAGGCCTTGCCGGCGTCGAGCAGTTCCTGGGGCACGTCGCGAATGCCCAGGTAGGTCAGGCGCACTGGCGCGGCAATGGCGAACACCACCGTGGAGATCAGGCCGGGCACTACGCCCAGGCCGAACAGCGTCAGGGTAGGGATCAGGTAGACGAAGGTCGGGACGGTCTGCATCAGGTCGAGGATCGGACGGATGCAGGTGTAGAACATCGGCTTGTGCGCCGCGATGATGCCCAGTGGCACACCGATGATCACGCACACCAGGGTGGCGAACAGTACCTGGGCCAGGGTTTCAAGGGTTTCCTGCCAGTAGTGCAGATTGAGAATCAGCAGAAACGACAGGATGACAAAAAGGGTGAGGCCCCATTTGCGCTGGATGAAGTGGGTCAGCGCGGCAATCAGGCCGATCAGGACGTAGGGGTTAAACCAGGCAAGGCCGGAAGTCAGGCCGTGGATCATCAATTCCAGGGAGTAGGCGATTGCGTCGAAATAATTGGCGCCATGGCGTATCAGCCAATCGACGAAGGCGGCAATGTAATCGCCCAAGGGGAGTTTGTGATCAGTGATCATGATGTCGGGTGTCCGCTTGCGGGGTAGGAAAGGACGGCAGGCGAGGGGTGCCCGCCTGCCATCAGTGTTACTGCGCCAGCTTGGCTTTGGCGGCTTCCAGGCCCGGCTTGCCGTCCACGGTAGTCACGCCGGCCAGCCAGGTGTCGAGCACCTGTGGGTTCTGCTTGAGCCAGGCGCGCGCGGCGGCGTCAGGCTTTTGCTTGTCGTCCAGCACCTTGCCCATCAGGGTGCTTTCCATTTCCAGGGTGAACGACAGGTTCTTGAGCAACTGGCCTACGTTGCTGCACTGCTCGCTGTAGCCCTTGCGGGTATTGGTGTAGATGGTGGCCTGGCCGAAGTTGGGGCCGAAGAAATCGTCGCCGCCGGTCAGGTACTGCAGCTTGAAGCGGGTGTTCATCGGGTGCGGTTCCCAGCCCAGGAACACCACGTCGGTGCCACGGCGGCTGGCGCGGTCGACCTGCGACAGCATGCCGGCCTCGCTGGACTCGACGACCTTGAAACCGGCGTCCTTGAGGCCGTAGGCGTTCTTGTCGATCATGCTCTGGATCAGGCGGTTGCCGTCGTTGCCAGGCTCGATGCCGTAGATCTTGCCGTCCAGCTCCTTCTTGAACTTGACGATGTCGGCGAAGTCTTTCAGGCCCTTGTCGTAGAGGCTCTGGGGCACGGCCAGGGTGTACTTGGCGTTCTCCAGGTTGGCGCGCACGGTTTCGACGGTGCCGGCCTCGCGGTAGGCCTTGATGTCGTTCTCCATGGTCGGCATCCAGTTGCCCAGGAACACGTCCATGTTCTTGCCTTCGGCCAGTGACTTGTAGGTCACCGGTACCGAGATCATCGTGGTTTTGGTCTTGTAGCCGAGGGAGTCGAGGACTGCGCTGGTCACTGCGGTGGTGACGGTGATGTCGGTCCAGCCGACGTCGGAGAAGTTGACGGTGTGGCATGCCTGGGGTTCTACGGCCTGAGCCAGCAACGGCAAGCCGAGCATGGCGGCCAACAACAATGACTGTGAACCTTTCATGGGTGAGCTCCTGTGATTTTTCTTCTCATCGCCATCGCTTGAGGGATGACGCGGCTATATCGGCGAGGCTTGGGTGAAGCCCATCACGGTGCCTTGCGAACTGTCAGTGAGCGACATGTATTCGATCATCTACCAGCCAAAATCAAACGCCTACAGGGGGAGTCGTATCCAGTACAGGCGGGGTCGCATCCAGTGTGCGCAAGGTCGTTTCCAGTTTCTTTTGCCCCCTGATGCGCCCGTTCGGGTAGTCGAAAGCGGCTCGATTCACCCGTTTACGGCATGCAAATGCCCATTACAGACGGCGGCGTTGCTGAGCATGACCGGGTCGGTGTGGGACGGCGCGTGGGGCCTGAAAACCCTGATGATGCCGGCATAACCGCGAACGGCGACGCACTGTTGAGTCCCGGCCTGTCCTGTTGCACAGGCGCAGGACAGCTCCAGCGTAGCAGTTATGCCCATAAAAGCGCTTTGGCGTGACACGACCCGATGATGGAGCTTCAACGATGGCAATCAGTGTGTTCGACCTGTTCAAGATTGGTGTCGGCCCCTCCAGCTCGCACACCGTCGGCCCGATGCGCGCCGCTGCGCTGTTCGTCCAGGGGCTGCGCGAGCATGGCCAGCTGGAAAGCATCGAACGCATCGAAGTGCGGCTGTACGGTTCGCTGTCGGCCACCGGCATCGGTCACGGCAGCGACAATGCGGTGATCATGGGCCTGATGGGCGAGTGGCCCGATGCCATTGATCCAGCGAAGATCGAACCGACCATCAAGGCCTTGAAAACCGACGACACCTTGTTGCTCGACGGTCGCCTGCCGATCGCCTTCGTCTGGTCGCGGGACATGCTGCTGCTCGACGAGAACCTGCCGTTTCACCCCAATGCCATGACCCTGATTGCCCAGGGCAAGGGCGGCGAGGTGTTCCGTGAAACCTATTACTCGATCGGCGGCGGCTTTGTGGTCGATGAAACCCAGGCACGCAGCGGTGAGCTGGACAGCGACAAGACCGTGCAGCCCTACGAGTTTTCCAGCGCCCGGGAACTGTTGCAGCTGTGCCGCCAGCATGGCCTGCGGGTCTCGCAACTGATGATGGCCAACGAAAAGGCCTGGCGCAGCGAAGCCGAGATCAACGCCGGCATCATGAAGCTGTGGCGGGCGATGCAGGCGTGCGTCGAAAGCGGTCTCAAGCATGAAGGCATCCTGCCTGGCGGCCTCAATGTGCGGCGTCGTGCCGCCAGGCTGCATCGCAGCCTGCAGGAGCTGGGCAAGCCGAACGTCATCGGCTCGACCCTGAGCGCGATGGAGTGGGTCAACCTCTTTGCCTTGGCGGTCAACGAAGAAAACGCCGCCGGCGGGCGCATGGTCACGGCGCCGACCAATGGCGCGGCGGGGATTATCCCGGCGGTGCTGCACTACTTCGTCAAGTTCAGCCCCGATGTCAGCGAGGCCAACGTGGTCGATTATTTCCTCGCGGCCGCGGCGGTGGGCATCCTGTGCAAGAAAAACGCCTCGATCTCTGGCGCCGAAGTCGGTTGTCAGGGCGAGGTCGGTTCGGCGTGCGCCATGGCGGCAGCGGGCCTGGCCGATATTCTGGGGGCGACGCCCGAGCAACTGTGCAACGCCGCCGAGATTGGCCTGGAACACAACCTGGGGCTGACCTGTGATCCGGTCGGCGGGCTGGTGCAGGTGCCGTGCATCGAGCGCAACGCGATTGCGGCGGTAAAAGCCATCAACGCCGCGCAGATGGCTTTGCGCGGTGATGGCGAGCATTTCATTTCCCTGGACCGGGTGATCCGTACCATGCGCGACACCGGCGCCGACATGCACGACAAGTACAAGGAAACCTCCCGCGGCGGCCTGGCCGTCAGCGCGGTGGAGTGCTGAGACAAGGTCGCAACCGATTTGTAGGAGCGACCCCCGGTCGCGAATGCGGTCTTGCAGGCGCTGAGTGTGTTGAATGTGCCGACCCTTTCGCGACCGCTGGTCGCTCCTACGGATTTGTGGCATGTGCCGGGTCCGGGTTCGACCGATGATTTCGCGACCGTTGGTCGCTCCTACGGATTTTTGCCGTGTGCTGGGGCCGGGTTCGACCCATAACTGTGGAGCGACCAGCGGTCGCGAAGGCAGGCGTCACCGCCCGGTTTTTGCTCACACACGCCTCATTTCGCCTTCTTATGGCGCGCTCATCACCCCGTTCATCGTGCTTGCAGTGACACTGTTTTGTGCCGGGGTGTTTCTCGATCTGTCCGAGTGCTACCAAATTGCTCATCGTCGGCCCCAGGCGCGACGCTTTGTCGCATTTGAATATGAAGGTCGCAGTCGCGCATACGCTCAGCGACGTCGTTTTTGGTTCTTTTATGGAGTCGATCAATTTTCAGGCATGAGATTTGCGATGTAATGGGACAGCCCTACGATTTACAGGGCAATAAAAATAGAGCCGAGTTAGGCCGCCCCCGCTCATGTGTGAGGAGATTCCGTGATGACATCGCTCAATGTAGGATCCACCCCCCAGAACCGCACGCCGCAGTCCATCGGCTTCCTGCTGCTCGATAACTTCACGCTCATTTCCCTCGCCTCGGCGGTCGAACCCCTGCGCATGGCCAACCAGTTGTCCGGCCGCGAGCTGTATCGCTGGACCACCCTGAGCCTGGACGGCAGCCAGGTCTGGGCCAGCGACGGTCTGCAGATCACCCCGGATGCCGCGATGCAAAAGGCGCCGGCCCTGGACACCGTGATCGTCTGCGGCGGTGTCGGTATCCAGCGCACCGTCACTCGCGAGCACGTCAGCTGGCTGCAATCGCAGGCCCGCCAGTCGCGTCGCCTGGGTGCGGTGTGCACCGGCAGCTGGGCGCTGGCCTGTGCCGGGCTGCTCGACGGTTTCGATTGCAGCGTGCACTGGGAGTGCCTGGCCTCGATGCAGGAAGCCTTTCCACGGGTCAGCATGAGCACGCGCCTGTTCACCCTGGACCGCAACCGCTTCACCAGCTCCGGTGGCACCGCGCCGCTGGACATGATGTTGCACCTGATCAGCCGTGATCACGGCCGTGAGCTGTCGGCGGCGATCTCCGAGATGTTCGTCTACGAGCGCATTCGCAACGAACAGGACCACCAGCGCGTGCCGCTCAAGCACATGCTGGGCACCAACCAGCCCAAGCTGCAGGAAATCGTCGCGCTGATGGAGGCCAACCTCGAAGAGCCCATCGACCTCGACGAACTGGCCGTGTACGTCGCCGTTTCGCGGCGCCAGCTGGAGCGGTTGTTCCAGAAGTACCTGCATTGCTCGCCGTCGCGCTATTACCTCAAGCTGCGCCTGATCCGCGCCCGGCAACTGCTCAAGCAGACCCCGATGTCGATCATCGAGGTGGCGTCGGTGTGCGGCTTTGTGTCGACGCCACACTTTTCCAAGTGCTACCGCGAATACTTCGGCATTCCGCCGCGCGATGAGCGCGTAGGTTCCAACACCGCCCAGCAGGTCGCGATGCTGCCGATTCCGCAGGCGATGGTGCTGGCGCCGCTGTCCGGGCCAATGTCGGCGCTCAACCAGGCACGCAACGAGTCGACGTTCGCCAGCGTCCGGGTCTGACTGCCCGCTTCACCCGCCCCTCTGCCATCGCCCCCATTCATGGGGGCGATGGCGTTTCAGGCGTGGCTCTGCTTGTAGGCGGCCAGGGCCGGCAGCAGTTGCTGGTCGATGGCCTGGCGCACGGCCGGCAGAATGGTCGCGCTGCTGCCCAGGATGCTCACCACCATGCCTTTGAGGGCCATGGCGCGTGAATCATTGAGGCCGCGTACCGCGTGCGAGCAGGCTTGCTCGGGGGTGGCGCCCGACGGGGTCTCGAAGCCCAGGGCCCGGAGCTTGCCAATCAGGTCGTCCTGGTCGATCAGGTCTGCATGCATCATGACGGTGTTCCTTTGCAAGAGTGAGACGCAAGGATGGGTCACCCGATTCTGTAAGCGCTTCAGCGCCTGGGCAAGTACTGTGGCGGGCAATGGCAGGATTACCTAAGAACAGGTCGTTTTCGGCTAACCGCCAAGGCTGTGGCACGGGCAGACTGAGCCTGCACACTGTGTTGCCGTGCCATGGTTTGGTCACCTTCGGTCGCACCGCTACGTGAGCCCCCGGTTTTGTGACGGCTTTGCCGGGGCTTTTCATCCGTACATTTTGTTAAACTGCGCAGCCTTCCAGGAGCTGCCATGAATTACCGTCACGCCTTCCATGCCGGCAACCACGCCGACGTCTTGAAACACATCGTCCTGACTCGCCTGCTCGCCTTGATGTCGCGCAAGGAGCAGCCGTTCGCCTACCTTGATACCCATGCCGGCATTGGCCTTTACGACCTGCGCGGCGACGAAGCCTCGCGCACTGGTGAGTGGATCGACGGCATCGGCCGCCTGTGGGACGCCACCGACCTGCCACCGGCGGCTGCCGGTTACATGGAGGTGCTGCGCCACATGAACCGCAAGACCGGCGAGTTGCGCTACTACCCCGGTTCCCCGGAGCTGGCGCGGCGCCTGAGCCGTGAGCAGGACCGCGTGCTGCTCAACGAGAAACACCCCGATGACGGCGTGCTGCTCAAGGACAACATGAAGTTCGACCGCCGTGTGGCGGTGCATCTGGGCGAGGGCTGGCATGTGCCGCGTGCCTTGTTGCCGGTCAGCGAAAAGCGCGCGGTGATGCTGATCGACCCGCCGTTCGAACAGCTTGATGAACTCAAGCGCTGCAGCGTGGCGCTCAAGGAAACGTTCGGGCGCATGCGCCAGACAGTGGCGGCCCTCTGGTACCCGATCAAGGACCCGCGCCTGCTCCGGAGTTTCTACCAGGACCTGGCCGAAACCGGTGCGCCCAAGCTGTTGCGCGTGGAACTGTACGTGCACCCGCTCGACACCCCGGCCAGCCTCAATGGCTCGGGCCTGGCCATCGCCAACCCGCCGTGGGGCCTGGAAGAAGAACTGCGCGAGCTGCTGCCGTACCTGGCCGAGAAGCTCGGCCAGACCAAGGGCGACTGGAAGATGGACTGGCTGATCGCCGAATAACCAGTCGCCGCAGGCCTCTCATAAAAATAACTAACTGATTTTATTGGCTATAAAATTCACCGCTTGTAGGAGCGCGCTTGCCCGCGACCGAGTGCGGAGCGCTCGCAGAAATCTCGAAAACGCTGAAAATTTACGACTGCTAACGCAGCCGGTCGCGGGCAGAGCGCGCTCCTACAGAACAGGCTATTCGGGTAGGCACCGACCGGTAGGAGCCCGCTTGCCGGCGACCGAGTGCGGAGCGCTCGCAGAAATTGATTAAACGCCGCTATTTTTACGACTGCTGCGCAGCCGGTCGCGGGCAGAGCG
>NZ_QFFU01000039.1 GCF_003131185.1 Pseudomonas ovata | reverse complement strand
CACGATGCCACTGGCCGAAGGTGCCGTGGTGTCGACCAGCACGCCAGCGGTGCTGCCGACGCTGTTGAGTGTCAGGTTCAGGTCGTTGCCGGCCACGTCGGTCAGCGCGTCACCGCGCAGGTCAAGACTGTTCACCGCGATGCCGTTGCTGTCGGTATCACCGGCCTGCACCACGTACTGGAACACCAGCGCCGCACTGCCGCTGCCGGAAACATACGTGGCGTAACGGGTCACCCCGCCCACGTCCAGCACCAGCCGGGGCGCCAGTGCGCCGGTTTGCACGGCTTCGCTGGCATTGACAGTAAAGCTCAGCGTGTCGCCGGTCTTGTAGCTGCCATCGGCCGGGGGCGTCACACTGACCACCACCGGTACTACACCGTCGATGGTGACGTTGGCCGTGCTGGCAACATTGTTCAGGGTAAGCTGGGTGTCGTTGCCGGCCGTGTCGCGGATGCTGCCGCCATTGAGCAGCAGCGCGCCACCCAGCACGATACCATTGCTGTCCAGTTGGCCACTGGCAGCGGTCAGGCGGAACACCAGCGCATTGGAGCCAGCGCCGGACACATAGCTGGCGTATACGGTGCCGCCAGTATCCAGGGTCACGGCGAGGCGCGGGGTGCCGCCGGCGGTATTGACCTGCACCGTTTCACTGAAGCTGATCGTGAAATCGAGGTTCTGGCCGGTGATATAGGTGCCATCGACCGGCGCGGCGACGCTGCTGATGCTCGGCACCACACCATCGATGACGATAGCTTTCTGGCCTGCGATCGAATCGCTGCCGCCCAGGGTCGGCAGGACCAGCGCGGCGTTGTCGTTGCTCACGCTCTTGATCGTCGCGCCATTCAGTTGCAGGGCCGTGGTGCTGGCGTAGTCGAGGTCGGCACTCACATCACCGGCCTGCACCGTATAGGCGAACGTCAGGGTATTGCTGCCAGAGCCGCTGACATAAGTCGCCAGGCGGTCGGTCAGCCCGGTTTCCAGCAACAGGGTCGGGATACCGCCGGCGACATCGACGGCCATGTCGAAGGTCACTGTGACATCCAGCGTCTCACCTGCTTTGTAGGCGCCGTTCGCTTGCACAACGCTGACATGGGTCACGGTCGGGTTCAGCGGTGCGACGGTGATGGCGATGGCATCGGTATCGGTCCTGGTGACACCGCTGCCGCTGTTGCCATTGTCGCTGCTCACGATTTGCAGCGACGCCGCGCCGTTATAGCCCGCCGTCGGGGTAAATATAAGGCCATCAAGGGCCGCGTTGACATCGGCCAGCGAACCGCTGAACCAGACACTGGTGTCGTTCGTACCCGAGCCCAATGTCAGGGTCAGGTTGGCCAAGGTCGCCAGAGTGATGCGGCCATTGGTTGCAGCGAGGGAAACAGCGATCTGATTACTGCCCACGTCCACGTCACTGACCACAATGGCATTGTTGTTGGCCGTACTGAAGGTCAGCACGCTGTCTTGCGGCACGCTCTGGCTGACCGGCACGCTGTTGACCGGCGCATCGTTCACCGCACTGACAAGCAGGCTCACGTTCTTGCTGTCGGTCTGTGCAGAACCGCCGGTGTTGCCGTTGTCGTTGATCGACACGGTCAGCGTGACGGTACTGGTGTTGTCGAGCGCGGTCTGGAAACTGACGCTGGAGGCAGCAATAAAGGCGTTGATATCGCTCAGCGACCCCGACAACGACAGCGCGCCGGTGCCCGAGCCCAGTACTGTGACACCGCTGCCCGAGGTGGCGGTCAACGTACCGCTGGGCACCGAAAAGGTCGCCGTGACAGAAGCGCTACCGGCATCGACATCGCTGAAGCTGATACCGGTCAGCGCGCCCGGCACATCCTCGGTAACGCTGATACTGGCAGGTACTGTGACCACCGGCGCATCGTTCACCGGATTGACGCTGAGGGTCATGCTGGTGCTGTCGGTGCTGGCGCTGGCGGTATCGACGCGGATGGTCAGCGTCTCGTCGGCCGTAGCGTTGGCCACCGTGGTGTAGGTCAGTCCGTTGTTGGCAATGAAGGTGTTGATGTTGGTGAGCGTACCGGTCAGGGTCAGCGCGCTGGACGTACCGCCCACGGTCACGCCGCTGCCGCTGGTGGCGGCGAGGCTGCCAGCGCCGACACTCAGGGTCACGGTACCGCTGCTGGAGTCGACATCGCTGAGGCTGATCTGGTTGATGGCCGAAGCCACGTCCTCGACCACCTGGGTACTCGATGCCGCCGTGATGACCGGCGAGTCGTCGACCGCCGTGAGGGTAAGGCTGCGGGTGACGGCGGCAGCACTGGCACCCCCGCCATCGGTGACCACGAATTCGAGGGTACGGGTCGTGGTCGTCGGGCTGTCTGACAGATTGGTGTAGGTGACGGAGCGCAGCGCCGCCTGCCACTGCGCCTGGCTTGCCAGGTTGCCGGCGGAGCTCAGGTTCAGGATGCCGGTGGTAGCGTTCCACGAGCCGATGATATTGCCCATGGTCGCCGTATCGGACACCAGCGCCAGTACATCCTGACTGTTGCTGTAGTTACCCGAAACACGCACGGTGGCCGAGGCAATGCCCGGGCCGTCGGCATCGCTGAGGGTCAGGCCGCTGTCGATGACCACCGGGGTCGAGGTGACGTTGTTGCCTTCGGTCCAGGCCACGCTGCCGCCCGTGCCGGTGAGAGTCGGCGCATCGTTGACCGCCGTCACGACCACGCTGGCGGTGTCGGTCGCAGTGGAAAAGGGCGTGGCAGCGCCAGAAGTGGTGACGTTGATCTTGGCGCCCTGGAGGCCGCTGGTGGCACCGCTCTGGTCCCAGGCCTTGTAGGTGATGGTCGCGATTTCACCGTTGATGCCGTCCGGAATGAAGCGGACACGGTCGCTCGAACGCAGCATCAGTGCGCTGGTGGTGGCGACGGTATCGACATTGCTCCAGGTGCTCCCCCCGTTGGTGGAGTACTGCCACGTGCCATAAGTGGACGTCAGGCCAGTGATGGCGATGCCCTGCACAGCGCCGGTGTCGACATCGGTGATGCCTGCGGTGAGGGCACTGACCAGGTCGCCGGTGTTGGTGGTGGAGGTATCGGTCAACGCCGAAAGGCTCGGCGCGACCGGGGTCAGCACTGGCGCGTCGTTGACCGAGGTCACCACCAGAGTGGCCTGGGCGGTGCCAGTGGAGAACGCGGTGCTGCCACCATTGGTGGTGGTGTCAACCGTGCTGCGGTTACCGGTGGTGGACGCAGTACCGGTGGTGCGGTCCCAGGCACGGAAGGTAAAGTTGACGTTCTCGCTGTTGGCGCTATCGGGGATATAGCGCACCTGACTGGTGGAGTCCAGCAACAGCGCGGCGCTGCTGGAAACCGTACCGATGTCGGTCCAGTTGCTGCCATCGGTGGAGTACTGCCAGAAGCCGCGACCGCTGGTGGCGGTGACTGCGATACCCGTCTGGGCGCTTGTATCCAGATCGCCATAAGTGACGCTGCCGAGGACGGTGCTGACCAGGTAGCCGTTGGTAGCGGTGTTTTCGTTGATGGACGCCAGCACGAAGGGACCGCCGCTGAGGGTCGGCGCATCGTTGACCGATACCACCGTCACGGTGCTGGCGATTGACACAATGCCGGCGTTACTCCCGCCACTGCTGGTACCGCCGCTATCGCGAACACCGATCAGGGTGGCGGTGCGCGAAGCGCCCGTCGGGCTCTCGCTGTCGTTACGGTAAGCCATGCCGTTGACGAGGGTCTGCGCCAGCGCCGTGGAGAGCCCGGCATGGGTGATGCTCACGGTGGCGGTCGTGCCGCTGACAGCCACCGATACGCTCAGGCCGTTGGTGGACGTCGTGACCGAAGTCTGGTCGACCAGGGTCACCGCAGTGCCGTCGATGATCAGCTTTTCCAGGTTGCCATTGCCCAGGTTGCTGACCTGCACATACAACCCGGTGATGCTCTGCCCTGCTTCGATGGTGCTGATGGCGGCGCCGCTGAACAGCGTAGCCCCCGTGCCGTTCTCGGTGAAGGTGGGATTGGTCGCGGTGGCGGTCAGGGTCGGCGCATCATTCACCGCCACGATCGAAAGGGTTACCGAGGCTGCGGTGCTGGTGCCGCCAGTGCCATCGCTGACCGTGACCTGCACGGTGCGCGTCGAGGGGGTGATGTCGGCGTCGTTGCTGTTGCGGTACGCCAGGCGCTGCAGCAGCGCGCTGACCGCGACGGGAGTCGCCGCACTGTTCAGGCTGATCACCAGCGGGTTACCCAGGGTGCCGCCGGTGTAGGTGCCGATCAGGTCATTGCCATAGGTAATGTTGCTACCGCTGACGTTGATGTTCGTCGCGCCCGCGCCTTGACCCGAGATCCACAGCTCGTCTTCGCTGGTTACGCCGTTGTTGCTGATCGACACGGTGACGTTGCCACCGTTGAAGTTGGCGCTGTCGGTATCGGTGACCGTCGCGTTGGTGCTCGAATCGAGCAACACGCCCGCGCTGCCCTCGGTGTAGCTGACAGCGTCGCCGTTGAGGTTGGTGATCACCGGGGCTGCGTTGCTGGAGGTCACGAAGTTGAGCGCAACGTTGTTCCTGATGCCGGCATAGACCTTGCCGTCGGCATTGGCGAAGGTCTTGTTGTCGATGCGAATCGCGTAGGCCACGCCTTGCGCAAGGTCCGCCGGCGGGTCGATGGTCCAGGTGGTGCCGGAGCCGGTGACCGCGCTGCTGCCCACCGCGATAGTCTGCACCACGGTGTTGTCGCTGGTGCGCACGATGTAGATATTGCCCGTTCCCTTGGTCACCACATCGTTGAAGGTCAGGACGATGTTTGCCGTCGGCGACACGCTCAGGCTGTTGTCAGCGGGCGTGGCGCTGGCCAGTTGCGGCGAGCTGCCGCCCTGAAAGTAAACGCTGCTGAGGGTGGAGGAAGCGACAAAGATGTCCAGGTCGCCATCGCCGTCGAAGTCACCCATCCGGTATTGCTGGTTGCCCATGTCCGCCAGGGTAACGCCGGCGAATGGTGAACTGGTGATAGCCATGTCAGTGAACGTAGTACCGTCGTTCCTGGCATACCGCCAGGCTGATCCATTACCACTGGTCTGGTAGATCACATCAGCGTCACCATCGCCATCGAAATCCCCCAGTACTACCCGGTTGACCGGCGTGACAGGCAGGTTCAGGTTGCCGGCAACAGTGGTAAAGACGCCATTGTCGTTGCGCAGATACTGGAGCTGGGTGTTCTGCAAGGCATACATAAGATCCGAATCGCCATCACCGTCGACATCCGCCACCTTGTAGTTGTAGGCCAGGAAATCAGACAGGGTCACGTTTTTGAACGGTGAGAGAGCGTCGGTACTGAGCACGTCTACAAACGTGCCGTTGCCGTTGTTCAGCTTTACACGCCAGGGCGAGCCGCTAGTGGAGTTGGTCTGGTACAGGAGATCGACGGCGCCATCTGCGTTGAAATCCCCCGCAATTGACCTCACGCCGAAAACGGGGGCATTACCATTCGTGATGTCTTCGGACGTGAAGCTTGATCCGTTATTGCGATAGAGCAGCACTTGCGACCCGCTGACGGCGGCCACCATCAGGTCGGTATCCCCGTCACCGTCGAAGTCGGCGGCGTGGTAGTTGGAACCGCCGGTTGCCGCATCGAGCAGGGTTACACCAGCAAAGGGCGAGGTGGCCTGGCTCACGACGCTGAAGGTGCCGTCGGCATTGCCCAGTGCCAGATTCCATGGTGCATTCGCACCGGAGCCCTGGTAAAGGATGTCGGCGCGGCCGTCATTGTTGAAGTCACCGACCACCGAGCGCATGAGGCTGTTGCCAGCACTCAGAAGTGGCGCGGTAGCGTTGGTGCCGCCGGTGTAGTTCTGTGCCATCAGGCTGTCGTAGCCGGACACGCTCAGGGCAGCGGTTTCGATGGCGCCGCTGCTGCGTTCCAGAGCCCAGTTACCGCCGAGTGCCGCCGCACCGGTGTCATCGATCGACGCGGCGACATCGGCGCCGGTGATCGCAGCCAGTTGGTCGAGGAAAGCCTGGCCTTTCTCGCCCTCGCCCACATCGCAGCCGTAGAGCATCAAATCGCCGTCGGCCTTGAGCGCCGAACCGATGCTGACCAGTGCTTCGCTGTGCTCGGCGAGGTTGTTGCTGGCCAGCCAGACGTTGCCCGTTTGTACGGTGCCGTCGGCACCGTGAGACAGCAGGTGAATGGCGTCCAGGCCCTCGCGACCCTTGAGGTAATCGGCCATCTGCTGCAGGCCGTCCTTGCTCGGGTCAAGAATCACCACTTCGGCGGTGCCGGAAAGGCCGGCAAGCAGTTGCGCGGTGTCGTTGACCTGGCCATCGACGAACACCACTTCCTGGCGCTGCGTGCCCTGCTGCTGACTCGACGTATCGGCTGCGGCCGCTGGGGTCTGGCTGGTCTCGTTGCTGGAGGTGCTGACCCGGACTGCATCGGCAGTGGTCTGCGCTGCAGCCTCCTGGGCAACCACGCCCACGGACGCATCGAACATGATTCGCGGTTCAAGCGCCATCAGCATAGGCGCCTGCCCAGGCTCAACGGGCTGGAGCTGCTGGGCGGACTTGCGCGAGAGTCGTTCGATGAATTTCATGGTGCACCTCGTGGTGTGTCACCGCAGTGCCAAATCCGGCAGTACGGCCAAAAAAGTGGCGGTGCCTGAAGGCACCGCCGGTTGTTGCGGTTAGTCGCGGGTCGGGTAAATGCCTTGGGTCGCAATGACGAAACTCACGGCAAGGTACGGGTTCATGACCGAGATCGGCATGCTGCCACCCGAGGTGCTGATAACGCCGGCGGCGGTGACGGGACCGGTCGAGGTCACCGGCGTGGTCGCCAGATCGACCCGGGGCAGGTCAGCGCCAGTGTTGTCCTTGCCGCTGTGATATGCCGGGTAGTTGGTACCGGCACCATCGTTGACGATACCCAGGCAACCGCCCGCGATCGGCGTGTCGCTGGTGGCAATGGCGTTGACCACCTGGTTGGTGTTGACGCCTGGCAGGCTGGTTGCGTTGGCGGTAATGGCGACCACAGGGTTGTGAGTCGGCATGTTTGCGACCAACTGGGTCACGTTTTCGGTACCCGCCGCTTCACCGATATCGTGCATCGAAAGACCTGCACCCTGGCCCCAGCCGATAGGCGAGCGTCCCCGAAAGTCAGGCAGGGCGAAGGTGGTCTGGCCATTGCCGCCATAGACGGTGCCGATCAAGGCAAACAACGCCTGATTCTGCATCAAAGGAAGCTGCTGCCCGTCGCACATCAAAAAACCTCTTGGGGCGTAATTGCTGGCCAGCATTCTGATTTCGCCAATGAATGGATCTGCCATCGAACATGTCCTTTTGTTTATTGAGTTGCGGGGTTGAAATTCCGTTATCAGATCGTTGTGTTGTCCGCGACCTGGCGCTTGTACTGCACGACCGCCTCAAGCACCTGGCGCCCGTCGGGTTCAGGCATCAGCGGCGTCATCATCAATTGCCAGGGCTGATCGCGGCCCGGACCGAACAGGTTGAACACTCCCTGTACCGGGATCACCCCCAGCGGCAGTACCAGCAGCAGCGAGTAGCATTCGTAATCACGGTTCATCGGCACGCCTTCTCTGAGCTCGAGTACGCCCACCCTCACCCCTTGACCGGGCGCGACCTGAAGCACGAAACCCTGCGTCCCGGCCTCTTTCAGTTCAGCAAAACGGGGCACGCTGTAAACCACTGCGTTACTCATGAAGTTTTCCCTGGTTCAGTACGAGGATCTCGGCGCAGCCGCGTGTAGACCCCGGAGTCGCCATTGACGTGAAAGCCCAGTCGCTCATACAGACGCATTGCAGGATTGTGGTGCTCGACGAACAGATCCACGCCCAGGCCCTGCTTGTCGACCTTGCGTAACTGTTCTTCGATCAGCGCGGTACCGATACCCCGCCCTTGATAGTCAGGGAGCAGGTTGATATCGATAAGGTTGAGGGATGCCTGGCCCCAGAACAGGTAAAGCCGGCCGATGGCCTGGCCTGACTGCTCGACGATGAGGAATTCGCCGTCGGGGTAGTGAGTCTGGTAGTAAGCGTGCTGGATATTGAACTGCTGGCTGAGAAAGGCCGCGATCTGTTCGGCGGGCCAGCCGCTATGGGACATCTCAAAGGCGCGCGAGCCGGCATAAAGGCTTTCGATGAACGCCATATCGTCTGAATGCAAGGCACGGAGTGTCACAGCGTACTTCGACAACATCAAAGCAACTTCCCTGTATGAACGACTTATCCGGTGAATCTTTCTTTGTCACGAACGTCACATGCGATTGCGCGGCAGAGTGCCAGCATCGTAGCGCAAGTGTCTGACAATCACATGACTAAAATCCACTTTCCCTGACGCCTAATGCAGCCATTCGTCGCCAGGCAGATCCCAGTAACGACATGGCTTTCCCGTCCAGTACCACAACACCTCTCTGCGGGTGCGACACCTGTTGGGGCGCCACACTTTGAAGCCCGAAACGAACCCCATATTGAGCCTCCAGCGGCTGCGCCCTTTTCTCTTCGTCACGGCGCACGGCAATCGGTCCGTGCTGGTCGGACACCAGCGCCTCCTGATCGATGAAGGCGACGCCATTGGTGTCTACTTCTTCAAGGCTCACCGGCAAGGAATCGCGCAGCACATCATCGGCGACAAAATGCCCGGTGGTGCCCGGCTCGACTCGCCACAGATCTGCCTCAGCCAGATAGCCCCGCAAGCGCAATCCGCCCTCGGCAACCTGGGCCAGCGGCTGCTCGACACTGACCCAGCGTCCTGGCGCCAGATTCTGTGCCAGATCGCGGACCACACCGGCATGCGGCGCACGCAGGCTCAGGCGCTCACGCTGGGCGTCAAGACCACGGTACTCGGCCACAGCCTCCGCCAGGCGCTGCTCCAGGATGCCGCTGTCGGCGGCCGTGGCGCTGCGGCCCGACTGGCGGCGCAGTTGCAATTGCAGAATCTCGATTTCGCGCCGGGTAATGCTCAGGCGCGACTCAAGGTCTGGCGACTCCAGCGTCAACAGCACCTGATTGTGCGTGACAGGCTGCCCATCCTTGACCCGCACCTCGCGCACCCGCGACGGGGCCGGTGCGTGCAACGCGCTGACGCGTTGCGCTTCAAGCATCGCCGGCACTTCCACCGCGCTGCGCCACGGCACCACCAATATCGTGAGCAACGCCAGCAGCCCGACGCCAAGCAATAGCACCTTACGGGGCTGTGCCTTGTCGCGGTGCTGCCACCAGTGCCCCCACTCGCGCCAGATCGGCAGGCCAATGAACCACACCAGTTCGACCATCATCAGGAAGATGCCGAGCACCTTGAAAAACAGGTGATACACCGCCAGGGCGATACCGAAAAACAGGGCTGCGCGCCAGATCCAGGCGGCATAGCTCCAGCACAGCAGGCGCTTGCGCAGCGCCGGCGACCAGCGCTCCGGTGCCGGCTCGCCGTAGCCGAACAGACGCTCGCGCAGGTGCCAGCGGCCCAGGGCAAAACCCCGGCTTTGCAGGTTGTCGACGCCCCACAGGTCGCTGAGCAGAAAGTAGCCATCAAAGCGCATCAGCGGGTTGACGTTGATGATCACCGTGGTAATCCACGTCGCACTGGCCAGCATGAACGCGGCCGTGCGGCCTGCCCCGTCCGGCAACAACGACCAGGCCAGCAAGGCCATGCAGGCCAGCAACAGCTCGGCCAGCACGCCGCCGGCACCGATCAACAGGCGGGTACGCCGGTCCTGCACACGCCAGGCATCGCTGACGTCGGTGTAGAGCATCGGCAGCAAGACCATGAACGCCACACCCATGCTCGGCACCCGGCAGCCGGCGCGCTTGGCCATATAGGCATGACCGAATTCGTGGCAGAGCTTGGCAAAACCCAGCGCGATGGCAAAGGCCGCCACGCCCCCCAGGCTGAGCAGATGCGGAAAGGTCGCCAGAAAACGCTCCCAGTCGCGCATGACCAGAAAGATACCCAGCAACAGCACTGTCGGCAGGCCCAAACGCAGCAGGCTCGGACCGAAACGCTCCAGCCACGGCCAGGTGCGATTGAGAAAAGCATCCGGACGCCACAGCGGAATGCGGAAGAACAGGTATTTGTGCAGCACCTGGGTCCATAAGCCCTGGCGCTGGCTGGCCGCCTTGACCTCGTAACCGGCACGTTGCTCGGCATCGCTGGCGCTGATCAGGTCATGCCCGCGCAAGAAACGCAGCAGTTCTTCGATCGCTTGCGGCCCCAGCGGCGCACCGGGCTCGGCATTGGCCGCGCTCAACACCCGCGCCGGGTCGCCCAGCGCCCAATGGCTCAACAGTCGCATGGCCGGCGCGCCCAGCTTGAAGTACTTGCCACGCAGCGGGTCGGCCAGTGTCCATTGCGGCGAACCGTCGAGCCCCGGCGCCCCCGCTGAAAGCTGCAGGTCGGCACGCAGCGCCGGCAATATCACAGGCCCACCGCCTGGCGCAGGGCGGCCAGCGGTCGGCGCAGCAGGTACAGCGCCAACGGCGCCCGCTCACCGAAGACCTTGGCTGTGCCGCGCAAGCCGATCCGCGGCGGGGCCGCCTCGAAGGCTGCATCGAGCCGATAGGCCAGTTGCCCGGCCGCCGTGTTCTGGGCCTGGTACGCGGCACGCTCCAACGTTGCACGATGACGATTCAGCGGATCGCTGTCCAGGAACAGCGCAACTTCAGCGCCCGCCTCCAGGCCGATGGCATCGGCCACCGGCAGTTCGATACGCAGCTCGGCCCGGGACGGGTCAGCGATTTCCAGCAAGCGCTCGCCTGTGCGCACCGGCTTGCCGGTCCAGCGCTGGGCATCGGCGAACACGGCGATGCCGTCACGTTCAGCGCGCACCTCACTGCGCGCCAGCAACTGGCGGGCATAATCACGTTCAGCGCGTTTCTGCTCGACCCGGGCGGCCAGCAGGTCGAGCCGGGCACTGGAGTCAGCATCGGAAAATGCCCGCTGGGTATTGGCCTTCAATTCGGCCTCGGCGACCCCAAGGGTGCGTTCGGCCACATCGGCCTGGGCCTTGAGGCTGGTGGCGTCGAAGCGCACCAGCACCTCCCCGGTCTTTACCAACTGGTTGGGCTTGATCAGAAATTCGGCCACCACCCCATCCAGCGGCGCGGCCACGACCTGGCCATTGAGCGGCACCACTTCGGCGGGTGCCAGCACCGACTGGCGCACCGGTACCAGAAGCACTAGCAACAAGGCCGCGGCCATCGCCCAGCGGGTCCGCCCCGGCCAGCGCAAACGCCACGGTTTGCCCGGCTGCAAGGCACGCCAGGCGTGGCTGTAGCAATCGCCCAACTGCGTCAACAGGGCCTGTTCGGCGCCATTCCAGTCGGTATCACGGGCCAGCCAGAGACCGCCAAACACCTCACCCTCGCGGCTTTTCAGTGGCAGCCAGAAGGCATGAGGGGCCGACAGCGCCTGCCAGTCATCACGACTGGCCTGGTCCAGATCTTCTGGAGGCACCACGCCCGGCAAGGCGAAACGCTCACCGGCCGCCAGGCGCGAGGCAATGCGCTCAATGAACACCACGAACGGCGCGTTCGGCTCGACCGCACTGATGCCAGTCAGGGCGCGTACCTTTCCTGTGATCAGCAAGGCGGCGTGACGGAAGCCGAACAGCGCCTGGCTGTCGTTGACCATGCTGAAAGACAGTACCTCGACCGAAGCGGCCGCACGCGCCTGACGCTCAAGCTTGAGGTAATGGGCAAGAAGCTGTTCAAGGGCGCCTGGGACAGGAGCGTTCACGGCGACTCCGAAAAGTGCGCCGTGCCGCTCATACCGGCCAGCAGGCCCTGAGTGTTGGCCGGTACGCTCGCGATCAACAGCAGCGTCTGGCTGCCCTCGTCGATCCTCGCCCCCAGGCGCTTGACGACGGCGTTGATCGGCGTGCCGGTTTCATCCGGGACGAAACTGAAGGTCTGGTCGGGCTTGAGCTTGCCAAGCCAGCGCGAAGGCACCAACAGATGGATTTCCAGGGAGCGGTTGTCGACGATTTCCAGCAGTGGCGTGCCGCTGGCGACGCTTTCGTGCGCCTGCACGCGTCGCACCACGACCTGGCCATCGAACGGCGCCCTCACCTGGCAGCGCTGGACCTGCACCTGATAGACCTGCGACTCGGCCTGGGCCTGAGCCTGCCGGGCCTCGGCCAGGGTCACCTCGAATTTGCCGACGGAATTGAGCGCTGCCAGTTGCTGTTTGTTGCGCAGCTCTTCACGAGTCGCCCGCACAGCGGCGCCGGAAGCATTGGCCTGAGCCTGATAAGCACTGCAATCGAAACGCACCAGCACATCGCCCTTGCTGAACGATTGCCCTTCGGCGTAAGGCAGCTCCGTCACCCGGCCAGCCAATTCACTGGCCAATACCGCCTGAAAGCGAGCGCGCAGTACGCCGCGAACCTCGCTGGAGGCAGACTTGGCGCCCTCGAGTAGTGGATCACTGTCGCTCGCAGCCTGCGCTGCACCGCTGATCAGGGCCAACACCGCCCACCACACTGCCTGCTTCATTCGCCACATCCCTGTACAAGGTCGGAAATATTCAATCGGGGTATCGACAAGCGTTCAGAGAACCTGAACTCCGTTGGTCAGCCCGGGCAACAGACAAGGACGCCGCCGGCCATGACCTGGGTACGCTATGAATGGCCTTGCAACAGCCGCGCATGCCAAAGTGGCCGGATGCTATCAATATTTCCGGACGCTCGGTAGTGGCCACTTACCGGTTTGATCACAGCCGCTCAAAGATCAAAGCAGACCTTGCATTCAACCCCGGGGCGAAGGTTGGTGAATATGACTTCGGCGCCAATCTGCCGGGCCAGGGACATGATGATCCGCATGCCCAGAGAGCGGCTTTTCTTGTCTTCGAACCCTTGGGGCAGACCCAGTCCGGCATCGGCGACAATCAATGTCACATGCCGGTCGCTGCACGCCAGCCTGACGCTGATCAGCCCTGAATCGGCTCCAAGATAAGCGTACTTGAGCGAGTTGATGGCCAGCTCATTGACGATCAGTGCCAGCGGTATGGCCCTGTCCAGGGCCAGGTGCACAGAGGCCAGCGACACATCAAACGCCACCGCAGCAGGGGCAGTGGCCTGAATGCCGCGCATGATTTCCTGAAGGTAGGACGCCGCATCGACCGAGCCGGCCTGATCGGCCTTATAGAGCCGCTCATGCACGGCGGCGATGCTCATGATACGGCGCGATGTATCGAGCAAGGCCTCGCGCGCCACGTCATCGGTGAGCTGACGCTGCTGCAGCTGGATGAGATTGACGATGAGCTGGAGGTTGTTTTTCGTACGGTGATTGACCTCTTGCAACAGCATTTCCTGCTGCACCAGAAGCTGCTCTTTTTCCCTGAGCGATTTACGCAACTCCATTTGCGTCATGACCTGAGACGCCAGGATCTTCAAGGCAAAACGCTGGTCTTCACGCAGTTCTCTGGGCTTGGTATCCAGGATACACAGGGTGCCAAGCCCAACGCCGTCGGGCGTTTCGAGCAGGCATCCGGCATAAAAACGCAAGCCGCCGTCGACCGTCACCAGCGGATTGCAGTTCATGCGCGGGTCATTGCGCAAGTCATCAATCACCGTCAGACCAGGTTGCAAGAGCACATGCTTGCAGATCGACACATCAAGCGGCGTTTCACGCAGGCCAAGGCCCACTTCGGCCTTGAACCATTGGCGATCGCTGGCGATGAGGTTGACCACCGAAATGGGCGCCTCACAAAGCTGCGCGGCCAGCGCGACCAGCCCGTCGAACCCGGCTTCGCGGGGCGAGTCGAGAATGTCGTAAGTCTCCAGCGTCCTTAACCGATCCGAGGCGTCCCTTGCGTCGGTGTCCAACGGAGCTGTCATGGAGTATTCCAAAAAAGACTGAAACCGGATGGCTGGCCAAACATGACCCGCCTGTACCGCAGCCATTGGCAGGTGCTGGACAGTAGCTGTAGTGCAGATGAAATGCCATGTTACATCGACATGATGCATTTCAAAACATTCAAAAAGCGATGAGCACGCCCATATTGATTGACGTGCCGGGCCTCTGATTACCAGAGCTGACTGTAATGACTCTGCACTCAAATGGCTTTCGTGCAGCAAAGCGATGCCCCTTGACCATTCATGGCCTGAGCGACCTCAGAAATCGACCGTCGCCGACACCTGCAACGTCCGAGGATAACCCGGCGAGAACGCCCCATACGACGCCACGCCCGACCAGTACTCACGATCGAAGACGTTCTGCACCGTGGCACGCAGGGTCGTCGGCCGGCCTTCGATGCGGGTGGTGTAGCGCACGCCCATGTCAAAGCGGGTCCAGGCGTCCAGTTGCTGGGTATTGGCCTGATTGATGTACTGGCGGTCGGTATAAATGGCGCCACCGGTCAGCGTGAAACCCTCAAGCCCCGGTGTATCCCACTCGGCCCAGAGGTTGGCTTGCACATCCGGTACACCGACCGGCTTGTTGCCACGGTTGGCGGTGGTGGCCGAGTCGGTGAGCTTGCCGTCCAGCAACGTCACGCCGCCCATCAGGCGCGCGCCCGGCGCGACTTCGCCGAACAGGCTCAGCTCCAGGCCACGGTTGCGTTGTTCGGCCTGCACCGAGAACAGGTTGTCGGCGCCGACTTCGCCGCTGGGCTTCTCGATCTGGAACAGCGCCAGCGTGGTCATGAACGTGCCGTGCTCATATTTGACGCCCAGTTCATGCTGCTTCGACTCGTACGGGGCGAAGGTCTGGCCGGCATTGGCTGCGGTGCCGGGAGCGATGTCGCCCTTGCTCAGGCCTTCGACGTAGTTGTAGTACAGCGAGACGTCTTCCCAGGGCTTGACCACCACACCGACCAGGGGCGTGGTGGCGCTGTCGCTGTAGGCCGAGCTGACGGGACCTGCGGCGCTGTAGTTGCGCGACTCGATGTCCTGGCGGCGCACGCCGAGGGTCAGTTGCACGCGTTCGTCGAGCATCGACAAGGTGTCGGTCACGGCAATGCCGGACAGCTCCGACTCGGAAATACGCAGCACCTTGGGCGTGGCAATGAAAGGCTTGGCGGTGTCGACGGGGTGATAGATATTCGAACGGATGTCACTGCCGTTGTTGATCCCCCGTGACAGTTCGTCCTGGTAGCGGGTCGCCATGACCGTGGTGGTATGAGTAACAGGGCCCGTGGCGAATACACCCCGCAGGCCGACATCGGCAGTGGAGCGATCGACGTTGAATTTGTAATAGCCCGGCACGTTGCTGGTGTCGCCGGCCTCATTGAGGATTCTCGGCACCTGGTCAGACAGCCGCTTGACGTCAGAGCGTCCGCCACCGGCATGGGCAAACACGGTCACGCTGTCGCTCAGGTCATATTCGCCGCCCAGCAGGGCCGACTGCTCCCGGGTGTCCGACCAGCCCCAGCGCTGCGGCAGGTTGGTGCGCCCGCTCGGTGCGGACGGTACCTCCACGCCCGGCGCGACGGTGAACGGCCGTGAAGCGGCGTCGACGCTTTCCTTCTGACTGATGTAATCAAGGTTGAGGCGCAGGCGCTCACCGCGATAATCCAGGGCAATGGCACCGATCCCGATGTCGCGCTGCTGATCGTCAATGGCGGTATCGCCCCCTTGCATATTGCCGTTGAAACGCACGCCAAACTGCTTCTCCTCACCGAACCGCCGGCTGAGGTCCAGATGACCGCCCACCTGCGAATCGGAGGCGTAAGTGCCGGTAAACCGGGTCAGGTCTTCGTCCAGCGGACGCTTGGGCACGACATTGATCACGCCACCGACGCCACTGTTGGGCGAAATGCCGTACATCAGCGCGCCGGGCCCCTTGAGCACCTCGACCCGCTCGGCGTACTCGGTGAACACCCGGTAGTTGGGTGCCACGCCATACACGCCGTCGAACGCCAGCTCACCGAGGTTGCCCTCGCCAATGGGAAAACCACGAATGAAAAACGAATCGACGATACCGCCGGTCTGGCCGGTGGAGCGCACCGAAGGGTCCCGTTGCAGCGCATCGGCCACCGTCACGGTCTGCAGGTCGGCCAGGGTTTTGGCGGTGTAGCTGGTGACACTGAAGGGCGTGTCCAGCACATCCTTGTTGCCCAGCATGCCCAGCCGGGCACCCCGCGCAACCTGGCCACCGGCAAGGGTGTCGGGCAATGCGGTCGGCGTGTTGTAACGCGCCTTGATGTCGGTGGTGTCGAGGATCAGCACCTCGGTGCCGGCCTCGCCGGGAACAGGATCGGCCGCCCAGGTACTGGCGCTGCCTGTGGCCAGGACCAGGCTCGACAAGGCGGTACGAATGGCGAGCGTTAACGCGCGCTCGGCGCGGGGACGACTGACAACGGGCATGGCGGGAATCCTGTTCAAGAAGCGAAAATGCTAATCACTCCTATTGCCAGCCGAGCAGCCAAAAAGTATCACCGTCCGTGAGGCTTTTTTGCCCCTGCCGCGTTCTGGCGACTGTTGGCACGCCGCCAATCGCCGCTTGCATCGCAGCCGGCTTCTACACTAGCATCGGGAACAATTCTCAATTGCATGAAATGCGGCCGCCATGAGCGAAACCCTTGCCCCCCATGACGACACTCACCTGCGCGTGATCGAAGCCCTGTACGCCGGCCATCACGGCTGGCTGTACGCAACGCTGAGAAAAAGGCTGGGCAATGCCATGGATGCGGCGGACCTGGCGCAGGACACTTTCACTCGGATCCTCGCCTCCCAGGTCACCGTCATCAACCAGCCGCGGGCCTACCTGAGTTGCGTGGCCAAGGGCATCCTGATCAACTGGTACCAGCGCAAGGCCCTTGAGCAGGCCTATCTGGAAGCGCTCTCGCAGGTGCCGGCCCACGAGGTGCCTTCGCCGGAATGGCGTCTGATCGTGCTGGAAACCCTGCACGACATCGACGCCATGCTCGACACCCTGCCCCCCCTGGTCAAGCGTGCCTTCCTGCTGTCGCAGATCAGCGGCCTGAAGTACGACGACATCGCCACGCAACTGGGCGTATCGCTGATTACGGTCAAGCGCTACATGAAGCAAGCCTTCGTGCAGTGCCTGTTGCGGGTGGAGTGAGTGCTCACGCGTCGTCAGGAGCCGCCCCTCGATCAACAGGCCATTGAAGAAGCCGCCGACTGGCTGATGCGCCTGAGTGAAGGCGAACTCGACGAAACCGAACGGGCCGAATGGGAGCACTGGAAAACCAGCACGCCCGCGCGTATCCGGGCCTGGGGCCGCGTACAGGCGCTGCAAAGCAAGCTTGGCGGCGTGCCGCCGTCGTTGGCGATGTCGGCCCTTGACCGTCCTGGCAGCCCTGCCCGGCGTGCCGCGCTGGGTAAGCTGGCGGCGCTGCTGGCCGTCGTGCCGGTCGGCTGGGGTGGCTGGAAACTGGCCGAGGTCCAGCAATGGTCGGCCGACCATCGCACCCTTGTTGGCCAGCAACGCGAGCTGACCCTGGCCGACGGCTCGACCGTGACCCTGAACACCGATACCGCCATCGATGTGCGATTCGATATCCAGCAGCGGCTCATCCATCTGCGCGACGGCGAAATTCAGGTGCAGACCGCAGCGGACCCTGCGCAACCGCCGCGACCGTTTCGGGTCGCGACCCGCCAGGGTCACCTGCAGGCGCTGGGCACGCGCTTTACCGTGCGGCAACTGCAGCCACGCACGCAACTGGTGGTGCTCGAAGGCGCTGTGCAGGTCGAACTGGCCGGGAACAGCCAGTCCGCGCCCTTGATCGTGCACGCAGGACAACGCAGCGATTTTTCATCGAGCGCCTTTGGCGAGCTGTCCCTGGCCGCGCCGCACAGTAATGCCTGGACCCAAGGCATGCTGATGGCCGACAACCTGCGCCTGGACGATTTCATCGCTGAACTGACGCGCTATCACCGGGGCGTTCTGCGCCTTGACCCGGCGATTGCCGGGGTGCGCATTTCCGGTGCCTACCCGGTCATTGACACCCGACGCACGCTGAACATGCTGGTACGCACCTACCCGATCCGGGTCAGCGACCCGCTGCTGGGCATGTGGGTCACGCTCTCGCATGCCTGAGACAATGCAAAAACCTGCAGGAAATGGAACCGCCGCCAAGGCGGCGCGCAGCAAACACACGAGACGTTTCACCGGCTGCGCGCATGCTTGACTGATCGAAATCAGCTGCACGGGTGATACTTTTTTCGCGCTCGGCTGGCTTTATGAACACGTACCCTTTCGTCCGGCCCACAGGTCCATTCATGCCCGCTGCAAGCGCCTTGCGCCCGGATCGTCACTTGCAACGCGCCTTGCGTCGTTCAGCGCTGGGCCTTGCCCTGAGCGGCCTGTTCTGTCCGCCGGCCCTGGCCGTCGAGGCTGCGCCGCTGAATGCCACGGCGCTGCACACCTATCAAATTCCCGCAGGCCCGCTGGGCGCTACCCTGTCGCGCTTTGCCGTGGACGCCGGCATTGCCCTGTCGTTCCAGCCGGCGCTGACCGCCGGCCTGAACAGCCCCGCCGTGGTGGGCGAATACTCGGTGCAAGCGGCCATCAATCGGCTGCTGGAGGGCAGCGGCCTGGGCATGCTGTTACGCAGTGACGGCAGCTACACCCTGGTGCAGCGCCGGATCACGCTGGACGAAACGACCGTGACCTCTACCGGCAAGCGTGCCGACCCGTTGACAACCGAGTATGCCGGTGGGCAGGTCGCCACTGGCGCACGGCTGGGTGTGCTGGGCAATACCGATGTGATGGACGCGCCCTTCAGCGTCAGCACCTGGACCTCGGCGCTGGTCAGGGATCAACAGGCGGTCACCGTCGGCGACCTGCTAGAGCGCGACGCCTCGGTGCGCTCCACCGGCCAGAAAGGCGGGATTGTCGACTCGTTCTTCATCCGTGGCTTTCCGGTCGCCGAAGGCAACCTCGGTGAGCTGGCGTTCGACGGCGTGTATGGCGTCGCGCCGAACTATCGGGTGTTCACCGACTACGCCGAACGCATCGAGCTGCTCAAGGGCCCGGGCGCCCTGCTCTATGGCATGTCGCCCAACAGTGCCGTCGGTGGCGTCATCAACGTGGTGCCCAAGCGTGCCCTGGAGCAGGACCTGACCCGCCTTGTCGCCCGTTACGCACAGGATGCCCAGATCGGCGGCCACCTTGATGTCAGCCGACGCCTGGGCGAGGAGCGCCGCTTCGGCGTGCGCCTTAACGCCAGCACCCAGCAAGGCGACACGGCGATCGAAAACCAGGCGCGGGACATCGACATCGGCGCCATTGCGCTCGACTATCAGGGCGAACGCCTGCGCGCCAGCCTGGACTGGCTCAGCCAGCAAGAACGCATTGATGCTGCTTCAAGGCCGTTCCTGATCGCCCCGGGCCTCGATGTTCCGGCGGCGGCCAACGGCCGTGTCAACGTCAGCCAGGCCTGGGGCTGGTCGCGCACCCGTGATCAATCGGCCCTGTTCACCGGCGAATACGACCTGAGCGACACGCTGATACTGTTCGCCCACACCGGTGGCGGCACCTCGGCAGTCGCACGGCTGTCCGACCAGACCCCCACGATCATCAATGCCGCCGGCGACACGTCCTCGATACCGGGCTACTACCGGTTCGAGGTCGAGCGCCATACCGTCGATGCCGGTTTACGCCTGCGCCTGGACACCGGGCCGGTCAGCCACCGGACAACCTTGCAAGTCAGTCGTTATCGCGACGAACTGTCACGCGGGATCGTGACCGGCGCGCCGGTTCTGTCGAATATTGACCACCCGATCGAACGCGCCAGGCCTTGGCTCCAGAGGCCAGACACCCCGAAAGTATCCGCAAGCGAACTGACCGGCGTAGCCCTGGCCGACACGCTGTCGGTGCTCGATGAACGCCTGCAGGTAACCCTCGGCGTGCGCCAGCAGCGTATCGAGTCTTATAACTACGACGCCAACGGCCGATTGAACTCGCCCCATGACGACGGCAGGACGACGCCGCTGTTCGGCCTGCTGCTCAAACCCTGGGATCAGGTATCGCTCTACTACAACTACATCCAGGGCCTGAGCAAGGGTGATATCGCGCCCTCCGCCGCCACCAACGCCGGGGAAATCTTCGCGCCTTATCTCTCTCGCCAGCATGAACTCGGGATCAAGGCCGACTACGGCGCCTTCACCACCAGCGTGGCGCTGTTTCAGATCACCAAACCCAGTGGCGAGCTGGCCTCGGGGATGTTCTCGGTTCAGGGTGAACAGCGCAATCGCGGCCTGGAGCTGAATGTGTTCGGTGAAATGGCCCCCGGCATGCGCCTGCTGGGGGGCGTGACGCTGCTCGATGCCGAGCTGACGCGTACCGCAACGCCCGCCAATCGCGGCCATGCACCAGTAGGCGTACCGCATATCCAGGCCAATCTCTGGGCTGAATGGGACACTTCATGGATCGAGGGCCTGACCCTGAGCGGCGGTGCAATCCATACCGGCAGCCAGTACGTGGACCAGGCCAACACACAACAGTTGGCGGCCTGGACCCGGCTTGATGCAGGCGCACGCTACACCCTGCGCCTGGCTGAACGACCGACCACGTTTCGCGTCATGGTGCAGAACGTGTTGGACCAGGCGTACTGGTCGGGTGTGGCCTCGTACGGCGCGTTTTCGCAGGGCGCGCCGCGCAGCGTATCAGTGTCGGCGACAGTCGACTTCTGAACAGCCATGACGGATACCTGCCATGGGTGCATCCGATGGTTTCCACCGTCTATAAATACTCATTGCATAGGTATAGGGGGTATACCTATGATGCAACCCTGAAACGCACAGGGAAACGTCATGGGTCACATCGCCGCCAACAAAGACGCGCTGCTCAAGCGGGTCAAACGCATCACCGGGCAACTGCAGGCAGTCGAACGCGCCCTGGAGTCGGATCTCGATTGCGCCAAAACCCTGCACTTGGTGGCTGCCACACGTGGCGCCATCAACGGCTTGATGGAAGAAATCATCGAGGACCACGCCAGGGAGCATGTTGCCAATCCGGCGCTGAGCGAACAGGAACGCAACCGGGGCGTCGAGGAACTGCTCGAAGCCATTCGCCGTTACTCCTGATAAGGAATGCCCGGATGAACAGCCCTTACGTCCATGATCACGTCTATCTCGGCGCCGCGCACGACGAAAACGCCAGGCGCACCTTATGGGTGGTGGCGCTCACTCTGGTGATGATGGTCGGTGAAATCACCGCCGGCTACCTCACCGGCTCCATGGCGTTGCTTGCCGATGGCTTTCATATGGCGACCCATGCCGGCGCCCTGGGCATTGCCGCGCTGGCCTACCGCTATGCAAGGCGTCATGCCACCAGCCCGCGCTACAGCTTCGGCACCGGCAAGGTCGGTGACCTGGGCGGATTTGCTTCGGCCCTGATTCTGGGCATGGTTGCCTTGGGGATCGCGGGCGAATCGCTGATGCGGTTGCTGAATCCTGCCGAGGTTCAATTCGGCACCGCGACCCTCGTGGCGATTGTGGGTCTGGTGGTCAATATCGTCAGTGCCCTGCTGCTGGGGCACGGGCACTCTCATGACCATGACCATGACCATGACCATGACCATGACCATGACCATGACCATCATCATCATCATCATGCCCCTCACGCCAGCGACAACAACCTCAAGGCGGCCTATGTGCATGTCCTCGCCGATGCCCTCACCTCGGTGCTGGCCATCGTTGCCCTGCTCGCCGGCCGCTACCTGGGCTGGGTGTGGCTGGACCCGCTCATGGGGCTGGTCGGCGCCCTCGTCATCGCGCGCTGGGCCTGGGGCCTGATGCGCGAGACGGCCAGTGTCCTGCTGGACCAGACCGACGCACAGGTCGCCGAGGAAATCCGTGCTCGGGTTGAACAACCCGGCGATGCAACCATCACCGACCTGCATGTCTGGCGCATCGGGCCGCAAGCGCATGCGGCCATCGTCAGCGTCATGGGCAACCCCGGCGCATCGGCCGAAGATATTCGTCAGCGCCTTACGCCGGTGCACGAAGTCAGTCACCTGACGGTCGAGTTTCACTCGGCATAAACAACCTGCAGCTGCCTGGCCGACGCGCCGTCAATCGTCGCCATGCAGGTGCGCATCGGCGCACGGTAACCGCCCCGACTCACCACCGGCGATGCGCTCGGCCTGATCGATGCCGCGCTTGAGCGCGCACTCGACATCCCATTCGCTGCCGGGCAACGTCATGATCCGCTCGACCACAGGCTGTCCGCCGTCGCCATAGACGCCCAGAAATACCTGGATGTCGCCCCCTTCCACTTCCCTGGCCCGCACTTCGATATGGCAGCCGTTTTCCGCTTCCTGCTCGAAGCATTCATCGGCCTGATCCTGTTCGATCCAAGTGTTATACGCTCTGCCACGAACAAACATGATGCGCTCCTTATAAGGGTATTTCCGACAATGACCTGCCCTTGGCATGAATGATTCCATCCTTCGGCCAGCCGGTCTGTGCACGGCCTGTTATTACCAATCGTTAGTTCCGCTTCGCTTGTTTAACCGTTCGTCAGCCTGCGTAACAAATCATTGCACCAACACTGATAGCTTTATTCAAAAACCCTCGAGACAGCGGCGAACTTACCTGACAATTACTTTAAGCCCACGGCCTCAACAGGTGGAAAGTAAGCGAGACGGCACCGCCTCGTCAGGGTGCAGTCATCGGCCAACAAGCGAAGCAACTTCGCTTCGCTGAAAAACAAGCGAAGCGACCATTGCCGCCGCACTAACGCGTTGTACAGGTGCGTCGTCGTCTCGCGTTCTACACGGATCAGTCATGACACAGGAGCCTATAATGAAGCGAACTTACGTACCTCACCTGGCGTACCTTGCTGCCAGTTTCCTATTAACGGGCTGCAACCTGATTGTCTTCAATCCCAAGGGTGATGTGGCCAGGGATGAGCGGGACCTGATTATCCTGGCCACCGGCCTGATGCTGCTGGTGGTCGTCCCGGTCATCGTGATGACGTTCCTGTTCGCCTATCGTTACCGGGCCACCAACAAGAAGGCCCGCTACACGCCGCGCTGGGCCAGTTCGCACAAGATCGAAGCGGTGGTCTGGGGCGTGCCGTTCCTGATCATCTGCGTGCTGGGCTGGGTGACCTGGCACACTACTCACGCTCTGGATCCGTACCGACCACTGGATTCGGACGTTGACCACATCAATGTGCAAGTGGTGGCCATCGACTGGAAATGGTTGTTTATCTACCCCGACCTGGGCATTGCCTCGGTCAATGAACTGGCCCTGCCGGTGAATACGCCAGTGAGTTTTACCGTCACCTCCGATGCGGCAATGACCTCGTTCTTTATTCCGGCCCTGGGCGGGCAGATTTATGCCATGGCCGGCATGCAAACCAAACTTCATTTGATTGCCAACGAAACCGGTGAGTTTCGCGGCATTGCCGCCAACTATAACGGCCATGGCTTTTCCGATATGAACTTCTCGACACTTTCATTGACCCCGGACGATTACCAGGCCTGGATCGAAAAGGTGAAATCCGTTCCCCACCCTCTGGACAATACCGCTTATGCCACGCTGGCCAAGCCCACTGTAAAACACGACGTTACTTACTACTCACCTGTTCAGGAGCGCCTGTTCCTGAACATTGTCGACACGTACGAAGGCATGAACAAAGCCCGGGGCGGGACGCGCGACCAGGTTCAAACGCCTGCGCCGCAACCGCGCACTGATGCGCAAAAAGACTTGATGGCCGAGGAGCGTTGATCATGTTTGGAAAACTGTCCTGGGACGCTATCCCGACCAGCGAACCCATTGTCATGTACACCCTGGCCGTCGTAGGGCTCATGGGCCTGGCGCTGGTGGGCACGATCACCTGGAAACGCCAGTGGGGGTATATCTGGCGCGAGTGGTTCACCACGGTGGACCACAAGAAGATCGGCTGCATGTACATCATCGTGGCACTGGTCATGCTGCTGCGCGGCTTTTCCGACGCGATCATGATGCGCACCCAGCAAGCGATGGCGGCCAGTGGCGGGCCGGGCTATCTGCCGCCGGAACACTACGACCAGATTTTCACCGCCCACGGCGTGATCATGATCTTCTTCATGGCCATGCCCTTTGTGGTGGGCCTGATGAACGTCATCGTGCCCTTGCAGATCGGTGCCCGTGACGTGGCCTATCCGTTTCTCAATGCGCTGAGCTTCTGGCTGTTCGTGGTGGGTGCCGCCCTGGTCAATATCTCTCTGGGGGTGGGTGAGTTCGCCCGCACCGGCTGGGTGGCGTATCCGCCGTTATCGGGCATTGCCTACAGCCCGGGGGTGGGGGTCGACTATTACATCTGGGCCTTGCAGATCTCAGGCATCGGCACACTGCTGACGGGCCTGAACTTCTTCGTCACCATCCTGAAAATGCGCACCACCGGCATGACACTGTTCAAGATGCCGGTGTTCACCTGGAATGCCCTGTGCACCTCGATCCTGATCCTGGCCTCCTTTCCAATTCTCACTGCAACCCTGTTCATGCTCTCGCTGGACCGCTACCTGGGCATGCACTTCTTCACCAACGAGGCCGGCGGCAACCCGATGATGTACGTCAACCTGATCTGGGCCTGGGGACACCCGGAGGTGTACATCCTGATCCTGCCGGCGTTCGGCATTTTCTCGGAGATCGCTGCCACCTTCAGCAGCAAACGCCTGTTTGGCTATGTCTCGCTGGTCTGGGCCACGATTGCGATCACCCTCCTGTCGTTCATTGTCTGGCTGCACCACTTCTTCACCATGGGCGCGGGGGCCAACGTCAATGCCTTCTTCGGCATCATGACGATGATCATCGCCGTGCCGACCGGGGTGAAGATCTTCACCTGGCTGTTCACCCTGTACCGCGGGCGGGTGCGCTTCGAAACACCGATGCTGTGGACGCTGGGCTTTATCGTCACCTTCAGCATCGGCGGCATGACCGGCGTGCTGCTGGCGGTGCCGGGGGCCGACTTCCTGCTGCACAACAGCCTGTTCCTGATCGCGCACTTCCATAACGTCATTATTGGCGGCGCGGTCTTCGGCTACATGGCCGGGCTGACCTACTGGTTTCCCAAGGCCTTCGGTTTCCGGCTCAACGACCGGCTGGGGCGGATTGCCTTCTGGTGCTGGCTGACCGGGTTCTATTTCGCCTTCATGCCGTCCTATGTCCTGGGCTTCATGGGCATGACCCGCCGGCTCAATCACTTTGACGTTCCCGAGTGGCGTCCCTGGCTGCTGCTGGAGCTGGTGGGCGTGGGCATCATTCTGTGCGGGGTGGCCACCCAGGCGCTGCAGCTCTACATCAGCATCCGTAACCGCCACCAATACCGCGACCTGACCGGCGATCCATGGGACGGGCGCACGCTGGAGTGGGCCACCGCCTCGCCACCACCGTTCTACAACTTTGCCGAGCAGCCCAAGGTCGATGACCTGGACGCCTACTGGGGCATGAAGGAACGCGGGGTCAGCACCCTCAGCCACACCGACTACCGCAGCATTCATATGCCGCGCAACACCTCATCTGGCCTGGTGATCAGTGTCTTCGCCCTGATCTGCAGCTTTGCGCTGGTGTGGCACATCTGGTGGATGGCGATCTTTGGCCTGGTGGCCTCGATCGTGGGCGTGATCGTGCGCAGCTATGACGAAGACATCGACTACTTCGTGCCGGCGCAGGAAGTGGCACGTATCGAAAAAGCGCGTCTCAAAGACCTGGCGGAGGCCTGACCATGTCCAATCTCGTGATGGAAAAAGACATCGCCCACAACCATGAACAGGGCCACGAGGACGCAGGCTCCATGAGCGTGTTCGGCTTCTGGGTCTACCTGATGACCGACTGCATCCTGTTCGCCACCCTGTTTGCCGGCTATGCGGTGCTGCGCGACAGCGTGGCCGGCGGGCCCTCGACCATCGATATCTTCGAGCTGCCCTATGTGCTGGCCGAGACCATGCTGCTGCTGTTGAGCAGCATCACCTATGGCTACGCCATGCTGGCGATGAACCGCGACTCGACAGCAGGCGTGTTGCGCTGGCTGGGGGTGACCTTCCTGCTGGGGTGCGGCTTTATCGCCATGGAGATCAATGAATTTCATCATCTGATCGCCGAGGGCTACGGCCCGGACCGCAGCGCCTTCCTGACCGCATTCTTTACCCTGGTCGGCACCCACGGTGCACACGTATTCACCGGGCTGATCTGGATGCTCGTGGTGATGGCGCAGGTCAAGCAGCGCGGGCTGACCAGCACCAATGCCACCCGGCTCAGTTGCCTGAGCCTGTTCTGGCATTTCCTCGATGTCGTCTGGATCTGCGTATTTACCGTCGTTTACCTGTTGGGAGTGGCATGACATGTACAGACAAAGTCCGGTTCACAGCAGCGCTGGCAGCCGTCATGGCAGCCGCCGCTCGTACCACGTCGGGTTCATCCTGTCGGTGCTCCTGACCCTTATCCCCTTCGCCCTGGTCATGTACCCGGCGCTGCCACGCAACGTGACCGTGTGGGTGGTGGTCGCGTTCGGCGCGGTGCAGATCTTTGCTCACCTGAAGTTCTTCCTGCACCTGGACACGGCCTCGGAGCAGCGCTGGAACCTGATTGCGCTGATGTTTACCGTGGTGATCATTGCGTTGCTGGTGGGGCTGTCGCTGTGGATCATGAACAGCATTCACCACAACATGCTAGCGCACTGAAACCTTGAAGCAAGGTCTTTGATGCCGGGCTGCCCGTGAGGTGCCCGGCATCTTTTTTTGCGCTCAGGGCAGGGTCGGCAAGTGCAGCGAACTGACCTTGAGGCAGTCACGCTGGTTGCGCGCCAGCCTCTCGGTCGTGAAGGCATATGCCTGATCGGCCGCGGTCTTGAGCAACTGCCAGTCCTCCTGGCTGATCCACTCACGCGTGCGCAATTCATTGGCGCGTGCAATCAGGGTGTTGTGATAGTCCTCGGGAAATTCCAGACGATAGACGTCGTCTTCAAGCAGCAGGCGCCAGGCCTTGAGTTCCATTTCAAGATCGGTTTCGCTCATGGGGCAGCTCTCCTCCAGGTCAATGATTTCAGTCTGATCGCCCCTGCCCTCAATCGGCTTTGGCCAGGGGTGTCGCCATCCGGTTGCAGGCATACAGCACGGCGCCCAGCAGCATCAGCCCACCCCCGCGCAGCCAGGTGTCCAGACTTTGCTGGCTGAGCAACACCAGGCACGACACGATCGCCAGCACCGGCACCCACGTTGGCACGCGAAAATGCGCCTCGCCCACCGGGTCGCGGCGCAGCACCAGCACCGCCAGGTTGGTGCTGAGAAACACGAACAGCAACAGCAGCACCACGGTTTCGGCCAGGGCTGCCAGCGTGCCGGTCTGGGTCAGGACAATGGCCACCAGGGTTGTGGCGACGATTGCTACCCAGGGCGTGCGGCGCTTGGCCAGCACGTTTGCCAAAGGTTGCGGCAACAGGCCCAGACAGGCCATGCCATAGGTCAGCCGGCTGGCCATGATCATGGTCAGCAGCGCGCCATTGGCCACCGCCACCAGAGCAATGAAGGCAAACACCCTGGGCGGGATGTCCAGGCCCGACGCCTTGACCACCTCAAGCAGCGGTGCCGACGTCGCCACCAGTTGCTCCATAGGCAGCACCGCCGAGGCCGCCACGCCCACCGCCATATAGACGATACCCGCCGCCACCAGCGCCGCGAACAAGGCACGCGGGTAAACCTTGCGTACATCCCGGATTTCCTCGGCCAGGTTGGCCGAGGTCTCAAAGCCGACAAACGAGTAGAACGCCAGCAACGCTGCGCCCAATACGGCCAGCATCGGATTGACGCCCGGCTTGAACTCGACCGCGCGGGCAAGATCAGCCTGGCCAGACTGCAAGAACCAGGCCGCCGCGACCACTACCAACAGCAGGCCGGACACCTCGATCACGGTCATGACCATGTTGGCCCCCAGCGACTCCTTGATGCCGCGCGCATTGAGCAGCGCGATCACCATCAGGAATACCATCGCCGCCAGCGGCGCCGGCACGTCGACGAACGCCGCCAGGTAATCACCGGCAAAGGCCAGGGACAGCCCCGCTGCACTGGTCACGGCCGCCGCCAGCATGCAAAAGCCCACCAGAAAGGAAATCAACGGCGACTTGAAGGCTTTTTCGGCAAACACAGAAGCCGCCCCGGCATGCGGGTACTTGGTGACCAACTCGGCGTAGGACCCTGCGGTGAGCATGGCGAAGAACAGCGCCACCAGCAGTGGCACCCAGATGGCACCGCCCACCTCACCGGCGATGGTGCCAGCCAGCGCATAGACGCCAGCACCGAGCACATCCCCCAGGATGAACAGGAACAACATCGGGCCGGTGATGGCGCGGCGCAAGGACGGTCTGGAAGACGCAGGGCAAGGGTTGGCGATCTGGGTCATGAAGGAACTCTGGCGACAGGTGGCGTTGAGCAGGCTTCGGACACAGGTCTGAAGACGGCGCGAGGGTTCTTAATGGAAAAATGTGGCGCGACCAAAGTTCATTTCATCTGGCTTGCGTACAGCGATGCCTGCACGCAAACCATGGACGCGGCCTATTTATCGGGTTTCGCCCCGTCCTTCTGCTGCATCTGCACCGATGACTGGCTGCCGTCGGTGTTGTTCTTGGTTTCGTTGCCGGAATTGTCGAAACAGCCCTGCAGCAGCACGGCGCAGCACAGGCTCAGGAACAGTGATGACGCTTTCATCGAGGCACCTCCTCTGAATCACTCGATAGACAAAGACCGAAGGCGGTCAGGAAGGTGGACGCACAAGAGGGCTGACAGTTCGCTGTTTCAGACCGGCTGATCCGGCCTGTGCATTTACGCAAGATACGGCTATCGATTTGCCGGTATCGGCTTTTTTGCATCCCTGACTGCTCCGTACAGTAGGCACGACTTCAACGGCGACCCGCCGCCCCACTCAGGAATCGTGCATGTCCAGCCTGTCTCTGCGCATCGAGCGGATCGAGCCGCTTACCGCCACCGTCCGCCGTCTGATTCTGGTCGATGACGCCGGGCACCCTCTTCCGGCCTTCACGCCGGGTGCACACATCGAGGTGCAGATTCCGGGTGACAAGCCGCTGTGGCGCGCCTATTCGCTGGTCAATCTGCCCGATGGCCAGCACTACGAAATCGCAGTGCAACTGGAAGACCGCAGCAGTGGCGGTTCGCGCTGGATTCATGGCGTCGAAGCCGGCCAGCCGGTCACGGTGCGGGCACCGAAAAACCATTTTCCGCTGCACGAACAGGCCCAGGACTGCCTGCTGATTGCCGGCGGCATCGGCATCACCCCCATCCTGGGCATGGCCCGCGCCCTGTCGAGCCACAACCGGCCTTTTACCCTGCACTACGCCGGCCGTGAACCGGCGCGCATGGCGTACCTCGATGAAGTGCGGGCGCTGGGCACCGCGCAGTGCTGGATCAGCGGCGGCGACCCGGCGCGGCGCCTGCCATTGGCCACGTTGCTGGACGCACCTGCGCACGGGCGCCATCTCTATGTCTGTGGCCCCAAGGCGCTGATCACCAGCGTCTTGCAGGCCGCCCGCGAGGCCGGCTGGGACGATGAGCAGGTGCACAGCGAGCTGTTTATCGGCGCACTGGAGGCCGAGGCTGAAACCGGCTTCGAGGTGGAGTTGCGCGCCAGCGGCGTGACCTTGCAGGTGCCGGCCGGCACGACCGTGCTGGACGCCATGATCGCCGCCGACCTGGACCCGATGTTCGACTGCCGACGCGGCGACTGCGGGGTGTGCGTGGCGCAGGTGCTCGAAGGCGAAGTGGAACACCGCGACATCTGCCTGTCAGCCCGTGAACGGGCCGATGGCAGTTTCTGCACCTGTGTGTCGCGTGCCAGCAGCGCCCGGCTGGTGCTCGATTTGTAACCTGACTTGTGGGGTGTGGGCCTGTCCCGCATCTGTGTATGGCCGTTAGATAAGGAACCCTCATGATTCCCAGCAACGAACAGATTGCGGCCCTGGTCCGCGACGACAGCGTGCACAAGAGCGTGTACACCGACCCTCAGCTTTTCGAACTGGAAATGCAGCGCATCTATGGTCAGGCGTGGATCTACGTCGGTCACGAAAGCCAGGTCAAGAACCCGGGCGACTACCACACCACGCGCATTGGCGATCAGGACGTGATCCTGGTGCGCGGCGCCGACAAAGGCGTCAACGTGCTCTACAACCGCTGCCCGCACAAGGGCGCCAAGCTGGTGGCCGAAGGCGACGGCAACGTCGGCAAGTTCTTCCGCTGCCCGTACCATGCCTGGACCTTCAAGCTTGACGGCCAGCACCTCTCGGCCCCGCTCAAGAACGGTTTCGAGGGCACCTGCTTCAACCCGAAACACCCCGATTTCTCCATGGTCAGCCTGGCGCGGGTCGACAGCTACCGCGGCTTCGTGTTTGCCAGCCAGATCGACCACGGCCCGGACCTCAAGGCGTTTCTGGGCGGCGTGATCACCTCCATCGACAACCTGTGCGACCGCTCGCCGGTGGGCGAAGTGGAAGTGGCCGGCGGCGTGTTCAAGGTCATGCAGCGCTCCAACTGGAAGGTGTTCTACGAGAACCTGCATGACACCATGCACGCCCGCGTCACCCATGAATCGTCGGTCGATGCCGCCCGCGATGAGGCGCAGGCACTGGGCGAAATGCCTTTTGAACTGCTGATCATGGACGGCAATGGCGAGCCCTATGACTTCTGGGAAAAGCTCGAACTGCGCGCCTATCACAACGGCCACGGCTACATGGAGGCGATCTTCGACCCGGCGGCGGCCGAGCGCGATGAGGTCTCGCGTGCGCATTTCGAGTGCCTGACCCAGGCGTACGGCGAAGAGCGCGCCCGCGCCATCATGGGCATGAACCGCCACAACACCGTGATCTACGGCAGCGGCTCGCCGCACACCGTGTTCATGCAGTTCCGTGTGATCCGCCCTATCGCCGTGGACCGCACCCTGGTCGAGATCCAGACCTTTCGCTGCAAAGGCGCGCCGGATGCGGTGTTTGATCGCGCCCTGACCTACGCCAACGTCATCAACTCGCCCTCCTCCAACGTCATGCCCGATGACGTGGAAGTCTATGCCCGCTGCCAGGAAGGCAACATGACCCGCGGCGGCGAGTGGATCAGCATGCACCGCTACGCCGGCACCGATCAGACGCTGCCCGATGGCGCGGTATCGACCAACGGCACCAGCGAGCTGCCGATGCGCAATCAGTTCGCGGCCTGGAAGCACTACATGAGCGCCACCGTGATCGCCAAGGAGAGCACCCATGCTGCTTGATCGCACCTTTGATGTCTCGACCCACGACCTGACCCCGGCCCAGGTGCCGACCGACACCCTGCGCCAGCTTGAACAGTTCCTGTACCAGGAAGCCCGGCTGCTTGATGAGCGCCGCTTCTGGGAATGGGACCGGTTGTTCACCGACACCGGCATGTACTGGGTGCCGCAACAGCATGGCCAGGCCGATCCGTTCGAGCATATTTCGCTGTTTTGGGAAAACCGTATGCTGCGCGAGGTGCGCATCCGCCGGGTCGAGAACGTACGCAACTGGTCACAGCAACCGGTGACCCGCACCGCGCACCTGGTCGGCAACGTAATGGTAGAAGGGCTCGACCGCCAGGGGCTGCTGGTGGTCAGCGCGACCTTTCAGGTCAGCGAATGGCGCCTCGACCAGCGCCAGCTGGCCGGGCGCTACACCTGGAAGCTGGCCACCCAGGACGACGGCCAGTGGAAGATCCAGCTCAAGCGCGTCGACCTGATCAACTGCAACGACGTGTTCGCCAACCTTGAGGTGTTCGTCTGATGCGCCGCCCGACGGTGATCGCCCTGCACTACCAGAACGACGTGCTGCACCCGGACGGTCGGATTCGTGTGGGTCTGGCGGCCGACGACCCGGCGCGCACAGCGGTGATCGCCAGCGCCGTGGCCTTGCAGCAGGGCGCACGCGCACGCGGCTGGCCGATCATCCATGTGCGCGTGGCCTACCGCCCCGACTACGCCGATCTGGTACAGAACGCACCGATCCTGCGCGCCGTGGCCGCCAGCGGCGCGGTGCAGGACGGCACCTGGGGCGCGCAGTTCCACGACGCCTTGCAGCCCCAGCCCGGCCCGCTGGAGTTTGTTGTCACCCATACGCGCATCAATGCGTTCTACGGCACGCCGCTGGAAACCCTGCTGCGCCAGCTGGAAGCGCGGCACCTGCTGATTGCCGGCGTCGCCACCCATTCGGTGGTGGAAAGCACGGTGCGCCATGCAGTCGATTGCGGCTTCGAGGTCACCGTGGTGGCCGATGCCTGCGCCGCCGCGCAACCGGCCACGCACCTGGCCAGCCTGGAGTGCATGCGCCTGATTGCCACAATCAGCGATGTGCCCGGCCTTCTGGAGAATGATCTATGACTTCAATTCCTTCGGCTTGCCTGCAAGGCCAGGTGGCCATCGTCACCGGCAGCACCCAAGGCCTGGGCACCGACATTGCCCGCCAGTTGCTGCAGGCCGGAGCCCGCGTGATGCTGGTCGGCCGCAGCCACGACACCGGCACCGCGCTGGCTCATGAGCTGGGCGAGCACTGCCGGTTCGTGGCCTGTGATGTCGAGCAGGACGACGATATCGAGCGCTGCATCACAGCCACCCTCAGCGCCTTCGGCCGGCTCGACATCCTGGTCAACAACGCTTGCATCTATGAAGACCAGGGCCTGCTGTCGGACCGCGCCCAGTGGCTGCACACGCTGAACGTCAACCTGGTGTCGGCGGCGATCTTCGTACAGAAAGCCACGCCGCACATGAGCCAGGGCGGCACCGTGATCAATATCGGCAGCACCGGTGGCAAGTTCGGCGCTGCCGGCCGTGCCCTGTATCCGGCCTCCAAGGCCGCCATGCTGCAATTGACCCGCAACCTGGCCGTGACGCTGGCGCCGACCGGCATCCGCGTGGTAAGCGTGTCGCCGGCCTGGACCTGGTCACCGACGGTCGCCGGCCTCAGCGGCGGTGACATCGCCGTAGCAGACCGCGTCGGCGCGGCCTTCCATCCGCTGGGCCGGGTCGGGCGCGGCGAGGAAATCGGCCAGGTGGTGGCCTTCCTGTGCAGCAGCGGCGCGTCATGGATCACCGGTGTCGACATTCCGGTGGACGGCGGCTTTTCGATCCTGGGGCCTGACCAGGGCCTGTCGCCGCGTGTATGGTTCGAACGCCTGCGCGACAGCGTCCAGGCCGCGACCGGATGCTTAACCTGATGAATAACGATAACGAGGAGCACGACATGGGCAAGATGATCATCGTTCAAGCCAGCGACGGCAGCGGCAGCTTCGCCGGTTACCTGGCCGTTCCCGCCAGCGGCAAGGGTCCCGGCGTCGTCATCGGCCAGGAAATCTTTGGCATCAACGCCAACATGCGCCAGGTGGCCGACTTCTATGCCGAGGAAGGCTATGTCGCGCTGGTCCCGGACCTGTTCTGGCGCCTGGAGCCGGGCATCGAGCTGGGGTACACCGAGGCCGACTTCGCCCGCGCCATCGACCTGTTCCAGCGCATGGACGTCGACAAAGCCGTCCAGGACATCGCGACCAGTTTCGACGCCTTGCGCGGCTTGCCCGAGGTCGAAGGCAGCGGTCTTGGCTACGTGGGCTTCTGCATGGGTGGCAAGCTGGCCTACCTGACCGCCACGCGCACCAACGCGGCCTGCAGCGTGGGCTACTATGGCATGGGCATCGAGCAGATGCTCGATGAGGCCAACAGCATCGAGGGCCGCCTGGTGCTGCACTTTGCCGAACAGGACAGCTACTGCGACGCCAATGCCCGCGCCGCCATCAGCGAGCGCCTGGCCGGGCGCGCCAAGGTCGAGATCTACACCTACCCTGGCGTGGACCATGCCTTTGCCCGCCAAGGCGGCATGCACTACGACAAGCCCGCCGCGCTGATGGCTCATCAACGCAGCATCGCCGCCCTCAAGCAGGAGATCGGCCCGCACTTCAACCTGTCTGACCTGTGGGAAAAACACATCGAATACGAGTTTGCCGCACGCGACGTGCCCGCGACCATGGCCACCATGGTGGCCGAACCCTACGTCAATCACATCCCGACCATGACCGGTGGCGTGGGCTATCGCGAACTGAGCCGCTTCTACCAGCACCACTTCGTCCACGGCAACCCGCCCGACATGAAGCTGGTGCCGATCTCGCGCACCGTCGGCGCGTCACAGATCGTCGATGAATTCGTGATGTGCTTTACCCACACCAGCGAAATCGACTGGATGCTGCCCAACGTGGCGCCCACCGGCAAGTATGTGGAAATCCCGATGCTGGGCGTGATCAAGTTCCGCGGCGACAAGCTGTGCCATGAGCACATCTACTGGGACCAGGCCAGCGTACTGGTGCAGATCGGCCTGCTCGACCCAACCGGCCTGCCGGTGGCCGGCGCCGAAACCGCGAAAAAACTGCTGGACGAGCAACTGCCCTCCAACACCCTGATGGGCCGCTGGTCGAGCAGTGAGTCGCTGTAAGCGTCAGGACTGACACCCGACGTGTGGGCGGAGGCTCTGCTGCGTCTGTTCCATAGCCATCGCCGGCAAGCCGCCTCCCACAGTCTGATCTGACCCCAAAAAGTTGGACAGTCTATTGCCATACGCCTACAGAGCGAGTCCTGAACTCCACAGGACTCAATCCACCAAGCTTTACTTTTATCCGGTCATGATTGTAGTAATGG
>NZ_QFFU01000038.1 GCF_003131185.1 Pseudomonas ovata | reverse complement strand
GGCGTTTCGCAGATTTTGAAAGTGTTCACAGCCGTAAATCTGGGGCGTTTCGCAGATTTTGCGAGCGCTTCGCACTCGGTCGCGGGCAAGCGCGCTCCTACGGCGTTATTTGCCGTTGAATACCTTGTCCAGGTGCACCTCATAGCGCTGCACATCGCCTGCAATGTCCGGGCGTTTCATCACATCCACCGCCAGAAAAGTCGGCAGCGCTTGCATGCCCAGGAACTGGTTGGCCTTGTGAAACGGAAAATACACCGCGTCCACGCCCTTGGCTTCGAAGAAGTCGCTCGGGTCGTCGAAGGCTTGCTGCGGGGCGTTCCAGGTCAGCGAGAGCATGTACTGCTTGCCGTGCAGCAGGCCGCCGCTGCCGTATTTCTGCGAGGCATCGGAGCGGGTACGGCCATCGTTGGCGTACAGGCTGCCGTGGCCTTCGGTGAAGACTTCATCGATGTACTTTTTCACGGTCCACGGGGCGCCCATCCACCAGCCGGGCATCTGCCAGACGATGACATCGGCCCAGAGAAACTTCTGCACCTCTTCGGCCACGTCGTAACCGCCGTCAATGAAGGTTTCCTTCACATCGAAACCGGCGCGGTCCATAAAGGCCAGGCCAGCTTGGTGCAGGGTGGCGTTGTAACGGCCGTCGGAGTGGGCGAATTGTTTGCCGCCGTTGAGGAACAGGATCTTTTTCATGGGAAGTCTCTGCCGGTGCGCCCCGTCGAGGGGCTCGCTGAATGAATGGACGGCAGAATACCCAGCCCGTCCGACAGGACAAAGAGGCCGGCGGGCAAATCACATTTGCCCGGAAATCACGAATCGAAAGCTGATTGTTGACTTAGACTATGGTCACTTTCAGCCGAGGAGCCGCCCATGAGCGAGCGCGTCAGCTTCATTCTTCACGCCTACACCCGCCCGGAAAAGTCCGCCGAATTCGAAGCGCTGTTCAGTGGCTACGTGGCTATCAGCCGTCTGGAGCCAGGCTGCATCGAGTACCACATGCTGCGCGACCGGCAAGACCCGAGCCTGTTTATCTTCTTTGAGGTCTGGGAAAGCCAGGCGCATCTGGATATGCATTCGGCACAGCCGCACATGGCGGCCTTTGCCGAACAACGCGATGCCTTCCTGACCCGCGACTTTGAGATCCGCCGCATCGACATGCTCAGCCCTGCATCAGCAAATGCAGGCCCAGCCCGGCCATCCCGATAAAGAACACGCGCTTGAACAGCACGGCGCTGATGCGCTGGCGCAGCCATTGACCCAGCCACATGCCCAGCAGGGCCGGGGCCAGCGCCAGCCAGGACGCGCCCAGCTCATCGCCGCCCAGGGCGCCGGTGCCGGCCAGTCCCGCCGCCAGCGCCAGGGTCGAGACGGTAAATGACAGCCCCAGCGCCTGCACCAGTTGGTCGCGGCTCAGGCCCAGCGCCTGCAGGTATGGCACCGCCGGGATCACGAACACCCCGGTGGCCGAGGCAATGATACCGGTCAGCAGGCCACACAGCGGTCCCAGCCAGCGCTCGGCCGAAGCCGGAACGCTGAACGTCGGCAGCGCCAGCCCGCTCAGGGCATACAGCAACAACGCCGCCCCCAGAGCGCGAGTCATCGACGGTCCGCCATTGATGCCCAGCCACCACGAACCCAGCCCGGTGCCGACCGCGATCATCAGCAGCATGGGCCATAACCGTGCAAGCAAGCCGCGCAGTTGCCCGCCCTTGGCCAATTGCCAGACATTGGTCACGGTGGACGGGATGATCAGCAAGGCCGCTGCCTGTGCCGGCGCCATCGCCAGGCCCAGCAACCCCATGGCCACGGTGGGCAGGCCCAGGCCAATCACGCCCTTGACCGTGCCGGCCAGCATGAAGGTGCCGATGACCAGGGCGGTCAGGGCCCAGCCCAGGTGCTGATAGAAGTCGATAAGTGTGTTCATGGCGTGCAGCATGGCGCAGGCCGGACGGGTTGAACATCTGGCATATACTCAGGCAGCCTTCGGCCTGGGCAGAGGCTGATGGCCGGTTGATTGTCTTCGCGACCGTGGGTCGCTCCTACACGGCGCTTGCACCATGCATTTTGACCTTACCGACCTGCGGCTTTTTCTCAATGTCCTGGAAACCGGCAATATCACCGCCGGGGCGGCGCGCAGTCATTTATCGCTGGCCGCGGCCAGTGCGCGCATCAAGGGCATGGAGGCGTCGTTGCTCAGCCCATTGTTGGCGCGTGGACGCCGGGGCGTCACGCCCACACCGGCCGGCCAGGCGCTGGCCCGGCATGCGCGGCTGATCCTGCAACAGGTCGAGCACCTGCAAGAGGACCTGGCCGACTACGCCCTGGGTTTCAAGGGCCAGATCCGCCTGCTGTGCAACACCTCGACCCTGAGCGAACACCTGCCCGAATTGCTCGCCGACTTTCTGGTCAGCCACCCGCACATCGACATCGACCTGCAGGAGCAGCCCAGCCTGCGCATCCTGCATGCCCTGCGCCACGGCACCGCCGACCTCGGCATCGTCAGCGACGCAGTGGACGCCAGCGACCTGCAGACCCTGCCCTTTCGTGACGACCCGTTGAGCCTGGTCATGCCCCTGAATCATCCACTGAGCCCGCACACCAGCCTTCGCTTCAGCCAGACGCTGGACCATGAATTCGTGGCCCTGGCGGCCAACAGCGCGCTGGGCATCTACCTGGAAGAGCAGGCGCTGCATGCCGGCAAGCGCCTGCGCATCCGGGTACGGGCCGAGGGGTTCGACGGCGTGCTGCGCATGGTGGCCCGTGGCGCGGGCCTGGGCATCGTGCCGCAGGCGGCGGTGGCGCGCTGGCAAGGGCCGCCCGGTTTTGCCGTGTGCCGGCTCAACGAGCCATGGGCCGAACGCACCCTGTTGCTGTGCGCGGCGGATTTTGCCGCCTTGCCGGGGTATGTGCGGGCGTTGGTGGCGGTGCTGGCCTAGATCACAGGCTTCGGCTTCGGCTGTAGGAGCGCGCTTGCCCGCGACCGGCTGCGTTAGCAGTCGTAAATTTGTGGCGTTTCGTAGATTTACAGTCGTGAATTTGTGGCGTTTCCGAGATTTTGCGAGCGCTAGCGCACTCGGTCGCGGGCAAGCGCGCTCCTACGGGGGGGTGGTGGGGCGACCGCGTTGTGTCAGGTACGCCAGCACCTCGTCCTGGGTGCCGGCAAACTCGATCCGTGCCGCCTTGTTTTCGCGCTGGTAGGCGTACATCGGGTCGTAGTACTCACCCAGCAAGCCTTCGATCCAGCCACGATGCAGGTCCACCTCGCCGCTGCGGCGTTGTTCGTCGAGGGCCGCCTGCATCAGTCCCGAAAGGCGCTGATGACGTTCGCCGCCCAGGCGCTTGTGGATGTTGTCGAGGCTTTGCAGCAGGCGCTCGGCGAAGCGCTCGAAGCCGGTTTCGTCGCCATGCAATGCCATGAATTCGGCGCACAGGTCGGTCACGTAATCGCGCAGGATGCGCTCGACGCGCCCGCTGAAACTGTCTTCCAGCCACACCATCGGGTAGTGCTGCATGCCCTGGTGCAGTTCCAGCGGCACGTTGCAGCTGCCCACCAGGCGGCTTTCGTCTTCCAGCACAAACTGCTCGAGGCCGGCGGCGCGCTTTTTGAGCAGGTCGATGGCCAGGCGGTTTTCGAAGTCGATCTGCGCCGGCTGGCCGGTGGCGCGCTTGCCGAAGCTGGAGCCGCGATGATTGGCCAGGCCTTCCAGGTCCAGCGCGTTGGGCAGTTGCGTCAGCACTTCGGTCTTGCCGGTGCCGGTCATGCCGCCGAGCACCACGAAATCGCATTCGGTCACGGCCGCGTGCAGGGTGTCGAGCAGGAAGGTGCGCATGGCCTTGTAGCCGCCGGTCACCAGCGGGTAATCGACACCGGCTTCCTTGAGCCAGCGCTGCACGGTCTGCGAGCGCAGCCCGCCACGAAAGCAATACAGGTAGCCGTGCGGGTTGGCCTGGGCGAAGGCCTGCCAGGCGGCCATGCGCTCGGCCTTGACCTGGCCGCAGACCAGCTTGTGGCCCAGCTCGATGGCCGCCTGCTGGCCGTGCTGCTTGTAGCAGGTGCCGACTTTCTGCCGCTCGATGTCGTTCATCAACGGCAGGTTGAGCACGCCGGGAAACGCGCCCTTGCTGAACTCCACCGGCGCCCGGGCATCCATCATCGGCACGTCGTTGAGAAACAGGTGGCGGTAGTCGCGGGTATTGTCGGCCATCAGAACACCTCGACGGCGTGGGTCTGTCGCTTCAGCAGGGTGCCGATGGGGCTCAGTTGCAGCCCCAGTTCGGCGGCCACGGCCAGAAATTCGGCTTCGCCACCCGGCTCGACAGCCACCAGCAGGCCACCGCTGGTCTGTGGGTCGCACAACAGGTCACGCTGGGCGTCGGTCAGGCTGGCGATCTTGGCGCCGTAGCTGTCGAAATTACGCTGGGTACCGCCCGGCACGCAGCCTTCGGCCATGTAGTGCTCGACGCCCGGCAGGCGCGGCACGGCGGCGTAGTCCAGGCGTGCGGTCAGCCCGGCGCCGTCGGCCATTTCCACCAGGTGGCCCAGCAGGCCGAAGCCGGTGACGTCGGTCATGGCCGCCACGCCCGCCAGCTTGCCAAAGCGGCTGCCGGGCTTGTTGAGGGTGCACATCCAGTCGCGGGCCAGGCCGATGTCCTGCTCGCGCAGCCGGGCCTTTTTCTCGGCTGTGGTGAGGATGCCGATGCCCAGCGGCTTGGTCAGGTACAGCGTGCAACCGGCGCGGGCGGTGTCGTTGCGCTTCATGTGCTTTTTCTGCACCACACCGGTGACCGCCAGGCCGAAGATCGGCTCGGGTGCATCGATCGAATGCCCGCCCGCCAGCGGAATGCCGGCGGCATCGCACACTGCCCGGCCGCCCCGGATCACTTCACGGGCCACTTCCGGCGGCAGCACATTGACCGGCCAGCCGAGAATGGCGATGGCCATCAACGGATCGCCGCCCATCGCATAGATGTCACTGATGGCGTTGGTGGCGGCGATACGGCCGAAGTCGAACGGGTCATCGACGATGGGCATGAAAAAGTCGGTGGTCGAGACCACACCGCGCTCGTCGTCCAGGGCATACACCGCCGCGTCGTCACGCGAGGCATTGCCGACCCACAGGTTGGGGTCGAGGTTCTGTGCCCCGCTGCCGGCCAGGATGACATCCAGCACCTTGGGCGAAATCTTGCAGCCACACCCGGCTCCGTGGCTGTACTGGGTCAGGCGGATCGGCTCACTCATGGCAATGCTCTCGGTCACTGGAAACAGGTGGGGAAGTCTAGGGGGTGGGGTTGGGGGAGTCCATGGTGTTTCTGAATCGTGTGCTTACAACGTCCTGCAGGAGCGCCCCGCACGCCATGTACAGCGCCGGACCCGCAGGACCGGCTTTAGCCGGGAAGCAATAGACACTCCTGACTTCAGTCTCTGCGCCCTTCGCTGCTGAAGCAGCTCCTACGGGATGCATTCAACATTCAGCAAAATCAGCCGGTTAATTTGTGTGCAATGAGGGTCCTGAACTTTACACGCCTGTATCGGCGAAACTGGCCTTTCCCGCCCCGGCTCTTATAATCGCCGCACTTCATCGTGCATTCCTGCCTGCCACCGCCCCGGAGATTTCCCCATGTTCAAGCGCACCCTGGCGCTCGCCGCCGGCATTGCCCTGTCGTTGACCACCCTGGCCAGCCACGCTGCCGAGACTCTGCGGGTGTCGGCCATTCCCGACGAGGCGCCGACCGAGCTGCTGCGCAAGTTCAAGCCACTGGGCGAGTACCTGGAGCAGCAACTGGGCATGAAGGTCGACTTCGTACCGGTGGCCGATTACCCGGCGGTGGTCGAGGCGCTGGCCACAGACCGGCTGGACCTGGCCTGGCTGGGCGGCTTCACCTTTGTGCAGGTCAACCTCAAGACCGGCAATGCCAAGCCCCTGGTGCAGCGCGAGCAGGATGCGAAGTTCACCAGCAAGTTCATCACCAGCGACCCGAGCGTCAAGTCGCTGGCCGACCTCAAGGGCAAGACTTTCGCGTTCGGTTCTATCTCGTCCACCTCGGGCAGCCTGATGCCGCGCTATTTCATGCTCAAGGACGACATCAAGCCGGAGACCTTCTTCAGCCGCGTGGCCTACTCCGGCGCGCATGACGCCACCGCCGCCTGGGTGCAGGCCGGCAAGGTCGATGCCGGCGTGCTCAACGCCAGCGTGTGGGACAAGCTGGTTGCCAATGGCAAGGTCGACACCGACAAGGTCAAGGTCTTTGCCACCACCCCGACCTACTTCGATTACAACTGGACCGTGCGCGGCACCCTGGACCCGGCGCTGGCCGAGAAGATCAAGCAGGCTTTCCTGGCGCTGGACCCGGCCAACCCGCAGCACAAGGCAATCCTCGACCTGCAGGCGGCCAGCCGCTTCATCGAGACCCGGCCTGAAAACTACAAGGGCATCGAAGAGGCTGCCCGCGCTGCCGACCTGCTGAAATGACGCTACGCCTGTCGGGCGTGACCTTGCGTCATGCCAACGGCACCGAGGCGCTGCGCGGCGTCGACCTCGGCCTCCAGCCGGGCGAGCAGGTGGCGATCATCGGCCCGTCCGGGGCCGGCAAGTCGAGCCTGCTCAACCTGCTGGCCACCGCCCTGCCGCCCACCGGCGGCACGCTGCAGGTGCTCGGCGAGGCGCCGTGGCAGCTTTCCAGCCGCCAGCGCCAGCGCTTGCGGGCACGCATCGGCCTGATCCATCAGGCGCCGCCCCTGCCCCCGCGCCAGCGGGTGGTCACGGCGGTGCTGGCCGGCAAGCTGGGCCAATGGGGCCTGGGCAAGAGCCTGCTGAACCTGCTGTACCCGCTGGACATCGCCGGCGCCCGCCAGGTGCTGGCACGCCTGGACCTGGCCGACAAACTCTTCGAGCGCTGCCAGCAGTTATCCGGTGGCCAGTTACAACGCGTCGGCATTGCCCGGGCGCTGTACCAGGCGCCAGAGCTGTTGCTGGCCGACGAACCGGTCAGCGCCATGGACCCGCGCCTGGCCGACCACACGCTGGGGCTTTTGTGCCGGCATGCGCTGGAGCACAAGGTGACGCTGGTGGTCAGCCTGCATGCCGTGGAACTGGCGCTGGCGCATTTTGCCCGCATCATCGGCGTGCGCGAGGGGCGAATCCTGTTCGACCTGCCGGCCGCTGCGGTCGACCGCGCGCAACTCGACGCCTTGTACGCCAATGAGCAATTGGGCGCGCCGCCCAGCGTGCAGACGCCTGACGGCGTATGGGCCCCGCGATGCTGAGCCGCACACGAGCCGATCAACAACGCGACCCAGCCGCCTGGCCAAGGCTGCTGCTCGCCCTGCTGGCCATTGCGCTGCTGTGGCCGGGCATCTATCAGGCCGAGCTGAACCCGGCCGTGCTGCTGCAACCGGACAACCTGCGCACCATGGGCGGGTTCGTTGCCGACTTCTGGCCCCCGGCCCATGCGCCGGACTTTCTCGACCTGTTGCTGGAAGCCACCGTACAGACCCTGGCCATCGCCACCGCCGGCATGGCCCTGGCGCTGCTGCTGGCGATTCCGGCCAGCCTGCTGGCCAGCCGCGCGCTGTCGCTGTCGGCGGCCTCGAACGGCGGGCGTCCGGCGCTGCTCGGTCAGTGCCTGCGCTGGCCGGTGCGCGGGTTGCTGATCTTTCTGCGCAGCGTGCCGGAGATCGTCTGGGCGCTGCTGTTCGTGCGCGCCGTGGGGCTGGGGCCGACCGCCGGGGTGCTGGCCATCGCCATCACCTATGCCGGCATGCTCGGCAAGGTCTACGCCGAGATCTTCGAGTCGGTCGACCCGCGCCCGGCCCACGCCCTGCTGCAATCAGGCAGCAGCCGCTTGAGCGCCCTGCTCTACGGCACCCTGCCCAGCGCCGCCGCTGAACTGACCTCCTACACCGTGTACCGCTGGGAGTGCGCGGTGCGCGCCTCGGTGGTGATGGGCTTTGTCGGCGCCGGCGGGCTGGGCCAGCAGATCGACCTGTCGATGCGCATGTTCGCCGGCGCCGAGGTGGCCAGCATGTTGCTGACCTTCCTGGTGCTGGTGCTGCTGGCTGATCAGCTCAGCCGCCTGTTGCGCGGGCGGCTGGCATGAGGCGCGCCGGCAATCTGTTGCTGGCCGGGCTGATCCTGGCGGCAGTGATCGGCTCGTTCCGCTACCTGGACATGGACCTGCCGGGCATCGGCCAGGGCGACAGCCTGGCGCAGATGGGCAGCTATGTGCTGCGCTTTCTGCACCCGGACTTCAGCGCCGCGCATGTGCAGGCCATCGGCCGCGGCATGCTGGAGACCCTGGCCATGTCGGCGCTGGGCACGCTGCTGGCAGCCGTTTTCGGTCTGCTGCTGGCGATCCCGGCGGCCGGGCGGCTGGGCTGGCCGTTGCGCAGCGCCAGCCGCCTGCTGCTCAATGCCTTGCGGGCGATCCCTGAGCTGGTGTGGGCGGTGCTGATGGTGCTGGCCGCAGGCCTTGGGCCAAACGCCGGCACCCTGGCGCTGGCGCTGCACACCACCGGCGTGCTGGGCCGACTGTTTGCCGAAGCCTTGGAAAACACCCCGCCGCAACCGGCCGCCGCGATTCGTTTGCAAGGCGCCAGCGCCTGGCAGGCGTTCTGCTACGCCACCTTGCCGATCCTCTGGCCGCAATTGCTGGCCTACACCTTGTACCGCTGGGAGAACAATATCCGCATGGCCAGCGTGCTGGGGTTTGTCGGTGCGGGCGGTCTTGGGCAGATGCTGTATGTGAGCCTGAGCCTGTTCCAGGAAGCCCAGGCCAGCACGGTAATCCTGGCGATCCTGGCACTGGTGCTGGCGGTGGATGCGTTCAGTGGCTGGAGCCGTGGACGCTGGGTGCGCGGCTAGACCGGTTACTTGCGCTCATGAAAATGGCGGTGTTGCCGGTCGTTTCCGGCAGCCGTTTCGCTTTCATTTGTACGACATTTCCGAGAAAATCCCGGCCGCTTGCGTGTGATGTTTTCGGGCACTAGGCTGCGTGGGTCGCTGAACATCAGCGATCGGGTTTAGCAGCCTGTTGAGAGTCACGAGACATGCCAGCAACCATTTCTATGGCGGCTTCGCGTGGGGCACCTTCGGGTGCGCCGGTCTTTCTCGTGTTTCTCCCGGTCTGCTAACCCGCGTCGAAGTCGCCACCCTACGTTCGTTTAGCAGCGAGCATCCGGTGGCCCTATAGAGCAAACCGAGATGAAGACCGTAATCCCCGACCCACCCTGCCTTGAAGATTCCCTGCTCCACGTCATGAACGTGCTGCGCAGTGCCGCCGCCACCGCCTACGAATGCGCCGACAGCCTCAGCGGCAGCCAGCGTGACCTGGCCTTCTCGACCCACCACCTGATCGACCTCGCCCGCTCCGTGCTGGACGATGCCCTCAGCCGGCTGGAAACGGTGTAGGAGCGCGCTTGCCCGCGACCGGCTGCGTCAGCAGTCGTAAATTTTCAGCGTTTCCGAGATTTTGCGAGCGGGTGCGTTAGCAGTCGTAAATTTTCAGCGTTTCCGAGAATTTGCGAGCGCTACGCACTCGGTCGCGGGCAAGCGCGCTCCTACGCCCCGCAACCTTGGTGCCATTGGTACGGTCATAGCTGTCTAACAAATGCCTGTGGATAAAACCGTACATGGATATTCAGGACATCAAGCGCGAGCTGGCCAAGCCCGCCACCACCTTTGAAGCCGGTGGCTTTCGCCCGGCCAATACGATCGAGGAAAGCTGGCTGGGCCGGGTCTTTCTGTACCGTCCCGATGAAGAGCTGCCCCTGGGCGCCGACGGTCAGCCTTTGCTCCCGCTGGCGCAGTTCTACCTGCCCGCCCTGCCCTGTGTCAGCCCGCAACTGGCCAAGACCCGGGTGCTGACCGTGTTCATCGCCAAGTCATTCGGCGAGGTCTTCGCGCCGATGGGGGACAGCTGGCTGATCCGTGAATACGGCTACGACGACGAACTGGTGCGCAAGGACCTGACGGTACCGGCCTCCTTTATCAAGGCCTTCCCCCTCAAGGCCGAGAAGCTCGAAGAGGACTACCCGCTCTGGGATGGCGGCGGCGTCCCACTGCACCTGGACCGGGAAATCTGCGCGCTGATGAAAAGCGGTGACCTCGACAGCTATTACGACTTCACCACCCACAGCTACAAGCACAAGATCGGCGGCTACCCGTCGTTCTGCCAGCCGGGCGTGGACCCGGGCGAGGACTTCGAGTTTGTCTTCCAGGTGTCCTCTGACCCCAAGATCAACCTCAACGTGGTGCACAGTGGCAGCCTGATGTTCTGGAAACACCGGGTGACCGGCGAGTGGACGATTTACTACGATTTTTATTGATCCAGACCAACCCAAACCGTAGGTGCCGCTTCAGCAGCGAAGCCCTCTGCCCAAGCGCCATAAATGGGTCGGGTGACGAACCTTCGCAGCGCCTGCGAGAACCTGCTTTTTTAATGGAGTGCCGTATGGATATCGAGGACATCAAGCGACGCCTGGTCAAACCCGCCACCGAGTTCGAAGCCGGTGGCTTTCGACCGACCGATACGGTCGAGGAGAGCTGGCTGGGCCGGGTCTTTCTGTGCCGTCCCGATGAGGACCTGCCGCTGGGGGCCGACGGGCAGCCATTGTTGCCGATAGCGCAGTTCTACCTGCCTGCCTTGCCTTATGTCAGCCCGCTGCTGGCCAATACCCGCGTGCTGACGCTGTTCATGGCCGAGGAATTTCCCGAGTGCTTCGATGCCATGGGCGACCAGTGGCTGATTCGCGAATACAGCTATGAAGATGAACTGGTGCGCAAGGAACTGAGCGCGCCGGGCTCGTACCTCACGCCCTTTCCGCTCAAGGCCACCTACCTGGAGCAGGACTATCCACAATGGGATGAAGGCGGGATTCCGGAGCCGTTGTTCGAGGAAATCTGCAAGCTGGAAGCGGCCGGTGTCATCACCGATTACTTCGACTACATCACCCACAGCTACAGGCACAAGATCGGTGGCTATCCGTCGTTCTGCCAGTCCGGGGTCGATCCGGGCGAAGGCTTCGAGTTCATCTTCCAGATTTCATCGGACGACAAGATCAACCTCAACGTGGTGGATAACGGCAGCCTGATGTTCTGGAAACACCGGGTCACCGGCGAGTGGACGATCTACTACGACTTCCACTGATCAGCGTTTGCTCAGCGCCAGGCGCGCCGCAAACAGCATGAAGATCACCCCGGTGCTGCGATCCATCCAGGTGACCACTGCCGGGCGCTTGAGCACTTCGGCCAACGGCCGGGTCGCGCTGATCAGGGCCAGCGACCAGGCCAGCCCCAGCACCACATGGATGCTGACCAGCCCGAAGGTCCAGGCAATCAGCGGCTCGCCCGGCGGAATGAACTGCGGTAGGAAGGACACATAGAACACGCCGATCTTGGGGTTGAGCAGGTTGCCGAACAGGCCCTTGATAAAGCCGTTGCTCGGCTTGCCGGCATCAGCCTGCGGTGTGGCCACGCTGCGGCGCGGGCGCAGCAGCATGTTCAGGCCCAGCCAGCACAGGTAGGCCGCGCCGCAGTATTTGAGAATATTGAAGGCCAGCTCCGACACTGCAATCAGCGCCCCCAGCCCAAAGGCAACCGCCGCGCCCCAGAGCAGGCAGCCAACGTTAATGCCCAAGGCCGCACGCAACGCCTGGCGCCTGCCTTCGACCGTGGCCGTGCGCAGGATCAGCGCCGTGTCCAGGCCGGGCGTGATGGTCAGAAGAGTGGCCGCCAGGGTGAAGGCGACGAGGTTATCGGCGATGGACATCAGGCGTCTCGGCTGGGGGTGACAGGGTCGCAGATTAGCATGCACGCCCTATCGGCGGCGCTGTAGGAGCGCGCTTGCCGGAATGCCGGACCACCGCGACCGGCTGCGTTAGCAGTCGTAAATTTGTGGCGTTTCGACAATTTTGCAGGTGTTCAAAGTCATAAATTTGTGGCGTTTCGACAATTTTGTAGGTGTTCAAAGTCATAAATTTGTGGCGTTTCGACAATTTTGCGAGCGCTGCGCACTCGGTCGCGGGCAGAGCGCGCTCCTACCAGCCCCGCGCAAAAGCGACTATCAGTCAAATCCCGCAATCGCTGCTGAAACCGCCTACATAAATCCCACTGCCCGTCGCGCCACGAACCGGCACTGGCTTTCTCTCTGCTTGTACTGGGCGTATTGGTTTACCCGATGAAACCCTCGTATTACAAGACAGACATGGATAATGGCATAACCGTCTATGCCGACGTCTATGTCAATTCAGGCGAGTGGGTTTATCACTGTGAAAAAATATATCGGGTGAGCCGTACGCCCCGGCTGTTTCCTGTGCAGCACTTTCTTGAGAACGCCCGCCTCTCCACAGGTCCAATCTGGCTAAGCCCTGAGCAAAGCCGCCATGCCCTGGCGCTCATACAAACACTGACGCAAACACCCGACTGGTACATACCCTTGAGGTACGCCTCGAGCAGCCTCATGGGCGCGTAGACAGACACAATTATTACATCACCGCAAAACCCTAGACCCCGCCACTCATGGAACTCACGAGCGCGCTCTGAGCGAGGCCCTGACCAGTTGTCCCAAGCCTCAATGACAGGCCGCCACCAGCAAGGCACTCAAGCATCCGCCTTGCCGGCCGTTAAACCGATGAGTTGGGCCAGCCCAAAGGAATGCATCTCCTCACTCAAGGACGGACCTCATGCTCAATCCTCTTTCCAATCTCACCCTGGTGATCAATAACACTTCGGCCACCAGCGTGAACCGCAATGTCTTGCACACGCCCACCGGCGAAAGCCTGAACAGCGCAGGCGCATCCAGCGCCAGCGGTGTGATCGTGTCGTCCCTGGCCGGCCAGCTCAGCGAGGCTGCCGTACGCGCCGATATCCGCGAAGCCACGCTGGATCAACATGCCCTGTCGCAAAAAGCCCAGGCGTTGATCAGTGAGCTGGTGGGCGCAGGCTACTTGGCCAATAAAGCTGCACACGATGCCGAAGTCCCCGATACCGATGATTCAGGTCTGTTGGCTCGGGCCCGTCAGGCCACCGACTTTCTCAACGGCAACGCCACCAACCCGTTCGAGGACCTGTCACGCGAGCAACTGAGTCTGATTGCCTTTGATGAGAGCGATACGTTCACGGTCAATGAGCGCCGCGCCGCCTTGCGCGCCGCTGATGATCAGGAGCAAGCCTGGCGACAGGCGAATGCCCTTCAGGGCCAGGCTGATTACAAGGCCACCGGCCATGTCACCAACACCCTGAGCGACGCGCTCGAACATTACCGGTCACTGCCGGTCCTTGATCGTGCACTGTATCCGGATGATTTCGAGCACGACCTGATCGCCAAGGCTATCTGGACGATGGATGATGGGCCTTTAAAACCCATGAAGATCCTGTCGACCCTCTGGGACACCGTGAAGGATCTGTTCGAGGAAGATCGCTTCAAGAGTCCACAGGCGTCTGGTGAAACGGAAAAGACTGAGCCGTCAAACACCGACTCTTCGTTGTCACAGACGTCTTGATGCCAATGACCGGCGGCGCCGCGCGCTGACAAGACACGCGGTTCGACGGGTGGTGCCTGCTGCGCGTCAGCAGCAATGGCACACTGGACCGCCTCTGGCCCGCCCCCTGCCGTCACTTGTTCACGCCACGACCTGAACAGCAAGATCCATGGGCCATGTGCTGAACCCACATCACGCAAAGGCCCAACTCATGAGCAACGGTTTCACCGAGCGGTTCAACCTCGACAACGGCATTCGCCACTTCATGGACACCAGCCAGCGCCTGGGCGCCAGCGATGGCACGCTGGCCGGCGGGCGCGAGGCGTTCCTGCGCGCGTGCCGGCATTTCACGCCGCCCAGGCCCGAAGGCTGGGAGGTGAGCGACCTGACGCTTGGCACGCTGGCGCTGCGCCTGTACCTGCCGCCGGCGCCTGCGCCACAGAACGGCTGGCCGGTGCTGCTGTACCTGCATGGCGGCGGCTGGGACCACGGCGCGCTGGACACCCATGACTGGTTTGCCTACGCCATTGCCGAGCGGCTGCAGATCGCCATTGTGGCGGTTGCCTATCGCCTGGCGCCGGAGCATCCGTTTCCGGCGGCGCTGGATGACAGCCTGAGTGCCTGGCATGCCATTGCCGGTGGCCAGCTGCATGCAGCGCTGGACCCACACCGTGTAGTGGTAGCTGGGGACAGTGCCGGCGGTGCGCTGGCCGGGGGCCTGTGCCAGGCGTTGCGCGACCAGGGTCATGCTCAGCCGCTGGGGCAGGCGTTGTTGTATCCGGTGCTGACGCCCGTCAGCCTTGAGCCTTCGGCCAGCCTTTACCATGACGCGCCCTCGCTGTCGGTGCAGGCCTTGGCCGATGCCGTGGCCGGTTACCTGCCCGATCCTGCGCAACGGCAAAACCCATGGGCGATGCCGCTATTGGCCAGCCGTTTCGACGGCTTGGCGCCGGCGTTCATTGGCGTGGCGGAGTACGACATTCTGTACAGCGAGGCCCTGGCCTATGCCGAGCGCTTGCAGGCGGCGGGCGTGCCGGCACAGGTGCATGTGGGTAGCGGCATGGTGCATGGCAGCCTGCGCGCCCGGGGCGTGCCGGCGGTCGAGGCGTTCTACGATGTACTGGCCGGGGCGATTGCGGGGTTTGTGCGGGGGTAGTGTATGCCGGATGGCATGGGGCTCATAAGGTGAGGCTGGGCCGTGGGGGTGGCGGTGACTGACAGAACGCTATCGCCGGCAAGCCGCCTCCCACAGGAGCTTCGGTGTCTGACGTCTGCGGCGTGCGAACAATTGTCGCAGGCGCGGCAAATGGCAAGTGATGCGCTAGAATGCCGGCTCGTTAATGAGAATCATCTCCAAAACCGCCGTCGTCCAGGTCTTTCGATGAGCTCTGTTGCCTCCCCTGCCCCTTGCCCACCGCGCATCCTGGTGGTCGATGACCACCGCAAGATCCGCGATCCGCTGGCGGTGTACCTGCGCCGGCATCGGTTCGAGGTGCGCACCGCCGAGGATGCGGCCGGCATGTGGCAACTGCTGGCACAGCAACGCTTTGATGTCATCGTGCTGGACGTGATGCTGCCCGATGGCGACGGCTTCGAGTTGTGCCATCGCCTGCACCGGCGCGAGAACATCCCGGTGATTCTGCTGACCGCCCGCGACACCAGCGCCGACCGGGTGCGGGGTCTGGACATTGGTGCCGACGATTACGTGACCAAGCCGTTCGAGCCACGTGAGCTGGTGGCCCGGATCAACAGCCTGTTGCGCCGGCGCGGGGCGACAGTGGCCGCTGCACCGGCCGTGCCGGTCATTGCCGACACGGTACGCCACGCGTTTGCCGGGCTCAGCTTTACTCACAGCACCGGCCTGCTGGTGCACAGCGATGGCTCGATGGTGCGTCTGAGCCGCGTGGAAAGCCGCTTGCTCAGTGTGTTTCTTGCCCATCCCAACCAGGTGCTCAGCCGCCAGAAACTGATCGACCTGACCACCCGCCCCGACCACGAAGTGTTCGACCGCGCCATCGACCGACAGATCAGCCGGCTGCGGCGCAAGCTGCGTGACAACGCGGCGGTGCCGGAGCTGCTGCGCACGGTCTGGGGCGACGGCTATATACTGGCCAGCCCGGTCGTGCAGGTGCCGGCATGAGCGTGCTGCGCCGTCTGTGGCCCAGGCGCATGGCGCATCAACTGGGACTGCAGGTGTTGCTGGCGCTGCTGGCCTGCAATGCGATTGCCATGCTTTACCTGCAACGCACCGGCGCGCTGCTGCACCCGCTGTCGCGCACGCTGGCGCTGGAGCGGCTGATCACCGCCTACCATGCGGCTGAGAACCTGACGCCCGAGAACGCCTCGCGCCTGCTGGCCGCCATGCAGACCGATGAAGCGCATTTCTGGGTGGCCAGCCATCCTGTGGCCGATGCCAGGGGCATGCGTCCCGAAGAGCAGCGGTTGATTGCTGATCTGGGCAAGCGCCTGACCCTGCCACCGGGTCTATCCGTCGGTATGCAACTGGAGCGCACCAGTGGCGGCAATGCCCGCGAGTGGGTGTTCAGCGGTGCCGGCTGGGCACCGTTGCGGCTGCGCACCAGCATCGACTTGCCAAGTGGCGCCTACCTGAACGCCATCCAGCATCCCACCGGCGGCTACGAGTGGAGCCGCATCCTCAGCTACAGCCTGCCGGTGACCACGATTCCGGTGCTGTTGATCGTGTTTTTCTTCATGCGCCGCGTGGTGCAGCCAGTCAAGCGCCTGGCACAGGCCACCGAGCGGGTCAGCCGCGGCGAATGGATTGCGCCCTTGCCCTTGCAGGGCCCGCAGGAAGCCCGCGACCTGACGCACGCGTTTAAATCGCCCGGCATGTCGAGGGCCGCACCCGTATGCTGGCCGCGATCAGTCATGACCTGAACACGCCCATCACCGAACTGCGCCTGCAACTGGAGTTGCTTGATGACGACGCGGCGCGCGACGACATGCTCGACAGCCTCGATGAGTTGCAGGCGATGGTCCGCGAGACCCTGAACTTCGTGCGCGGTGATGCGGTGCAGGAAGACACGGTGCGCCTGTGCCTGAGCGACTTGCTGGACGATCTGGCGCGCCGCTACGCCAGCATGGGGCACGCCATTGGCTGGGCGCGCGAGACGGCGATTTTCTGCCATTGCCGGCCGCTGGCGCTCAAGCGTGCGCTGACCAACCTGATCGATAACGCCCTGCGCCATGCCGGGGACGCGACGCTGCGCGCCTGGGTAGAGGACGACGGGGATATTCGTGTAGAGATTCGCGACCATGGCCCCGGCATCGAACCGGCCTGGCTGAGCCAGGTGTTCGAGCCGTTCGTGCAGTTGGGCCAGGGCGGTACAGAGCATGCCCAAGGCGGCGGGCTGGGGTTAGGACTGGCGATTGCCCGCGCCTGTCTCCAGGCCCACGGCGGCGAGCTGACCCTGGAGAATCGCCTGCCGACGGGGCTGTGTGCAGTGGTGCGGTTGCCTGGCGCGCAGGCGTAATGCCGATCAGTCAGGGTGAATGTTGTCGAATGCCTGACAGGTGGGAGGGGGCTCTGCTTCGGGCGGCGATCCGACAGTAAAACCGGTACATCTGTTGCGCCTGTACCGCCGCCTTCGCCAGCAGAGCTGCCTCCCACAGTCTGATGCCAGGCCCGAAATCCAGGGCGACATCCAACGGGTGGGAGGGTGCCTTGAACAAGCCCTGTTGCGCCCCCTGCGAATCGACGTCCGGCCGGGTTGTCAGAACCGTACCGTGGTGCTCGCCCACAGGGTGCGGCCGTAGTTGACGTTGCCGTAGGTTTCGTCGTCCAGGCGTTTGTCGGTGACGTTCTGCAGGGCGGCGTTGAAGCTCAGGTGCTTGCTGAATTCATACGAGCCGCCGAGATCGCCGGTGGTGTAGGCCGGGGCCGGAGCTTCGGTCAGGGTGCTGCCGTACTCCTTGCCGTAGTAGTTGATCGCCGCGTACAGGTCCAGGCGGTCGCTGAACTGCCAGTCGGCGCGCACGTTGGCCTTGCGCTCGGGGGTCAGCGCCAGGGGCGCGCCGGCGTTGGCACCGCTCTTTTGCTCGGAGTCGGTGTAGGTGAAGTTGCTCTTGATCGCCACGGTGTCGGTCACGTCCCAACGGCCGTTGAGCTCTACGCCCTGAATCACGGCCTTGTCGACGTTGACCCGCTCCATGACGATAAAGCCGTTGTAGCGCTCGGTCGTGGTGACGGTCGAGAGCTTGTCCTTGAAGTCGTTGTAGAACACGGTGGCGCCGGCCGACAGGTTGTCGCGGTTGGACCACAGCGCCGACAGCTCATAGTTGGTGCTGGTCTCGGGCTTGAGGTCCGGGTTGCCGAGCATGGCAAAGGTGTTGCGGCGCAGCACGGCGTAGTCTTCGATCACCGCACGCAGCTCTGGCGCCTTGAAGCCACGGGCCACGCCGCCCTTGAAGGTCCACTCGTCGGTGGCGTTCCACACGCCATACAGGCGCGGGCTGAAATGCACGCCGTACTGTTCGTGGTGGTCCATGCGCAGGCCGGTGGTCAGGGCGAAGGTGTCGGTGACCGACCATTCGTTTTCGGCGAACAGCGCTTTCTGCACCACCGAATACTCATAGTTCTTGCGGTCGCCCAGCGCCTGGTTCCAGTCGGTGACCCGGGTGTCGTTCCATTGCAGGCCGGTGGTGGTGATATTGCGCTCGGTGGGCATTACCAGCTTGGCGTCGAGCACGGTGTTTTCCACGGTGGGCTTGCGCCCCAGCACGTCGGCCTGGCTTTCCGTGGCCAGGCCTTCGCGGCTGGATTTTTCCCAGGCCAGCGACACGTCCGAAGTCGCCCAACCCCAGCGGCCCTGGTGCGAAAGGGACAGGTGGTCGCGGTTGTTTTCCTGCTCGCGGGTGGCCCAGTTGGGGCTCAGGCCATCACCGTTCTTCAGGCGCGTGGCGCCGCCTTCGATGAGGATGTCGTGGTCAACGGTTGGCGTGTAGGCCAGGCGCGCGGTGATGTCCTTGTGGTCGGCCTTGGTGTAGCCGTTGGTGATCTCGACGTCGTCATCGGCCTGGCGATCCAGATAACGGCCCCAGGCCTGCAGACCCAGGGTGTCCGCGATCAACGGACCATTGAGGTAGAACTGGGTCTGGCGGGCATTGCCCTGGTCGCTGTGCTGGCGGGCCGAATAGTCATAGGTGACCGAGCCGCCCCACTCGGGGGTGACCTTGCGAGTGATGATGTTGATCACGCCGCCGATGGCGTCGGAGCCGTACAGCGACGACATCGGTCCGCGCACCACTTCGATCCGTTCGATGGCCTCGGCCGGCGGCACGAAGCTCTGCTCGTAGCCACGGTTACCGTTGACCCTCGACTCACGCGCGCTCTGACGCTTGCCGTCGACCAGGATCAGGGTGTAGTCGGCCGGCATGCCACGGATCGAGATATCGGTTTCGTTGGCGCTGCCGTTGACCGTCACGCCCTCGACATCGCGCAAGGCATCGGTCAGGTCGTGAAAGGATTTCTTGCGCAGTTCTTCGCCGGTGATGACCGTAATCGACGCCGGGGCCTGCTCCACGCTTTGCTCGTAACCGGCGGCGGTGACCACCACCTCGTCCAGCGCAAGCACCTGAGGGCTGGTCTTGGCCAGGTCCTGGGACGGTTGGTCGGCATGGGCCTGACCGCTGGCCAGTGCGGCCAGAGCCAGGTTCATCATTACAGCCGAAGGGCGCAGACGGAATGGAGAAGGCATGGAAGATCCTTACGACTCGATAGGTAAAAGAGAATCGTATGCATCTGCATTCATAAAGGTTGGACAAGGTGTGACAGGTTTTACAAGGTGGATGGCGATTTGGCATTTTCTGGACATGACCGGGAACCGGTGTACACCGGGTTCCCGGCTGAAGCGGTCCTACCGCCGGTAGGCCTGGATGATGGCCGAGAAATCCAGGCCGCCTTCGCCGCGCTGGCTCATGGCCTGGAACAGTTGCTCGGCCAGCGCCCCGAGCATGACCGGCTGGTGGGCGCTGCGTGCAGCCTGCGCGGCCAGCCCCAGGTCCTTGAGCATGAGGTCGGCGGCAAACCCACCACTGTAGCCACGCGAGGCCGGCGCGGTGTCGACGATACCGGGCCAGGGGTTGTAGCTCTGCGAACTCCAGCAACTGCCAGTGGAGCTGTTGATGACCCCGGCCAGCACTTGGGTGTCGATGCCCAAGGCATCGCCCAGGGCCATGGCTTCGGCCACGCCGATCATGGAGATGCCCAGCAGCAGGTTGTTGCACAGCTTGGCGATCTGCCCGGTGCCGGTGTCGCCGCAGTGCACGATATTGCGGCCCATCTGCGCCAGCACCGGCTTGATACGCTCGAAATGCTCGCTGGAGCCGCCCGCCATGAAGGTCAGGGTGGCGGCCCGGGCGCCGGCCGTGCCACCGGATACCGGCGCATCGCTGAGTGTGACGCCCTGAGCGGCGGCGATGTCGGCCAGCTCGCGGATGGTCTGGGGGTCGATGGTGCTGCAGTCAATAGCCGGGGTGCCGGGCTGGATACCGGCCAGCACGCCGTTGTCGTCCAGGTAGACACGGCGCACATGGGCGGCGGCCGGCAGCATGGTGATCACCAGCTCACTGCCTTGCGCGGCCTGGGCGGGCGACTCGCTGATCTGGCCGCCCTGGCTGGCCAGTTCGGCCAGGGCGTTCTTGTCGATGTCGAACAGGTGCACACGGTGCCCGGCCTTGAGCAGGTTGCAGGCCATGGGCGCGCCCATGTTGCCCAGACCGATGAAGGCGATATTCATGGTTGTTCTCCTTGGCGTGCGAATGCCGATGTCATCACGCGATGGGGCTGCTGTGTTCATTCATTGAAGACTACGGCGGCGGATTTATCGCGGTCGGGTTCGATACAGGCGTATGGCTTTGATGCGCAATGGCTTGCGCAGCGGGCGGTGGATAAGCTTGTTGATAGCGGTTGGCAGGGCTGGCTGTTCGAGGCTTGCAAGTAACTGCGCAAGGGTTTGCAGAGGGGGATGCGGGGTATTGCGCGAAAAAGCAGGTTTTCAGCAGAGCTGAATCGTTGAAAAACCAAAAAAATCACTTATCAACATGATTTATAAGGACTTTTATCAATCGGCACGCTTTTTGGTATAGCCCATGGGTCCCGGACGGCATGTCCACCGGGTGCTTATTCACTGGAAGGAGAATGACTCATGGCTACACCCGCTTACATGTCTATCACTGGCACCAAGCAAGGCCTGATCACCGCAGGTGCCTTTACCGCCGATTCGATCGGAAACGCTTACCAGGAGGGCCACGAGGACCAGGTCATGGTCCAGGGATTCAGTCACGAGGTCATCATCCCGCGTGATCCGCAGTCCGGCCAGCCAACCGGGCAACGCGTGCACAAGCCGGTGTGCATCACCAAGGTATTCGACAAGGCCTCGCCGCTGCTGCTGGCGGCGCTGACCTCGGGCGAGCGCCTGACCGAGGTCGTCATCAAGTGGTTCCGCACCTCGGCCTCCGGCACGCAAGAGCACTACTACACCACCAAACTGGAAGACGCGATCATCGTCGACATGCGTGACTACATGCATAACTGCCAAGACCCGGGCAACGCCCACTTCACTCATTTGGAAGATGTCCACATGACCTATCGCAAGATCACCTGGACCCACGAGATCTGTGGCACATCCGGCTCCGATGACTGGAGAACCCCTGCGTCTGCCGGCTGACCGGCCTGATGCCGACGGCCCCCGCGGCGGGCCGTCGGCTTCTACATCTCAACCCAGCGAGCCGCGCAGCGAGGCGGCGTGCTCGCCCAGATCCCAGAACAGCCCGGCTGCCGCTTTAAGACCTTGCTCGACGATACTTTCCAGCAAATGCTCGTCCGGTGCGTGCTGCTGGCACGATGGGTAGGAGTGCGGCAGCCAGACCGTCGGCAGGCCCAGCACATCGGCAAAGCAATGGTTGGGAATGGTGCCGCCCAGGTTGGGCAGCACGGTGACCGGCTCGCCGAGGCTGGTGCTGACCGACTCGCGCACAAAGCCGACCCAGGGGTGCTGCGGGTCCAGCCGGGTGGCCGCGTAGCCGCCTTCGACCTGGACCTGCACCGCGTCGAATCCGTGCTCATCAAGATGGCGGCGCAGGTTGTCGGCCAGCGATTGCCATTGGGTGCCGGCGACAAAGCGCAACTGGCAGACCATTTCCGCACGGCCCGGAATGGCACCGATGACCTTGACCGTACTGCCCGCCGACAGGCCGACCACTTCCAGCGTGTTGCAACCGAACAGCTTCTCGCCGACGCTCAGGCCAGGTTCGCCCCAGGCCGGGTTGAGTTGCGGGTCAAAGCTTTCGCCACCGACCGGCAGGTCGCGCACCAGCGCCGCCACGGCCTCACTCATCGGCGCCGGGCGCATGAAGTCCGCCAGCAATTGGCCGCTGGGCGAGACCAGGCTGGACAGAGCGTGGCTTATCACGATGGCCGGGTTGGTGATGATGCCGCCCCAGTTGCCCGAATGACGATTGCCGTTGCCCGTATCGAGCGTCAGGCGAAACTGGCACACCCCGCGCGAGCCGAGAAACAGCGTTGGCACGTCATGGCGCACGCGGGGACCATCGGAGGCCAGGAACAGGTCGGCGGCGAGTTCTTCGGCGTTGTCGCGACACGCCTGCTCCAGTCCTGGCGAGCCGACTTCCTCGCTCATCTCGAAAATGATCTTCAGGTTGAAGCCCAGCCGGCCTTGCCGGGCTTGCAACACCGCCTCCAGGGCCGCGAGGTTGATGCTGTGCTGGCCCTTGTTGTCAGCCGTGCCGCGACCGTACAGACGGCCGTCCTTGACGCTGACCTGCCAGGGCCCGGTGCCCGCCTGCCAGAGTTCGTCCTGACCACGGGTGACATCGCCATGGCCGTAGCTGAGCAGGGTCAGCAGCGCCGGGTCTTCGATGCGTTGGGCAAACAACAGCGGCGGCTTGCCAGTCTGCGGGTTGTCCACCAGGCGACAGGTGAAGCCCAGGGCCTGCAGGGTCGGTTGCAGCTCAAGCAGCAGGTAGTCGCGCAGCGGCACGACGCAATCGGGATTCGGACTTTCGGTTCGTTGTGCCACGCGCCGGTTGAGAATCTCCAGAAATGCGCCACTGGTGTAGTGCCGGGCAGCCAGCTCAATGGCCTGCGCGCGCGTGTTCGCAGAAAGGGTCGACATAAGGGTTCCTTGCTGACAGGCAGTGGCTGGCGGGCGATCACGAAGCGCTCGACCGACGATGCGTGGCAGGTTAACGTGACGACCTGACTTGCAACAATTATCAAGTTTTCAACTCATCCTTGCCTTTACGGCAAGTCAGGCTTGCACATTTTTGAAGCAGTTTGCCAATGGAGCCCGGCGATGCACGACCTGCCCTTGCGTTATTTCCACAGTGTGGCCAGGACCGGCTCGCTGTCGGCTGCCGCTGAAGACTTGCATGTCGCGGTGTCGGCGGTGAGCCGCCAGATCAGCAATCTTGAAGGTCAACTGGGGGTGTTGCTGTTCGAGCGTAAACCACGCGGCATGCAGTTGACCGAACCGGGCGAACTGCTGCTGGCCTACGCCAACCGCAATCAACTGGAAATCAAGAACGTCATCGCCGAGATGCGCGGCCTCAATACCTTGCAGCAGCACAGGATCGCCCTGGCCTGCCCGGAAGGCATGGCGTGGGAGTTCCTGCCACGGGTGTGCGCGCAGTTTCGCGGCTTTCATCCGGGGGCCAGCTTCGACTTGCAGGTGGTGGATGCCGCCAAGGCGTCACAACTGGTCAAGGAAGGCATGGTCGACATCGCCCTGACCTTCAGCCTGACGCCGACACTGGGCGTGGAGATTTCCCTGAGCTGCGAGTCGCCGATCAGCGCACTGATGCCGGCCAGTCATCCGCTGGCCGGCAGCACGTCATTGAGCGTACAGCAATTGCGCGAATACCCGCTGGCCTTGCCGCATGCCGGGTCGACCATCCGCTATCTGTTCGACATCGCCTGCCACCTGCACGGCCTGACCCTTGTGCCGGCCTACGCCAGCCACTCGCTGGGCGCCATCTACAACGCGGTGCGCCACTCCGCAGATGTGATTGCCCTGTGCGGAGCAGCCACGGTCAGTGGCACGGCTGCCCGCGACAATCTGGTGCTGGTGCCCATGAGCGACCCGCAACTGCGCCAGCGCAGCCTGCAGGTGCAGATCATGGCCGGGCGCAAGTTGCCGGTGCTGATTCGCTACTTCCTGAGTTTTCTGGAAGAGCAACTGGTGACCGTGAGCCGGTTGTAGGCCCAGGATGTGGGCAGGCGGGTTACCAGAAATTGACGGTGTAAGTCAGGGCCAGGCGGTTTTCTTCGTAGCGGGAGGTGTCGCGCACGTTGACGCCGATGTTCATCCAGTTGGCGCCCAGGCCCTTGAGCGGGCCGCTCTGGACGACGTAGCTGAGGATTGAGGTGCGCTCGGTTTCGTGGCTCTGCCGGCCCAGGTCGATGTCGTTGCCTTCCATCCAGCGCGCCATCCATTTCAGCCCCGGCAGGCCCAGGCCGGCAAAGTCGTAGTCGTAGCGCACCTGCCAGGAGCGCTCGCCGGGCTTGACGAAGCCCAGCGCCGACCAGTTGATCAGGTAAGGGGCCGGCGCGTAGTTGTTGAAGGTCGGGAAGGTGTCCAGGCCCATCATGCGCTGATAGCCGGCACCGAAGGTGTGGCTGCCCTTGTTGAGGCTGAACATCAGGCCGTAGGTGCGGTTGTCGACCCGGCCGGACAGGGCCTGGCCTTCTTCCTTCGTGTTGTAGTAGCGCGCATCGGTCTTGAGCGTGAAACCATTCCCGAGTGGCAGCTTGTGCGCCAGCCCCAGGTAATGCTGGCGGTAGATGTCTTCGAGCTGCGCGTAAAAGTAGGTGCCGGACAACGTCGGGGTAAAGGCGTAGCTGGCACCGGCGAAATTCAGCCCGTCGCTCGATTGCGCCGGGGTGTCGCCCCACAGGTAGAGGTCTTCGCGATTGGCCGACTCGCGCCCGGTGATGCTCCACAGCCGGCCGGCGGTCAGGGTCAGGTCCTGGATTTCCCTGGACTCCAGGACCGCGCCTTCGTAGCGGGTCGCCAGTTGGCGGGTCGGGTCGAAGGATGCCACCGGCAGGTTCGGCCGCTGGTCACCGATGCGCAGTTCGGTTTTCGAATAGCGCACTTTGGCGGCGACATTGGCATGGCCGTAGTCATGTACCGGGCTGCCGTCGGTTTCCACCGGCAGCACACCATCGGGCGAGCGGCCCTTGCCGCCGTCCAGCCGGTAGGCGAAGTCGGCGCCGACATCCAGGCCAAACTGTACGGGCGTGTCGGTGTAGCCGGACTTGAATTGCAGGTCGAAGCCTTGCGACCAACTGCCGGTGCGCGACTTGGGCGCGTTGTCCTGCTTGAAGTCGCGGTCGACGTAGAAGTTGCGCAGGCCCAGGGTCAGGTGGCTGTCTTCGACAAAACCGGCCTGCGCCGTGCTGGCCGCGCACAGGCCAACGGTGGCGGCCAGCGCCTGCTTGAAGCGTGATTCGAACATAGCCCACTCCAGAGTCTTCAGGTGATTGGAAGCTGTCAAACAATCAGGAGCGCTTGAGCTGTTGCCGGATGGCCAGCAGGGTGATGAGGCTGAGCAGTCCGGTCACCAGCAGGTAGAAGCTGGGGGCCAGTTTGTTGCCGCTGGCCCCGATCAGCCAGGCGACGAAGAACGGCGTGAAACTGCCAAAGATCGTGGTGCCGATGTTGTAGCTCAGGGCCATGCCGGTGGCGCGGACCTGGGTCGGGAACAGCTCCGACATCAAGGCCGGCAGGCCACCGAAGTACACGGCCTTGAGCACGCTCATCCAGAACAGCACGGCCAGCAGCGCCATCAGCGTCGGGTTAGCTGCCAGCCAGGAGAACGCCGGATAGATGCTGGCGACAAAGACCAGCGCGGCCCAGAACATGATGCGGGTACGACCGAACACGTCCGAGAGGTGGCCAATGAACGGGGTCAACACGGTCAGGACCAGGCCACTGAGCAAGGTGCCGGCGAAACCGATCGAGGCCGTCAGGCCCAGTTGCTTAACGGCGTAGGTGGGCATGTAGATGATGACGTAGCTTACCGAGGTCGACAGCACCAAGGCGCCGATGGCCAGCACCATGCGGTACTTGTGCGCCTTGAACAGAGTGCCTACCGGGGTGTGTTCCGGTGCGGCCTGCTTGAACTCGGTGGCCTCGTCGATGTGCCGGCGGATGTACAGGCCGATCGGGCCGATCAGCAGACCGAACAGGAACGGGATGCGCCAGCCCCACGATTCAAGCTCTTGCGTGGTCAGGGTGGTGGTCAGCAGCAGGCCGAAACCGGAGGCCAGCAGGCCGCTGATGCCCTGGCTGGCGAACATGAAGCTGGAGATCAGGCCCTTGCGCTCCGGGGCATGTTCGACCAGCAACGCGGTGGCACTGCCGAACTCGCCCCCGGCAGAAAAGCCCTGGATCAGCCGCGCGACAAAGATGCCGATGGGTGCCAGCAGGCCGATGGTTTCGTAGGTGGGCATGATCGCGATCAGGAAAGTGCCGAGCATCATCAGCCAGATGGAGATCAGCATTGCCGCCTTGCGGCCGATGCGGTCGGCATAGGAGCCCAGCACAATCGCGCCCAGCGGGCGAATCATGTAGGACACGGCAAAGGTGCCCAGTGCCAGCAACAGCGAGACGGTTTCGTCGGTGTTGGGGAAGAACAGCTTGGAGATGGTCATGGCGAAGAAGCCATAGACGATCAGGTCGAACCACTCCAGCGCGTTGCCAATGGAGGAAGCGATGACCAGTTTGTACAGTTTGCTTCTGGGCATGCGCGAGGCCAGGGGCTCGGTGGTGATCTGCGCAGTTGTCATTGTAAGAATCTCCGGCAGCCAGGGGAAAGTCGACTGCCGGCCTTGCGTGGCGGGGGGTGCGACCATGGACCGATGGTAGGCACGCCCCCGCTTTCCCACAATTATGCATTTCAGAAGCAATCATTGCGCTAAAGGCAAATCAACCTCGCAGCATTTTGCGTCCTTTGTTCTGTAATAGTGCCGTGCTGGAAAGTGTCGGTTTAGACGGCTGCATTTAGCGCGTCAAAGGCAGCGGGGGGTGGAATCAGGTAGCGAAGTCAGGCGCCATGGCTGCGCCATAAAGGCGCAACCATGGGTTTTGGCATGGCCACATCGATCGTTACAGGCCCAACATCAACCCGCTCAGGCGCTTGACCTTGCGTTGCAGGGCTTGTTCGAACACGCCCTGGCGTGACTCCAGCAGACTGAACCAATGCTTGGCGCGGGTGATGCCGGTGTAGATCAATTCCTTGGTCAGCACCGGGTTAAGGGCCTCGGGCAGGATCAGCGCGGTGTGGGCAAATTCCGAGCCCTGGGACTTGTGCACGGTCATGGCGTAGACCGTTTCGACATCGTTGAGCCGGCTGGGCAGGATGAACCGCACCTCCCCACTGCCGTCATTGCGAGGGAACGCCACGCGCAGTACGTGCTGCCCCTGGTCTTCACGCTCCGGCACCCTCAAGGCAATGCCGATGTCGCCGTTCATCAGGCCAAGGCCGTAATCGTTGCGGGTCATCAATACCGGCCGGCCTTCGTACCATTGCTGCTCGCTGCCGATGAGACCGGCATTGAACAGCGCGTGAGTAATGCGCAGGTTGAGCCCTTCGACGCCCCAGGGCCCCTTGCGCACCGCACACAATAATTGAAACTCATCGAACGCCTGCAAGACCGCACGGGCCCAGCCGGTCCAGCACGGGTCGCTCAAGGCCGCCTGCGGCGCAGGGCGCTGTTGCGCCAGCACGCTCAGGTAATGCCGGTAACCCTGCGGCCCGCTGCCGTGACCGTCGAGCACCATCTGTTCGAAGTGCAGGTCCTGTTCATTCTTGAGTACGCGCACAAACAGGTCGGCATGGGTGTTGCCGGCCAGCAAGGCACGGGCCTGGGCGTATTGCTGCTGGTTGACCAGTCGCGCCAGCTGACCGATGCCGCTGCCTTCGCCGAAACGCCGCGAGTGCCGCAGCATGACCACTTGCTGTGCCAGCGGGTGCTGCAGGTCATCGCCGCTCTGCAAGCCGCTGGCGTGCAGGTTTTCGCCGCTGACCGACTCCAGCCAGGCCTGGGTCTGCGGACTGTAGAAGCCGGCCTCGGCATCGCGGCACAGATCACCCAGCACAGCACCGGCTTCCACCGAGGCCAGCTGGTCCTTGTCACCGAGCAGCACCATGCGTGCATGGGGTGGCAAGGCGTCGAGCAGGTTGGCCATCATTTCCAGGTCGATCATCGAGGCTTCGTCGACCACCAGCACGTCCAGCGGCAGGGGGTTGCCAGCGTTATGACGAAAGTGCCGGGTGCCAGGCCGGCTGCCCAGCAAGCGGTGCACGGTGGTGACCTCGCTGGGGATGCGCTCGCGCACTGTCTCGTCGATGGTCAATTGCCGGACCTGCTGGCTGATCGACTCGGTCAGGCGCGCCGCCGCCTTGCCGGTCGGCGCTGCCAGGCGAATGCGCAAGGGCTGGCCGCTGTGCACAGCGGGCTCCTGCAACAGCGCCAGCAAACGCACCACGGTGGTGGTCTTGCCGGTGCCAGGGCCCCCGGTGATGATGCTGAACCCGCGGCGCGTGGCCAGCGCACAGGCCAGCTTTTGCCAGTCGATGACCGCGCCGGGCTTGCCGAACAGCGCCTCCAGCCGCCCCGCCAGATCGGGCGGCGGGGTTTCTTCGGCCGACAGGCGCTGACGCAGCACGGCGTCGATGCGCCGTTCATAGTTCCAGTAACGGCGCAGGTACAGGCGCCGGTCGGCCATGACCAGCGGCTTTTGCAGGGCGTGTGGGCTGTGGTCATCGGCACTGGCCACAAGCGAGCTGTCAGCCAGGACCTGGCACCAGGCCGCGCCATCCAGGCTGGCCAGCAGTTGCGACGGCAGCAGCATAGGCCCACTGTGCAGGTCACCCTCGGGCGGCAGCGACAAGGCAAAGTCCGGCGCCTTGAGTGTCTCGTAAAGGTCGAGGCACACATGACCATGGCCCAGTTGGTGGCTGGTCAGCGCCGCCGCCAGCAGCACCCGCGGATCAGCCTGGGCATCGAGGCTCGCCAGAAAGGCCACGAACGCCCGGTCCAGCGCCCGCAACCAGCCACGCTCGGTCCAGCGGTCCAGCAACAGCAGCAGGTCATCGATACGTGCGAGCGGCATCAGCCGGGTCAGGCTGTCGGCTTCCAGTGGTGTCGGCAGCAGTTGGGCGAAGGTGCGGCTCATGCGAATTCTCCTGGGCGAAGCGACGCCTGCGACTGGCCTTGAAAGAGCCGGTCGAGGCTTTCGATCAGCTCGCGGGGTGGGCGGGTGAAATACACGCCCTGCCCCGGCGCACGGCTGCCGCGCAAGAACAGGTACAGCGCGCCGCCCATGTGCTGGTCGTAGTCGTAGCCGGGCAATCGCGCCTTGAGCTGACGGTGCAGGGCCAGCAGGTAGAGGGTGTATTGCAGGTCGTAGCGATGCTCCAGGATCGAGGCCTGCATGGCCTCGTCGGTATACGCGCTGTCGTCGTCGCCCAGCCAGTTGGACTTGTAGTCGGCCACGTAATAGCGCCCGTCATGTTCGAGCGTCAGGTCGATAAAGCCCTTGAACATGCCATTGAGGGTGGTGGTTTGCAGTGGTGCACGCGGAGCGTTGTCGTGGGTATGGGCGCGCACCAGTTCGTCCAGGCGCGCGACATCGACATAATGGCTGGCGAACCAGAATTCCATCTCGATGCGGTACTGGTTGGGCTGGTCCAGTGCCGCCAGCGCCAGGGGGCGAGCGCCCTGTGTCGTCAGCAAAGGCATCTGTAACAGGTGCAGCAGCCAGTCGGTCAACGGCTTGATCCAGGCCTGCCAGCCGCGCAGGTTGCAACGTCGGGCAACAGTGTCGAGCACACCTTCCGGGTCGCTGGCCGCCAGGGCAAACCCTTCTTTGCCCGCCCATTCGAGCAAACCGTGCAGGAAGGTGCCGGGGTTCGGTCCACGCGGGAAACGGTGCAGGTCGCTGGTGCCCGGCAAGGGGTCGCGCGCCGCCTGCGTCTCTGGACGCTCGTCGTCGAACAGTTTCTGGGCCAGCGGCGTGTCGGGGGCGCTGTCGCCGCTGGCGGTAATGCCATCGCCAATGCGCAGCGCGCTGTAGGACGCGATCCACCAGTGATCGGCCGCCTTGCGCCGGGGCAGCAATGTCTTGAGCTGGCGGGTCGGTTTGAGCGGCGGGCTGAAAAGCGTGTCGTCAGGCTCCGGCACCGCTTGCAGGGCGATGGCCGGGCAGCCCTTGACGAGTGCCTTCAGCCACTCGCCCAACTGCGCGCTGTCACTCAGTGGCAGGCCTGCGCCCAGCAGGTAGCCCAGCGCCGACAGGTGCAGCTGCGAGCTGTTGGCATTGCCGCGCTTGAGGTCGGCCACGCCCAGCCAGCAGGCGTGCTCGGAGCGGGTCATGGCGACATAGAGCAGGCGCAGGTCTTCGGCCAGGCGCTCGTCGTCGGCGCGCTTGATCAGCGCGTCGGTCGGTTGCAGGCTGATGCGGGCCTGACCGTTTTCATCGTGAAAGTGCAGCGGCAGGCGCGTGCCGTCCACCGGTTTGCTGGAGCAGATGAATGGCAGGAATACCAGCGGATACTGCAGGCCCTTGGACTTGTGAATCGTCACCACCTTGACCAGTTGCTCATCGCTTTCCAGACGCAGGATCTGCTCTTCGCCGGCCTGGCCGGACAGCGCCAGGTGCTCGCCCAGATGGCGGATCAAGGCCTGTTCGCCATCGAGCTCGGCAGCGGCCTGTTGCAGCAGTTCGGACAGGTGCAGCAGGTTGGTCAGCACCCGTTCGCCATCACTGCGGGCCATCAGGGTTTGCGGCAGCTTGAAGTCGTGCAGCAGACGTCGCAGCATCGGCAGCACGCCTTGCGTGCGCCACAGGCCGCGGTAGCCACGAAACTTCATGACCTGCTCTTCCCAGGCCAGTTCGTCCTGGTTCAGGTGCTCAAGCTCGGCCAGCGGCAAGGCCAGAGTGATGCTGGCCAGCGCGGCGCGCAAGGTACGCTCGACATCCGGCTCGGCGCATGCCTTGAGCCAGGCCAGCACATCGTGGGCTTCCTGGGCGGCAAAGACCGAGTCCTTGTCCGACAGGTACACACTGCGCACATGACGCCGGGCCAGTTCGCTGCGCACCGCCTGGGCCTCCTTGCCGTCGCGCACCAGAATCGCGATATCGGCCGGCAGCAGCCTGCGCAAGGCTTGCCCGTCACGGGCAAAGCCAGCGCGGCCCTGGGTGCCGGCATTGAGCAGGCGCACGATTTCGCTGGCGCAACTGGCGGCCAGTTGCTGGCGATAGACCGTACCGGACACCGGTTGCTCATTCGACAGTTGCCACACAGTCAGGGCCGACAGCGGTTGGCCGTCGAGTTCAAGGCGCTCCTTGCGCCCCTGCGCCCGGGCTGGCTGAAACGGCACCGGATTATCCTTGCCGTCACGGAACAGGAAGGCACCTTTACCGGCCTCGCGCTGTTCGGCACTAAGGAACACATGGTTGGCCGCCTCGACCATGGTCACGCTGGAGCGGTAGTTGGTGTCCAGGGTATGCCAGCGGCCGGCGGTGGCCTTGCGCGCGCGCAGGTAGGTGTAGATGTCGGCGCCACGGAACGCATAGATCGCCTGCTTGGGGTCGCCGATCAGGAACAGGCCGGTCTGCTCATCGTTATCTTCCAGGCGGTAGATGCTGTCGAAGATCCGGTATTGCACCGGGTCGGTGTCCTGGAATTCGTCGATCAGTGCCACCGGGAACTGCTCGCGAATCAGGCTCGCCAATCGCTCGCCGCCAGCCGCCAGCAAGGCGGTGTCGAGCCTGAGCAGCATGTCGTCGAAGCCCATTTCTGCGCGGCGGTGTTTCTCGGCTTCGAAGCGGGCGCTCACCCAGGCGGCGGCGTGCTGCAACAATTCGGCATCGGGGGTCGGCAGGCGCTCCAGTGCGCTCTGCAAGGCCTGCATCGCCACAAAAGCAGGGTGTTGCGGCGGTTCGACCTTCCAGGACTCGGCGATACCCTCCGGGGTCAGGCGCGTAAAGCCGGTGCCCAGGTCGAGGTATTCCTGTTTTTCATCCAGTGCCCAGGCGGTGAGCTTGTCGAACCAGGGCTTGAAGAAGCGCTCCTGGATCTGCCGGCCGTTGACGTGCTTGGCGGCCACGGCACCCTGGAACAAGGTGTAGAGCTCGCTGCCCCAGGCGGCCCAAGGTGCCTTGAGCTCGACCAGCGCCGCGCGACGTTGTTCGAGCACGCTCAGGATCAGGTGTGCCGGCTCCTGCGCAGAGGCTTCGAACTCACGTCCGAACAAACCGCGCACACGCGTCAGCAAGGCCGCCGGGCCACCCCAGTTTTCGCGTACCCAAGCCAGTGCAGCGCCGTCCATGGGGTAGCAGAAACGCCGCCAGTAATCGCGCAGCACTTCACCGAGCAATTCGCTGTGATCGGTTTCCAGGCTCTGGGTGAAGAGGCTGCCGCTGTCGAAAGCGTGTTCGCGCAGCATGCGCTGGCACCAGCTGTGGATGGTCGAGACGGCCGCTTCGTCCATCCATTGCGCGGCAATGTCCAGCCGGCTGGCACAGGAGGGCCATTGCTCAGGGGCGAACTCGTCACGCAGCTCGCTGACAAGTGCATCGGGGGCCGGAATTTCGTCGCGAAAGAAACGCGCGGCTTCTGCCAGGCGAGTACGGATGCGATCACGCAGCTCTTTGGTGGCCGCATCGGTAAAGGTCACAACCAGAATCTGCGGTGGCAGCAGTTCGCGGCCGAATCGCGACAGCTCGTCACCATGACCCAGGACCAGGCGCACATACAGGGCCGAGATGGTGAAGGTCTTGCCGGTGCCGGCGCTGGCTTCGATCAATTGGCTGCCGCGCAGCGGAAAACGCAGGGCCAGAGGCCGGGCGCTTGAGGTAACAGGATTCATTCGGCCGCCTCCTCGCCCTGCCAGGGGGCGTCATACAAGGGTTTGTAGAGCGATTCGCACCAACCGGCGAATTCTTCGCTGTCGAGCAGCGCGTCGAAGTCCGGGTACTGCCGCAGCAAGGCGGTGCTTTCTGCACGCTCGCCATTGCTGTTCTGGCCGTCGCCTTCGTAAGCCTTGCGCGCGGCGGCCTCGGCCTTGTCGGCCGGCTGTCCGAGCCAGGCAAAGGCGGTTTTTGGCGCAATCGGCAGAGGCTGCTGCATGCCATTGAGCCAGCCACTGAGCAGGTCGTTCAAGGCTTCGCCAGCCGTTTGTTTGTCCAGCGGCGGCAGCAACAAGGTTTCGTCGGTGGCCACCAGCGCGGTGGTCAGGTGCAGGTCACAGGCACAGGCCACCAGATGATTGACCCAGGGCCGGATCAGCCGGTGCCACTTGCGGGTTTTCTTCGAGCCAATGCCATTGGGGATGACCGTGACGGCCAGCAGTTCGTCCCGTGCATTACGGTGCAAGCCGTCGAGCCAGCCATCAAGCTGCACCTGGCGGTGCTCGACACTGACCGGCAACGCGCTGTCGAGCCGCTGTGGCCAACGACTGAGCAAGGCGTGATAGCGCTGCAGCACACCTGGCAGCGGTTCGAGCAACTCGGCTTGCAGCGAGGTACCGAAACCGGCCATGGGCAGCAGGCCACTGCCTTGCAGGCGCAGGGCCTGGGTATGCAAGGCCTGCTCGACAGCGTCTGGCTTGAGCATCGCGGCGCCCAGCAGGCTTTCGGTCAGGCCATAGCGTTGCAGGGCATCGAGCACGAAGGGTTCTTCATCGGCCAGCGGGGCCTCGCGCTGATCGAAAAACACCTTGAGCCGCTGGGTGAAGAAGTGCTTGACCGGGTTGCGCAGAAAATCGTGTAACTGCTGCAGGCTCAGGGGTTCCAGGGGCTCGTGCGCAGCCAGCTGGGTGGCGGGCACAGGCGCACTGGCATCTTGCTCACCGTGCAATGCCTGCCATTCGCGGGCAAAGCTGAAGTAACCAGAATCTTGCTGGAAATAACGAACACTGAAGGGCTGCAGCGGATGATGGAGGGTCAACGCCTTGATCAGCGCCTCACCCGGGCTATCGTCGGGGTCTGCTTGTGCCAGTCGCCAACCGCTGACCAGATGATCACGCAATTGCCCGACCAGCACAGAGGCTGGACGCTCACTGTTATCGCGAATGCTGTGCCCGACCCAACTGATATAAAGCTGGTCACGGGCCGACAGCAATGCTTCGAGCAGCAGGTAACGGTCATCCTCGCGCCGCGAGCGGTCACCGGGACGGTAGTCGCTGCCCATCAGGTCGAAGTCCAGTGGCGGTTGCGCGCGCGGGTAATCGCCATCGTTCATGCCCAGCAGGCAGACCACCTTGAACGGGATGGCGCGCATCGGCATCAAGGTGCAGAAATTCACCGAACCGGCCAGAAAACGCTGCGACAGACGCCCCTGGTCCAGTCCGGCCAGCCAGGCTTCACGCACGACTGTCAGCGGCAATGGGTCCTGAAGGGCAACCGACTCACAGGTCTGCAACCAGGTTTCACGCAGGCTTTCCAGTTGCGCGAGCAGGTAGTCGTCGTGCTCGCTTTCAGCCTGGAAAAACACCTGCAGCAAGGTTTGCAGGCGCACGCCCCAATGCTGGGCAGTGGCAACGCTGGAGAACTCGGTGTAGGCGATGTCCAGTGCATCGATCAAGGCGACCAGCGGGCCGATCAGGGCCGCATCCAGGCCGCCGATTTCATCGTAGGGTTCAATGCCCTGGCAGGCTTCGCCGGCACCGACGGCATAGCCCAGCAGCATGCGGCGTAAGCCAAACTGCCAGCTGTTCTGCTCCAGTGCGCCGGGCAGGCCCAGGTTGACACGTTGGCGGGCATCCAGTCCCCACCGAATACCGGCGCCCTCGATCCAGCGATGCAGGGTCGGCAGGTCGCGCTCCTGGATGCCAAAGCGGGCACGCAAGGCAGGCACATCAAGCAGGTCGAGGATTTCACTGACCGGAAAACGGCTGTCGGGCAGTTTGAGCAGGTGTTCGACGGCGATCAGCAGCGGGTCGCGGCCGCGTTGCCCCTGGTCGGCCAGGGTAAACGGGATGAAGCGTTTGTCGTCGCGCTCGATCTGGCCGAATACGGCCCGGATATGCGGTGCATAGCTGTCGATGTCCGGCACCATGACGATGATGTCGCGCGGACGCAGCTCGGGATCGTGACTGAAGCGGGCCAGCAACTGGTCATGCAGGACCTCGACTTCACGCTGGGCACTGTGGGCGACGTGGAAACGGATCGAACGGTCCTGCAGCGGGTCGACGTCCGGCCATAAGGCGCGGCTTTCATCGAGCGGACGCAGTTCAAGAATATCGTCCTGGACCTGGCCCAGCAGGTGTTTGGGATCGCCGTCGCTGAACAGGTCGATCCGCTCGTCCTTGAAGCAGAAACGGTAATTGTGGGGGTTGTCGTGGCTGTCCAACAGGTTGATGTAGTCACGGCCCTGCTTGCCCCAGGCCGCGAGCAGTGGATGCGCGTGCTGATGCAGCGATTGCGGATCCAGCACCAGTGGCATGCTGCTCTTGCGCGCTTGGCGCTTGTCCTGGTGACGTAACAAGTCCTTGTCCGCCACGATATCGGCCCAATGGTGGCGACAAGGGTTGTGCACGCACAGCAAGACCTGGCTGAAGCGCGCCAGTCCGGCCAGCGCTTCGAGTGCCTGTGCCGGCAGCGACGAAATGCCAAAGACGATGACCCGCGCCGGCAGGCCGGCAGGGGCCTGATCCAGGCTCTGGATGCGCGCCATGAAACGCTGGTGCACACCGGCACGGCTTTGAGCCATGCCTTCGGTACCGACATCGTGCAGCAGGGCGCGCCACAATTCGGCCTGCCAGATGTTGGCAGGGCTCAAGGGCCTTGCCTCGCCGCGCCCAGAGCGCAGTTGATGGCGGCCGGCGGCCCAGTCTTCCAGCCAGTCGGCGCGGTACACCTGATATTGGTCAAACAGGTCGGCGAGCCGCTCGGACAATTGATAACGCTTGCGCAGGTCGGCATCGACCGTCAGGAAGCGCTGCAGTGGCTCGAAATGCGGGCGGTCAATCAATTCAGGAAGCAGACGCATGAGACGCCAGGTCAGCGGGGCCTTGTCCAGCAGCGAGGTCAGCGGGATTTCTTCGCGGCCCAGTACGGCCCGGTAGAGCTGCCACATGAAACTGCCGGGTAGCTGCACATCTACAGCGGCTGCGATACCGCAGCCGCCCTGGTCTTCATCCTCGGCATCCTCTGCCAGGGCCAGCTTTAACCATTGGGCGATACCGTTGCTCTGCACCAGCGCGATTTCGTTCTCAAGCGGTGCCAGGGGATAACGTCGCATCCATGACACGACCAGGCTGCGCAGTTCATCCAGTCGGTTGCCATGAACCACCATGAAACCGGCGGTGAGCGTGGTCGTGTGGGGCATGCCTGCTTCCTTGACTCGTCAGAGTGATACTCAAGGGCGCACCTTAAGGGGTACGAGGATGAGCGTCCAGTTAGAGAGTTTTGCAGGTCATTAATTTTATTTCGCGCAAAGCAAAACCCCCGATCGCAAGGCGATCAGGGGTTCTGGGTTTGAATCTTGACGATGACCTACTCTCACATGGAGAAGCTCCACACTACCATCGGCGATGCATCGTTTCACTG
>NZ_QFFU01000037.1 GCF_003131185.1 Pseudomonas ovata | reverse complement strand
ACGTACTCCTTTCTGGCCAACTTCAATTTGGTCAGAAGGGTTTCGTATGCGTACAAAGCGATGTGCTGCGAGGGTGTGACGCCGACAAACACAGCGCGCTCTACTGGACGTTGTGAGCTTACACACCAATGCTTCAGGGTCAGGGCCTTGCAATCGAAGACGTCTGCTACAACTGCGCCCAGGTCTCGATCCCATGCAGGGCGTCGAGTTGTTCTTGAATGCGACGATTTGACTTCGCCTACATCACTAAGCTGAACATCCATTTCGGTCAGCTGATACTTGTTCATCAAGCTCTGTGCCTGGCGCAGCGCAGTGGCCGCTTCTGTTTCATTCGAGCTTTGCGCCAAGGCCATGCAGCGCTTGATCTTGCGTATCACGCGCTCAAGCGCGCTTTCGCTGGGTTTTTCGGTAGACATGAGTTCTCCAGGCAGCCGCAGGCGCTGCTGGGCTGGCATTAATCTATGTTTTGGTGTAATTGTCTCGGATCACTTTCATGATCCAGGAGGTTAATAGTGATAGGGCAAATGAAAAGATATGAGGATGCCAAAGAGGTTTTGGACGAGGCTAATAAAAATATTGCCGAATTTGAAAGTGTTTATTTGGCAGCAAGGCGGGATGAAGATATTGATAGGGTTCCTCGAGTTAAGTTGAAGCCCGCAATTGAGAACTTAAGGAGCGCCCTTGAGTTTACTTCTCAAGGGATATGGGCGTCCTACACTAGAAAGAAAAATAAGGTGTATTTTCCTTATGGGAAAAGTGAAAAAGATTTTAATGTTAGCTTGAGGAAAAGTTTGCCGGCTCTCCAGCAGGAAGCGCCTATCCTTTTTAATCTTGTTAGAGGTATGCAGCCTCACGTATGTGGGGATATGTGGCTGTATGATCTTTGCCGCTTCTCTAACTTCAATAAGCACAATGGCTTAAGTATTCAAGAAAGAAAGAACTCACCCGGAAGTACGGTGCATATACCTGGGTTTGGGACTTTCGGGGCTGAGAACATGGTCTTTGAAAATAATTTTGTTGACGGCGTTCGTGTTGAAAAAAATGGGTCGATGGTCTTTACTAACTCTACCACTACGCAGGAGATGCGAGATCAGTTGAATGGTGGGTTTGAGTTGGTGAGAGAATTTGATTGGGTTGAATTTCATTTGGATATAACAGGAGCTGATGCCCTTGAGCTACTTAAAAAAGCCTATCCTCAGATATGTGAGTTTGTAGAGAGCGTAAATAAACATATTTGCGCTTCTGCTCATTGATTAAGTAGCTTAGGGCCGAGCGGTATCTTAAACTCGGCCCTACACCATCAGCGCCCGTCGAAGCTTCCCAGCCACAACGATGCCTTGTCCTCGACCAGCCCCTGCAAGACGCCCTTGAATTCACGGGCAATCTCTTCGCGCTGTACTTCTTCTGCGATCCAGCGAAGCTTCAGGATCGGCTCACGACCGCTGGTGATGACCGATAGGCGGAAGGTGAAAGTACGCTCCATCAGCCCGTCATACGGCACTGTAGAAAAGGCCAGGGTCGACGGCAGCGTTTCTTTGCTGCTGGCCTCGATCTGGTCCATCGCGCTGCGGCTGGACTTCGTTTCGCTTACAGCGTGATCGCTTTCCGAAATCGCCTTGACCGTGATGGTGCGCACCGCCGCGATGACTTTGGCAATGCCCATTTCGTTGCCATCGGCATCATGGGCTTTCAGGTTGAGGTTCCAGTCCTCGATCCAGTCGCTGAGGTCACGCTGGCTCATCGGCGAACCGTTGATGCCGTCCACAGCCTTGTAACCGGCAGTGGGTTGCAGTTGTAACACGGCGCGATCATCACCGTGGCCTGGCTCATCGACCGTGCCCAGATTGAAGAAGACTTCGCACGACATGGCCTTCTGGTTGATGAAGCCTTGGGCGTCCAGGTTGGCGCGGTCCTGCACGTAGGCCCCGAAGTCAGACAGCGAGTCGGTTTTGAAGGCGCCACGGAAGCGCGAGCGGCCACCCTGGTAGCGCTCCAGGTCAACGACCTTGGCTGACTCGGGAATGACAAGGGTAGGGGTGTAAGTATTCAGCTCTTTGCCGGCAGCCAGCAGGGCGTTATCGCCGATCAGCTGGATGGCTTCTTTGCTCAAAGACATGTTTCGATTCCTTTACGGGCGGGGGTGGATTGGGGCTTCTTCACGGGAGAAAAGCTGGTCGTGCTTTTCAGGGAACAGGGTGAGTTTTCCACCGGTGCCGACAGACATCGGCGTCTCGTGCGTGGTGTTTTCGCTGCGCGTACCGCGCTTGGTAGGCGCCTTGTAATCAAGCTTGTGCTTGATCGCCACCTGGCTGGACTGACCGACTTGTTTGAAGTCGAGGGTAATGACCAGCTTGCCGGCCTTGCCGTTGTCTATGACCCCGGCGGCTACTTCAGAGAGTGCGTGACCGATCTGGCTTGCGAAGGCGCCGCCATTGAGCTCGCTGAGGAACTCGACTGTGTCGGTTGGGTTGGGCATGGGGAAAGCTCCGTGCGTGAAATGCCGCTGTACGGCAGGTAGATGAATTGCTGACGCCGGCCATGCCGTGCGCGGGTTTGGAGGCGCTTCATTTCGGTCCCGGTTTTTGCTTCGGGTAATCAATCGCGTATTCAGTGATGAGCCGCGTCATCAGCGCATAGCTGATGCGCAGCTCGTCACTGGCGTCTTTGCGTGAAAGTCCGCGATCCCGTGCATATTTGATGCGCAAGACATTCATCGCATCGTCGGCGCGATCAATGCTGTTTGGCTTGAGGTGGGGTGTAGGGTCGTATTGCTGGAACTGAAATCCGCATGAACTGGCCATGCGCCGCAGGTTGTATTTGCTGATTCCTGTCTGGCGACTTACATCTGCAAGCGTCATCTTCTCTGCAAGGTCGCTTACTTTTTTCTCCAGTTCCTTGCGTGCTCTTTTCTTGGCCTCGGCCAAGATGCTTGCCTGGGCGCGGGGCTTTGTGTCTGGAGGCTCGATACGAACGGCTTTCTGCTTGTGCTCGTCGTGGTCACGGCCATACGGCTTTTGCTCAGACTCAGGCCGGTGGATTTTTGTGGGTAGCTCTTCGATGACGCCGCCTTGAGCCAAGAACTCAGCGATTGCAGAGGCCAGTTCGGCAGACTTTGGCGCGTTATGCTGGATCAGTGATATATCGTTGCTGATCATGGCCGCTCCTACGAGTTGAGCCGGCGCGGTACCAGGCGCTGGGCTGCGCCGCGCTCCATTGCGTCTGCATAGACAAGAGCTGCGCGGTAGCTGAAGCAGAACCCGACAACACGGCCGCTCTTGCGGTCGTAGATGTGAAAGGCCTTCGCCTTGTTTTTGATCTGGAAACGAAAAGTCGGGGCGGGCGTAGGGATTGCTCGACCAGACTTCGAGTAGAACTCTTCAGTAGCCATAGTGGCCCTGGCTTGCATAGCCGAACGCGCCTCAGCAGCCACCCGTAAGGAGGCCGACAAGTTGATGAGCTGGGTCATGATTCAGTCCTTCGAGAGTGGCCTACGCGGTGATCGCGATGCAGGGCCTGGCTTTGCTTGCGCCCTTGCGAGCGAGTTTTGTTTCGAACGCTGCAGCGCGCCGCTCCGGGCCTTTGCGTTCCCGGCGCATGTCATCGTTGGTTGAGTGCATTGCGATCAGCGCAACAAGCATCACGCACAGGTGGCTGATGATCTGGCGTTGCATGGCTGCACCAATCAGTGCAGCTCGGCGGGCTACGCCAAGCTTGAACATCGCATTGCTCAAGCGCTTGGTCACCGTCTCAGGCGAGATTCCAAGCGTCTGAGCGATTTCCTTTGTTGTCATGCCCCTCGCCACGGCGAGCGTGCATTCAAGTTCGCGGCGGGCCAGGCTCAAGCCCAGACGCCCCGTCCATTCCCCGCTGGTTATGGTCATGTGCATGGCTATCTCGGCTTCGCGATTTCGAGGGTGCGACGTAGCTCCATGACGAGTGCCGTTGGGAGCTGGATGGTTTCGGCCTGTTCGTCAATCTGCCCAAGCGATGCAATCAGCTTGCATGAGGCCGCATGAACTGCCTCAATCTGAGCCTTTGGGATCGCCGGCCCCTTGATCGTCTTGGCAGTGACTTTCTTCTTGCCTTGTGCCTGGGCTTTCTCCAGTTCGGCGCCCAGCACTTTGCCGGCCTCGTCGCCGTGCTCTCGCACTACCTGAGCGGCAGTGGTTGCCGACACTTGGCCCGCTGCCACCAGGTTCTGAACATCCGTGTTGGCATTGCCGATTGTCAGGATCTGCTCAATCGTTTGTCGGGCCTTGCCGACCTTCTTGGCGATCTGCTCGATGGTCCAGCCGAATGCCCGGAGCCGCTTGTAACCTTCGGCCAGCTCCAGCGCAGAGAGCTTCTCGTTTTCCTGGCTGGATATGATCCTGGCAACCCGATCCGCATCGCTGCCCTCGAAGGGCACGACCGAAATCCAAGCTTCGAGAATCGTGGGGTCATTCTTTTTCGGCGTGCGCGGCAGTCGGCCCGCCGCATCAAGCTTGAGCAGGGCGCGGCGCCGGCGGTGTCCGTCGACAACCCAAACTCCGCCATCGGCGCGAGGGCGAACCTCAAGCGGTGGGATCTGCCCGCCGCTGGCGATGAACTCAGCCAGCAGATCAATGCTCGCCTCAAGCACTGCGCCTTCGGTGCGCAGGTTAAAGCCTGGTTCTTCGTGCAGATCTTCAAGCTGCACTTTCATCGCATCAGCGCGTTTTACCTCGCCGCTGTCGATCATTTTCCTGAAGGATTTGGCCATGCAATTTGCTTCCGGGAACTGCATTGGTCGGGCACCAGTACCGGTGACCAAACCCCCGCGCAGGTTGTGCAGGCCTGGTGCCCGCCAATGCAGTCGGTGTGGGAGGGGGAATCAGCGATACCGGGCTTCGAGCTCGGCATGTGTTTTCTTGAGCTTCTCGATCAGCTCCAGGCGTTCGGCGCCGCTCAGACGGTGCGCGGCCAGGTGCAGGGCGCTCAGCAGGTTGCCGTTCTCGACGGCCATGCAAAGCTTCTTGCCTTCGAAGATCTTGAAGTCGATGGTTTGCTCAGATTTTTGATTCATGGGCTTATCGCTCAGAAGTGGTGGCCGGCGGCCAGCTCACCACTGCCCAGGTGACGGGCCTTGCGCTAGGCTGAGCGCTCTCAAACAACACAGCCTGCAAAGGAGGGCGATACGCAATGCGCACCTACAAGTTGAAGCACGATCGGGACTTCGGTAAGGATCTTCCAAAGGTCTACGAAGCGAGTCGGGACATTGATGCTGGGGATGTGATCGAACTAGAAAACGGCATGTGGCATGGCGTTATTGAGGTTCGTAAAACTCCTCAAGGTATGCTGCTAGTTCTAGCTGAATCTGGTCAGAGCGCTGTGCAGGCAGAGCTTCTACTAAAGCAGCAATTGTCTGAGTAAGGACTATCGTTGCGTACTTGTTGCACCCCGACCGACTCAGTTCCGGACTGGGGTGCATCAAAGACATTTTTGTAGCGAGTCCAGGATCTCCCTGACACGCTAGCGTCATCAATGCCGCTTCGATTCGACCTACAAGGCTTGGCGCACTTATCGTCGGCTTTCCTGGTGAGTTCGGGTGTGGGTGATGCATATCGAATCTCCTCTTGTCATCCCAAAGCACCCTCGCGAGAAGTTGCTTCAGTGATGCTGTCCCTCCTATTTCAGCCGGAAGGGCGGGGCGAATTGTTTCCCGTCTGGCCCGCGTGAGCAGGCCAGCCAGTGAAATCTGATTAAAGAGCTCTCATTGCTGAGCCAGTCGATCCCCGTTAGGGGGCTGGGATCAGGCTTCCCCCTGACCGTGGTAGCCGGCGAGTACCCGGCTTGATTCGATAACCTAAGTTATGGATCGAATCATAACTCATGTTTTGCTGGTGTCAATAACCTTAGTTATTTATTGAGGCGTTGGGCTATTCGGGCATGGATTTCCAGGTAAGGCATGCATCTCCGGATTCGGTCATGGTGATAGCCAAGCCGTCCGTCTCGGATATTTCCGTCATTAGGCGCTCCCAATCCTCATGCCTATCGCTGAGATGCATGGAGATCACGGCCTCCTGAGTGCGCTGTGCAGCCGGAGAAACGATAATTCGACGAACCTTTTCGAGCAGGATCGCGTAAGTATCTAGAGCTTTGGCTTGGGGTCTTGTGGCTGTCATGCGTACCTCCTTATTTACATGTATGGATATACAGTATTTTAAGTATGGCTTATTCGCAAGCAGCTCGTCGGAAATATTCTGGATAGAATAGCTACGCATAAAAAAGCCCGCGCTAGGCGGGCTCTTGTGTGTTTTAAGCAGTCAGGGAAGGATGCTCATCGTCCTGACAGCAACGCCGATAATTCGGCAATCCTCCTCACAGGCGACCATGGGGTATGCGGTATTCAGCGGCTTGAGATAACGTACCCCGCCGTCATCGACCAGCTTCTTGAAAGTTGCCTGATTGCTGTTGGCGAGCTTGGCAATCACCAGCTTTCCTGGCTTCACGTCAGCCTCGGTATCCACGAGAATCATCTGGCCTTCCGGAACGCTTATGCCCGTAGGGGCAGTCATCGAATCCCCTTTGACTTCAAGCCAGAACGCCGGCCCCTTCGCTTCATAGTCCGAGAGTTCATAACGATCAGAAAAGCCAGGCGCGTATGGCTCTACTGCCTCAGCCCAAGCACCCGCAGAAACCCAGCTGATTACTGGATACCTGTAGTACCTATCTGGCTGAGAAGTCATTCGAATATTGGAAGGCTCCGCGTCGCTGCGGTGAGCTGCGCGGTCTCGTCCCGTCATCAGCCATTCAGCGGATACCCCCAAAGCCTGTGCGATTTCGACCATTTTCTTTGAGGTGGCATTTCTGCCGCTCTCCAGGTGCTGGATTGTTACCTGACTAACGCCGGCCTTATCTGCTAGTTGCTGCTGACTTAGCCCGCGAGCTTCGCGGGTTTTAAACACGCGATCTTTTAGGGTTTCTTGAGGAGTGTTCATGCCCAGAAGGGTAAAACAAGGGTTATCGGTGTTCAAATAACATGTGTTTGCGCATCCTATAACTTGAGTTATCATTCGGGGCACGACTCCTTGAGGCACGCAGACATGCCCGATAAAGAAAGACCGGTGGATACCGTTGTTCGCCTCGCCGGCGGCCAGGCCGAGCTTGCTCGCCGATGCAATACAAGTCAGCCACGAATCTGGCAGTGCGTTCATCGCAACCAGCGGGTTCCAGCGGATCTGGTGATCCCCTTCGAGCGCGCAGTCGATGGCCGCGTCACCCGCCACCACCTTCGCCCCGATCTTTATCCGCTCGAACCGAGCGATCCAGAGGCGTGCGCCGCCACTCCATGAATTGAATTATCTGCCCTATTTAGATCCGCCAACAGGGCATTGATTTGGCTGTTTTTTTAACCAGTAGGAGGCCATCAGCGATGAACATTCGACCTGATGCGTCATTTTTTTGCCTGTCGTCAAACCTGACGCAAGCGAGGTTGCCGTGAGCACCATCGTTACAGCGGCATGCTGGCCGCTTCAGGGCATGAGCCCTACACAAAAATCTGTGTTGATTTCGTTGGCTGACAATGCAAACGATGAGGGCGTTTGCTGGCCATCGATTGCCAAAATCTGCGTCCGTACCTGTCTTTCCGAGCGAGCAGTACGAAATGCCATTCGCTGGCTTGAAGAGGCCGGTCTGCTTACAGGCGATCAGCGCTTCGGGCGGTCCACCTGGTACACGGTAACCCCGGCACGATATGCCCCCGGCACCAAATGCCCCCCGGCACCAGATGCCCCACCGCCCCGGCACGACGTGCCCCCCACCCCGGCACCACGTGCCCCCAGAACCGTAAAGGAACCGTCAGTTGAACCGTCACAGGGTGGCAATCGCGTTCCGCAATCGCCGTCATGCCCTGTTCAGGACATCGTGGATTTGTTCAACCGGGTTCTGAGTCCTGCACTCCCTGCGGTGGTTCTTGTATCCGAATCCCGCAAGAAACAACTCCGTGCTCGGTGGACCCAGAGCTATGTTCACCAGAGCCTCGATTTCTGGGTCGAGTACTTCGCTACGGTGGCGCAGTCGGACTTCCTCATGGGCCGCTCAGTCGGGAAGGGCGGAAGCGCGCCATTCCGAGCCACTTTCGATTGGCTGATCGCGCCAAGCAACTTCGTCAAGGTCGTGGAAGGAAATTACCATGCGTGATTTGTACAACGTCGATGCAGAGCACGGTCTGCTCGGCGCCATGATGCAGCGGCCTGAGCTGATCGATACCCTGGCCGACGATCTTTCGCCAGAGGCGTTTTACTACGCTGAAAACGCCGAGGTCTTTCGCGGAATCATGGCTTGTCGAGCAGCCGGTAAGGCTGTGGATTTCCTGACAGTGGCAGATCACATCAACATCGTGCTCGATGATACGAATGCTCTCGCGTACTGCGCTGAGATCGTGCGTGGCACCCCAAGCATTGCCAGTGCGGGCACCTACGCCCGGATCGTACGCGAGCGTGCCATTGACCGCGCTCTGTTCGCCCTGGGCTCGCAAGCCATGGATATCGCTCAAGGTGACCAAGATACCCAGGCGAAGATCGCGGCAATCCAGGCAGCCGCGATGGCCGTCGATGTGGGTAGTGGCGATGACGATATCGTCAAGGCCGGCGATGTGCTGGTCGATCAGCTTGAGGTGTGGCAGGACCGACACGACCGGCATAGTCGCGGTGAAACCCTGATCGGTTTGTCTACGGGACTGAAAGACCTCGACGAAAAGCTGGGCGGGCTGCAGCCAGACCAGCTGATCATCGTTGCCGGCCGCCCAGGCATGGGCAAGACCACTCTGGCTATGGGGTTCGCGCTGGATGTAGCTATTCGACAGGCCAAATCCGCTTTTGTGGTCAGTCTAGAGATGAACAAGGGGTCGCTGATCGACAGGGCCACAGCCGCCGAGGGTCGGATACCGCTCAACCTTGTGAAGAACGGCACAGCATGCGAATCCCACCCCTCCGAGCTGCAGGCCGCCGCAAACACATTGAGCCGCGCCTCTCTGTTCATCGCTGATCGGGCCGGCACTACAGTGAGCCGTATTCGCTCCTTGGCACGTCGCCAAAAGCAGCGTTATGGGCTGGACCTGCTTGTGATCGATTACTTGCAGTTGGTTGATGGTGAAGGCGGCAACCGAACCGAGGAAGTGAGCAGCATCAGCCGTGGATGCAAATTGCTTGCAAAGGAACTGGGCATTCCAGTCGTGCTGCTCAGCCAGCTTTCGCGCAAGTGCGAAGAACGCCCGAACAAGCGCCCCATTCCATCCGATCTGCGCGAATCCGGCGCCATTGAGCAGGACGCCGATGTGATCCTGTTTGTGTATCGCGATGAGGTTTACAACGAGCACAGCGAGGCCAAAGGAATCGCAGAAATCATTGTCGGCAAGGGTCGGGACGTCGAGACGGGTACAGTACGAGCCGCTTTCCTCGGCCAGTACAACCGCTTCGAGAACCTGGCCGCTGGCTGGAAGCCTGAGCCGGTCGAGAAGGCCGCAAAGGTGACCCCGCTGTCCAGTCGATACGCTAACAAGGAGCGTTTCTGATGAGGACATGGCAGGCCAAGCCTGCCCGAGCAAAGCCAGTTGACCGCGAGGGCCTTGAACAGGCCGCCCTGATCAGCGAAATCAAGCTACGCCATCCTGAAGTTGCACGCCTGATGTTCCATGTCCCAAACGGTGGGCACCGGGTTAAGGCCGTGGCTGCGAAGCTCAAGGCCCAGGGCGTGCGCGCCGGCGTACCTGATCTGGTGCTTCCGATGGCGCGTGGTGGGTTCTTTGGCCTGTACATCGAGTTCAAGGCCGCGCCGCCGAACGATGCTGCGGTTTCGGACAGCCAGCACGGTTACATCCAGGCGCTGAACGCTCAGGGCTACTTGGCAGTGGTGTGTCGTGGTCACCGCGATGCAATGGAGGCGCTGCGGGCATACCTGCTGCTGCCAAAGACGGTGGCCGCATGATTACCCGCCCTGTGAAATTCAGCGATGCCGAGATTCGCCGCCAGGCCGCTGATCCAATCGTGCGTGACATTCGGGATGCTCGCTACCCTGGCCTGTACCTGCGATTCCATCAAGACCGCGCTCGCGCAACGTGGTACCTGGTCAAGGGCAAGGCCTGGGCCCCGGTGGCGCGCTATCCCGAGATTGGGCTCGCTGCGATCCTGGCCGAGCTGCCCGCGATCCGTCAGCGTCTGCTGTCCGATCCTGCTGCCCAAGCCGGCGCCGGGTTCTCTACGGTCGGTCAGTTGCTCAACTGGTACAACGACCGCATGGGCCGCGACCGATCGTTGTCAGCAAAGCGCAAGAGCACGTCCAGATCGGCAATCAAACAGCACTTGCATCCGATGCTGGGCAGCCAAGCCATTATTGACCTGAGCGCTGCAAGTTTGGATGAGCAATTCATCTGGCCCGCCCAGGCCACGCTGTCGCTGTCATACATCCGCCAGATGTTCGCACTGCTGCTGGCCGCTTTCCGCCAGGCGCTCAAGCTGGGCCTGGTGACCAGCAATCCTATGGCGGGCATGCAGTTCAAGGACTTCACCAATACCCGGATCAAGGCCAAGCCATCAGCGCTGCGCTCCGTGCAACTGCCGGAAATCATGCAGCAACTGGCCGACGCTTTTGGTCGTGCACCTGGTGATGCTGTGCTCGCGCTGATGATGCTGGCCCATGGCACAAGGCTGGGTGAGACCCGCCAGGCGTGCTGGGCGGATATCTCGTTGCCCGAGGCCGAGTGGTTCATTCCGGCCGCGAACACAAAGACCCGCACCGAGCATCGGTTGCCACTGACCGCTCAGGCTCAGGCGCTGCTGATGGCCTATCGCGCCGCCCAGATTCACCGAGGCTACAGCGGCAAGTACCTGTTCCCCAATCGCAAGGGGCTGCCTCTGAGCGAAAGCCAAGCCAACTCGGTTTTCGTCCGGCTGGGGCAGGGGCAATGGTCGAGTCACGACTTGCGCAAAGTTTCCCGCACGGCTTGGACAGATCTCGGCATCGATGGGCACATCGCCGAAATGCTGCTCAATCACTCGCTGGGCAAGATCGCGTCAACGTACATCCACACACAGGCCATGCATCAGCGCCGTATCGCGCTGGAGACCTGGCACAACTGGCTCGACGGCATAGGCTTTCACGCCATCCACAACCTTACAGTGACCAAATTTGCAGATTCACGTAATGCCCTGCAAGCCACAAACGGCAAGGCCTGCAACGCCTTACCCGATTCTGTAACAGTGGAGGAATCGAAATGCTGAAAAAGACCCACGGACCAGCCCTCCGCCGTGAACTGAAATTCATCGTCGAGTGCAGTATCTGCAGCGGGAAGGGCGCCTGGATCGGCGTTTTTCATGAAATGGATTGCGAGCGCTGCATGGGGTCGGGCTGGGTCTGCGGCCATACCCTGCAGCCTCTTTCGCCGAGCGAAATCGTGCCGGTGCTGAATGCCCGACTGCGTGATGCTCTGGACGAGATCAGCAAGGCGGGCCGCCGGATTGGCTGTGCACAAGAACAGTACGAACAGAACAACCGTCGCGGCGCCGGCGGCACCAATTACACAGGGGATTGAGCCATGACCTACAAGAAGCCTGAGCGCACCGTGGAGAACCTTCTCGAACACTGGGGGCGCTGGGTCGTCCTCGGGTCTGGAGTTTCCTGCTGTGCATCGCGTGAAAACGATGTTGCCGATCCGATGATTACGGACGATGAGGCGCTGTTGATGGATCGCCTGGTGGGCAGGCTGCGCAACCGATACCCAGAATGTGGCAACGTGATCATTCGCTATTACACCTCCCGCGATACCGCTCTGGTTGCCGTGGGCAAGAAGCTGGGCTTTGGCGAAGAGAAAACCAGGCAGCTCTGGAAGTCCGGAATCGCCTGGATCGACGGCGCCCTAGAAATACGCAGAGAGGCCGCTTGACAGCCCCGGTCCCTATCTATAGATTTCTCGTTACTTTGCGGTTTTTCCGCGTGCAAAGCCCGTCTTGAAGGCGGGTTTTTTGCTTTATAGAGCCCGGCCATTGTGCTGGGCTTTTTCGTATTCGGGCTTTAGCGGCCAGATGAGGTTGAGTCTGGCGATAGTGATGTCATGGCCTTCGATTGGATTCACTCGGGCGAGTGTGGTATTTGCCCGTTGACCTGGTGATAATGCATTCCCGGACCGATCATCCTCTGCAAAGGCGGTACGGGAACAACCCGGCTCTCAAGGCTGGGTTTTTTATTGCATGAAAGAAACACAAATTCCAAGGCTCGCCATATCGGCGGGCCTTTTTCGTTTACGGCTACCGGATGCTCATATGCCTGACAAACCAGACACCTGGGCCCGAATCTGGTTGGCCCTCTCTGATCCGCTGTGGCAGGGGGTAATTATGGCGACCGTCATTTCATTCCTGCGGGTGCTGTACGACGCTCCGGGGACCAAGCCTTGGCGCGTCATTCTTGAATCGTTGATCTGCGGCTGCCTCAGTCTCGTGGCGTCCATCGTCATCGAGTGGATGGAGTGGCCAGCCAGCGCATCCATTGTTGCCGGCGGCGCCATCGGCTTTCTTGGCGTTACTGTGATGCGGGAGTTTCTTATGCGCTTCCTCAATCGCAAGGTGGATTCGGTATGAGCCTCGAACCTGTAGCCGCCGCGACCAAGGTCGGCGGGGTGATGCGCGTCATCGCAGTCGCCCTAGTGATCACGATCGTGATGGCTTTGCTAATCGCCATCCAACAGGTCCGAGTCGTCACGCTACAAGGTGACCTGGCCATCGAGACAAAGAGCAGGGCTGATGCAGTCGCTGCCAACGTTGAGAGCCAAGCAACGATCACCACGCTGCGCGCCGAAGCCAAACGCAACGCCGACTATCAGGCCGATCTGGCCAAGCGGTTGCAGGCCAGCGAAACGAAAGCCAGACAGGCGAGGGCAGACTTTGAAAAACTCAAGCGCAACAGCAAACCGGTGCGTGATTGGGCTGCTCAGCCTCTGCCTGACGGCCTGCGCAGCACCGGTGGTAACAAAGACAACAGCCGTTCGAATTGAGCCACCTGAGCTGGTGCCATGCGAACGGGTGACTGATGCCGACGCCGACCTGCAATTGAACGGTGATGTATGGGCGCTGAAGGATCGAGCCGTCAACCTGCTGGACACATGCGCCGATCAGGTCGATGCCCAGATCCTGCGTAGCCAGAGCAAGTGAATAAGTCCTGGTCGGTGACAGTGCCAGGCTACCCACCATTCCCAATGATCCCGATGGGACCGGAACTCAGTCACGCCGAAGCACTGGCATGCGCGAGAGTGATCTGGCCGACCGCAACCGTAGAGTGAGTAGCCAATGCCGCAGCGCCCCCAGAAGCCATGCAGGTTTGCAGGCTGCAACACGCTGCACCGCAACGCCGCCTACTGCGACCAGCATGCGGATCTGGCCAAGGTGAAACGCCCCGAAAAGTCGTTGCCCCGGATGGCGGGCAGGGCGCTCCAGAAGCGGCGGCTCAGTGTCTGGAGCAAGAATCCGACCTGTGCCATATGCGGTCGGCTCACTGATTACCCAAGCGGCTTTGAGCTTGACCACAAGGTGCCGCTGTTTAAGGGCGGTCAGGACATTGAGGACAACTGTCAGGTGCTCTGCAAAGGCCCCAGCGGCTGCCACAACCGCAAAACGGCAGAGGATCTGGGTTACGTTTACCGGCCTGCTGTTGGGCTGGATGGTTATCCAGTCAAATAGACGATTCTGGCCGGTGCTGATTTGAGAATTATTCTCATAAATTATTTATCAATATTTTAAAAATAAATATTGACTTGCATATTTTTCTATGATTCTTTTTGAAATTGAGAATTGTTCGTATTTGTGCGGGAGGGGGGAGGTAAAAAGTTCGGAGTCTTTTGCTCGGAAATGGTCCGCCCCACCTTTCTTTCAAAGCCGCGAAATATAAAGTTCAGGAGTTAACCGATGCCAGGGGTCGCGGGACGGTCGGGCCGTCGTCCCAAACCCACGGCCCAGAAGGCTCTGGCGGGTAATCCCGGCAAGCGAGCGCTCAACAAGGGGGAGCCTGATTTTTCCCGCGTGACGAATATCGACCCGCCTGAATGGTTGAGCGAAAACGCTCGCCGCGTCTGGCAGATGATCGTCCCGCAACTGTGTTCGGCGCAGGTCTTGGCGTTAACCGACCTGCACAACGTCGAGGCGTTTTGCTCGGCATACGGCAACTGGCGGCTGGCTCAGGAATCGATTGATCAGTACGGCATTGTCGTTACATCCGCCCAGGGCAGCCCCATCAAGAACCCGGCCCTGACCGCCGCGAACGAGGCGATGCGGCAGATGGTGACTTTCGGCTCGATGTTGGGCCTCGATCCGGCCAGCAGATCCAAGATCATCGGCAACAACAAGCCGGAACCCACCAACCCGTTTGCAGACTTGATGAACTCCTGATGGCCAAAACCTCGCACACCAACGTCGACAAGGCGATGGTTTGGGCGAGGTCTGTCCTGAAAGGCAAGTTTCCGGCCTGCCGGTTCATTCACCAGGCGATTGAGCGGCACTTCGACGACGTTGCCAAGAGCCGCTCGAAAGATTTCCCGTACAAGTTCGACCCGGCCAAGGCCGAGAAAAAGCTGAAATTCATGCAGCTTTTGCCCCACACCAAGGGTGAATGGGCGTACCGGCGGCAACTGATCACCCTGGAGCCGTGGCAATTGTTCGGCCTGGCCTGCACGTTCGGCTGGGTGAGGAAGAAAGGCGCTTACCGCCGCTTCCGCGAGAGCTACTGGGAGGTGCCGCGCAAGAACGGCAAAAGCGTGATTGCTGCCGGCGTCGGAACCAGCATGTTCGTGATGGACAAGGAGTTCGGCGCCGAGGTTTACGCTGGTGCGACCAGCGAGAAGCAAGCCTGGGAGGTGTTTCGCCCTGCCAAGCTGATGATTCAGCGCTCTCCGATGCTGACCCGCGCGGCCGGCATCGAGATCAACGCCTCGAACATGAACATTCCGGCCGATAACAGCCGGTTTGAACCCCTGATCGGCGATCCCGGCGACGGCGCATCGCCCAGCTGCGCGATCATCGACGAATTTCACGAGCACGAAACCGCCGCGCTGTACGACACCATGCTCACCGGCATGGGCGCCCGCCGGCAGCCGCTGATGTTCATCATCACGACCGCCGGCGCGAACATTGAGGGGCCGTGCTACGACAAGCGCCGCCAGGTGCTGGAAATGCTCGACGGCACGGTGCCGGACGAAGAGCTTTTCGGCTACATCTGGACCCTGGACGAGGGTGACGACTGGACCGATCCGAAGAATCTGGCCAAGGCCAACCCCTGCATGGGCGTCTCCGTGTTCCCGGAGTACCTGGAGAGCCAACTGCAGCGAGCCATTCGCTCGGCGCGCTTCACCAACACGTTCAAAACCAAGCATCTCAACGTCTGGGTGAGCGCGAAAACCGGGTTCTTCAACCTGCAAAGCTGGAAGGCCTGCGAAGACAAGAGTCTGGCCCTGGAGCAATTCGAGGGCCAGGAATGCAATCTGGGCCTCGACCTGGCCCGAAAGCTGGACATGAACTCTATGGCCAGGCTGTTCTGGCGGGAAATCGACGGGAAGATTCACTATTACTGCGTAGCCCCGCGATTCTGGGTGCCGGAAGACACCGCCTTCGACACCGACAACCGCCGCATGCATGAGCGGTATCAGGCCTGGATCAACTCCGGCCATCTGTACACCTCGCAGGGCGCCGAGATCGACTACCGGGACATCCTTGAGGAATGCAAGGAGGCCAACAAGCTGGCGCCTGTGCGCGAGAGCCCTATCGATCCGCACGGGGCCACGAACCTCAGTCACCAGTTGGATGACGAGGGGCTGTCGCCGATCACCATTGTCCAGAACTACACAAACATCTCCGACCCCATGAAAGAGCTGGAGGCGGCGATTGAATCGGGCCGTTTCCACCATGACGGCAACCCGATCATGACCTGGTGTATCGGCAACGTGATCGGCAAGTTCCTGCCGGGCAACGACGACGTTGTGCGCGCAATCAAGCAGGGCAATGATAACAAGATCGACGGCGCCGTGGCGCTGATCATGGCGATAGGTCGAGTGCTTGCGAATCGTGAGCCGCAAGGATCTGTCGATGACTTTCTTTCCAGACCAATGAGCATGTAATGGCAGACACCGACTACAGCATTGACCTGCGCACCCGCAGTCCTTTCTGGGCGCGCATGGCGAGCTTTTTCGTTGGCGGCCGCCTGATGACTCCTGAAAAAGGCTCTCAAACCGGGCCAGTATCAGCTTCTGGCGTAGTGGGCGACTCGGTCGTCAATGACGAGCGCTCGCTACAGATTTCAACAGTATTTGCCTGCGTGCGGTTGATCAGCAGCGTAACGGCCTGCATGCCGCTGGATGTATTTGAGACGAAAGACGATGACCGGAAGAAGGTAGGGCTGGACAACCCCTTGGCGCGCTTGCTGCGGTACAGCCCGAACCAGTTCATGACGGCTTTTGATTTCCGTGTCTCGATGACGATGCAGCTTTGCTACTACGGCAATGCCTATGCCCTGATTGAGCGCAACTCGGTGGGCGACGTAATCAGTCTTGTGCCGCTCATGTCGGTAAACATGGACGTACGGCTTGAGGGTAAGCGGGTCGTCTACCGCTACCGGCGAGACAGCGAGTATGCCGACTTCAAACAGAGCGAAATCTTCCACCTGAAGGGGTTTGGCTTCAACGGCCTGGTGGGCTTGTCGCCCATCGCCTTTGCCGCAAAGACGGCGGGTGTGGCCGTGGCCATGGAAGACCAGCAGCGCGACTTCTACGCCAATGGCGCCAAGTCGCCACAGCTGCTGATGACTGGCGACGGTAAGCTGCTGAACAAGGATCAGCGCGCCCAGGTCGAGGAAAACTTCAAGGAGATCTCTGGCGGTCCTGTCAAAAAGCGGCTTTGGGTGCTCGAAGGTGGGTTTACCACCCAGGCCATCGGCGTCAGCCCACAGGATGCAGAAACGATGGCGGCCCGGAAGTTTCAGGTCAGCGAGCTGGCGCGCTTCTTTGGCGTACCCCCGCACCTGGTGGGCGATGTCGAAAAATCCACCAGCTGGGGCTCCGGTATTGAACAGCAGAACCTTGGCTTTCTTCAGTACAGCCTCGATGCGTACCTGGAGATATGGGAAGGCTGCATTCTGCGCTGGCTGGTCAAGCCATCCGACCTTGGGCGGCTTCACGCCGAACACAACCGCGATGGCTTGCTGAGTGGTGATTCGACGGCCAGGGCGAACTACATGAAAACCCTGGTCGATACCGGCCTTCTCACGATCAACGAGGGGCGTCGAGTCAACAATCGACCCCCAGTCGATGGCGGCGACGTTGCAACCCGGCAATCGCAGAACGTACCCCTTACCCAACTTGGCAAAACGAACCCCGCACCCAGCGGGGTTTAGTTTTTCTGGAGGCTGCAATGCCCAGTATGTGCAAGACCCTGGCCTTCGATCAGGCCTCTATCAAGTTTGCTTCCGGCGGCACCCAAGGCGTTTTCGAGGGGTATGCGAGCGTGTTCGGTGTCGTGGATAGCGATGGCGACATTATCGAGGCCGGAGCCTTCGCTCAGGCCCTGAAGACCCAGACACGCGCCGTGGCGATGTTCTTCAACCATCGGCGCAACGAGATTCCGGTGGGCAAGTGGCTGAACCTGGCCGAGGACAGCACCGGCTTGCTGGTGCGCGGCGAGCTGACCCCCGGCAACCCTCAGTCTGACGCCCTCAAGGCCGCGATGCTGCACGGCACGGTCGGCGGCATGTCGGTCGGGTTCTCGGCCACCAAGGACGATCTTTCGCCGATCGCCACCGGGTACTCGTTCAAGAACGTGTCCCGGCTCAGCGAGATCAGCATCTGCACCTTTCCTGCCAACGAGCAGGCCACGGTGTCCGCGCTCAAGAGCATGGACGCCATTGAAAGCATCCGTGACGCAGAGAACTGGCTGAGGGATTCAGCAGGGCTCTCCAAGTCCGAAGCGCAGGCATTCATTGCCCGCATCAAGTCCGCAGTTCGGAGCGATTCCGAAGGTGGCGAAATTACCGCGATCCTGAATCGCATCAAGTCCTTCCCATCTGTAGGAAATTGATCATGTCCGAACTGGCCCAGATCCAGAAAGCCATTGAAACCGCTCAGGCCAACATGACCGAGCTGTTCGAGGCGCAAAAGAAAGAAATCACCGCGACCGGCGAGGTCAGCAAGAAACTCCAGACCGATCTGGCGACTGTTCAGGAAGAGCTGACCAAATCCGGCACCCGTCTGTTCGATCTGGAGCAGAAGCTGGCCGGCGGCAACCTGGACAATCCGGCGAACAAGAAAAGCTTTGCCGCCCAGACCGCCGAAGACCTGAAAAAGGCCTGGGACGGCAAGTCTTCTGGCAAAGTCGAGGTCAAAAGCTTCGATAAAGCCCTGGGCAGCGGCGCTGCCTCGGCTGGCGCGTTGATCGAGCCGCAGCGTAACGCGGGTATCCTGATGCCAGGCCTGCGCCGTTTGACCATTCGCGACCTGCTGGCGCAGGGGCGCATCAGCTCCAACTCGCTGGAATACGTGCGTGAAAACGTGTTCACCAACAGCGCGGCACCGGTGGCCGAGGGCACTCTCAAGCCGGAATCGCAGCTGACCTTCACCAAGGAAAACGCGACCGTCAAAACCATCGCGCACTGGATTCAGGCCTCGCGCCAGGTGATGGACGACGCGCCGATGCTGGAATCCTACGTGAACAACCGCCTGCTGTTCGGTCTGGCGCTGGTTGAAGAAGGCCAGTTGCTCAACGGCGACGGTACCGGCGACAACCTGCTGGGCCTGAACCAGGTTGCCACGGCTTACGACACCGCCCTGAACGTGACCGGCGACACCCGTGCGGATCAGATTGCGCACGCGATCTTCCAGACCAGTGAGTCGGAGTTCGAGGCCTCGGGCTTGATTCTCAACCCTCGCGACTGGCACGCCATCGCGCTTCTGAAAGACTCGGACGGCCGTTACATCTTCGGCGGGCCGGCTGCATTCGCTGCGAAAGTGATGTGGGGTCTGCCTGTGGTCGCCACCAAGGCCCAAGCTGTTGGAACCTTCACCGTAGGTGGTTTCGACCTCGCCTCGCAGGTCTGGGACCGCATGGATGCCACTGTCGAGGTCAGCCGCGAAGACCGCGACAACTTCGTCAAGAACATGGTGACCATCCTCTGCGAAGAACGCTTGGCGCTGGCCCACTACCGGAAAACGGCGATCATCAAGGGCGCCTTTACCGTCACCCCCTGAGCCATGAGGGCGGGGCAGGTAACTGCCCCGTTTGTCCGATGATCAAGATTCGAGCCCTGCGTCAGTTTTCTCATTACCACGCTGGCAACTTCGATCAGTTCGAACAGCGCGAAGTGGATGACGATATCGCTAATGCCTTGGTGGGCATGGAGCTGGCAGAAGTCGTCGATGCGCCTGCCGAGCCCGTCAAAAAGCCTCTCAAGAAAGAGCCAAAGTGATGATCGATCTGCTGCTGGTCAAAGCCCATCTGCGCATCGACGGCACCGAAGAGGATTTGCTGATCGGCGCCTATGTCGACGCCGCAGTTGAGTACGTCCAGCAGCACTGCGACCGCCGAATTGTCGAAACTCCCGAAGATGCCGGGCAGATGGCTCTCACCAAGGATGTGGAGCAGGCCATTCTGCTGCTGGTCGGCCATTGGTACGCAAACCGTGAGGACGTTGTGGTGGGCGTATCTGTCAATCAGGTGCCAATGGGCGTCCAGGCCTTGCTCTGGACAAGGAAGCGTTTCTGATGAGAGCCGGTCCCCTGCGACATCGCTGTTGGGTACAGAAGCATTTGCGCGTCTCGGATGGCCTGGGCGGTGGCTCCATGGTCTGGACTGGGCTGCGGCAGATCTGGGCGGAAATCACGCTGCCAAGTGGTCGTACCGACGTCGTTGCACAGCAGATGACTCGTGTTATCACCGCCGAAATCCGCTGCCGGCCTGCTGCCGATTTGGTTGCTGGTCTGCGCCTGGTTCACAAGGGCATCACCTACACCATCGAGGCGGCGCTGCCCGATAACGTCAACAGCATGCTCCGGCTGCTGTGTTCCAGCGAGCCAAATACCTGAGGAATCACTATGAAAATGATTGCGAAAGCTAACCTTTCCGGGCCGTTCGGCAATGTCGAATCCGGCGCGGAGTTCTCCGTAAACGCGGCGACTGGAGCCGAGTTGATCCAGCGCGGGATTGCCGAAGAAGTGCCGGCCACCACCGGTAAGACCAAGGATCTCGAAAAAGCCCCTGTCGAGGCCTCCTGATCATGGCCAGGCGCTCTCGCGGCGACTTCAAGCTGCGTGGCATTCTGCGCCGGATCGGCAACCAGATGGAAAGCGACCTGCGGCCTGCCATGGTCAAGGCCGCTAACCTGGTGCTGGCCACCCAGCAAGAGCTTATGCCTGTCGACTCCGGCGAAGCCAAGCAAGCGCTCCAGGCGTTTGTGTCGAAAAGCGGGCTGGACGCCCAGATCGGTATTCGCGGGAAGCGAGCCAACAAGAAAGTGTTCTACGCGATATTCATTGAGCGCGGCACCAAGCAGTACCAGCGCGGCGATAGCGTCATCGCTGCACGGCCGGCGCATCCTTGGCTGCGCCCATCCGTTGATTTAAACCGCGATGATATTGTGCGTCTGATCAGGGCGGCCATCACCAGTACCCTGGCCCGCGCAGCAGGTGAGGCACGATGAGCGATCCATCACTGGCACTGCAAAAGGCGTTGTACGAGCGATTGACTGTTGATCTGTCGTGCCCAGTGTTCGATGCGGTTCCCGATGGCATGCCGTACCCCTATGTGACGTTGGATCGCGAGTTTTCCAGCAACTCCACGCCGATATCGGGCAAGAACCGGCAGACACGTCTGTTCTACCTGTCGGTCTGGTCGCAATACCACGGCCAAGCCGAGGTAAAGCGGATCATGGCCGAGATTTCCGGCGCCTTGAATGAAAAGCGGCTGCCGCTTGAGTCTGGACTGGCTGTATCGGTTCGTGTGACGCGCACCGAGGCCACCCGGGAGCCGGACGGCAAGACCTACATGGGCTCTGTCACGCTGCGAATCATCACCCAGTCGTAAACCCGAAGTATTACCGCCGCGCTGCGGCTATCACCTGTCCTCAGGAGGACTACCCATGCCTGTAAATACCGCTGCCGGTACGCGACTCTCCATTGGTCCGCGCCTCTCGGCCAAGCTCCCGGCGACCGAAGCGGCCGCCAAAACCCTGTTCGCGGGCCTGACTTATGTCCAGGTTGGCGAACTGGAAAACATCGGCGATTACGGCGACGAGGTGGGCGACGTGACCTTCTCGGCGCTGGCCGACTCGCGCACCCGCCACCTGAAGGGCCTGGCCGACGCCGGCTCGGTCGAGCTGACAATCGGCTTCGACTCTGGTGACGCTGGCCAGCTGGCTCTGGTCGAGGCGCAGAAAGACCGTTCGCAGTTCGATTACCCGGTGAAAGTCGAGTACGTCGACGGCCTGGTCGATTACTTCGCCGTGAAGGTCATGAGCTCCCGCAAAGCCGTGGGCGGCGCTGAAGACGTAATCAAGCGCAACGTCACCGTCGGCATCAACTCCGGCATCTACGAAGTCGTGCCGACCCCTTAATCCCTCACTGCTCAACCAGCGCCGCAAGCGTGGCGCTGGCTGCAACCCCCCCCCCTCATTCGATCAAGAGAAATTCTCATGTCCAAGACTGACCACGGCACCGTTCACGTTCAAATTGGCACCGAGCTGTACACCCTGGCGTTCAACCTGAAAGCCGTGAAACGCATCGAAAAGTACTTTGGCGGCATCATGCCGGCCATGCACGAAGTCCAGAAATTCAGCGTGGCTGCTATGGTTCAGGTCATCGCGGCGGGTGCAAACTTGGCACTGAAGCCATCCGAATTCGAGGCTCTTGAAGAAGAAATTTTCCAGGCTGGCATCGTCATGATTACCCCACCGCTGATCGAGTTCCTCAGCGCTTGCCTCAACCCAGCCGCAAAAACTGCCGACCAGCAGGCTGCTGCTGAAGCTGAAGCGGCGAAAACCGGCACAAAAAAGTAAAGCGCGCTGGCAACGGTAGCTATGTCGACGAGTTGTTCAGCATTGCCACTGGTTGTCTGGGCTGGCCGCCGAGTGAAGCCTGGTCGGCGGCCGTGCCTGAAATTCTCATGGCATGGGATGCCAAGGTCGAGTTTCTGCGCAACACCAACCCTTTCGGCGCAGGCGAAAAGCCGCGCACCAAGGAGGCGGTCGCCAAGGATCTGCGCATGGGCTTTCGAGCAGCGGCAATCAACCGCAAGTCCGATGCGGCATAGCCGATGGATGTAGCGATTTGATAACCTCCCCCTGAATTACTGGGGAGGGATGCCTGTGGAGTCTGTAGAAGACCCGATTGTCTCAATAGCGAAATCGACCGCCGAGATAAATCGTATAAACCTTAAGCGAGCGGTCAATGCTGGAGAAGATGCAATGATCGTCGCGCAAGCTCAAGAAGATGATTTCAATGAGTTTGTTAAGTCTTTTAGTGATGAAGAAGCTGAGGTGTTGAGGTAGACTTATTATGATGAGTTCAGGCGGCTCGGTAGTATTGAGTTTCAGTGCGCTATTGCCAAAGGCCAAGAAATAATTTTCGATAAAAATGAGAAGGTATTTGCAAGCAGGTCAGCAATTCGCGCATTTGTAGAGCGCGAGCAACAAGAGCGAGCACGAATAGTTGAGTCAGGTGGAAATGTCTACCAGTTCAATCTCGATGCGCATGACGCTATGGATAAAATGCTTGCTGGATATTCCGATGAAGAGAAGTTGGCGTTCATAAATATGTATACCGAAGAGTTGAATGCTCTGACTAGTCAGCTAAAAGTTGACTTGTCTGCGATAGTCGCCAAATCTGAAGCTGACGAAATCAAGAGAGTTGCAGAAGAAAAGACCCAGCAAGGGTTGTGGGGCTTTGCTCTGGGTGCGTTGATCATTATTGGGGTAGCGATCTACTTATTTAGCAAACGTTAGTTTTTACTCTCCATACGACCCGCTCCGGCGGGTTTTTTGTTTTATGGTCCGCCGCGTGCGGTTTTTTTTTCGCTCGGAGAAAGATGAATGTCGCAAGAAGTCCAGGGGATGCTGATCCGTCTCGAAGCGACCACGGCACAGCTGCGTCAGGAAATGGCTCGTGCCGATTCTACTGTCGCGCAGGTCTCCGGGCGTATTGATCGTCAACTGGCGACCGTAGATTCGGCATTTGCTCGTGCCGGGCAAAGCGCTTTGTCTGCTGGCAATATGCTGCGCAATGCAATGGGCGCTGTAGCTGCTGGCATGAGCATCAGTTCGCTCGTGGCTCAGGCCGACGCCTATGCCAGCATTGCGAGCCGCCTGCGCCTGGTCACTTCGAGTGCGGCCGAGTTTACAGCTGCTCAGAAGGCGGTGTTTACCATCGCTCAAGAGGCATATCAGCCCCTGACCGCCACGGCAGAACTTTATCAGCGCATTGCGACCAATCAGAAGGAGCTGAAGCTCACAGGCGAGGGCGTTGCCGGGGTTGTCGGCACCATCAGCAAGACCTTGGCTATCTCCGGGGCGTCCGCCTCATCTGCAAATGCTGCCCTTATTCAGCTGGGCCAGGCCTTCGCATCCGGTGTGCTGCGAGGCGAAGAGCTCAATTCGGTTATGGAGCAGGCGCCGGCGCTCGCCCAGGCTATTGCCGCAGGCATGGGCAAGACGGTTGGCCAACTGCGCACGTTGGGTGCCGATGGCAAGCTTACGGCTGATGCTGTCGTCAAGGCGCTGCAAAGCCAACAGAAGGCCGTCGAAGAGCTATACGCGAAGACGGCGGTCACTATTGGCAACTCCATCACGGCAATGGGTAACTCCTACACCCAACTTATTGGCAGAATTGACCAGGCGGGCAATGCCAGTGCGCGTGTCGCCAGTGTGATCGTGGATGTTTCCAAAGTGATCGATACGCTCACGGCTGATTCTGCTACGACAGAGCGGACGTTTGCTCGCGTGTCGAGCGTTGCTGAAACGCTGGCGATCATCATTGGCGGACGTCTTGCGCTTGCTGCTGGACAGATGGTTATAGGATTTGCAGCTGCGACCAAGGCTTCGATTCAGCAGGCCGTTAACCTGGCTACGTCGACATCGGCGACGCTAAAGCAGGCTGAGGCCGACGCGGTAGCAGCAAAGCAGGCATTGATCACGGCTAAGTCACGTCAGACCGATGCCCAGGCCATGCTTGCGCGGGCCAGTGCCGAGATACTGGCCGCTGAGCAAAAGGTGGCTGCTGACCGTATCCGGCAGACATCTGAAATCAACAACCTGAAATATGTTCAGGCCACGCTGGCGGGTGAGCGAGTACTTGAAGAGCAGCGTCTGGCGGCGCAAATCAGTGAGCAGGGCAGGGCCGCAGCTCGCAGCCGTATGGCAGAAGCACGTCTCGCTGAAGTCGCGATTATCCGACAGATTCAGGAGGCTGAGATTCAGCTTGCAGCTACCACCAGCGCCGCATCTGTCGAGATCCAGGCTGCTTATGCTGCGCGCTCGGCCGCTGCTGCTGGCGTAGCTGAAACAACCCTGGCCGCCAACGCTGCAATCCGAGCCTCTGATGCTGCGACGGCTGCTACCTCCAGTGCGAGTAAGGCTATGCTGCTCACAGCAGCAGCTGGGCGCGGCCTGATGGCGCTCCTGACCGGGCCTGTCGGTCTTATCGCCATGACTGCGGCGGTCGCCTACTCGTTCTTCAATGTGGGCAGCAGCGCTGACAGCGCGACCAGCTCGCTGATCGAGCACAACGCAACTGTCGAAGAGTCGATTAGCCAGTACAAGGCCTTGTCGGCGGAACAGCAGCGCTTGCAGAAAATCACCTGGGCCGAACAGCAGATCGAAGCCCTCGATGCCGCAAGCAGTGCGCTGGATGATTACACCTACAAGATTGAGCGCGCCATCAACCTTGGGCCTTTCAAGGCTGAATTCAGGGGCATGATCGACGATGTTGAGGCGGGGCGTAAAACCCTGAACAGCGTCACTGCATGGATCGAGGAAAATACCAAGCTGACGCCGGCTTTCGGTAAGGAGCTGGCAGTACTCGCAAGCGAGTTTCAGAAAAATACCAAAGCAGCTGATGATTTTGGCAGGAAGATCAATGGCATTGACTCGGCAAGCAGCAAGGCTGCGGCAAGCACTGATCAACTCAAGGCCGCTCAAGCTGCCAGTGGCCAGACCCAGGCCAGTAAAGATGCTTGGGATAAGTACATTGAGCAGTTGACCAAGACGCGGGACTTGCTGGGGGCCAACGCAACTGCTGAGGCAGCCTATACCGCAGCGAAGATGGGAGCCACGCCTGCGCAGGCAGCTCAGGCCAAAATCATCGCTGAGCAGACTGATGTCCTGAAGAAATACCAGGATGCAATCAAGGAAGGCGACAAGGTCAAACAGGCTAGCCTGAAGGCTGAGCTCACGGCGCTTTACACTGCTGAAGATGCTGCAAAGACGGCGGCGGCGGTACAGAGCAAGGCATACGCCGATACAGCTACCGCAGCCGAAAATAGCTCGCGTCGACAAATTACGGCCATGGAGCAGGCTGCAAATTTCGCTGTCGCCTCGGCCACTCGCGTTGCGATGGGCGCGCAGGCTCCCCAGTTGAATCTGACCGGTTACGGCCTGCTCACCAATGGCGGTACCGCGCCGGTAATCGCCGCACCGGTTCAGGCCACACCAGACCAGCGTGCAGCTGCTGCAATTGCACAGCTCGATCAGACAACTGAAGCCAACAAGCGCGTCGACAAAGCAGCGAATGCTGCTGCGACTGCTCTGAAAAATCAGAAAAAAGCCCTTGAAGAGCTGCTGGCAAAGTCTGGTATCTCTATCCAGGCTGCCAATGCAATGGCCGATGCTTACCTGGCTGGCGCTGAGAACGTTCGCGCACTGACCATTCAGCAATCAATTGAAGAGGAACTGCTCAAGACCGGCGCCGGCGCCCGTGAAAAGGTCACCAAAGCCATCAACGCCCAGCACGATGCGCAGGATCGTCTGGAGGTTGCCAAGACCATTGCGGACATGCGCACCGAAGTGGAATGGCTGGAGAAAGAAGCCAAGGCCACCGTGCGCGGAACGTCAGCGGTCGAGGCGTTCAACGTCGAGAAAGCCGTAAAGGCGGAGCTGGCCGGCAAGAACATCGCCCTGGGCAGCAAGGAGTACGATCAGCTGGTCGCAATGACCAAGGCGCAACTGGAGGCCAACAAGGCGCTGGAACAGGCCAACAAGGCCAACGACATCGTCGACCGGCTCAACCCCCAGATCAAATTGCTCAAGGACTACACCGAAGAACAACACGCGCTCAACCGCGCCATGGAGCTGTACCCGGAGAAGGCTGCGCTGTACCAGGATGCACTGGTCAAGCTGGGCAACGAATATGAAGTCAACCGCTCCAAGGCCACTCTCTGGGGGCAGATGACCGAAGGCGCCATTGACCGGATCGACCAAGCCTTTGCCAGCGCCTGGTCGAACATCGGCGACGGGGCCAGCACCTTGTGGGATGACCTCAAGAAGGGTTTCAAACAAACCCTTGGCGAGATCATGCACATGCTGACCACGAAGCCCTTGCTGGCGTCGATCAGCAACTGGCTGACCGGCACCGATAACGGGCAGGGTCTGGGGTCGGTCTGGAGCAAGATCCTCGGCAGCGTTGGCGGCTCTTCTGGCGGTGTCTCCATCGGCGGCCTGGGCGGCGGCTCGCTGGCGGGCATTGGCAAGTCGCTGTACCAGGCGTGGAGTTCCCTGACCGGTGTCGGCTCCAGTATCGCTGGCGGCTACGCCACTGGCGGTATTGGTGGCGCAGTCTCCGGTGGTGTTGGTTACTACACGTCCATGCTTTCGAGCGTGGGCGCGTCGATCACCAGCGGATTCAGCAGCCTGATGGCGACCATCACCGGCACCACAGCGGCGCAAACGGCAGCCGTTGTCGGCGCCCAAGGCGTCACCGCTGCATCGCTGTCGGTGGGCATGGAAGCCGCTGCGGCGGGTTACGCTTCGCAGTTCGGCGCGATCACCGGCACCGTGTCCTACGCAGCTGCTGAAAGCGCGGCGGCGGCCAGTGCGGCGGCCAGCACATCGGCAATGATGGGGCCGCTGGCGATCCTGATGGGCATGTACCAGAGCGGCAAACTGTATGACGCAGGTGTGCGCTACGACACCAGCGACATGCAGACCTCGAAGCTGTCGCAAGTGGGCAGGGCGCTCCCGGGCATGGTCGGTTTCGACCGTGCATTGACCTTTGCCTCTATCGGCCTGGCCGACCGTATGGCGTCGTCGATTTTTGGCGGAAAAATGGGGGCGATCCTCTCCGGGTCGACCTTGGCCACGGCCGTCGAGACCTTCATCGGTGAAAAGCTGTTCGGTACAAAGTGGGCCACGAAAGACACCGGCATGGCTTTGTCGGTAGCCGGCGGCGAGTTCAATGCCGAGGATTTCCAGTACCAGAAGAAGAAAGGCGGCCTGTTCGGCAGCAACAAAAAGCGCTTCGTCTATGGCCAGATGCAAGATGCCGAAATGGCCGAAACGCTTGGCGCTGCTTACAACAGCACCGTGATCGGTGCGATGGATCTGTTCGCCGCGCTGAACGTGACGTTGAATGAGGCAGTGCTCGATGGTCTGAATGTCGAGCGGCTGAACATCAGCACTCAAGATCGCACGACCGAGGAAATCCAGGCTGATATTACGGCCTGGTTCACAGGTCTCGGTGACTCTGCTGTGGCGGCGATCAACTCGGCTACGGCAGCGACCCTGGACGGGCTGACGTTTGACAGCCTGCAAACGCTGGTCAACAACCTGTACAGCGTCAATGCGAGCCTTGATCTGATGGGCGTCAAGGCGGCGGCCTTTTCGGTCACTGGCGCCAGGGTTGTCGAAAGCCTGGTCAACTCAGCGGGCGACATCGACACGCTCAACGCGAATATCACCAGCTATTACACGGCCTTCACCAGCGAGACCCAGCAGGCCAGCGATTCGATCCGGGGCGTGCGTCAGCAGTTTGCTGCCCTGGGCGTCCAGCTACCGGCGACGGAAGATGCTTTCCGCGACATGCTCAAAGCCATTGATGTGACGACCGAGGCGGGGCGCGCGACATTCACTGCGATGACGGCAAACGCCGAATCCGCGGCGCAGGTGTACGCGATCCTTCAGCAGCGCCAGTCGGACTACTACGGTGCGTTCCACACCGAGTCTGAAAACACCGCGCGCGCCATTGCCGACACGACAGCGGAAATCAAGAAGCTTGGCATCACCCTGCCGGCCACGCGTGATGCGTTCCGGACCATGGTAGAGGCGGCCGAGAAAGACTCGTCGGCCGCCGGCAAAGCGATGCTTGAATCGCTGCTGAGCGTTGCGGCAGCGGCCGGCACGGTGTTTGACGCGATGGAAGCCACCGCGCAGGCGGCGGCAGACGCGGCGGCTGTAGCGGCTGAGGCGGCAAAGGCTATCGCTGATGCCCAGGCTGAGCAGTTGATGTCGTCGGCCACAGCCAGTTTCTCGGCTGTACAGCGCGCTATTGCTGCCGAGCAGAAAGCCGCGACCGAGGCCTACAACGCTCGAACCGCCTCCTTCAGCGACATGCTCAGCACTGTGACGGCGAACATCAGCGATCTTTCGAGCTTGAGCTCTTCGCTCGAAGGTGCGCTGAAATCGCTGACCGGCACGTCAGACGAAACGGTGAAACAGCTGCGCGTGCAGGCTCAGGCCACGCTGCAAAGCGCTCTGACCAAGGCGCGATCAGGCAGCTCTCTTGCCGGCTTCGAGGGTCTTGATGATGCGCTGAGCACCGTCAGCACAAACGACACCGGCCTGTACGCCTCGCTCGAAGACTTCAACCGCGAGCAGGGCCGCACAGCCAATGTCGTCGCCGAGCTGAATACGCTCAACGGAAAGCAACTCAGCAGCGCCGAGAAATCGGTGGAAGCGCTCAACAAGCAGATTGAGGCAGCGAAGAAGGCCTATGACCTGCAGATGTCCCAGTTCGACAGCCAGCTGAACAGCGCACAGGCCCAGCTCGATGCGCTCAATGGCATCGACAACTCGGTCATGTCGGTGGCGGCGGCCATGCAGGCCATGAACTCGGCCATCGTTGCGGCGCTGTCTGCGAAAGAGACCGGCTCGGCTGCGCAGAACAACTACGACAATCATGTCGCACTGCTGGAGGCGGTGTATCAGAAGGTACTGGGGCGCAGCCTGGATGCATCGGGCAAGGCTACATGGACGAAGGCCTTGGCCAACGGGACGGTGACTTACGACAACCTGGTGCAAACCATCGCTACTGGCGGGCGCCTTAACGGGGAGACCGTCAAGATTCCGGGTTATGCCTCGGGCGGTGACTTTGGTGGCGGCTTGCGCCTGGTCGGCGAAAACGGCCCTGAGCTTGAGATCACTGGGCCCAGCCGGATCTATAACGCCAACCAGACCGCTGCCATGTTGGCCAATAATGGTGACGGGCAGGCAACCGCACAGGAAGTGAGGGCGCTGCGTGCCGAACTGAAAGCGGCGCTGTTCGCGATTGCCAAAAACACAATGAAGACGGCGAACAACACCGACCTTCTGCCTCGCAAACTGGAAGAGGATTTGTTCTCGTGAGGATCATTGAGCCGGTCGAAATCTCGCCAGGCCTGGCAACCATGCAGGCGTTTCAGGTAGCACCGGATTCAGAGCCGCTGGTGGTGCAGGTCGGCCAGCCATTCATGGTGGCTTCCCTGCTCACCAACGTACCTGAGACGGATCAGCCGCTGTGGAGCCCAGCCCAGGCTTACGCAGTGGGCGCGAAGGTGATGCTGGAGCACCGCCTCTATGAAGCGCTGGTCGCCAATACGAATGTGAGCCCAACGGCAGCTCCTACCAATCCACCCAAGTGGCTCGATCTGGGGGCGACCAACCGCTGGGCCATGTTCGACGACAAGATGAGCAGCGTGACCAGCAACCCGGAAAGCATTTCGCTCAGTGTTGTGCCGGGTAGGGCTGTGGACGCTCTTGCCTTCTTCGGTATCGACGCTTCATCGATTCTTGTACGCGTGATTGATTCCTATCAGGGCGTCATCTTTGAGTCGCGGGTATCCCCAGTGATTACTGATGGTATCGACGACTGGTATGCCTACTTCTTCAGTCCGGTTGAGTTGAGTGAAGATTTTGTGGTGCTGGATGTACCCGCCGGGAGTTTCGGCACCATCGAGGTCGTTATTTCGAAGCCTGGCGGGGTGGCCAAGGCGGCGGCGCTGATCTTCGGAAAGATGGCACGTCTGGGAGAGGCCCTCTACGGGACGTCGGTGGGGATTACCGACTACAGCAAGAAGGATCGTGATGACTTCGGTAACTTCAAAATCGTTGAGCGGGGCTTTTCCAAGAAAGCCGAGTTCGACGTGATGGTCGATACATCCCGGGTGGGCAGCGTTCAGCGCACGCTGGCCCGATACCGCGCAAAGCCTCTGGTGTGGATCGGCGAAGCGAGCTACGAGGCCACCATCATTTATGGCTACTACCGGGATTTCAACCTGGTGATCAGTGGACCGACACAGTCGGACTGCTCAATTTCTGTAGAAGGACTTGTGTAATGGCGACACCTACGATTACACCGTTGCCGACACCGCCCAGTCGACAAAACTCGGCCGGCACGTTTGCCACGCTGGCCGACAACTTCATGACTGCACTTCCGCCATTCGCTGCTCAAATGAACCAGGCGCTGGACTTTGTTGATCAGCGCGCTGATGACGCAGCAGCCAGCGCACAAGAGGCCGAAACCAAAGGGGCGGCGCAGGTACAGGCCGCCACACAGAAAGCCAATGCGGCCAGTCAAAGTGCGCAGACGGCCGCGAGCCAGGCGGCGGCAGCCAAGACTCAGGCGGATGGAAGCCGGGCCTTTCGCGACTCGGCGCAAGCGGCGGCCGCTGCCGCGCAGGCCGCCGCCGGACTGCCGGCATTGGCCGGCAAGGGCGGTTTGCCGCTGATGCCCAAGCGCGACGGCACGGGGGTCGAATACTCATCGAGCCTGCGCAAGTACGACCTGGATGTCAGTGCCGCCACGTCCGTTCTGGATCTTGGCAGCGGGCAGGTCTTCAAGGTCAACGCCAGTGTGCCAAGGGCGCTCTCGTTCATTAATCCGCCGGCGGCTGGCCGAGCGATGACTGTGGTCCTGCAAATCACAGGCACCGCTGTTATCACCTGGCCAGAGGGGATCCTGTGGAACAACAGCCAGGAGCCGGTGCGCGGCACGCAGTGGACGACGGTGGTTCTCATTTGGATCGGGGATGGTTGGGTCGGATCAGCGGGGGCGCGCTCATGATTGAGGCTGCGCTCATGGGGGGCGACATGGGGCCGCCTGAGCCCTGGAGCTTTGTCGGGGTGACGAATTTGTTGGCCACTGGAGCCGTTCAAGCAGAACCAAGGTTTCCCGCTAGTATACAGCCAGGTGATCTGGTTGTGGGAGTCATGTCGCCGTATGACGAGTCAGTGCCAACGGCCATGACTACGTTAGGCTGGATGCACTTTGCGAACAGAAGTCAGGATTATATCTGCGCTGCCCGGTACGTTCCTGATCTGGCTTTGCCCAAGTGGGAGCGGGCCGGGGGTAGCGCGCTGTTCATTTCGCTGCTGGTCTTTCGCGCGCGCAGTTGGTCCGTTGTTCGCCTTGAGTCCCACATCTCGCCTGCCGCGCCTGTAGACGTCCCGTGCGTTACGCGTAACGAGCTTTTACTGAGCATTGGCATCACCCCGCGAACAACGCGTAGTTGGGTTGGCCATATGCCTGACGAGGCGCCAGTGGCGCGGGTCGAGAGGGCGCTTGCGCCCGCCATGCAGATCTATTCAGCCAACATTGATAACCCTCGGTTAGTATCGGGCGTTTATGTAGATGCCGCCTCAGGGGCGGAACGTAACCTGATCCTTTCTGCATTCTGAAAAATAGAATTTACCCAAGCCGCCTAGAGCGGTTTTTTTGTGTCCGGAGAAAGACGCATGGACTATGAGAGCGCCCATACGGGGCCGAAAATCGACGCGGCAGTAGAGATGCTCGGGAAAGTTCAAGAGGCTCGGGACTCAACCAGTAGCGACTTGGCCGAGGTAAAAGTGCTGGCCAGTCAAGTTGACGATAGTGCGACTCAGGTCGCTACAAAAACAGAGCTGGTCAGCGCTAAAACAGAGCAGGTGTTAACAGGGGCTGCGGAGGCCGACCAGGCGCGGGTAGAAGCTGTACAGGCGTCCACGGTTACTGTCGCTGCAAAAGAAGAGGCTGTACTGTCCGCGCAACTTGCGCAGGCCAGTGAGTTTGCAGCTTCCCAAAGTCAGGTTGCAGCAGGACTTTCAGAACAGATCACTGTAGAGAAGGCAGCAATTGTGCAGGAGTTGGCGCAGCAGCTTGAAGGCGTTGCAGGGGGTGTGCAGAAAAAGAATGTACGGCCTCAGTATGTGCCTGTGTTCTTTGATGAGGAAAACAATGTACCAGCCTGGTTCTCGGACGGTGCATTCGAAGTTGTAGAAATCGGCCCCAGTACGACCTTGCTGGTTTCAACTATCGCAGGCACTGAATCGTTCAAAAGTAGCGCGAAGTTCGTGCCTGTGTTCATTGACGAGAAACGCAACGTAGGTGTCTGGCTTGAAGACGGGAAGCTGGCCGCGCTCGGCCTCAGTGATTCGCTCAAGGCGACCCTGGGGCTTGATCGAAAGTATGCCCCGGCCAACCAGCCAGCCGCCTCAGCCTTGCCCGTGGCAACGGATGGCCGCTCGCTCTGGGCCTGGCGTTCTCGGCTGGCGAAGATAAAAGCGGGTGCTGGCCAGGCTCGCTTGCTGATTACCGGGGACAGCTGGACGGAATACCTCGCGATTCCGCAGCAACTGGCCGCCCTGCTGCATGCGCTATTTGGCAAGGCAGGTTATGGCTGGATCAGCGTCAACGGCATTTACATGTTCGATGGCGCAACACTGCTGAGAAACGGCTGGACGCTTTACGACGCCTCGACGGGTGCTGTGCCGAGCTACGGAACAGGCATTGATGGCATGTATGTTTCTGCGGCTACTGCCACTGCAACGCTGACTGTGGGCAACGTCAGGGCCACGAACATCGACATTTACTATCGCCGGCACGGCGGGACTTTCCGCTGGCGGATCGATGGTGGCATCTGGAACGTTGTGGCAGCGGACGCCTCAGGCAGCCTGGGTAAGGTCAGTGTTTCGGGACTGGCTGACGCAGTGCACAGCCTTGAGATCGATACGACTGGCAATACCGGAACTGTCGTCCTGAACGGGTTTCGTGCATTCACGCCGGCAGCGGTAGGTGTCGAGCTGCTCAAGGCCGGCAATGCGGGGCTGGACGGCGAACAACTGGCACGTTTCAGCGCCAATATCAGCCCGATCGCGGTCGACTTTGCGCCCGATGTTGTGGTCGTGATCCTAGGCTCGAATGATTACCGTCGCAGTTCATCGACAGTCGAAAAATACATCGAGTCGTTGACTGCGCTGGTCTCCCAGTACAGAGCCGCATCGCCTGACTGTGCGTTTGTTTTCATCGCGCCGGCTGACAGCAACGGGGTGGCTGTTCGACCGCTCATTGACTATCGCGATGCGCTCTATGGGTTCTGCATTGCGAATGGTCATGAGTTTTACAACATGCATGACGAGTGGGGGCCGTTCGCAAAGATGAATGCGTTAGGGATGTGGGTTGACACCTTGCACCTCAATGACAGCGGCGCCTACGCGCTGGCATCGCGTCTGCTCTCCAAAATTCTGCTCTAAGGGGGTTCTATGACAACTGCTTTGAAACTGACTGATGTGATCTTGCCTGGCTCGGGTTATCCGAATATTCGTGATTTTGTTGCGCCTGTTTTCCCGCATGCATCTGGACTTGTCGGTCTCTATACGTTCGGCCCTCGGCCTGAGCTGAGCCTGGTAAACCATGCGAACGATGGGCTTCCGCTGATTGTGCATGGCACACCTGCAAGTAACAGTGATGGCGTTACCGTCTCCAAGCTCGGGTATCTCGATACCCAGCTACCGCAGACGTCCGAATTCACTGTCATCTCACTGTGCCTGCCGCTGCTGGCAGCCAGCTATTTGGACGGTCAGCTGCTGTTTTCAAACTACAAGCCGGGTGACGCGACACAGGGCGAGTCCGTTGCCTTCTTCGGGACTGCAAGTAACCCATCCATTGCGTCTGTCGGCAGCTTTCTCAACATTACTGGCAATGCTGTGGCAGCGAAGCCGCTGGCGATGCCGGCCTCGATCAGCACCACACGTCACGCCGCGTTTGCCGCCCGTGTCAGCCTGGACGGATCGACCAAGGTCTTCGTCCTGGACAATGGAGTCCTGAGCGCAGGAGCTTCCACCGCCGTCGCGCGCCTGCCGCCAGTATCGAGATCCATGTTGATCGGCCCTGGTTACGTCAGCACGTCGAGCTGGGCGGGCGCCTTGACGGTCAAGGTTCTGGCTGTCTGGCACGGTGCGCTGAACGATCAGCAGATCACCGACAACCTCAATTACCTGGCCACGCTTTATGAAGATCTGGTTGAGGCTTAACGACTACAGATTCCGGTATCCCACGGCCGCATTGAGCGGTTTTTTTCGTCCAAAGGAAAGTGAAATGACCACGACACGCGGCGTGCGCAACCGAAACCCAGGCAATATCGACTGGAACAAGGCCAACGACTGGGTTGGCCAGACCGGCAAGGAGGGCGGCACCGGTGGTCGCTTCGCCGTCTTCGACACGCCCGAGAACGGCATTCGCGCCCTGGGCAAGCTTCTGCAGACCTACTACAACAAGCACAAGCTGCAGACCGTGCAGGCCATCATCAAGCGCTGGGCGCCGGAAGTGGAGAACGACACCGGGGCCTACATCAATGCTGTAGCGGCCAGGTGCGGCCTGAAACCCACTGAGCAGATCCGCAACATCAAGGATGTCCGGGTGCTGGGTGGCCTGATGCACGCGATCATCAAGCATGAGAACGCCAATTTCGAATATCCCGAGGCGGTGTTTGCCGAAGGGCTGCGGCGGGCGCTGGCTTGATCGGGGTGGTGGCGGCCGGGCCTGGCTGGCGGCGCTCAGCGTGCTGCTGGCCTGTTTCTTAAAGTGCTCTGCCGTGACTATAATTAAGATGGCTGCTGTCGTAGAATAGATTCCATCTTGTAATCTGTGCGCGATAGCTTCATTTTGTATGCAGGAATCCCTAACTCGCTCGCCATTTCTAGTAGCTCGACTTCATCCTTTTTATTTGCTTTTGAGCCGATGTGAATGGCGGTTAATGGAGCTAATAAGCTTCTGCTTTGTGTGTCGGGGCCTTCAGGTATGATTATTCTCCATTCTTTTTCATACTCCCAGTCCAATGCTTTGTGCATTGCAGATGCAACTATAAATAAATTGTTTATCCCTTCTTTTTTGTCTGAGTTAACAATTCCAGATACGTCGTATATTTTTTTTCCATAGAAGACAGGCCATAATAGTAGGCTCATTATATGATCTTCCGGAAGGCTGGAAAAATCATACTCCATTGCAAATCCAGTGTGGTTGCTAGCGTAGTGGCCCCACATGAGCAGTGAATCAACGCGTTCGCTCAAAGAGCATATCTTGTACATGGATTGTATGGTTTTATTAAGCTTCTCAACATGCTCGTCATTTTGCTGGGCTGAGCTTTTTCTTAAGAACTCAATAATTCTATCTTTTTGATCAATAGAGTCTTTCTCGATCTCATTAAGAAGTTTATGAGTTTTTTTGTTTTCTAAGATTGAGCCTGTAGTGAAATTTACAGCGCAGTCATATGGGTCGTTGAATGCGTTTGCGGTGGTGCAGAATAACGATCTCTCCTTAAGGTTCTTGATTGAGTGTTTGTTGAGTGCTCTATATTTATATAGCGATTTTGGTATTTTTGAATACTTCAACTTCTGTGCAGTATGAATATCCTCAAGTAAGAGGTCGTCTCGGAATAATAGTGCGCCAAGTTGTTCTTGAAAGCTGCTCATTGATTACGCTCCTTAGCATTTTATCTGCGCGCTGGCGCCCGCATTATTCCCCAAAACCCAACCATAACCCACTGATTTTACTGGGCGCCAAGCACACATAAAAAGCCGTGTTAAAAACGGCTTTTTTCGGCTCAACATGCTGATCTGTATGGGTTTTCTTTCTCCGTTCATAGGATTTGTGGCCATGACCTGCTGGTAGTCGGCGGCGTACTCGGCCGCTTCGGCCGGATCGCTCAGAACCCCCTGGGTGACGCACTGGCCGATGACTGCTTCGCGGGTGGCCGAGAAGGTGCGCAGGTAGCTGTCGTTGCACAGCCGCAGCAGGCCTTCGCGATCACGGACATAGATCGGGTGCGGCGTGCCGTCGAGCAGCGTGTTCATGAATTGCAGTTGATCGCTCAGTGCACGTTCGGCCAGCTTGCGTTGCCGAATCTGGCGGCGCATCCAGGCGTTCCAGGCCAGCAGTCCCAGCAGCACCAGGCCTGCGCCGGACACGATGCGATAGATCAGGCGCTGATACGCGTGCCAGTTGACCCCGTTGGGGTTGTAGGTGCGCCAGCGTTCGTTGATGGCCGCCATGTCCTGCGGTGCGATGCCGGTCAGTGCCTTGTCGAGGATCGAGCGCAGCTCGGTGGCCTGTGCGGCGGTGGCCATGGCGATGAGCGCCGGCTGTTCACCCAGGGTCGCGGTAATGCGCAGGTGCTGGGCGAAGTGCCCGGAGGCCAGGAAGTAGTTGGCACTGAGCAACGAAACCGCCGCGCCGTCGACCCGCTCGTCGGCCAGTAGCTCAAGCGCTTGCAGCGGATTGTCGATGGGCACGATGACGATGTCGGGGTGCTGGCTGCGCAGCCAGGACAGCAGCGGGCTGTCCCGGGCCACGGCCAGGCGCTTGCCGCCCATCTGCAAGGGCCAGGCCGCCAGCGGGGCATTGCGACGGGTCACCAGCACAAAGGTGTTGTCCAGCCAGGGGCGGCTCAGGCCCAGTTGGGCGGCATGTTCGTCGCTGACCATCAGGGCGCCGATCATGTCGGCCTCACCCTGGTTGATCTGGCGCAGCATGTCGCGGGTGTCCGGTGAGCGCTGGACCTTGAAGCGCAGCCCGGTGCGCAGGCGTATGAGGTCGAGCAGGTCGGCGGTAATACCGCGAAACTGCCCGTCGGCATCGAAAAAGGTCAGGGGCGCATGGTTTTCATTGACCACGATGCGGACCTGCGGGTGCGCCGCGATCCAGCGTTGTTCGCTCGGGCTGAGCGACAGTGCAGGGCTGCCAGGCATGGGCTGGTCGCCGGTGCCCCAGCGCCTGGAGATTTCGAAGCGCTCGACCGGGGCAATCGCTTGCAGGGTCTGATTGATGATTTCCAGCAACCGGGTGTTATCGCTGCGCACCGCAAAACCGAAGCCGTTGGCCTCGTGCTTGCCGAAGCTGGCCACCTGCACGTTGTTCAGATAGCCCTTGTTGATGATGTAGCGGGTGGAAACGGCATCGCCGATGAATACGTCGGCCTGATCGAAGGCCACCGCATTTATGGCACTCTGGAACGAGCGATGGACCTGCAGCGTGGCGCCCGGGTACATGGCCTGGATTTCGGCCGGTGGCAGGTAGTGATAGACCATGCTCAGGCGCATGCCCTTGAGGCCGTCGCTCAACGAGCGTGTTTCTCCGGTGCGGGTCATCAACACCGGCTGGTCAATGGCGTAGGGGGTGGACAGGCTGACATTGCGCTCTCTGGCCTCGAAGCCATTGGCGCTGCCCAGCAGGTCGATCTGACCCTGCCTCAGGGCCTCGATGGCCGCGTCGCGGCTGTCGAAGCGCTGCACCACGATCGGCACGTCCAGTGCCTGGGCAACGATGCCGGCATAGTCGGCGGTCACCCCTTCGTAGTCGCGGCCCGAAAGCGTCATGTCAAAGGGCGGGTAGTCGGGAACAGAGGTGCCAAGGACCAGTTCTTTCTGGCTGCGCACCCATTGCCATTGCGCGCGGTCGAGCCTGACCTCGATGTGCGTGGGGTGGGAGCGCCCCAGCAGGTTGAGGGGGGCGGCGGCCATGACGCTTGTGTGCAGTCCCCAGGCCAGCAGCAGACACGTCATCCGTTTAAAGCTGTTTTCAAGACACCTCGACATCCACTTTACTCACACCAATGCATTGCGTTTAGCCATCTCGATAAGTTCCACCAGCGTCTTGGTCCTGAGTTTCTGCATGAGCCGGGTCTTGTAAGTACTGACGGTCTTGTTGCTGAGAAACATGCCCTTGGCAATTTCCTTGTTGGAGCGTCCCTGGGCGAACAGTTGCAGTACCATCAGTTCGCGATCATTGACCAGTTTGAACAGTTCGATTTCGCTGGGGTTGCCATTTTCGCCGGGGGGCGTATTGAGCGCCTGGCTCGGGAAGTAATTGTAGCCGGACAATACCGCCTTGACCGAGCTGAGCAGTTCGCTGAGGTCTTCCTGCTTGCACACATAGCCGGCGGCGCCCGATTGCATGCAGCGAATGGCAAAAAGATTGGGCGTCTGTGAGGTGAGGACCAGGATTTTCGAGGGCAGCCCCATGGAATTGAAGCGGGCCAGTACCTCCAGGCCATCGAGCTTGGGAATGCTGATGTCGAGAATGATCAGGTCGGGCATGCATTCACGCACCATTTGCATGGCGTCCACGCCATTATCGGTTTCGCCGACCACTTCGTAGTTTTCATTTTCAAGCAGCATGCGCACGGCCAGGCGAATAACGGGATGGTCGTCAATGATAAAAACTGAGTTCATAATTCAATCCATACAGACAGCGAAGAAAGCGCGCACATTAGCTCAGATGGTTGGCAAGTCACATGAATGAACAGGGTTGGTTGATGTATATAGGAAAGTTCCTACAGAAATTAACGTATTGGCGTACGTTAGTGCCCCGGTCCAGGGCGAATGGTTAAAGTAATGTGCGAATGGCCAGTATGTAATGGAAAGAGACAGGCGGGAGGCGTTTATTGTTTTAGAGAAAATTCCTACACGATAATGTTTGAGTTCTTACTTACAGGTCAGGCTCGCCATCGACTCAGTCTTCAGTGGCCGGTGGGCTTAGCAAGCGCAGCAGGTCAGGACCGTGCAGGGGCTTGTTCAGGCAGCCCAGCAGCGGCAGGCCACGCTGCCGGGCCGATTGTTCCAGGCCCTGCAACTGCTCATGTTCCAGACCGCTGAGCAGGATGGCCTGGCGGGCCAGCCCTTTGCGCCAGGCGTGATCAATCACTTCCAGGCCACCGATATCCGGCAGGCACTGGTCGCACAGCAGCAGGTCGTAGGGTTCGGGGCTGCGTTCAAGTGCGGCGAAGGCTTCGGCCGCGGTGAGGGCCGGGGTCAGCAGGAAGTAACCCTGGTTATTGAGCAGGATCTGGGTAGCGATCAGTTGGAAAGGGTGGTCTTCCACCAGCAGGATCCGCAGGTTGTGCTTGAACATGGGGTCTTCCGGCAGGTTCAGAGAGGAGGGCTCCGGGCATCATGGCCCGGTTTGGCAAGGCTTTGCGGGACGCGGGCAGGGCGCAGAATGGGGGGGATTATTCAGGAGCGCTTGTTCAGGCGGCGATAGGATATTTCTGACAAATGCGTAGGGTGTTTCCGAACTTGTAGCGTGCTTTGCTGCGCAACGGTGCAGGAAAACCCTGCACCGTTGCGGCTTTCAGGCTTCAGCGATGCCCCGAGCCGCCGGTCATTTCCTGTGCCATCTCGCTGGCGTAGCTGTCGGTCATGCCGGCGATGAAGTCGATCATGCGCAAAAAGGCACTGTGCAGTGGCGCCTCCGGGGCCGGTGCGCTCGTGCCCAGCAGGTCGAGGATGCGCCGGTGCTTGAATGACGGTGTCCGGCCGCCAAACTGCTCGACGGCCGCGCCACAAAAGGCATTGAGCAGTACTTCCAGGGTGGTGTAGGCACCGATCTCGTGCAGGGTCTTGCGCTTGTCCTGGAAGATTTTCTTGCGTGCCATGTCCTTGGCGCTGAGCACGCAGCGCTTGGCCGGACCGTGCATGTGCTCGACCAGATCGCCCTCCAGGCGGCCGTCGAGCAAGGCTTGCTGCTGGTTGACGAAGGCCCGGGCGGCAGCGTTGGTCAGGTGTTCGATGGCCTTGCCACGCAGGATGGCCAGCTTGCGCCGCCGCGAGTCGCCGGGACCCAGTTGGCGGTAGGTGTCGGGGACGTCATCGCCCACCAGGTCCAGCAGCAGCGCTTCGACTTCGGCGTACTGCAACAGGTCCATTTCCAGGCCGTCTTCCAGGTCGATCAGCGCATAGCAGATGTCGTCGGCGGCCTCCATCAGGTACACCAGTGGATGCCGGGCCCAGCGCTGGTCTTCGACCTGCGGGATGCCCAGCTTGTGGGCGATCTGCTCCAGTACCGGCAGTTCGCTCTGGTAGCAGCCGAACTTGTGTTTCTTGTAGCCGAGCGAGTCGGCATGCCGCGCCGTCCAGGGGTACTTGAGGTAAGTGCCCAGGGTGGCGTAGGTCAGGCGCATGCCGCCATCGAACTGGTGGTACTCCAGTTGTGTCAGTACCCGCAGGCCCTGGGCATTGCCTTCGAAGTTGAGGAAGTCGTTGCGCTCGACTTCGCTCATGCCGTCCAGCCAGCCACGGCCTGCCGCCTGCTTGAACCAGTTGCGGATCGCGTCTTCACCGGAGTGGCCGAACGGCGGGTTGCCGATATCGTGGGCCAGGCAGGCCGATTGCACGATCATGCCCAGGTCGCTCGGGTCGCACCAGTCGGGCAATTGCCCGCGCAGGGTCTCCCCGACCCGCATGCCCAGCGAGCGGCCTACGCAGCTGACCTCCAGCGAATGGGTCAGGCGGGTGTGGATATGGTCGTTGCTCGACATCGGATGCACCTGGGTCTTGCGCCCCAGGCGGCGAAAGGCACCAGAAAAGATGATCCGGTCATGGTCCTTGTGAAACGGGCTGCGCCCCAGCTCTTCAGGGCTGTGCAGCGGTTTGCCGAGTCGTTCGCGGTTAAGCAGGGTCTGCCAGTCCAAGGCCTTCACTCCGTGTACTCATAAGAGGACTAGCTTCGACGTTCACACGCCTGGCTGCAAGCGCTGTCACCACCCGGCGGCATCGATGTCGATCAGCAGCAGGCGGGTGCCGGTGGCATAGAACTGCCCGGCTGTCAGGCAGTACTGGTTGCTGGTGGCATCACGGTAAGTGTTGGACAGGATCAGCCGGCGTTCTTCCCAGCCCTCGGCCAGCAGATGATAGAAATAGGGTCGCCAGGACCAGTTGTGCCCCAGGTAGCGCGCATCGGCCTGCCAGGCCCCGTTGCGCCATTCCAGGTTCGGTGTCAGTTGCGTGCCATGCTTGTCGCACTGGTAGAAGCGCAGCAGCCAGGGATAGTCCTGCGGATGGGGCAGCTCACTGACCGGCGCATCATCCAGTGCCCAGCGTTGCAGCAGGCCCATCAGGCGGGCCAGCTGTTGGCGCAGGATCATCAGTCGTGCACGTTCGGCGACTTTTTGCAGCACATAGCGATCACGCAGCGCGGCAAAGGTGGCGACGAAGGTGTCAGCGGCAAAAAAGTGCTCTTCAGCATGGGCAAACAGGTAACCCTGAACATAACGCGCCCCGCATTCCAGGGCGAAATGCAGCTCGGCTTCGGTTTCCACGCCTTCGGCAATGATCCAGCAGCCGGTCTTCTCGGCCATCAGCGCCAGGGCACGCACCACGTCGCTGCTCGGACCGCCGCGTGCGGCCGCCTGGAACAGGCGCATGTCGAGCTTGAGGATGTCCGGCTGCAAGGCCAGTACCCGGTCCAGTTGCGAGTAGCCGGCGCCAAAGTCGTCAATGGCGATGCGGGCACCGGCCTTGCGGTAGCGATCGACCACCTCGCCCAGGCGCTGGCTGTCGCCGCCCAGCTCGGTGATCTCGAACACCACCCGCTGCGGCGCCACGCCGTGACGTTCAAGCTGTTGCAGGCTGGGCAGGGGTTCATCGGGCGTGACGCTGCTGATCCAGCGCGGCGACATGTTCAGGCTCAGGAACCAGTCTTGCGGCGCCTCGTGCAGCCGGCTCAGGGCATGGTCGCGGATGTCCCGGTCCAGTTGACGCAAGGTGTCGCCTGGCAGCACCGGATCGTTGAACAGCGGCCCGACCGACTGCAGGTTGCCCTGCGCGTCGCGCAGTCGGCCCAGGGCTTCTACACCGGCGATACGCCCCGTGGCGGTATCGATGAATGGCTGGAAGCAGGCAATGGGTTGCCCTTCGATCACAACGTGCTCCTTGAACAATTGACCGTGCACACAAAGCAGCGCCCGGGGTGTGGCCCCAGGCGCTGAGGGTGAGTGTGTTGCAAGATTGTAGCCAGAGCACGCAACAGGGCGGCAGAGCGCAGGCGGCTCAGTGTTTGCGCAGGCGGCTCTGGATGGCCAGCTTGATCAGCGGCATGAGCGTCACGCTCAGCCTGACCAGCCGGCTCAGGCCGCCCGCCCGTGCCGGTGCAACGCGCTCGCGCCCGGCGCCCTTGCCACTCAGAAAGCCCAGCAGGGCCACCGCACCGACACCCCACAGGGGCGCATGGCGAATACCCAGTGTCCCCGGCAGGTTATGCGCCATGCCACGTACCCGACGCAGGGGCTGCATCATCTGGGTGGATTCGTGGCGGATTTCCTGACGGTGCATTTCCATGCGCAGACGCACCAGTGCCTTGCGCAGTTCGCGCCGGGTATTGCCTTGATGTGATTTGGGTTCGCTCATGGCAGCAGTCGCTCACGGTCATTGGCCAGTTCTTCGAGCGTGGCACTGAACGGCGAGGATTCGTCGAAAATCGCCGCCCGCATGCGCAGGGCAAAGAACAGCAGGGCGAGGAAATAGAACACGCACAGACCGATGATGCCTACCATGCGGTAGCTGTCCCACAGCACGATCAGCACCAGGGCCGAAAGCGCGGTCAGCAGCAACAGGGCAAATACCAGGGCCAGGCCTGCAAACAGCAGCAGATGCAGCGTACGGGCCTTCTGTTCCTGCAGTTCGATGCCGAACAGTTCGATGTGACTGTGCAGCAGGCCGACGAAGGCGGCGCCCAGACGCCGTGGTGAGGGTCCTTGTGCCGCCTTTGCTGCGGCGGCTTCCGTTTCCGCACTCATGGCCTTAACGCCTGGAGGCCAGCAGGCCGATCAGGAACCCGGCACCGGCGGCGATGCCCACCGACTGCCAGGGGTTGTTCTGCACGTAGTCTTCGGTGGCAATGACGGCGGCTTCGCCGCGTTGGCGCAGGGAGTCTTCGGTCTGTTTCAGGGTTTCGCGGGCACGCAGCAGGCTGTCCTTGATCTGGTCGCGCAGCAGGTCGGCCTGTTCGCCGGCCAGGGACGCGGTGTGATCAAGCAGCTTTTCGGTATCGGCAACCAGAGTCTGGAAGTCGGCCAAGAGAATTTCCTGAGCGTTTTGAGGCGTACGACGGGCCATGATTTTCTCCATGAAGGGCATGTAGGGATTGAGAGTAGAGCGTTTCAAGGAAGGTTCACTTCGATTGCCATTTGCGGCAACAACGCACTGGTACAGCTTTTGCTTCGCGATGGTGCATGTTGTGGCGCAACTGCGCCAAACGGGCGCGGCGTTGGGCGCATACCCTACGCCAAAACTCCAAAAACCGAGAAATATCCGAAGCATTTTTCACTTCATGCCCTCGCTCGGGGCATGGCCGAAGGATCGGGTTGCCAGTGTATTGCGCCAGTTCGGTGCGTTCCGGCTGAAGAATGTATCGCTTTGGTGCTTTCAAGAACCTGCAGGTCTGCCTTTCCAATGGAAAATTTGCAAAGCGCCGTGGACACCCTGGTCCATGGATCCAACACCCTGTTTCTGCTGCTTGGCGCGGTCATGGTCCTGGCCATGCATGCCGGCTTCGCCTTTCTGGAAGTCGGCACGGTCCGGCAGAAGAACCAGGTCAATGCCCTGTCGAAGATTCTCAGTGATTTCGCGGTCTCGACCCTGGCCTATTTCTTCATTGGCTACTGGATTTCCTATGGCGTGACCTTCATGCAGCCGGCGGCGGTGCTCAACGCCGACCACGGTTATGGTCTGGTGAAGTTCTTCTTTCTGCTGACCTTTGCCGCGGCCATCCCGGCGATCATTTCCGGTGGCATTGCCGAGCGTGCGCGTTTCGTGCCACAGCTGTGCGCCACGGCGCTGATCGTGGCCTTTGTCTACCCGCTGTTCGAAGGCATGGTGTGGAATGGCAACTATGGCCTGCAAGCCTGGTTGCAGGCGCGCTTCGGGGCGGGCTTCCATGACTTTGCCGGCTCCGTGGTGGTGCACGCCATGGGCGGCTGGCTGGCACTGGCAGCAGTATTGCTGTTGGGGGCGCGCAACGGTCGTTATCGCGACGGTCGTCTGGTGGCGTATCCGCCCTCGAGCATTCCGTTCCTGGCCCTGGGCTCCTGGATCCTTATTGTCGGCTGGTTCGGCTTCAACGTCATGAGCGCCCAGACCTTGCCGGCGGTGAGCGGCCTGGTGGCGGTCAACTCGCTGATGGCCATGGTCGGCGGCACGGTGGCGGCCTTGCTGACAGGCCGTAACGACCCGGGCTTTCTGCATAATGGTCCGTTGGCCGGGCTGGTGGCGATCTGCGCCGGCTCCGACCTCATGCACCCGGTCGGTGCGCTGCTGACCGGGGTGATGGCCGGTGCGCTGTTCGTCTGGACCTTTACCGCCGCTCAAGTGCGCTGGAAGATCGACGATGTGCTGGGGGTCTGGCCCTTGCACGGCCTGTGTGGCGTCTGGGGCGGCATCGCCTGCGGCATCTTTGGCCAGCAAGCGCTGGGCGGACTGGGCGGTGTGAGCCTGATCAGCCAGTTGATCGGCACCGGCCTGGGCGTGGTGGTGGCGCTGGTCGGCGGCTTTGCCGTCTACGGCGGGCTCAAGCTGATTGTCGGCCTGCGCCTGAACCAGGAAGAGGAGTACTACGGTGCCGACCTGTCGATTCACAAGATCGGCGCGGTCAGCCAGGACTGAAAACAGCGCGGTGTGTTGCGCACCGCGCTGCCGAAACTTTGCGAGATATGGATAGAGGTCTGCACGAACTGGATATTTCCGGCTTCCGACCTCGTCCTACCATGGCCTCAATTGCACAATAACAATTGGAGGCCACAGGTCATGTCCCTCGGATCTGATTACCTGAATTCGCAGCTTCTGGAAGACAAGGAGCAGGGCATCTACCGCTGCAAGCGGGAGATGTTCACCGATCCGCGCCTGTTCGACCTGGAGATGAAGCACATCTTCGAAGGCAACTGGATCTACCTGGCCCACGAAA
>NZ_QFFU01000036.1 GCF_003131185.1 Pseudomonas ovata | reverse complement strand
GGCGCTCCTGGCCGAGCAGCTCGCCACCCTTATCATTGCTGTTAGTCATAAACATACCCGTTTGCCTATCCCTTATCTTAAGGGGGGAACGGTGTCCTGTCTTTCATGGGGCTCGTTCAACACTGAACGAGCCAGGCCGATAAGGACGATTGTGTCCGCGTATTTTTAAGCGGACGCAATTACCCTTAACGTCAGGATCGCCATACGCCACCGTAATTCCTACACGAAATCCTTCAAAACCCAAGTCGTCCAAGCGTGCGAACAGCCCGGTGTTTCCGTGGCGGCTATTGCGATAAGGCATGGTATCAACGCCCATGTTGTTCGCCGGTGGATACCGCTTTACCGGGATCAGCAGACAGTCGCTCGGCCAGCTTTCATTCCTTTGAAAGTCGAACCAAAGCAAAAGACCGAAGCGTTGGCGATCATTGAGTTACCGCTCGGCCAGCAAACGCTCACGGTGACGTGGCCAATTTCCGATCCTGAAGGATGCGCCCGATTTATCCGTAGACTCGTCCACTGATCCGCATCGATTACATCTGGCTCGCCACCGACCCCATGGACATGCGTGCCGGCACCGAGACTGCGTTGGACAAGGTGATCGCGGTGTTCAGTACGGCGAAGCCGCACTGTGCTTATCTGTTCACCACTGCTGCGCCACTAGATCAAAATGTCGTAGCAAACACTAACTGGGTGTAGACATTTGTATCGTTATTCCCCAACTGCGTCCCCCTCTGCTCTGCACTCTTGTCTGGCGTGTAGAGGCCCAACAACGGCAAAACAGTCAAGTGCTGATTAACGCGCCATTCGGCATATAAATCAATTTCATGACCATCAGTGTTAGGCATGTTACGGTCGAGGGTGTCGTAATTGAAGTACATGGCTCCCAGGGTCAGGCTTTCCAAAGGAAAGATTTTGAGCGTGACGTTCTGGATACGAGCATTATTATTGAAGGGGCCGGCATAGTTACTTGCCACTTCACCCTGGAACCACGTACCGTAGCCACGGCCCGTTCCATAAAACAAGGTGTCATAACCCTCTGAAAAGCGGCTGTAGCGATAGCTGGCGCTCGGCTTCCACAGAGCATCCGCAAAAGTCCACCCGGCTTCCAGATACCAAGCGTCCTCATTCGCCGCATTCGGTTTGTTTTGCCTGGCGTACTCACCCGACAAAAAAAGGTTTTCCACGCCTGCATTACCCACTGCGCGCACGCTATAGGTCTTCATGCCGTCACGCTCAAGCTGCAGGGGGGACGCGTACTGTTCCGCGATTTTCGTGGTATTGATGTACGTCAGGCCAACGGTACCCGCTGCAGCCACGTGCTCCAGCGTACCGACGTACATCTCGGTATTGGCCTGAGAGGGGTTATCGGATTTAAGCCACATCAGATCGCCACGCCAGCCCTCTTTACCACCCATGCGCAACACGGCTGTCTGATCGAAGGCTTTACGGGCAGCGACGTAGAAAGCACCTCCACGATTGTACTGTCCGTCGCCGAGGCCGCGCCCCGCACTGAAGGCGTCGCCCTGAATAAGGAAGCCGTCGCCGACTGCAATATTTTGTCGACCAAATGAAAAGTCTATGCCGTCTTTACCAAGGACCTCAAACAGGTTGCCCGAACGCCATCCCAGATAAGCATCTTCAATCTTGGTGGTGCGTTCAGAGCCATCAGTGTAGCCTGCAGCGTCCCCGCTCCCCCAGGTAGCCGAACTGACCAGTGAGAAGGCACCATAGGCCGTCCCAGCGCCTTGCAATCCCTGATCGCCGCTCACGCCATACTTGATGTAGCCCTCTCTCCATGAGGACGATCCCTGTGTTAACCGGCCAGAGGCTGGATAACTTTCACGGCTGTGGAAAACGCCAAAAACCGCATCCAGGTTTGCATTAAGATGGGTGTCATCTCGGGAAAAAAACTCGTAAGCGCCCGCGGGAGTTGTTGCATTGAATAGTGCAGCGAGGGTAAAAAAGTGAAGCAGGGAATATCGACGCATGGTTGCATTTCCATTTTTTTTATTGAATTAAGCGATACATTAAATGCGCCACCATGAGCCTGCATTTAAATTCCGCCAGGATTCTGCAGCTGTAGAACCAGTCAATGCGAGCTAATTATTATCGATCGCGAAACGTGTAGCGTTATTCTTCTTTTTCGTGATGTATGATTTCCACCTCCCAAGGAAAGATTATTGTATTTTCAGCAGTGGCAATGGTGAAATTGGGTTTGCTTTAGCGTGCACGCCCAGCACGAAGAAGTGACCTAATCCCAAAGAGAAGTAATGGCACCCTCTGATCAACGCTTGGGCGTGTGTCAGAAGGTACCGCTTTTATATTCGGCGGACCCTGTGCTGGTACTCCCCGTCTCGGGCATCCGCCAACATCAACTCAAAGGATATACCCTATCCCTGCGAGCGCGTCGTCAGCATTAATCAACCGGATCAACTTTCGCTGGATCATGAACGTGTCACTGACGCGCTCAAGCTCGTAGACGATGTCCGCACTGTAATGTTTGAGCGAGTCCTTGCGGAACTCGCGCAGGTTCTGCGCACAACGTACTGTCACTTTTTCATCGCTTTCGAACAGCACCCGAAAGCGTGACAAGGTGCGCACGGTCCGCGGCTGCGGGCTGGTGGAAATCGATTCACCTCCGGTCAGGCGCTGGATTCGCAACTGACGCATGTGATGGTCGTCATAGGCGTAGTTGAGGGTGTTTTCGAAGTCTTCTTCCTTGGGGTCGATCGGGATAATGTAGGTACCCTGTTCGCTCCACAGGCTCAACCAGATATCGAACTCACCGTGGTCGAGCATGTCGCCTTCAGCCCAGATATAAGCGGTGACTTGATTCAGTAATTGCAGGTTCATTTACTGGTTCTCCACCGACATCATCTTTTTCCACTGCTGATAGGCAGCACGCATTCCGGTTTCGGCGCTTACGTCGCTGACCAGCCCGTCTTCGGTCGGTTTCTCACCCGGCAGGCCACGATTGAGCATGATCCACAGGTCTTGGCCAGCACTGGCGCCTTTCTGCACACGCTCCCAAGCCTCGGAATCGTCCGGAGTGCCAAAGCCCATGGGCCCCTGAAAGTGCTCATGCAGACGCAGGCGGTAGCGGTTGGCTATAGCAGGGCCGCCGTCCATGGTGATTACCGAGTGATGAATTTCTGTCTCTGTCACCGATATCGGTTGAAGCGCGCGGAAAAACGCCATGGAACAGGCAACGTTGGGGAACAGGTTAAGATTGAAACCCGAGCCACCGACAGCACGAACAATACGGCGCACTTGCTGCTCTTCGATACCGTCTTCGCGCAATTGCACAGCAAGCTCCTCGAAGCGCTCCGGAATCGGTTTGTCGAGATCGGCTTCAAGATCCACCAGATCGGGGATCATCACCATTACGCTGTGCCCGTTACCAAGGTCTTCGACGTAACCCGGACCTTCAACGAAGTCGAACAGTTTGAGGGTTTGCTCATCAACCGATGCCAGGAATGACTTGTGCACCAGTGGGAAGTGGTAGGCGTCGGTGGTATTTTCCAACTGGATTTTCCAGTTACCCGGAAAACGGAAACGGTGCTCTCCGGGAACCTTGATCGGGTAACCGGCGCCCTGTTTCATAAACAGGTCGATCCATTTCCTGGCAGGCCCGAGGAAATCGACCAGTGGTTCGATATCGTCCTTGAGCGTGGCAAACAGCATGCCCGCGTATTCTTCAACACGGAGGCTGACCAGAGGCAGCTCGCTCTTGTCCAGGCAATCACCATAGCTTTCAGGGCTTGGCACGCCACGCAGTGAGCCATCCAGCGCGTAACTCCAGCCGTGATAAGGGCAGACAAAACTGTTGGTCTTACCCTTCTTGTGTTCGCACACTGTGGCGCCGCGATGGCGGCAGCGGTTGAGATGCACATGGACCTGTTTCTTGCGGTCGCGCACCACGATCACCGGCTGCTTGCCGATGTAGGTGCTTTTGTAGCTACCCGACTCAGGGATTTCGCTGATATGCGCGACCCAGACCCAGGTACTGTAGAAAATCTTTTCCAGTTCCATGTCAAACAGCTTGGCGTCGGTGTACAACGACGTGTGCACGCGGTCGTGCTTGATCAAGCTGGCGGGCTCCATATCAAGCCGGACAACGTTAATTAAATCGCTCACAGTTAATTACCTTTTTATCGCAATGTGACGAGAGTTATTTGAAATAACCTTAAGCCCGCACCCACAGCTCATCAACCGCCGACCGCGAGAGGTTTATTGTTTTAAAGACAACAAGCGTCAGCCCACCTGAATCAAGCTTAACGGCGGTGTAGGCAAGGCCTACATCATTTGACCCTGGACGAGTCAACGTTCCTGAAGCGCCCCTTGATTATCCCGTAGAGAAACAAGACAACCAGAAGTAATGGAGTGCCATTGACCCAGGCAGATTCACTGCCCGTTAACATGCCGTAATTATCGTAGATCAGATAAACGGCAGTACTAAGACCCGCCAGTGCGATGAGTGGGCAGAGTAACGTTTTAAAATACCGTTTATCGTTGGCTTTTTTGAAGTGAACGACGACCCCCAATGTGACAAATGTCTGAAGCCCTATCAATCCAAGCGTCGACAATGCCACCGTTACGGGAAACAAAAATACAAAGGCGTCATAGCCCAGGGAGGAAGAGACGATAATGGTCAGCGCCACGAGCACGGTTACAAGAAGACTGGCATTGGCTGGAGATTTTTTCGTTTCATGAACATGTGAAAGAACACTCGGCAAGTGCCTGTCTTTGGCCAAAACTTGAACATACCGCGTCGCAGCATTATGCAGTGACAATAAACAGCAAAAGTTGCTGGTGCACAACATGAGGGAAACAATTGTCGCCATCGTGCTACCCAAACGAGTCGTGAACAAATTGATGACCAACCCGCCCTTCGCTATTGCTGCCTCGTCCTTGATGGAGTCAAACCCAACCTCACCGATGATCAGCCAGATAATGATCAAGTAGGCGACGCCTACCAAAATGACCGCCAAACGAGTGGCATGCGGAATGGTTTTTGCTGGCTTCCTGGCTTCCATCGCATAAAGCGCGGCGGACTCGACACCGAGGAATGATGCCAGCGCCACCATGAGCCCAACCCCAAGCCCCGGCAACATGATTGCCTCTACCGAGATGGCTTGAACCGGAAAAGCGTTAAAACCTTTATCCAGGAATATGGAAATACCCAGTAGAAAAAGCACAAAGAACTCTGCAAGCACCAAAGGCACCAGGATCTTTGCGGCAAAATCAATATTCGCCCGCCCCAGGTAACAGATCGCCCCCACGTATAACACGGTCCATGCTGCCCAGCCGATATCAATCCCAAACCCTTGCATGGTCATATTCGTGTAATACCCGGACGCCACAGCAATCGCCGTGGTGATCGCCAGATAAGAGGCTAAGGCAACCCAGGCCGCCCCCGCGCCTACGCCCCGTCCAAAGATCACCGTAAGGTACTTGTAAAATGCGCCAGCCCCCGGGATCGCCCGGATCAATTCGCCATAGCCGATCGAGAAAAAAATCATCAGGATTCCCGCCAGCAGGAATGCTCCGGCAAGCCCAGCGCCATTACCATGCTCAAAAGCAATGGGGGCCGCTGTGAGAACGGCTCCTAATGGTCCTGCGGCTGCAATCACCAATAACGCAATTTTATAAGCACTTAGATTACCTTCTAATTGCTGGTCGCCTGCAGGCACCTCTGCAGACAGGGGCTCGGTTAGCTCTGTCATTCCAATTCTCCACTCTAATTATTTTATGAATAACGGAAATAAATCGATGCAGCAGCATCCTTGCGGACCAACGCGAGCGTTTCTCAAGCGCAAGCGATACCCGCCCGCTGCCCCTGAAAATCGAAGCCTGGTTATTCTTTACATCGGTCTTCACGGGTTGCCAAGTTACTGACACTCTTTATCTGTTTGCTGGCCAAACGGTGACCTTCAGAAAATCAATCAAATCGCCAGTCTTCGAGGGTACGACGCATGACGTCAATTTAACGAGGCGTCCGGACGAAGTGTGTATTCGTGGTTTCGATAATCGGACTGACGCTGGCTCAAGCGTATCGTTGTAATGTTCGACACGATGTAGATTGCGTGTCATCGGTCGTCAGGCTTCCCATGGGTTGAGGTCTAACGATATCCTTGCAGCATTGCCCGCCGAAAACGATGACACCGTAAGCGACATTCGTTGTACAAATTGCAACGCTGCAACCTTTGGATGACATCCCTGATCAGTGACTCCGTGGCCCGAGAAAGAACGGCGTCATTTTTAACGCACCGCCAGACCATGGTGTTTGCTGCGCTCGATGCCGAGCGTTGATGTATTCAAAGAAAGGCCCCAGCAATGGCACACAGCCGTGCATCCTCGCCCTTTGCTCCGATGAGTTGCAGGCTGGTTTTCATGGAGGAACCTGGATATGGAATTGGCACACTCAATGCCGGGTGCCCGCTCAAGTTGAACGGCCTGAGGAAGCGGGTCAGATCGATCACCGATTCACCTTCGCGTACATCCACCAATAGCGGCGGCAGACGAGGCAAACTCGGCAGGACAAGCGTATCGAAGCGTTCCAGCAAACGGTCAACGTGTTCGCTAAATGCCACGCGCATCGCTTGCGCTGCTTGCACAGCCAAGGTATCGGTGTTGGCTGCGCGCAGTAACCTCGCCTCAATATCGGCACCCAGTAAATCCTGGCCGGTGTAATGACCATAAGCAGCCCAGGTTTCAGCATTGATGACGGTCAATGCCGCTTCGAATGCCTGATCAAGAAGCGGCAGCGTGACGACTTCCCAGGTCCAGCCGCGGCGAACCATCTCGTCCCTTATCGCTTCCTCAATAGCTGGATCGCAAGAGACATCGACCAGACCTACCCGGAATTGCCCGAGAGGCTCATGTGCCGAGAACGTTGAGTCCATTGAAGTCATCGCAGCTACGATCGTCTCGAGATCACGAGCCATTGGCCCCACGACATCCAAAGAACTGGAAGCCGGATACACCCCGCGACGGCTCAAGCGTCCGAACGATGGTTTGAGACCGAAAACCCCACAGCAGGCGGCCGGCATGCGCACAGAGCCTCCTGTATCAGTACCCAATGCCACATCCACATTTCCCTGAGCAACGATGACCGCTGAGCCACTGGAAGACCCACCCGGTATCCGATCCGGTGCCTGTGGATTAACGGGAGTTCCAGCCCACTCGTTGATACCGGTTACACCGAAAGCCAGCTCATGCAGCACAGTCTTGCCAATGATTTGCCAACCATCGTCGAGAAGCGCCTTCACAACAGTTGCATGGTCTTGGGCTGGCGGGGCGTGTTCGAAAGCACGACTCCCACACCGTGTTGGCCAACCTGCCACATCCAAAGAATCCTTGATGGCGACAGTCCGGCCCGGCCCCCCGATGCAACCTTCAATGACCAGCGGGCTCACAGTGACGCCCCTTGGACATTATCGAGAGGAAAGGCATCAACACGCTCAGTTGAAAAAGAGGAGATGCGCCAGGCATCTGCCTCCCAGAGAAATTCCACGCTGAGGGCGGCGACAATTGATTGTGATTGGCCAGATTCGTAGCGACTGAGTTGCTGCATGACCCATCGGCCTTTGGCCTGAAAACCATCGACGGATAGTTGCTCCCCGGCAAGAAAGTGCATATTTGACAGAAAGTGGGGAGCCGGCGGCAGGTAACTCATGAGCATCGCCACTATCGCTTTGCGTCCTTCTACACGGCCAAATTTAACGGCATACCGAGATCCGACCCCCTGCCAGACTGCATCTTGGCAGAACAATTGGCCCAGCTCGCTATGACGTGCTTCAGGCCCGGGAACGTCGCACAAAAACATATACCGATTCAGCAAATGGCGAACCGCAGACTCTGCCTCAAGTACACGCAAACGTTTTTCCAGCAGGGAAATGTCAGAAAGGGGGGAAATCATTAAAAGGCTCCTGTCTAATTTGCAAAAAACAAGACAAGGAAATTAGTGACATACAAATTAGGCCACAATCACAGGAACCAGGGATCATGTTGCCTTTTAGGCAATGACGTTGATCCGTGCTTGACTGCAATAGCCTCTGTCGCCTGCTAGAGCCAGCGTTGTCATTACCACAACAAGTGTCGCCTCCCATGTCATCGAGTTCAAAAAATCGAACTGTACGATAAGCGTTGTCTGTAACCCCGTTTAGCCTGATCGCCAGCACTCATGACCCGAATGCTTCAAGGCTGATTGGGAGCAGTTAAGCGCCAAAAAAGCCCAGGACCATCATGGGTCAACCGATTAGTCGAAGGCCCTGCGATTTGGACCGTTCGATTCAGAATGACAACGGCGTCGAAGGTTAGAGAGCAACCGGTCAAATCACGTCCCCGCTGAGAAGGGTTCGCATCAGCGGTAAGAGCAGTACTTAAAAATGAGCATCAACGACTATGCACAACTTACCCACTATTGATTTCATTTACCTCTCCGAACCGGACATGATTCAGGCAGGCGTTACCGATATGGCAGCCTGCGTGGACACGATGGAAGAAATGTTTTCACTGATGTACCACGGCGACTACCGCATGGCGGGTCCCAATAACAATTCCCACGGATCTGTGGTGGTATTTCCTGAAAACTCACCTTTTCCGGGCATGCCCAAACCTACCCCCGACCGACGCTTCATGGCGATGCCTGCCTACCTGGGCGGTCAATTTCGGACGGCCGGGATGAAATGGTACGGATCCAATATCGCAAATAGAGAAAAGGGTCTGCCCCGCTCGATCCTTTTATTCGTACTCAACGATGCCGATACGGGCGCCCCTCTGGCAATCATGTCAGCGAATCTTCTTTCTGCTTATCGAACAGGCGCTGTGCCTGGCGTAGGCGCTCGCCATTTGGCCAGAAAGAATTCGAAGGTGGTTGGCATTCTGGGTCCAGGCGTGATGGCGAAAACCTCACTGTCGGCATTCGTTGCCGAATGCCCTGAAATTGACACCGTTAAAGTAAAAGGACGCGGCCAAAAAAATATCGATGCGTTTACATCGTGGGTCCGCGAGACTTTTCCACAGATTGTCAATATTCATGTGGTTGACACCAACGAAGCTGTGGTACGCGACTGTGACATCGTCACCTTCTGCAATTCCGGAGCGATTGGCGATGCCTCTGCCTATCCGGTGGTGAAGCGTGAATGGGTAAGCCCTGGTACGTTTCTTTCCATGCCTGCCTTGACGAGTATTGATGAAGGCATGGAGTCGCCTGACATACGAAAGGTTCTGGATAATCCTTCTTTGTACCAGGCATGGCATGAAGAAAATCCCAAGCCAGTACACAATATTGTGCCGGTAGTGGGCATCCAATTCCTGGATCTGATCGACGAAGGAAAAATGTCACATGAACAGCTCGAGGATCTGGGCAAGATTGTTGTCGGTGAAGCACCAGGCCGTAAAAATGACGATGAAATAATCATCATGTCAGTCGGCGGCATGCCCGTAGAAGATGTTGCGTGGGGCACTGTGGTTTATCGGAACGCCTGCGAAAAAGGCATTGGCGTCAAACTTAATCTCTGGGAAACCCCAACGCTCAGTTAAGCCCGCACGGCCCACGCGCCTTCTGAAGTTTCATTTGAATATCGGACAACCACATGAAAGAAGTGATCAAAGTCAAAACCGGATCCAAGTTTGAGGAACTGGGTAGCTACTCGCGCCTGATCGCCGTCGGCGATCTGATTTTTGTCTCCAATACCGCCGGTCGCAATCCCGTAACAAAGGAAATGCCCGAAGACCCGGCTGAGCAGACACTTCAGGTGCTCGCCAATATAGAACATGCCCTGTCGGCGGTTGACGCTTCGCTCGGCGATATCGTTGCCGCGCGCGTGTTCATACCGTTTGCGAAGGATATCGATATCGTAATGGCCACCTACGCAGAAAAAATGCGAGGCATTAATCCAACGCTGACGCTGACCAGCCCTCCCCTGGGATCTGAGATCTACAAAGTTGAAATTGAAGTCACCGCTTATCGCGGGGTTTCACAGGCCGATGTCAAAGAACTCACGATCACTCATAACAATACGTGACACTTAGCCGCTTAAGTGCCTAGCCATTCAGTGCATTTTCGATAACGTATACAGTATCAAGGATAAGAAACGTGGCCCCCTCTATCTCTCCCGTTCAGACTTCTGTCGATCTTCCTGCCGCCACGACAGTGGTGGTGATCGGAGGGGGCATTATCGGACTCACTGCAGCTTTGTCGCTGGCAGAACGTGGCATACCCGTTACGGTTCTTGAAAAGGGCAGAATTGCTGGCGAACAATCCTCGCGAAATCTGGGATGGATTCGAAAAATGGGGCGGGACAAACGGGACCTCCCTCTCTCGATCGCCGCAGAAAAACTCTGGGGCGCCATGGCGCAACGGCTCAATGCCGATGTTGGCTATCGACAGACCGGTATCTTGTATACCGCCCGCTCAACCTCGGAAATGGCTTCACATCACGAATGGTTGAAGTCAGTGGCCGATGCCTCGCTCGACTCACGTCTAGTCACAGCGAAAGAAATCGCTGATCTTTCTCCAGGGTGCACCGTCGATTGGGCAGGCGGGATCTATACAGCCTCTGATGGTCGAGCAGAACCTACTCTTGCCAGCAGTGCCATTGCACGGGCAGCTATTGCAAAAGGCGTTATTATCGTGGAGCACTGTGCGGTGCGAACGCTCTCCATGGCGGCAGGCAGAGTAAGCGGTGTTGTCACTGAACGGGGGGAAGTGCGTTGCGATAATGTAATCCTGTCCGGTGGGATGTGGTCGAGGCGCTTTCTGGCCAACGTGGGTGTTGCCCTATTGACGTTGCCGGTCGTCGCATCAGTACTTCGAACTGCCCCCCTGGCGATTGATGGGATGACTGAGGTAGCAGTGGGAACTCCAGATATTTCTTTTCGCAAACATCAAGACGGCGGATACATCATTACAAACCGAGGCGCTTTCATGGTGCCGATCGTGCCTGACAGCTTAATGATCGGCCATCATTATTTGTCCACACTGCGTTCCCAATGGAAAAATATGAATCTCTCCCTAGGACGAGAGTTCATGACGGAACTTGCATTGTCGCGATGCAGTTCTAACCAAGGTAGTTCTGCTTTCGAGCAAAGACGGACCATAAACCCAAACGTCAATCACGGACTGAATCGGGCTGCATTACGCAATCTCACCGAAGCGTGGCCCGCTTTTAAAAAAGCCACCATAGAGCTCGAATGGGCTGGCATGATCGATGTCACACCGGACGGCCTCCCAATAATATCCCCCGTGGATAAAATTCCAGGCTTGACGCTTGCTTCCGGATTCTCAGGTCATGGTTTTGGTACCTCGCCAGCAGCTGGACAACTGGTAGCTGATCTTGTCACTGGCGACACGCCCATAGTTAATCCCGCACCGTATCACCTCAAGCGCCAACACCGTTAATCCAGCCAGGAACGCAGGGATAGCTCAGCCATCAAGAGCCTCGTAGAACGTTAAACTTGCAACATATAAGGGGCTATTTTCCAAGGAAAATAGCTTCTCCCTGTACCGAGGCGACTGAATACTTCTCGCAGGCATTACTCACACCAAACCGACACTCAGCGTCACATCGTTAGTGGATCAATCAGTCTCCCACCCTAATGCCATTTTGCGCACAGTCGACATTTCTCCCATTGCTCCGGTGTTCCAGTGAAGCTCGATTTTTGATCGAAAATTTCGGTGCAGGAAAAAATGCCTGCTTAGATCAAAAAGTTATAAAAAATTTTTAGGTCACTGACCAAAAAAACTAATCCGCGGTATTGCTTCTCGGCATTCACTAGCATAGATTCGTCAGCATAATAAACACCTGATGATGCGAACCGTGCGAGGCACCCATGATAACTTCCCAAACTGAGCTCCAAGATCAACGATTCAAGTATCTGTATTTGAGCTCCAGACTGGGAACCATGCGCGCGGCGGCTGAAGAGTTGGAGCTCGCCGTTTCTTCCATCAGTCGCCAGATTGCAAAACTGGAGTCCGATCTCGGCATTCAACTTATACAAGAAGGTACTCACAGAATCTGCCTGACCGCGGCGGGTCAGGCTGCAGTTGATTATTATGTTGAACGCATGGGTCATCACAATCAACTTTTGAAAAAACTCGGACAGCTCAAAGAAGGCTATTTAAATAGAACAAGCATTGCGGTGGGCGAAGGATTACTGAGTACTCAGGCGATAGGTGAACTTTATCAATTTTTCAAAGCTAACCGACAATCGCACACTGCGCTTTTGATTGCGCCCTCTCACGAAGTTGAGCGAATGGTCGCTGAAGACGAAGCAGACATAGGATTGGTGTTTTCCCCAACCAAAACCGCAAACATCAATAGGCTCCATTCTTTCGATCAACCCATGAGAGCCATTGTCCACCCCGACCACCCGCTGGCGGGCAGATCGATACTCAGTCTTCAAGACTTGACTGACGAAGATATTGTTCTACCTCCCATTGAGTACCGCATCAGAGGGATTATTGATCAATTGCGAAGTGAACGCAGCGCTCATTTCCAGCCTTACATTACGTCAAACTCACTGAAGATAATGTTGGATCTCACGCGCAACGGCATAGCCTCGACAATACTCAGTGACTTTCCTGTCATTGATGAGTTGTGCAACGGTACATTAAAAGCTATTCCTATCGATTATCACGCGTTGAATGAAACACAAGTACAAATTATTTCGCGCCAATCCAGGAAGCTGTCCCCTCTTTCGCGTGACTTGGTGCATCACTTGGCGATGGCGATAAACGCACAGATTAGGCGCATTCGTGATTGCAGCAGAACCCCCAATAAGATTTTCTTGATTCGGGAAAAACAATAGCTAAGGCAGTTGATTAGCTTCTTTTTCCTGAGCGATATTGTCAATGATTCTCCATATGATTGATTTAGCGTCTTGAACTATTCGCTCATAACTCTGTGCAGACGGCCAATCCACCATATAAAGCACCATAACACCATCGACATGTAACAACACCTGAGTTGCAACCCGCTTGATGGTCTCACGCGATGCATGAGGGTAAACCCTGGTCAGGATTGTCGAAAATTTTCGCCGATTGACTCTGTACAATTTACGCTGAAAAAGGCGAGCCTCTATATCCCGGAGCGCCATCCCCCAGAGCTCGACGAAGATAGCTGTAACATCCAGCCGCATGAGATCACTAAATAAATAATCCAAAACAGCAGCCATCTGTTGTTCGGGCCTGTTATATGACGCCATCATAATGAGTTTATAATTTCTCAGGTAGTCATTCACCGTGTACCTGACCATCTCCAAAAAAAGTTGATCTTTGGTCGGGAAAAAATATTGAAGATGACTCAGCGACATATCGACTTTCTTAGCCACGCTTCTCATACTGAAGCCAGCGCTTCCCGAGTCGAGAAATACCATCCTTGCTTCGACCAAAATAGCCGCGCGTCGCTCTTCAGTCTTTTGATTGTTTTTAGCAATCCTCATTGAGAATTTCCTTTTCATCTAAAAAATCCCAGAGATTATACAGCACTCTTAATTCGCCTTAAAGCCCACACACGTTTGTATTCCATACAGAGCAGATATAGGTGGCCGACTGGATGCACCATCGGCAAAAGCCAATCCATCCTTCATGCAAGTGAAGCGTTGGACGCACCACCTGGATGAGTCACCTTTGTTGCAGCAAGGGCAACAATAGGTACCTCCGCTGTCATTGTCCACATCTTGACGGTGCGGGATATTAATTTCCATTCTATTCCGCTCGTACGATAGCGGCCCCTGAAACAATAACAATGGGCATTCGATCATGACACTGGCAAATAACTACGAACACCTCACCGCTGGCGCTAAATCCAGGATCGGCAAACGCACTCAGCTGTTCATTAATGGTGAGTTCAAGGACCCGCATTCAGAAAAATATTTTTCTATCACTGATCCAAGTAACGGTCTTGAATTAGGTCAAATCGCACAGGCAGACCAGTTTGACGTCGACCTGGCAGTGGCCGCTGCACGCAAGGCATTTGAAGACAGCGCCTGGTCCAGAATGCGACCCTATCAACGTGAAGCATTGATGCTGCGGCTCGCTGATTTGATTGCGGAAAATGCTCAAGAGCTTTCTGAACTCGAGACGCTCAGCAGTGGCCGCCTTATTCGAAACACTCGCGCATTCGATGCGGACCTGTCGGTTTATACGCTGCGTTATATGGCGGGGTGGTCCACCAAAATTTCTGGAAAAACCCTGGATTTGTCCGTTCCTTACCTTCCCGATCAAAAATTCTTTGGCTTCACAAAACGATCGCCACTGGGTGTCGTAGCAGCAATCACCCCATGGAACGTGCCGCTTTGCCAAGCGGTCTGGAAATTGGCACCTGTTCTAGCAACGGGGTGTACTGTAATTCTCAAGCCCGCTGAGCAAACCCCGCTCACTACGTTGCGTCTGGCTGAACTCTGTAATGAAGCGGGCATTCCACCTGGCGTTGTCAATGTCATTACCGGCCTAGGTCATGAAGTGGGTGCGGCGCTTGTTGAGCACCCTGGCGTGGACAAGATAAGTTTTACAGGCTCGACTGAGACAGGGAAACGAATCGCCGCCATAGCAGCGCCCCTGATGAAAAAATACACGCTTGAACTCGGCGGAAAGTCACCGGTCGTCATCGCCGAAGATGCCGATCTGAACATCGCTATTCCCGGCGCTGCCTGGGCTATTTTCGGCAATCATGGTCAAAACTGCTGCGCAGGTTCTCGGCTGTACGTCCACGAGCGCCACTACGCCGAAGTGACTGCGGGAGTCGCTGAGATCGCACGGACCATAAAAGTTGGCCCGGGTCTGGATTTAAGTTCGCAGATGGGCCCACTCGTACATCACGCCCACCGCGACAAGGTGATGAGCATGATCCACCAGGGTCTTGAGTCGGGTGCAGAATTACTGTGTGGGGGCGAAACAATCAACAGCCCTGGCGCTTATATTCAGCCGACCATTTTGACCGACCTTACAAACAACAGCATCACCTCCCAAAAGGAGATTTTTGGGCCGGTGCTAACCGCCTTTTCCTTCAAGGACGACCGAGAGGTTATCCAGCGCGCCAATGCGACCTCATTTGGTTTGGGGGCCAGTATCTGGACCAAAAACGTTGATCGGATCACAACCTTCTTCGGCGGTGTGAAGGCAGGCACGATCTGGATCAATAACCACAATGTGCTGGATCTCAGTCTCCCCTTCGGCGGCATGAAGGATTCGGGCGCAGGTCATGAGTTGGGTGAAGAAGGCTTACTCGCCCACACCTCTCTCAAGGCCGGTGTTATGCGTGTTTTTGATCAAGCTGAATGAAGATTGGCGAACTTTTTTAACCATCAATATGAATTGTCTTCCCGCGTGCGTACAGGTATTACCCGATGAATGAACTCCTACACGTAGTCGTGCTTAAACGAGTGCTGCAAGGTGATGATGTAGTCATCATCGAGCTGGCGCGGGCAGACCGCGGCAATTTGCCGGCCTTTGAAGCCGGTGCGCATATTGATGTGCACCTCCCTTCACGTGTGATCCGCCAATATTCGTTGTGCGGCGATCCCGCTGACGCAGGCATTTATCGCCTTGGCGTTTTGAGAGATCCTCAATCCAGGGGTGGGTCCATTGCAGTCCATCAGGAATTGCTTGAAGGCGTAACGGTAGACATCAGCCTGCCTCGTAACCATTTCCCGCTGGACTTGAATGCCGAACATTCAATCCTGCTCGGAGGAGGTATTGGCATCACACCGATGCTGGCGATGGCCTATGCGCTTGAAGCCAAGGGCAAGGCGTTTGAAATGCATTATTGCGCACGCTCACGTAGCCGAAGTGCGTTTCTTGAAGAGCTGGAGCGCTCCGGATTTTCCCATGCCGTCCAGCTGCACTTCGACGATGAACCTGAAAGCAAACTGGACCTCAAAAGCGTATTAGGAGGCAGCCAGGAGACGGCCCACATCTATACATGCGGACCGGGAGGTTTTATGGAGTGGGTTATCAATAATGCTCTCGAACTCGGCTACCCTGATGCACACATTCACCGCGAATACTTTCAGGCCGATGTTGATACCCAGGGGTCGGGTTTTGAGGTTGTGGCGGCGCGCAGCGGTAAAACCGTCAATGTCATGACCGGGCAGACCATTTATCAAGCACTGGCTGAAGTCGGTATTGATATCGAAATATCCTGCGAGCAGGGTGTTTGTGGCACCTGCCTTTGTGACGTATTAGAGGGTGAACCAGACCACCGCGATGTGTATCTCACTGCGGATGAAAAAGCGGCGAACGATACGATATTAGTATGCTGTTCACGATCAAAATCTCCACGATTGGTTCTCGACATATAAACGTGAAAGGCTGTTGCACCCCGGGCACTTTTCGTCCTGGGTGTCTTTAACAAGGAATAACCCTCGCGTGCTATGCCGCAGGCTTAACACGCGTTGCCGCTCAAGCAAATGCCTTGAGCACACCGGTTTTTTCTGCCGTATCGGCGTTTGAAATCCTCTGATTTACACCTACCTACTGCCTTGCGCCGTTTACTTTCGGTTCCATCCCATTCGGCAGTTTCAATCCAGAGCTGCCTGACAACGGGCAGCTGAGAATTTTATGCTTAAAAATAGCCTTCAAGATTTATGGAAATTTCGACTGCCGCTGTTAGGCATATTCAGTATCGCGACTGCTCTTGCGCTGGCCTTTGCCTGGACGGGAGGATTCTTAGGCACTGGCATTACCACAAAGGAATTTCTGGGTGAGTCCCTGGATAATTTTCCGCCAGGCTATCGACGAGCACACGGTAAGGGTATGTGTTTCAGCGGGACTTTTCATGCGAGCGGCGCGGCCGTCCCTCTGTCGACCTCACCTATTTTTCTACCGGCCAACCTTCCCGCTGTCGGGCGTTTTTCAATCGGCACCGTGGACCCGCACGCTGCAGACAATTCGACGGCGACCGTCAGCATGGCACTCATGCTGGTGGCCGACGATAAGTCACAATGGCGAATGAAGCTCAACAACGAGCCCTACTTTGCAACTCGTGATGCAGAGGGTTTCCTGGCGCAGATCGAAGCCTTTGAACCAGTGGCTGCCACCGGACAACCAGCCCCGGACAAGGTGGCCGCGTTTTTCGAAAAATACCCCGAGGCTCGTAAATATGTAGAGCGAGAGGAAAATGCGACCTGGCCGGCCAGTTTTGCAGGAGCCGAGTATAATTCGATCAACGCCTTCGTACTCATTGCAACGGACGGAAAACGTCAACCTGTGCGCTGGTCCATGCGCCCTCGTGCAGTTGTAGAGCCGTTGAGCAAGGAGGCTCATGCGCAAGCCGGTCATGACTTCCTGTTTGATGAAGTCACTCAGCGTGTGGGTAAGGCCCCCTTGTATTGGGATCTGGTGTTTCAGCTGGCCGAGGCAGGAGATCCGGTCAACGATCCTTCTCAGCCATGGCCGAGCAGCCGAAAAGAGGTAATCGCTGGAACACTAGAGGTAAACCAGGTGGTAGAGCAAATTCATGGGGCATGTCGTGACATTAACTTTGACCCTACGCTTGTCCCCCCCGGCATAGCACTTTCAGACGATCCGGTGCTTGCAGCCCGTGCAGGCATTTATTCCCAGTCCTATAACGCCAGATTACGAGAAATAGGTTTTGGTAAAGCCACTGACGCGATTGGCAAGAAGGAAATCAAATAATGCATACCCAGCAGAGGCACAACGGTGTGCACCATTTCAATTTCGCGGCACGGGTTCTCCATTGGCTCATGGCTGTCCTTATCCTGGCCATGCTATTCATAGGCGTAGGCATGATGTCTTCTCTGGGTCTGCGTCCCTGGCTCATTGACCTTCATAGGCCTCTGGGAATCGCCATTCTTGTTTTGGCTATCCTGCGTCTAGGTAATCGGCTTTTAAACGCCACGCCTCCATTGCCTGCCAGCCTACCGTACTGGCAGAGAAAGGCGGCGCACGTTTCGCATCTATTGCTCTACATGCTGATGCTCTGCCTGCCACTGCTCGGTTGGGCGACGCTCTCTGCAGGCAATTGGCCGGTCACCATGTTCACGGGCTGGAACCTTCCACCAATTGTTCCAGTCAGCTCCGTGCTTTACGCCTGGTTTCGGGCTGCACATGGGTTTTTCGCCTGGATTCTGTTTCTGCTTGTATTAGGGCATCTTTGCGCAGCGCTGATCCATGCGTGGATATACCGCGACGGCGTCTTCTCCAGCATCACGCGCAAGACGCCTGTTAAGTAAACCCGCCTCAGGCTATGCATAAACACCAGAGGTTTTACGCCTTTGGATGCTGAGACTGAGCGTTCGCTTATTGTTGCCTGAGCCCCGTCAGGCAGTACGGCGATTCGCTCTCGTCGTCACATGACCGCTGAGTGGCTACTCAGGTGCCAGACCGATTTATTATTAGCCTGTTGCATAGCCATGTCTGGGCTCTAGGCCGCGCAGATATCCTGCCTGCTGCGCTTGCGAAGGTGGAGGAAAGCATATGACACACATCAACATGGCCACTATCGATCTGAATCTTCTCAGGACGTTTGTGGCGATTTGGGAACACCGCAGCCTGACAATCACCGCTGACCGCCTACACCTCAGCCAGCCCGCTGTCAGTCACGCACTGCGCCGGCTACGTGATGTTTTTGACGATCCACTGTTCGTACGAACAGCAACGTCGATGGAGCCGACTGACGCAGCTATTCGCCTTCACAGCCCCATCGAACACGCGCTGATTATTATTCAAAGCGCATTAATGATGTTTTCAAATTTTGAACCGAAAACAGCGGATCGTACCTTTCGCATCTCGATGTCGGACATGTCGCAACTCTACGTGCTGCCGACGCTGATGGACGCGTTATCCCGCGAGGCGCCGAATGTACGCGTGGATGTGCTTCAAATGCCTATCGAGCAACTGGCCATGGCATTGCGCAAAGGTGATGTAGATATCGCCGTGGGCTATCTGGTAGAACCCGATGAAGAGTGCATCTATGAAAAATTGCTAGACGACGAGTTCATTTGCCTGCTGCGCCAGGACCATCCTTTTCAGCAAGCTGAATTGAGCGTTCAGGACATGCTCGCCCTGCGCTATGTAGACGTGTCGAGTAACATTACCGGCCATGGCCTGACCGCCGATGCAGCCTTCGGAAAAGCCGGCATTGCGCGCGACATCGCTCTGAAAGTACCCAACTTCACCATTGCTCCGAATATCGTTGCCAACACTGATCTCGCCTTGATTCTGCCGCGTGCCATTGCCATGCAGCTAAATCGCGACCAGCGCTATCGGCTGCTGAGTCTGCCCCTTGAATTGCCATCCATCTCAGTGGGCCTTTATTGCCATAGCCGGTTCCTACCGGATGCCGGAATAACCTGGCTGCGCGGGTCATTCATTAGTTTGTTTGCCTCCGGCAGCCACACGGGCGCTCACATCAAATGAACCGTGCGGGCGTTACGCATAAACGTCGCCCGCGAAGGGTGTGATTGCAATGGCACCAGACGTTCAGTTCGAAGATCAGCTTGCAAACATTCTCAATCCACTTCGCTCCAATCGTTAAAGGTCTGCAAAGGCATCGGCGGTTTCGGCAACTGTATTGGATCAGGACGTCTGCAGGCCGGCATTTACAACCCGCCCCACACGGTGAAAGTTTCGCCCAAAATAAACCAGGCTCTCCCCCTCTCCACGCACCTCTATTTGATTGATCTCGACAAATAACACGGCGTGCGATCCGACGTCCTTCACCTCTACAATGGTCCCTTCGAGGCTTGCCAGCGCGTCGTTCAATACAGGTACGCCGGAGGATCCAGTACGCCAGTCCTGACCTGTAAAGCGCTCCGCAGGCGGCAGATCCGTCAAACCAGCAAACTGTCGCGCAACCCCCTCCAGATCACCGGTTAGTATATTGACGCACAATGCCCTGTTGCCCAGTAACGCCTCATGAATTGAACTGTTACGGTTGATGCAAACTAATAATGTTGGGGGCGTATCAGTCACCGAGCAGACCGCACTCGCCGTTAACCCGAAGCGACCATGGGGGCCATCGGTAGTAATGACATTCACCGCCGCGGACAACAATGACAGCGCTTGCCGAAAATGTTGCTTTGCTTGATCGCCCACCATAATCCTTCACCTTGTAATTATTGACTTGATGGAACTATGTTGAGACGGATGATTCGGCCGGTCAAATTCGATTTACTCATACGGCCTATTGACAGCGGGAATAGCCAGCGCCCTTAACCCCCCCTTTCGAGGCGCGTGGCACGACCGTTTATTCCCGCCGATTATTAAGATTATTCATATTCCTAATTTGATTTTTTCTTATTCGCCAACGCATGCTGAACCGGTATGCCATCACGCCAACCAGAGAACAATAAATATGAACAGCAAGAACAATTTCGATGATTATGACACTCGTGCAGGCGTTCCAATCAGCCCACAGGCGATTTCCCTGGATGATGTGATTGCGGAGATTGCCGAGCGTCGTAGCGAGTTTAATCAACGCGCTCATGTCCCTTTAGACATGATCGAAAAAATGAAAGCAGTCGGTATCTTCCGCGCCAGTACTCCCAAATGTTTTGGTGGCGATGCGCTGGCGCCAAGCGAGTTCCTACGCATTGTAGAACGGGTTTCCGAGGCCGACGGTTCAGCCGGCTGGGTGGTCGCGTTCGGCTCAGCCAACATCTACCTGGCTGCCCTGCCCCTGGAAACTCAAGCGTTGATTTATGCCAACGGGCCGGACCAGGTCTATGCTGGCGGCCTTTACCCTCTACAACCAGCCAAAGAAGTTGAAAGTGGCTGGGAGGTCAGCGGTCACTGGCGGTTTGCTAGTGGGTGCAAAGGTGCCAACTGGATTGGCGTAGGCATCGGTGGCACACCCGCCAACGGAGGGGGAAAGACAGCAGGTAAACCGCTGACCGCAGTGTTCCCGGCAGGCGAAGTGCAAATCGTCGACAACTGGCATGTTGTCGGAATGCAAGGGACGGGTAGCCATGATCTAAAATTGCATAAAAAGACTGTCAAACGCGAGTGGACCTTCGTTCGTGGTAGCGCTTCCACTGTTGACGAACCCCTCTATCAATACCCATCCGTGTCCTACCAAGCGCAGGTCCACGCCGCCGTTAACCTTGGGCTGGCACGCGCAGCACTGGACCTGGTGATCGCAATGTCGGGCAGTAACAAAACTGTCACCGGTGCACCACGCTTGGGTGACCGGGCTTATTATCGCAGCGAGCTGGGTAAGGCAGAGGCGATGCTGCGCAGTGCACAGGCGTTTTTCTACGAAGCCGCCGACGCTGTTTGGGCCTCGCTTTTGGCCGATAACACGGTCACCCTGCAGCAGACAAACTTATTGCGCCTCAGCGCCACCCATGCCGCTCATACCGGCGCGGACGTAGTCATGAAGGCTTATAGGCTTGCTGGGACTGCAGCCATTTTCAATGACAATCGTTTGCAATGGATCGTACGCGACTCGATGGTGGTGACACAGCATGCTTTCCTTGGCGAAGCAACCTATGACGGCGCGGGTGCAGTGTTTGCCGGCATCGAACCGAACATGCCCTATCCTTGAGCGTCAATCTGCACAGCCGCTTCTGCCAAGCGGCTGCAGCTTCTAGAGTTGATTCTGTAAGCGCCCTATTCAACCTTGTTAGCGTGTCAGGTCGTATGGGTTGAAGATTGTCGCCATCGAGCTGCATCGGGCCTACAGGAGTCCAGAGTGAAAGTCGGTAAGTGGGCAGTATCAGTTTTAATATTCGGCACACCGCTGCTTTCGCTCAAGTGTGTCATCAAGCGACCGATAAATACTTATGCACTGGGACCTCCACTGCTGCTGGCGGGGAGCACATTCCACGCACCAGGAAAACCATGACAATAAGAACAATGAATATTGCTCCGCGCGCATTTCTCGGGTTTTCATTGATTGGCGCGCTCATGCTGATCATTGGCCTCTTCGCACTGTCGCAGATGGGCAAGATCCGTGCAGCAGGCGATGACGTCGCGAAATTAGGCGTCCCAAGCTTTCAGACCCTGAATGCTCTCACGGTGACGGGCGTCCGCATGCGGGTTTTGTCGTACCGGCTGTTGACTGATCGCGAACCGAATGCTCAGAACCGCATTATCGAATTACTGGCGGAACAAAACCAACAACTTAACAAGTCGCAGGTCGCCTACGTCAAATTGATTTCAGCCCCTGAAGAACAAGCCGACTACAACAACTATATGCGGCTGATGGATGAATATCGGAAGATCGAAACGCGCCTTGTCACCCTCAGTCGGGCCGGCAATCTGCAAGAGCTAACGCGCGTGCTGAACGCCGAGTCTGCGGCCAACGCTGAACAGATAAACGCGGCGTTGAGCAAGCTTACTGACTTCAATAACGCCCAACTGGCTATCATCAATCAATCCTCTGCTGACGATTACAGCTCTGCCTTCGACCTGGTTGTCGGCCTCCTCATTATTGCCTCGCTGCTGACCATGCTGTTTGCCTGGCTGCTGACCAAGAGCATCACCCACCCAATAGCTTTGGCACTTGAAGCGGCTGAAACCATCGCCGAAGGTAATCTGACCCGACCGATCAAGGTCAATGGCACTGACGAAGCGGGTCGGTTGCTGCTTGCCATGCAAAAAATGCAGGACAATCTACGTGATACCTTGATGCGTATTTCCGGATCCGCAACACAATTGGCTTCCGCTGCCGAGGAGCTGAACGCAGTGACCGATGAAAGCGCCCGTGGCCTGGCGCAGCAGGACAACGAAATAGAGCAAGCCGCGACTGCAGTCAACGAAATGACCAGCGCCGTCGAAGAAGTGGCGCGTAACGCAGTGAGCACTTCCGAGACGTCAAAAAACGCGACAGCGTCAGCAGGCGATGGCCGGGATCTGGTTCAGGAAACCGTCAACGCTATCGAACGCATGAGCGGCGATGTGCAAAGCACGGCTGATCTTATCGGTAATCTTGCGGAAGAGTCCCGCGACATAGGCAAGGTTTTGGACGTGATTCGTGGCTTGGCGGATCAGACCAACCTGCTGGCGCTGAACGCAGCCATCGAAGCGGCACGGGCCGGTGAAGCCGGTCGCGGGTTCGCGGTGGTTGCCGATGAAGTACGCGCTTTGGCCCATCGCACCCAACAGTCCACCAGCGAAATTGAACGTATGGTTGGCAGTATTCAAGGCGGCACCGAAAAAGCGGTCAGTTCAATGCGTAACAGCACTGACCGTGCTGAATCTACCCTGAACATCGCGAAAGGCGCAGGCTTGGCGCTGGAAACCATCAACACCGCAGTAATCGAGATCAACGAGCGTAACCTGGTCATCGCCGCCGCTGCGGAAGAACAGGCTGCAGTCGCCCGTGAAGTGGACCGCAACTTGGTCAATATCCGCGACCTGTCGACGCAATCTTCCAACGGCGCCGCCCAGACCAGCACCGCCAGCGGCGAGTTGACCCGCTTGGCAGTTGACCTGAACAGCATGGTGTCGAGGTTTAGATTGTAAGAGGTATCGAAGGCCGTCTGTTTATCGTGGCATCGACCCACGCTAGGCTCTGTACGAAAAGTCGGTGAGCGAAGGTCAGGCAAGGCAAAAAGCGGCGAGCAAGCGCAGTTGACACGTGTCAATGAGCATTGCGAGTCGATTTTTAACGCAGCATGGCCGAGCGCAGCCACTTTACGTACAGAGCCTAGCACTGGAAACAATCTCTGGAGCGAGATGACCACCCTCTCCGCTCCCATCGCTAGCGTGCTAGGTGACAGCATCTGCCGATACATCCAGCGCGCTGTTGCCTAAGAAGCACCGTGAACTGAAGCCTAATCACTTTCGTGCCCATGCCATGCCCAGCTCGCTGGCAAGTGCTGTCTGATCAATAAAAAATAACGACTTGACCTTGTCTACGGGGTCTCGTTAACCTCGCCCACCCATCAACCTACCTTCCGGTAGGAAGTTGATCATGAGTTTGTTATGGAAAAGAGTCATCCCGGTAATCCTTCGCTGAAATTTGCCATTGCCTTGGGTGCCATCGCCGCACTGGGACCCGCAGCCGTCGATATGTATTTACCCAGTCTGCCCGAAATGGCGGTCGAATATTCCACGCGTGTTGCCAGTATTCAGCTGACGCTCACGGTCTTTTTGTTGGCGATGGGGCTAGGGCAATTGCTGTTCGGGCCGGTTGTCGACGCGTTGGGCCGCCGACGTCCACTGTTGGCAGGCTTGTTGCTTTTCAGCTTGAGTGCATTGTTTGCAGGCGCAGCACCGAGCCTTGAATGGCTACTCGTGGCACGATTTGCCCAGGGAATAGGCAGTGCTTTGACGTTGGTAGTCATCATGAGCATGGTGCGTGACGTCACTCAGGGCGTTCAGGCAGCAAAGCTTTTTGGCCTGCTGCTGACCATCCAAGGTGTTGCTCCCATCATCGCCCCGGGGTTGGGTGGCTACATTGATGCGCATTTCGGATGGCGGGCCGTCATGCTGGTACTGGCTGTTCTCGGTGCGCTGGTGGCGGTGAACTCGATGGTTGTATTGCCTGAAACACTACCCGTGCAAAAGCGCGAGCCATTGAAGATGAGACGCGCGATGCGCACGTATGTGCGCATCGCAAAAGACAGTCGTTTTCTACGGCCCGCCTTAGCGCTGTCAGCCGTGTTCTTTTTTCTCTTCGCCTATGTCGGCGGCGCCACCTTTGTTTATCAGAATGAATACGGACTGCCTGCTGCCCAGTTTGGTACGCTGTTTGGCGCAACCGGCATAGCGATTCTTATCGGGGCCATCGTGGCTACCAGGCTGGTGGGCAAGTACGGTTTGGCGCGTATGGCAACGGCTGGGGCTTTTTGCATCCTTGCAGGTTCTACCATGGCCTACGGCGCAGCGGTATCGGGTTCTGATCTGTACTGGCTGGCCGCCGGTGTCGCGATAGCACTGTTTGGATTGGGGATTGCAGAAACCTCATTGATGACCCTGGTGATGTCTTCGCAAACCACTGCGCTGGGTTCAACGGCTGCATTGCTGGGCGCTTTTCAGCTTGGCATCTCGGCCTTCGCAACACCGTTGACCGGTTGGGCGAGCAGCCATGGCGCCATTGCCTGGTGCTCATTCCTGATCCTCTGCGCCGTTCTGGTGGGCGCGCTCACCTGGGTCAGTGTGCGCCACGGCAGGGCCGAGCACATCACCGCGTTGAATCATTGATCAAAAGGACATCCTGATGAAAGTGCTGAGCACTTCGGCAGGCAGAATCTGTGACATCGCTCTGTTGTCGCTTCTATTTGCGCTCAACATGGGGATTGATGACCCTTTGCGAGGAGCTCTCGAGCGTCATCACGCAGCCCCATCTCAGGATAGGTGCCCAAGGAGATGCGCTTTTGCCTGCCGAGCCAGTTGTAGCGCAGATGCCATGATTTGCCACCGGTGGGTGTGACCACCAGGCCTGGGCCATCCGTTTCGGGGATGCTGTAGGTTTTCTCGGTGGCCTTGGCTTGCCGCACGGTCAGATCAAAGAGGGCCATCATCAAAAGCAACAAGGGCAACAGCGTCCACGATTTTTCAAGCGAACGCTTTTACCTTTGACGTCAGAATCCCCATGCGCCAACGACACACCGATTCCAAACCCTTCAAAGTCCAGGTCGTCCAGGAATATCAGCCACCTGGCGTCTGCGCTTCCAGTCGAGTGGGTCTGTGTTGCCTGAGCAAAAGTGCTCCGACTCAGACCCACCCGCCATCGACAATAAAGTTCTGCGCCGAACACATCGCCGAGGCATCGGAGGCGAGAAACAGCGCCATATTGGCGATGTGTTCCGGCAGTACGCTGCCCGGCAAACACTGGCTGCGGCTGATCAGTTCCCTGGCCGCATCGTCGACCCACATCGCCAGCTGTTTTTCGGTCATCACCCAACCTGGCACCAGGGTATTGACGCGGATGCCGCTCGGCCCCAGTTCCCGGGCCAGGGCGCGGGTCATACCGTGGGCGGCGGCCTTGCTGGCGGCGTACACCGGGTAGCCGGCGGAGGCCATCATCCAGCCCACCGAACCGAGGTTGATGATCGCCCCGCAACCTGCGTTTTTCATCATCGGCACCACCGCCTTGGCGGCGAAGAAGGCGTGCTTGAGGTTGACCGAAATCAACCTGTCGAACATCTGCGAGTCGACTTCTTCGAGCGTGTGGCGCACGTCATTGGCCGCGTTGTTCACCAGCACGGTGATCGGCCCCAGTGAGTGTTCGAAGCGGTCGATGGCGGCTTTGTAGCCGATCTCGTCAGTGATGTCGCAATTCACGAACGCCACGGTGTGCCCGCGCGAACTCAACAGCGCCGCCAGGCGTTCGCCCTCGCTCTGCGCACGGTCGACAAAACCCACCTTGGCGCCTTGGGCCGCGAAGGCCCGTACCATGGATTCGCCGATGCCTGAGGCACCGCCAGAGATCAGTACGGTCTTGCCTTCGAGGTCGGGATAAATCGCGTGCTGAGTCGTCATGAAGGATTGCCTCGCTCAATTAGTCTTATTTTATTTTGAAAATACGGCATTTAAGGCTATAAATTCGCTGTCAAAACGACAAAATACCCATATTAGTAGAACTATTCCAGCCAAAACAACAAAAGGAAGTTCGACCATGAAGCACCCTCGTTATCTGTTGTCCGGTCTCGCCATGTCCATGTTGATCGCCAGCGGCGGCGCCCAGGCCACAGGACTCACCAGCGAACACAAGCCCTTCGGTAAAACCAACGACGGCACGGCCGTCGAGCAGTACATCCTGCGTAACAGCCACGGCATGCAAGCCACGGTGATCACTTATGGCGGCGTGCTGCAGTCGCTGAAAGTGCCGGACAAAAACGGCAAGGTCGACGACGTGGTGCTGGGCTTTGACGATGTGCAGGGGTATCAGGCCGGCACGGCGTTTTTCGGCGCGACCATCGGCCGCTTCGGCAATCGCCTGGCCGGCGGTGCCTTTGAGCTGGACGGCAAACGCTACCAGGTGCCACTCAACGATGGCCCCAACGCCTTGCATGGCGGCGCGCAAGGCTTTGACAAGCAGTTATGGAAGGCCGCCGAGGTCAAGGGCAAGGACTCGGTGGGTGTCACCCTCACCTACCTGTCCAAGGACGGTGAGATGGGCTTTCCTGGCAATCTGAAGACCGAAGTCACCTACAGCCTCAACGAGAACAACGAACTGCACATCGCCTACAAGGCCACCACCGACAAACCGACGGTGCTCAACCTCACCAACCACAGTTACTTCAACCTGGCCGGCGCGGGTAATGGCGATATTCTCAAGCAAGTCGCCACCTTGCACGCCAGCCATTACACGCCGGTGAACGCCACCTTGATTCCGACCGGCGAAGTGGCGCCAGTGAAAGGCACGCCGATGGACTTCCTGAAACCGACGCCGATCGGCCAGCACATCAAGGACGACCATCCACAGCTAAAGTTTGCCGAGCCCAAACAAGGCGGGTTTGACTTCAACTGGGCGCTGGACTCCCAGGGTGACGTGAAGCAACTGGCGGCCGAAGTGCATGACCCCGAGTCGGGGCGGCGGTTGCAGCTCTACACCACCGAACCGGGTGTGCAGTTCTATACCAGCAACTTCCTCGACGGCTCGGTCAAGGGCAAGGCCGGCAAGACTTACCTGCACTGGAGTGGTTTCACCCTGGAGACCCAGCACTATCCAGATGCACCCAACCAGCCCAGGTTTGCCTCGACCCGCCTGAACCCTGGGCAGACCTACACCCAGAACACCGTCTTCAAATTCTCCGCCGATTAAAACTGTGGTAACGGACCTGCTCGCAACTGCGGTGTGTCAGGAACAGATCGACACTGCGCATTCGCGAGCAAGACCGCCCCCCACATTCAGTCCTCATGGACCATGCCTCAGCGTTGTTTCATGCGGTCGATGACCACGGCCAGCAGCAAAATCGAACCCCTGATCACGTACTGATAAAAGGTGTCGATGTTCTTCAGGTTCATCGCATTCTCGATGATCGCCAGGATCAACACGCCGGCGATCACATGACGAATCATTCCGATACCGCCGCTCAATGACACCCCGCCCAGCACGCAGGCCGAGATCACCGTCAGCTCGAAACCCTGGCCGATCATTGGCTGGCCGGAGGTCATGCGCGAAGCCAGGATCACCCCGGCCAAGGCGCCGATCAAACCGTGCACGGCAAAGATCAGGATCTTGGTGCGGTCCACGTTGACGCCCGCCAGCAGCGCAGCTTCCGGGTTGCCACCGATGGCCATGGTGTTGCGTCCATAGGTGGTGTAGTTGAGCAGCCAGCCGAAAAACACAAAGCAGACGATGGTGATCAGGATCGGCACCGGCACGCCCAGTAATTGGCCGTTGCCGAATACGAAGAACTGCTCCTGGGAAACGCCCACCGCCTTGCCGTCGGCAAAGATATACGCCAGCCCACGCACGATCTGCATGGTCGCCAGCGTGGTGATCAGTGCATTGACCCGCAGTTTGGCGATCACGATGCCGTTGATCAGACCGACGATCAAACCCATTCCCAGTGCGGCGCCGATGCCGAGCATCACGCTGTCGGTGTCGCGCATCACAATCGCCGCCACCACCCCGGCGCAGGCGATCACCGAGCCCACCGACAGGTCGAAGTGCCCCGACGCCAGGCAAAACAGCATGGTGCAGGCGGCAATCCCCACCGTGGAAATCGCCAGGCCCAGGCCACGCATGTTCAGCGGCGAGAGGAAGTTATCGATCAGCAAGGCACAGAGCACAAAGATGCCCACGGCGGCGAGCAGCATGGCCCAGTTGTCGAGCAGTGCGCGCATATCCATAGGCTTGCGTGCCGAGGGCAACGCGTTGTCTTGGGTTGTCATAGTCATCTCTCAGTTCGCCAGGCTGCGTGGCAAGGCCATTTGCAGCAAGTTGGATTCAGTCGCGTGTTCGCGGGCTTGCTCACCCCGCAGTGCGCCTTCGCAGAGCACCAGGATGCGGTCGGAAATGCCCATGACTTCCATCAGATCGCTGGACACCACAATCACCGCAATGCCTTGGGCCGCGAGGTTATGGATGATCTGGTAAATCTCGGCCTTGGCGCCGATATCGATGCCACGGGTCGGTTCGTCCAGCAGCAACACTTTCATAGGCATCGACAGCCAGCGGCCAAGAATGGCTTTTTGCTGATTGCCGCCGGAGAGGTACATGATCTTCTGCCCTGCATTGGGCGTCTTGACCTTCATCGCCTTGATCTGATGGTCAGCGTTGTCCTTCTCCCAGCCATCACGCAGCAGCCAGCCAAAAGTCGTGTGAGCGCCACGCGCACTGATATTGATGTTCTCGGCAACGCTGGCCAGCGGGATGATGCCTTCCTTCTTGCGGTCTTCCGGGCACAGCAGCACGCCAGCAGCGATTGCATCGCGCGGTGAACGCAGTCGCAGTGCCTGACCGCAAAGCTCCAGTTGCCCGGCACTGGAGCGCTCCAGGCCGCTAAGCAGGCGCAACAGCTCGGTACGCCCTGCTCCGACCAGGCCAAACAGGCCGAGAATCTCGCCCTTGCGCACATTGAAACTGATCGGCTCACGCAGGCCCGGCCCCAGCAGGCCGTCGACCTTGAGCGCCACGTCGCCGTGCTCGCGCGGCCGGTAGTCGTAGATATCCTGGATATCCCGGCCAACCATGCAGGTCACCAACTGGTCATGGGTCAGCGCGCTCATGTCCTCGAACGTGCGCACGTAGCGCCCGTCCTTGAACACCGTAACGGCGTTGCAGATGCGGAACACTTCTTCCATGCGGTGCGACACATACAGCACCACTTTGCCTTCATTGCGCAGGCGCGTGATGATTGCCATCAAGCGGTCGATCTCGCGCGCCGAGAGGCTGCTGGTGGGTTCATCGAAGGCGATCACATGGGCCCTGCGGGACAGCGCCTTGGCGATTTCCACCAGTTGGCGCTGGCCCAGGGACAGGCGACCCAGCTTTTCCTGCGGATCAATTTCATCCGCCAGGCCTTTGAGGCACGCCAGCGCCTGCTTGCGCAACTGGCTGCGATTGACCACCCCAAAGCGCGACGGTAAATGCCCGAGGAACAGGTTTTCGGCCACGGTCATTTCCGGCACCAGGTGCAGTTCCTGGTGAATCACCGCCACGCCGCTGGCAATGCTGTCAGCGGCGTTTTTAAAGGCCATGGTCTGCTCGCCGATCTGCAGCGTGCCGCTGTTGGGGATGTACGCGCCACCCAGGATTTTCAGCAGCGTCGACTTGCCCGCGCCGTTCTCGCCCATCAAGGCGTGCACCTGCCCCGGGTGGGCGATGAAACTGATGCCATCCAGCGCCTTGACCCCGGGGAAGGTTTTACCGATGCCGTCGAATCGCAAGGCGGCAGGGGTCATTTCCATAGTCCGATTTTGGTCAGTTCTTCCTGGAAGTTGGCCCGGGTGATCAAGGTCACTTCGTCAATCGCCGTGTTCTTCGGCGGCTCAGTCCCTTTGGTGATCCACTCGTACATCATCAGTGCGGTGTTGTAGCCTTCGAGATGCGGGCTGGGCAGCATCGAACCAAAGAAGCCGCTGTTGGCTTTTTTCAGTTCGCCGATAGCGTCGGTACCATTGATGCCGATACCGATCACGTTGGCTGCCTTGAAGCCTGCGCTTTCGGTGGCACGTACGCCGCCGAGCACGGTGTTGTCGTTCATGCCGCCGATGAGCAGGTTTTTCGCACCGCTGGGCAGCTTGACCAGGGCCGAGTTGGTGGCGTCCATGCTGCCGGGCACGTCGAGGGTTTTAAGCGCGGCAGTGAGGATGTGGTCCTTGGGAATACCGGCTTCTTCCAGGGATTTGATCGAGCCGTCGGTGCGTTTCTTGCCGGTGTCGAGTTCGTTGAAGGTGTTGATCACCGCGTAGGTGTCTTTCCAGTCCCAACCGCGGTTTTTCGCTTCGGCGGCCATGGCGGCGCCCTGCTTCTGGCCCACTTCAAAGGCAGCCATGCCCAGGTACGGCACGTTTTCCATGAAGGCGCCTTTGGCGTCTACAAAACGGTCGTCCACGGCGATCACTTTTAGGCCATTGGCCTTGGCCTTGGCTACGATGGCCGGGCCCAGGGACACGTCCGGCGGGCAGATCACAAAGCCCTTGGCGCCATTGGCGGCCAGGCTGTCGATGGCCGAAAGGGTTTTTTCGCCATCCGGCACGGCGATCTTGATCACGGTGAAACCGTGCTCCTTGCCGGCTTTTTCGGCGAAGGCCCACTCGGTCTGGAACCACGGCTCTTCGGCTTGCTTGACCAAAAAGCCAATCTTCACTTCTTCAGCGGCCAGCAACAGCCCGCTCAAGCTCATGGCCGAGACCGCCACAGCGGCGCAGCACAGGGAACGCAAACCACGACGACGATTCATACGGGTGACTCCTTGTTGTTGTTTTTCAAGTCTTGGGGTTTAACCGGCAAAGCGGTGACAGGGTTTGCCTGGCACGTCGACCTCGATGGCCAGCACCGCACCATCCAAGGGGTGATGCAAAGGGCTGGCGGCACTGGTGATATACAGGGTGGTAAGGTTGGGACCACCAAACACGCAACTGGTGGGACGGCTGACCGGCAGCTCGATGATGCGGTCCACCTGGCCTTCAGGCGTTAACCGCAGCAGGCAACTGCCGTCCCAGCGCGCGTTCCAGATACAACCTTGCACGTCCATGGCCGAGCCGTCCGGGCCACCGCGCGTATGCGGCCCGAACCAGACGTGCGCCGTATGCAGCTGGCCGTCCGGCTGAATGCCGTGCCGGTACAGGGTGCCGTCCAGGCTGTCGCCGAAATGCACCTGTGTGCCGTCATCGCTCCACAGCAAGGTGTTGGGAATGCCCAGGCCGCTCAGCAACGGCGTAACCTGCGCATTGGCATCAATGCGAAACAGGCCGCCGGAGCGTCGGGTGATGGGCAGGTCTTCACCCTGCTCGCCGATGTTGTTCTGCATGGTGCCCAGCCACAGGCGACCCTGGGCGTCGCAACGGGCTTCATTGCCCCGGTTGCCCGCTTGAGGGTCGGCCACGCACAGCAGCGTCAGGGCTTCGGTGGCCAGGTCGAGGCGATAAACACCGCTGCTCAAGGTCACCAGGGCATCGCCGCTTTCACAGGGGATGAACGCCGAGACATGCTCGGGCAACTGCCATACCTGCAAGTGCCCGTCCATCAGGCGCAGCGCCTGTTTGCCGGCGATATTGACCCAGTACAACGACTGAGTGGGCGCGTCCCAGAACGGGCCCTCCCCCAGTTGAGCCCGATGCGCGGTCACAGCGTGAAACGACATGGTGCCTCCTGGATAGTTGTTGGTCTCAGGTACGCGTTACAGCGATTCGCGCGAGGGCGTGCCGTCGACCAGCCGCTGGATACGCAACGGATTGGCGTTTTTCAACGCATCCGGCAGCAGGCTGTCAGGGTAGTTCTGGAAGCACACGGGACGCAGGAACCGGTCAATGGACAAGGTGCCGACCGAGGTGCCACGGGCATCCGATGTCGCGGGGTACGGCCCGCCGTGCACCATCGAATCACAGACTTCCACGCCGGTCGGGTAGCCGTTGAGCAAGATACGCCCGACTTTCTGTTCCAGCAGCGGCGTGAGTTCGGCGAACTGTTGAAAGTCGCCCGGCTCGCCAATGATCGTGGCGGTCAGTTGACCGTGCAGTCCGTGCAAGGCGGCGCTGAGCTGGGCCTGGTCAGCGACTTCGACAAACACCGTGGTGGGGCCGAAGACTTCTTCCTGCAGCACTTCATCGCCGTCTATCAACAGTTGTACATCAGCCTTGAACAGTTGCGGCTGCGCCTGGTTGCCCGCCTGGGCATTGCCTGCCAGGTGCTGGATGCCAGCGTGCACAAGAAGTTTTTCCAGGCCCTTGCTGTAGCTGCCCAGGGTGCCGGCGTTGAGCATGGTTTGTGCCGGTTGATCGCCGATCAGTTGGGCCACGCGTTGAGTGAACGCTGTAAATTCAGGCGATGCGATGCCGATCACCAGGCCAGGGTTGGTGCAGAATTGACCACAACCCTGCACCACCGAAGCGGTCAGGTCGCGGGCCACGCTCTCAGCCCGGGCCTTGAGGGCCTGGGGCAACACAATTACCGGATTGATGCTCGACATCTCGGCGAACACCGGGATCGGCTGCGGGCGTGCCGCGGCCATGTCGCACAAGGCACGACCGCCCTTGAGCGAACCGGTGAAGCCCACGGCCTGGATTGCCGGGTGCTTGACCAGCGCTTCGCCGACGCCGCCACCAAAAATCATGTTGAAAACGCCGGCCGGCATCCCGGTCGCGTCAGCAGCGCGAATGATTGCACTGGCCACCTGCTCAGCCGTGGCCATATGCCCGCTATGGGCCTTGAACACCACCGGGCAACCTGCCGCCAGTGCCGCTGCGGTATCACCGCCTGCTGTAGAGAACGCCAGCGGGAAGTTGCTCGCACCGAACACCGCCACCGGGCCGAGACCGATGCGGTATTGGCGCAAATCCGGGCGTGGCAACGGCTGACGATCAGGCAGTGCCTTGTCGATGCGCGCACCGTAGAAATCACCGCGGCGCAGCACGCTTGCGAACAGGCGCATCTGGCCGCTGGTACGCCCACGCTCGCCTTTGATGCGCGCTGCCGGCAGTGCGGTTTCACGACAAACCAATTCAATGAAGTTATCGCTCAGGGCATCCAGTTCGCCCGCTATCGCATCCAGGAACTGTGCGCGGCGCGCGGCACTCAAGGCGCGGTACGCCGGGTAAGCCTGCGCGGCGGCCTTGGCCGCGGCGTCGACCTCCTCCGGGGTGGCCTGGTAGAACTCCTGGGGCAAGGCTTCGCCAGTGGTCGCGTCAATGCTCTGCAGCTTGACGCCGCCGTTGGCGCTGCGCTGGCCGCCGATGTAGTTGTGGCCGAAATCCTGGGTCATGGCTCGATCTCTGATTGTTGTTCTTATAAAAGCTCGTGGGACGCCTCTCGCTAAAATCCGCCAAGGTCATACCTCCGTTAAGGCCGACTATATAGTAGGACTATTTTCAAAACAACCGCTCAAAAGCATCGATTAATCGCTTTATATCAAGAAAAACCAGACTATATAGTCATACAATAAGGTACCAGTTCTGTCTGACTAAAGCCCGGCCTGCGCGGCGCCCGGTATTTTGGTACAGCCGACCAGGATTGCGACTTCGACTTCCTGGCAGGTTGCCGCAGGGCGGAAGTCCCACGGCATTCCCACTAATCGGGATGCTATGATGCCGCCAATTCAAGCCAGAGCCTCCCTGTCGTCATGGATCACCAACCGCCCAAGCCGCGCAAGAGTATGCATGCCCAGATCGTCCAGGACTTGGGCATGCACATCGTTTCCGGCCGTTTCAAGCCCGAAGAACGGCTGCCCATGGAGGCCACGCTCTGCGAGGAGTACAAGGTCAGCCGCTCGGTGTTGCGTGAGGCGACGCGGGTGCTCAGCGCCAAGGGTCTGGTGTATTCCAAACCACGGGTCGGCGCAGTGGTGCGGCCACGCTTGAAATGGCACCTGCTCGACCCGGACGTATTGTCCTGGTTGATGCAGTCCACGCCTCACAGTGAATTCTTCAATACCCTGGCCGGTGTTCGACGCATCCTCGAACCGGAAATCGCCGCCATGGCCGCGACAACGGCCACCGACGAAGACATCGCCATCATCGAAAAAGCCTACACTGGCATGGAAACCGCCAAGACCCACGAGGACCTGCTGCAAGCCGACCTGGACTTCCACCGCGCCATCGCCGACGCCACGCGCAACGATTTGCTCGCCTATATGTGCAACATGCTGTCGTTGCCGCTGCGCGAGTCGATCAACATCACCAACCGCCGCCCGGACATCCAGGGCCTGAGCCTGCCCCGGCACAAGGCGATCCTCACCGCGATCCAGAACCGCGACGCCCTTGGTGCCCGACATGCTTCGCTGGTGCAGCTGGATGACACGCGGGTGGCGTTGGATACGGTAATGAATGTCCTTACGCCGCTCTGAAGCCAGGTGAAATAAAATGTGGGTGCGGGCTTGCTGTGGTGAGAAGGGATGGTCGACGGGTAGCCCGATGGATCTTGCTGGTATGACCCGCCCGGCTTTTGCCTATGGCCTGATCATTGGCGCCGCATGCTCATCTGGATTGGGTCGCCTGATTAGTCGAGCCGTCCACCATTCTCCCGTGCATGCTTGATGTCTTTCGAGGGTGGAGCTCCGAAACGCCGGGCATATTCGCGACTGAATTGCGCGACACTTTCATAGCCGACCCGCAAGGCGGCCGTGTTCACATCGACCCTGTCGGTCAACATCAGGCTGCGCGCGGCTTGCAGCCGTAACGACTTTTGATACTGAACGGGACTGGTGCCTGTCAGCTTGCGAAAGTTGTGATGCAGCGTAGAACTGGCCATGCCCGATCGCTGGGCGAGATCGGCCACGTGCAGCGGTTTGTCGTAATGATGTTTCAACCATTCAATGGCTCTCACGATGCCCTTGTCTCGGTAACCATCGCGCGTGACGCTGCGCAGCCACTGGCCTGCGCTACTGAGCAACAGCCGAACGCATATCTCCCGCTTGATAAGGTTCGACATCAAGCCTGCCTCAAGAGGTCGTTCGATCAGTGTGGAGAGTCGGGTGAACGCGTCGAGCATCTCACTCGACGCCGTACCCGATGCAAAGCCTCGTGCTTGAGAAGCCATTTCCTGCCTTGTGGGTTCCAGGGTCTGGATCACCTCATTGAGCATGGCAAGATCGAGCTTCAGCACAACGGATAAATAAGGGGTTTGCTCGTTGGCCGCGGTCACACGAGCCAGTGTGGGTATATCGACCGACGTGACGAAGAACGCGCCCTGTCCAAACTCACAGGCTTGCTCGCCGAACGTGATCTCCTTCGCCCCCTGCAGAATGATGGCGACACAAGGCTCATAAATGCAGTACGTGGGCGTACCCAGTTCGGCCATTCGATAAAAGGTCAATCCTGGAATCGATGTTGCGCATACCTCGTTCAAACCAATCTGCGTGGTGACTTTTTCGATAAGCCGTCTGAGTGCCTGGAGGCGCTCGTCGGGCTGAGCGGGTTTGCTCATGGCCAGGGACTGCACATGGCCGAAACCGAATTGCGAGAAGGAACCGCTCGTCATGATATGCCCCCCTGTTTACGGAATGTTCGAGTCTGCTGCGAGTGCGTGACCAGCACAAGTGCATCGGCAGGATTGTGCAAAAGACAGGGCGCATTAGGGTCACCCGGCCAACCCTCGTTGTTCTAGTTTCTCGCATGAAGACGGGCTTCGATGAGCCCGTGAACCCTCAGTCGCGAAAGGAACACTGGATGGACAGACGAGATTTTCTTACTTATTCGGCGGCGGGTGCTGTTGCAGCCGCTTTACTGCCCGCATCGAGTCTTGCCAGTTCGGTGGCTGCAGCCCCGACGCCCTCTTTGCTGACAGAGCGCGGGAGCGTGATGCCTACGCAAGGACGGCTCGTACGCTCAGACCTGCCCCTCAATTTGCCTTCGCATACACTGCGATACATGACGCCTCAACGCTTTGGTATGGGCGGGACGCAGATTGGCAATATCTTTGCGCCGATCAGCGACGAGCAAGCGGCCCTGGTTCTGCAGGCCGCCTGGGGGGCAGGTGTAAGGCTTTATGACACGTCGCCGTTCTACGGGTTTGGCTTGAGTGAATATCGCCTGGGCCGCTTCCTGCACGGCAAAAATCCAGGTGATTATGTGGTCTCTACCAAGGTCGGCCGTGTATTGACGGCCGCTGGAGGCCTGCGCGCGGACCATGCCATCTGGAAGTCACCGGCGCCCTTTAACTACCGATATGACTACACCGCAGCAGGCACGCGTCGCTCCGTGGAAGACAGCCTGCAGCGTCTGGGATTACCCCGTATCGATATCGTCTTTATCCATGATCTCTCGCCAGATAACACCGAGCTGGAAGGTGGATGGGAAGCGGCGTATCAGATTGCACGCACAGGGGCGATGGTTGAGCTTGAAAAAATGCGTGATGAAGGACTCATCAAGGCATGGGGCTTCGGCGTCAATACACCGAACGCCGTGGTTCAGGCGCTAACCAGTAATGACCCGACGCCCGACATCGTGTTGCTTGCCTGCCAGTATTCCCTCCTCGACCACAGCGATGCGTTGCGCAACACCCTTCCGGCCTTGAGCAGCAAGGGCACCAGTGTCGTGGTTGGCACCCCCCTGAATGATGGATTTCTGGGAGGGCGCAGCCGATATAACTTCAGCCTGGATCTACCGGCCGGAGCGGTAGAAAAGCGCGCGCGAATCATGGCAATTGCCAGCCGACATGGCATCGACATTCATACCGCCGCCCTGCAATTCGCCGCGGCACATCCGCAAGTGTCCGCGATCATTCCGGGGGCGCGTTCGCCAGGGCAGATCGTTTCCAACGTACAAGCGATGAAGGTCGGTATTCCGTCAGCCTTTTGGCAGGAGCTCAAGAGCCAGAGCCTGATCGATGCACAAGCACCGGTTCCTTCCTGAATGGGCCCACGCCCATGCTACCTGCCGAATAAGAACACTGGCCTGAGGTCGTAACCAATGAAGATACGAACGTCTTTCATGATTTTCGGCGGCCTGCTTGCGCTCTCAAGTAGCGGTCACTTATTCGCAGACACACTTGCGCTGAGCATTCCCTTGCCTGATCCACTCCCACCGCTGAACGTTCTGACACTCCTTGTCGGCCTACACCTGCTCGGTATGTGCTTCGGTCTCGGCGGGGCAACCCTGCTGGACCTCTGGATTTTCCGCTGGCTGCGCCGGGGGAGCCTCCCGGTTGAAATCGGGCGCACCTTTCACTTCATCAGCGACGCGGTCACTACCGGACTATGCCTCCTATGGCTGTCAGGCCTGGGTTTCCTGGCCCTTTACGCGATGGAGTCGCCGGACAAACTGGAAAACCCCAAACTCTGGGCGAAGATACTTGTGGTGATCGCCCTGACCATCAATGGCATCATCATCCATGCGTTTGTGTTGCCAGAAGCACTACGCGACTTGAGCCGCCCCCTGCTCTTTGGCGTCACCCGCAGCAGAGCGGCCTTGTTTCTCGCATCAGGTGCAGTTTCGGGTGTGTCTTGGTACACCGCTTTTGCCTTCGGCATTTTCCGTGAGTTAAACAATAGTGTCACGTTCAGCGTGCTGGTCATCATGTGGCTTACGCTGATACTGGCCGCCTCTCTCACTGCCATGCTGCTGTGGTTAAACCTTGCAGCAGGCGCAAGAAAACCCTCTACGCTCATTCCTCCGACTTGAAAATAAAGAGTCGAGCGAAAAAACAGGCACTCCCGCACGCGCCTGGGTCGAGAAGCTGCAAGATAAGGCTCAATTGCCAACGAAAAACGCACTTTCGCCTACGTGGCCGAGCATTGGTTGGCATGCAGGTCCACTGAACGGGTGGCCATATTCATCGCGAGGTTTCGTGAAGCGCTAAACAGCCACCTCTTGCCTGCCATAGGCAAACAGTCGGGCAGCACGTTCACGCGTGCCAACGTGGTCGCCGTGCTCGGTGCGGCAAAGCCGCACCGAGCCTACTATTCGCGAATTGCCACGCAAACGCTTCGAACGGCATGCAATCAATGCCTTATCATCCGCCCCGGCTCAATTCGCCCAGGCGGCCCGAAATCGACTGCATGCCCTTGCCCAGTTCGCGCAATGCGCTGGCGTCTCGTGCACCCTGCTCGCTGGAGGCATGAATACGCACCGCCAGTTCGTTGATTTCGTGCGTTACGTGACTCTGCTCCTGCGCTGCCACTGCAATCTGGTGCGCGCGCTGGACGATATCATCGAAGCTTTTGACCGTCGTGCCCAACGTAGAGGCGACACCGACTGCCTGTTGCACTGATGACCGTGTGCGTTCGGCGCCGTTTTGCATCGTTGCGACTGCCGAGCTGGACGCCTGACGAAGTTGGGAAATCATTTCCTGAATCTCGTTCGCCGAGGTCTGGGTGCGGCCGGCCAAGGTCCTGACTTCGTCGGCCACGACAGCAAACCCGCGCCCCTGCTCGCCAGCGCGTGCCGCTTCGATGGCCGCGTTGAGGGCCAGCAGGTTGGTTTGTTGCGAGATGGATTTAATGACCTCCAGCACGCTCCCGACACGCTCGATATCGGCTCCCAATTGCGTAATGGCACTGGCGGCCCCGGAGATCTCCGTGGCCAGACCTTCAATGAATTCGCTGTTGCTGTTGACCTGGTTCTGGCTGTGCTGCGCGTCGTCCAGTGAGCGCCGGGCAGTGTCGGAACAGTCTGCGGTGTTGTGCGCGACTTCGTTGGCGCTGGCCGACATTTCGGTGATGGCCGTCGCCAGTAACGTGTTGTCCTGGCGCTGGGCTTCTGCGCGTTCAGCCAAGCCGTGTGACAACTGCGCCAGGTCGTTAGCCTGCCCCTCCAGGGTGACGGCCTCCCGGGCGATACGATGTAGCATGTCGCGCAGGGAGCCAGCGTAATGATTGACCGATTCACGTAGCGCACCAATTTCATCGGCGCGCAGGACTTCCAGCCGTGCCCCGGCCTGACCACCTTGCCCCAGAGTGACGATTTGCCGGGTCGTTTCTTCAAGTTGTACCAGCAGTCGCTTACCGGCCAGCCAGGCGAGGCCAAGCAGTAGGCCCATCAGCGGTAACAGGAACAGCAGGATCTGCGCGGTTAAATCATTCGCCAAACCTACGACACGGGCTTCAGGCGTTACCAGCCCGATTCGCCAGCCCGTGCTGTCCATGGTTGCCAGCGTGACATAGGCCGGCGCATCCAGCCGCGCATCGTGTTCAAGCCTGAAGGTTGAAATGGCAGGTAATTTATCAGCCAGACGATCGGCAACGGGCTTGAGCCAGGGTTGCTCCTGGCTCAAGGCAGCAACGGTCAGCAGTGCCTTGCCGGCTTTGGTATCGGGAAAGAACAGCAGATTTCCCGAAGCATCGACCGCGAACGCATAGCCGCCAGTGATGCCGCCTTTTTCCTTGAGAAAGGCCGCCAGGCCGTCCAGCTTAAGATCAATGGTCGCGACACCCGCGAAGGCAGCCCCATTGCGATAGGGCACGCTGCATGTGGTCATTGCCACGCCACTCACGGAATCCTGGTAAGCATCTGACCAGACACAACGACCAGGCGAGGTGGATTTGGCTCCGGTGTACCAGGACTCGGCCTGATAGGGCGGCGTCTTCGCATCGTTGTATTCGTCGGAAAAAATCAGGTTGCCGCTGGCGTTACGTGACCAGAAGAAGCTACGCCGTTCGGTACCGGCATTGAAAGCATTGGGCTCCGGCCAAACTCCGCCACCTGCGATGGCAGAATTACCTTGGCTGTCGATGATGCCCGAGAGGTTACTTTCAAAGATCGCCGTATCGCGAGGCAGGGTCTGAGCCAGAAGAGCCATGGCAGCGGCGGTGCCTTCGATGCGGTTCAGCGGCAAGGCCAGCTCGGAGGTAATGGCACTGGCCGACTGCTCGGCCGCCTCCGTTCCGGCCGCCACCAATCGGGGTTTGCCGCCCAGCGTAATCACGGCAAATATCGCCACGGCGGTCAGTATCAGCAGACCCAGAATTCCCAACGTCATGCGCCGCGAGATACGTACAGGAATCAATGACATGAAGCCCCTCCAGAAATCACTATTTGTAAGGTTACGTCGGCTGGGCATAGGGAAAATTGAAAAGGAGCCGGCGTTTGTAGGGTCATTAGCGACGAACGGTGGTGCGCACAGTGGGAACACCCCTACATCACCAGGCCCCCCTCCCCGCAACAGCCCACCACCCGGCACACAGGCACAGCACCATGCTGGTCAGCCCGCCCCATTGTGTAATCGGCCACCAGCAGCGTCAGCCCGGCCGTACCTGCCAGCTGGGTGCCGATGCCCAGCATGCGCTGTGGTCCCAGACGCGTCACACAGCGAGCATTGATGTGCGATCAGGTCCACAAGGACTCGACATGAGATTACGTGTGATAACTGGCGGGCGCCGCCCATTCACTCCAGCCCCGGCTGCGCGGGTACAGCGCATAGATGCAGTAGCCCGCGGCCAATGATTGCAGCCGCGACTCCAAGGTCCGCGCGGGTATCGGAACGGTTATGGCGCGGGCGATTTGCCCGCTACTTGAAGAGCCTCAATGCTCACCGCCCCCAGCCCGCCTCGCTGCTCTGCAAGGCATTGGCAATGGTCTGCAGTTTGTCGTCCGGCAGGTTATCCGGCAGCGGATCCGCCCCTGAGCTGACGTGCAACTGTGCATAGGCATTGCGCAGTTCGGCATAGGACAGGTCACGCTTGAGCTGGGTCTGCAGGTTGTTCAGCTCGCCCTGGATCAGCTCCAGCTCGCCGATGTTCTGCGTCTGGTAACGGTTGCGTAGCTGGACGGCAATCTCCCCGTCGAGTTTCGCCAGTTCTTCGCTGGTCTGGAACTGACGCACCGCTTCCTTGTAGTTGGCATTGGCCACGTAAAGCTGGGCCAGCACCGCCATGGACATGGCCTGCCGGCGCGCCGTGGCGACGTCTTCGCCCGCCTCGGCAACCTTGATCGCTGCCGGCGCGGACAGCACGTTGAACAGGTTCCAGGTCACCTTGACGCCGTAGTCGGCCCAGCTCTGGTTGGTCAGGAACGAGTTGCTGTCGTAATGCCCGCCCAGCGAGAACTCCAGGCCCGGCAGCAGGCGCAGCATGGCCTTGCGGGTTTCGGCGGCACTGATGCGTGCCTGGTAATCCTGTTCGCGCAGTTCCGGACGACTGGCCAGGGCATGCTGCTCCAGCTGAGCGAAGTCACCCTTGAACACCGGCACTGCATACCCCTCTTCCAGTGCCAGACTGAAGTCGGTGTTCAGTGGCAGATTGACCAGCGCAGCCAGCTCGGTCTTGGCCAGCGACAGCGCGCGGCGCTGCTGCTCGAGCTGGCGGGTGGCCTCGATCAGGGCACGCTGGTAGCTCAAGGTCTGCACCGGGTCACCGACCCGCTCCGCGCTCATGCGCTGGCTGTTGTCACGGGCCTGATCGATACGCCCCATCAGGGTGTCAATCTGGTTCAGCAGGCGCTGCGCCGCCACCGCGCGCCAGTACGCCGAACGCACGTCCTGGGTGATGGTGTGAATGACCTTGCGCTTGCGCTCCTGGAGGATCAACCGTTGGTCAGCCTGCTGCTTGGCGCTGACGTAGCTGACCCCGAAATCCAGCACGTTCCATACCATGGTCAGGTCAGCGACGTCACGATTGCGGTCCTGCGAAGTCGAGGGCTCCAGGGACTGGGTATTGGTCAGGATGCTCTGGCTGCTGGACGCCCCGACGTTGCTGCGTCCGGCGTAGCCTGCAGCCAGCGCCATGCGCGGCAACATGTCGAAGCTGGAAAGATCGACCTGACGCTTGGCCAGGGCTTCTTCCATCACTTTCAGTCGCGCCTCGAGGTTGTACTTCACCGCACGGGCCATGGCCTGATGCAGGGTCAGCGGCCCGCTGAGGGCTTCCTGATCCTTGAAAATGGTCGCCAGGTCGGTGCGTGCTCGCGCCTCGCTGGCACTGCGATCGATCGGTTCGCTGGTCACGGCGCATCCGCCAATGGCCAGCGTCAGCAGACTCGCGGCAAACAGTTTGTGAGTTTTATTCATCCTTGGGCCACCCCCTGGTATGGCCTGCGTATCAAGTGTTGTGCTGTTTTTCATGCCCGCTTTCCGATCTGTGCCGATTGAGCCAGGGCCTTGGCCAACTCGCGCACATGGCGCCGGTCGGCTTCATTGATCTGTTGCAGTTGTTGCCCCAGAGTCGGTGCGCCGAAAACACCACGCGCACCCTGGTTGAGGTCGCTCTGCTTCCATTGGTCGCCATCGAACACATTCATCTCGCTGACGCCTGGTACCTCACGGCTGAAAATGCTGGCAAAGGTGCTACTGCTACCTAGCAGGCCGCCCTCCCTACCACCCAAGCCACCTTGGCTGCTACCGATCGCGCTGCTGCCAAATACCTGAGCAATGAAGCTCGGCGCACTGCTGCCATTGCCGAGAAAGATAGTACCCAGGGGCTGCAGGTTGCCGCCCACGGTGCGGATGTCGAACAGGCCGGGAGCAACCAGTGGCGACACAGCGTCAGTGACCACCAAGCCCGGCACTTGTGGCTGCACCACTGCCGCTTGCGGCGTGTTGAGGGTGTCCGGTGGATTGATCCGGTAATTGAGATCACCAATATCCTGCGACTGGATGGTCTGCAGTGCGCTGTCGAAGCCCCGCGCCAGATCGTTGCCGGCCTGGTCGCGGATACCGCTGTTCAGCGCGCTCAGGCTCAAGGCCAGCGCACCTGCTCCGCTCATGTTGCCCACAATGACTCGGTAAGTCGTGGCATCGAGCTGCTGGACCGCTTGCACCGCACCACTGGCACTGCCGGTACTGATCACGCTGAAGTCGCTGAGGTCGACGCCGCTGACGGCCTCGTCAAAGGTCAGGGTGAAGGTGAGCGTACTGGCGCCCGGTTGTACCGGGCCGTCCACCACGATGCTGGAGGGACGTGGTGCCCTGGCATCGACGAGGATACCGCGGGTGTCGCCGACGTTGTTCAGACCGATATTGGCGTCGTTGCCACGGGCATCTCGGATACTGCCGCCATTAAGGTCGATGGACGGCGCCACCGCAAAAGTGGTGTTGCCAGCCATGCCGCTGGTGACGTTGAGACGGAACACCAGAGCTGTGCCGCCCGAGCCGGACAGGTAGTCGGCATAGACCACTGTGCCGTTGTCGAGGCTGATCGCCAGGCGCGGATTACCGTCGCCGCTGTCCACCAGCACCGCTTCATTGGTACGCACGGTGAAGTTCAGGCTCTGGCCGGCCACATAGGTACCGCTGGCCGGAACGTCCACCCCGGTGATACTTGGCGCCACGCGATCAATGCTGTAGCTGCTGCCTTGCAGGCCGCCGGTGAGCAGGTTGCCCGCCGCGTCGACAATGCCGGTTGCACTGCTGTTCAGGTCCAGGCGCACATTGCCGACGCCGCTCAGGTTGTCAACGACAATGAGGTAGGTGCGGCCGTTGACCTGCTCCACCGAGGCAATCCGGCCACTGGCCGAGCCGCTGAAGACCAGCGCGAAGTCCGCGTTGTCGACACCGGAAACGCTCTCGTCGAAGGTCACGGTGTAGCGCACCGAGCCGCTACTGGTCGGGCTCAGGTCGACGCGCACGATATCGCTGACCTGAGGGGCCACGGTATCGATCACCACACCGCCCACCACGCCAGGCGTATTCAGGGCCAGGTTCAGCGCATTGCCCGCCGCGTCACGCACGGCGCCGCCGTTGAGGTCGAGCGTACCTGGCAAGCCAATGCCGCCAGCGGCGTTGTTGCCAGCCTGCACGGTGTACTCGAATACCAGCGCATTGCTGCCGGAGCCGGACACATAGGTGGCATAACGGGTCACGCCGCCAAGGGTCAGCGCGACACGCGGGGTGCCGGTGCTGGTATCGACGTTGACTGTCTCGCTGACGTTGACGGTAAAGCGCAACACATCGCCGGTGTTATAGGCCCCTGCTGTCGGCAGCCCCACGGTGGTGACAGTCGGCACCATGGCATCGATGCGTACCTGTGACGTGTCCGGCAGCCCGTTCAGGACGGTGGCGACGTTGTTGCCGATCGCATCACGCAGGGTCGAGCCATTGAGCTGGAGGCTGTTGCCGACGCTGATGCCATTGGTGTCAAGCTGACCACTGGCAACGGTCAGGCGAAATACCAAGGCATTGGTGCCGCTACCGGACAGGTAGGTCGCGTAAGCTGTGCCACCGGTGTCGAGGGTCACTTCGAGGCGTGGAATGCCACCGGTGGTATTCACCTGCACCGTTTCACTGAAGTTGACCATGAAGTCCAGATTCTGCCCGGCCACATAGGTGCCACCGGCCGGAACGGCCACGCTGGTGATCGCGGGTGCGACACGATCAACACTGTAGCTGGCGCCCGTCAGGCCGCCCGTGAGCGCGTTGCCTGCTGCGTCATTGATGCCGGTGCCACTGGCATTGAGGTCCAGACGCAGACTGCCGCTGCCGCCGATGCCATTGACCGCTACGGTGTAGGTACGACCATCCACCTGGGTGACGCTGGCAATGCTACCGGCCGCAGTGCCGGTGAAGAACAGGCCGAGATCAGAGACATCGACGCCGCTGACGTTCTCGCTGAAGGTCACGGTAAAGCTGACCGTGCTGCTGTTGGCCGGTGTCGGATCGACCAGAACGATGCCGCTGGCCGTCGGCGCCGTGGTGTCCACCCGCACGCCAGCGGTACTGTCCAGGCCATTGAGGGCCAGCGCCAGGTTATTGCCGGCCGCATCACGCACGCTGCCGCCATTGAGGTCCAGGGTAGTGCCGACCACCAAGCCGCTGGCGGCGGTGTCGCCGGCCTGCACGGTGTACTGGAACACCAGTGCGCCACTGGCGGCGCCGGAAACATAGCTGGCATAGTGGGTGACCCCGCCCACGCTCAGCACCAGGCGCGGCGTACCGGTGCCGGTATCGACCACCACGCCTTCGCCGGTGTTGACGGTAAAGCTCAAGACATCACCGGCCTTGTAGCTGCCATCAGCCGGCACATCGACATCAACCACGCCGGGCGCGACCTGATCGATGCTGTAGCTGGCGCCGGTCAGGCCGCCGACGATGGCATTGCCCGCAGTATCCATGATGCCGGTACCGCTGCCATTCAGGTCCAGGCGCAGGCTGCCGCTGCCGGCGATGCCGTTGACTACCACAGTGTAGGTTCGACCATCAATCCGGGTGACGCTGGCAATGCTGGCGGACGCGGTGCCGGTGAAAAACAGGCTGAGGTCCGAGGCATCCACGCCGCTGACGTTCTCGCTGAACGTCAATGTGTAACTGATCGAACCGCTGCTGCCTGGTGAGCCGTCGACCCGCACCAGGCTGCTGGCCGTCGGCGCCGAAGTATCGATCAGCACGCCGGCGGCACTGCCCAAACCATTGAGGTTCAGCGTCAGGTCATTGCCGGCTGCATCGCGCACGCTGCCACCATTGAGGTCCAGGGTAGTGCCTATCACGAGGCCGCTGGCGGCGGTGTCGCCGGCCTGCACGGTGTACTGGAACACCAGCACACCACTGGCGGTGCCGGAAACATAGCTGGCATAGCGGGTCACACCGCCTGCGCTGAGCACCAGGCGCGGCGTACCGGTGGCAGTGTCGACCACCACGGCTTCGCTGGTATTGACGGTAAAGCTGAGGACATCGCCGGCCTTGTAGCTGCCGTCAGCCGGCAGGCCGACCGAGTCCACCCCCGGTACTGCGGCGTCAACCCGTACACCCGAGGTATCGCCCAGCCCGTTGAGGGCGGTAGCGACATTGTTGCCGACGCTGTCACGGACTGCCCCGCCATTGAGCTGGAAGCTGTTGCCGACACTGATGCCGGTGGTATCCAGCTGGCCGCTGGCGACAGTCAGGCGGAACACCAGGGTATCGGTGCCGGCGCCGGACAAGTAGGTCGCATACGCGGTACCGCCGGTGTCGAGGGTCACCTCGATGCGTGGAGTGCCGCCTGTGGTATCCACCTGCACCGCTTCACTGAAGTTGACCGTGAAGTCGAGGTTCTGCCCGGCTACATAGGTGCCGTTGGCCGGAACGGCCACACCGGTGACCGCTGGCGCCACGCGATCAATGGTATAGCTGGCGCCTGTCAGGCCGCCGGTGATGGTGTTGCCGGCGGCATCGACGATGCCAGTGCCGCTGCTATTGAGGTCCAGGCGCACGCTGCCGTTGCCGGTCAGGCTGTCAACCTGCACACGGTAAGTCCGTGCATCGACCTGGGTGACCGAGGCGATACGGCCGCTGACACCGCCGGTAAAAGCCAGCGCGAAGTCGCCGCTGTCCACGCCGCTGACGGCCTCGCTGAAGGTCACGGTGTAGTTGACCGTGCTGCTGGTGGTCGGATTGGTATCGACCAGAGCGATACTATTGGCGGTCGGTGCCGTGGTGTCCACCAATACGCCGGTCAGGTCGCCGATGTTGTTCAGGGTCAGGTTCAGGTTGTTGCCGGCCACGTCGGCCAGCGCGCCACCGCGCAGGTCCAGGCGGCCCATCGCGATGCCGTTGCTGTCGGTATCACCGGCCTGCACCACGTACTGGAACACCAGCGTGTCGCTGCCGCTGCCGGAGACATACGTGGCGTAACGGCTCACACCGCCCACATCGAGTGCCAGCCGTGGTGCCGGTGTGCCGGTTTGCAGGGCTTCACTGGCCTTGACGGTAAAGGTCAGCACATCGCCGGCGTTATACAGATCGGCTACTGGGGTGCCGACACTGAGCACAGTCGGAACCACGCCATCGATATTCACACCGGCCGTGCTGGCCACGCCGTTGAGTCCGGCGGCGCTGCTGTTGCCGGCCAGGTCGGTGATGCGGCTGCCATTAAGGTCGAGGCTGCTCCCCAAAGTGATGCCGTTGCTGTCCAACTGTCCGCTGGCGGCAGTCAAACGGAACACCAAGGCGTTAGTGCCAGAGCCCGACACATAGTCGGCGTACACGGTGCCGCCGGTGTCCAGGGTGACGGCAATACGCGGCGCCCCACTTGTCGTATCCACCGTCACGGTCTCGCTGAAGTTGACCGTGAAGTCGAGGTTCTGCCCGGCCACGTAGGTGCCGTTAGCGGGTACATCAACACTGACAACGCCAGGCGCCACGCGATCAATGGTATAGCTGGCGCCTGTCAGGCCGCCGGTGATGGTGTTGCCGGCGGCATCGACGATGCCAGTGCCGCTGCTATTGAGGTCCAGGCGCACGCTGCCGTTGCCGGTCAGGCTGTCAACCTGCACACGGTAAGTCCGTGCATCGACCTGGGTGACCGAGGCGATACGACCGCTGACACCGCCGGTAAAAGCCAGCGCGAAGTCTCCGCTGTCCACGCCGCTGACGGCCTCGCTGAAGGTCACGGTGTAGTTGACCGTACTGCTGGTGGTCGGATTGGTATCGACCAGAGCGATGCTATTGGCGGTTGGTGCCGTGGTGTCGACCTGCACACCGGTCAGGTCGCCGATGTTGTTCAGGGTCAGGTTCAGGTTGTTGCCGGCCACGTCGGCCAGCGCGCCACCGCGCAGGTCCAGGCTGCCCAACACGATGCCGTTGCTGTCGGTATCACCGGCCTGCACCACGTACTGGAACACCAGCGTGTCGCTGCCGCTGCCGGAGACATACGTGGCGTAACGGGTCACACCGCCCACATCGAGTGCCAGCCGTGGTGCCGGTGTGCCGGTTTGCAGGGCTTCACTGGCCTTGACGGTAAAGGTCAGCACATCGCCGGCGTTATACAGATCGGCTACTGGGGTGCCGACACTGAGCACAGTCGGAACCACGCCATCGATATTCACACCGGCCGTGCTGGCCACGCCGTTGAGTCCGGCGGCGCTGCTGTTGCCGGCCAGGTCGGTGATGCGGCTGCCATTAAGGTCGAGGCTGCTCCCCAAAGTGATGCCGTTGCTGTCCAACTGTCCGCTGGCGGCAGTCAAACGGAACACCAAGGCGTTAGTGCCAGAGCCCGACACATAGTCGGCGTACACGGTGCCGCCGGTGTCCAGGGTGACGGCAATACGCGGCGCCCCACTTGTCGTATCCACCGTCACGGTCTCGCTGAAGTTGACCGTGAAGTCGAGGTTCTGCCCGGCCACGTAGGTACCGTTAGCGGGTACATCAACACTGACAACGCCAGGCGCCACGCGATCAATGGTATAGCTGGCGCCTGTCAGGCCGCCGGTGATGGTGTTGCCGGCGGCATCGACGATGCCAGTGCCGCTGCTATTGAGGTCCAGGCGCACGCTGCCGTTGCCGGTCAGGCTGTCAACCTGCACACGGTAAGTCCGTGCATCGACCTGGGTGACCGAGGCGATACGGCCGCTGACACCGCCGGTAAAAGCCAGCGCGAAGTCGCCGCTGTCCACGCCGCTGACGGCCTCGCTGAAGGTCACGGTGTAGTTGACCGTGCTGCTGGTGGTCGGATTGGTATCGACCAGAGCGATACTATTGGCGGTCGGTGCCGTGGTGTCCACCAATACGCCGGTCAGGTCGCCGATGTTGTTCAGGGTCAGGTTCAGGTTGTTGCCGGCCACGTCGGTCAGCGCGCCACCGCGCAGGTCCAGGCGGCCCATCGCGATGCCGTTGCTGTCGGTATCACCGGCCTGCACCACGTACTGGAACACCAGCGTGTCGCTGCCGCTGCCGGAGACATACGTGGCGTAACGGCTCACACCGCCCACATCGAGTGCCAGCCGTGGTGCCGGTGTGCCGGTTTGCAGGGCTTCACTGGCCTTGACGGTAAAGGTCAGCACATCGCCGGCGTTATACAGATCGGCTACTGGGGTGCCGACACTGAGCACAGTCGGAACCACGCCATCGATATTCACACCGGCCGTGCTGGCCACGCCGTTGAGTCCGGCGGCGCTGCTGTTGCCGGCCAGGTCGGTGATGCGGCTGCCATTAAGGTCGAGGCTGCTCCCCAAAGTGATGCCGTTGCTGTCCAACTGTCCGCTGGCGGCAGTCAAACGGAACACCAAGGCGTTACTGCCAGAGCCCGACACATAGTCGGCGTACACGGTGCCACCGGTGTCCAGGGTGACGGCAATACGCGGCACACCACTTGTCGTATCCACCGTCACGGTCTCGCTGAAGTTGACCGTGAAGTCGAGGTTCTGCCCGGCCACGTAGGT
>NZ_QFFU01000035.1 GCF_003131185.1 Pseudomonas ovata | reverse complement strand
CTCATCGAGTCCTATCTGGCATCGCAGGAAATTGGCCAGCACCGAAAGCGGCCAGAAGTAGAGCTTGATCTGGACGCGCAGATCGCCGGCATGCTGGCAGGCATGAGGGTAGATCTCCATGCAGGCCTGGCCACAGGCGCCGGCACCACACCGCAAATATCTCAGGCCTGAGCGAGTTATCCCAAATGACCACAGCAATCGACCTGTTCGCCGGCCTCGGCGGATGGAGCACCGGCGCGCGCGCCGCAGGCGTCAAGGTCCTCTGGGCCGCGAATCACTCACCGGCCGCAGTTGAATGGCACGCAGCCAACCACCCCGACACCCAGCACATCTGCCAGGACCTGCACCAGGCGCAATGGGAGAAAGTGCCGGCTCACGATCTGCTGCTGGCATCGCCTTGCTGCCAAGGCCATTCGAAGGCTCGCGGCAAAGCCTCGGGCAACCCGCAGCATGACTCAAGCCGGTCCACGGCCTGGGCGGTTGTGTCAGCTCTGGAGTTTCACAGGCCGCAAGCGGCGCTAGTCGAGAACGTGCCCGAGTTCACTGACTGGGCGCTCTATCCGGCCTGGGTGGCCGCAGTGCAGGCGCTGGGCTACCAGGCTGCGCCGCATGTCGTGGACTGTGCCGACCTGGGCGTGCCACAGCACCGCGTTCGCCTGTTCATCGTGTTGACCCGCAGTCGAGCACCTTTGATGCTTGAGCTGCACAAGCGACAGCATGTGCCGGCCTCGACCTTCCTGGACTTCAACGCCGGCCGCTGGTCACCCATCGTGCGAGAGGGCCGAGCGCCAGCCACGTTGCTACGTGTCGAGAATGGCCGAAAGCGCTTCGGCGACCGATTCATCATGCCGTACTACGGCAAGGGCTCTGGCCTCACTGGGCGCTGTACTGAGCGTCCTATCGGCACTATCACTACCTTGGATCGCTGGGCCCTGGTACGCGGCGACGAGATGCGAATGCTCAGCGCCAGCGAAGCCCTGGCCGCCCAGACCTTCCCGTTCGACACTCTGCGCCCCGACAACCACCGACTCACGATGCACATGGCAGGCAACGCGGTACCGCCGCTGGCGGGCCAGAGGGTTATCCAAGCGCTCATGGAGGCAGCATGACGTGGAATCAGTGGTGGGCCGAACTGCTAGAGCTGGCAGCCAAGCAAGGCCACCACCCCGGTCAGCCCGAAATGTGGAAAAAGTACAACTGGGCGCGCGGACAAACCCCGAAAGAAGCCTATGAGGCTGAATACACGCCGGGGTTCTAGCCCTTCCTCTATCCCCTATCTCTTGATGCTGCCCGGTGGGCGGCAAGGATGAAGTCATGCTGACAGAAAGCAAACTGGCGGAATTAAAAGCTGAAATTGTGAAATATTCGGTTGGCAGTCCACAAATTGAATTGATCCAGTCTGCGAAAGTGGTTCGCGACGAAAACGGCTTCTTCCAGCACCCAGATCTGCCCGACTTTGATGAGGGTGATGGTGAACGCTGCAAGGCCTGGATCGCTGAGCAGGGCCTGCAAGTAAAAATGGTCTCGCTCGAATATCACAGCGATGAATCAATCTCTGAGCGCTACTTTGAAGCAGGCGACCCGGATTGCAGTTACTGGGAGCCTGATCGCCCTGATGGACAAGACTGGTTCTGCCTAGCCATTCACGACACGGACGATGGTCCGGTGTGCTGGTGGGCTCGCCGGGTGGTGACGCCATGAGCGTTTTCGAAATTGTAAGCAGCGGCGACCGCCGGAGCCTGGTTGAGCGCTTCAGCCGGAAATCCAAGCAGCAGGCGATCAGTGAGCTGGTCGACATCCACCTGACGCACTGCACGCGCATTGAGAGGCTTGAGGCCGAGAACGAAACCCTAAAAGCCGCAGCGATGAGCATTCGTGATGTCTGGCGCGAAGATTCGGCCATGAAAGATGTCCTGAGCAAATCGCTCAAAGCCCTTGTAACCGGCGAGTGCGGCCAGCAACTTCTGCAAAATTTTGACAGCGGCCAGGGCTCGGCAACCGACGACGGCAAAGCATGGCTGGCGGCTCGCGCCCTCATGGCCGAGGCGGTGCCGACATGAAGCGCTACAGCCCGGCTTCATCCACCAGGCGCTTTCCAAGCTCGCGGCCTGCAGACTGGGCGTACATGCGATCGACATAGGTCTGCTCGGGCTCAACGGCAGGAATCACCACCTCATCGCGCCCGCGTCTGACCTCAACCTTGATCTGCCACACCTCGCGGCCTTCCTCGTCCTTTTCGCACGTCATGTAATTCCAGAGCCTGAGGCCCTTGTACTCATCGTAGATGTTGTGCTGCGGCATTGTCTGGCCCTCGTGATTGGCCGCGATCCTAACACCCTTCCCTTCCTTTATATGCCTGCCGTCCGGCGGCAACGGAGTACCCACATGCGCCTGATTTCAATTTCCCAAGCGGCCGAGATGCTGAGCATCGGGCGCACCACCGCTTATGCACTGGCAAAGAGCGGAAAGCTTCCATGCGTGCGCGGCCTCGGCCCGCTGCGCGTCCATTACGACAAGCTGGTCAAGATGATCGAGGCCAGCATCCCTGATACCCTCCCCGACGCGGGCGGCGTATCCAAGGAGAGGGCATGCCATACAAAAGAGGAAAAACTTGGTGGATCAGTTTCACCGCAGCAGATGGCACGTACATTAGACGCTCTGCTGGCACCGAGGACTACGCAGCAGCCAAGGCCATAGAGCAGGAACACAGGGGCGCGGCGTGGCGCCAGAGAGAGCTGGGCGTTGATCCGCCCAGGACTTTCGAAGAGGTCATGATTGAATACCTTGACCATGCAGCTACCTCGCAGAAAAGCTTTGATACCACCCAACATCGGGTCAAGGCACTGCGAGAGCATTTTTCGGGCGTGGTGATGAACGACCTGGCGGGTAAGGATATTCGCGAGTACTCATCAGGCAGGACAAAGGCCGGCAAGTCGCCGGCAACCATCAACCGGGAGCTGGCCGCGTTGTCGGCGGCAATCAACTGGTGCGTGGTAGAGCTGGAATGGAAGCTGCCCAACCCGGTGAAGGGGCGGACGCTCAAAGAGCCTGAAAGCCGTGTGCGCTGGATTACCCGCGCAGAAGTTGATGGCCTTTGCCGTACCGCACGCAAGCAGCGGTTCGGTGTGATGCTGGAAGACTTCGTGCGCCTGGCAGTCAACACAGGATGTCGCAAAGAGGAAATGCTGGGGCTGGAGTGGCGCCGGGTCGATTTTGCCAACCGGCTGATTTACCTGGACGGGGTGCATACAAAGGCGGCGAAGCGCCGAAGTATCCCGCTGAATGAAGGGTCGTTGGCCGCGCTGAAAAGCAGGATGGCCGAACGGGCAGAGCATTGTCCGTCGACACCCTGGGTTTTCGCTCGCAAGAACGGCGCGCGCGTCTCCGACCTTTCTGAGGGGTTTGAGCGTGCGTGCGAAAAATCAGGTATCACGGACTTCACGATTCACGATCTGCGACACACCTGTGCAGCATGGCTGGTGTCAGCCGGTGTGCCACTGATCGAGATTCGCGATTTGCTGGGTCATTCGACGATTCAAATGACAGAGAAGTATGCACATCTTGCGCCGGCCAGGGTGCGGGATGCTGTGAGCATCCTCGATATGCCTTTGTCACAATCTCGCTACACCGATACTCCAGTGGGCCTAGGAGAGCCCTGCCTAAAGCTGGTAAAGCATTGATTTATAAGATGGTGCGGAAGGAGAGACTCGAACTCTCACGTCTTGCGACGCTGGAACCTAAATCCAGTGTGTCTACCAATTCCACCACTTCCGCGCGAAACACTTAAAGCAAAGGCGCCAGATTATGAGTCTGGCGCCTTTTCGAATATGGGGTGGACGATGGGGATCGAACCCACGACAACAGGAGTCACAATCCTGCGCTCTACCAACTGAGCTACGCCCACCATATTGCGCGTTACCTGTGCCAAAGCTGCCAGTTATGGCGCACCCGGCAGGACTCGAACCTGCGACCATCCGCTTAGAAGGCGGATGCTCTATCCAGCTGAGCTACGGGCACTTATATAATCTGCATCTTGAACGACGACAAATTAAAGGCTTCAGACCACATCGAAAAAGGCTTTAACCCACCCGACCTGATCAGCATTAACCAGCACCGCATCAAGCTGTGCTTGGCTCTGCCCGACAAGTGCGACGAATCTTATAGACGAGCCAAAAGGTCGTCAACCTCTTTTTAAAAAAAACTCAGGCAGATAAAGGGCTTAGCCACATCGGCAAGCCAAGCGTCTTTGCCATGACGTCATGTCATGCGAGAATACGCGCTCTTTTCAATCCCTCTCGATGGTTATCATCCGTCTATGACTGCAAAACTAATCGACGGCAAAGCGATCGCCGCCAGCCTGCGCCAGCAGATCGCCGAACGTGTCGCCGAACGTCGCCAACAAGGCCTGCGTACACCTGGCCTCGCGGTGATCCTGGTGGGCAGCGATCCCGCCTCCCAGGTCTACGTCTCGCATAAACGCAAGGATTGCGAAGAAGTAGGCTTCCTCTCCCAGGCTTATGACCTGCCGGCGACGACCACTCAGGTCGAGCTGACCGACCTGATCGATCGCCTCAACGATGACACTCAGGTCGATGGCATTCTGCTGCAATTGCCGCTGCCAGCACACCTGGATGCCTCGCTGCTGCTCGAACGCATTCGCCCCGACAAGGACGTGGACGGCTTCCACCCCTATAACGTCGGGCGCCTGGCCCAGCGCATTCCGCTGCTGCGTCCGTGCACGCCCAAGGGCATCATCACCCTGCTGCAAAGCACCGGTGTCGACCTTTATGGGCTGGATGCGGTGGTGGTCGGTGCGTCGAACATCGTCGGCCGGCCAATGGCCATGGAGCTGCTGCTGGCCGGCTGCACCGTGACCGTGACCCACCGTTTCACCCAGGACCTGGCCGGCCATGTGGCCCGCGCCGACCTGGTGGTGGTGGCCGCCGGCAAGCCGGGACTGGTCAAGGGCGAGTGGATCAAGCCGGGCGCCATCGTGATCGATGTCGGCATCAACCGTCAGGCCGATGGCAAACTGGTGGGCGATGTGGTCTACGACACCGCCCTGCCCCGTGCCGGCTGGATCACTCCAGTGCCAGGCGGTGTAGGCCCGATGACCCGTGCCTGCCTGCTGGAAAACACCCTGTATGCGGCTGAAACCCTGCATCAATAAGGCGTTTTTCGCGTACAAAAAACGGCACCCTCGGGTGCCGTTTTTCATTGCAGCGCGTATCAGTCAGCCAGACGCCAGGTTGTACCACCCTTGCCGTCTTCCAGCACCACACCCATGGCGGTGAGCTGGTCACGGAGGCGGTCCGATTCGGCCCAGTTCTTCTCGGCGCGTGCGGTCAGGCGTGCCTGGATCAAGGCCTCGACCTCGGCGGCATCGACCTTGCCTTCAGCGCCGGCACGCAAGAACTCGTCGGCCTCCAGTTGCAGCACGCCCAATACACTGGCCAGCTGCTTCAGGCGGGCCGCCAGACCGGCCGCTGCCGCCGCATCGCTGTCGCGCAGGCGGTTGATCTCGCGGACCATCTCGAACAACACCGCACAGGCTTCGGGGGTACCGAAGTCATCGTCCATCGCCGCCTTGAAACGCTCGACAAAGGCCTCGCCACCGCTCGCTTCGACCGCCGGCAAGCCCTTGAGCGCGTGATAGAAACGCTCCAGCGCGCCCTTGGACTCGCGCAGGCTGTCTTCGGAGTAGTTGATCGCGCTGCGGTAATGGCTCGACACCAGCAGGTAGCGCACCACTTCGGGGTGGTATTTATCCAGCACGTCGCGGATGGTGAAGAAGTTGTTCAATGACTTGGACATCTTCTCGCCATTGATGCGGATCATGCCGCAGTGCAGCCAGGCATTGGCGTAGGTCTGGCCGGTGGCCGCCTCGCTCTGGGCGATTTCGTTTTCGTGGTGCGGAAACTCAAGGTCACTGCCGCCACCATGAATGTCGAAGGTGTCGCCCAGGCAGCAGGTCGACATCACCGAGCACTCGATGTGCCAGCCCGGACGTCCAGGGCCCCACGGCGAATCCCAGCTCGGCTCGCCCGGCTTGACACCTTTCCAGAGCACGAAGTCCAGCGGGTCGTCCTTGGACTCGTCGACCTCGATGCGCGCACCGATGCGCAGGTCTTCGATCTTCTTGCGCGACAGCTTGCCGTAGCCCTGGAACTTGCCGACGCGGTAGTACACGTCGCCATTGCCAGGTGCATAGGCATAACCCTTGTCGATCAGGGTCTGGATCATCGCATGCATGCCGGCAATGTGCCCGGTAGCGCGCGGCTCCATGTCCGGCTTGAGAATGTTCAGGCGCGCCTCATCCTCGTGCATCGCCGCAATCATGCGCTCGGTCAGGTGCTCGAACGGCTCGCCGTTGTCACGCGCCCGATTGATGATCTTGTCGTCGATGTCGGTGATGTTGCGCACATAGGTCAGGTCATAACCGCTGAAGCGCAGCCAGCGGGTCACCACGTCGAAGGCAACCATGCTGCGCCCGTGGCCCAGGTGGCAGTAGTCGTAGACGGTCATGCCGCACACGTACATGCGCACATGGTTGCCGTCGAGTGGCTTGAAGACTTCTTTGCTCTTGGTGAGCGTGTTGTAGATCGAAAGCACTTTCTACCCTCAGCTCCACGAATCGCGAAGCGTTACTGTGCGGTTGAACACCGGTCGGCCAGGCTGCGAGTCCTTGATGTCGGCGCAGAAGTAACCTTCGCGCTCGAACTGGAAACGGTCCTCCGGCTGCGCATTGGCCAGCGAAGGTTCAGCACGACAACCTGTCAGCACTTGCAGGGAGTCAGGGTTGATGTTGTCCAGGAAGCTGGCACCCTCTTCGGCCTTTTCAGGCGAGGCGGAGCGGAACAGGCGGTCATAGAGGCGCACTTCGCACTCGACGCTTGCAGCGGCGGGTACCCAGTGGATCACGCCCTTGACCTTGCGACCCTCAGGGTTCTTGCCCAGGGTGTCGGGGTCGTACGAGCAGCGCAGTTCGACGATAGTGCCGTCGGCATCCTTGATCGCTTCGTCGGCACGGATCACATAGCTGCCGCGCAGGCGCACTTCGCCGTTGGGCTCCAGGCGCTTGTAACCCTTGGGCGGCTCTTCCATGTAGTCGTCGCGGTCGATGTAGATTTCGCGGGCAAATGGCAGCTCGCGCACGCCCAGGTCTTCCTTGGGGTGACGCGGCAGTTCAAGCGTCTCGACCTGGCCTTCAGGGTAATTGGTGATTACCACTTTGATTGGGCGCAAGACGCACATGGCACGCGGCGCACTGCGGTCCAGATCATCGCGGATGCTGAATTCGAGCATGGCGAAGTCGACCACGCCGTCGGAACGGTTGGTGCCGATCATCTCGCAGAAGTTACGGATCGAAGCCGGCGTGTAGCCACGACGGCGGAAACCCGACAGGGTCGACATGCGCGGATCGTCCCAGCCCTGCACGTGCTTTTCGTCGACCAGTTGCTTGAGCTTGCGCTTGCTGGTGACCGTATAGCTCAGGTTCAGGCGCGAAAACTCATACTGGCGCGGCTTGCACGGCACCGGCAGGTTATCCAGGAACCAGTCGTACAGCGGACGATGGCTTTCGAACTCCAGGGTGCAGATCGAGTGGGTGATGCCTTCGATGGCGTCCGACTGACCATGGGTGAAGTCATAGATCGGGTAGATGCACCATTTGTCGCCGGTCTGGTGGTGATGGGCATGCCGAATGCGGTACAGGATCGGGTCGCGCAGGTTCATGTTCGGCGAAGCCATGTCGATTCTGGCACGCAGCACACGGGCGCCGTCTTCGAACTCGCCGGCCTTCATGCGCGCGAACAGGTCCAGGTTTTCCTCGACGCTGCGCTCGCGGAACGGGCTGTTCTTGCCAGGCTCGGTCAGGGTGCCGCGGTATTCGCGGGCCTGCTCGGGGGTCAGGTCGTCAACGTAGGCCTTGCCGGCCTTGATCAGCTCGACCGCCCAGTCGTGCAACTGGTCGAAGTACTGCGAGGCATAGCGCACCTCACCGGCCCACTGGAAGCCCAGCCACTTGACGTCACTCATGATGGCGTCGATGTATTCCTGGTCTTCCTTGGCCGGATTGGTGTCATCGAAACGCAGGTGCGTAGCGCCGCCGAACTCGTTGGCCAGGCCGAAGTTCACGCAGATCGACTTGGCGTGACCGATGTGCAGATAGCCGTTGGGCTCGGGCGGGAAGCGGGTGATGATTTTGCTGTGCTTGCCCGCGTCCAGGTCGGCCTGCACGATCGGGCGCAGGAAATTGGTAGGGACGACAGGGCCTGCCTTTGCGTTCGCAGCGGATTCTGGGGTGGGCTTGCTCATGGGATCCTTGGGCATACGGTTTCGCGGCCAGGAAGGGCCGGTCAAATCAAAGCGCCTATCATAGCCGATGCTGTCAAGCCCCTGACAACACACTGAGCGAAAACTGCCGCTTCTGGCGCGGCGAGGATGAGCGAACGCACAAAAACCCTGAAAAAAGATGTATCGCACACGTTAAACTGCGCGTCAGGGTGACATTACACCTGTTCATGAATGCCAGAGAGAGCGACTTTTTTATGTCCAAAGTAAAACTGACCACCAACCACGGTGACATCGTCCTGCAACTGAACGCTGAAAAGGCGCCGATCACCGCCGCCAACTTCATCGAATACGTGAACGCCGGCCACTACAGCAACACCGTTTTCCACCGCGTCATCGGCAACTTCATGATCCAGGGCGGCGGTTTCGAGCCGGGCATGAAAGAAAAGAAAGACAAGCGCCCGAGCATCCAGAACGAAGCCGACAACGGCCTGCCGAACAAGAAGTACAGCGTGGCCATGGCCCGTACCATGGACCCGCATTCGGCCTCGGCGCAGTTCTTCATCAACGTCGCCGACAACAGCTTCCTCAACCACAGCGGCAAGACCACCCAGGGCTGGGGCTATGCCGTGTTCGCTGAAGTGATCAAAGGCACTGACGTGGTCGACAAGATCAAAGGCGAGAAGACCACCAGCAAGGCAGGCCATCAGGACGTGCCGGTTGAAGACGTGATCATCGAGAAAGCCGAGATCGTTGAGTGATTCTGCTGATCTCCGATCTTCATCTTGAAGAGGAGCGCCCGGACATTACCCGGGCGTTCCTGGATCTGCTGGCCGGCCCTGCCCGCACGGCCCAGGCGCTGTATATCCTCGGGGACTTCTTCGAAGTCTGGATCGGTGACGATGCCATGTCGCCGTTCCAGACCTCGATCTGCCAGGCCCTGCGCGCACTCAGCGACAGTGGCACACCCCTGTTCCTGATGCATGGCAATCGCGATTTCATGCTCGGCAAGCGCTTTTGCAAGGCCGCCGGCTGCACCCTGTTGCCCGACCCCAGCGTCGTATCGCTCAACGGTGAGCAGGTGCTGCTGATGCACGGCGACAGCCTGTGCACCCGCGATGTCGGCTATATCAAGATGCGTCGCGTGCTGCGCAATCGGTTGGTGCTGTTCATCCTGCGCCATCTGCCACTGCGTACCCGGCACAAGCTGGCACGCAAGCTGCGCAATGAAAGTCGTACCCAGGTCAGCATGAAGACCAATGACATCGTCGATGTCACCCCCGATGAAGTGCCGCGTGTGATGCAGCAATACGGGGTGCGCACCCTGATTCATGGCCACACCCACAGGCCGGCGATCCACAAGCTGCAGATCGGCGACCACACCGGCCAACGCATCGTCCTGGGTGACTGGGACCGCGAAGCCTGGGTGCTGCAGGTCGACGAACACGGGTTCGCCCTGCACGCCACAAGCCTTGCGCCCGAGCCCCTGCTACAACTGAGCTGAGACCTTCTGGCGGCGGGCAAAGCGCAACGCCAGCCAGGTGCCGAGACCGGACGCGCCCATGATCAGGCACATTGGTAGCGGCGTACCGTCGTACAGCGCGCCCACCAGCGCACTGCAGGCCATGCCCAGCCCGAACTGACACGCCACCGCCAGCCCGGCCGACGCGCCGGCCTGATGTGGAAAGGCGGCCAGAAGGCTGGCCAGGCAATTGGCCCCCAGCAAGCCGGTGATGCTGACATACAGCACTACGCCCGCCGCCACGGCCGGCAGACCGCCCCAGCCGCTGATCCCGACCACCAGCAAGGCTGCGCCCGCCAGCGCCGCGATCGTCGTACCGATACTGAGCAGCCGCTGCGGCCCAAGGCGCTTGACCAGCCGGGCATTGAGCCAGGTGGCAATGATGATGCCCAGGATATTCAGGCCGAACAGCCAGCCGTAGCCCAGTGGCGACAGGCCAAAATAGTCGATGTAGACGAACGGCGAAGCGGTGATGAACGCGAACATGCCACCAAAGCCCAGGCCCATGCACAGGATGTAGCCGATCGCCAGCGGCTGCACGGCCATACGCCCATAGGCACGAAACACCTGCCCCACCGAGGCGCCGCGCTTGGCGGGCGGCAGGGTCTCCGGAATTTTCCAGGCCACGGCCACAAGGCACACGGCGGAAAACACCGCCAGCAACACAAACAGCGAACGCCAGCCTGCCAGCAGCATCAGGTAACCGCCGATCAAGGGTGCCGCCAGGGTCGCCAGCATGCTCACCAGGTGCATCAGCGACAGCACCCGTGCCGCCTCATCGAGGGGAAACAGGTCACGCACAAGGGTGCGCCCCAGCACCGACGCCGCCGCCCCACCCAGTGCCTGGAGAAAACGCCAGAACAGCAGATGTTCCACCTGCGCGGCCAGGGCACAGCCGAGGCTGGCCAGCAGGTACAGCACGATCCCGCCCAGCAGCAGGCGCCGACGGCCGAACCGGTCCGACAATGGCCCGTACAGCAACATGCCCAGGCACAGCCCCCCGAGAAATACGCCGATGGTCATCTGCACCTGGGCATGCCGGGCACCAAGATCGTCGGCAATGGCAGGCAGGCTGGGCAGGTACATGTCGACCGACAGCGGGCCGAACGCGACCAGCGCGGCCAGCAGGACAATGAGGCGTTGCGGCTTGAGCATCGAAGACTCCGACAAATAACGATTCCGTTAACAAGTTAACTTTTTAATCGCAATTTCTGCAATGCCCTGGCAGCCACAGGCAAGACACCAGGTCGTGCCTCGGTGAATAATGCCGGCCTGTGCCTGATCACTGCCTGTGAGGGTCGCTCCATGAATGTGTGTCGCCATGAACTGGCCCGTCATTGCCTGAACGCCTTCACCCGCCAGGTGCCGGCGGCGTTGGGCGCGTTCTACCGCATCGACGATCATCTGCAGGCCTGCGACTTCCAGTTGCTGGGCATGCAGCCGCCGATGCATGACGCCTGGCTGCAGCACTACCGCTGGCTGGACCCGTTGCAACCCAGCGCCTGCACGGCCATCGGCCAGCCGGTGATTGCCCTGCGCGAGGGTCTGGCGCATCAGGACGCCTACAGTAGCGACCAATACCAGCGGTTTTTACGGCGTCACCAAGTGGTCGACGTAGTGGAAGTCATCGCCCAGGTCGAGGGTCGCCCGCTGCTGGGCATTTCACTGTTGCGCTGCGAGGGCCAGGGTCTGTTCCAGCCCCATGAGCTGGACAGCCTGCTGCCGTTGCATGGACTGATGCAGATGGCCGCGCACAGCCTGCCGCAGGCCACCGCGACCGACCGCCTGCAAGGCCTGACCCCGCGTGAGCGGCAAATCGCCGTACTGTTGCAGGACGGCGCCAGCAACAAGCACCTGGCGCGCCAGCTCGACCTTGGCCTGCCCACGGTCAAGACCCACCTGATCAACCTGTTTCGCAAGGTCGGCGTGAAAAGCCGTACCGAACTGGTCAGCCGCCTTTTTCTGTAAAACCGTCTGCCTCAACCATCCGGTTGATACCGCCCGCGCCCCTGCCCCGGCACCATCGTGCTCATCATTCACCGCACGAGTACTTAACCGATGAGCACCCAAAACGACTGGATCACCGTCGGCGCCCTGGCCGATGGCTTTGCCACCGAATCCTTCATTCTGCCCAACGTTGTCGAACTGGCAGGCCAGGCGTTCGAACTCAATTTCGCCAATGGCTGGCAGATCAGCCACCGCTTCGATGCCGAGCAGGTGCACTGGCAGGCGGCCGATGGCCACAGCACCGGCAGTGCGCCATACCGCGCCACCTCCTTGCGGGCAGGCATCTACCTGGTGGATTTCCTCAAGCATGAAGGCGGCCAGCACTGGTCGATCAGCCTGGTACTCGACACCCTGAGCGCTTCGTTCACCGCCGTGATCGGACGCCTGCCCGAAGCCGCCGACACCCGCGAAGGCCTGTATGCCCGCGCCCTGGCCGGCAAGCAACTGACCGGTGTACAAGCCGAATTCCTGCACGGCAGCCTCAATCAACCCTGGCAGGAAGGCGCCTGCCCGCATGCGCCCACCGATGAACTGACCGGTGTGCGCAACCTGTACCGCTACAGCCCCACTGAGGTCTACGAGCACATCTACCTGAACCGCGACTATTACACCTGGCAGTGCATCAAGGGGGTGGAACAGGGTTTGTGCGACACCGACCGTGCGCATTACTACAAGATTGCCGAGCAACTGTACCTGTTCGTGTGGCGCGAAAAGATCGTGCCGACCCTGGGCCTGATCGTCATCGACCTGCAGCAGCATCGCAGCGACGGCAAGATCTACGGCTATGCCGGCGATACCTTTGACACGCTGAGCAACTTCCCCGTGGCCTCGTACTGCCGCCTGCTCAATGTCACGGAGTACGGCGACGATGCCTGAGACCTTCCTGATCACCGGGGCCGGCACCGGCATCGGCGAAGCCTGTGCCCGGCGCCTGGCCGCCGACGGCGCCAACCTGGTGCTGGTGGGGCGCCGCCGCGAACCGCTGGAGCGCGTCGCGGCCGACACCGGCGCCCTGGTGCTGGTCGGCGACGCTGCATGCCCAAGCACCTGGGACAGTTTCATCGAACAGATTCGCCAGCGTTTCGGTGGCCTCAATGCACTGCTGGCCTGTGCCGGCGGCCACGGCCTGGGCAGCGCCACCGAAACCAGCCCCGAATCGTGGCAAGCGGCACTGCGCAGCAACCTGGACAGCGCGTTCTACAGTGCCCGGGCCTGCCTGCCGCTGCTGATCGAGCGGCGTGGCAGCATCGTGCTGCTGGGCTCGATCGCCTCGGTGGCGGCCGGCCCTGAAGTGTGCGGCTACACCACTGCCAAACACGCATTGCTGGGCCTGAACCGCTCGCTGGCCCGCGACTACGGGCCGCTGGGCGTTCGGGTCAATTGCGTGTGCCCCGGCTGGGTACGCACACCGATGGCCGATGAAGAAATGCAGCCGTTGATGGCGCACTACGCCGAAGACCTGGACGCGGCCTATGCCCGGGTGACTGCCGATGTACCGCTGCGCCGCCCGGCCCTGCCGGAAGAAATCGCCAGCCTGTGCCGCTTTCTGATCAGCAGCGAGGCCAGCATCATCACCGGCGCCATGCTGGTGGCCGATGGCGGCTCCAGCGTCGTCGATGTGCCCACACTGGCCTACACCCACCTGGGAGGTGCCTGATGCTCGACTTTACCGGACACACCGTACTGGTCACCGGTGGTGCCCAAGGCATCGGCCAGGCCATCGTCGAAGCCTTCAGCGCCCGGGGTGCCCGGGTGGTGATTGCCGACCTGAACCTGCAGGGGGCCGAGACGCTGGCCCACAACCTGCGCCAACAGGGCCGTCAGGTCGAGGCCCAGGGCGTCGACCTGGCCGACCGCGAGGCTATCGTGGCCTTGCTCACCCGCCTGGACCGGCTTGATGTGCTGGTGCACAACGCCGGCTACTTTCCGCTGACACCGTTCGAGCAGATCACCCCGGCCATTCTGCAGCGCACGCTGGATGTGAACCTTTCAGCGCTGTTCTGGCTGACCCAGGCCGCCCTGCCGCACTTCAGGCAGCAAGGGCGCGGCACTGTGCTGGTCACCTCCTCGGTCACAGGTCCCAGGGTCGCGTTTCCAGGCCTGAGCCATTACGCCGCGTCCAAGGCCGGGGTCAACGGCTTCATCCGCAGCGCCGCCCTGGAACTGGCACCCCTGGGTATCCGGGTCAACGGTGTGGAGCCGGGCATGATCGCCACCCCGGCCATGGGCAACCTGGGTGATAACGGCCTCAGCGAACGCATTGCCAAGGGCGTGCCACTGGGCCGGCTGGGCGCCCCGGCCGACATTGCCAACGCCATGCTTTACCTGGCATCGGACCTGGCCGGCTATGTCACCGGCCAGACGATCATTGTTGATGGCGGGGCCACGCTGCCCGAGACACTGGCAAACATCGACTGAAGGCTGGCAAACACATACAAGTCCGCCGTCACACTCAGGCAAGACAGCCTGTGGCCTGCTGGCCCTTAATAAGCCTCATCGGCGCAGCGCTTCACGGCGCGGCCGTTGAGTCTTCATTACCCTGGGCCTGCACCATGATCACTATCGAAACGCCGACCTATTACTCAGCGACGAAAAAATACAACCTGAGTTTTCCGACGCTCGAACACGACGTCGAGGCCGACGTGGTAGTCATCGGCGGCGGTTTCTCGGGCATCAATACCGCGCTTGAGCTGGCTGAAAAAGGCATCACCAACATCGTGGTGCTCGAAGCACGCTACCTGGGGTTTGGCGGCACCGGGCGCAATGGCGGGCAGATCATGGCCGGCATCGGCCACGACCTGGAGAAGATCCGCAGCAGCGTCGGCGAAAGCGGCATCCGCGAGATCTTCGAGATCAGCGAGCTGGGCGCCGGGATCATCAAGGAGCGCATCGCCCGCTACGACATCGACGCCGACTTCTGCCACGGCTACGGCTACCTGGGCTTCAACAAGCGCCAGGAGCAGACCCTGCGCAACTGGGAGCGCGACTTCAAGTCAATCAACAACAAGGACGAGATCCGCTTTCTGGCCGGTGCCGAGGTGAAGCAGATCATCGGCTCCGATGTCTATGGCAGCGCCCTGCTGCACATGGGCGGCGGCCATGTGCATTCGCTGAACCTGCTGCTGGGCGAGGCCAAGGCCCTGAGCGGGCTGGGCGTGCGCATTTATGAACACAGCCCGGCGCTGGAGGTGCAATACGGCAAGCGCATTACCGTGCGCACCGGGCGCGGCTCGGTCAAGGCCAGCAAGCTGCTGTGGGCCTGCGACAGTTTCCTCAACAAGCTCGAACCGCAACTGCACAGAACCACCGTCAACACCTATGCCTTCCAGATGGTCACCGAGCCATTGCCGGAAGAACTGATCCAGCGCATCAGCCCGATTCGCGGTGCCTACAGCGACATTCGGCCGGTGATCGACTATTACCGGGTCACCCGCGAAAACCGCCTGCTGTTCGGCTCGGCCACGCCGTTCATCGAGCACATCCCCCGCGACCTCAAGGCCTGGAACCGGCGCCTGATGCTCAAGGTGTTCCCGTACCTCAAGGACGTCAGGATCGACCTGGCCTGGGGCGGACCGATGGCCACCGGTGCCAACCTGTTTCCGCAACTGGGCACGCTCAACGGCCGGCGCAATGTGTTCTACGTGCAGGGCTACTCGGGATTTGGCGTCACCCCCAGCCACATCATCTGCAAGGTGCTGGCCGAGGGCATGAGCGAGGGCTCCGCGCGCTATGACCTGCTCAGCGCCATCCGCCACCCCGACATCATCGCCAAGGACCTGCTGCGCCCGCTGCTGCTGACCGGCGGCAAGACCTTTCACCAATTATCCGGCTACTTCAACGGTCGCCGCTGATTCATTTCATTCCTACAGGAGCACTGCCATGACCCTTACCGTAATCAACAAAGCTGTCCAATTGAGCGAACTCGATGCCTGGGGCCCTGTAGCCGATATGGGCTCGACCGTGCTGGAAGGCGATGTCCAGGCCTTCGGCAAGATGACCTTCGGCGCACCGACCGATCCGGTCAGCAGTGCCTACTTCGGCACCACCCAGGGCAAGTTCCGCATGGTCTACCCATTCGATGAACACGCCACCGTGGTCACCGGCGAGCTGGTGCTGACCGATGAATCGACCGGTGCCGTCAGCCGCTACCAGCCCGGCGACAGCTGGTTTGTGAACAAAGGCACGCCGGTGCTGTGGGAAGTGGTCAGCGAGAGCTTCGTGAAGCATTACTTCGCAGTGGCCTGATCGGCCTCAACGCTGCATCAGCGACAATGAATCGCAGAACAGACGCCACAGCGCCTTGAGCCTTCTGTCATAGGCTTCGGGCGTGGCGTAGATCAACTCCACATGCAGGCTGTCGACGATGCCCTGGTAGGCATCGGCGAGCAGCTGCCGGTCGCCCTCGTCCATAAAGGGGTAACGCTGCCCGAGCAAATGCACAAAGCGTTCGCGCAGCACCGCCAGATAGCCCTCGAACCCGGCACTGATCACCGGGCGCAACGCCGTGGGCGGATAGAACGCCGCACGCAGTAAAAAGCGCAGCGATGCCGAGGTCCGGTGACGCTCGGCCATCTGCTCGACATGCTCGCGGCCCGGCACGGCATTCAGTTCACTGTCAGCGCTGAAACCACTTTCCATGTACAGCCGCTCGTTTTCCAGGGCTCGCTCGAACACGATCAGGTACAGGTCATCCTTGCTGGCAAAGTGCGCGTAGAGCGACGGCTTGCGCATATTGGCCAGGGTCGCAATGTCATTGAGCGACGAGCCGTCATAGCCACGCTCGGCAAAATGCTCGATGGCCAGGCCACAGATTCGCTCGGCCGAAGCACTCAGGGTTTTCATCAATCCATGTCCTGGCAAAGTGCGCGACCTAACGATAGGTCGCAAAACGGGCCACTATAAGAGTCCCTTCTGCACGGGTCAAACCGCACGCCGGAACCTGCACCCGTCACGCCGCCCCCGCTGCATGGGTCAGCCGATAACTGCGAAAGTCCTTGGGCGATTGCTCGAACTGTTTCTTGAACGAGCGGCTGAAATGCGCCGAATCGGTAAAGCCCCACTTGTAGGCAATGGTGGTGATCGACTCGCTGCGCAAAAAAGGATTGGCCAGGTCTTCGGCGCTGCGCTTGAGCCGTGCGCGCTGGATATAGCGGCACACGCTGTCGCCTTCATCTTCGAACAGGCGGTACAGGTGCCGTACGGAAATATTCAGGCGTGTGGCCAGGGCCGATGGCGTCAGGCCCGGCTGGCCGAGGGACTCGTCGATAAGCTTCTGCACATAACTGCGCAGGTTGGCATTGCCCAGCGCCCCGAGTTCCGGACACTGCGCCTGGCTGTGTTCCAGCGCCGAGGGCAACAGGGAAACCAGTGCGTTCTGCAAGCCGTGCTCGTCGCTGTCGGGCATTTCTTCGGCGCCGGTGTCCTTGCACATCTGGTCCATCAGCACATGCAACATGCGCCCACAAGTGCGAGTGGCCGAGACTTTGCCGAAGGTCAGGCGTTCGTGCTTCATGGCCTTGAGCACATCCTGGCGCGGCAAGGACAGCGAAGCGTGCTCAATCAGGCCGAACGGGGTGATTTCACAGGAGCCGGTGGAATCCATCAGCAACAGGTCGCCCGGCGCCAGCTTGATGCTCAGGCCATGCTGGGTGACCTGCGAATACCCGCTGCGCTGGCTGACCAGAAAACAGTCCTGGTCGTTGTCCTGGTCGGCACTGCCGGCCTGACGCAGGATATTGCCGGCATTGGTGCGCAGGCTGGCCAGTTCAAGACCGGAGCGGGACCAGGTGTGAATTTCACCGATGAACAGTGAACGATTGAATGCCAGCTCGGTGTCGAAGCGACCACAGATGGCGTGCAGCCTGGCATTCCATTGCTCAAGGCCATTACGGGCGGTTTGATCAGCGTGCATACCTACCTCTCTGATAAGTCATTCTTGTTATGTGCGCATTGATAACATGTTAACAATATACGCACAACAGGGATGCGACTGACCGGATAAAGGCAGGATACGTGCCAGATGTTTCTAGATCTGCGCCAACACCCTTTGCAGGGCTTTCAACGCTGCAAACAACGCGGCTTTCTGCTCGCCGGCAATGCTGATATAGCGCCTGAACGCCGGCATGCGATTGACCACTTCGCTGCCGCCCATGTGTTCCAGGCGCACGATCCACTGGCCCGCGGCCGCCTCCAGGGTCAGGCGCTTGAAGTCCAGCGGCATCAGCGCCTCGATCAGCGGGCGATCCAGTTCCAGCGCCTGACGCAATGCCGCCAGGGCTGTGTCGTCACCACCGCGATGCCGACAGCGCAGCCCGGTGCGACGAATCGACCCGGTATGGTGCATATCGTAACGACCGCTGCACCGGGTTACAGCGGGCACCGTCAAGACGAACTCACTCATCACCAGGTGCATCAGCAATTGCGACTCGGTGCGCTCGCGCACTTCACAGCTCAGGTCCGGCAGGCTCAGGCGCGCCTTGCGCGGCTCGATCAGTTGCCAGGCCGCGATGCCCAGGTTGCGGCGCAGGTGCTCAAGCGTTACGCCGGGACGGTAACCGCTGGGGTCACGTTCGGCGCTCAGGCCTTCAAACAGTCTTGAGAGCAGCACGGTCAGCCTCCTGTGCCTGCAAGCCGGGTTCGCTGGCGAACTCTTTGGCCAGCACTTCTTCGACCGAGGCGGGCCTGAACGGATGAACGCGCTGCACCACCAGCGTCCAGAACAGCGCATAGGCCGCCGTGGCCGCCAGCATGATGCCGAACGGCACATAGATATCGGCCGGGTTCATGCCCGGTGGCGTAATGAACCACATGCCCAGCAGAATACCGACGCTGGAGACGATCTGCGGCAACGGGAACCACGGTGAACGGTAGGCGCGCGGCAGGTCGGGACGGCGGATACGCAGGCTGACCACCGAGATTGTCACCAACAGGTAGGCGGTGCTCCAGGCACAGACGGCGGCCAGTACCAGGTGAATCATATTGTCGGCGTTGCCACCCAGCCACCAGGCGTGCAGGCATGGAATCAGCATCGCCACCAGAATGCACAGCAGCGGCGTCTTGAAGCGCGGGCTCAGGTAGGTGAACACCTTGGGCAACGCGCCATCGACGGCCATGCCATAGATGATCCGCGGCACACCGGCCATCAGGGTATTGATGGTCGCCGCGCCTGCAAACAGAAAACCGATGCCCAGCCAGATCGGGCCGATGTCGCCCATCACCTGCTCGGCAAATTTCGGAATGGCCATCGGCGTGTCCAGCAGGTGCACGCCGGTGGCGGCATCGAGCAACACGTTTTCGACCTGGCGCTTCATCGCGGCGCCATAGATGAACATGCAGGCGGCCACGCCGAGCAGGCCGAGAATCATCGCCTTGGGCAGCACCCTGGCCGACTGGCGCAGGTCCGGTGCCAGCGGTGTAACGAATTCGCAGCCCACGAACATGAACATCGCCATGCCGACCAGCGACAGGATGGTGATCAGGTCGGTGCCCACCAGTGATACGCCGAACAGGCCGTCCAGTTCGACGGCGGGCGCTGCGATCAGGCCCAGCACACCGAAGGTCATCAGCGTCACCCACATGCCGAAGGTCAGGATGATTTCCACCTTGCTGAACGCGCTGACACCAAACGCGTTGAGGACCCCCAGTACCACGACAAAACCCACGCCCAGCAGCCAGGAGCCACCGGCCGACTCCGCCAGAGTATTGAGGTGCTCGAAATTCACCAGCGCCATGACCCCGGCCAGGATCGTCTCGGCGGTGCCGGCAAACACATGCACGATCAGGTAGGCCGACAGTGTGCCGGTGATCGCGAAAAAGCGCCCCATGCCACAGTTAATGTAGTCGTACACCGAACCGGTGGTCGGCAGGATCGAAGCGGCTTCGGCAAAGGTGGTGGCCTGGGCCAGCATCATGATCACCGCCACGATCATGGCCAGGGCGAAGGCGCTGCCGCCGATGCCGAAGCCCATGGTGGCGGTGAGGATGACCGGGCTGGCCATGATCAGGCCAATGGTGCTGGCCAGGGCGGTAGGAAAACCGACCGTGCCGCGATTCAGATGCTCGGTGAGCTGTTGGTTGAGTGACATGCTGCGCCCCTGCACAGGAGATGGACATAGGCAGTGCTGACGATCATTGGCGACGCTTGAACCTCTGCGCGTCGCCGATGATCGTGGCACTGCGGCATACCAGCCACTTTGCGCCGCCGGTAGCCCTCAGTCTTGCCCGTGGCTGACGGTGATTTTGTTGCAGGCTGCCAACCGTGCAGTGCTGGCGAGCAGAAACAAACCGCTGGCACGCGCTGCAAAGACTTGCACCCCCCGCATGCCCCTAACTGGCAGGGCACTCATTACAGACCACCACCAAGGGGGCAACACCATGGAGCGCTTCACTCGACGCAACACCTTGCCAACACTGATCGGCCTGGGCCTGGCCGGCCTGATGAGCGCCGGCAGCGCACAGGCCATCGAACTGTACAGCGATGAAGACACCACGCTGACCGGCAATTTTCTCGCTGTATACGGCCACTTCAACAGCCGCAAGAACTACGACGGCACCGCCGGCGGCTCGACCTGGCGCGAAGGTTTCATCAAGTACGGGCTGAGCGGCACCCAGGGTATTGGCCTGTTCGGCAGCCTGTACGGCACCGCCAACCTGGTCAGCTCCGCCACCTGGGGCGACGGCGATGCGGCCGGCTTTACCGATGGCAGCGAGCGCACCACAAAATTCGATGAAGCCTTCGTGGGCTGGAAATCGGGTGATCTGTTCCCGGTACTGGGCAAGGATGGCGTCGACCTGTCGTGGGGCCGGCAGATCATTACCCTGGGTGACGGCTTTATCATCAACGACGATGGCCTCAACCTGGGCAAGGGCCCGGCCGATGGCGACCTGAACCGCGGCGGTGCCTACTATCTGGCCGCCCGGCACGCCTTCGACAAGACCGTCGCGCTGCGCCTGGGCGGCAAGGAAGGCCTGCACGGCAGCCTGCTGTGGTTCGAATCGGACAACCACGCCCAGGCCAACACCGAAATGGCCGCCGCGACCCTGGAATACACCGCGGCCCCCGGCACCCTGGGGCTGACCTGGATCCATGGCCTGAATGTGGACGAGCGCTATGCCAGCGACTTTCAGCGCCAGCGCGACGGCATGAACATCTACAGCCTGCGTGGTGCCGGCAACGCCGGGATCGAGAACGCCCACTTCTCGTTCGAATACGCCCGGCAGAACAAGAACGCCGGTGACGAGAACGCCTGGTACCTTGAAGGCGGCTACACCTTCGCCGACCTGCCCTGGAGTCCGGACCTGACCTACCGCTACAGCCGCTACTCCGAAGGCTGGGACTCGATGTTCACCGGCCTGAACCGTGGCTTCGGCACCTGGTTCCAGGGCGAAGTGGCGGCCAACTATTCCGGACCGTTCAACAGCAACACCGGCATTCATCATGTGGGCCTGAAGGTCAAGCCGCTGGAAAACCTGACCCTGGGCGCGCTGTTCTTCGATTTCAAGACTCTGGACACCCGTGCGGCCTTGAACCTGGACGGGCGTGAACTGGACGTATATGCCGAGTGGGCGGTCAACGAGCACCTGATCATCACCCCACTGGTAGGCCTGTACAAACCGCGCAAGGACCAGGACACCGGCGGCAACCAGTTCGGCGGCAACGGCAGCAACCTGTACAGCCAGGTGATCGTGGCCGTACCGTTCTGATTCAACACTATCGCGCAGCAAACAGGGGCCCGGGTAGGAGCGCGCTTGCCCGCGACCGGCTGCGTTAGCAGTCGTAAAATTGTGGCGTTTCCGAGATATTGAATGTGTTTGCAATCAAAAAATTGCAGCGTTTGACACATTTTGCGAGCGCTACGCACTCGGTCGCGGGCAAGCGCGCTCCTACGAAGCGCCGCCGTGGCGTAAAAGCAAAAAACCCCGCCTTTCTCAAGGCGGGGTTTTTCGTTTTACCGCAGCCTCAACCCGTTACAGCGGGTTGGCCTGCGCGCTCATCGCCAGGTCCAGCAACTCGCGGTTGGCCACCGCGTACATGGCGTAGTCGGTGCCGCTGGCCGCACGCAGCTCGACCAGCATGGCACGCCAGCGCTCGACCATGGCCGAATGCTGCTCCAGCCACAGCGCCAGGCGCTCTTCCACGTCTGCCGGACCATCGACCATCTGCAAGACAGAGATGGTGATCGCCCGCTGCTGCCAGTCGATGTCGTCGCGGAACGCCTCGCGGGCCAGGGCCTGCCAGTTGTTTTCCACCGGCAGGCTGCTGATCTGCTGCAGGTACCAGGTGATTTCCAGGGCACTGCCCACCGCAAAGTAGGTCTTGGCCACGTCGGCGGCGTTCTGCCCGGTGACGTCGGAAGCCTCGATGATCGGCAACAGGGTGTACAGGTGCGTGGTGCCAGCCACCATGCGCGCGAGCAATTCCGGCACGCCGGACTCCACGTACGCCTCGTAGCGTTCCTGCCAGACCGTACGGGTACGGCCTTCGAGCAGACCGTCCAGCTTCAGGCCCAGGGCCGCGATGTGCGGACCGAAGTGCGCCACGTCGCGCGCCGCATCCAGCTCGTTGCGGCGGCTGCGCAGGAACCAGCGGGTGGCCCGGCGACCCAGGCGCATCAGCTCGTCCATCAGCGCCAGCTGGATCTCGGCCGGCACCTTGTAGTCCAGCGCTTCGATCTGGCGGAACCAGTGCGGCAGGTGGAAGATGTCACGCACGATCACGTAGGCACCGGCCACGGCGGCGGCGCTCATGCCGGTGGACTCCTTCAGGCGCTGCACGAAGGTGATGCCCATGTGGTTGACCAGGTCGTTGGCGATCTGGGTGCTGACAATCTCGCGCTTGAGGCGGTGATTGCGCATGGCCACAGAGAAGTTGGCCGCCAGCGACGACGGGAACGCGGTTTCCATGTCCCGTGCCAGGTAATCGTCATCCGGCACGCGCGATTCCAGCAGCGCTTCCTTGAGGTCGATCTTGCTATAGGAGATCAGCACCGACAGCTCGGCACGGGTCAGGCCATGGCCGGCCGCCACGCGCTCGGCAATCTGCTCTTCGGACGGCAGGAACTCAATGACGCGGTCCAGCTTGCCACGCAGTTCCAGGTCGTTCATCAGGCGCTTGTATTCGGCAATCCGGTCGTAGGCACGCCGGGCCGCCAGGGACAACGCCTGGGTCTGCTTGTAGTTGTTGCCCAGCACCAGATGGCCGACATCGTCGGTCATGCTTTCGAGCAGCTGGTTGCGCTGCTTCTGGGTCATGTCGCCGGCCTGGACCACTTCGTTGATCAGGATCTTGATGTTCACTTCGTGGTCGGAGCAGTCCACACCACCGGCGTTATCGATGAAGTCGGTGTTGGTCGCGCCGCCATGCAGGCCGAACTCGACACGGCCCAGTTGGGTCATGCCCAGGTTACCGCCCTCGCCCACCACCTTGCAGCGCAGCTCGTTGCCATTGACGCGCAAGGCGTCGTTGGCCTTGTCGCCGACATCGGCGTGGCTTTCTTCGCTGGACTTGACGTAGGTGCCGATGCCGCCGTTCCACAACAGGTCCACTGGCGCCTTGAGCAAGGCGTGCAGCAGTTCGGTCGGGGTCAGCTTGTCGGCCTTGATGTCAAAGCGCGCCTTGATCTGCTCGCTCAACGCGATGCTCTTGGCGCTGCGCGGGAAGATACCGCCGCCCTCGGAGATCAGGCTGGCATCGTAGTCGGTCCAGGCCGAACGCGGCAGGTCGAACAAGCGCTGGCGCTCGGCGAAGCTGGCGGCCGGGTCCGGATTGGGGTCGATGAAGATATGCAGGTGGTTGAAGGCTGCGACCAGCTTGAGCTTGTCGGACATCAACAGGCCGTTGCCGAACACGTCACCGGCCATGTCGCCGATGCCGATCACCGTGATGCTGTCCTGCTGGACATTGATGTCACGTTCACGGAAGTGACGCTGCACGCCCACCCACGCGCCCTTGGCGGTGATGCCCATCTTCTTGTGGTCGTAACCGGCCGAACCGCCCGAGGCAAAGGCGTCGCCCAGCCAGAAGCCGTAGTCGATGGCAATGCCGTTGGCGATGTCGGAGAAGGTCGCGGTGCCCTTGTCGGCCGCCACGACCAGGTACGGGTCGTCGTCATCGTGACGCACCACGTTGACCGGCGGCACCAGCACGCCTTCCTTGAGGTTGTCGGTGATGTCCAGCAGGCCGGAAATGAAGATGCGGTAGCAGGCGATGGCCTCGGCCTGGATCTCGTCGCGACCGCCAGTGGTCGGCAGCCGGCGCGGCACGAAACCGCCCTTGGCACCGACCGGCACGATCACCGAGTTCTTGACCTGCTGGGCCTTGACCAGACCCAGCACCTCGGTGCGGAAGTCTTCTTCACGGTCCGACCAGCGCAGACCGCCGCGGGCCACGTTGCCGAAGCGCAGGTGCACGCCTTCAACGCGCGGCGAATAGACGAAAATCTCGAACTTGGGCACCGGCTTGGGCAGCTCGGGAATCAGGCGCGGGTTGAACTTGAAGCTGAAGTAGCCCTTGCTCTGGCCGTTGGCATCGGTCTGGTAGAAGTTGGTGCGCAGGGTGGCCTTGATCAGGTCCAGGTAGCGACGCAGGATGCGGTCTTCGTTGAGCACCTGGACATCGTCCAGGGCCGTGAGGATCGCCTGCTCCAGACGCAACTGCTTGTCGTCCAGGTCGTCGGCACCCAGCTTGCGCGCCAGGTAGAAGCGGGTCTTGAACAACCGGGTCAACTCGCGAGCGATGTCGGTGTGGTTGTTCAGGGTGCTGGCGATGTACCCCAGGTCGAAGCCCAGGCGGATCTGCTTGAGGTAGCGGGCGTAGGCACGCAGCAGTGCCACGTCGCGCCACGGCAGGCCGGCGGTCAGCACCAGGCGGTTGAAAGCGTCGTTCTCGGCATCGCCACGCACGATGTGCACGAAAGCGTCCTGCAGCACGTCGTTGAGCTGCTGGATGTCCAGGTTCAGGCCTTCGGCGGTGAAGGCAAAGTCATGAATCCAGAACTCGCGGCCATTGACGTGGCGCAGGCGGTACGGAAACTCGCCGAGCACGCGCAGGCCGAGGTTCTCCAGGATCGGCAGCACGTCCGACAACGCCAGCGGGGTGTCGGCGTGGTACAGCTTGCAATGCAGTTGCTGGCGGCTGCCCGACAGCGGCTGGTAGAAGCTCATCACCAGCGGATTGGTTTCCGACAGGCTCTGCACGTGCTGCATGTCGACCACGGCCGAATGCGCGGCAAAGCGCTCGCGGTAGCCGGCCGGGAAGCCCTTGGGGAAGTCTTCCAGCACGTTGGTACCGTTGGCCTCGCCGAAGCTTTCGATCACCAGGCTGGCGTAGTCGTCCTTCCACGAACGGCAGGCCTGGATGACTTCGTTTTCCAGTTGCAGCGGATCGATTTCCAGATTGATCTTGGGGTCGACACGCAGGATCAACTGCACACGGGCCAGTACCGACTCGGAGAAGAAGGTCCAGAACTCGCAGTCGCTGGCCTTGAGGCGGTCCATCAACACCTGCTGGATCTTCTGCCGTACTTCGGTGGAGTACACGTCACGCGGCACATAGGCCAGGCAGTAGCAGAAACGGCCATACGGATCCTTGCGCAGGAACACACGGATCTTGTTGCGTTCCTGGATCTGCACGATCGACATCACGGTGCCGAACAGGTCGTCCACCGGGGTCTGGAACAGGTCGTCGCGCGGCAGCACTTCCAGGACCTGCGCCAGCTCCTTGCCCAGGTGGGCCTTGGCGTCGAAGCCGGAGCGGCGCTCGACTTCCGCGACCTTGCGGCGGATATAGGGAATCTGGTGCACGCTCTGGCCATACACGCTGGAGGTGTACAGGCCCATGAAACGGCATTCCTTGACCACAGTACCTTCGGCGTCGATCAGACGGATCGATACATAGTCAGGATAGGCCGGGCGGTGGACGCGGCTTGGCAAGGCGGCCTTGGTGAACGACAGCAGGGTCGGCTCCTGCAGGTACTTCACCGCATAGTCTTCGATGTGCAGCTCTTCGGTGCTCAGGCCCACGCGCAGCAGCTTGGTCAGGCCCAGGAGAGACGACGGGTCGTATTCGATCTGACCGCCATCGGTCTCACCGTGGACCTTGAATTCTTCATAGCCCAGGAAGGTGAAGTGGTTGTCGAGCAACCACTGCAGGAACACCTTGACCTCGGATTTCTCTTCGCCGTCGATGCTGTATTCACTGTTGTCGATGGCAGCCAGCACATCGTTGACACGGGCCTTCATGGCCTCGAAATCTTCGACCACCACGCGCACTTCGCCCAGTACCAGCTCCAGCTCGCGCGCCAGGGTGTTCAACTCGCTGGCATTGGAGCAGCGGTCGATTTCCAGGTACATCAACGACTCTTGCTTCACATCAGGGCCGGTGGTGCCCTTGGGCAGCAGCTCCAGCAACTCGCCTTGCGGCCCGCGACGCACGCTCAGCACGGTGGTCTGCAGGGTGTGGATGCTGTAGCTGCGGCGGTTCAGTTCGGTGCGGACCGAGTCGACCAAAAATGGCAGGTCGTGGTGCAGCACTTCGATCACGGTGTGGGTCGATTGCCAGCCGTGACGTTCGTAGTCGGGGTTGTAGGCGCGTACTTGCGGGGTTTGGTGCTCGAAGCGTTCCAGCAGTCGCCAGGCCGACAGGGTGCAGCCCGCCAGGTCGGAAAGGCGACGCTGGGTCAGTTCGTCCAGGGAAATGATGCCGAAGAATTGTTCGGCGAACAGCGCCACTTGTGGCAGTGCCTGTTCACTGATGTGCTGAGCCAGGGCCGCCTGCAGTTGATGCTGGAAGTCGGCCTTGCTGGCTGCGGTGAAGAACGCCATCGATGATACTCCGCTTTGCTTTTATAGAGGGAGGCTTGGAGCAGGTGTCGCGATCAGGGCATGATCGAGTGTAGAGCCAAACGGGCGAAGCCTGCGTGCCGGGCTCCAGCCTTTGTGAATTCCGGGAAGTACGTCAGAAAAAAGCGACGAACCGGTGTCGTCCATGCGCAAGCCGTTCGTCGCCTTTCAGCTTAACGATAGCGGTGCATACAGGGCGTACAAGGCTGCGACATATTCGGTCATCGTGTGACTGCCCGGGTCTGTAGCTGTTTCGAAGTGATGCATTTATGGAGTTCGACAGGGACTGTCTTGTTATTGGGTCGGGGGGCTCACTGACACACCCAGGCAGCCCCGATTACCCGACCGCCCATCCCACTGCAGCAATGTTCATCAAGGACTGGCAAACTCACCGCTTTGCCAGCCGCCTGCCCAGGAAGTCACCCCATGCTTATCAATACCCCCTGCCTGATCGCCAACCCGTGCGACGACGAATACGACGACATGGCCCTGCTCTGCTGCCACGGCGAAGACGGCGACCTGTTCTCCCTCAGCCGCTTCCCCGACGAAAACGAAATCGAAATCAGCCTGGGCGACGACAAGACCCTGGCCGTCACCCACCTGAAAGTCACCTTCGGCGCCGAACGCCTGCTGGTCGAGCTGGACGCTGCCGATGCGGCCAGACTCGGGGGTGACACGCTGTACGAGATCCGCCACGCCAGCGATGCCCTCGACCTGCGCGAAGCCGACGACACATTGCGCATCATTCTTGCCAATGTCGGTATATATGTCAGCGAGATCGCCTGATCCGGGGGAGTAAAGTCAGGCGTCCTCTTTCTGGAGCCTGCCATGACCGCCCCCCGCTTCGACGCCCACTGCCATATCTTCAACCCGAGGTTCCGACTCAAGACCCACCTTGAGTCGCCACCCGAGCCCTTTACCGTCCAGAACTACCGGGACTGTGTCGTGCCACTGGGGTTCAGTGGCGGCGTCGTGGTCTCCAGTGCCCTGCAGGGTTACCAGCAAGGCCACCTGCTGGACTCACTGCGCTGGCTGGGACCGGGCTTCGTGGGCGTGACCCAGGTCTCGCCGATGATCACCCATGCCGAACTCGACACCCTGAACGGCTTCGGCATCCGCGGCCTGCGCCTGACCCTGCGCCGCGGCGGGGCCCTGTTGCCCGAACAGGTGCTGGACCTGGCCCGGCGCGTCCACAGTCATGTCGGCTGGCACACCGAACTGGCGATCGAGGCCCGCGAACTGGCCGAACTGCAAGAAACATTGCTGCAGCTCCCGGCCCTGAGCCTGGATCACCGGGCGCTCAGCCGGCCGGCGCTGCCGACCCTGCTGCGCCTGGCCGAGCAGGGTGTGCACCTCAAGGTCTGCGCACCAGGACGCTTCAGTCCGGGGCTGGCCTCGATCCTGCGGGATCTGCACGACGCCAACCCGAACGTGCTGATGTTCGGCAGCGGAGCGCCCCTGATTCCCGGGCAACGCGGCATTACCAAGCGGGACATCGACCTGCTGTACGACATTCTGGGCGACGCCGGCGCGCAACGGACGCTATGGCACAACGCCTTTAGCTTCTACCGCCTGCAAACTTCTTGAGAAAAAGCCGGGGCTCCATGCCTTGTCAAGGCATGACCGCCCCCCTGGACGCATAAAAAACACCTGCCGTCGTTAGTGGTTCAAGCCCCGGATGCATTAAAGTATCGCCCCCGGTCCAGGGTCTGAACGAAGGTCGGCAAGCAAAGCCCGGCAATCGCCCCTGACCGTTATCCGACATAACGGCACCCGCCTGCCAGGAACCATCACCGATGGAACATCGTGAAGCGCTGAATGCGCTGCGAACCTTTCTTTCCACCCAGATCCTCGGTCAGGAAAAGCTGGTCGAGCGCCTGCTGATCGCCCTGCTTGCCGACGGCCACATGCTGGTTGAAGGCGCGCCGGGGCTGGCCAAGACCAAGGCCATCAAGGAACTGGCCGAAGGCATCGAGGCGCAGTTCCATCGCATTCAGTTCACCCCCGACCTGCTGCCCGCCGACATCACCGGCACCGAAATCTACCGGCCGGAAACCGGCAGCTTCGTGTTCCAGCAAGGGCCGATCTTCCATAACCTGGTGCTGGCCGACGAAATCAACCGCGCCCCGGCCAAGGTCCAGTCGGCCTTGCTCGAGGCCATGGCCGAGCGCCAGGTCAGCGTCGGGCGCAGTACCTATGACCTCTCGCCGCTGTTCCTGGTCATGGCCACCCAGAACCCGATCGAACAGGAAGGCACCTACCCGCTGCCCGAAGCGCAGCTCGACCGCTTTCTGATGCACGTCAAGATCGGCTTCCCGGATGCTGCCGTGGAACGCAAGATCCTCCAGCAGGCGCGTGGCGAAGCCCTGAACGGCGAGACCAAGCCCGAGCGCCGGGTCAGCCAGCAAGCCATCTTTGCCGCACGCAAGGAAATCCTGGGTCTGTACATGGCCGACGCTGTCGAGGAATACCTGGTGCAACTGGTGATGGCCACCCGCACCCCGGCCAAGTTCGACCCGGAGCTGGCCGAGTGGATCGCCTACGGCGCCAGCCCCCGTGGCTCCATCGCCCTGGACCGCTGCTCACGGGCCCATGCCTGGCTGGCCGGGCGCGATTTTGTCAGCCCCGAAGACATCCAGGCCGTGCTGTTCGATGTCTTGCGCCACCGGATCATCCTGTCCTTCGAAGCCGAGGCGGCCGGCATCGACCAGGACCGGGTGACCCAGCGTATCCTCGACGTCGTCGCTGTCGCTTGACGCCATGCAGAGCGAGCTGATTGCCCCGCCCGGTATTAGGGTCAGCCTGCGTGAGCTGATCGAAATGCGCCATCGCGTGCGTGAGGTGCAGTTATTCTCCACCCCGACCCGGCGCAGCCCATTGATGGGCCTGCACCACTCCAAGCTGCGCGGGCGCGGGGTGGATTTCGATCAGGTGCGCGTGTACCAGGCCGGCGACGATGTACGCAATATCGACTGGCGCGTCACCGCCCGCACCCAGGAGCCACACACCAAGCTGTTTCATGAAGAACGCGAACGGCCGATCTTCCTGCTGGTCGAGCAGAGCCGCCGGCTGTTCTTCGGCTCCGGGATGATGTTCAAGTCAGTGCTGGCCGCCCAGGCCGCCGCCTTGCTGGGCTGGGCGGCACTTGAGCATAACGACCGGGTGGGCGGGCTGGTGTTCGGCGACCGCGAGCATTACGAAATCAAGCCAAGGCGCAGCAAGCAGAGCCTGTTGCAACTGCTCAACCGGCTGGTGCGTATCAACCAGTCGCTGCACACCGAAATCGCCGCCGACCATGAGGCCTTCGGCACGGCCTTGCGCCGCGCCCGCGAGGTGCTGCGCCCCGGCAGCCTGGTGATTGTGCTGTGTGACGAACGGGCGCTGAGCGATGCCGCCGAACAGCAACTGAGCCTGTTGTCGCGCCATTGCGACCTGTTGCTGCTGCCGCTGTCCGACCCGCTGGACCGCGCCCTGCCCGCCGCCGGCCTGCTACGCTTTGCCGAGCGTGGCGCCAGCCTTGAGCTCGACACCCTGGATGCCGAGCTGCGCAAGCATTACCGCGATCAGGGCATCGATCGCTGCGCACGCTGGGAACGGCTGGCCAAGAAATTGCGCGTACTGCTGATGCCCTTGAGCACCCAGACCGATCTGATCGAACAACTGCAGCAGTTCCTCAACCCCCGGCGTCCGGGCAAACCCTCATGAACCCGCTGGAACAACTGCAACCGCTGATCGCTCCGCCCCCCGTCAGCGGGTGGCCACCGGCCCCGGGCTGGTGGCTGCTGGCCCTGCTGCTGCCGCTGGCGGTCTACGGCCTGTGGCGCCTGCACCGGGTGCTGCGCACCAAGGCGCCGCTGTCGCGCGCCGAACAACCGCTGGACCCGTTGCGCGTGGCGGCCCTGGCCGAGCTGGCCAGCCTGCCCAAGCCCTACGACGGCGCCCCGGCCGGCGCCTGGCTGCAGCACATCAACGGCCTGCTCAAACGCTTGTGCCGCAACCAGTACCCCTACAGCCAGAGCCACACCCTGAACGGGCGCAAGTGGCTGGCGTTTCTCGACAACCGCTGCCCCGCCGCCGGCCTGACCCGCTGGATGGTGCTGGTCGAAGGCGCCTACAAGCCTGAATGCAAGCTCGACGACAAGGCCATCAGCGGCCTGACCCAGGCCGTCGACACCTGGATTCGCAAGCATGTTTGAATTCGCCTGGCCGTGGATCTTCGCCCTGCTGCCGCTGCCCTGGCTGATGCGCTGGCTGTTGCCGGTGGCCGATAACGGCGAAGCCGCACTCAAGGTCAGCTTTCTCAACGAACTCGAAAGCCTGAGCGGTCGGCGCGCCAAGGCCAACCTGCCCGTCTGGCGCCAGGCCGGGCCGCTGCTGTTGATCTGGCTGCTGTTGCTGGCCGCCGCGGCCCGTCCGCAATGGCTGGGCGACCCGTTGCCGATCGCCGCCAGTGGGCGCGACCTGCTGGTGGCGGTGGACGTCTCGGGCTCGATGGACTACCCGGACATGCAATGGCAGGACGAGGACGTCACCCGCCTGGCGCTGGTACAGAAGCTGCTGGGTGACTTTCTGGAGGGTCGCGAGGGCGACCGGGTCGGCCTGATCCTGTTCGGCAGTCAGGCCTTCGTGCAGGCGCCCCTGACCTTCGACCGCCATACCGTGCGCGTCTGGCTGGACGAAGCACGCATTGGCATCGCCGGCAAGAACACCGCCATCGGCGACGCCATTGGCCTGGGCCTCAAGCGCTTGCGCCAGCGTCCGGCCGAAAGCCGGGTGCTGGTGCTGGTCACCGACGGCGCCAACAATGGTGGACAGATCGACCCGGTGACCGCCGCCAGGCTGGCCGCCGAAGCCGGCGTGCGCATCTATCCGATCGGCATTGGCGCCGACCCCGACAGCACCGGCGTGCAAAGCCTGCTGGGCCTCAATCCGAGCCTGGACCTGGACGAACCGACCCTCAAGCGCATCGCCCAGCTCAGTGGCGGCCAGTACTTCCGGGCACGCGACGGCGACCAGTTGCAACGCATCCGTACCGCCCTCGACGCCCTGGAGCCGGTGGCCCAACAGCCGACCCAGGCCCGTCCGGCGCTGGCGCTCTATGCCTGGCCGCTGGCCCTGGCCCTGTGGCTAAGCCTGCTCTGGGTCATCGTCGAACTCTGGCCCAACAACGCTCTGCAACGCCTGCACACCTGGCTGCGCCAGAAACTGGCAGCGCAGCTGCAACACGTTCGACAACGCCTCAAACAGCTACGGAGCCCGAAATGATCAGCCTCTGGCCACACTGGCTGCGCCCCGCCTGGCTGCTGGTCGTACCGCTGCTGGCGTGGCTGCTGTACAAGCTCTGGCACCGGCAGAAACGCGCCGGGCGCTGGCAGATGATCCTGCCACCGGCCTTTCATCATGTCCTGCTCGGCGGCGGTCATGGCCGCGACAGCAAGACCCACTGGATCGTGCTCGGGATCGCCTGGCTGCTGGCGGTGCTGGCGCTGGTCGGCCCGAGCTGGCAGCGCCTGGAACAGTTTGGCCAGAAGCCCATCGACCCGCTGGTGGTGGTGCTGGAGCTGACCCCGCAGATGCTGGCCAGCGACACCCCGCCCAACCGCCTGGAACTGGCCAAACGCAAGCTGCGCGACCTGTTGGCAACCCGCAACGATGCGCAGACGGCGATCGTGGTCTACGCCGGCAGCGCCCACACCCTGGTGCCGCTGTCCGACGACCTGGCCACCAGCCATAACCTGCTGGAAACCATCAAGCCATCGATCATGCCACTGGCCGGCCAGCGGGCCGACCTGGCCATCGGCAAGGCCCTGGCCTTGTTGCACCAGGCCGACGTGGGCCAGGGCCGTATCCTGCTGATCGGCACATCACTCAGCGAACAGGAGCGCCAGGGCATTCGGGGTGCCCTGGCCGGGCAAGGCACCCCGTTGCTGATTCTGGGCATGGGCAGCCGCGACGGTGCACCAGTCAGCCTGGACAACGGCGGCCTGCTACGCGACGAACACGGTGCAATCGTGCTGTCACGCCTGGACGGCGCCAGCCTCGATGACGTTGCCACGTCGATGGGCGGACACTACCAACAGGCCCGTAGCGACCTGCTGGACCTGCAAGGCCTGGGCCTGCTCGACAACCCGCAGCGTGTGCTCAACGACGGGCGTCGCCTGCGGCTGGACACCTGGGCCGATCAGGGCCACTGGCTGCTGTTGCCGCTGCTGCTGCTGGCCGCCTGCGCCATGCGCCGTGGCTGGCTGTTCGGGCTGGCCTTTTTATGCGTCTTGCCGCGCGAAAGCCTGGCATTCGACTGGCAGGACCTGTGGCTGCGCCCGGACCAGCAAGGCCAGCGCCTGTTGGAGCGCCAGCGCCCGGCCGAGGCCGCACAACGCTTCGAGAACGTGCAATGGCAAGGCATGGCGCTGTTTGCCGCCGGTGACTACGCCGGTGCTGCCCAGCGTTTTGCGGCCGGCGACAGCCCCGCCGACCATTACAACCGTGGCACTGCCCTGGCCTTGAGTGGTGAGCTGGAGGGCGCCCTGGACGCGTTCGACCAGGCCCTTGAGCGCCAGCCGGATTTTCCGGCCGCACAAATCAACCGGCTGTTGGTGCAGCAGGCCCGCGATCAGGCCCAGGCCGCCGATGAACCGCCGCCCGATGAGCCCACCGAAAATGAAGATCCGGCCACACAGACCGACGCGGCAGAGCAGAATGCCGCGTCAGCCGATGGCCAGAGCGACGCCCAACCCGGCGAGCAGGCGGACACCCCGAGCGCGTCAAGCGACCGCGACACACCCAATGAAAGCGACACCGTGAGCGGCACGCCGATTTCCGACGACGCCGACAATACCACGCGTCCGCCGCTGCAAACCGGCGACGCGCCCCTGGACGGCGAACGGCGCCAGGCCCTGGAACACTGGCTGCGACAGATCCCGGACGATCCCGGCGAGTTGTTGCGGCGCAAGTTCCGCTACGAACAGCAGCATCAGGAAACCACCCCATGAGTCGTGCGTCATTGTTTGTCGGTTTGTTGCTCGGGGTGTTCATGCTCCCGGCCCAGGCGGCGGAATTGACCGCCCAGGTCGACCGCACGCGCCTGAGCGCGGGCGAAACCGTGGAACTGACCCTGGAAACCAACGACGTGACGCAGTTCGGCAAGCCCGACCTGAGCGTACTGGACACCGACTTCGAGGTGCGCGACACCCGCCAGGTCAACCGCCTGACGACCCTGGACGGCGCCAGCCAGGCCAATACCCGCTGGCTGATCACCCTGCTGCCCCGGCAGACCGGCAGTGTGCAGATTCCGCCCCTGACCCTGGGCGAACTGAGCAGCCAGCCGATCACCCTGCAGGTGCTGCCCGGCAACGTGCAGGAGCCGGCCAACGAACTGGCGCCGGTATTCATCGAGGCCAGCCTGGATCACGACAGCGTCTATGTGCAGGCCCAGGCCGTGCTGACCCTGCGCATCTATCATTCGGTGGCGCTGTTCGACGACAGCAACCTCAGCCCGTTGCAACTGCCCGAGGCGCGCATCGAAAAACTCGGTGAGCCGCGCACCTATGAGAAGCTCATCAACGGCATTCGCCACGGGGTGATCGAAACCCGCTACGCCATCTACCCGCAGCGCAGTGGCGTGCTGCAGATTCCGGCGCTGGTGTTCAGTGCCACCCAGGTGCAGACCGCGGCGGCCATCGGCCCCGGTCAGCAACAGGCGCCCAACCCCTATGGCCCACAACCGGGCAAGGCGTTGCAGGTCAGTTCGGCCGAGATCACCCTGACCGTCAAGCCGACGCCCCACGACTGGCCGGCGCACCTGCCCTGGCTGCCGGCACGCAACGTGACCCTGGAAGAAAACTGGAACCCCGACACAGTCAATACCCAAGTCGGTGATTCGTTGACCCGCACCCTGAGCCTGCAGGTCGAAGGCCTGTCGGCGGCGCAACTGCCGCCCTTGACCAACCCGGACCTGCCAGGCCTGCGCCGCTACCCCGATCAACCGCAACTGAGCAACGAGGCCAATGAACGCGGATTGATCGGCCGCCGTCAGGAGAGCGAAGCGCTGGTGCCCAACCGTACAGGTGCCATGGAACTGCCAAGCATCGAGATCACCTGGTGGAACACCCAGCAAGAACACATCGAACACAGCAGCCTGCCGGCGCGCACCCTGCAAGTCACCAACAACCCGGGGCTTGCGGTCGACACGCCCGTGGGCGGCGATCACAGTGCCCTGGCACCGTGGCTGTGGGTCTGGCAACTGAGTACGCTGTTCTTTGCCTTCACCACCCTGTTGGGCGCGGTGTTCTGGTGGCGCGCCAGGGGCCAGCCGGCGGTGGCCCGCAGCGCCCAGAGCGGCCCCAGCCCGCGCACGGTGCTGGACGACCTCAAGCGCGCCTGCCAGGCCAACGACCCGCACGCCACCCGCCAGGCCCTGGACGCCTGGGCCCGCCAGCAACCGGAAACCCTGGCCGAAATGGCCGCCCGCTTCGTGCCGCTGTCCGATGCCCTGGACGGCCTGAACGGCGCGCTGTACAGCGAGGCCGGCCAGTTCTGGCTGGGCGAGGACCTGTGGCGCGCCATCGGCACCCTGCCGGCCAGCGAACGCTTACATGCCAATGGCGAGGCCGGACTGCCGCCGTTGTACCCCAAATAACGCGTTGCAGGTCAATCACAAGGTAATCACATGCGTCTGTTTCACACCTCTGACTGGCATCTGGGTCAGCACCTGCATGGCCAGGAGCGGGACTTCGAGCACCAGGCCTTCCTGACCTGGCTGCTGGCCCGCCTGGCCGAGCGCCGGCCCGATGTGCTGTTGATCGCCGGTGACATCTTCGACACCGTCAACCCACCGGTCAAAGCCCAGGAACGCCTCTACGAATTCATCGTCGACGCCCACGAGCAACAGCCGCAGCTGACCATCGTGATGATTGCCGGCAACCACGACTCCGGCTCGCGCATCGAGCTGCCTGCGCCATTGATGCGCCGCTTGCGCACCCATGCGCTGGGCCGCGTGCTGTGGCTGGATGACGGCCGCCTGGACGCCGAGCGTCTGTTGCTGCCGCTGCCTGACGCCAGCGGCGAGGTGCGGGCCTGGTGCCTGGCCTTGCCGTTCCTGCGTCCGGCCGAAGTGACCGGGGCGCTGTCGGGCGATGACTACCTGCACGGCATCGCCCAGGTTCACCGCCTGCTGATCGACGCCGCCCTGGCCAAACGCCAGCCAGGCCAGGCACTGATCGCGGTCAGCCACGCGCACATGGCCGGCGGTTCGGTGTCCGAAGACTCCGAGCGCAGCCTGATCATCGGCAACGCCGAGGCCCTGCCCGCCAGCCTGTTCGTACCCGACATCACCTACGTCGCCCTTGGCCACCTGCACAAGCCTCAGCAAGTCAATGGCGAAGAGCGCATCCGCTACAGCGGCTCGCCCATTCCATTGTCGTTTTCGGAAATCGGTTACAAGCACCAGATACTGGAAATTACCTGCGACGGTGAACGGCTGGTCAGCGTCGAGCCCTTGCTGATCCCGCGCACCGTGCCCTTGCAGCGCCTGGGCCCGTTGCCGCTTGATGAACTGCTGGTGCAACTGGCTGCCCTGGCCAATCTCGACCTGCTCGCCGAAGCCGAGCGCCAGCCCTGGCTTGAGGTGCGCGTGCGCCTGGACCAGCCACAGCCGGACCTGCGCAGCCGCATCGAGGCGGCCCTGCAGGGCAAGGCCGTGCGCCTGGTACGCATTGCCGCCGAATACGCCAGCGCCCGTGACGATGACCCGGACACAGCCGGCGTCGAACTGATCGACCTGGACCAACTGACCCCGCAGGAGCTGTTCAGCCGGGCCTGGCAGGACACCTACGGCAATGCGGTAGACGAACAGACCCTCAGCGATTTCGCCACGCTGCTGCGTGAAGTCCAGCACGAGAGCGAAGCCCCATGAAAATCCTTGCCATCCGCCTGAAAAACCTCGCCTCGCTGGCCGGCCCGTTCGAGGTCGACTTCACCGCCGAGCCCCTGGCCAGCGCTGGCTTGTTCGCCATTACCGGCCCCACCGGCGCCGGCAAGAGCACCCTGCTCGATGCGCTGTGCCTGGCGCTGTTCGGTGCCATTCCACGGCTGAGCCGTATCACCGCCTCCAAGGTGCCGGACATCGACGGCGAGATCACCACCAGTGACCCGCGCACCTTGCTGCGCCGCGGCACCGGCAGTGGTTACGCCGAGGTCGACTTCATCGGCATCGATCAGCGCCGCTACCGTGCCCGCTGGGAAACCAACCGTGCCCGCGACAACGCTGCCAAGAAACTGCAGGCCAGCCGCCAGACCCTGACCGACCTGGACAGCGAACAGGTGCTGAGCAACCAGAGCAAACGCGAGTTCGAGCAACTGGTCGAGCAACGCCTGGGCCTGAACTTCGAGCAGTTCACCCGCGCCGTGATGCTGGCCCAGAGCGAGTTCAGCGCCTTCTTGAAGGCCGACGACAAGGAACGCAGCGAACTGCTGGAAAAGCTCACCAACACGGCGATCTACAGCCAGTTGGGCAAGCGCGCCTACCTCAAGGCCAACGACGCCAAAAAAGCGCTGGACGACCTGAACCTGCAAGCCACCGGCGTCGCGCCCATGAGTGTCGAAGAGCGCGCCGAACTGGACCGGCGTGTGCTCGACGCGCAAACGCAGTTCAAGGCGCAACAGGCCAGGCTGCGCGCGCTGGAGCTACAACAGCAATGGCTGGCGCAACTGCAACGCTTGGGCGATGAAGCCCTTGAGGCGCGCCACACCCTGACGACCGCCGAGCAGGACTGGCAACAGCTCGGTGAGCTGCGCCAGCAGTTGGAGCATCTGCAAACGCTGGCGCCACAGCGTCATCACTTTGCCCGCCAGGCCTCACTGCACGCACAACTGACGCCGCTGGCCGAGCGTATCGCTCAACAACAAGCCCGCCGGATCGAACTGGACGCCCAGGCCACAGACCTGCAAGCGCGCCGCGACAGCGCGCATACCACGCTACAGGCCGCCCAGCAGCAGCTCGTCGAGGTCCGGCCACGCCTGCAGCAGGCGTTCGATGCCCAGAACACCTTGAGTCACCTGGCCGAGGGGCTGGACAAGGCCCGTACGCAACAGCAACACAGTGCACAAGCGTATGAACAGGGCCAGGCGCAACTGAAGGCGCTGCTCGACCGACAGCAACAGGTCGCCCAGCGCCTGGAGACAATCACCGGGCAACTGCAGGCCAGCACATCGCTGGCGCCGCTGACCCAGGCCTGGAGCGCCTGGCGTGATCGCCTCAAAACCCTGACCCTGACTGCCAACCGCGTGCGCCAGGGGCAGCACGAGTTACCGGCCCTGGTGCAGCGGGCGATGGAAGCCGAGCAGCAATTGGGGGTGCAACGCAGCGCGCTGGACGTGCTCTACCGCGAAGCGGATGTCGAGCCTCAGGCGGTCACCGAGCACCTGCAATTGCTCGGTGGCCTGCTGCAGGACAACCGCAAGCAGCACCGCGCCATCGAAGATCTCAGCCGCCTGTGGAGCAGCCGGCAAGCCCTCGATGCGCCCTTGCAGGCGCTGGGCGAGCAATTGCACAGCGCCCAGCAGGAACGCGAACACCTCACGGCCCAGGGCATGGCCGTGGCCGAGCAACTCAAGGTCGCCGAACAGACGCTGATCGTCACCCGACAATTGCTTGATCGCCAGCGCCTGGCCCGCAGTGCCAGTGTCGAGGCTCTGCGCAGCCAGTTGCAAAACCTGCAGCCCTGCCCGGTGTGCGGCAGCGCCGATCACCCCTGGCACAAGCCCGAGGCGGTGCTGCAAGGCCTGGCCGAGCATGATGAAAGCGAGCAAAGCCGTGCCGAAAAGGCCGTGGACGAACTCAAGGACCAGCGCAGCCAGCTGCGTGAACAGGTCGGCGTAGTCATTGCGCGGCAAAAGGATGCCTTGCAGCAGCACAAACAGTTGCAAGACCAGCAACAGCAGTTGACCGCGCAGTTGCAGGACCATCCGCAGGCCGCTGCCGTGCTCGATCGCGCCGAGGCCGAGCGCAGCGCCTGGCTGGCCCGCCAGCTCGACCAGCTCAACGAAGTGATTCTCAAGGACGAACAGCGCCAGCAGGCCCTGCTCACGCTGCAACAGGACGCCGCTCAGTTGCAGCATCAGTTGCAACAGGCGCAGCTGACCAGCCAGGACGCCACTCGGCAGGTCGAAGAGCAACAGCGGCAACTGCACGCTGACCGCGAACGCCTTGAGGAAGCGCTTGATGCACTGGCCGGTGTCCTGCCCGATGACACCCTGGCGGCCTTGCGCGACGACACCAGTGCCAGCGTCATGCGCCTGGAACAACAGGTGGGCGAGCGCCTGGCACTGATCGAACAGCAGCAGGATGAGGAGCAGGAACAGGCCGAGCGGCAGAAGGCTGTCGAGCAACTCCAGCACACGTTGAGCAGCGACCGGCAGCGCCAGCTCGAACTGCAACAGCACGTGCAGCAATTGAGCGATCAGCAGCACGCCAGCCAGGCGGCCTTGAGCGACTTGCTGGGCACGCATGCCCGTGCCGAACACTGGCAACAGGCACTGGAGCAAGGTGTCGAACAGGCCCGCAGTGCGCAAGCCGAGGCCGCACAGGCCTTTCAGGACAATCAGGCGCAGCTCATCCAGCTGGCAGCCGAACTGAACGCCGGCCAGCAACAGCACCAGGACCTGCAAAGTGAATACCTTGGACTGCTCGAACAGCTCGCTGCCTGGCGCAACGCCCATTCGCAACTGGACGACAATACCCTGCAGGCCTTGCTGGATTTCGATCCGGCACAGGTCGAGCCTTTGCGCCAGCGCCTGCACGCCAGCGACAAAGCCCTGGAACAGGCCAGGGTATTGGTCCAGGAGCGCGAGCAGCGCCTGAGTCAGCATGAAGCGCAACAGTCCGGTAGCGATGCCGCGGCCCTGGCCGAGGCACTGCTGAGCACTCAGGCCGAGCTCGCCCTGAGCGAGCAAGTGTGCGCCGACCTGCGCGCACAGGTCAGTGAAGACCAGCGGCGCCAGGCCGAAAGTGGTGAATTGCAGGCGCGTATCGAATGGGCCAGTGCCGAGCGGCTGCGCTGGGGGCGCCTGGCCGAGCTGATCGGTTCGGCCGAGGGTGATCGCTTCCGCAAGCTGGCCCAGGCCTACAACCTCGACCTGCTGGTGCACCACGCCAACGCCCAGTTGCGTCAACTGGTGCGCCGCTACCGCCTGAAGCGTGGTGGCAGCCTGCTGGGCCTGCTGGTGCTGGACACCGAGATGGGTGACGAGATGCGTTCGGTGCATTCGCTGTCGGGCGGCGAAACGTTCCTGGTGTCGCTGGCGTTGGCACTGGGGCTGGCGTCGATGGCGTCCAGCACCTTGCGCATCGAGTCGCTGTTCATCGACGAAGGTTTCGGCAGCCTGGACCCCGAATCACTGCAACTGGCCATGGATGCGCTGGATGGCCTGCAGGCACAGGGGCGCAAGGTCGGGGTGATTTCCCATGTGCAGGAAATGCACGAGCGCATCGCCGTGCAGATCCGGGTCAAGCGCCAGGGCAATGGCCTGAGCACGCTGGAGGTAGGGTCATGAGCAACCCCACTCGACGGCCGTCAGGACGCGTGAGCGGTGGCTGGCTCGGCGCTGTGCACCACCACCGGCGCCTGGGCGTCGGTCAGGCTCGGGCTCATGCTGGTCACAGTGACCACACCAATGAGCACCACGTACAGGGCAATGGCAATCCAGGCGCCTTGCTTGATCGAATGAAGCAGTGCAGTGGCCATGTTTGAATTCCTCGTCTTTGCGTCGCACCAGAGTGCTTCAAAGGTTGATCCATGAGAAAGCATGTCTTTGCATACCGGCGATCACTGGTATTGATGCCTGCCGGTCCTGAAAGTTGAATCTTTTGTATGGCCCAAAAGAAACATCCCCGCAGAGAGTACCCTGCGGGGATGACGAATATAAGCGAAGCTTTCGCGAACCGGCTGGCCGACGAGGTCTGCGTAGTCTGCTGCGCGATGAGCAGGGGTCGCCAGGAAAGTGGGCTAACAGGCTCGCGAAAGCTTCATTGAGTGCTGTGTTTCAACGCACGCTTTTATGATCAAGGGCGGCGTAAAAGTTGGCGCTCTGTTGCAGGTACTGCGGGGTGTAGCTCTGGGTCTGGTTGGCATGCAGTCTTTTTTCGGTGATTTCCGAACTGGCGCTGGCAGGCAGGGCAACAGTGGCAGAGATGGCCGATGCAGCAATGATGGAAAACATATTGAAGTTCATGGGGCGATTCCTCGGAAGGGGTTTCAGGTCCGGGCCGCTGGGGCCATGGGTCAAACTTACTCCCGAGGCGGGTCTGGCAAAAATCTTTTGCAGCACTAGCTTCTATCACTGCGAATGATAATGGCTGTAGCCCGCCAACGGCGCGGGCCAGAGCCGTTGGCTTACTGCGGGTCGGGCAGAAAGACCAGTGATGACGGCGCATCGAAATCCAGTGCCTGCACGATATCGCCCAACAGGCCGGTCTGCGGATCGCGGCGCAAGGTGACGATCTGGTTGCTTTTCTGGTTGGCGATCAGCAGGAACTTGCCGGAGGGATCGATACTGAATTCACGCGGCTCACGTCCTTCGACCGAACGCCGCTGGATTTCCTTCAACTGGCCAGTGGTGGGGTCGATGCTGAACACCAGCATCTCGTTGACCTCGCCACGGTTGGCCACATACAGAAAACGCCCGTCCGCCGATGCATGCAGGCCGCTGGCGCCATTGGCCTTGCGCTCGGCGCCCTTGAGGTCGACCAGTTGCGTGCGGCGAAACTTGCCATCCAGGTAATCGAACACCGCCACCTGCCCGGACATTTCCAGGGTCAGCCAGGCATGCAAGCCGTCCTTGCTGAACAACAGGTGTCGTGGCCCGCTGCCTTTGGGCAGGACAACGTTCGATTGCTTTTTCATCCACTGCAGCGGTTGCGGCTGGTCGGCGTGATAGCGATAAACAAACAAGCGGTCGGCGCCCAGGTCGGCGGCCACGACATACTTGCCCTCAGGGTCGGGCACCACCGAGTGCACATGCGACGAGGCTTGTCGCTCACGATTGACCTTGCTGGGCGCATTGGGCCCGTGCGTTTGCACCGCGTCCCCGAGTTGCCCACCCTCACCCACCGGCAACACCGTCAGCAAGCCGCCCGGTTTTGACTGAACCGCATAATTGGCCACCAGCAAAAAGCGTTGGTCCGGGGTCAGGCTGGCGTGGGTCGGCTCATCGCTCTGGCTGGCCACCTGATTGATCAGCGTCAGCTGCCGGGTAGCGGGATCAATGCTGTAACTGCTGACCTTGCCTCGCTCATCACGCTGGCCGGGGCCGTTCTCGTTGACGGCGAACAGGTAATGTCCTTCTCGCGACAGCGTCAGCCAGGAGGGGTTGTCGGTCTGCACCACCTGGCGCGGTCCGGGCTCGATCAGCCCGGTCTGGCTGTCGAACCCCATGCGATAGATCCCCTGGCTGCTGCCTTGGGTGTAGGTGCCCACTAATAGATCGGTGTCTGACATACCCTGAGCCTGAGCGCAAAAGAGACTGAGTGCCCCGGCAAGCGCCAGCCAGGGCCGTGAAGATTGGATCATGATGGCCTCCTTTTTATTGTCATAGTCTGTTCAGACAGGACAATGCGCCAGTCATCAAGGTTCAACCTTCAGGCACCAGCACTGCCGTGGCCTCCATGGCCAGAGGCAGCCCATTGATACTGGGAATGAACAAGGTGGCCAGCCCGCGATAATCGGGACGGTACTGGCGAATCTGGGCCAGCGGGTCCAGGGAAACGCCGGTGATGGCCAGCGCAACCACCAGGTGCGTCAGGGAAAACGGCCGGCGCATCGGCTTGAGGCCTTGCCGGGCGATGGGTGCCAGCAACACCATGCCGATCAGCAGCCAGATGAACAATCGCGGCATCAGTTGCTGGCGATCCAGGCCCAGGTCCCACAACGACCAGACCGTACACAGCGACAGGCACAGGCTGAACAGCCAGATGGCCACGCGCAGCGCCAGCAACAGCAGCAGGCCGCACATCACCAGACCCAGCCCGGACAGCAGGAAGTAACACGAACCGCCGAGGCTGACGAGCTGGTAACCGGCGATGATCTGCACCACGCCCAGCACCAGCAGCGAGGCCCCGAGAAATGTCGGAAACAGCCGTGCACGGCTCAACGCACCTTGAATAGACATTGAAACTCCCTGTTTTTTCTTGTCGTTCGATTTCATGAAACCGAGGCGCGGCCAAAAGCCGGCGCGGCAAACGTCGTTACCCCGTGAGCGGGGCAAGAAAAGGCAAGCACATCCGTGTGTAGTGCCCGAAAGGCTCCGGGCACCCTACCAACCGATGCCGGGCCCCTGAGCATTGATTGTCAGCGGGCCGGCACGCCGGGGCAGTCTAGCGGTTGAAGCGTGGCCAAAGACTGATCTGGATCAATCCTCGTCGGCTTCTTCGTCATCGTTGGGGCTGAAAGCATCAAGGCAGACCACGCGATGATCGGACTCACCATTGTTGATGACCCAGCTTTGCAGCGATTCGTCGAAGGACGCAGCCTGCACCTGCTCGGCGCTGAAGGTCCAGACCTTGCGCGCGCGGCCATCCATACACTCGATCTGCAGACCGTTTTCGAGGCTGAAATCCGAGGCATACAGCCCGTCGATCTCAAGCAGGGTGGTGGCTTGCAGGGTTTGCAGAAAGCTGGAAGTTGTCATATGCACTCACGAAACGGCGGATAAAGGCCGCCATGATAGGGCAAAGCGCTGTGCCAGGCTCAATGGGAAAACAGCGAATGCCCCACCTTGCCGGCCATCTTCTGCGGCTTGAGCAGAAAGTGCGCCAGCGCCGGCAGCAGCCACAGCGCCCCGAACATGTTCCACAGCAACATGAAGGTCAGCATCAGGCCCATGTCGGCCTGGAACTTGATGGCCGAGAATATCCAGGTGCACACGCCGATCGCCAGGCACAACCCGGTAAACAGCACCGCCTTGCCGGTGGACTTGAGGGTCTGGTAATAGGCTTCCTGCAACGGCAGCCCGGCACGCAGGAAGCTTTCCAGACGGCTGTAGATATAGATGCCGTAGTCGACCCCGATCCCGACCCCCAGGGCGATCACCGGCAAGGTCGCGACCTTGACGCCGATGCCCAGCAGCGCCATCAGCGCATTGCCCAGCACCGAGGTCAACACCAGCGGCAGCACAATGCACAAGGTCGCCGCCCAGGAGCGGAAGGTGAGCAGGCACATGCCGGCCACGCACAGGTACACCAGCAGCAGAATCAGAAACTCCGATTGCTTGATGACCTGGTTGGTGGCCGCCTCGATCCCGGCATTGCCCGCCGCCAGCAGGAACTCCAGCTGCGGGTCGGGATGCTGGTCGGCAAACGCCTGCACCGCCTGCACGGCGCGGTCCAGGGTTTCGGCCTTGTGGTCGTTGAGGAAAATCATCAGCGGCGCCAGCGAGCAATCGGTGTTGTACAACCCCTCGGCACGGGCAATCGAGCTGTTGAGCACATCCTTGTTGCGCGACAGCGTCTCCCATTTCAGGCTGCCCTCGTTCATGCCCTTGATCACCTGGCGCGACACGTTGACCAGCGACACGGTCGACTGCACGCCAGGGGTGTTTTCCATCTTCCAGGCCAACTCGCCCATCGCCGCCAGGGTGGTGTAGGCCGAGCAACCCTCGGGCGGAGTCTTGACCATGACCACCAGCACGTCGGAACTGGTCGAGTAATGCCGGATGATGAAGGCATTGTCCTGGTTGTAGCGCGAGTCCGGGCGCAACTCCGGCGCGCCCTGGTCCAGGTCGCCGATCTTCAGGTTCTGGCTGTACCAGAGCCCGCCGGCGAAGGCCAGCAACGCCAGCACCACCGACACCCGCGCCACGCCCGGGCTGGCAAAGCCGGACAGGCGGCGCCAGAACGGGTGCTCGCTGATTGCATCCTGCTTGCTGCGACTGATCGCCCGCGGGCTGATGCCCACATAGGAGATCGCCACCGGCAGCAGGATCAGGTTGGTGAACACAATGACTGCTACACCGATCGAGGCGCCGATGGCGAGTTCGCGAATCACGCCGATGTCGATGATCAACAAGGTAATAAAGCCCACGGCGTCGGCCAGGATCGCGATCATGCCCGGCAGGAACAATTGCCGGAACGTACGCCGTGCGGCGGTCAGCGCGTTGTCGGCAGCGCCCGACTGCAGGGCGATGCCATTGATTTTCTGCACGCCGTGGGAAATGCCGATGGCAAAGATCAAAAACGGCACCAGCATCGAATACGGGTCGATACCGAAGCCGACCACGTGCATCAGCCCCAGTTGCCAGAGCACGGCGATCATCGTGGTGCTGAGCACCGCAATGGTGCTGCGGATGCAGCGGGTGAACCAGATCAGCAGCACCAGGGTGATGGCAAAGGCGATGGCAAAGAACGCCACGACCATGAACAGACCATCGATCAGGTCACCGACCTTCTTGGCAAAGCCGACGATATGCACCTTGATGTCAGGGTTTTGCGTCTGATACTTGTCGCGGATCTTTTCTTCAAGCTGATGGGAGAATTGCTGGTAGTCCAGGCTGAGCAAGGTGCCCTGGTCGTTGGGGTCCGGGTAGGCCTCAAGCAGCGGCACCTCGACGATGCTGGACTTGAAATCGTTAGCCACCAGGCGCCCGACCTGTCCGGACTTGAGCACGTTGTTGCGCAGCGCGTCCAGGCTGGCCTCGGTGCCGTCATAGGTCTTGGGAATCACTTCGCCGCCGGCAAAGCCCTCTTCGGTGACTTCGGTCCAGCGCACGCTGGGGCTCCACAGCGACTTGAGCCCAGCGCGGTCGACGCCGGGAATGTAGAACGCCTCATCATGGATGCCGCGCAGGGTCTCCATGTACGTCTTCGAAAAGATATCCCCTTGGGTCGCTTCGACCGAGATACGCACCGTATTGCCCAGGTTCGCCAGGTCATTGCGATGCGCCAGCATGTTCTGGATGTAGGGATGCGCCAGCGGGATCATCTTCTCGAAGCTGGTCGAGGGCCGGACCTGCAAGGCCTGCCAGCCCAGCACCAGGCTGGTCAGCAGGCAGAGGATGATCACCACAGGGCGATTGTTGAAGATCAAGCGTTCAAGCAGGGTCGCTCGCTCATCGGAGTGCTGCCGGGAATGCTGGAGATCGGTCATGCCTGCCATCCTTGTTCGTATTCTTGTCATGGAGTCGACACAGCACCGGTGGCCGAGCCGGAGCGCACCCCGCCCTGCCCGACCAGAATCAGCTCGCCCTGGGCATTGCCGGCCACGGCGGCCAGGGCCAGCCGGTCGGGACGGTTGAACACGGTGAAACTCTGCCCATCATCATGGCTGCGCAGCACACTGCCATTGTTGCCGACCAGCACCAGCGAACCATCAGCCAGCAGGCTTGCCCCGGACAGGCTGGCCTCCAGACGACCGCGCCCGGCATTCAATTCGATGCGCTGCCAGGTGTCGCCAAAGTCGCTGGAGCGCAGCAGGTTGCCACGCAGGCCGTAGATCAGCAGGGTTCGTGGGCTGGCCGTGCCGATCACACCGAACAGCGAGCCCTGGTAAGGGCCGGGCAGCTTCTCCCAGCGCTGGCCCAGATCGGCGGAGCGGTACAGACCGCCGGCCTCGCCGACGATGAACAGCCCGGCCTCGCGCACGAACGCAATGGCATTGAGGTGGTACTGGTCTTCATTGTCCAGACGGTCGCTGACATCCTCCCAGTGCTGGCCGCCATCCAGCGTGGTGAGCAAGGCCCCGTAGGCGCCCACGGCAAAGCCGGTGTTCACATCCTGGAACCAGACGTCCAGCAAGGGCGCCTCACGGGCAAGGTCTTCGAACTGTTTCTGCCAGGTCTGGCCACCGTCGCGGCTGGCCAGAATCTGCGCATCGTGGCCCACTGCCCAGCCATGCTGGGCGTCGACGAAATACACGGCGGTCAATAGTTGGCGGGTCGGCACCCGGGCCTGCTGCCATTGCCGGCCCTGGTCGTCGGAATACAGGATATGGCCGTGATCGCCCACCGCCACCAACCGGGAGCCGGCCTGTGTGACATCGATCAACAAGGTACTGGCAGCCTTGGGCGATTCGATGGACCCGGTCTGGGCGTCAGTAGCGCCAAGCGCCACACTACTGGCCAGCCCCAGTGCCAGGCTGATCGCAAGCCGGCGTATCTGCCGCATGAAAACATTGCTCATGGACCACTCCTTGTTGTTGTTCTTATACCGACACGGCCTGTTCAAGGCCGTACACGACCTTGTGGGAGGCGGCTTGCCGGCGATTGCTGCGGTCACCTCACAGGCCCTGTCGCGGGCAGAACCCCCTCCCACACGCCAGATAGGCCCGAGCAACCACGAGTGTAGCCGGGAAAAGACAGCACCTGCTTCCCGTAGGACCGGCTTCAGCCGGGAAAGGGCGGCGCCTGCTTCCCGGCTGAAGCCAGTCCTGCACCCGCTCGGTCAGTCGATCACCGCATGGGGCAAGAAACGGCTGCTGTCCTTGGTGATCAGGCTGTCGTCTTCACGGATGCCGATGCCTGAAGCCTGGTCACCGATCACCCACGACCCGACCAGTGTGTAGCTGTCGCCAAAGCGCGGCAACGGCGCGTAGCGTTGCAGGATGTAGGGCGCGTCGGTGTAGGGCCCGTCCTCGGCGATCACTTCGTCGCCCGGGGTGCGAATCTCGATATTGGCGCCTTCGCGCGAGAAGAACGGCTTGCGCACCCAGCCTTTGGGCACGGCACGACCGGGGTGAGTGTCGACAAAGGATGGCAGCAGGTTGGGATGGCCTTCGTTGAACTGCCACAGCAGCGGCAGAATGCCCTTGTTGCTCAGGATCGCTTTCCAGGCCGGCTCGACGAAGCGCGTGCCGCTGGCCGCCACATGCTGGCCAAAGGGCTCGTGAAAGATGTGCTCCCAGGCATGCAGCTTGAACAGGCGCTCGATGGTCCGGCCCTGCAGGTCGACGAAGCGACCCTGGCCATCGAGCCCGATGTCCTCGATGTCGATATGCCGGGTCTCGATGCCGGCGTGGGCAGCCATGCGCCGCATGAATTCGGTGGTGCCGCGATCCTCGGCCGAGCCGGACATCGCCGAAAAGTAGAACGGTGCCGGCCCCTTGAACGGCTTGAAGGCGGTGATCAGGTCTTCGGCAATGGCATTGAACTGGCTGGCATGGGCCGGCAAGACGCCACGCTCGACCTGCTCGTCCAGCCACAACAACTGAAAGGCCGCAGCCTCCATCAGGCTGGTGGGCGTGTCGGCGTTGATCTCGTACATCTTCGCCGGCCCCGTGCCGTCGTAGGCAAAGTCGAAACGGGCGTAAAGATGGTGGTGGCCCTCTTTCCAGGAGCGACGGATCAGGTCGAAGAAGGCTTCAGGGATGGCCAGTTGCCTGAGCAGTGCCTCGCTGTCGACCACTCGCGCCACTGCATCCAGGCACAGCTGGTGCAGCGCCTGGGTCGGCACCTCGAGGTCGCGGGTGATCTGCTGTTCGTTGAACAGGTAGTAATGCCGCTCGTCCCAGTAGCGCTCGCCGTCGATGGTGTGAAAGTCAAAGCCTTCACGCTCGGCAGTGACACGCCAGTCGGGGCGTTCTTCGAGGCTGATCCGTTTCATGGCTGCAACTCCTAGCCGCCGGAGCTGGAACGGCTGCTGCTACTGCTTTTGCCACCCCAGCCGCTGCGGGCGGTGGCCTGGCTGCCGAAACCGCCGCGCGACACGGTCGAAGACACCGACGAGCCGCCCCCCAGGCTGCGCCCGAGCGTGGACTTGCTGTAGGTCTTTTCCGAGCTGTAGCGCGCCTGAGTGGAACGGCTGAAGGTCTTGCCCCGGTCGATGTGGGTGTACAGCGACGAGTTGTAGTAGCCACCGCGATCATCGCGGCCCATGTACACCGGCTGGCCATAGTAGCGGCTGTTGCCGCCAAAGCCATTGCTGAGCAAATGACCGATCAGCAGGCCGGTCAGCAGGTTGCCGGTGGCGCCGCTGTTGCTCTGGGCGATCTGCTGGTTGGCCTGGTCCAGGGTCTGCTGCGGCACGTTGCCGGCAAACGACAGCTCGAAGCCGCCCAGTTTCGGCGTGTACTTGCCGTCGGAGTTGATCTGGCAATAGTCCGGCACGAAGTCGGCATCACAAGAGGCCTTGTCATCGTAGACCGGCGCGATGCGGCGGTGGTCGGCCAGCGCTTCCATGTAGGCGTCCGAACAGACATCCACCGGCACTTTGGCCTCGGTGCATTGCTGCACCGAATTGAACGTGGTCTTGGCGGTGAAATTCGGCTCGTCGTCCGAATCGCCGCAGGCGCTGAGCGCCAGGGGCAGCGCGCTGACCAGCACCAGTTTGGCGGAACTGCGTCTCATGGTGATCTCCCTGAAATCAGACCGAAGGCGTCATGCACGCCGCATTGAGCATGCCGACGCTGACGGCCACGCTGGCCGCGTAGATGGCCGCAGCCAGTTCACCCCGGGCAATGCGCGCCGACAGCCCCTTGAGCACCAGGCTGGTGGCACCGAAGGCCAGCAATTGGACCACGGCGGCAATCAGTGCCCAGACCACGACGTCCAGGATGCTGATGCTGTAGGCGATGATATTGCTGGCCGGCAGGGCAAAACCGATCAGCGAGCCACCCAGCGCCAGGGCAGCAGCGCTGTTGTTGTCGCGGATCAGCTCGAATTCCTTGTGCGGTGTGATCCGGCTGTAGATGAACTGAAACACCGCAAACAGCAGGGCCGCTACCAGGATGTAGAGGATAAAACCCAATACCGCCTGGGCATTGAGCGACAATCGCAGCGCGTCGAGCATGAAGACTTCCTTCTCTTGTGAAACCGCCCTTACAGAACGGTGATGTCGGTGGATTGCAGCGTGACGCCTACGGCGGTGGTAAGGCTGATATTACCCTCCTCGTCCTCTTCGACCGAGAACAGCAGGAACTCGCGGCGATCGATCAGCCCGGTTTCGCGGGCATAGAGCATGCTCAGGTGCTTGACGCGGTAGGCGCTGTCGGGGCTGACCACGTGCTCGTCCATCGGTGTCAGTTCGGTCTGGCCGGTCTCGGTGCCCCACTGGCGCTCGAAGACCTCGCCTTCATGTTCAAAGGTCGGCAGGCCGATCTTCGAGGCCGGTCCCGTCAGGCGCAACAGCTCGTCGCGACTGTTGATCGGCGTGGCGCTGTAGTAGCCGAACAGAATGATGTCCTGGATATCTTCAGGCAGTGGCCCGTTGCTGAGCATCTGGAGAAAATAGTCTTCGTTGTCCAGGTAGAACCGCCGCAGAGTCATGGACTGGCCCAGATCGATCTCGCCCACCGCCCAGACCTTTTCGTCACCCGGCAGGTCGACCTGCGAATGACCGTCCAGCAGGATCTTCAGCGAAGTGTCCAGGCACAGCATGCTGCCGCTGCGCAGCCCCAGGGGGCTGGACGTCGTGGCGGTACCGGCACGCCCCGTGGACGTCGGCGCTTCCAGGCCCATCATCCGTTTGAACCAACTCATTGCGCATCTCCTTGATCATGGATGCCCTGTAGAAACGACCCGATCCGGGACCGGTATTCTTTTAGCGCGGCTCATCCCTGGCGTGTATCAGCCGGGCAACGATCACACCGGCCAGGGCGCCGGCGGCATGCGACTCGAACGAAACACCCGGCACCGGCACGAAGCCGACGATCAGACCGCTGTAGGCGAACAATGTCACCAGCGCCACCAGCAGACTGGCAACACTGCGTTGATACCAGACCCTGGCCAGCAAATAGGCCCACAGGCCGAAGATCAGGCCGCTGGCGCCGACATGCAGGCTGGTGCGCCCGAACAGCCAGACCAGCGCCCCGCCCAGCAGGCAGACCAGCACCATTACCCAGGCGTAACGCTTGACGCCTTCGGTCGCCACCAGCCAGCTCAACACCATGAACGGCAGCAGGTTACTGAGCAAGTGCGCGAACGAGCCGTGCAGCCACGGTGCAAAGACAATGCCCTGCAACCCCCACAGCGTGCGCGGCAGAATACCGTGCTGCACCAGGCTGTAGCTGGTTACGGCGTTGACCAACTGCACCCCGGCCATCAGCAGTGACAGGCCCAGGATCAGGCGAAAACGGCTCGAGAGCGCCACTTATTGCGGGGTCTGGCTCTTGGCTTTCAGCCGCGCCAGCACGTCGTCGGCGCCACTGCTGCGGGCGCCGATGCCGGCCTCCTGCAAGCGACGCTCCAGATCGCCACCATTGGCCTGACTGGCCAGTTCTTCGGCCGCCTCCAGCTTGGCGTCCTGTTCATCCTGGCGCTGCTTGAGGCGTGCCAGCGAACCGACCGCCGTTTCGACCGAGCCATTGGCGCCGCCGGTGGCATTGGCCGTGGCGACACGGGCGCGCTGCACGGTTTCCCGGGCCTTGGCCATTTCGACCTGCTGCTTGAGACCGCGAATCCGCGCCTCGGCCTTGAGCACCTGCTCCTGCAATACACCAGCCTGCTTGCCGAACTGGTCGGCCAGGGCCTGCTCCTGAGCGCGCAGGGCCTCGATGTCGGCGATCTTGGCCGCGCATTCGCCGGCCAGGGCTTCCTCACCCTTGTTAAGGGCCTGCAGGGCACGGTTTTCCCAGTTGGCGATATTGCTGTTGTGTTCTTCCAGGCGCTGGGCCGACAGCTTGTGCTTGGCCTTGATGCCGACCAGGCCTTCGCGGGCCTTGACCAGCGCATTGTCGGCGTCACGGATTTCCTGGTCGAGGATGCGCAGGGCGTTGGCGTCGATGACCGCCTCGCCCACTTCGGAAGCACCGCCACGCACGGCAGTGACCAGTTTTTTCCAGATGCTTGTACTCATGAATGCGTTTCTCCAGAACAGCGCGAAGGCCGTATCAGTCGATGAAGTGGTCGTCGAAGGCCTCGGCGGCGCGAATCACGTTGTCCGCCAGGGTGAGGATTTCCTGGACGATCACGGTCAGGCTGGATGCCGCGCTCAGGGCGCCGAACAGGCAATAGACTTCCTGGCCATCGGCCAGTGTCTCGATGCCCACCGCCGACAAAGGGAACAGGTCACGGCTGCGCAACACCACCTCGTTGAAGGCGGCGGTGTCCTTGATGCGGCTGACTTCGATCAGGGTGGTGTCGGCCAGGATCTGGTCGCCGACCACGGCCAGGTACACCGGCAGATCGCCGAATTCGCACAGGGTCAGGCGAATACCGTGCTCGGTGGTGTCGCACAGGCTCAGTTCGATCCGGCCTTCAGTCACCAGGTCCAGGTCGCCCAGGGCCTTGTGCAATGAATCGATGGTCCAGTTGGCATTCTCGGTCATGAAATCCTCCAGTTTGATTCGTGTTCCGAGGAAAGGCTGTCGCAGGGCTTTTTCGATGCCCCGCAACGCATCGGTGTTTTCCGGCCGGATCCAGAACTCACGCTTGACCAGCCCGGCCTCCTTGAGGCGCTGGCGCATGTCGCGCATGTAGTCGGTCGAGCTTTTCAGGGCCCTGCCGGTTCCTGCCGTATTCTCGCCCCCGGTCGTGCGAGGCATGGGCACTCCTCCCTTGCTGCGTTCAGACCACAAGAAGTGCACGCTAACAGATGCACCCGACAGACGTAAGTCCTCACATGTGAGGATTTTGTGAGCCACTGCACAGACGCGTGCCAGCGCCCAGCCTGTAGCCGCTTGATCAGCGAACGGCATACAGGGCCTTAGCCATGACGGGTCCTGTGGGAGACGGCTTTTTCGCGACCGAGGGGTCGTTCTCAGCAAAAAATCACTTACTGATTTTATTGGCTATTAAATTCACCCTTTGATCTGACCCCAAAAAGTTGGACAGTCTATTGCCATACGCCTACAGAGCGAGTCCTGAACTCCACAGGACTCAATCCACCAAGCTTTACTTTTATCCGGTCATGATTGTAGTAATGG
>NZ_QFFU01000034.1 GCF_003131185.1 Pseudomonas ovata | reverse complement strand
GCATCGCCGATGGTAGTGTGGAGCTTCTCCATGTGAGAGTAGGTCATCGTCAAGATTCAAACCCAGAACCCCTGATCGCCTTGCGATCGGGGGTTTTGCTTTGCGCGGAATAAAACATTTCCTGGCCGCTGCGACCAACCCTCACTCAGGCAACATGGCCTCCCCGCCAGCCATATAAAGCTGCTCATACCGCGCCATGCTCTCGGCAAGCCTCTGTCCGAGATAAGCATGTACATGCCCCAGCCATTGCAGGATCTGCGCCGACTCAGCGTGATAAGACGTCCGCTTGGCGTGTGTCCATGTCACAGGTGCCGATTGCAGATTGGTAATGCGATCGCACAGTTTGATCACTGCCGCCTCGCGCGAGTGATTGGCGATTGCCTGTAAGTAACGCTCTTCCGAAAAAGGCACTATCAGGTTCTTGCTCAGGCTGGCAACCGTTGAAGTAACCTTCACCCCAAAGACTTCTATCAGCGTTTCCTGGGCGGTGTTCGTATCCTCCAGCACGTCATGCAAGAGAGCTGCCGGAAGGGCAACCTCAAGCTCGCCCACGGATTCCTGTCGCTCCGCGAAGATCAGCTCATTGGCAACCATGGCGACGTGCGTTGCATAAGGCAGCTCAGAGGCTTTCATCTTTTGCCCCAGATGGGCTTGGGAGGCGAAGAGCCAGGCCTTGTTGTAGAGAGGCTGAATATCGTTACGGGTCATATGAAATCCTCCTGGGATGCGTTTAAAAACAGCTCAATCATAGAGCCAGGGTTTGAGCTCCTTGAGATTGGCTACCACGATCTGCTGCGCTTCAGGGTGAGGATCCAGATTCCTGTGATCGATCTGGTAGCGTTGCAGCACATACTTCACCAGTGCGCTGCGGCTGGGGACGATCAATTGTCCGTCCTGCATGCCAAAATCGGTTTCGATAATAGCCTGCTGTGCCTTGTCCAGACGCCCATCGGGCTGTATGAGCACCATCACCTCGGTATTCCACTCGGTATCTGCCTCTATCCCGTTTTCTGTCTTGTCGTCGCGCAGGTCAGGAATACCCCTGAATCGGCTCAAGACGAAATCACGGTATTCGCGGTTCTTCTCGCAATAGGCCCGGACGTGCCAGCGCATTCCGGTATAGACCAGCGTATGAGGCGCAATGATCCGTCCTTCAGGAATGGGATTTTTCAAAGAGACATACTCGATGTCCAGGCGCAGATGCTCGCGACACGCCTTGAGCAGCGGCCGCAGGATTTCAGCCTTGATCGTGCGATCCGGCACCTCAAGCACTCGAGTATGTGCATACGCCAGTGCCAGGCCTTCGATGTGTGGCGCCCGTGCACTGTTCTGGTAAAGCAGGTGCAGATAAGCGCTTGCACTGTTATCGATGAACCTCGGGCTGAATGCCGGGCTGGGTATATAGCCCTTGAGCTGCTTGTCATATGTAAGGTTTTCAGGCGCATGCTCGTTGATGTAGGTATTGATGTCCTTGGACGCTTGCTGACGGCTGATGCCAAAGCTCTGCATCAAGTGCACCGTGGTCAGCCGGCCTTCCCACCACGCAACCGTCTCGATCAATCGATAGCGAAGTGCCAGGTCCCAGCGTACCTGCCTGATGTCCTGCTGCCGTTTCATGATGGCTCCATAGGCGTGAATTATTTACCTGTATAAGTCTACATTCTATACGTGTCGTAAAACTCTACATATTCTGGATTGGTTTTCGACCCTAAATGATTCATGCAAGGACATAGACATGACATCGGATTTCATTTCACCAAGAGCGCTATTGGCAATGAGCCGAATCGCGCTGCGGCAAGCAGGCTACCCATGAACAGACTTGAACGAATCAGGGGCTGTCTGCTGGGCGGTGCGGTCGGTGATGCCTTGGGAGCTCCGGTGGAGTTTCTCGGGTGGACGGCCATTGAGAAACAATTCGGAGCGGCAGGGATTGCGGATCTTCAATCAGCCTATGGGGTAATGGGCGCGATTACCGATGATACGCAAATGATGCTGTTTACTGCCGAAGGGTTATTGCGGAGTTGGGTACGCGGGTACTCGCGAGGCCTCTGCAACGTTCCATCCGTGATCCACCACGCTTTGCTGCGCTGGCTGATGACCCAGGATCACGAGCCGCTAACCGCTGTAACACTCAACGGCTGGCTGGTTCAGGAGCGTGCACTCTGGTCCCGACGTGCGCCGGGTAACACGTGCGTCAGCGCGCTCATGGCCAGCCGGCATCTTGGCTTTGCGGCCGAAAACAATAGCAAGGGATGCGGCGCAGTCATGCGTGTTGCGCCTTGTGCCTTTTTCGCAGAACCTTTTGAAACCGCCAGCGAATCCGGGCGCCTGACCCACGGTCACCCGGCCGGTTACCACGCTGCGGGCCTGTTCGCCGACATCCTGCAACGCATGAGCGAGCAGGCCGTCAGTCTTGAACATGCCCTGAGTGAAAGCCTGGCTGCCCACGGGCAGAAGCCCGGCATGGACGAAGTACGCACCAGTCTTGAAAAGGTCTTGTTCTACTTCTATGAAGGCTACCAGCCAACCCCGGATCGTATCGACGAGTTCGGTGGGGGATGGATTGCCGAAGAGGCTCTGGCCATCGGCGTCTGGTGCGCACTCTCGGCGCCTTCCTTCGAGCAGGGTGTGATCAACGCTGTAAACCACAGCGGCGACAGCGACAGCACCGGACTGATTGCCGGGCATTTACTGGGCATCCAGTACGGCCCGACGGCGATACCGGCCCGTTGGCTTGAACGATTGGAATTACGCAATGTGATCGAAAAGGTCGCTGCCGATATCGAGCGGGTGCCAAGAGATTATCAGGGCGGTGCAGGTGCCTTCGATCATGGCGTCGAAATCGATTACCCCGGCAATTGACCCGTGCCATCAAGGCGCAGGCCCGATTCATTGAACGCTCACGCAGACCTGCCGACTAAGTCCCAACAAGCCACCTGATTCTGGATGCAGGCCAGGTGGTGTTTTACCTGACTGCACGTGATGCCTGCGATACCGCAGGCGGAGCCTGCAGACGTTGATAGGGGGCTTCAATGACTGAGGGTTTGACAGGACTTTTCACGCACTACACGGTTTTGGGAATCTCGCTGGCAAGCTGGATCTTTGCATTCTGCGCCGCCACGTTGAGCTATATTCTGGCCAGAACCGCGATTCGTTTCGTGCTCAAGCGCATACAGGCACGATCAACCACCGCCAATGGCCATTTGAGCCATATCGCAGGCCAGGTGCTTTCAGGCACCAGCCACACACTGCTGCTTCTGGCATCGATCCTGATCGGCATCGGCATTCTCGATCTACCCGAGCGTTGGCTCGGTCGCGTCAGCAGCCTCTGGTTTGTCGTGGCCGCCTTGCAGGTCGGACTCTGGCTGAACCGGGCCATCGCGCTGGCCCTGCATCGCTACTTTTCTCGCCACAGTGGCGTCGGTGCTTTTCAGGCCAGTGCCCTGGCGACCTTGAGCCTCTGGGGCGCCAAGGTATTGCTCTGGGCGGTGGTCCTGTTGGCGATGCTGTCGAATGTGGGCGTGAACATCACGGCCTTCGTGGCCAGCCTGGGTGTAGGCGGTATTGCCGTTGCCCTGGCGGTACAGAACATTCTGAGTGATGTATTCGCGTCGCTGTCGATCGCGGTCGACAAGCCGTTTGAAGTGGGTGACTTCATTGTCGTGGGTGCGCTCGCCGGCACCGTTGAACATGTTGGTCTGAAAACCACACGTATCAGAAGCCTGGGTGGCGAGCAGATTGTAATGGCCAACGCCGACATGATTGGCAGCACCATCCAGAACTACAAGCGGCTTCAGGAACGCCGTATCGTCTTCGAGTTTCGCCTGACCTATGACTGCTCGGCCGAGCAGATCAGGCAAGTCACGCAGCGGGTCGAAGCGATCATCAGGCGCGAGGAAAAGGCCAGGTTCGACCGCTGCCATTTCAGAAGCTTTGGTGAGCATGCGCTGGAGTTTGAAACGGTGTACATCGTTCTGGACGCCAGTTACAACGTCTACATGGACGTGCAACAGACCATCAATCTGCAGATCATGGAAATGATTGCCGAGGTCGAAGCCCGCTTCGCTTTCCCTTCGCGTACCGTCTATGTCGCCTCCTTGCCCGAGCCGGCATCGACCGGCCAGACCCTGCAGAAAGCGTCGCGCTCCGAACATGCCTAGTTGTCAGGGCATGCGCCTTGCCTGGATGACGATGTGCAGCGACAAGCAGATGCCATCTGCCCAAGGCGATGGCATCGGGTGCTATCTCAATGGGACCATCAGGGTGCCGGTGGCTTATAGCCTGACAGCATTTTCAGCACCTGGTCATGTGAGCCGGTTGCTTCAGCAAAGCGCAGCGGCCTGGCACGCTCGACCACCAGTTCGTGCGGGGTCGGATTGATCTTCAGCAGTTCGAAGATCTCATCGAGGAACTCGTCCAGCGGCATGGCGTTTTCATCATTTTCCTGCCCCAGTAAAGAGGTGCGCACACCGGGTGGGGCAAGCTCGATCACCTCGACCGACGAATGCTCCAATTGCACCCGCAGACTTTGGGTGAATGAGTGAACAGCCGCTTTGGTGGCGCTGTAGGTCGGTGTTGCAGGCAGCGGGACGAATGCCAGCGCCGAGCTGACATTGATGATCGTGGCACTGGGCTGGCTGATCAAGTGTGGCGTAAACGCATACACCATGCGGATGGTGCCAAGCAGGTTGGTGGTCACGGTATCTTCGGCCGTGCTCAGATTGTCCGGATTGGCCAGGTCCTCCCACAGCATGATGCCGGCGTTGTTTATAAGGACATTCAGGTCCGGGTGACTGCTTTTAAGCACTTCGCTGTTGCGCTGGATGGATTCCGGGTCGCAGACGTCCAGCAATACCGACTCGATGCCTGGATGCTGCGCCACGATTTTGTCGAGCAAGGCCTGGCGACGTCCCGCGATAATGACCTTGTTGCCTGCCTGATGGAGCCTGAGCGCCAGACCCAGGCCTATGCCTGAGGTGCCGCCGGTAACCAGAATCGTATTGCCAGTGCTGTTCATAGTAAACTCCAGAAGGATCCGCAACCGGACAAGTGTCCATTTGCGAAATCTACCGGACAGTTGTCCGCTTTACAATGAGATATTGCGTAATCAAGGAAAAGCTTTACCCATGAGTGACGAGTTGGTGATGCGTTCTGACGCCCGCAAGAACCGCGAGCGGATACTGCAGGTCGCGGTGGTCGAACTGACCCTTGACCCCGCCGTTCCCCTGAACGCGATTGCGAAGAAAGCCGGGGTAGGGCAGGGCACGTTCTATCGCCACTTCGCTACCCGGGAAAGCCTGGTATTTGAGGTCTATCAATTCGAAATGCAGCAGGTGGCCTCAATGGCGGAGCAACTGCTCGCGACAATGCCCCCTAAAGAGGCCTTGCGAGAGTGGATGGACCGCCTCGCTGAATACGCAATGACCAAGGCGGGACTTGCGACGGCCATACGACAAGCCGCCTCGGCTTACGAATTTCCAGGAAAATCGGGATATGCCCCGATCCAGGCTGCCGCCGAGCGGCTGTTAAGGGCAAACGAGCAGGCCGGTACGATTCGTAGCGGGGTCACGCACGATGACTTCTTTCTGGCTATTGCCGGCCTGTGGCAAGTAGATGCCCAGAGCGAATGGCGGCCGCGTCTCGCCAGATTGATGGATCTGGTAATGGACGGTTTGTGCGCTGGTAGCCGCAAGGGCTGAGCGATGAGCTGGCGTTGACTATCAAGACGACAATTTGCGCATTTTGATATCTGCTTTACTGAATATTCGATAAAGCATATATTCGATTTTTCGTATGCAGTAGCCAGGCGATGAGCCCATGCACTCATGACATTCACGAACACATCAAGCCCTTCGTGTTGGTCAAACCCTGAAAACCGGAGAGTCCATGACCGAGCCCATGACCCCCACCACACTGTTCAAGTGCCTGGCAGATGACACGCGCACCAGAATCACGTTGCTGGTCGTCAGTGAAGGCGAGCTGTGCGTCTGTGAGCTCACCGCTGCGCTGGAACTGAGCCAGCCCAAGATTTCTCGTCATCTGGCGTTGCTTCGTTCAGCCGGTCTGTTGATGGACCGTCGCCAGGGACAGTGGGTGTACTACCGACTGCACTCTGACCTGCCCGACTGGGTGACGGCTGTATTGAAAGACGTTGTGGATGCCAATCAGCACTGGCTGGAAGCCGAAGCCAGGCGCCTGTGCCGTATGGATGGTCGTCCCGTCAATCAGGCCCTGTGTGACTGACGCCCACTCCAGAATGAGTTGTTGAAATGCTGATTGCCGTTCTGATTTTCATCATCACCATTACGCTGGTCATCTGGCAGCCCAAAGGCTTGGGCGTCGTCTGGAGTGCGGCCCTGGGTGCGGTTCTGGCCATGCTGATGTGGTTCTTTCGCAAAGAACTGCCCAACGCCTACGACATCAATCAGCTGGAGCGTCCAGAGTCGGCTATTCGTGACCGCGCTACGTTTGTCGCCGACGGGGGCTGTTGTTGGTGGGCTTTTTCGTCAGCGAGCCTTTGGGTGTACCGATCAGTGCCATTGCAGCGGTATGCGCAGTCATCCTCTATGCCATTACAGCCCGGGGCCACGTGATTGACACCTACAAGGTACTCAAAGGCGCGCCCTGGCCGTGCGCCTCAGTTTCTGAATCAAGGAATCGGCCGATGAAAGTGTTGTTCATGTGCACCCACAACAGCTGTCGAAGCATCCTGAGCGAAGCGCTGTTCAATCATCTGGCGCCGTCCGGTATCGAGGCGGTCAGCTCCGGAAGTTTTCCAGGCGGGCGTGTCAATGCCCGAGCGCTACAGACCCTCGAAGCGGCTGGCATCTCCACGCAAGGGCTGAGCAGCAAGTCTTCGGATGCCTTTGCAGGCTCGCCGCCAGACATCGTGATTACCGTCTGCGACAGGGCCGCCGGCGAAGCTTGCCCGGTGTTTTTCGGTCCGGCGCTGAAGGCGCACTGGGGGCTGGCGGATCCGTCAGAAGCGACGGGAACGGAGGCGCAAGTGAAAGCTGCGTTCGAATCGACGCTGGCCCGCATCCAGGCGCGTGTAAGTGCGTTCCTGGCTCTGCCTCTGCACACCATGAGTGTTGATGCGCTCAAGACTGAACTGAGCCGGATCGGGACTCTTTAAGATCAAGCGCGCACTGTGGCTGGGCTCAACCGCCCAGTCGAGGGGAGTTATATGCAGGATGAATTACCGAACGTACAAGCCGATCTGATCGATACGCCATCGCTGGAGCAACTGACACCGCGTGCCCCGTCACTTCATAAACCCAGGATCCTGCTTCTGTACGGCTCGACCCGAGAGCGCTCCTTCAGCCGGTTGGTCACAGAAGAAGCTGCGCGTCTGCTGGAGGCCCTTGGCGCTGAAACCAGGCTCTTCAACCCGTCAGGCCTGCCATTGCCGGATGATGCTCCCGACACCCACCCGAAGGTTGTGGAGCTGCGCGAACTGATGCAGTGGTCCGAAGGGCAAGTGTGGTGCTCTCCTGAACGACACGGCGCCATGAGCGCAGTATTCAAGGCTCAGATCGACTGGGTGCCACTGGCCATCGGCGCTGTACGGCCCACCCAGGGCAAGACGCTCGCGGTGATGCAGGTCTGTGGCGGCTCGCAATCGTTCAACGTCGTCAACCAACTGCGGGTGCTGGGGCGCTGGATGCGCATGTTCACCATCCCCAACCAGTCATCGGTGGCCAAAGCGTTCGCAGAGTTTGATCAAGCTGGTCGGATGAAGCCTTCTTCGTACTACGACCGCCTGGTGGATGTGATGGAAGAATTGATGAAGTTCACCCTGTTGCTGCGTGATCGTCAGGACTATCTGGTGGATCGATATTCCGAACGCAAGGAGTCGGTAGAGGCACTGTCCAGTCGCGTCAATCAGCGCTCCATCTGATCAGCCTTACAGCGCGAGCCAACAACCGGAGTCAGGTTACGATCTGCGGTAGGGCCAGGACGGAAATTCCTTAGGCGGGGAAATTCAGGCATTAAAAAGCCGGCTTGTGGCCGGCTTCTCGTTGGCAATCTTGGCTTATTTTTGGTAAACCGCAACCACCTGCAAAAGGTGCATCCGCAAGGAACGCTAATCTGGAATCCAGAACACTCGTGTAGAGCGCCTGGTCAGGCATCGGTGTTGAGCGGTCGATGCCGTAAGTGGCGCACAGGATACTGGCATTCCCCCTTAAAGCCCAGCCCTGAAACACTTTGTCACCTCAAGACCGGCCCTCGTCAGCGACTGGTCATCAAAGGCTTGCGCGGGTTGAGGGTCGACCACCAGAAAATCCAGCCAAGAATACGCAGGGGTTGCCGGGCAATCTGTTCGGCGCTGAAGGATTCATCGGGGTATTCGTGGTTATTGTGGCTGCGCAGGCGCAGGCCGCCGCTGGGCAGCCGGTACAGGTAACGGATGCGCAACAGCCCGCCATGCTCCAGGGCATACATTTCGCCGTCGACCACCTGGGTGGTGCCACGGTCGACGGCCAGCAGCGAGCCGTCTTCCAGGCGATCGGCCATGCTGTTGCCGCTCATCCTGACGCAGAGGGTCTGCTTCGGGTCGATGTCCAGGCTATGCAACATGGTGAGGGGCAGGCGGATTTTCTCGCCTGGCACTTCGACCAGTGCGCTCTGGCCGGTTTCGCTTTCCTTGAACACCTGGATGTCCACATCCGGACCCGAGGTGTTGCGGCCTTGCATCGGAGCAGGCTGTCGTACGCCGCCGGTGCTTTCGTTGGCAGGTTCCGTAGGGTGTTTGGGGCCTTCGCCGGTGCGCAGCCAGCGGGCATTGACAGTCAGCAGCTCAGCCACTTCTTCCAGACGCGCCATGGGAATGCCCCGCTTGAACCAGTTGTTCACGTGCTGGGGCGTTACCTTGCGATTGGCAGCAAAGTCCGTTGCGGAAAGATGGCATTCGCGCAAGAGGATGCGGAGTCGATCACCTGATGTATTCATGGGCTCGGAGTTTACGAGCCTGCTGCCGGCGTTTAAATGAACGAAGTGTTCAAATGCGCAGTGCTTCGAATTCCAGTGAATAAGCCATGTGGCAACTGCCGAGAGAATTTGTAGGATGTTTCTCGGGAGTGGATTTCGAGGCTAAACAGGGGGTGTCCTGTCGGAGCGGATACACCGCCCGTTGCGCTGCGTTTAAAGGTGCGGGGCAATAAACGTGATTTTTCTACGCGTTTTTTACAGGAAGGGCGTCATCGGTGCAGCGCGAGGAGGGCAGGCTTCGAAGCGCCCCGCAGGGCACTTCGAGCCGCACAAACCGATCAGCCCTTGAAGGCTTCGACCGACTTCTGGATTTCGGCGCGGGCAGCATCAGCGTTGCCCCAGCCTTCGATCTTGACCCACTTGCCTTTTTCGAGGTCCTTGTAGTTCTCGAAGAAGTGCTTGATCTGCTCCAGCAACAGCGGTGGCAGGTCGGTGTATTCCTTCACGTCGACATACAGCTGGGTCAGTTTGTCGTGCGGAACCGCGATAACCTTGGCATCGCCGCCGCCGTCGTCGGTCATGTGCAGGATGCCGACCGGACGGGCGCGAATCACCGAGCCTGGCGTCACCGGGTAAGGGGTCACGACCAGCACGTCCAGCGGGTCACCGTCGTCGGCCAGGGTGTTGGGGATGAAGCCGTAGTTGGCCGGGTAGAACATGGGGGTGGCCATGAAACGGTCAACGAACAGGCTGTCGGTGTCCTTGTCGATCTCGTACTTGATCGGCGCATGGTTGGCCGGGATTTCGATCGCGACGTAGATGTCGTTTGGCACGTCTTTGCCAGCCGGAATCTTGCTGTAGCTCATTGGACTTGGTCCCCATAGTTGAACAGACAGTTTTTGACGCAAACCGCCAAAAAGTGGCCCGGATTATAGGCATATTCCAGGTGCCTTGCCATGCGTGGGGCATTATCCATCAGGCGTAGAGGTCACCGTCCGGTAGGCCGGATCAAGCTGTTGCAGGTTTTTCAGGCGTGACAACGGATCCTGGCGATAGAACTGCCCAAGTTGCCCGTAAACCGCCGGATAGGCTTCATGCAACAGGTCTGGCGCAGTAAAGAAATACTCGCTGGTGACCGCAAAGAACTCGGCCGGGTTCTCGGCGGCGTAAGGGTCGATGACCGTCTCGGCCTCGGGATGGGCGTCCAGTTGCCGGTTGAGGTCATCGAACGCCGTTTGCATGGCGCAGGCCCAGTCACTGATGGACATGCTTCGGTGCAGGGGTGGCAGGCCGTTGGCGTCGCCATTGAGCATATCGAGCTTGTGCGCCAGCTCATGGATCACCAGGTTATAGGCATCCCAACCACCGCTCGACTCGATCCCTGACCAGGCCAGGATCACAGGGCCTTGATACCAGGCCTCACCACTGTGCTCGCCATCGTATTGGTGTTCAATGCCGCTGGCATCGCGATAGCGCTGGGGGCTGAGGAAATCGTCGGGGTAGATCACCAGCTCGTGAAAGCCCTTGTACCAGTTCAGGTCGCCGAGGTTGAGCAGCGGCAGCTGCGCCTGGGCGGCCAGGAACAAGCGCTGCTCATCATTCAGGGTCACGCCCGCCAAGGGGGTCAGGTGCTTGTCTTGCAGAAACAGCACGCAGGCGTCACGTAGCCACTCCAGTTGCTGTTCGCTCAAGCCATCCAGAATCGGCAAGTGCTGCAGCACCTGCTGCCAGAGCGGCGCCGGCACGGGGTGCCGGTCCAGAATGCGTTGCCGGCGCCATTTGGCGAATGACCACATGGCCTCAGCGTGCGTCCGCCGAACGGCCAAAGCGACTGCGTACCAGACCGATCAGCATGGGCAGCAACGACACCAGGATGATCACCAGCACCATCAGCGTGAGGTGTTTCTTGATGAACGGCACATTGCCAAAGTAATACCCCAGGGTCACCAGGCTGCCGACCCACAGGATCGAACCCAGCACGCTGAAGGTGAAAAAGCGCAGGTAAGGCATGTGGGCAACACCGGCGACGAACGGCGCGAAGGTGCGCAGGATCGGCAGAAAGCGCGCCATCGTCACGGTCTTGCCGCCGTGGCGCTCATAGAACAGGTGCGTGCGCACCAGGTAATCGCGACGGAAAATCTTCGAATTGGGCTTGTTGAAGAGCTTCTCGCCCATCGTTCGGCCAATGACGTAGTTGGTGCTGTCGCCCATGATCGCCGCGAGCATCAACAGCCCGCCCAGCAATACCGGGTCCATGCCGCCGCCGGCCGCCACGGCGCCAGCGATGAACAGCAGCGAATCGCCAGGCAGGAAGGGCATGATCACCAGGCCCGTCTCGCAGAAGATCACCAGAAACAGGATCGCGTAGATCCAGGCACCGTAATTGGTTACCAGCAGGTCGAGGTAGGCATCGAGATGCAGGATGAGGTCAAGCGGGTTGAAATCCATTTGAGTACCTGGGCAATCAGCGTGATTAAGACCGCCGATGTCGATAACGCAGAAAACGACGAGAGCAGACGCGCGGCATTATAGAGGCAGAACTGCTCAATAGGGCGTAACCAGATGTGAGGGGTGGTTACAGATTGATGCAAGCGATCCGGGCCAACGGATTCCGGCTTCGTCTTGCGCCTTGAGCAGGCAGGGGGGATGAACGGGGTTCGCCCCTGAATATGAGCGAACCGCAGTCGACGAGCGGATAAGGCTAAAAGGCGGCGATCAGCGTTCGCTGATAGGCAGCACGTAGTTCTTGAACTGGGTGTCTTCCTTGAAACCGATGGATTCGTAAACCTTGTGCGCCACTTCATTGTCGATGCTGGTCGACACCCGCATGCGCACGGCCTGGGTCTCCTTGGCCATCTTCTTGGCGTGTTTCATCAGGTGATCGGCCACCAGTTGACGCCGGGCGTCCTCGGCGACGTAGATGTCGTTCAGGATCCACACACGCTTGAGGGACAGCGACGAGTAGCTTGGGTACAGCTGGCAAAAACCCAGCAGTCGGGTGTCATCGTCATTGGGTTGAGCCAGGTAGATGACCGACTCGTCACGGCGTAGCCGTTTTTCAAGAAAGTCCCGTGACGAATCCGGGAAGGGCAGCTCACCGTAGAATTCGCGATATTTCACGAACAACGGCGTCAGCAGGTCCAGATGTTCCAGCGTGGCTTTGATGATCCGCATGGGGAGGCCTCAACTTCGCTATGGGCTGATGCGCATTTCGGGCAACGGTTCGATGCTGCCTGCTGGCTTTAGAAAGCGCAATCTAAAGCGGTTTGTCAGACCGCTTCAGATCAATGGCAGCGTGCCTTAGAAGAAGCCCAGGGGGTTGATGTCGTAGCTCACCAGCAGGTTCTTGGTCTGCTGATAGTGATCGAGCATCATCTTGTGGGTTTCACGACCAACGCCAGACTTCTTGTAGCCGCCGAAGGCGGCGTGCGCCGGGTACAGGTGATAGCAGTTGGTCCACACCCGGCCGGCCTTGATGCCGCGACCCATGCGGTAGGCGCGGTTGATGTCGCGGGTCCAGACCCCGGCACCGAGGCCGAACTCGGTGTCGTTGGCAATCGCCAGGGCCTCGGCTTCGTCCTTGAACGTGGTGATGCTGACCACCGGGCCAAAGATCTCCTCCTGGAACACGCGCATCTTGTTGGTGCCCTTGAGCAGGGTCGGCTGGATGTAGTAGCCGGTGGCCAGGTCGCCTTGCAGGGATTCGACCTTGCCGCCGGTCAGCAGCTCGGCCCCTTCATCACGGGCAATGTCCAGGTACGACAGGATCTTGTCGAACTGTTGCTGCGAGGCCTGGGCGCCGACCATGGTGTCGGTGTCCAGAGGGTCGCCACGCTTGATCTGCTGGATCTTCTTGAGCACCACCTCGAGGAACTGTGGATAGATCGATTCCTGCACCAGGGCGCGCGACGGGCAGGTGCAGACCTCGCCCTGGTTGAAGAATGCCAGCACCAGGCCCTCGGCGGCCTTGTCGATGAATTCCGGCTCTGCGCTCATGATGTCTTCGAAGAACACGTTCGGCGACTTGCCGCCCAGCTCCACGGTCGACGGGATGATGTTCTCGGCGGCCAGTTTCATGATGTGCGAGCCGACCGGGGTCGAGCCGGTAAAGGCGATCTTGGCGATGCGCTTGCTACTGGCCAGTGCTTCACCGGCCTCGCGGCCAAAGCCCTGGACCACGTTGAGCACGCCCGGTGGCAGCAGGTCGCCGATCAGTTCCATCAGCACGGTGATGCCCAGCGGCGTCTGCTCGGCCGGCTTGAGCACCACGGCGTTGCCGGCGGCCAGGGCCGGGGCCAGTTTCCAGGCCGCCATCAGGATAGGGAAGTTCCACGGGATGATCTGCCCGACCACGCCCAGCGGCTCGTGAATGTGGTAGGCCACAGTGTTGCCGTCGATCTCGGCGGCGCTGCCTTCCTGGGCGCGCAGGGCACCGGCAAAATAGCGGAAATGGTCGGCGGCCAGCGGAATGTCGGCGTTGAGGGTTTCGCGGATGGCCTTGCCGTTGTCCCAGGTCTCGGTCAGCGCCAGGACTTCCAGGTTGGCCTCGATGCGGTCGGCAATCTTCAGCAGCACCAGCGAGCGGGCCTGCACCGAGGTGGCGCCCCAGGCATCGGCAGCGGCATGCGCGGCATCAAGTGCCTTGTCGACGTCTTCGGCCGTGGAGCGGGGGAATTCGGCGATCGGCTGGCCGTTGACCGGCGAGGTGGTGGTGAAGTACTGACCCTTGACCGGCGCGACGAACTCGCCGCCGATGTAGTTACCATAGCGCTCCTTGTAGCTGACGATGGCGCCTTCGGTACCGGGATGAGCGTAACGCATGGTGTTGCCTCCTGAGCGGGTTCGTTCTTGTTCTGGGACTGTCGCTTGAGCGTTTGATTCATGCAGTCCTCAAGCGTAGGCCATAAAGCCGGCGCCCGAAGCTGAACTTTAGGCGTAGATGCGGTCGATACAGCGCACAAACACAGGGTGCGATTTAATGGTCGCTGGGCTAACCTGCGCGAACGATTTTCGAGGTGGTCATGCATATTCATATTCTTGGTATCTGCGGCACGTTCATGGGCTCGCTGGCGGTCCTCGCCAAGGAACTGGGACACCGTGTCACCGGCTCCGACGCCAACGTCTATCCGCCGATGAGCACGCAGTTGCAGGCTCAGGGCATCGAACTGACCCAGGGCTACGACCCTGAGCAACTGGACCCGGCACCGGACCTGGTGGTGATCGGCAACGCGCTGTCGCGCGGCAATCCGGCCGTGGAATACGTGCTCAACCGCGGCCTGCCGTATGTCTCCGGGCCGCAATGGCTGGCCGACCATGTGTTGCAGGGCCGCTGGGTCCTGGCGGTGGCCGGTACGCATGGCAAGACCACCACCAGCAGCATGCTGGCCTGGGTACTGGAACACGCCGGGATGGCACCGGGCTTCCTGATCGGTGGCATTCCGCAGAACTTCACGGTGTCGGCGCGCCTGGGCGACACACCGTTCTTCGTGGTCGAGGCTGACGAATACGACAGCGCTTTCTTCGACAAGCGTTCCAAGTTCGTGCACTACCGCCCGCGCACCGCAATCCTCAATAACCTTGAGTTCGATCACGCCGACATCTTCCCCGACCTGGCGGCCATCGAGCGCCAGTTCCATCATCTGGTGCGCATCATTCCCAGCGAAGGGCTGGTGATCCACCCCACCACCGAGACCGCCTTGCAGCGCGTGTTACAGATGGGCTGCTGGACGCCGGTGCAGACCACAGGCCAGGGTGGCCAGTGGCAGGCACGCCTGCTCAGCGAAGACGGTTCGCGTTTCGAGGTGCTGTTCGACGATCAGGTGCAAGGTGTGGTCGAGTGGCCATTGACCGGCCAGCACAACGTCGCCAATGCCCTGGCGACCCTGGCCGCCGCCCGCCATGTCGGCGTACTGCCGACCCAGGGCGTCCAGGCCTTGAGTGCCTTCAAGAGCGTCAAGCGACGCATGGAAGTGGTGGCCCAGGTCAATGGCATCACCCTTTACGACGACTTTGCCCATCACCCCACGGCCATTGCCACGACGCTGGACGGGCTGCGCAAGAAGGTCAACGACGCGCCGATCATCGCTGTCATCGAACCACGCTCCAACTCCATGAAGCTGGGTGCGCACCGTGACGGCCTGCCCGAAAGCGTGCAACAGGCCGATCAGGTGGTCTGGTATGCGCCTGCCAACCTCGGCTGGGACCTGGGCGCCACGGCCGCCCAATGCGCGGTGCCGGCGGTGGTCTGTGACTCCCTGGAAGCCATCATCGCCCGGGTCAAGAGCCAGGCGCAGCCCGGCACCCATGTGGTGATCATGAGCAACGGCGGCTTTGGCGGGCTGCATGGCAAGCTGGCCGAGGCGCTGCAATGAGCGGTCCGGAGCGCATTACCCTGGCGGTGACCGGCGCGTCCGGGGCGCAATACGCCCTGCGCCTGCTGGACTGCCTGGTGCGCGAGGACCGCGAGGTGCATTTTCTGATTTCCAAGGCCGCGCAACTGGTCATGGCCACCGAGACCGACGTTCGCCTGCCGCCCAAGTCGGCGATGATGCAGGCCTTTCTGACCGAGTACACCGGCGCGGCTGCCGGCCAGATTCGTGTCTACGGTCGTGATGACTGGATGTCGCCGGTGGCCTCGGGCTCCGGCGCGCCGGCTGCAATGGTGGTGGTGCCATGCTCCACCGGCACCTTGTCGGCGATTGCCAGCGGTGCCTGCAACAACCTGATCGAACGCGCCGCCGATGTCAGCCTCAAGGAGCGCCGCACGCTGATCCTGGTGCCGCGCGAGGCGCCGTACTCCAGCATTCACCTGGAAAACATGCTCAAGCTGTCGAACATGGGCGCGACCATCCTGCCGGCATCCCCTGGCTTCTACCACCAGCCGCAGACCATCGACGACCTGGTGGATTTCGTGGTGGCGCGCATTCTCAACCTGCTGAACATTCCCCAGGACATGCTGCCGCGCTGGGGCGAGCACCATATGGGCAGTGACTGATCGTTGCCGGGTCGCTCATGCGACCCGGTACAGCGAATCGCCTATTTCCCCAGTTTGCGCAGCTCATCGGACTCCACGATCCGGATCCCGTCCTGTTCTTCAAGCGCCAGCCGCCACAAGGCCCGTGCCAGGCTGCAAGCCTCGATGGCGCCATATTTGCCGGGGATCAGCTTGGCAATGGGCGCGGCCAGTTGCTCGGTCCAGCGGGTTTCGGTGCGATTGCCCACCAGCAGCGAAGGGCGGGCGAGGGTCAACTGCGGCCAGGCCTGATCAATCAGCGCCTGCTCCATTTCGCCCTTGATGCGGTTATAGAACACGCTCGACTTCGGATCGGCGCCAATCGCGCTGATCACCAGCAAATGGCGGGCACCCAGGGCACGGGCGCGCTCGGCAAAGGCCACCACCAGGTCCAGGTCGACCGCCCGGAATGCCTCTTGCGAGCCGGCCTGCTTGATCGTGGTGCCCAGGCAGCAATAGGCGATGTCCACGCGGCCATCCAGGGTCGGCAGCAGGGTGGCCAGTTCGCCGACCGGGTTTTCCAGGTGGGCGTGGCGGGCCAGCGGTCGGCGGGTCGGGGCCAGCACGCGGCTGACTGTCGGTTCGCTGAGCAGACGATCGAGCAAGTGCTCGCCGGTCAGGCCGGTGGCGCCGGCCAGCAGAATATGTTGCGGCGTCAGGTACATAAAATTTCTCCCTTGCTGCTTACAGCCTAGACACTCATGGCCAAGCGGCGATGCCACGGCGCCTAACGGCTACTTGAGGTGTTCGCATCCTTGCGTATCAGCGTTGTGGTCAGTGCTCGTTCTGCCTGATGTTTGCGCAACAATTGCCAGCGGGCAATCACCCCCTTCGGTGCCCACATCTGGGGTTCGGACGCTTCGAAATTGTCTTCGATCTCACGCTGGGCGACGTAGGCGCTGGCGTGTTCGAACGCTTGTTTCAAGTCATCTGTTTCGACCAGCGCCTTGGCAAATAGTGCATCGCCAAAGTAAGTGAAGTCGGCCTCCTCGGAGCAGCCGAACGACACCCGGTCCGCCCGCGAGGCGGTGATCACCAGGGTGCGTTCATCCTTGAGCGGCGCAATGAAACCGCCTGAATAACAAGCCGAGATCACCACGACCTTGTCACGGTTTTTCAGCGGCGCCAGCAGCACGGCCAGTTCGTCGGCGGGCAGGTCCGAGAGCGACAGGCGCGGCTGGTCGAGCACCAGTTCGTGGTCCGAGGTGCCATGGCTGGTCAGATAGATGAAAATCAGGTCTTCCGGCCCGCTGCGCTGCGACAGGGTCTGCACGGCACGACTGATGGTCTCGCGGGTGGCCAGCGGTCGGTTCTGCATCTGGTCGCGATGGTTGACCAGGCTGACCTGGCCGCGAGCGCCGAAGCGCGTCTTCAACAGGTTACTGACGTAATCGGCTTCACGCATGAACACGCTCTGCTTGCCATCACCGCCAACCACCAGGCTGTACAGCTCAACTGCCGGCGTCGAGGCCGGCACCGCTTTCAGGGCATTTTCGAGCAGCGCACCCTGAGCCAGCAGGCCGGTTTCCAGGCTGTCGGGCAGCAGGTTGCCGTGTTCGTCACGCACTTGCTGGCCGTTGGCCCAGATACCCCGCAGAACGCGGCCATCGGCCTGGGTCAGTACGCCGGGGCCCTGATAGGTGTCATTGGCAAAGCGGCCGACATAGGTGCTGCCATCGGCCAGGCGCAGATGCCCTTCACCCATGAAGCGCCAGTTGTTGAACTCGCCCTGGTAGCGGCTGCCGTCGGCACCGATCAGTTCGCCCTTGCCAGTGAGGGCGCCGTTCTTGAACTGGCCGCTCCAGACGTCGCCCTCGCTGTTCTCGTAGCGCCCCTTGCCGTCGAGCTGGTTGTCATGAAAGTTGCCGAGGTACTGGTCGCCCTCGGCACTGGTAAAGGTGCCATTGCCCTGCAACTGCCCGTTGACGAAGCGGCCACTGAACTGGTTGCCGTTGGCGTCGCTGCGCACGCCTTCGCCGTCGGGCTTGCCCTTGACGAACTGGCCCTGGTACTGGCTGCCGTCATCCAGTTCCAGGCGCCCCGGGCCGTCGTAGAGGTCGGCCTTGAACTGCCCGCGGTAGAACACGCCCTTTTCCTTGAGCGTGCCTTCGCCGTCACGGCGGCCTTTCTTGAACCCGCCGACGTAACTGCCGTTGCGCGTGGTCAGGCTGCCCTGGCCGTTGAACAGGCCCTGCTCGAAACCACCCTTGTACACATCGCCGTTGCTGGCATGCCATTCGCCCTGGCCATGCCACAGGCCGTTGTCGAACTGGCCGGCGTACCAACTGCCGTTGGGGTAATCGATGCGGCCCTGACCCTGCAGCAGGCCGTTGACCAGCTCGCCGCGGTAGCGCCCGCCGTCCGGCAGGCGGCCGTCGGGTGGCAGCAGGGATTCGCCGTCTCCGCAACCGGCCATCAGAAGGGTCAATGCCAGGGGTGCAAGCGCGCGCATGTCAGGTCTCGACGAGGTATCTATCGGGGGGTGTGCGCCGGGCGTGGGCCAGACGCACAAAAGTGCGATACAACAGGCGCGAGTATGCCGCAGCGTGTCAGGGCGGCGAAACAGTCAGTACGACTGTTTCTTGCCCATCGGCGTTATACGAAGCACAAGGTCAGGGGTTCGGCGATATAGGCCGGCTTGTCCTGGCCTTCGATTTCCAGGGTCACGGTGCCCTTGAGCAGCCACTGGCCGGGTTTCTTTTCCGTGACGTCGGTGAGTTGCAGCTTGAGCCGCACCCGTGAGCCCACGGCCACCGGCTGGATGAAACGCACACTGTCCAGGCCATAGTTGACCACCATTTTCAGCCCTTCAGGCAACACCAGCAGGTCGCCCATGAGTTTTGGAATCAGCGACAGCGACAGAAAACCGTGGGCAATGGTGCCGCCAAACGGCGTTTGCGCGGCCTTGACCGGGTCTACGTGAATGAATTGAAAGTCGCCGGTGGCTTCGGCAAACAGGTCGATGCGCTCCTGGTCGATGGTCAGCCAGTCGGAATGTCCCAGGTCCTGACCCACATAATCAGCCAGTTGAGCTGCCGGTACATAAGGCATGTCTCTCTCCTTGAGGTGTCGTGCATTGAATGGATGCTCCGTCGTGCGGGCTGCTGAAGATCAGCAGAGGCAGGCGGGTTGGTCAAGTTCTGCAGGGGCTATCGATGGTGGTCTATAGCCTGCGCCCGAGCATGCCTATAATGGCGCCGCGAATGGTCATCTGCGAGAGTCACGCATGCTGCTACGAGGACTGACGGCGCTGGTCTTGTTCCAGTTGCTGGGAACTGCGCTCAATCACCTGTTCATACCGGTGTTGCCCGGGCCGATCATCGGCATGATCCTGCTGCTGGCGTTTCTGCTGGTGCGCGGCGAGGTGGACGAGCCCATCGGCCAGGCCGCCAGCAGCCTGCTGCGCTATCTGCCGCTGTTGCTGGTGCCGCCGGCGGTGGGCGTGATGGCGTATGCCGCCGCCATCGCCGAGGACTTCTGGGCCATTATCGCAACGCTGGTGGTGTCGCTGGTCCTGTCGATGATCTTTGTCGGGGTCCTGATGCAAAAACTGGCCGAGCGTCAGGCACGCCACAAGGAGCCCTCATGATGCTGGACTGGCATGGCGCCTGGGTGTCGGTGATCCATCACCCGTTGTTCGGCATCGGCATCACGCTGGCCGCCTACCAACTGGCGGTTGCCGCCTATGAGCGCACCCGCTGGATCTTCCTGCAGCCGGTGCTGGTGTCGATGCTGATCCTGATCGGCATCCTGCTGGCGTGCGCAATCGAATACGGCGAATACCGCAAGAGCACCGAAATCCTCGGTGTGTTGCTGGGGCCGGCCACCGTGGCGCTGGCCGTGCCGCTTTATCTGAATCTGCGCCGGATTCGCCAGTTGTTCTGGCCAACCTTGACTACGCTGGTGCTGGGTGGTGTCTTCGCCACCGGGGCCTGCCTGCTGCTGGGCTCGTTACTGGGGGCCAATCACATGATGCTGATGACCATGGCGCCCAAGTCAGTGACTTCACCCATTGCCATGCTGGTGGCCGAGCAGATGGGCGGGGTCGCCGCGCTGGCGGCGGTGTTCGTGCTGATTACCGGCGTGCTGGGGGCGATCTGCGGTCCGGCCTTGCTGTCATGGGCCCGGGTCGATCATCCTGCGGCGCGTGGCATGGCGCTAGGCCTGACTGCACATGCGGTGGGCACTTCGCTGGCCTTGCAGGAGGGTGAAGAAACCGGGGCATTCGCCGCGCTGGCCATGAGCCTGATGGGCGTGGCCACGGCATTATGCCTGCCCTTGGCGGTGTCTTTGATCGTTTGAAGGAACCTGTTATGACGTTGCCGCTTTTCCCGCTCAATGCGGTGCTGTTTCCCGGGTGTGTACTGGACCTGCAACTGTTCGAGGCCCGCTATCTGGACATGATCGGCCGGTGCATGAAACGCGGTGAGAGTTTTGGCGTGGTATGCATTACCGAAGGCCGCGAGGTCGGTGTCGCCCCGGACGGCTATGCGCTGATTGGCTGCGAGGCGCAGGTCTGCGACTTCCAGCAGCAGGACAACGGCCTGTTGGGCATTCGTGTAGTGGGCGGGCGACGCTTTCGGGTCACGCATGCCGAGGTGCAGCGCGATCAACTGCTGGTCGCCGACGTACAGTGGCTCGAAGACCTGCCGGAGCGGCCCTTGCAGGAAGAGGACGCCGACCTGGTGGCGCTGCTGCATGCCCTGGCCGAGCACCCCATGGTCGCCGCGCTGAACATGGGCCTGGAGGCCCAGGGGCAGCAGTCGCTGGCCAATCAGTTGGCCTACCTGCTGCCGTTCAGCGAGCAGGACAAGATCGACCTGCTGGAAATCGACGATCCCGAGGATCGTCTTGAAGCGATCCAGAACCTGCTCGACGACCTGCAGGGCGACGGCTGACTGCGCTCAGGGCAGGTACTGGTAGCGCTGCATCGCGTGCGACAGCGCATTGACCGCGAACACGCCCAGCAGCGCGGTCACGGCCGGTAGCAACAGCCACCACACCCGTGGCGACATGGCCGGCAGCGGCGTGCGGTGCTGGATGATGGTCAGGCTGGCGGCGCAGATGCCCAGTGCCAGCATCATGCCGGCAAGAATGTCGGTCGGCCAGTGCACCCCCAGGTACACCCGCGACAGGGCAATCGACAGCGCAGGAATCGCACCCAGCACCAGCCAGGCCAGGCGCAGGCGCACCGGCTGGCTGCGGCCGGCCAGTACGGCCAGGGTCATGAACAGCGCAAAGGCCGCCGAGCTGTGGCCGCTGGGCATGCTGTAGCTGCTCAGCGGGTCAAGCAGCACATCCGGGCGGGCGCGGGCGAACAGCAGCTTGAGCGCACCGTTGGCCAGCGCGGTGCCCAGCAGGGTCATCAATGCAAAGGCAGCATGCCGCCATTGGCGGGCGATCGCCAGGGCCAGGATCACCACGCAGGCGGCCAGCAACTGGGCCTTGAAGTCGCCCAGGCTGGTCACCAGCAGCACGATGTTTTGCGCCGTTGCGCTGCGGTGCTCCTGAATCAGTGTCATCAGGCCCTGATCGAAGCGGTCCAGGTGCGGCCAGCCAACGAACAAGGCCGCCATCACCAACAGGCACAGGCCGCTGATCAGCTTGGTGGCATAGCGTTGCTGGCGCATGCTGCTCTGGATGCTCAGCCCGAACAGGATCGCAAGACCGGCACCGACCACCGCCGCTTCGCTCCAGAATCCTTCCGGCAGTGGCAGGCGAATGGCCGCACCGGCGGCCCAGCCCGGCAACAGGTAGGCAATCGACCAGCCGATGGCGGCAATGATGCTGACCGCCAGGAAACGTATGAACGGCATGTCGCACATGCCGGCGATCATCGGTAGCATCGGCCGCAGCGGCCCGATGAAGCGGCCCACCAGCAAACTGGCAATGCCGTAGCGCTGGAAATAGGCTTCTGCGCCTGTCATCCACTCCGGGTGCGAGCGCAGCCCTGGCAAGCGGCGGATGTTCTGATGAAAGTGCCGGCCCAGAAAGTACGACACCAGGTCACCCAGCAGGCCGCCGAGAATGCCCAGCAGCAACACCTCGCCCAGCGGCAGGATGCCGCTGCCGGCCAGGGCGGCGATGGCGAACATCAGCACAGTGCCCGGGACCACGATCCCGGCAATCGCTACGCATTCGACAAACGCCACGACAAAAATGGCCACCGCCACCCAGGAAGGGTTGGCCGTCAGCCAGCCGGTAATGCCGTCAAGCCAGTGACCCATGGTCAGTTTCCTTGATCCAGATAAAAGTAATCGCGGCCTTCGACCTGACCGCGACGCAGTGGGTTCCGTGTGCACCAGCGGGCTTGTTCGGCGTCCACGAAGCGGTACATCAGGTGCTCGTCGCGCCCGGCCGGGATGCCCAGGCGGGTGGTCTGGATAATGCGCGGCTCAAGGCCCACGTCTTCGACGAACAAGCGCTCAGGATCGAAACGCTGCCCGTCCCACACCGGCACTTTCAGGCCCAGGGCCCGACACAACAAGGTCTGTCCGGCGCACAGGCGCTGCGGGTCACGCAGGTGCCCGCTGGCGTCGGGGTTGTTCAGTTGCATCTGCGCCAGGGCATTGGCATCGCTGACGTCGTCCGTCCACGGCATGCCGGACTTGATCAGCACGGCATTGCCGGGCCCCTGGGCACTGAAATTCAACGAATCGCCGCCCCGGGCGTAATACATGTAGATATGCCCGCCATCGAGAAACAGCGCCCGGCGCTTTTCGGTATAGCCCAGCGAAGCATGGCTGCCTTTGTCGGCCAGGTAATACGCTTCGGTCTCGATGATGCGTGCGGCCAGCCACAGCTCGCCGACCTTGTGGCGAATGACCTTGCCCAGCAGGTCGCGGGCCAGTACCTGGGCGTCACGGTTGAAGAAACAGTCGGGCAGGGCTGTGGGCATAAAGGCTCGCGTGCAGGGGCAAGGCGCAGAATCATAACAAGGGCGGGCTGGAATGCAGCTCAAACCTTGGGTTGGCTACGCTTTGTTGTTTCTGGAAATGACAAGATAGGGGCTTGGGCAGTCGGGGTCATCTGTAAAGCCTGTGAGACACGGTGTTAATGAAGATTTTGCAAGGATGTCGACCATCCGCCTGTCTGCGCTGTCGTTCGGGCGGCCCGACAGCTATAATCGACCGCTTTCCTCTTTGCCAAGACCTCCTGAGACCATGACCGAGTCTGTTCTTGACTACATGACCCGCCTGGGAAGCGCCGCCCGCCAAGCCTCGCGTGTGATCGGCCGGGCCAGCACCGCGCAGAAGAACCGCGCCTTGCTGGCCACCGCCGCCGCGCTGGACGCTGCGCGCGCCGAACTGTCGGCTGCCAACGAGCAAGACCTGGCCCACGGCCGCGCCAATGGCCTGGAGCCGGCCTTGCTCGATCGCCTGGCGCTGACCCCTGCACGCATCGACAGCATGATCGTCGGGCTGCGTCAGGTGGCCAGCCTGCCGGACCCGGTCGGCGCGATCCGCGACATGAGTCATCGACCGTCCGGTATCCAGGTGGGCAAGATGCGCGTGCCGCTGGGCGTGGTCGGCATCATCTACGAGTCGCGGCCGAACGTGACCATCGATGCCGCCAGCCTGTGCCTGAAGTCCGGCAACGCGACCATCCTGCGCGGCGGCTCCGAAGCCATTCACTCCAACCGCGCCATTGCCGCCTGCATCGCGCGTGGCCTGAGCGAAGCCGGTCTGCCGGCGGGCGTCGTACAAGTGGTCGAAACCACTGATCGCGCAGCGGTCGGCGCCCTGATCACCATGCCCGAGTTCGTCGACGTGATCGTTCCGCGTGGCGGCAAGGGCCTGATCGAGCGCATCAGCCGCGATGCCCGTGTGCCGGTCATCAAGCACCTGGACGGCATCTGCCATATCTACATCAGCGCCCATGCCGACCTGAGCAAGGGCCAGCAGATCGCCTTTAACGCCAAGACCTACCGCTACGGTATCTGCGGTGCCATGGAAACCCTGCTGGTCGATCAGGCCGTGGCCGCCGACTTCCTGCCGCCCATGGCCGCGCAATTGCGTGAAAAGGGCGTCGAGCTGCGCGGCTGCGAGCGCACCCGCGCCCTGATCGACGCCCTGCCGGCCACCGAAGACGACTGGCACACCGAATACCTGGCGGCGATCCTGTCGATCCGTGTCGTGGCCAGCCTGGATGAGGCCATCGAGCACATCAACCACTACGGCTCGCACCACAGTGACGGTATCGTGTCCGAGCATCAAGGGCAGATCCGGCGCTTCATGGCCGAGGTCGACTCCAGCTCGGTGATGGTCAACGCACCGACCTGCTTTGCCGACGGCTTTGAATACGGCCTGGGTGCCGAAATCGGCATTTCCACCGACAAGCTGCACGCTCGCGGCCCGGTCGGGCTGGAAGGGCTGACGTGCGAGAAATACATCGTGATCGGCGACGGCCAGTTGCGCGGACAGGAGCCTGTCTGACTTGAGCCAGTCCGCGCCCGCCTTGCCCAGGCGCATCGGCATGTTGGGCGGCACGTTCGATCCGGTGCACATCGGTCATTTGCGTGGAGCCCTTGAAGTCGCCGAGTTGCTCGGTCTCGACGAGCTGCGCCTGACGCCCAGTGCCCGGCCGCCGCACCGCGAACTGCCGAGCGTCTCGGCCCGGGATCGCCTGGCCATGGTGCGTTGCGCTGTGGCCGGGGTGGCACCGCTGACGGTGGATGACCGTGAGCTGGCGCGCGACAAGCCGTCGTACACCCTCGACACCCTGGAGTCGATGCGGACCGGGATGGACCCCGACGATCAACTGTTCCTGTTGCTGGGGTGGGATGCGTTTTGCAGCCTGCCGGCCTGGCACCGCTGGGAACAATTGCTGGAACATTGCCACATCGTGGTGCTGCAACGTCCGGATGCGGACAGCGAACCGCCCGAAGCCTTGCGCAACCTGCTGGCGGCGCGGGCCGTCAGCGACCCGTTGGCCCTGCCGGGGCCTGGCGGGAACATTACGTTTGTCTGGCAGACACCGCTATCGGTGTCGGCCACCCAGATCCGCCAATTACTGGCCGATGGCCGATCGGTACGCTTTCTGGTACCGGATGCGGTTCTGGCCTATATCGAAGCGCACGGGCTGTACCGTGCGCCGAAGACCGACGGAGCGCCCTGATACGCTTGCATGGCAAGCCACAGGGTGTGTCCACATTGATGAGTGAATGAGTTTTTATGACCAAGCAGAAATTGAACAGTGAAGAAGTCGTCAAGCTGGCCACCGCCGCACTGGAAGATGTAAAAGGCGCCGACATTCTAGCCATTGATGTACGAGACAAGACCAGCATCGCCGACTACATGCTGATCTGCACCGGTACTTCCAACCGCCAGCTCAACGCCCTGGTCGACAGCGTGCGTGAAAAGGTCAAGGCCGCCGGCGTGCAACCGCTGAGCGAAGAAGGCAAGGGCGACAGCGACTGGGTGCTGCTGGACCTGGGCGACGTCGTGGTGCACGTGATGACCGCCGCTGCCCGTCAGTTCTATGACCTCGAACGCCTGTGGCAGGGCGCCGAACAAAGCCGCGCCGCCAGCGCGGCGCATCACACCCCAGGTTTCGAATAAGCCGCTGTCGTGCGTATCCGCCTGATTGCCGTAGGCTCGCGCATGCCCAAGTGGGTCGAAGAGGGCTGGCACGAGTACGCCAAGCGCCTGCCTTCGGAGCTGTCCCTTGAGCTGGTCGAAATCGCGCTCAACACCCGTGGCAAGAACGCCGACGTGGCGCGCCTGATCCGTCAGGAAGGCGAAGCCATGCTGGCCAAGGTGCAACCGGGCGAGCGGATCGTGACCCTCGAGGTGCAGGGCAAGCCCTGGAGCACCGAGCAACTGGCCGGTGAACTCGATCGCTGGCGTCTGGATGCCCGCACGGTCAACCTCATGGTCGGCGGCCCGGAAGGGCTGGCGCCAGAGGTGTGCGCGCGCAGCGAACAGCGCTGGTCGCTGTCACCGCTGACCTTGCCGCATCCGCTGGTACGCATCCTGATCGGCGAACAGATCTATCGCGCCTGGACAGTCCTGTCCGGGCACCCTTACCACAAGTAGTTCGCCCTCCAAATGTCCCAGCCGATCCGCCTCAAAGACCACGAGAAAGACGCACGCCTGGTGCGCAGCCGTGTCGTGGTCGGAGCCGTGGCCATCGTGCTGCTGGTGTGCGTACTGATTGCGCGCCTGTATTACCTGCAGGTCATCCAGTACGACTATCACTCCACGCTGTCTGAGAACAACCGGGTCCATGTCCAGCCGATCCCGCCCAGCCGCGGCCTGATCTTCGACCGCAATGGCCTGGTGGTCGCCGATAACCGGCCCAGCTTCAGCCTGAGCATGACCCGCGAACGGGCCGGTGACTGGGCCGGGGTGCTCGACACCATCGTCGAGGTGCTGCAACTGAGCCCCGATGACCGGGCCATCTTCGAAAAGCGCATGAAACAGGGGCGCCGGCCGTTCGAGCCGGTGCCCATTCTCTTTGAGCTGACCGAAGAGCAGATCGCCCTGGTGGCGGTCAACCAGTTCCGCCTGCCCGGGGTCGAGGTGGTGGCGCAACTGGTGCGGCATTACCCGCAGGGCGCGCATTTCGCGCACTCGGTGGGTTATGTCGGGCGCATCAACGAGAAAGAGCTCAAGACCCTCGACCCGGTCGCCTACAGTGGCACCCACCACATCGGCAAGACCGGCATCGAGCGGTTCTATGAAAACGAACTGCACGGCCAGGTCGGCTACGAAGAAGTCGAAACCAACGCGCGCGGGCGGGTGCTGCGGGTGCTCAAGCGCACCGACCCGGTGCCGGGCAAGGACATTGTCCTGAGCCTAGACATTCACCTGCAGGAAGCGGCCGAAGCGGCACTGGGCGGTCGTCGCGGTGCCGTGGTGGCGCTCGACCCCAATACCGGTGAAGTGCTGGCCATGGTCAGTGCCCCCAGCTTCGACCCGAACCTGTTCGTCACCGGCATCAGCTTCAAGGCCTATGCCGAGTTGCGCGATTCCATCGACCGGCCGCTGTTCAACCGCATCCTGCGCGGCCTGTACCCGCCGGGCTCGACCATCAAGCCGGCGGTGGCCATTGCCGGGCTCGACGGCGGCGCCGTCACGCCGGGCTCGCGGGTATTCGACCCCGGCTACTACCAGTTGCCCAACTATGACCACAAATACCGTAACTGGAACCGCTCCGGTGACGGCTGGGTCGACCTGGACACCGCGATCATGCGTTCCAACGACACCTACTTCTATGACCTGGCGCACAAGCTGGGCATCGACAAGCTGTCGGTCTATATGAATAAGTTCGGCATCGGCCAGAAGGTCTCGCTGGACATGTTCGAAGAATCCCCCGGCCTGATGCCGTCCCGGGAATGGAAGCGCACCACGCGCCGCCAGGCCTGGTTCCCCGGCGAAACGCTGATCCTGGGGATCGGCCAGGGCTACATGCAGGCCACACCGCTGCAACTGGCCCAGGCCACGGCATTGGTGGCCAGCAAGGGCAAGTGGATTCGGCCGCACCTGGCCAAGACCATCGAAGGCCAGCCGCCGGTCGATCCCAATCCGGTGCCGGACATCATCCTGCGCGACCCCAATAACTGGGCGCGGGTCAACCACGGCATGCAGGAAGTGATGCACGGTGCCCGCGGGACCGCGCGCAAGGCAGCCGTCGGTGCGCAATACCGCATCGCCGGCAAGAGTGGTACGGCCCAGGTCGTGGCCATCAAGCAGGGCGAGAAGTACGACCGCACCAAGGTCCAGGAGCGCCATCGCGACCACGCCCTGTTCGTCGGCTTTGCTCCGGCCGACAACCCCAGGATCGTGGTGGCGGTGATGGTCGAGAACGGCGAGTCCGGCTCCGGCGTCGCGGCGCCTGTGGTCCGTCAGGTCATGGACGCCTGGCTGCTGGACCAGAACGGTCACCTCAAGCCTGAATACGCCGGCTCCCTCAACCCCGAACGCGGCGCTGCACCGACCGCCGAGGCCGCTGCCCGTGAAGAGTAATTTCGACCGCATCCTGTCCAGCGAAGACGTCATGCGTCGCCGCGCCACGCTGCTGCAGCGCATTCATATCGACGGTCCGTTGCTGGTGCTGCTGCTGATCCTGGCCGCGGGCAGCCTGTTTGTCCTGTATTCGGCCAGCGGCAAGAACTGGGACCTGCTGCTCAAGCAGGCCAGCTCCTTTGGCCTGGGCATGGTCGCGATGGTGATCATTGCCCAGTTCGAGCCGCGCTTCATGGCGCGCTGGGTGCCGGTGGGCTATGTGATCGGCGTGATCCTGCTGGTGGTGGTCGACATCATGGGCCACAACGCCATGGGGGCGACCCGCTGGATCAACATTCCCGGCGTCATCCGCTTCCAGCCTTCGGAGTTCCTGAAGATCCTGATGCCGGCGACCATTGCCTGGTACCTGTCAAAACGCACGCTGCCGCCGCAACTCAAGCATGTGGCCGTGAGCCTGGCGCTGATCGGCGTGCCCTTTGTGCTGATTGTGCGCCAGCCTGACCTTGGCACCTCGCTGCTGATCCTGGCCTCGGGCGCTTTCGTGCTGTTCATGGCCGGCCTGCGCTGGCGCTGGATCGTCAGTGTGCTGGCGGCGGCCGTACCGGCGGCCGTGCTGATGTGGTTCTTCTTCATGCACGACTACCAGAAGCAGCGGGTGCTGACCTTTCTCGACCCCGAGAGCGACCCGCTGGGCACCGGCTGGAACATCATCCAGTCCAAGGCCGCCATCGGCTCGGGCGGCGTGTTCGGCAAGGGCTGGCTGCTGGGCACCCAGTCGCACCTGGACTTCCTGCCGGAAAGCCACACCGACTTCATCATCGCCGTGCTCGGCGAAGAGTTCGGCCTGGTCGGCATCTGTGCGCTGCTGATCATCTACCTGTTGCTCATCGGTCGCGGGCTGGTCATCACCGCCCAGGCCCAGACCCTGTTCGGCAAGTTGCTGGCCGGGGCACTGACCATGACCTTCTTTGTCTATGTGTTCGTCAATATCGGCATGGTCAGCGGTTTGCTGCCAGTGGTGGGGGTTCCGTTACCCTTCATTAGCTACGGGGGAACTTCGCTGGTGACCCTGCTGTCAGCGTTTGGAATTTTGATGTCGATTCATACCCATCGCAAATGGATCGCACAAACTTGATCAAGGTGAACTATTCAATGCAAGCAGTGCGCAACTGGGCTCGCTACGCTCCGCTGGTCGGCCTGGTGGGACTTCTCGGCTCGCTGCAGGAGGCCATGGCCGGTGCCTACGAAGGTTCGCCCCAAGTGGCCGAGTTCGTGGGTCAGATGACCCGCGATCATGGTTTTGCCGGTGAACAATTGATGAGCATCTTCCGTGAGGTCGAGCGCAAGCAGGCGATCCTCGACGCCATCTCGCGCCCGGCCGAGCGGGTCAAGCCGTGGAAGGAATACCGGCCGATGTTCATGACCGAGGCGCGCATCGCCCGCGGTGTGGATTTCTGGCGCCAGCACGAAGCGGTGCTGGCCCGTGCCGAGCGTGAATACGGCGTGCCCGCCCAGGTGATCGTGGCAATCATCGGCGTCGAGACCTTCTTTGGCCGCAACACCGGCAACTACCGGGTGATCGATGCGTTGTCGACCCTGGGCTTCGACTACCCGCCGCGCGCCGACTTTTTCCGCAAGGAACTGCGCGAGTACCTGCTGCTGGCCCGCGAACAACAGATCGACCCGCTGACTGTCAAAGGCTCCTACGCCGGCGCCATGGGCCTGCCGCAGTTCATGCCCAGCAGCTTTCGCGCCTATGCCGTGGATTTCGACGGCGATGGCCATATCAATATCTGGACCGACCCGGACGACGCCATCGGCAGTGTGGCCAGCTACTTCAAGCGCCACGGCTGGACGGCCGGACAGCCGGTTGTCAGCCGTGCCAGCGTACAGGGACCGCAGGTCGACAAGGGGCTGAGCCCCGGACTCGACCCGGTCATGAGCCTTGGGGAGTTGCGAGCCCTGGGCTGGGCGAGTCATGATGCGCTGCGCGCCGACCTGCCGGTCACCGCCTTTCGCCTTGAAGGCGATCAAGGCCCTGAATACTGGATAGGATTGAACAATTTTTATGCAATCACCCGTTATAACCGCAGTGTGATGTACGCCATGGCCGTGCATCAGTTATCCGAATCGCTGGTTCAAGCTCGAGGCTTCAAGTAATGCGGGCAAGTACCTCACTGAAACTGCTGCTGTGTGCCGGGCTCGGACTGGTGCTTGCCAGTTGCTCGTCACCCAGCCGATCTCCCCAGAAAAGCGGTAGCGGCCCGGTCGTGCGTGCCACGCCAGGCCTGGACATCAACCGTGCCCACAAGGACGGTGCGCCCTGGTGGGACGTCGACATCACCAAGATTCCCGATGCCACGCCAACCGTGCACACCGGTGCCTTCAAGGCCAACCCCTACACCGTACTGGGCAAGAACTACTTTCCCATGAGCGACGGCCGGCGCTATGTCGCCACTGGCACCGCTTCCTGGTACGGCACCAAGTTCCACGGCCAGAACACCGCCAACGGCGAAGTCTATGACCTGTACGGCATGAGTGCCGCGCACAAGACCCTGCCGCTGCCGACCTACGTGAAGGTCACCAACCTGGACAACAACCGTACCGTTGTCCTGCGGGTCAACGACCGTGGGCCGTTCTACTCGGACCGCATCATCGATTTGTCGTATGCCGCCGCCAAGAAGCTCGGTTATGCCGAAAGCGGTACCGCCAGGGTCAAGGTCGAAGGCATCGATCCGCAACAATGGTGGGACCAGCGCGGCGGCCAGGCACCGCTGATGCTCAGCCAGCCGCAAGTGGCGCCCAGGGCCGTGGCACCGGTGATCACCGCCTCCACCGGCACGATCGAACAATGGACGCCGCCGCCCCAGCAGCATGCCGCCCCGACCGTGCCCTTGCAGGTTGAGGCAAAAAAAAACGATTCAGGATCAGCCGCTGGGCTGTTTCTCCAGGTAGGGGCCTTCGCCAACCCGGATGCTGCGGAGCTGCTGCGCTCGAAACTGAGCACGATGGTCCGGGCGCCGGTGTTCGTCAGTTCCATCGCACGCAACCAGCAGACACTCTATCGCGTGCGGATGGGGCCGGTGGCCACCCAGGGTGAAGCCCAGCAACTGCAGGACAGCGTAAGGTCGGCCAACCTGGGTTCGCCCAGCATGGTGACCCCTGATTGACCGCGCCGCCTGCCGTCTTCACGGCAGGCAAACGCACCGCATCATGGCCTCAACCTGCCGGGCAGAGCAGTAGGTGACGATGCAGCGGCAAGATGATTCTTGCCTGCCAGGCCTGGCCTGGCGTCACGGGAGACGGGAAGGCGCGCCCTTTCACGGATCCTTGAGTTTTGCCCGCGAGGGCATGTTTGCCATCAGCAATTTAGAGAGACGGATGAACATCACAACCTTTGCAAAACGTTTGTGCCTGCTAGTGCCACTGATCATCACGCCTGCTGCCTGGGCCGTAGAACAGATGACACCGGCGGCACCGCAACTGGCCGCCAAATCCTACGTGCTGATGGATGCCTCCAGCGGCAACGTTCTGGTTGAGAACAACGGCGACCAGCGCCTGCCTCCGGCCAGCCTGACCAAGCTGATGACGGCCTACATCGCGACCCTGGAAATCCGCCGTGGCCAGATCGGCGAAAACGATCCGGTGACGGTCAGCGAGAACTCCTGGCGCACCGGCGGTTCGCGGATGTTCATCAAGGTCGGCAGCCAGGTCAGCGTCAGCGACCTGCTGCACGGGGTCATCATCCAGTCGGGCAACGACGCCAGCGTCGCCCTGGCCGAGCACATCGCCGGCAGCGAAGACGCGTTCGCCGACATGATGAACAAGACCGCGGCCGACCTGAACCTGACCAACACCCACTTCATGAACCCTACCGGCCTGCCGAACCCCGAGCATTACTCCTCGGCGCACGACATGGCCAAGCTGGCCCGGGCGATCATTCATGAAGACCCGGCGCATTACGCGATCTACTCGCAGAAAGAGTTCTTCTGGAACGGCATCAAGCAGCCTAACCGCAACCTGCTGCTGTGGCGCGACAAGACCGTCGACGGCCTGAAGACCGGTCACACCGACGAAGCCGGCTATTGCCTGGTGTCCTCGGCGGTGCGTGACGGCATGCGCCTGATCGCCGTAGTCTTCGGCACCAACAGCGAGCAGGCCCGGGCCGCTGAAACCCAGAAACTGCTGACCTACGGTTTCCGCTTCTTCGAAACCCAGAACTTCTATCAGAAGGGTGCCGAGCTGGCCCAGGCCCCGGTCTGGAAAGGCGCTACCCGCCAGGTCAAGGCCGGCCTTGCCGATGACCTGAGCCTGACCATGCCGAAAGGGCAGATGAAAAAACTGTCTGCCAGCATGACCATGAACCCGCAACTGGTCGCGCCGATCGCCAAGGGCGATGTCATCGGCAAGGTTGAAGTGCGCATGGAAGACAAAGTGGTGCACACCGCCGACCTGATCGCCCTCGATGGCGTCGAGGAAGGTGGCTTTTTCCGCCGTGTGTGGGATAGCATTCGCCTGTTCTTCTTCGGTTTGTTCAACTGACAATCCAGAAATCAATGCCGACTCTCTCGCCGCCCGTCCGTGATCCGGACGGGCGGCGTGTCCGTCGTCACGGCTTGTGAGACCTTTACTGCCATGACCGATACCGATGTACAGCCACCAAGAATCGAATTTCCCTGCGCCGACTACCCGATCAAGGTGATCGGTGACACCGGTGTAGGCTTTACCAACAGCGTGATCGAGATCCTCAAGAAGCACGCCGAAGTCGATCTCAAGACCCTGGCCGAGCGTCAGAGCAGCAACGGCAAGTACACCACAGTCCAGTTGCACATCATCGCCATCGGCGAGGATCAGCTGCGCGACATCAATAGCGCCCTGCGCGCGACGGGTGTCGTGCACATGGTGCTCTGATGAGCGATGTTCTCGGCATCCGCGAGCTGGGACTGGTCGACTACGAGCAGGCCTGGCATGCGATGCAGCGCTTCACCGACACCCGTGGCCGCGAGGCCGCCGATGAGGTCTGGCTGGTGCAGCACCCGCCGGTGTTCACCCAGGGCCAGTCCGGCAAGGCCGAGCATTTGCTGCTGCCGGGCGATATTCCTGTCGTACAGGTCGATCGTGGTGGCCAGGTGACTTATCATGGCCCCGGCCAACTGGTGGCGTACCTGTTGCTTGATGTCCGGCGCAAGGGCTGTGGCGTGCGTGATCTGGTCACGCGTATCGAAAACTGCCTGATCGATCTGCTGGGCAGCTACGGCGTGGTGGCGGCGGCCAAGGCCGAAGCGCCAGGCGTCTACGTCGAAGGCGCGAAAATCGCTTCTTTAGGCCTGCGCATCCGTAACGGTTGTTCCTTTCATGGCCTGGCGCTGAATGTCGACATGGACCTGGAGCCGTTCCGGCGTATCAACCCCTGCGGTTATGCAGGGCTGACGATGACCCAGCTGAGTGAGCATGCCGGGTCAATAGAATTTGCCGAGGTAAGTGCCCGGCTGCGCGCGCAGCTCGTCAGACACCTCGACTATGCTGAGCAGGCGACCCTTACGGGCGGAATAGACTGATATGACTGATACCGTGCAAACCCTGATCCCGACGCTGGATGTGTCCGAGCGTGCGCCCCGCCCCAAAGTCGAAGCAGGCGTAAAGCTGCGTGGCGCGGAAAAAGTAGCGCGCATCCCGGTCAAGATCATTCCAACCGTCGAACTGCCGAAAAAGCCTGACTGGATTCGCGTGCGTATCCCGGTTTCGCCGGAAGTCGACCGCATCAAGCAACTGCTGCGCAAACACAAGCTGCACAGCGTCTGCGAAGAAGCGTCCTGCCCGAACCTGGGCGAGTGCTTCTCCGGCGGCACCGCCACGTTCATGATCATGGGTGACATCTGCACCCGTCGCTGCCCGTTCTGCGACGTGGGCCATGGCCGTCCCAAGGCCCTGGACACCGAAGAGCCGCACAACCTGGCGGTGGCGATTGCCGACCTGCGCCTGAAGTACGTGGTGATTACCTCGGTAGACCGCGACGACCTGCGCGACGGTGGTGCCCAGCACTTTGCCGACTGCCTGCGCGAAATCCGCAAGCTGTCGCCCAACGTGCAGCTCGAGACCCTGGTGCCCGACTACCGTGGGCGCATGGACGTGGCACTGGAAATCACTGCCGCCGAGCCGCCGGATGTCTTCAACCACAACCTGGAAACCGTGCCACGCCTGTACAAGGCCGCGCGTCCGGGTTCCGATTACCAGTGGTCGCTGACCCTGCTGCAACGCTTCAAGCAGATGGTGCCGCACGTGCCGACCAAGTCCGGTCTGATGCTGGGCCTGGGCGAGACCGACGAAGAGGTGATCGAAGTCATGCAGCGCATGCGCGAGCATGACATCGACATGCTGACCCTGGGCCAGTACCTGCAACCGTCGCGCAACCACTTGCCGGTGCAGCGCTTCGTGCACCCGGACACCTTTGCCTGGTTTGCCGAGGAAGGCTACCGCATGGGCTTCAAGAACGTGGCGTCCGGGCCGCTGGTGCGTTCGTCGTACCATGCCGACGAGCAGGCCAAGATCGCCAAGCAAGCGCTCTGATCACAGGGCATAAAAAAAACGGGCCGCAGAGTGATCTGCGGCCCGTTTTTTCATGTGCGCTGAAAAGGCGCCTACTGCTGTCGCAGGCTGTTGAGCAGCTCGTGGGTCGGATAGCCATCGGCCGGCCAGCCCAGCGCCTGCTGGGCGCTACGGATCGCCTTGCGGGTGTTGGTGCCGATGATTCCGTCAGGCGCGCCGGCGTCGTACTGGCGGGCACTGAGCAGGCTCTGCAGCTCCATGCGCTCGGAGCGACTGAGCGGCAGGTCGGTGCGCGGCCAACTGCCCACAACGTAACCGGCGCCCTTGAAGCGATCGCCCAGCATGCTGATGGCCATGGCATAAGAGCTTGAGTTGTTGTACTTGAGAATGGCGCGGAAGTTGTCCAATACCAGAAAGGCCGGGCCACGGTAACCGGCGGGCAGCAGCAGGGAGGCCTGTTGCTGAGCGGCGGCGGGCGGCAGCGGCGTGCCGTCGGGCAGCTTCAGACCCAGTTCCTGCCATTGCGCCAGGCTCTTGCGAATCGCAGGGTCTGCCAGGGCGTAGTCGAAACCGCTGGCCAGGACCACTTCATAACCCCACGGCTGTCCACGCTGCCAGCCCGAGCTTTGCAGATAGTGGGCGGCCGAGGCCAGGGCATCGCTGGGGCTGCTCCAGATATCGCGGCGACCGTCGCCATCGAAGTCCACGGCATGGGTGTTGTAGGTGGTCGGCATGAACTGGGTCTGGCCCATGGCGCCGGCCCACGAGCCGATCATGCGGTCGGCACTGATGTCACCTTGCTGGATGATGGTCAGGGCCGCCAGCAACTGGCTTTGCGCAAAGGCCGGGCGGCGGCCTTCATAGGCCAGCGTGGCCAGCGAGCGGATCACCGACTGGCTGCCCTGGAACTGGCCGAAGTTGCTTTCCATGCCCCAGATGGCGACCAGGGTCTGGCGGTCGACGTTGTAGCGTTGCTCGATGGCCTGCAACTCGCTGGCGTACTGGGTCAGCAGGGCCTGGCCCTTGCGCACGCGGGCATTGGAAATGGCGTTGTCGAGGTATTCCCAGACCGGACGGCTGAACTCGGGCTGGCTACGGTCGGCCTTGACCACGCTCATGTCGGGTGTGACCCCGGCGAAGGCCGTGTCGAAGACGTCGGCGCGGATACCGGCCTGCAGGGCCTGGTTGCGAAAGCCGGCCTGCCACTCGCTGAAACTCACGGTAGGCTGGAGGGACAGGGTATCGTCGACCGCCAGCGGGGCAACAAGAGCCGGCGCGGGAGTCGCTGCGGCTGTGTTGACGTTCTGAAGCGGGGTGGCGTCGGCCGCAGTGGGCTTTTCAGCGCAGGCGACCAGGGCAATGAGGCTGGAGGCGGCGATCAACTGGCGCAGGGGCCAGCGTGGGGTAAAACAGAAGTGCATGCTGGGGTCCAGGCAAATACCGTTAGATGCAGACCTTAACACGCCAGCCAGGTTGCATGGGCTGTGAAAGTAACGACATTTATCAGGCAGCCATAAAGTAAAAAGCCTCCCGGTCTTTCGACTGGAAGGCTTCGCGGCGGTAGCTGCCTTTGCCCTTGGCCGGGCGTTCCTGGCGGCTGCGGAACAATGGTTGGGCAATGATGGATTTGGCCTTGTTGGGCCGCTTGTTCTTGCTCATGGCAATAATTCCCTCGGGTGTGTGCGGGGCGCATGATCGGACACGACGCGCAGCGTGTCCAATAGACCTGTGCTATGAAGCGACCTTCACTCTAATCACGCATACAAGTACTGACAGATTTTGCTGGATATTGAATTCACCCTTTGTAGGAGCGCGCTCTGCCCGCGACCGAGTGCGCAGCGCTCGCAAAATTTGTGAAACGCCACAATTTTACGACTGCTAACGCAGCCGGTCGCGGGCAGAGCGCGCTCCTACTACGGCAACTGCAACCGTTGCCCCGCCATCATCAGGGCCAGTCGCGCCAGGCTGCTCCACGGTGAGCCGGGTGCCTGGCCCTTGATCTGTGCGTCGATCTGCTGGGCATCGAGCAGCAACTGGTTCCAGCGCTTGCTGGACAGGCGCTGCAAGGCCTTGCCCATCAGTGGCTTGCGCTTGTCCCAGACCGGCGGGCGCGCCGAGCTGAACACCTTGTCCAGTGGCATGCCCTGGCTGAACTGCAGGGCCATGGTCGCCAGGGCACGCAGCTCGCGGGTCAGGGCCCAGAGAATCACCGGGGTTTCCACACCCTCACCGCGCAGCCCTTCCAGAATGCGCAAGGCATGGGTCGCATCGCCGGCCAGCACCGCATCGGTCAGGCCGAATACATCGAAGCGCGCACTGTCGGCAACGGCCGCCTGGACGGTCTCGACGGTAATCTGCCCGTCTTCGGCCATCAGCTTGAGCTTTTCGATTTCCTGCGCGGCCGCCAGCAGGTTGCCCTCGACCCGGGCGGCGATCAGTTCAACGGCATCCTGGGTGGCGGCAAGGCCGGCCTGGGACAGGCGCTGGCGAATCCATTGCGGCAACTGGTTGGCATCCACCGGCCAGATCTGTACGAACTGACACTGTGCGCCGTCGACCAGCGCCTTGCCCCATTTAGTCTTCTGCGCGCTGCCATCGAGCTTGGGCAGGCTGATCAGCAGCAGGGTGTCTTCGGCCGGGCGCGAGCAGTATTCGATCAGCGCCGCCGCGCCCTTGTCGCCAGGCTTGCCCGAGGGCAGGCGCAGCTCCAGCAGGCGTCGTTCGGCGAACAGCGACAGGCTGGCCCCGGCCTGGAGCAGGGTGCCCCAGTCGAAGTTGGCGTCGGCGCTGAACACCTGGCGTTCATCGAAGCCCTGCTGGCGCGCAGCGGCACGAATGGCGTCGGCCGCTTCCTGGCACAGCAACGGGTCATCGCCACTGACGATGTAGACCGGTGCGAGCGTGCCTTGCAGGTGTTTGCCGAGTTGGGCGGGGGCGAGTTTCATGGCGGGGCCGGCGATCGGGGCCAGCAGGCTGGCCCCGTAGAAGTTTAGCGGTTCGGGATTTCGACAGGCGACTGCTGAGGCGTGGCATCACGCAGGCGTTGTGCGTCCTGGCGGGCTTGCTCTTCGGCACGGGCGACTTCGTCGGCACGGACTTGCAGTTGGTCCAGGCGTTCCGGGGTCAGCTGTTGCAGGCGGGCGAGCAGGCGCTGGATCAGTTCGCTGCGCATTTCCTGGCGGATCTGCGCCGCTTCCTGGTCGGAACCGGTCAGGTTGTTGCCGTCATGCACGTAGATGCGGTCGACGCTGACCTTGTCGCCCAGCAGGAAGCGGTCCTGGATACCATGGATCTCGTAGTCCAGCGTGGTCGTCAGTTGGTACTCGGCCGAGCGGCCGGAACCGGAATAGCTGGCGGTGCGCTGGCTCTCGGATTCGTTGACCAGTTGCAGCTTGTACTGCGCGCCGGTATAGACGTTGACGCCGGAGCTGGTCAGCACGCGCGTCAGTTGGGTCACGGTGTCGCCATAGGAGTTGCGGGCGCTGACGTCCAGTTCCTTGATGGCCAGTTCGTTGCTGCCGGTGCCGCGCAGCTGGAAGCCACAGGCGCTCAGCATCACAGCCAGACCCAGCACCAGCAGATTGCGTTTGATCATCTTTATATTCCCCTTGAATCCGTCTGGGGCGCTCGTGCGCACCCTGGAAATAGGCCGGGCGCCCGAACCTGTCGGGCGCCCGGGACCATCAGCTTGCGACGATATTGACCAGTTTTCCTGGCACTACGATGACCTTGCGGATCGTCAGGCCGTCGATGAAGCGCAGCACGTTCTCGTTGACCCGTGCAGCCGCTTCGATTTCTTCGCGGCTGGCGCTGGCCGGCATCTCGATCTGGCCACGCAGCTTGCCATTGACCTGAATCACCAGCTGCAGGCTGTCCTGCACCAGCGCGTTTTCATCCACGACCGGCCAGCCGGCATCGATGACCGGCGTGGCATGGCCCAGTTGCTGCCACAGTTCATGGCTGATGTGCGGCGTGATCGGCGCCAGCAGCAGGGCGACGGTCTGCAGGCCTTCCTGCAGCAGGGCGCGGTCCTGTGCACTGGCTTGCGGGGCCTTTTCCAGCACGTTCATCAGGGTCATCACCTGGGCAACGACTGTGTTGAATTTCTGGTGCTGGCCAATATCCTGGCTGGCCTGCCTGATCGCCTGGTGAATCGAGCGACGAATGACTTTCTGCTCGTCGTTCAGGGTCGCCAGGTCCAGGCTGCCCGGCAGGCCCTGGGCCACATGGGCCTGGGCCAGGCGCCAGACGCGGCGCAGGAAGCGGCTGGAACCTTCGACGCCCGAATCGGACCATTCCAGGCTCTGGTCGGGTGGCGAGGCGAACATCATGAACAGACGGCAGGTGTCGGCACCGTACTGGTCGATCATGGTCTGCGGGTCGATGCCGTTCTTCTTCGACTTCGACATCTTTTCCGTGCCGCCGATCTGCACCGGCAGGCCGTCGCTGGTCAAGGTGGCGCTGATGACCTTGGCCTTGGCGTCACGCTCCAGGGTCACATCGGCCGGGTTGATCCAGGTCTTCTTGCCGCTGGTTTCCATGCGGAAGTAGGTTTCGGCGTTGACCATGCCCTGGGTCAGCAGGTTCTTGAACGGCTCGTCCGAGCTGACCAGGCCTTCGTCGCGCATCAGCTTGTGGAAGAAGCGCGCATAGAGCAGGTGCAGGATGGCGTGTTCGATCCCGCCGATGTACTGATCGACCGGCAGCCAGTGGTTGGCCGCTTTCGGGTCGACCAGGCCGCCTTCATAGTGCGGCGAGGCGTAGCGCGCGTAGTACCAGGACGACTCGACGAAGGTGTCCATGGTGTCGGTTTCACGCTTGGCCGGTGCGCCGCATTTCGGACAGCTGCACTCGTAGAATTCGGGCATGCGCGCCAGTGGCGAGCCGGCGCCGTCCGGCACCACGTCTTCAGGCAGCACGACCGGCAGTTGATCTTCGGGCACCGGCACGTCGCCGCACTGCTCGCAATGCACGATCGGGATCGGGCAGCCCCAGTAGCGCTGGCGGCTGATGCCCCAGTCGCGCAGGCGGAACTGGGTGCGTGACTGGCCCAGGTCTTTCTTGATCAGTGCCACTTCGATGGCATCGAACGCGCCCTGGAAGTCCAGGCCGTCGAATTCGCCAGAGTTGATCAGTTCGCCGTGCTCGCCAAAGGCGGCCTGCCATTCGCCGGTCACCTCATCGCCGGCGCTGGTGCGCACGACGGCCTTGATCGGCAAGCCATACTTGGTCGCGAATTCGAAGTCGCGCTCGTCGTGGGCCGGTACGGCCATGACCGCGCCGTCGCCGTAGTGCATCAGCACATAGTTGGCGACCCACACCGGCAGTTTTTCACCGGTCAGCGGGTGCTCGACGAACAGCGAGGTCGGCAGGCCTTTCTTTTCCTGGGTCGCGACATCGGCTTCGGCGACGCTGCCGCCCTTGCATTCGTCGATAAAGGCCTGCAGCTCGGGATTGCCTTGCGCGGCCTGGGTGGCCAGCGGGTGCTCGGCAGCGACGGCGACGTAGGTCGCGCCCATCAGGGTGTCGGGGCGCGTGGTAAAGACTTTCAGGGCACCGGCCTGGCCGATGCTGGCCTGGTCGTACGGGAACTGCACTTCCATGCCACGCGACTTGCCGATCCAGTTGCGCTGCATGGTCTTGACCTGCTCGGGCCAGCCCGGCAGATCGTCCAGGCTGGTCAGCAGTTCATCGGCGTAAGCGGTGATCTTGAAGTAGTACATCGGGATTTCACGCTTCTCGATCAGCGCGCCCGAACGCCAGCCACGGCCATCGATGACCTGCTCGTTGGCCAGAACCGTCTGGTCGATCGGGTCCCAGTTCACGGTGCCGTTCTTGCGGTAGATCACGCCTTTTTCGAACAGGCGCGTGAACAGCCATTGTTCCCAGCGGTAGTAATCGGGCTTGCAGGTGGTGACTTCACGCGACCAGTCGATCGCCAGGCCCAGGCTCTTGAGCTGGGTCTTCATGTAGTCGATGTTCTCGTACGTCCACTTGGCCGGGGCGACGTTGTTGTCGATGGCGGCATTTTCTGCCGGCATGCCGAAGGCGTCCCAGCCCAGCGGCTGCAGGACGTTCTTGCCGAGCATGCGCTGGTAGCGGGAAATTACATCACCGATCGTGTAGTTGCGCACATGACCCATGTGTAGCTTGCCGCTGGGGTAAGGAAACATCGACAGGCAGTAGTAAGTCTCCTTGCCTGGCTGTTCACTGACTTCAAAGGATTTTTGCTCGTCCCAGAAGGACTGGGCGGCGGCTTCGATTTCGCGGGGCTGATAGAGTTCGTGCATGGCTTTTTTTACTAGAGATGGGTGACCCTTGGCCTCTTCATCGCTTCGCCGGGTCAGGCGTGCACCGGGGGTGATGGCCTGGGCGGTGCGTCGTGACTCGAGTGAGCGCAAGTGGGGTTAAGGAAACGCCGTAGCATACATGAGCGCTGTCTACCGAGGGAAACCTTGATTGCGCAGCCCGGTGGCAAAAGCACCGATGAGTGACGCGTTCAACGAATAGTTCCCGCCGTTGGTCGCAGTTTCGCGCCTGTTTCGATAGCAGCGCTAAGCTCAAGAACGAGGGTATGTCCTATCTTCGAAGAGGTGAGCGGATGACAGAGTTGCAGCACATATCAGGCACTCCTGAGCTGTATGAACGTTTGATCAATCGTATGGAGCTTGCGCTGGAAACGGCAAACACCGCCGTTCGTCTTCGCAACGAGTTGCTTGTCGAGCTGGAGTTCGACGGGTTGAGCGATGACGAGATCGAGCTGATTGAGGCCTACCTGGAAAACGGCGAAAGGCAGGCAAGCGGGGCTGTTGGAGACACGTCGCAGGACAGTTCAAGGGCTTTGCCGGAGCCATCCGCTTCGCTGCACGCGGCGCGGGAGCCGGCCAGGGTCATCTGGCTCAAGGACCGGCGACGCAAAGGTCGCGCAGGCCGATCGAGCGATCACCCGACGACCCCGTTCAAGTTCTGACCATCGCGGGCTGCGGGCCCGTCTTTCAAGCATTGTCGCTTGGCATCATTGCTTCTAGGCTTCGGACATCTCTGGAGATGTCCGATGCCTTTACGCTACCTGTTCAAAACCCTGCTGCTGCCACCTGGCATTCTGTTCGTGCTGTTATTGATGGGCTGGTGCTGGCGATATTCACGGCCGCGCCTGGCGGCTGCCTGCTTTGCAGTGGGGCTGGGCGGGTTGTGGCTGATGAGCCTGCCGGTGGTGATCGAACACGCCGCCCGTGGCCTGGAGCAGGTACCGCCGCTGCCGCGTGAGCAGTGGCAGGCGCTGGCGCAGCAGGCTGATGCGATCGTGGTGCTGGGCAGTGGCCGGGAACGCAACTCGCCCACCTGGGGGGCGGATGCCTCGACGGCAATGGGGCTTGAGCGCCTGCAACTGGCCGCGCGGCTGGCAAAAGTGTCCGGGTTGCCGGTGCTGGTGACCGGCGGCCTGCACTATGGCGAGCCGCCCAGCGAGGCACGGATCATGAGCGACACCCTGCGCGAGGATTTCGGCGTCGAGGTGCGCTGGCTGGAGGAGCAGAGCCGTACAACCTGGGAAAACGCCACCCTGAGCGCCCGACAGTTGTTGCCGCAAGGCGTCAGGCGCGTAGTGCTGGTGACCCACGCCTGGCACATGCCGCGATCACGCTGGAGCTTCGAACAGGCCGGCTTTACCGTCATCGGTGCGCCGGTGGGGTTTCTTGGCGTGGACAACGCCCGGCCTTTCGGCGGCTGGCTGCCGGAAAGCCGCGCCTTCGGCCAGAGCGCCGTGCTGCTCAACGAGGCCGCAGGCCTGCTGGTCTACCCGTGGATTTATCCATAGGAGCACCTGCGGTCGCGAATACCGCGGTGAATCAGGCGGGCCCCTTCGCGACCGTTGGTCGCTCCTGCGGTTCTACGGTTCTACGGTCCTGCGTGGCGGGCACGGCGTGCCGTAACCCACGCCCAGCCCAGCAACAGGACGCACACACTACCCAGTGGCCAGGAGCGCCAGCGCAGGTACGGTGTCAGTTCGTGCATGGGCACCACTTCGCCATAGAGTACGCCGCGTTCGAACGAGGGCAGGCGGGTGGTGATCCTGCCATACGGATCGATCAAGGCCGTGACGCCATTGTTGGTCGCACGAATCATCCAGCGACCGGCCTCCAGTGCGCGCATCTGGGCCATTTGCAGATGCTGCAACGGGCCGATGGAGGTGCCGAACCAGGTGTCGTTGCTGACCGTCAGCAGCAAGTCGCTGCGGGCTGCCAGCCCGGCGGCAAACTCCGGGTACACCACTTCGTAGCAGATGTACGGCGCAATCTGGTAGCCCTGCGCCTGCAACAGCGGCTGGTCGTGCGGCCCGCGGGCAAAGTCCGACATGGGCAGGTTGAAGAACGCGATCAGGCCCCGCAGCAGGTCCTGCAAGGGCACGTATTCGCCAAAGGGCACCAGCTTCTGTTTCAGGTAGGTGCCATCGCCCACGCCGGTCACGGTGATGCCGTTGTAGTAACGGTATTCGCCTTCATGGTTGCTCTGGCGCAAGGGGACGCCGGTGATCAGCGCCGAATTCCGGTCGGCGGCAAAGCGGCCCATCATGCTCAGGTAGCCTTCGGCCATTTCCTTGAGCACCGGCACGGCCGTTTCCGGCCAGACGATCAGGTCGGCCTGTTTCGAGCGAAACGTCATGTCGCGGTACAGCGCCAGTTGCGCGTTGAGGTGCTCGGGGTCCCACTTGAGGATCTGCTCGACATTGCCTTGCACGGCCGCGACCGTCAGTGGTTTGCCGGACGGTGATGTCCAGGCATGGCCCTTCAGTGCCAGGCCGATGACCCAGGGCGCCACCAGCAGCGCCGCGCCGCCTGCCAGCCATGAACGTTGCATGCGCAAGCGGGGCAGGTTGCACAGCAGGGCAGCGGTCAGTGCCAGGGCGAAGGACACCAGCCATACGCCGCCCAGCGGTGCCAGGCCTGCCAGTGGCCCGTCGAGCTGGCTGTAGCCGGAATAAAGCCACGGAAAGCCGGTCAGGAACCAGCCACGGAAGGCTTCCTGGGCCACCCACAGGGCCGCAAACGCCAGGGCGTCGGCCAGCGGCTGCGGCGTGCGCCGCAGCCAGCGTGCCCAGGCCCAGGCGGGCAGGGCGAAGAACCAGGCGATGGCAGCAATGAACGCCAGCATCAACAGGCCTGCCAGCAGGGCCGAAGCCCCGCCGTAGGTGTTGATGCTGACATAGATCCAGCTGGTGCCGGCACCATACAGGCCGAAGCCATAGCACCAGCCGCGCCCCAGGGCCTGGCGCGGACTCAGGTCGCGCAGCCCCAGGTAAAACAGGGCGGCAGCCAGCAATGCCAGCGGCCAGATATCGTACGGCGCAAGGGCCAGCGTGGTGAGACCACCGGCCGCCACGGCCAGCAGGTTACCGGGCCAGCCGGGGCGGGTGATCCAGCGCATCAAAGATCCTTAATACAACGTATGACGGGTCAGGCCCGTGACAGGGGGCTCAAGCGCAGCAGGTGAATGCGGCGGCTGTCGGCGTTCAGGATGCGGAAGCGGTAGGCGCCGATCTCGGTGGTCTCGTTGCGCTTGGGCAGGTGGCCGAAGGCATTCATGACCAGGCCGCCGACGGTGTCGAACTCGTCGTCGGAGAACTCGCTGTCGAAAAACTCGTTGAAGCTTTCGATCGGCGTCAGTGCCTTGACCAGGAAGTCGCCACTGGGCAATGGCTTGATGTAGCTGTCTTCCTCGACATCGTGCTCGTCCTCGATGTCGCCGACGATCTGCTCCAGCACGTCTTCGATGGTCACCAGGCCTGCCACGCCGCCGTATTCGTCGATGACGATGGCCATGTGGTTGTGGTTGGCGCGAAACTCGCGCAGCAACACGTTCAGGCGCTTGGACTCGGGCACGAAGGTGGCCGGGCGCAGCAGTTTCCTGATGTCCTGGCTGTCGCTGTCCTGTTGCAGGATCAGCGGCAGCAGGTCCTTGGCCAGCAGCACGCCGAGCACGTCGTCGTGGCTTTCACCGATCACCGGGTAGCGCGAGTGGGCGGCATCGATGACCGATGGCAGGAATTCGCGCGGCGTCTGGGTGGCGCGGATGCTGATCATCTGCGAGCGCGGCACCATGATGTCGCGTACCTGCAGGTCGGCCACCTGGATGGCGCCCTCGACGATGGCCAGCGCCTCGCTGTCCAGCAGTTTGTTCTGGTGGGCTTCGCGCAGCAGCTCCAGAAGCTCCTGGCGGTTCTTGGGCTCGTGGGCAAAAGCCTGGGTCAGTTTGCCCAGCCATGACTTTTGCCCGTTGCTCGATCGATCTTCGCTCATGGCCCTTACTCGTGGTCCTTGCTTGGTGTTTCTGAATGATGAGGTTCTTCGCTGTCGTCGTCCGCATACGGATCCGGGTAGCCCAGTTCAGCAAGCAACGTTCGTTCCAGCGCTTCCATTTCTTCGGCTTCGTCATCGTCGATGTGATCGAAACCGAGCAGGTGCAGGCAGCCGTGAATCACCATGTGCGCCCAGTGCGCATCACACTGCTTGCCCTGTTCCTGCGCCTCGCGGTTGACCACCGGCACGCAGATGACCAGGTCGCCCAGCAGCGGGATGTCCAGCAGGTCATCGGGCACGTCGGCCGGGAACGACAGCACGTTGGTGGCGTAATCCTTGTGCCGCCAGGTGTGATTGAGCTCGCGGCCTTCGGTTTCATCCACCAGCCGGATGGTCATCTCCGAATCGGCCGTGCGCGGGCGCAAGCCGGTTTCGCACCAGAGGCGAAACTGGGCTTCAGTGGGCGCTGCGGTGGTACTGGCGATCTGCAGGTCCAGCTCAAGCATTGCGGTTGCCTTCCTCGGGCCGCGCCTCGAAGCGCTCGTAGGCTTCGACGATGCGTTGCACCAGCGGATGGCGGACCACATCCTTGGGCTGGAAATGGGTAAAGCTGATGCCCGGTACATCCTTGAGCACGTCGATGACATGCGCCAGGCCCGACCTGGTGCCGCGTGGCAGGTCGACCTGGGTGATGTCGCCGGTGATCACGGCGGTAGAGCCAAAGCCAATGCGGGTCAGGAACATCTTCATCTGCTCGACGGTGGTGTTCTGACTTTCGTCGAGAATGATGAAGCTGTTATTAAGGGTGCGACCGCGCATGTAGGCCAGCGGGGCAATTTCAATGACTTGCTTCTCGATCAGCTTGGCCACGTATTCAAAGCCAAGCATCTCGTACAGCGCGTCGTAGAGCGGGCGCAGGTACGGATCGATCTTCTGTGCCAAGTCGCCGGGCAGGAAGCCGAGTTTTTCACCGGCCTCGACTGCCGGGCGTACCAGCAGGATGCGGCGGATCTGCTCGCGCTCCAGGGCATCGACTGCGCAGGCCACGGCCAGCCAGGTCTTGCCGGTACCGGCCGGACCAATGCCGAAGTTGATGTCGTTGCCCAGCACGGCCTTGACGTAGCGCTGCTGGTTGAGCCCGCGCGGGCGGATCATGCCCTTCTTGGTGCGCAGGGCCATGCTGGCTTCGCTGACCGGGTCCTGTTGCTCGCCGGTTTCCAGCAGAAACAGGTGCACCATGTCCGGGGTCAGGTCGGCTGCCTTGGTTTCCCGATACAGACGGCGCAGCAGGTTTTCTGCCGAGGCGGTGAGACTGGCATCGCCGATCAGTTCGAACTGATTGCCCCGGTTGCGGATCTCGATGTCCATGCGCTGCTCGATCAGGCGCAGGTGCTCGTCGAATTGTCCGCACAGGTTGGCGAAACGATGGGCCTCGAAGGGTTCGAGGGTGAAACGATGGGGTTCTATGGGTGCGTTCAAGGTCTTCTTTTTGGCCGCCTGACGGCTGTTGGGGTTGAACTGAAGAATAACCCCAGTGCTGCCTGTGCGAAAGGTCTGACTTGTAATGACGCGCGCTTGCCGGAATGCCGGACCGCCGCGACCGAGTGCGTAGCGCTCGCAAAAATTGATGAAACACCACTATTTTTACGACTGCTGCGCAGCCGGTCGCGGTGGTCCGGCATTAGAGCAGGCTATTCGGGCAGGCGCCGACCAGTAGGAGCGCGCTCTGCCCGCGACCGAGTGCGCAGCGCTCGCAAAAATTGATGAAACACCACTATTTTTACGACTGCTACGCAGCCGGTCGCGGTGGTCCGGCATTAGAGCAGGCTATTCGGGCAGGCACCGACCAGTAGGAGCGCGCTTGCCCGCGACCGAGTGCGCAGCGCTCGCAAAATTGTATAGACGCTGAAAATTTACGACTGCTACGCAGCCGGTCGCGGGCAGAGCGCGCTCCTACAGAGCAGGCTATTCGGACAGGCACCGACTGGTAGGAGCCCGCTTGCCGGCGACCGAGTGCGCAGCGCTCGCAAAAATTGATGAAGCACCACTATTTTTACGACTGCTACGCAGCCGGTCGCGGGCAGAGCGCGCTCCTACCAGGTGTCGTTATTGCAGCAGCGAGCCGCGCAGCGAGTGGGGCTGGGCGGCATCGATGTGCACATCGACGAACTGGCCGATCAGGGCGGGGTTGTCGCAGCTGAAGTTGACGATCCGGTTGTTCTCGGTGCGTCCCTGCAACTGGCCCGGGTCTTTCCTGGAATAGTCGGTGACCAGAATGCGCTGGGTCGAGCCGACCATCTGTCGGCTGATCTCGAAGCCCTGCTGGTTGAGCCGGTGCTGCAGGTCAGCCAGGCGCTGCTTTTTCACTTCTTCAGGGGTTTCGTCCTTCAGGTCGGCCGCCGGAGTACCAGGGCGCGGGCTGTAGATGAACGAGAATGAGAAGTCGAAGCCCACGTCCTGCACCAGCTTCATGGTGTTTTCGAAGTCTTTCTCGGTTTCGCCCGGAAAGCCGATGATGAAGTCCGAACTGATGCAGATGTCCGGCACCGCCGCCTTGAGCTTGCGCAAGCGGGATTTGTATTCCAGCACCGTGTGGTTGCGCTTCATGGCCGCCAGGATCCGGTCGGAGCCGGACTGCACCGGCAGGTGCAGGTGCTTGACCAGTTCGGGCACCTCGGCATGGGCCTGGATCAGGCTGTCAGAGAACTCCAGCGGGTGCGAGGTGGTGTAGCGAATCCGGTCGATGCCTTCGATGGCCGCCACGACGCGGATCAGGTCGGCCAGGTCGGCCACGCTGCCGTCAGGATTGACGCTGCGATAGCCGTTGACGTTCTGTCCCAGCAGGGTGACTTCACGCACGCCGTTTTCTGCCAGGTGAATGACTTCACCCAGGACATCATCGAACGGGCGGCTGACTTCTTCACCGCGGGTGTAGGGCACCACGCAGAAGGTGCAGTACTTGCTGCAGCCTTCCATGACCGAGACATAAGCGGTCGGGCCGTCGACACGGGGCTCGGGCAAATGGTCGAACTTTTCGATTTCCGGAAACGAGACATCGACCTGCGGCTGGCCGCTGACACGGGCCGCATCGATCATTTCCGGCAGGCGGTGCAGGGTCTGAGGACCGAAGACCACGTCAACGTAGGGCGCGCGGTCACGAATGGCAGCACCTTCCTGGCTGGCCACGCAGCCGCCGACGGCAATCACCATCTCGGGGTTGGCCAGTTTCAGTTCACGCCAGCGGCCGAGCTGGGAATACACCCGGTCCTGGGCGCGCTCGCGAATCGAGCAGGTATTGAGCAGGATCACGTCGGCATCTTCGGCGCGTGCGGTGACTTCCAGGGCTTGATGTTCGCCCAGCAGGTCGACCATGCGCGAGCTGTCGTACTCGTTCATCTGGCAACCGTGGGTTTCGATGTAAAGCTTCTTGGCCATGCTCACTAGTCTGCTGATTCAAAGAACCGCGCATTATAGGGGCGATGCGTGCGGTGATCTAGCATTGCCTGTCCGGCGGGCATGCTATAATTCCGCTCTTTTCACCTCTGTGATCATTGCCTGTCGACCATGACCAAACGCGAATCTCCCATCTACAAAGTTATTTTCCTCAATCAGGGCCAGGTGTTCGAAATGTACGCCAAGCAAATCTACCAGAGCGATCTGTGGGGGTTTCTTGAAGTAGAGGAGTTTGTCTTTGGCGAGCGCACGACCGTGGTCGTGGACCCCAGCGAAGAAAAACTGAAGGCCCAGTTCGAAGGCGTGGTGCGCAGCTTCGTGCCGATGCACTCGATCGTGCGCATCGATGAAGTCGAGCGCATGGGGACGCCGAAGATCAGTGAAGCGAAGGGCGGCAGCAACGTCATGCCGTTCCCGGTGCCAATGCCGGAGAAATAATCCGGCAGGCTGTCGGCCCGCCGCGCCCAAGGCTGCGTCTAAGGCAGCGGCGAGAAGGGCGTGCGGCCTTCGGCAGTCTGCAGCTCCAGCAGGTACTTGCGGAAGATCTGCCCCAGCACCTGGGTGGCGATTTCCAGTTCGTTGCGCTGCATCCTGGCCGAGACTTCATCGGCGGCATCAAGGGCGTCTTCCGAGCCATTGACCGCCGCCATCTTGAGCACGACATACGCCTGGATGTTGTTCACCGGTACGCCTTCGCCAGCCGCGAACATCGAGCCCAGCCGGTATTGCGCCTGGGCATGGCCCTGCAACGAGGCTTTCTCGAAATAATTCAGGGCCTGGGCCAGGTCGCGTTCGGCCTGCTTGCCTTCGTAGTAGAACTCGCCCAACTCGTACTGCGCCTGTGCGTCACCCGATTGCGCGGCCTGCTGGCAGGCGCTCAGGGCGTCGGGCAGGTTCTCGGGCAGCGTATTGAGGGTGCAGCGACCCATCGCTGGGATCAACAACGAGTTGCCGCCTGCTGCCTGGGTCAGCAGGGGATAGACAAGCAACAGGCAGCCCAATGCAAGGGTGCGGCCGGTGCGGTTCATGGGAGTCGACGTGCCTCTGGAAAAAGATGCGGGCGTACCGTGCAGCTAAAGGTGCTGGCTGCGCATTATGAAATAAGCGGAGCCCACCTTACAAAGTGTTTACGGATTTTCTGCTGCACGGCTTTTAAAAGCCTTGTTTTAAGAGGGTATGGCACTAAGCGATGGGCGCCCGCCTGAGCGCAGGCAGGCGCCTTTGCCTTATCCGAGCGCGGCGAACGCCTTTTCGGCAGCATCTAGCGTCAATTGCAGCTCGACCTCGCCATGGGCAATGGAGGTGAAGCCGGCCTCGAAGGCACTGGGCGCCAGGTACACACCGCCTTCCAGCATCAGGTGGAAGAAGCGCTTGAAGCGCTCGGCATCGCTGGTCATCACGTCCTGGAAGGTCACGATGGCTTGGGTCTCGGTGAAATACAGGCCGAACATGCCGCCGGCCTGGGTCGTGGTAAAGGCGATCCCGGCCGCATCGGCGCGCGCCTGCAAACCGGCCAGCAGGCGACGGGTGTAAGTGTCCAGCTCGTCGTGGAAGCCTTCACGGCTGATCAGGCGCAGCGTGGTCAGGCCGGCGGCCATGGCCAGCGGGTTGCCCGACAGGGTGCCAGCCTGGTAGACCGGGCCCAGCGGTGCGATGTGCGACATGATCTCGCGCTTGCCGCCAAAGCAGCCGACCGGCATGCCGCCGCCGATGATCTTGCCGAAGGTCGACAGGTCGGGCGTGACGCCGTAATACGCCTGGGCACCGCCCAGCGCGACCCGAAAGCCGGTCATCACTTCGTCGAAAATCAGCACCACGCCATGCTCGTCGCACAGGGCGCGCAGGCCTTGCAGGTAGCCGGGGGCCGGCGGTACGCAGTTCATGTTGCCGGCCACCGGCTCGACGATGATGCACGCCACTTCCTGGCCGACTTCGGCGAGCATGGCGCGCACGGCGTCCAGGTCGTTGAACGGCACGGTCAGGGTGTGCCTGGCAAAGGCCGCCGGCACGCCGGGCGAACTGGGCACGCCCAGGGTCAGGGCGCCGGAACCGGCCTTGACCAGCAGGCTGTCGGAATGGCCGTGGTAGCAGCCTTCGAACTTGATGATGCTGTCGCGGCCGGTGTAGCCACGGGCCAGGCGGATGGCACTCATGGTCGCCTCGGTGCCGGAGCTGACCATGCGCACCATTTCCATCGACGGCACCAGCGAGCAGACCAGGTCGGCCATCTCGGTTTCCATCGCGGTCGGTGCCCCATAGGACAGGCCATGTTCAAGCTGGGCGCGCACGGCATCGAGCACTTGCGGGTGGCTGTGGCCGAGGATCATCGGGCCCCAGGAGCCGACATAGTCCACGTAGCGCTTGTCGTCTTCGTCCGTCACGTAGGCGCCTTCGGCGTGCTTGAAGAACAGCGGCGTGCCGCCGACGCTCTTGAATGCGCGCACCGGCGAGTTGACGCCGCCGGGGATGTGTTTTTGGGCGTTGGCGAACAGTGCTTCGGAACGGGACATGATCGGGTCTCTGCTTTTGAAACGGGAAGTCGTGTCTGCACCCGGGAGGTAAACACCAGGCGGCGCAGGAGCCGGCACTATAGCAAATGCAAATTGACTGGCGGCTGTCGATGTCCGATTTCAGCCAGACTTGCGCGCCGGGCTGGCTTAAAGTCGGCCTTATGAAAATCCTCGACCCGCACATCTGTTATACCGCCTTTGTCGCCCGCGATCGCCGTTTTGACGGCTGGTTTTTCATGGGCGTGTCCTCCACCGGTATCTACTGCCGGCCGGTGTGTCCGGTGCGGGCGCCACTGGCGCGCAACTGCACGTTCTTCACCTCGGCGGCGGCTGCCGAACAGGCCGGTTTTCGCCCGTGCCTGCGTTGTCGCCCGGAGCTGGCGCCGGGTCACGCCGCCCTGGATGCCTCCGAACGGCTGGCCCAGGCGGCGGCCCGGTTGATCGAGGAAGGTTACCTCAATGGTCGCACTCTTCAGGACCTGGCGCAGCGGGTAGGGGTCACTGCCCGCCACCTGCGCCGGCTCTTCGAGGCGCACTTCGGGGTGACCCCGGTCGAGTTTGCCCAGACCCAGCGCCTGCTGGTTGCCAAGCGCTTGCTCAGCGAAACCTCGCTGCCCATGGTCGAGGTGGCGCTGGTGGCCGGGTTCGGCAGCGTGCGCCGCTTCAACGATGTCTTCCAGGCGCGCTACGGGCTCAATCCCTCGAACCTGCGCAAGGCGCGGTCGGTCGCGGCGGCGCACGGTTTGAGCTTTGAGCTGGCGTACCGGCCACCGTTTTCCTGGTCCGGTGTGCTGGCTTTCCTGGCCCATCGCGGCATTGCCGGAGTCGAGCGGGTCGAGGCTGACAGCTACAGCCGTGCCCTTGAACTGGAGCATGCGGGCGTGCGCCTGACCGGTTGGGTGCAGGTGCGTCATGCGCCTGCACGCCATGCCTTGCGGGTCGAGATATCCAGCGCCCTGCAACCGGCCATTGTTCAGGTGCTGGGTTTGCTGCGGCGGGTGTTCGATACCGGTTGCCGGCCCGACCTGGTCGATGCGCACCTGGGCGCACTGGCCGAAGGCTTGCCGGGCATGCGCGTGCCGGGTGCCTTCGATGGCTTCGAGATCGCCGTGCGTGCGGTGGTCGGCCAGCAGATCTCTGTACTCAGGGCGCGGCAGATCCTGGCGCGCATTGCCGAGCGCTACGGAACGCCGGTGGCGCAGGCGCCTGAAACACTGGTGCAGACCTTTCCACGTGCCGAGGTGCTGGCCCGCCTGGAACCTGCCGCGCTGATTGCCACCGGGCTGATCGGTATTCGCGCCGAGGCCATCATCCAGGTCGCCCAGGAAGTGGCAGCGGGCCGTATCGTGCTGGAGCCGCTGGTGCCGCTGGAGCCAACGCTTGCGGCCTTGCGCCGGATTCGCGGCATCGGTGAGTGGACCGTGCAATACATTGCCATGCGGGCGCTGGGCTGGCCCAATGCATTCGTGCAGGGTGATGCGGTGCTGAAAAAATACCTGGGCTGCGCCACGACCGCGCAGCTCGACGAACAGGCCAACCGTTGGGCGCCCTGGCGGGCGTATGCCGTGGTGCACCTGTGGCGCTTGAGTGAGGAGGCAAAACAATGAATGCGGGTTATCTGTTAAGCAGCACCCTGGGCGATATCGTCCTGCGCGCTGAAGACGATGCCTTGACCGGTGTGTTCTTCACCGGCCAGAAACATTATCCCGAACGCTTGCTGCTGGTGAATGACGACACGCCTGTGCCGCGCATCATCGATCGGGCGCGTGAGCAGCTGCAGGCATTCTTCAACGGCGAGTTGCAGGTGTTCGACCTGCCGTTGCGCACCAGGGGCACGCCCTTTCAGGAACAGGTCTGGCAGGCGCTGGCGCGCATTCCCTATGGCGAGGTGCTGTCGTACGGCGCCATGGCCCGCAAGATGGGCCTGAGCCCCGGTCATTCACGGGCGGTGGGCACCGCCAACGGGCGTAACCCGATCTCGATCATCGTGCCGTGCCACCGGGTAGTGGGCGCCTCCGGGGACCTGACCGGCTATGCCGGCGGCGTCGACCGCAAGCGCGCCCTGCTGGCGCTGGAATGCGCGCAGGGCTTCAAGCTGGGTCAGGAGCGGCTTCAGCCGCGAATAGGGCGGTAGGTTCGCTACAGGTGCGGTGATTTTACTGGCCATTTCGCGACTGAAGTCGCTCCCACAGAAGCAATAGGCACCTAAGTGAACAGTATTGGCTTCAGCCGCGAAAGATCGCTCGGTGTTCGCTGTGCGGCGTTCTAGCGACCCAGCAGGGCGTTGAACGCCTTGGCCCGGCGGGTCACTTCGGCGGTGTTGTCGGCGCCGAACAGGCCGTTGACTACCGCCAGCAGGTCGGCGCCGTGCTCTACCAGGGGCGCTGCGTTTTCCAGGGTAATCCCGCCAATCACCGCAATGGGCAGGTTGATCCGTGCCCGCACCTGCCCGAGCAGCTCCAGCGGGACGGCCGGTGCCTCAGGTTTGGTCATCGAATGGAAGAACCTGCCGAACGCCACATAGCTGGCGCCGTCGGCCTTGGCCTGTTCGGCCAGTTCCAGCCGGCCGTGGCAGGTCGCCCCCATGATCGCCTTGTGGCCCAGCAAGGCCCGGGCATTGGACAGCGAGCCGTCGGTCTGGCCCAGATGCACGCCTACGCCCAGGCGCGCCGCCAGTTCGGCGTCATCGTTGATGATCAGGCGCGTCCTGTAGCGCTCGCACAGCTTGAGCAGTTCGCTCGCCTCGCGCAGACGGCGCGATTCGTCATGGGTCTTGTCGCGGTACTGCAGCAGCGTGACGCCGCCTTCAAGAGCGGCCTCGACGTAGGACAGAAACCGGCCGGCCAGGAGCTGGCCGTCGGTGATGGCGTACAGGCCGCGTAGCTTCATGGAACTGGCCTCGACAGGGTGATCACGAACAGAAATCCAGCGGCAGACGGCGCGGTACGAACTGACCCCGGCCCAGCAGGTCGGCATCGCGCAGGGTGCGCCAGGTGTAGTCCAGCGCTGACTCGACAGCGCTGACCAGTTCCTGCCCCAGCGCCAGGCGTCCGGCCAGGGCACTGGCCAGGGTGCAGCCTGAACCATGATAGCTGCCCGGCAGGCGCTGGCAGGTAAAGGTGAGCGGCGGCTGGTCACGAATGTACAGACGGTTGTGCACCTGCTCTTCATCACCATGGCCACCGGTGATCAACAGGTGCTGGCAATACTCAAGCAGACGCGCCGCGCACTCATCGGCGCTGCCTTCGGGCAGTTCGGCCAGGATACGGGCTTCAGGCAGGTTGGGCGTGGCGATGGTCGACAGCGGCAACAAGCGCTCGCGCATCGCATAGCCGACCTCATCCTTGCCCAGTCGGCCGCCGCCGCCGGCCCGCAGGACCGGGTCGCAGACCACCGGCAGGTGCGGGTGGGCGCTGAGCAGCCCGACCACCGTGTCGACCATCTCCAGCGAGCCGAGCATGCCCAGCTTCACAGCCTCTACGGTCGAGTCGTTGAGCACGGCATTGGCCTGGGCCAGCACCCACTCACGATCCAGCACGCGAAAATCGCTGACATTGACCGTGTCCTGCACGGTCAGGGCGGTGACGGCCGGAGCCGCATGACAACCCTGGGCCAGCAGGGCTTCGATATCGGCCTGCAAACCGGCGCCACCACTGGGGTCGTGGCCGGACAGGCAGAGAACTACGGGGCGGGTGCTATAGATAGTGTTCATGGTGCGCGAGCTTATCACTAACCCGGCGGCGGTCGCTGCCGGTGCCTGAAATTTTCCATGGGGCGCCGCTATTGCAGGGGCGGCAGCCGATTGCGCTGTGCCGCAGGCTCCGCAGTCGGCGTCCGATGCTCTATGTCGCGGTTTTGGCTTATGAGTCAAAGACATGGTGCCTTTGGGCGATTAACGGCTATCCTTGACAGTCTGTGCGTGCACACAAGCAAAAGGCCCGTCCATTGCGGCCTGCAGCGCCGCCCGGCACAGGGTCACAGAACCTATTGAACCTGCTTCACGGATGGGAACTGCAGGGCGTCGCTTCACGGATCGAGCAAGCGCGACGGACTACCTTGGGGCTTTCATGTTGCGCTACTTGCTGATGTTGCTGGTTGCTTGCCTGCCATTGTGGGCTCATGCCGTCGAGTTCGACGAAAGCACCCGCAACCTGTCACTGGGTCAATGGACCGAAGTGTTCGAAGACACCAGCGCCGCCGTGGGTATCGATCAGGTCAGTGCGCCTGGCATGGCCCAGGCGTTCCGGCCCCTGGACGCGAAAACCCTCAACGCCGGCTATTCGCACTCGGCGTTCTGGATGAAGATCAGGCTGTCCTACCAGCCACGCGACCCGGCCAGGCATGCCGACTGGCTGCTGGAGCTGGCCTATCCGCCGATCGATCATGTCGATGTGTACCTGCTCGACGCCAGCGGACGCCAGCACATGAGCTGGAAAACCGGTGACATGCTGCCGTTCTCCAGCCGCCAGGTCCGCCAGAACAACTTTGTCTTCGAGTTGCCGCTCAAACCCGGCGAAACCATGATTGCCTACGTGCGCGTCGCCAGCCGCGGCTCGGTGCAGGCCCCGTTGAACCTGTGGTCCAGCCATGCCTACCTTGAAGAGCAGCCGGCGCGTATCTATATCCTCGGGCTGATCTACGGCGTGCTGCTGGGCATGCTGCTCTACAACCTGTTCATCTATGTCAGCGTGCGCGACAGCAGTTACCTGTACTACATCCTGTATATCGCCTCGTTCGGGCTGTACCAGGTGTCGGTCAACGGGGCTGCCATCGAGTACCTGTGGCCGGACAACCCCTGGTGGGCCAATGTGGCCACGCCGTTTCTGATCGGCATTTCAGTGCTGTTTGCCAGCCAGTTCACGCGCAGCTTCCTGCAGACCGCCCTGTTGGGGCGCTGGCTGGACACTGCGCTGGTCTGGGTGATGGGCAGCGCCGGGGTGGTCATGGCCCTGGCGCTGTTTGCCGACTACGGCCTGGCGTTGCGCATGGTGACCCTGCTGGCCGTGGTGTTCACCGTGCTGGTGTTCACCACCGGCATCATTGCCTCGTTCAGGCGGGTCAGGGTGGCGCGCTATTTTCTGGTGGCCTGGTCGGCCTTCCTGTTTGGCGGCCTGGTCAATGCCGTGATGCTCATGGGCTACCTGCCCAATACCTTCCTGACCATGTATGCCAGCCAGATCGGTTCGGCGATCGAAGTGGCCCTGTTGTCGCTGGCCCTGGCCGACCGTATCAACCATGCCCGCGAACTGCAGGCGCAGAACCTGCTGGAAGCCGGCAAGGATCTGGAGCGGCTCAACCAGCAACTGGCCACCAGCAACCGCCTCAAGGATGAGTTTCTCGCCACGCTGACCCATGAACTGCGCACGCCCATGAACGGCATCATCGGTTCTCTGGAGCTGATGCGCACCGTGCCCATGGACGTCGAGCTGCAGATGTATCAGCAGACGGCCGCCAGCTCTTCTCAAGACATGATGCATCTGATCAACGGCATGCTGACCCTGACCGAATTGCAGGCCGGCGCGCTGTCGGCCCAGGCCGAGGCCTTCGAACTGCACAGCCTGACCCGCCGCCTGCGTGCGCGCTTCGTGGCGCCTGCACAGGCCAAGGGCCTGCAATTGCGCCTCGACATGGACCCCCGGCTGCCGCGTTGCCTGCGCGGTGATCCGGACAAACTGTACCAGTGCATCGAATGCCTGCTCGACAATGCGATCAAGTTCACCCGTCATGGCACGGTCACGCTGCGTTTGCGCAATCAATGTCGCCAGGCCGACACCTGCCAGTTGCAAATCGATGTGATGGACACCGGCATCGGTTTCAAGCGGCTCGACGAAGCGGTGCTGTACCAGCGCTTCTTCCAGGTCGACAGCTCGATGACCCGCGAATACGGTGGCCTGGGCATTGGCCTGGCGATCTGCCGGCAGTTGATCGAGCTCCAGGGCGGGCGCCTGAGCCATCAGTCCGAGCCCGGACGCGGCAGTTGTTTCACCCTGACCCTGTCCTTGCCGACGGTGGGCACTGCCATTTGCCAGCAAGAGGGAAAATGCACTGACACTTCGTCCGGTATGGCGCTTTTTAACCTGCGGGGTGCGTGATTCACTGACAGGCCTTGTTTGCGACTGATCGAGGAGCGCTGAATGAACCTGTATTCATTGGCCCGGACCCACGACGTCACCAACCAGCCGCCTCCGCTCGACGGCCTCAACCTGTACCGCATCGACCTGCCGCTGCAAGCCTTGGTGCAGCGCTTCGGTGCTGCCTGGGCCAGCCCGCGCATCGACGCCTACGGTGCTCTGGCCGGCGGGCCGCTGATGGAGGCGGGCTTTCTGGCCAACCGTCACAAGCCGGTGTTCCACAGCCATGACCGCTACGGCCACCGCATCGACCTGATCGAATTTCATCCGGCCTGGCATCAACTGATGCGTACTGCCATCGAGCATGGCATTCCATCCCTGCCGTGGCGCGAGCCACAGCCCGGCGCCCACGTGGCCCGCGCTGCCATGAGTTACCTGCACACCCAGGCCGAGCCCGGCAGCGGCTGCCCGCTGACCATGACCTTTGCCAGCGTGCCGGCGCTCAGGTTGCAGCCTGAGCTGGCCAGTGCCTGGTTGCCCAAGGTGCTGGCCACCGAGTACGACCCACGCAACGTCGGCATCGCGCACAAGGCCGGCGTCACCCTCGGCATGGCGATGACCGAGAAACAGGGCGGCACCGATGTGCGGGCCAATACCACCCGTGCCCATCCTGTGGGCAGCTGCGGTCCGGGGCAGGCCTATGAACTGGTCGGGCACAAATGGTTCTGCTCGGCACCGATGTGCGATGCCTTTCTGACCCTGGCCCAGACCGACAAGGGCCTGAGCTGTTTCCTGTTGCCACGCCACCGCCCCGACGACACCCTCAACGCTTTCCAGATCCAGCGCCTCAAGGACAAACTGGGCAACAGCTCCAATGCCTCGTGCGAGGTCGAGTTTCGCGGCGCGCTGGCCTGGATGCTGGGCGAGGAGGGGCGCGGCGTGGCGACCATCCTCGAAATGGTCGCCATGACCCGCTTCGACTGCATGACCGGCTCCAGCGCCCTGATGCGCCAGGCCCTGACCCAGGCCATGCACCATTGTGCGCACCGTCAGGTGGGCGGGCGCGTGCTGGTGCAACACCCCTTGATGCAGAACGTGCTCGCCGACCTGGCGCTGGAAAGCGAGGCCGCCCTGGCCCTGAGCTTGCGCATGGCCCACGCCCTGGACCGCGCCGACAATGACCACCAGGCGCGTTTCATTCGCCTGGTGACGGCGGTGGGCAAGTACTGGATCTGCAAGCGGGCACCGGCCATGATCAACGAGGCCGCCGAATGCCTGGGCGGCGCCGGCTACATCGAAGACAGCATCCTGCCGCGCCTGTACCGCGAAGCGCCGGTCAATTCCATCTGGGAAGGCTCGGGCAATGTCCAGTGCCTGGACGTGCTGCGGGCCCTGGCGCGCGAGCCCGGCGTACTCGATGCCCTGTTCGACGAACTCGACGACGGCCGTGGCGATGCTGATCTGGCCGACCATGTTCGGCGGCTCAAACAGGACCTCGGCGATCATCAGGACCTGCCGTACCGCGCGCGGCAACTGACCGAAGGCATTGCCGTGGCCTTGCAGGCGCGACTGTTGCTTGATGCCGGCGTCAGTGCCGTCAGCGATGCCTTCATTGCCGGTCGCTTGCGCTCGCCGGCAATGGCGTATGGCGCGTTGCCCAGGGGCGTGGACTGCGCAACATTACTGGCGCGTGCAGCGCCACAGGTGAGTTAGGATGCAGCACTGCATGTCAGACAGGATCCTTACCGTGAGCCACGCTTTTGTTGTCGTAGAAACCGCTGAACAAGCCGTCCAGCACCTGGCCGAACTGCACGAGCGCGCCACTGGCGCCTTGAACCAGGCCCTCAAGCGCTACCTCAAGGAGCGCATCGAGCCCGATGCCGAGCAACGCGCGCTGTTTCGCTACCCCGAGCTGCGTCTGACCTATACCTCTAATGGCGAAGTGCCGACCACCACGCGTGCCTATGCCAAGGTCCAGTTGCCCGGCACCTACAGCGTGACCGTGACCCAGCCGGCGTCGTTTCGCAAATACCTGCTCGAGCAGCTCGGCCCGCTGATCCGTGACTTCAATGTCACCCTGGAAGTGGGCCTGAGCGACAAGACCATTCCTTACCCGTACGTGGTCGAGCAGGGCGACGAACTGGCCGGCACCGGCATCACCGCCGCCGCCCTGGCGCGGGTGTTCCCCAGCACTGACCTGTCGGCCACCACCGACGGCATCGCCGACGGCCTGCACGATTGGGCCAACGCCGACCCGTTGCCGCTGGCGCTGTTCGACGCCGCCCGCACCGACTTTTCGCTGCGCCGCCTGGTGCACTACACCGGCAGCGACTGGCGCCATGTGCAGCCGTGGATCCTGCTGACCAACTACCACCGCTATGTCGACCAGTTCATCATGCACGGGCTGGAGACCCTGCGTGACGACCCGCGTTTCGTGCGCCTGGTGCTGCCGGGCAATGTGATCGTCGATAAGGGCATGGACGCCGAAGAGGCGCAGAGCGTAGTGGCCAGCGTGGTCTGGCACCGTTACCAGATGCCGGCCTATCACCTGGTGGCCGAGGACGGCCATGGCGTGACCCTGGTCAATATCGGCGTCGGCCCGTCCAATGCCAAGAACATCACCGACCACCTGGCGGTCCTGCGCCCGCACTGCTGGCTGATGATCGGCCACTGCGGCGGGCTGCGTCAGTCGCAGACCATCGGCGACTACGTGCTGGCCCATGCCTACATGCGCCGCGACGGCATCCTGGACCGCGTGCTGCCGCCGCACATCCCGATCCCGGCTTTGGCCGAGGTGCAACTGGCGTTGCAGGAAGCAGCCGCCCAGGTCACCGGCGAGCGCGGCGAAGAACTCAAGAAACGCCTGCGCACCGGCACGGTCCTGACCTACGACGACCGCAACTGGGAGCTGCGCTGGGCCCAGGAACGCCCGCTGATCAACCTGTCCCGGGCCGTGGCGGTCGATATGGAAAGCGGTACCATCGCCGCGCAAGGCTACCGCCTGCGCGTGCCGTACGGCACCTTGCTATGCGTTTCGGACAAACCGCTGCACAGCGAGATCAAGCTGCCGGGCTCGGCCAACGCGTTCTATAACCGCGCTGTCAGCCAGCACCTGAAGATCGGCATCGCCGCCCTGGACCTGCTGCGCGCCGAACTCAACTCCCTGCACTCACGCAAACTGCGCAGCTTCGACGAGCCACCGTTCCGCTGACAGCCCCTTGCAGGCGCCCCGTAGGAGCGCGCTTGCCGGAATGCCGGACCACCGCGACCGGCTGCGCAGCAGTCGTAAAATTGCAGCGTTTCACAGATTTCTGCGAGCGCTTCGCACTCGGTCGCGGGCAAGCGCGCTCCTACGGGTTTAAATTTTATAACCAATAAAATCAATAAGTTATTTTGTGTTTGATGAGAGATCACCTTGTGTCACTGACACAACGCTTTCGCGCAGCAAACATGGACCCGGTGTAGGAGCGCGCTTGCCCGCGACCGGCTGCGTCAGCAGTCGTAAATTTTCAGCATTTCACAGATTTCTGTACGCGTTCACCGTCATGAATTTATGGCGTTTCACAGATTTCTGCGAGCGCTTCGCACTCGGT
>NZ_QFFU01000033.1 GCF_003131185.1 Pseudomonas ovata | reverse complement strand
GGTCGCGAATGCAGGCTGGCAGGCGCTGAACAGGTTGAATGTAACGGCCCTTTCGCGACCATCGGTCGCTCCTACGGAGGTTGCGTCATGCCGCTGATCTGTGGGAGCGACCAGCGGTCGCGAATGCAGGCCGGCAGGCGCTGAACAGGTTGAATGCACCGGCCCTTTCGCGACCATCGGTCGCTCCTACGGAGGTTGCGTCGTGCCTCTCATGTGGGAGCGACAGCGGTCGCGAATGCAGGCGCTCATTCGCCAGGCACGTACCGGCTCAATAGCCCAGCGACAACCCGGTGTTGCGCCGCGGATCGTTGGCGCCGTAGTACTTGTTGTTGCCCACCGGCTGGCCGTTCAGCGTCGGCGCGCCGACCAGGATGGCGGCCATGTGGTTGGGGTCTTGCGGCCCGCTGAACTTATGCCCCCAGCCTTCGAGGATCTTGCGGGTGTCGGGGCTGATGGCGAAGGTTTCCAGGTTGGTTTCTTCCGGCAGCCATTGCTGGTGGAACTTGGGCGCGTCCACGGCTTCCTGGATGTTCATGCCATAGTCGATGACATTGAGCATGGTCAACAAGGTGGCAGTGATGATCCGGCTGCCGCCAGGGGTGCCGACCACCATGACCGGCTTGCCATCCTTGGTGACGATGGTCGGGCTCATCGACGACAACGGCGTCTTGCCGGGCGCGATGGCGTTGGCCTCGCCCTGCACCAGGCCGTACATGTTGGGCACCCCGACCTTGACGGTGAAGTCGTCCATTTCGTCGTTGAGCAGTACGCCGGTGGTGCTGGCCATGACCCCGGCACCGAACCAGTCGTTGAGGGTGTAAGTCACCGACACCGCATTGCCCCACTTGTCGACGATCGAATAATGCGTGGTGTTGTTGCCTTCATGCGGCACGATGCCCGGTGCCAGGTCCTTGGACACGGCGGCTTTCTGCGGGTCGATGGCCTTGCGCAGCGTGTCCGCATAGCCCCTGTCGAGCAGGCGCTCGACCGGATTTTTCACGAAGTCCGGGTCACCCAGGTAACTGTTGCGGTCGACATAGGCGTGGCGCATGGCTTCGATCTGGTAGTGCATGCCCTGGGCCGAGCGGAAACCCAGTTCCTGCATCGGGTAGCCTTCGAGGATGTTAAGGATTTCGCAGATCACCACCCCGCCTGAACTGGGCGGCGGCGCGGACACCACATGGTAGCCGCGGTAGTCGCACTCGACCGGAGCCAGTTCACGGGTCTTGTAGCGGTCAAGGTCGGCCTGGGCAATGATGCCCTTGCCCGCCTTGCTGGAATTGACGATGGCCTCGGCCACCCAGCCCTTGTAGAAGCCGTCCTGGCCTTTGCTGGAAATTTCACGCAGGGTTTTGGCCAGGTCTTTCTGCACCAGTTTCTGGCCCACCTGCATCGGCTTGCCATCGGAGAGAAAGATGGAACCGGAGTCCTTTATGTCTTTCTTGAAGTCTTCGGTGGCGGTCCACAGCAGGTCGACGTCGCCCTGCTCCAGCACAAAGCCTTCTTCAGCCAGCTTGACGGCCGGCGCGATCAGCTCGCTGCGCGGTTTGCTGCCGTACTTTTCGCGGGCGTATTCCATGCCCGAGACGGTGCCCGGCACGCCCACCGCCAGATGGCCGCGCGAACTCAGGCCGGGGATCACGTTGCCGTCCTTGTCCAGGTACATGTTGGCCGTGGCCGCCAGGGGCGCCTTTTCGCGGAAGTCGAGAAAGGTTTTCTTGCCGTCGGCCATCTGCACGGTCATGAAGCCGCCGCCGCCCAGGTTGCCGGCTGCCGGGTAGACCACGGCCAGCGCGTAGCCCACCGCCACCGCCGCATCCACGGCATTGCCGCCGGCCTTGAGTACGTCCACCCCGACATGGCTGGCCAGGTGCTGGGCGGTCACCACCATGCCGTTCTCGGCGGCAACCGGGGCGGTGGAGGCGCCGTGGACGAAGGGCGCTTCGCCCAGCGCAAACGAGACAACGACAAGTGCGGTCAACTTCCTGTAGATCATGGACAACGTCATCCTTTGCAAAGGTCTGAGGGGTGTGGCACTGCCTGAGCATAGCGGCAAAATGCAAACAGCCCAGGCCTTTGGCTATCGGTCAGGCAGCCGACCCGGTGGACACCTCCTGTGATACGGACGTGTTGGCGGTTTCGGGCATCAGCAGCAGGTACAGCACAAAGCCCAGGCCGGCGATGCCGGCCAGCACCATGAAGGCGTGGGCGTAGCTGAAGTTGACGATGATCAGCCCTGCAATCGTGGCGCTGATGGCCGCACCCACGCCTTGCGCGGTGGCAATGGCGCCCTGGCTGACATTGAAGCGACCGGTGCCACGGGTCAGGTCGGCCACGATCACCGGAATCAGCGCGCCGTAGATGCCGGCGCCGACGCCGTCCAGGCATTGCACGGCCACCAGGTAGTACGGGTTATCGGAAAAGGTGTAGAGCACACCGCGCAGCGCCAGCACTGCAAAGGCCACCAGGAAGATCGGCTTGCGCCCGAAGCGGTCGGCGCTGCGGCCGGTCAGGATTGCCACCGGCACCATCACGCACTGGGCTGCCACGATGCACAGCGCCACCAGTGAGGTGGCGCTGTCCTTGCCGACGATGTAGGTCAGTTGCTGGCCGATGGAGGTCAGCATGGCCGCGTTGGCCAGGTGAAAGATCGCCGCCAGCAGCGCCAGCAGCATCAGGTGCCGGTTCGACAGCAGCGCCTGCCAGGCCGAGACCGGCGCATGCGCATGCGGCGCGGCGTTGCTCTCCAGGCCCCGGGCCAGGTTGTCGTCGATTTCATGGGCCGGCACGCGCCACAGGGCGGCAATGGACGCTACCGCCATGATGCCCATGAGCCAGAACACCACCATCGGCCCGAAGGCATAGCCCAGCATCGCCGCCAGCGCCGCTGAAAACGCATTGCCGGCATGGTTGAAGCCTTCGTTGCGGCCAATGTGCCGGGTAAAGGCCGCCGGGCCGACGATGCCCAGGGTGATGGCCGCCAGTGCCGGAGCAAAGACCGCCGCTGCGATTTGCGCCAGCGACTGCGTGGCGGCAACCATGTAGACGCTCGACACCAGTGGCAGCACCACGCAGCACAGGGTGACCACCAGCGCGGCGATGCCGATCATGGCGCGCTTGTTGGGGGTTCGGTCGATCAGCGCGCCCATCGGGGTTTGCGCCAGCAGGCCGGCAAAACCGGCCAGGGTCATGACAAAGCCGACCGTGGCCTCGTTCCAGCCCTCACCGGGGCCGCGCACCGCAATCAGGTAGATGGCCAGGTACGGCCCCAGGCCGTCACGTACATCGGCCAGGGTAAAATTGAGCGCGTCCAGGCCGCGACGGGTACGGCGCGAAGGACCGCCGCGTGAAGCGGCGCCAGAGGATGGGGTGGCTGACATGGCAAGCTTCCGCACGAAGGAAATGAAAGCCCCCTGCGCAACGCCGCCGTGCACCGCCGACAGGGGTTACGGTTATGACCCAAGCGAAACGGCACAGTGCCAGTAGCCCCATAAAGAAATCGCGGCCCTGTCGCGTGAACGGTGAATGGCGATCAGCGCTTGCGCCAGGTCATCTGCGAAAACACACCGTCGCGCAACACCCAGGCATGCAGCAGCGCGGCCGACAAGTGCGCCAGCACCGTGGCGAACAGGGTCCAGGCCAGCCAGCCGTGGGCATCGCGCAACCAGGCATAGGCCTGCGGGCTGGCCGGGACAATGGCCGGCAGGTTCCAGCCGGTCACCACCGTGACCGGATAACCACCGGCCGACAGCAAAGCCCAGCCCAGCACGGGCAGCACCAGCATCAAGGCGTACAGCAGCCAGTGCGAGGCCTTGGCCACGAAGGCTTGCCAGCCCGGCACACTGGCTGGCAACGGCGGCGGTGTATGGGTCAGGCGATTGAGCAGGCGGACCAAGGCCAGCAGCAGGATGGCCAGACCCAGCGGGCGATGCAGGTCGATCAGAAACAGGCGGTGATGCACCGAACTGACCATGCCCACGCCGATAAACAACATGGCCAGGATCATCAAGGCCATCAGCCAGTGCAGCAGTCGCGCCAGGGTGTTGAAGTGCCGTGGCGCTGGAGGGTTGGATGGCTTCATGGGGCGCTCCTGGGTTCGACCGGACGGCCAACGGCCTCGGTGGCCTGGCCATAACCGATTTCCCGCTCACGCAGGTTGAACGAGCGTGAATAGGCGGCTGAACGGGCACTGAGAATCGGATCGTTCGACACCTCGACGCCGGCCGGCAGGATCGTGGGGTCGAAATTGACGTCGCGGCAGGCGCCGGTGGCCTGGTCGGAGACGGCCGTGACTTCAACCGTACCGGCCACCACCTGCTGGCGATTCTCTGGCCAGGGCTGGGACGGGTCGTCAACCGGATCGCCCGGCTGCGCCACTTGCAGCACAAAGTCCCAGTACAAGGGCGTATTGGCCAGTTTGTCTTTCAGGTCCTGAAACAGGTAGTCAGGGCCGGCCTGGGGGTCACGCTCTTTAAAACTGTCGTGGGCGCGCAAGGACCAGCGCACAGGCACGCGGTTGCCGTGTTCGGAGGTCAGGTAAAAGGCATTGATGCCATTGAAGTTCACCCCGGCATAGCTGCCCGGTGCTGGTGCCTGCCGGGCCCGCTCAAGGAATTTCTTCGCTTCGGGGTACTGGGTCAGAAACTGCGCCAGACGCTCAGGGTCCGGCTTGCCGGTGGCAGGATCCGGCGCGGTGGCCTTTTGCAGGGCCAGGAAACCCTCGGCGTTGTGGGTGGCAAAGAACGGCTGGTTGTTCATCGCCATGCGCCACTGCTGCTGGTCGTCAGTGGTCATCAGCAAGGCCATGCTGATGACCTTGCTCGAGTCATCGGTGGCAAACGGGTTGCCCGAACCGACCGAAAAGCGCCCCACCACCGGCACCTCGGCCTGGGAAAAGGCCCGAGCCCTGGACAACGCCCGGCCCGCCTCGGTCGGGCGGAAGGTGGCCGCATAGCACAGCCCCTTACCGTGCGCGCGGCGAAAGCCTGGCGGGAAGGTCGGCGAGGCATTGACGAAGGCCTTGGCGGTGACCCGGTCGCCGACCCAGCCGGCGCTCCAGGCAAAGGCCAGCAGCAGCGATCCGGCAATGGCGCCGATCACAGGCACCGGCCACCACTTGCGGATGAAGGTATTACGAGTGTCGGGCATAAGATAAACGCTTCCTGATGATGAAGGCCGTGATGCCCGCGGCAGGCTGTGGCGCGACGGCTAGAGATCATCGGCAAGTCAAGGGAGTTCAATACTTCAGCGCAACTGAACCGCCGCTGTATCAGAAGCAAACATTTGTTGGGGAACTTGAGTCATCATGCGACTCAAACAGTCATAACGATATCAATGCGCCCAAGGAGCTACTGACCGAAGGCTGAATTCCATGCAGTGAGGTAAGTGACATGAGAGTACTGATGGTCCTGACATCCCACGACCAACTGGGCAATACCGGCAAGAAAACCGGCTTCTGGCTGGAAGAGTTTGCAGCGCCCTACTACGTCTTCAAGGATGCCGGTGCCGAGGTGGTCCTGGCTTCCCCTGCCGGTGGCCAGCCGCCGCTGGATCCCAAGAGCGACGAGCCCGATGCACAGACCGAAGCCACCGAGCGCTACAAGGCCGATGACGCTGCCCAGCAGGCCCTGGCTCATACGGTCAAGCTCGATACCGTCAAGGTCGAAGACTTTGACACCGTGTTCTATCCCGGCGGTCATGGGCCGTTGTGGGACCTGGCCGAATCGCAGACCTCAATCAACCTGATCGAAGCGTACTTGCGCACCGGTCGGCCGATCGGGTTTGTCTGTCATGCGCCAGGCGTGCTGCGCCATGTCAAGGCTGCCAATGGCGCGCTGCTGATCGAAGGCCGCCGGGTCACCGGCTTTACCAACAGCGAAGAAGAGGCTGTGGGCCTGACCGACGTGGTGCCGTTTCTGATCGAGACCGAATTCGAAAAGGCCGGGGCGCTGTACGAAAAAGGCCCGGACTGGGGCCCGTTCGTGGTCGAAGACGACCGCCTGATCACCGGCCAGAACCCCGCCAGCTCCGAAGGCGTGGCCAGGACACTGATCGAACTGGTTCGCGGCTGACTGGCTTGTAGGAGCGCGCTTGCCGGAATGCCGGACCACCGCGACCGGCTGCGTAGCAGTCGTAAATTTTCAGCGGTTCCAAGATTTTCGGTCATTCGCTATAAACTTTCAGCGTTTCCGAGATTTTGCGAGCGCTGCGCACTCGGTCGCGGGCAGAGCGCGCTCCTACACAGGGGCGCGCCGGTCAGAAAGTGGTTATCACTGTCACCCCGGCCGTTTCAAACCGGTCCATGTTCATCAGTGCATCGATCGATTGTTCCAGGCTGATGGTCTTGCCCACCAGTTTTTCAGGCGCCAGTTTGCCTGAGGTGATCATGTCCAGCATCGCGCCATAGCGATGCGCCTGCATCCCGTGACTGCCGACAATTTCCAGTTCGTGGGCGATGACCTTGCTCATCGGTACGATCGGGGTGCTGTGATCGGCGAGCATCAGCCCGACTTGCACATGCCGGCCACGACGCCTCAGGTTGCTGATGGAGTTGAAACAGGTGGTAGGGTGTCCCAGCGCATCCAGAGACACATGTGCCCCGCCCTGGGTGATGTCCTGCACTGCCTCGACCACATTGGCGACCTGGCTGGCATTGACCGTCGCCACGGCCCCCAGTGATCGTGCCAGTTGCAGCTTGTCTTCGGCAATGTCGATGGCGATCACGTTCGCACCGACCGCCTGGGCAATCATTACCGCCGACAGGCCCACACCGCCACAGCCATGCACCGCCACCCACTGCCCGGCGCTGACCCGACCCTGGTCGACCACGGCGCGAAACGAGGTGACAAACCGGCAGCCCAGGCTGGCCGCCGTGGCGTAATCCATGTGTTCCGGCAGCGCCACCAGATTCAGGTCGGCCTGGTGAATGCCCACGTATTGCGCAAACGAGCCCCAATGGGTGAAGCCCGGCTGAAACTGGGTGTGGCAGACCTGTTGCTGGCCGCTGTTGCACTCAGGGCAAGCCCCGCACCCGCCCACGAACGGCACAGTGATGCGATCCCCGACCTTCCACTTGCGCACGTCCCTGCCAACAGCCGCGACCACGCCTGCCAGTTCATGGCCTGGCACGTGCGGCAACTGGATGTCCGGATCATGCCCCTTCCAGCCATGCCAGTCGCTGCGACACACACCCGTGCCCAGCACCTCGACGACAACGCCATGCGGCTCGGGCGCAGGATCCTCAACACTCATCAGCCTGGGGGGCCGGGAAAAGGCTTCGTACACAACTGCTTTCATGAAGTCACCTCTGTCTGGAAAACGCACGGACCGCGCTTTGAAAATTATGAATCAACGGCCTGAAATTACTTTTCAGATTGCAAGGAACGTCTTCGGCACTGTGAAATAAAGCTTCATAAAACCACCCTGAACTGAAGGATTCTTTCATGAGCATGGTCATGGACAAGCTGGACATCGCACTCTCGGAGTGCTTGCAGCGTGATGGCAGGCTGTCGAACGTGAAGCTCGCCGAGCAATTGTCACTCAGCGAGGCATCCTGCTGGCGCCGGCAGAAGCGACTCGAGGACAGCGGTATCATCGAAGGCTACCAGGCGGTGTTGAACCGCAAGCAGCTCGGGCTTGGGGTCATGGCGTTCGTGCAGATTTCCTGCCATGAACACGGCGAAGAGGCGACCGCGCATTTCGAGCGCATCATCGAGTCCGCCCCGCAGGTGCTCAGTTGCCACAACACCACAGGCGAGGCCGACTACTTGTTGCAAGTGGTCGCCAAGGACCTGGATGGCTACAGCCGGTTTGTCGAAAAGGTCCTGCGTAAGCTGCCGGGGGTTACCAGCATCCGCTCCAACCTTTCCCTGCGCGAGCTGAAAACCACCCACCGACTGCCGGTGGGCGAGTTGTTGGGGATGGGATGACAAAACCAGAGCAACCGGAAAATGACCGGTAGCAAGTCCCGCTCAGGTCTGAAAGCGCGACACCAGGGCACTGAGTATCTGTGCCTGCGAGGCCAGGTCCCGGCTGGCCTGGCGTGTCTGGCTGACGCCTTCGGATGCATCCTGAAAGCGTCCTTGAATCACCTGCAGGCTCTGATTGACATGGCTCATCATGCCGGCCTGTTCGCTTGCCGCACCGGAAATCACCTGGCTGCGCGCACTGATGGTTTCTATCGATTCACGGATGTCCTTGAGCGCCTGGTCGGCATGCCCGGCAAGACTCAAGGTGGCCGTAGCGCTCTGCGAACTGCGCTGCATGGACTGGACGGCACGGCCTGTCACCGCCTGGATACGTCCGATCAGCACTTCGATTTCCTGCGTAGAATCCTTGGTCCTGTGCGCCAGGGCCCTTACCTCATCGGCCACGACGGCAAAACCACGCCCGGCCTCGCCGGCGCGTGCAGCTTCGATGGCCGCATTGAGCGCCAGCAGGTTGGTCTGCTCGGCGACCGTGCGAATGACTTCGATGATCCGGGTAACCGAGGCAATACTGGTGGCCAGCTCATGAATCTGCTGGTTGGTCAGTTCCACTTCGCTGGACAACGCCACGATGGCGTCGACCATTTTCTCGACCTGCTCACAGCCGGCCCGCACATTGAGATCCGAACGGTGCGAGGCTTCGGCAGTCCAGGCGGCGTTGCGGGCGACTTCGTCAATGGCCTGGCTGGCCACCTGCACAACCGAAACAGCGCCGGTCACTTCCTCGTCCTGCCGGTGCATGCTGCGGGTGGAGGACTCGGACACCGTGTCCAGCGCCTGCACCGAGGTCGCAATGCGCAGCGAAGCACCGGCGATCTCGTCCATCACGGCCCTGAGCGCCGTCTGCATGAGCTTGAGCGAGCGCAGCACCAAGGCCGGTTCATCGTGGTCTGACACACTGATTTCCCGGGTCAGGTCGCCTTTGCTCACCAGATCGAGGACTTCTACGGCATGACTCAATGGTTGCACGATGCTGCGGGTGTACAGGACCGCCAGGCCGATCGTCATGATCGCCGCGGCCAACACCGCAAACAGCACGCCTTTGCGGGCGCTGTCGCGGGCCACGAACAGGTCTTCGGACGCGCGCTCATACCCCTGGACATTGAGCTTCATCAAATGGTCTGTCGCCATGCCAAGCTTGATGCCGTAGGCCATGGCATTGCCTTTGAGGCCAAGCACGGCGTCGCTCAGGTTGCCTGCTGCAAGCTGGGCGATGATCTGTTGCTGTTCGGCGCCATACACCTGATCAGCCGCTATCAACTGCTCGAATGCGGCTCGCTCGGCGGCGTCGCTCAGGCCTGGCGCCAGGGCGTCACGCAAAACCCGCGCATCGGCAATCATGCGTTGCAGGTTGTCCAGCCCTTCCTGCCTGGCCACAGGATCGACCACGGCGGCCATCTGTGCCATCACGGCATGGTTACGCAACTGGGCCTTGACCAGGTCGCTCAAGCGCATGATGTTGGGCAGCCATTTTTCACTGATCACCATCGACTGATCAGACATTTCCTGAATCTTGACCACTGAAAAGCCGCCCAGCAGTACGACGACCAGGGCTATGGCCCCGAAGCTCAGAACAGAGCGCGGTGCCAACTTCAGATTTCGCAGCATAAGAGTCATCCGGGAACGCGAAGGGTCCTGCCTCTTTTTCAGGCGGCCCATCGTTCATGTCGGGCACGAACGATGGCTCGCCTGAAGATCATCGGCAGGCGGGTTATCTGTCAGTGGGCCGCGTGCAGTTTCCTGAGCACGACAAAGACACCGACAAAACCGCTGAACAAGCCACTGAACAGCCCGCTGATGCCATTGCCAATCGAGTTTTCAAGCGCATCGCCCGGAAAGGGCACGAGGTAGTAGGCCACGACGAAGGCCACGATGGCCGAGACCACGCCGCCGATCAGGCCGGCGGTTACAGACTCTTTCAAGGTAAGGTTCATAGCTGTTGATCGCTCTTGTTGTTATTGGAAAACCCTGAGATGTCGATAACGCGTCTTTAAATCGGCTGCCCCAGAAACTGATAAGTGGACAACAACAAGGCCGCCGACTTTTCCCGATTGCCCAAGGGGTCTTGCTGTTCATTGCGGCACAGCTGCAAGGAGGCGTCACAGATGGTCTTGCACCGCTCGTAACGACGATTGGAATACAGCTCGAGCGCCGCCTGGCCAGATTGTGTGGCGGCGATGCAGTCGGCCAGGACCACGGCATCCTCGATGGCCATGCCACCACCCGAGGTCATGTGCGGCGTCGGGGCATGGGCGGCATCGCCCAGTAGCACGACCCGTTCACGGTGCCAGGGGGCAGGCACCAGGGTGATGTCCAGGGGCCGGAAAATGACCTGCCTGGGCTGGGTCACGCATTCCAGCGACGCACGGATCGCCGGTGCCGTGAACTCGGACAATCGCTCGCGAATCAGCAGGTGTGCCTCCGCCTCCGGAACACGCAGCGGCTCCGGGCTGTTTTCCAGGTAAAAGATGTAGCAGCTTTCCTGGGAGGTCGGGAACGAACCCACGGTTCTGCCCGAGGCGGTGCGAAACAGGCAGAACGCGTCGACTTCGGCAGGCCGTGGGGCGTTGAAGCGCCACACGCTCTGGCCGGCAAAACGTGGCGAGCAGTCGGTGCCGAACAGTTGCTGGCGCAGCTTGGAATAGACCCCATCTGCCGCCACGACCAGATCGTAGGTGGCCTCACGGCCATCAGAGAAGCGGACATCGACGCCCTCTGCCCGGTTGACCAGGCTTTGCACCGTGAGCCCTCTATCGAAGATCGCCCCGGCGCCCTCGGCGGCCGTCTCCAGGATGCGTGCCAGCTCAGGCCGGCGGATGCCGCAACTGGGCGGCGCCGGGTTGGTGCGCAGCAGTTGCCCTGCCGAGTCGAACTGGCGGAACGCATCGAAGTGATAGCCGCTGTCGAGACAGGCCTGGGCCAGGTCAAGGCTGGCCATGGCCCGCATGGCATTGTGCAGCATGCAGATGCCAGACCCGACCATAGGGGTCTCGGTCTTGATATCGATGCAATGGACATCGACGCCGACCCTGCGCAGAGCGTAGGCGGCGGTGGCGCCACCGATGCCACTGCCGACGATCAGGACGCGTTTGATTTCGTTCATTTCTTGTCTCCTCTCCGCTTCTGTGGCGGGTGGTAGCTGCAAAAACACACGTGTTGCGTGCGATCACCTACCCGGCGACCGTTCAAGGCCTGGCAATGTAAGCAACCGCGCTGATGCTACGGTATTACCAGGCCCTGCTGCACATGGCCTACATGAAGGCTTCGCGACGAGCCGGCCACCAGGCATCGGCCGGACGCTGGCCGATACGGTTACGCAGGACGCCCACGCCGGACACCTCCAGTTCGACGACATCGCCCGGATTCAGGCTGCGGCCCAGCTCCAGCGCAGAGCCATTGCCCATGGTGCCGGAACCGATGACATCGCCTGGCTGGACATGATCGCCGATCGAGACATAGGCAATCAGTTCTTCAGGCGTCCAGAGCATTTCGGAGGAGTCACCTTCACCCCAGGTTTCGCCATTGACGCGCACGGCCATCTTGATGTCGTTGAGGTTGGTGAACTCATCGATGGTGGTGATCCAGGGACCGATGCCATAGGCAAAGTCCTTGCTCTTGGTCGGTCCCATGCCGATGGCGAACTCGTTGGCTTGCAGGTCACGCGCACTGAAGTCGTTGAAGATGGTCAGCCCGAAAATATGCGAGCGGGCGTCTTCGGGAAGAATGTTGTGCGCGCGCTGGCCGATGACCCAGCCGATCTCCAGCTCGTAATCGATCCGCTGTCCCTTGGCAGGCCACGGCACTTCGGCGTCGTGGCCGATCACGGTCCAGGGCGAGCCCTTGAAGTAGCCGGGAATATCCAGCAAGGCCGGGGTGGGCGTAATGTTCATCCGCTCGTGAAATTGGCGGATGTGCTTGGTGAACGTCAAGCCATCACGGACCACCGAGGGATCACAGGCGGGGCCCCATTGCAGTGTGTCGATGCTGCGCGAGGCATCGTCGCCAAACGCGTGCGCGGCCTGGTGTGCCGTATCGAGAAACTGCTGACCCAAGGCGATGGCTGCCGACATGCTTTCGGGAAAGACCGTTGAGGCATAGCGCAACGCCGCTTCGCGGGTAGCGCCTTGCGACTGAAGCCGCAGTGCTTCGGCCGCACGCAGGTCAATGACCCGACCTTGTTCAGGCAAGACCATGCAGATGCGCTGCACCGGACCGTCCAACCCTTCAACCACAAACCGACCCAATTTCATTGTTTTCTCCTGAGGCGCTGTATGAACACAAAACAAACTATACGTATCGTTTCGATATTTCAAGCGCCCCTGCTTTTTAGGCCAAGCATTTTTTTCACTCTTTCAACTGGCTTGTAGAGAATATCTATTTTAGATACGCTCCGTATCGTTTATAAGAAATCTTCTTTGCGATACGGAGCCTATGCCATGACTGCCAACCCCCACTCGCCGGTTTTCGTTTCCAGCCATACGGCACGCGCTGTATTTCGCTGGGAAGATGCCATTGCCGCCCTGCAGCGCGCTTACGCCCATGACATCCCTGCCAAGGCCACGCCACCGCGCACCGTGGCGGTGCTGGAGAAGACCTGGCTGCGCAACCTGCCGGCCATTCCGCCGGGCAGCCGCTATTACGGCGCCAAGCTGATGGGCTCGAACATGGGCGATGCACCGCCCGGCATCGAGTACGTCATTGTGTTGTTCGATCGCACCACCAACCGCATTGCCGCCTTTGTCGACGGCAATCTGGTCACCGGCCTGCGGACCGCAGCCACGTCGGCGGCGGCACTGGATCGCCTGGCGCCCAGGCGCCCGTTGCGCCTGGCAGTCCTGGGAAGCGGACTGGAAGCGACCATGCACACCCGAGCATTCGCCAGCGTGCGCGAGCTCATCGAGGTGACCGTCTTCAGCCCGACCCCGGAAAAACGGGCCGCCTTTGCCGAGGCCGTCACCCTGGACCTGGGGATACCGGCCAAAGGCGCAGCCACCGCCCGGGAGGCCGTCGAAGGCGCAGACCTGGTACTGACTGCAGCCCGTTCACGCGATGAACAACCCATTCTGTTCGGTGACTGGCTCAAGCCTGGCGCCACCGTGGTATCGATCGGCTCCACCATTCCGGAACAACGGGAAATCGATGTGTCGGTGGTCGAGCGTAGCGACCTGATCATTTGCGACATGCGCGAAGAAGTGCTGGAAGAAACCGGTGACATGCTGGCGGCCCAGGCCGCCGGTATCGATGTGCACAGCAAGACCTACAGTCTGGCGGACCTGATGAGCGGTGCCTGCGATGAGGCCCTCGCCCGGGCCCGCACACCGATGTACAAGTCGGTCGGTGGCGGCCTGCAGGACATCGTGGTGGCCGAGCTGATCCTGACCAAAGCCCTTGAGGCCGGCCTCGCCACCGCCTTGCCAATCGAATTCGAGACAAAACGCTGATCTGTACACCCACTTACCCCCAAGGAGCCTTGTAAATGGCCAATTACAACAAGAAAGACGCCCGCGAATGGGCTCGCGAACACCTCAAGGGCGTTGCCAACGTCACCATCCCGACCATGACCTCGGACTTCAGGCGCATCAATGAAAAGGCGGTGCGCCACGATGTCGAGCTGGCCATCCAGCACGGATTCGTCGGTTCACTGTCCTGCTCGGAAGTGGCGATCACGCAGGAACAGTACGGTGAGTTCTGCCGGATCATGGCCGACCAGGCCGCAGGCCGCCTGGTGATTGTCCACCACGCGGTGTTCAACACCCTGGAAGACAACATTGAAGCGGTGAAGCGCGCCGAAGAGGCCGGCGCCGACCTGGTGCTGCTGGGCTACCCGCCGTATTTCTACCCGAAGGATTACGAAGAGGTCTTCGCCTACACCAAGGCCATTTGCGACGCCACCCGGCTGGGCGTGATCATTTTCCCGTTGCCGGCCTGGGGCTTCAGCCGCCTGCACCCGGCCGACATTCCGCTGGCTGTGCTGCGACGCATGGTCGATGAGATTCCCAACGTGGTGGCCATCAAGGCCGAGGGCGGCCTGCCCTACATCATGTCGGCCATCGAGGTGCATCGCGAGTTTCATCAAGAGGTGGTGATCTCGTCACCGCTGGAATATGAATACGTGCCGTTGGCACAGGTGATGGATATTCCCTTTTGCGGCACTAACTATTCGGCCTATTACGGTCCGCTGCTGCCACAGATCCATACCCTGATCCGCGCCGGCCAGTACGACGAAGCCACGCAGCTCTGGTACAAGATGGACCCTGCGCGCAAGGCCTTCGCCAGCCTGCCGATGGCCGCCAACGGCTTGCTCAACCGCATGATGTGGAAATACCAGGGATGGTTGCAGGGCTACAACGGCGGGCCCATGCCGCACCCCACCCAACGCGTGTACCAGCGTGACATGGCGGTGCTGCGCAAAGGCCTGGAAGTGGCCGGCCTGAATCCTACCCGCGATCTCGACGAAGCCTTTTTCGTCGGCCGCCATCCGGTGTGAGGACCACGACCATGACCAACACCAAGACAGTCACGCTGCCCCTCAAGGACCCGGACCTGCTGCGCCAGGCCATGCTGATCGACGGACAATGGGTACAGGCCGACAGCGGCCAGACCCTCGAAGTGAGAAACCCGGCCACCGGCGAGTTGGTGGCACGCGTGCCCAAGGGTGGCGCGGACGAAACCCGCCGGGCCATCGAAGCGGCCGAGCGCGCCATGCAGGGATGGCGCAAGACACTGCCCAAGGAGCGGGCCAGGGTGCTGCGCACGCTTTACGACCTGATGCTGGAAAACCTGGACGACCTGGCCACGATCATGACGGCCGAGCAAGGCAAGCCCCTGGTCGAGTCGCGGGGTGAAATCCTCTATGCCGCAGGCTTCATCGAGTGGTTTGCCGAAGAGGCCAAGCGGGTCTACGGCGACATCATTCCGCAGAACGCTCACGGTCGGCAGATTCTGGTGCAGAAGGCCCCGATCGGCGTCTTTGCCGCCATCACGCCGTGGAACTTCCCGGCGGCAATGATCACTCGCAAGGCGGGTCCCGGCTGGGCCGTGGGCTGCGCAGGGGTGATCAAGCCGGCCAGCCAGACCCCGTTGTCAGCCTTGGCACTTGCCGTGCTGGCCGAGCGTGCCGGTCTGCCGGCAGGCGTCTGTAATGTGGTCACCGGCTCGGCGCAGGCGATCGGCGGCGCGCTTACAGCCCATCCGGCCGTACGCAAGCTGTCGTTCACCGGTTCGACCGAGGTGGGCGCTCAGTTGCTCGCCCAGTGCGCGCCGACCATCAAGAAGACCAGCATGGAACTGGGCGGTAACGCGCCCTTTATCGTCTTCGATGACGCCGATGTCGATGCCGCCGTCAAGGGCGCGCTGGCCGCCAAATACCGCAATACCGGCCAGGCCTGTGTCGCGGCCAACCGGATCCTGGTCCAGGCCGGCATTTACGACGCATTTGCCAGCAAGCTGGCTGAAGCCACCGCAGCCCTCAAGGTTGGCGATGGCATGCACGAAGGCGTGGTGCAGGGACCGCTGATCAATGAAGCGGCCGTATTGAAGGTGGAAGAACACATTGCCGATGCCGTGAGCAAGGGCGCCCGGGTCATTGCCGGCGGCCAGCGGCATGCCTTGGGTGGCAGTTTCTTCGAGCCGACCGTGCTGATTGATGTGCCACGCGAAGCTCTGGTGTTCAGTGACGAAACCTTCGGTCCGGTGGCACCGCTGTTTCGCTTCACATCAGAGCAGGAGGCGCTGACCATGGCCAACGACACGCCCTTTGGCCTGGCGGCCTATGTCTATGCGCGCGATGTCGGGACCATCTTCCGCGTCATCGAGGGCCTGGAAGTGGGCATGATCGGCGTTAACGAAGGCATCATTTCTACGGAAGTTGCTCCCTTTGGCGGCGTCAAGGCGTCCGGCCTGGGCCGTGAAGGCTCCCTGTACGGTATCGAGGACTACCTGGAAATCAAATACGTGGCACTTGGAGGGCTCTGACCTCCCGGCCCGGCAGTGTTCTGCTGCCGGGCCATTTGCTGCACCTTCTTCTGTGCCGTCCCCTTCCCTATTGCTACACGGACATGGCGAGCCACCGGAACACTATTGTTCAGGCATGACAAAAAACGCCTGGCCATAAGGCCAGGCGTTTCGGACCGTGCAAACCTAGAACTTGACGAACCCATTGAGCATCAGGGTATCGCCACCCGAGGTATTACGGGCATACACATCTTTCTGGTACGCCGCGACAAACCCCCAGTCCCGACTGCCATACCCGACTTGCGGACCTATTTTGGTCGAGCGGGTGCGATTACCGATGTCCTGCCCATTGGACTGATCATCGTTCAATTGAGTCGCCACGTAACCACCAATACCCGCCAGCCAGTTCTGACCGATCCGGTAGTTGAGGCCGTAGTCGGCAACGACCTGGATACCGGATTGGTAGTCAGTGGCCTTGTTCTCAAAACTGTAGTTGGCACTGATCTTGGAACTCAGCTCCAGTTTTTCGGCAGCAAACCAGGTAAAGGCGTACCCCACATAAAGTGCGCGCGTATTGTTGCCGGGATTGACCAGTTCATGTTCATCGTACTTGCCCCATGGCTGGATAAGTTCAATGTCGATGTTCTGCAAGTACCGCGGTGATGCCCAACTGAGCAAAAAACCAAACATCGGGTCGCCCATGCCGTCCGAAGAGCCGCGCCCATACGGGCCGAGCGCCGGAATGTCGATATGCCCGTCTACATAGGGCAGAGCCGCCTGCAGTGAGACATTGGCGCCCAGAAACTGCGGCCCGTCGAGGGTATGCACCAACCGCAGCGCATGCGCGTGAATCTTGCCGCTGGCCTTGGGAAAGACCTTGTCGCCCTGACCGTCGCGAACCGAGTTGATATCGATCAGTTTGTTGTAACTGTACAGGTGGGTTTCACCGGGCGCGCCAATGGCCCCGCTCATGACGGTCACGACACCCGACGGGTAACTGGACGTTCCCCCTTCGAGGGCCTGCGCACGAGCAGCCACCACTGCACTGATGAGACAAACAGCGAGTTTGAAGACACCGGTATTGTTCATGAGGCACATCCTTTATTGTTTTTGTTTTCATGCAGGTTGAAGCGGCGCCGGCACACGGTTGTGCGCCTGCGCAGGACAGAACATTCAGAGCGATGCAGTATGTGTGAGAATAAAAACAGTGCCCGACTGATCGACTTCAATGGTCAAGGGTGTCAGCCGCTCGCCCAGGCAAGGTCCGCTGATACACCGCCCTGTTTCAATTTCAAACAGGGCGTTATGTCCGTGGCACACGATGTAGCGAGCCGACTCATCCAGGTAGTCACCTTTTTTCAGTGGCAGGGTCGAGCCGGGCCAGTGCGGGCACGAGTTGCGATAGCCATGGATCACACCGGCCTGATTGACCAGGAAAAAGTCATCCGGCCCAAAGGCAGACAATCGGAATCCTTTTGACTGCCCTTCTGGAAGATCGCTGATAGAGCAAACGCTGTAGCGGGTCGATGATGCCTGCATGGCATCGATCAGCCGGGCTTGCCACCGGGCGCCCATTGTTCACGCCAATGGAACAGGAAGATCTGCGAGTTATCGATGACGCCAGGTGCCACACGGGGTGTCCATTCATCATCGTGTTGGTCCATGTCGGCGTCGTACTCGATATGGCAGCCCAGCGGCGTATTGAAGTACCAGAACCAGTTCGAGCCAAAGCGATGGCGCCCGGGGCCCCAGAAAGACTCATAGCCTTTGTTGACGAACGCATAGCCGGCGCTGAGCACCTCGGTCGGCCCCCCCATGTGGAAGGTGAAATGTTCGCACCCTTGCAGGTGGGGCGGGGTCTGGATAAAGAACAGCGTGTGATGATCGAACGTCCCGGCAGGACGCAGGAACGGCCCCATCCCGACGAACTTGTCGGTCAGCTTGAAGCCCAGGCGGCGGGTGTAGAACGCTTCGGCCTTTTCGGAATCGGGCACGAAATACACCACATGCGACAGTGTGCGCGGGCGCGCCACCAGGGGCGTGGCAACATCCGAAGGCACGCCGGTGGTGTTGGCAGGGCGACGAATGTCACCCGGCGCATTGATGGCCTCGGCAGGAAGATTGATCGGTCTGCGCACCGTCACCTGAAAGCCCAGGGCAAATCCCAGGTCGTCCACCAGCTCCAGCGAGCCGTCAGCCAGCACCTTGACCTCACGCTCGCCTTCGAATTCACGTTTGATCTGTTCAAGCACTGAAGCATCACTGACGCCATAGACGGTCTTGCGCAGCATATTGCTGGTGGGCAGTTCCCACGCTGGCAAGTCAGGGTCGTTGCGATGCCTGATTTCCACGCCCGTGCCATCGAGCGCCTCGAAGCGCCCGTTGCCGACGGCCTGCAAGCCATAATCCACCAGGAAGCGCTCGCAAAGCGCCACATCATCTACACCAAAGACCAGCCTGTCCGGACCTACGATATTCATTCGATCACCTTTGTTATTGTGTTCATCTTGCCGGGTGCCGTTTTCGGCCCGGTGGTACGCGCTGGATCACTGAAGCTCAGCACGGGAAGACTGAAACCAAATCTAAACGGATCGTATCGTTTTGTAAAGGGGTTTGCTACACTGCTTTTGTTGCTTATTTCAGCAACCGCCTCTGTTCTTCCACAGAGCCTAAAGATCAGGAATGATTGGCAGCGCCCTTGGCACTGTCATAGCAAGTTTCTGGCATTGAAAATATACTGACCGACACGTTTCGTATGCACCCTGCCCCAGGCTGCCGTAACGAACAGGTGCAGAACAGTCAACGTGAAAGGATCTGTCATGCAGGTTAACAAGATGGCATCGAACGAAAAATCAGCCGTCGGCCGTCCTCGCAGCGAAGCGACGCGTCGCCAGATACTCGACGCGACCATATTGCTTCTTCAGGAAAAGTCGATCCAGGCCATCTCGATCGAAGCAATCGCACGCGAAGCCGGCGTCAGCAAGGCGACCATTTATCGATGGTGGGATTCCAAGGCGCTGATTGTCATCGACGCGTTCATGGAGAACCACCTGGTCAAGACCACGGTGCCTCGTGAACTGGCGCCCAAGGACGCGCTGGCCTACCACTTTCGCTCGCTGGTCGAGCAATACGCAGGCTGGCCGGGACGCCTGGTGGCCCAGATCATTGCCGAGGGCCAGTCGGACCCTTCGATCCTGCGCGCCTTCCGTGAGCGCTTTCACTACGGCCGCCGCGCCGTGGTGCGTGAGATTCTCGAAGACTGGAAAGCGACAGGCGAGATCGCAGCCGATACCAACATAGAAATCCTCATGGACGTGATCTATGGCGCGGTCTACATGAGGCTCATGCTCGGCCATGCACCGCTGGACGAGCAATTTGCCACATCGCATATCGCCTATGTCTATCATTTGCTCGGTGTTCCTGACTCACAGGCTTGAAAGCGCCGGCCCTCAGGGCCGGCAATAAACCGGTCGGCAGCACGCCCGTCAAAAAGCAGTATTGTCTCGCCCTTTGAGCGCAAGCATTTCACGCGCCTCGGCAGGGGTCGCAATTTCGATGCCCAGCCCTTCGAGAATCTCGCGAATCTTGCGCACCTGGGCAGCGTTGGATACAGCCAGCTCGCCACGACCGATATAAAGGCTGTCTTCGAGCCCCACCCGCACATTGCCGCCCAGCAGCGCACTGAGGGTCGCCAGGGGAATCTGATCCTTGCCGGCGCCCAGCACCGACCAGTGATACTGATCGCCAAACAGCCTGTCGGCTGTGCGCTTCTGATGCAGGACGTCTTCGGCATGCGAACCAATGGCCCCGCGCAGCCCGAAAATGGTCTGGATGAACAGCGGCGGCTTCACCAGGCCCTGATCGAGAAAGTACTTCAGCGTATACAGATGGCTGACGTCGTAGCATTCAAACTCGAAGCGTGTGCCGGTACTGCCAATGGTTTCAAGGATCCACTCGATGTCGGCATAGGTGTTCTTGAACACCAGGTCCTTGGTGGCTTCCAGGTGTTGCACTTCCCAGTCGTATTTCCAGTCCCTTTCCTTCCTGGCCATCTCGGAAAGGTTGAGGTTGATAGACCCCATGTTCAATGAGCACATCTCCGGCTGCAGATCGATGCCGGCGGCCGCGCGCTCATGGATCGGCATGCCGGGGCCACCGCCGCCGGTGGAGATGTTCACGATGGCATCGGTCTGCTGCTTGATACGGCTGACGAACTGCCTGAACATCTCAGGGCTGCCGGTCGGGCGCCCGTCTTCAGGGTTGCGCGCATGCAGATGGACAATGGCCGCCCCGGCGTGCACGGCATCGATGGCCTGTTGCGCGATCTCATCGGGCGTGACGGGCAAGTAAGGCGACATCGAGGGCGTGTGGGCACCACCGGTAATGGCCGCAGTGATAATTGCCTTTCTCATAATGCCTCTCCTTCCTGCAAGGCCATCAGCACAAACAGCATGCGACAGTTTTTTCCCGACTTATTGGACCAGCTATGGTTCGTGGCGCGCTGGATAAGCACGTCCCCGGCCTGCATCAGGGTTTCGCCCTGATCCAGCAAGGCATGGATTTCGCCTTCGAGCACCACGGCATAATCGAGCGACTCCGTCTTGTGAAACCAGAAGTGCCTGGGCTGAGCGGTGTCTCGCACGCCTTCCTGATCCAGAAATTCGAGCAGCTTTTCCTGGTCGTAGGTTTCATCGGCCGGAAAATCCACGATGCGCAGCAATGACCCGCCTTCAGAGTGAAAGGCAAACTTGTGCCCGGCCGGTGCAGGCTCACCGCCCGGCGCCCGTCCTTGTCCGGTCGCCCATAGCACCTGGGCAATCGGCTTGCCTGGCTCGGCCACGACATTCAGTGCAACGCCATCGCTTTCGATGATGGATTCACCTTGTGCGTTATGACCGGTCACGATCCGGCGGACCGGACGGTAGGGCGCAGAAGCGGTTATATTCATACCAGCACTCCATATAAACGATACGTATCGTTCAGTATATAGTTAAAATTTTTTGGCTTTTTATCGGCATTCCAGCACGGCGAAGGTCGCACACGCATTGGCCACGCGCTTGTTGCTTTCGGGGTCAAGCAACTCGGCACGGGCAAAAGCGACTTGCCGCCCCACCCGGTCCACCTGCCCGATGACCTTGAGCCGCGCAGGCCCGGCAGCGGACTGCATATTGACGGTGATACTGGTCGTGGCACAGGTACGACCGGCCGGCAATTGGCTGAGCACGGCAAAAGCCATGGCGTAATCGAGCATGGTCATCAGCGTGCCGCCTGCCACGACGTTATTGCCTTGCAAGTCTGCCCCCGATGCCCTGAAGCTGAGTTCCAGATGCCCTGGCGATCCTTTCACCAGGCGCACATCCAGTTGCCTGAGATGCTCGGTCATCTCCAGCGCCACATCGGACGCTTCTTCGCCGAGCAGGCGCTCCAGCAAGGCGCGGTCAGGGTTATCGATCAGTGTGTGCATGGCAGGCCCCGGCGCGTTCACACGACGCACTTCTGTCGTTGATGCCCCAGGCCTGTGATGGTGCCCTCCATGACATCGCCGGCTTCAAGGAAGCGATTGTAGTGAGTGCCATTTCCGGCCGGCGAACCGGTGCAGATAATGTCACCGGGCAACAGGCGTGCATAACGGGTGATATAAGCGATCTGCTTTTCGATATTGAACAGCATGTCGGCGGTCGTCTCGTCCTGCATCACAGCACCCGAAACCGTCAGTTTCATCGACAGCTCATAAGGGTTTTCAATGAAGCACCTGGGCACCAGATAAGGACCGATCGGCAGGAACCCTGGCTGACCTTTGGAGCGCAGCCAGTCGGTCCCCAGCATCTTGTAGTCTGTCCTGGGGATGAGGTCGCGGGCTGAAATATCGTTGACGATGGTATAACCGGCCACGTAATTCATGGCGTCGGCTTCGCTGACGTTATAAGCCTCCTGACCGATCACCACGGCCAGCTCGAGCTCCCAGTCAGGCTTGCGGGTGGTGGGCGGCAGCACCAGATCGTCGTAGGCACCGGAAATGGCCGAGACCGGTTTGGTAAAGACGTACGGCTCCCCATGGGCCACGCGCTTGTCCATCATGTCCTCGGCCCATGCCCGCAGCTCATCGTCGTTGAGTCCTTCAGGACCCACCTTGGAGTCAACGGTCAGGTCCACGACATGCTTGCGGTAGTTGGCGCCGGTGCAAAAGACCTGACGCGGCAGATCCACAGGCGAATGGAAGCGCAACTCGCGCTCATCGGTCCAGTCATGCGCAGACGCCTGGTGCACCAGTTGTTGCAAATCTTCAAGGCTGCGCTGCCAGTCATCGAGCAGCGACAGCACGGTTTTGTCGATCAGCCCTGCAAATCCATACTCTTTTGCCAGGTCGCCAAGGTTGGCCACTTTGTGGTCAACCACCACCCCGGCAAACTTGCGCGAGGGATCCTGGGCCGTTGAAAAGGTGCCGAGTGCAAATGTTTTCATTCATATCCTCCGGGGGTAGTCACTTGAGCAGAGAGGTATCGACGAGCGACGCGTAAGAGGCCTCTGCCCCCAACAGGCCCAGTTGCTTTCTGTGGGCGATCAACAGTTCGATGCCCTGTACGCTGGGCATCAGGGTCGTCGGAAAGGTATCGATCATCGCCTTGACGGCGCTGGCGGGCATGGACTGGCTGGCCAATACCGATTCAAGCTTGTTCAGGTTGCCCCCGATGCCGCGTACGGCCTGCGCGAGCAAGGCGATCCAGGCTTTGAGGGCCGGATTGTTGAGCAGTGTGGTGCGCCTGACGACCACGCCCTGCCCGGGAAACAGTGGGTAAGCAGCTTGAATGCCGGCAATGGTCACGAGCCCTTGGGCAAGGGCGAGTGAATCGAATGGCGGGCCCAATAACGTGGCGTCCCCTTGTCCGTCGACCAACGCCTGAAAGCGCTCCTTGACGCCCCCGACAGGCACCAGGGAATAAGCATCCCTGGCCAGGCCCGCCTCACCCAGCAGAGCCCTGAGTGCAATGACGAAACCATTTTCGGGTGCATCGACGAGGATGCTGGCACCTTCCAGGTCCTGAAGCGCTTGTACCTTCGATCGGCCGATCAAGCTCAAAGGTGTGGTGCTCTCGACCTGCGCCACAATGACAAAGTCCTGCGGCCCGGGACGCAGGTTCCAGTGCAGCACGTTATCCATCGATGTTACAGCCGCGTCCATTGCACCGCTGGACAGGGCTTCGAACTGCTCATCGGAAGACAGGGTCTGCCTTGATTGCAGTTCGACACGATCAGAGGCTTCCCAGGAGGCCGCAATGGACACGGCAGGCGGTACAAACCAGATGACACGAAGCATATTGTTATTCATTGTTATGACTCGCAGATGTGGCACCAAATATAATACTGAACGTATCGTATCGTCAATCTGTCTGACCGAGTGAAATGCTGCCGGGTGGCAGGCAGTGGCCCGGATATCGCCAGTCATTACCTGGCGGGATTGACCTGGTGCTTCGGCAGTGCAAATACGACCACGCTGCCGATCAGGATCAGGGCGCTGAGCAGAAGCAGGGCAAGACTTGCACTGCCACTGCTGTCTTTCATCCAGCCGACCAGCGCCGGAGAGAGAAATGAAGCCACGCTGCCGCATGAGCTGACAAAGGCAATGCCTATGGCAAGATCCCGGCTCGAGATAATGCCTGCAGGCAGTTGCCAGAACATGGCAAGCGCCGTCGTGGCACCCGCGCAGGCCAGCACCATGCCCAGCATGACAAGCAACAGACTTTGAGGCGCCAGGGCGGTCAGCGCGATACCGATAGCTGTCGCCAGCAGAGGAATGAATACGTGCCATCGGCGTTCACGCCGACGATCCGAAGAGCGCCCTGTCAACACCATGCAAAAACAGCCGACGAGGTAAGGAATGGCACTCAGCACACCGATCTGATGGCTGTGAGCGACACCGGCACCCGAAATCAAGGTCGGCATCCAGAAGGCAACAACCCCCATGCCGAGCATCACGGCCGAATAGATGACAATCAATAACGCGACCTGTGGGTTACGCAGCAGCGTGCCGAAGCGACCCCGTTCATCGATTGATGCCTGCCCGCCCACGAGTTGCCCCAAGGCAATGCGCTCATGCTCGGCAAGCCAGCGCGCTTCGTTGAAGTTGTCCGGTAGCACGCTCAACACAACCAGCCCCAGCAACACCACTGGCAAGCCCTCGAGCAGGAACATCCATTGCCAGCCACGCAAGGTGCTGCTGTCAGAAAAAGCCTCAAGAATCCAGCCAGAAACGGGGGCGCCCACCACACCTGCCATAGGGACGGCGATGGCAAACCAGGCGGTCACCTGAGCGCGTCGGTTTGTGGCAAACCAGCGATTGATAAACAGCAGAATGCCTGGGAAGAACCCTGCTTCTGCGACCCCCAGAAGAAATCGCAAGACATAAAACGCCAGAGGCGTTTCCACCCCCATCATGCCGGCAGACATCAAGCCCCACGACACCATGAGAAACGCAATCCAGCGACGCGGGCCGACTTTATCAAGCACCATGTTGCTCGGCACACCGAACAGCATATAGGACACAAAAAACAACCCGGCGCCGAGCCCGTAGACACTATTGCTGAACTGCAAGTCAGCACTCATCTGGATTTTGGCGAAACCGATATTGATACGGTCCAGGTGCGCAAACAGATAGCAGATAAAGAGCAGCGGAATGAGCCTGACGGCATTCTTGCGGTGAATCAGATCAGGCAACGCCTCATTATCAGGCTTCGCTGTTTGTGTGTGGGCGTCGATCAAAGACATGCCGGCCTACCTTATTATTGGATTTATCAGGGCTTTGTTTGATACCCGCGCCTCAAGCGATCACGGGCGTGGCCATGCAAGGCTCGTTGCACAGCCATTGAAAGGAACCGCTGGACACGACCTGTGTGGTCATCGCTGGAGTGCGACGTTTAAATATCCAGTACCAGGCGCGAGGACTTGCTACCGGAGCAACAGACGAACATCGACTTGCCTGCCTGACGCTCGTCATCGCTCAGGATAGAGTCACGATGGTCAGGCTCGCCTTCCAGCACAGCGACTTCGCAGGCACCGCAGATACCTTCTCTGCACGAATTCATGACCTCGATGCCGCTGGCAAGCATCGCCTCCAGAAGGCTCTGGCCTTTGTCAACCGCAAGGGTTTTCCCTGACCGGGCCAGGTGCACCTCATAACCCCCTTCGCAGGCCATTTCGTGAGTGGGCACAAAACTTTCAAAGTGCACGCGTGTGGAATCCACCTCGGCGGCGGCCTCCTTGTAGGCCTTGAGCATGCCGGCCGGACCACAACAGTAGTAGTGCCGCTGGCTGGCGTCGGCAGCGAAGATCCCGCGCAGCGTTGCCATCGTTTGCTCGGGCGTCAGGGCGTAGAGCAACTCGACATTGTTTCGCGACGCCGCATCGATTCGCTCAAGCAGTGCCGCATGCCTGGCTTCACGGGCGAAATAATAAAGCGTCCACGGCTTGCCCTGCGACTCCAGTTGCTGGGCCATGCTCCACAGTGGCGTGATACCGATACCGCCGGCGATCAATACCGTTTCGCAGGCAGCCGGGTCCAGCGCAAACAGGTTTCTCGGCGCGCCAACCTGCAACGTGGCACCGCATCGCAACCGTTCGTGCAAGTACCTTGAGCCGCCGCGACTGGCGGGATCTCTGGCCACGGCAATCACATAGCGGTTTTTATCGTCGGGATGATTGAGCAGGGAATAACTGCGGGTCGGCATGCCTTCAATGACCACATCGATGTGCGCACCGGCCGTAAATGGAGGCAGTTCAATGCCAGAGACTGGCCGCAGATCAAAGGCCAGTACCTGTTCGGCCTCATGGGTAATCGATTTCACATAAACCGGATAAAGCATGGAAGCTTGCATGATGACCTCAAGCGGCAGTGCACAGAACAGCGCCGGCCTGGCCGGCGCCAGCGCAAATCAGGCAGAGAACGTCTTGCGACGCTCATCTTGCTGTCTGTCGGTAAATACCCGGATATCGGTCTGTACCGGAATCATCGCTGCCAGCGCACGCAGCGCACGGTAGTCGGACTGCTCGGCCTTGAGACAGTCCTCACCCGCTTCGCTCAGGCGTATCCGCTCCATCAACTCACGCCGCAGGCGCACGATGGCCAGATCGCCACTGCCCAGAAACTCACGGGTACGGTCGACAATCGGAATGCTCTCGGCCACGGCGTAGTCTTCGAAAATCACGCCAGGGATGCCGCTCCAGCTTTCACCGGCACGCATGGCCGCCCGGTCCTGCCCATAGTTCGGCGTGCCCTGGCGTGAAGCGGCGAAGTTGTCATCCGACTCATCAGTGCCCAGCAAGGCGAAATCCGGCAGGTTCTGGTCGATCGGTTGACGAGTGTCCCAGTAGACGTACCACTGCAGGCTGCGCGTGTTATTGACCGGCACGACGATAATGACGAAGCCGGCTTCCGCGTCGGTGGTGCCAATGAAGGCGGTGCCTGGTGCCACGAATTCGGTCACGCGCAGGTAGTCCTGCTCGCCGCCGCTGGTGCGCAGGGAGTAGGAACGAAGGCCGTAAGGTCGGCTTTCCAGGGTGTATTTCGGCGTGTCATTGCCCGACACCAGTTGCAGCCCGGCTTGAGGAAGGCGCTTGTCTGCCGTGGTGTCGGCATGCAGCAGGCCAATGTGCGCCGAGTCCAGCAGCGTCTCGAGATTCTGCAGCCAGTTGGCCTCGTTGTAGGACGCCCGTGGCCGGCAATGCTCGCGGCCGAGGTAGGTGAAGGCGTAATCGGTGAACGCGGGCGGCTCACCCTCACCCAGGTAGACCCATACGATCGCGCCCCCCTCTCGCACCCGGAAACCCTGGCCTTTTACCTTGTCGCAAAAACCCTGGTCTTTCTCGGTGGGCATCTTTACGCAACGGCCTTCGGCATTGAAGCTCCAGCCATGAAAAATGCAGGTGAGGCGATTGTTCTCGTTACGCCCCAGCGCCAGCGAGACACCGCGATGGGGGCACGCCTCGCGCAGAAAACCGGCCTCACCGTTGTCGCCACGAAAAGCCACATAGTGCTCGCCCAGCAGCTCGACTTTGACCGGTGCTCCCCCCGGCTCCAGGGCGGCGCTGCGCAACGCCGGTATCCACTGTCGTTTCCAGTAGCGGTTCAGAGGCGTGCCTAGAGAGACATCGGTTAACAGGCGATTCTGTTCAGCAGTGAGCATGGTCGGGTCCTTTTTATTTTTCAGGCTTTCAGGGCTTTTACCTTAACCAAGAAGAATCTTAACAATTAAGGTATATCTACGCTAAGCCTGCCCGATCATGGTGTCAAGCCAAACCGTTAACCTATTAACGTTATCGTCGTAAGTCCGTTTGCCGTCGCTACAGAATGTGGATCCTTGAGGTATGATCGAAGCTCTGCACCCTCGAGCCGCTCATGAACAAGCTCTTTTCCCCTTCCGTCAGCCCTGAAGCCGTGGCCAATGCGTGGCGCCGGGAGCGTCCCGATCTTGAGCATGACGGCCTGTCACTGTTGATCCGTATTCGCAGCCTGGCCTTGCTGATCGATCAGCATGTCACCGACATCGCCGAACACATGGGCCTTGATTACAAGGAGCTGATGCTGCTGTTCGCCCTGAGGCGCAGCGGTGAGCCCTATTGCATGCGGCCTACCGACGTCTTCCGGTTGCTGAAAGTGACGTCGGGCGCGGCCACCTACCGCGCCGACAAGATGGTCGAAAAAGGCGTGGTCCTGCGCATTCCTGACCCGCTGGACCGGCGCGGCCAACTGATCAAGCTCAGCCCGTCCGGCATGGCCCTGGCGGACGCGGCCATCGACCGGCTGGCACAGGCCGGCAACGAGGCCATCCACGGCTTTGAGGGCAAACCGCACGCTATCGAACAACTGGGTGAACTGCTGCAGGTGCTTGAAGGTGGCTGGCTGAGCATCACACCTGACAGCAAAAACCCGCTGGCACGCAATGAGCCTTGAAGGCTGCACTGCCCGTCAGGACGCTGTTTTTCGAGTCAGGTTACCGGCCAGCATCAGTTCCAGGTTCTGCACCGCCGCCCCGGCCGCGCCCTTGCCCAGGTTGTCGAACACCGCCGCCAGCAAGACCTGGCTGCCATTGTCGAACACCATCAATTGCAGATCATCGGTGCCGTTCATGCTCTGTGGGTCAATGGCCGTCAAGGCCTTGGCCTGCTGCATCGGCATGACCTGCACAGTCCCGGTGCCGGCGTAATGCTGCTCCAGGCATGCCTGCAGCCGCTGTGCATCGACACCGGGCGCCAGCAAACGCATATGCAGGGGGATGGTCAGCACGATGCCTTGACGAAAATTGCCGTAGGACGGCACGAACAGCGGCCGCTCGCTCAGGCCGCTGTGTTGCTGGATCTCCGGGACATGCTTGTGCGCCAGCCCCAATCCATAGACCTGAAACGCCAGCGCCTGCGACGCCTTGGCGCCTTCATGCGCCTCGACGGCCGCGCGACCGCCCCCGGAATAGCCGGACACGGCATGAATGCTGGCCGGATAATCCCGGGGCAATAATCCCGCCTCCAGCAACGGATGCAACAGGCCCACAGCGCCGGTGGGGTAGCAGCCGGGGTTGCTGACCCGCTGTGCGCCGGCAATGCGCTGCGCCTGCTGCGCGCTCAGTTGCGCAAAGCCGTAGGTCCAGTCTGGATGGGTACGGTGGGCCGAGCTGGCATCGATCACCCGCACCGCCGGATTGTTGATGCTCGCCACCGCCTCGCGCGCGGCGTCATCAGGCAGGCACAGCAGCGCGATGTCGCAGGCATTGATGGCCTCACGCCGGTGTTTGGGATCCTTGCGCTGCTCAGGTGCCAGCGTAAGCACGCGCAAATCGGTACGCCCCTGCAACCGCTGCTGGATCTGCAAGCCGGTGGTGCCTTGGTCGCCGTCGATAAAAACCAGGGGTATTGCCATGAGAAGGTGCTCGCAAGAGAAGTCAGTGACTGTGATCTTGCGCATCGCCATGGAATAATAAAAGTTGAATTTTAAAACGGTTTTGTTCAGTTTTTCTGAACGAGGAATCCCCATGCGTGAAATCAGCCTGGACCGCCTGCGCACGCTGGTGGCCATCGCCGACCTGGGTTCGTTTGCCGAGGCGGCTCGTGAATTGAACCTGGCGCCGCCCACGGTCAGCCTGCACATTACCGATCTTGAAGCGCGGGTTGGCGGGTTGCTGTTGTCGCGCACCCGCGGCCGGGTCCAGCCAACCGCGCTGGGCGACACACTGATCGAACGCGCCAGGCGGCTCTTGGCCGATGCCGAGCAAGCACTGGAGGATGTACAGCGCCAAGTGCAGGGCCTGGCCGGCCGGGTGCGCCTGGGCGCTTCAACCGGGGCCATCGCGCAGCTGTTGCCGCAGGCGCTGGAAACCCTGGGGCGGGACCATCCGGCCATCGATGTGCAGGTCGCGGTGCTCACGTCCCGGGAAACCCTGAAAAAACTGGTCGAGGGCACGCTGGACATCGGCCTGGTGGCATTGCCCCAGGCGCCGTTGAAAGGCTTGACGATCAAGGCATGGCGGCGCGATCCGGTCATGGCCTTCCTGCCGGCACGCTGGGCATGCCCGGACCTGATCACCCCCGGCTGGCTGGCCGACCGGGCGCTGATTCTGAACGACAGCACCACCCGGCTTTCGCGTCAGACCTCAGAATGGTTTGCCAGCGCAGGCCAGCACCCTGCACCGCGTATCCAGCTCAATTACAACGATGCGATCAAAAGCCTGGTGGCCGCCGGTTATGGTGCGACCCTGCTACCTCATGAGGCCGATACGCCACTGCCCGACACCCGCATCGTCATGCGCCCCTTGCAGCCTGCCCTCTGGCGGCAACTGGGCATTGCCCATCGCGCCGGCAACGTCGAGCGCTCGACACAGCATGTGCTGGATGTCCTGTGGCAGTTGAGTGCCGATTGAGACGGGGGTTGTTTTCGAGGTTCTTTATTCATACAGGTGTGTGCCAACCTGGGGCTGGCGCGGGCTGAACAGCGCGAGGCGCTGCAGACCGAGTGGGGTGAATGTGCCAACGTATCTGGAAACGCCCGACCCGGTCGGGCGTGACAGCCCTCAGCGCACTGGCGCCGCGTACTGAATACCGCCCTGGTTCCACAGCGCGTTCAAACCGCGCTTGATCTTCAGGTCGCTGCCCGCTCCCAGGTAGCGCGCCACATCAGGGTTGGTAGTGTGCTTTTTCATGAAAGCACGCAGCATTACTTCATGCGCATCACCTTTCGCTCCGAGGAAGGTCGCTCGCTGCAGGAACTGGAAGAAGCCTTTGCGCCGCTGGTGGCAAAGTACAAGATGGACCACGCGTTTTTCGACGAGCGCACCCAGCGCAAAGTGATCCTGATGGTGTCGCGCTTCGGCCACTGTCTGAGCGACCTGTTGTATCGCTGGAAAATCGGGGTACTGCCCATCGGACTATGTCGCCCTGGGTCGCGACGTCGAGAGCCAGGTACTGGCACGCGCCATCCACGCGTATGTGCATGGGCGGGTGTTCATGAACGACAACAAGACCATCGTGTCCCCGCCTTCGCCGGATTCGTATTCGGCCGAGGTGCCGGGCTGAGCGAAATCCGGGCTGCCATGCATCATTTGATCGCGCATGACACTGGCCATGAGAATGAAGCGGTTGCCACTAAGGCCCGGAAGAACACTACGGTCTTGCCAGCGGTCACCGCGAAATCGCCATCCACCCGGCACACCCGGCCATGACGCCAGCGGATGTACGGTTCAGCTGCTTCATGGCGGCCGGTGAGCGAATCACGCGTTTGATGCGCGAAGCTGTGAGTAAGTAGACCATTTGGATCGACAGATCGATGCCAATACCCAGCGCCATGATCAACACCACTTCGGCAGTACTCAGACGCGTCAGATCGAATGCATGAGGCAGGACGGCACCAAAAAAAACCACGGCCTTCGGATTACCCAGCGTCAACAGGGCACCGGATAACAGACCCCGCGCGGCTGAGCGCTGGACAGGCGCCTGAGACTGCCCGGTATTGTTCGACCAGAGGTTCCAGGCGACAAACAGGATGAAAGCAATGCCCAGCCACTTGATTGCCACGAAAGCCTGTTCAAACTGCAAGGCCAGTGCAGCCAGGCCAAGGATCGCCACCAGCAGCCAGAGGGCATTGCCCAGCACCATGCCGACGATGAATGGCAAGGTCGATCTGGCTCCCCTGGACACCACCTGGCCGAGTAACGCGCCTTGTGCAGGTCCGGGAATGGCCGCGGCGATGGCAAACGGAACCACAAAAAACCACAGTGACGATTGAGTCAGCATGGCGACACTCCCTGTGCTTGAGAAAAGACCAGATCGTCGCATCAAGGGGCAGACCCGGCAAGTGGATACCATGCTGCCGCATGAGCCGGACATTGATCCATTGCACGTGCCCTGCGGGTCAGGCAGAACACATGCCTGGCGCCAAAGGCTGTTCCCAGGGGGCACACGGCGACCAGGCCTGCACGAGCTTATCGATGAAGAGCCGAATTTTTGGCGAGAGGTGCCGCTTACTGGGATAGATTACCCGGACAGGCTCTGCGGCCTCTGCATACTCTGCAAGCACTTGCACAAGCTTGCCGCTGCGCAAATCGTCATTGACGACATAAGACGGCAGCGTCGCGATACCCAGGCCTGCGACCGCTGACTGGTGCAAGGACTCGGCACTGTCCATCTGCAGCCTGCCGCCCTGCGTAAAGGGCCAGGGGCGCCCATCGACTCGAAAATGCCAGGGAAGCAGTCTTCCACCGCTGACAAAATGCAGGCACTGGTGAGCGGAGAGATCTTCGGGTGTTTCAGGCCGAGCGTGTTCAGCCAGATACCTGGGTGAAGCGCAACTGATCATTTGCTGGTAGGCCACGGTGCGCGTCAGCAATCGGGAATCCTCCCTGGGAGGCCCGATACGTATGGCCAGGTCGAATCCCTCATCAATCAGGTCGACCAGCCTGTCGGAAAAGGCGATGTCGATACTGAGCGATGGCCACTCCCTCAGACAACTCTCTACATGCTGGAGGATGTGGAGCCTGCCCAGTGCAACCGGCAGGCTGATACGCAGTCGTCCACTGGGCGTGGCGCGCCGAAACGCAAGGGCCTCCTCCACCTCATCCAGATCCTGAAGGACGCCCACGCAGCGGTCATAAAGCACCTGTCCGTCATCGGTCATGCTCAGGCTACGCGTGGTGCGATTGAGCAGTCTCACCTGCAGACGCGCTTCGAGCCTGACAATCGACTTGCCCACCGCCGAGCGCGTCAGGCCCAGTTGCTTTGCCGCTGCCGTGAAGCTTCCGGCATTCACCGAGCTTACAAAAGCTGCAATGTCGTTCAGGTTGTGGAGTTCCATAAGCCTTGAGATCTCGATGTTCGGGCGGTTTTACGCCTTCTATAGGGAACCCTATTCCCCAATGACAAGCATAGCATCTCGATTAGACACTAAAAAACCCCAAACTAATTGAGATCATGATGAATACTGAAGTAAAAATGGCTGTACACGCCTGGGCCAACAGCCTTGGCGACCTGGTGCCTGTTCTCAAGGGAATCGATACCACCACACGCATGAGCGACATCCGCGACGCCTATGCCCACATGCTTGCGCAGAATCCAGCGCCTGCCGGTGTCAGGTTTGAAACCGTCGACATGGGCGGGGTGCCAGGCACACTGGTCACTCCGGACATAATCAAGACCGACGCTGTATTGATGTATATCCATGGCGGCGCCTACATCGTCGGACGTCCGGATGGCTACCATGGCATCGGCGGCAACTATGCAAACAGGCTGGGTGCCCGGGTGTACATGCCCGATTACCGCCTTGCCCCCGAGCACAGGTTCCCGGCTTCCATCAACGACACACTGCGCGCCTATGAATGGTTGCTCGAACAGAACGTGCCAGCCAGAAGGATTGCATTCGCTGGCGAGTCAGCGGGTGGTGCGATGGTTGTCAGCGTGATGGTGGCGGCCAAATCACAAGGACTGGCATTGCCTGCGGTTGGCTCGTCCATTTCGCCATGGGCCAACCTTGAACACACCGGTGCGTCCATGAGCAATCGCGAAGGCCTGGACCCTCTGAACGCCAAGCCTGTTCTGGATATTCTTGCCAGAGCGTTCCTGGGCGACACCTTGGCCAATCACCCCCTGGCCTCGCCCGTATTCGCAGACGTCACTGGACTTCCGCCGATCCTGGTGCAGATCGGCGAGAACGAGTTGATGCTCAGTGATGCGATGCGTCTTGCCACTCACCTGGCTGACAACCGCGTTCGCGTCAACCTGGAAGTATGGCCGGCGATGTTCCACGCCTGGCACTTCTACGCCACCCGGCTGCCAGAAGCTCAGCAGGCCATGGAAAGCTCGGTGCGCTTCATTGAGGCGGGGCTGGCCGACGCTGATCGCTCACAGGCTGCGTGCACGTGAGATCAATCAGTGGCTGCCACCTGACTTCATATGGTGAACTGTGCGATCACTTCGTCCGATGACATGACATCGGCATACTCGTTACCGAGAATCGCCAAGGTCAATTCATGCACGGTCGTGGCGCTCCAGGACGCTCCATTCGTCCCTGCCACGGGCACGGCGGTGGTGGCGTCTGAAGGAAGAATGATGCCATAGCCGAGCGCCTTGCCCGCACGAACCGTCGCATCCATGCTGTTATGAATGACCACCCCGGTCAGCACCAGGCGCGTCGCCTGCAGGTGTTTGAGCACAGCGTCCAGTTCAGTGCCGATGAAGGCACAGTTTTCCTGTTTGATGACCACGATTTCTCCCGCTACAGGGGCCACCTCTTTCTTTATGCCGTTCCACGGGCCATGAACGTAGTAACTGGATGCAGGCGCTTGCTCATCGTGCTTTACATGAATAACCGGCCAATCGTTTGACCGCCAGTGTTCAAGAAGGCGTTGAATCACCGCCAGATAACCAGGATTACTTTTGCCCTCCCAGTTCGGCTGATCAATCGCCTCCTGAACGTCAAGGATGACCAGGGGGATGGGGCCGGATTGATCCTTCATGTCACTTCATCACCTCAAGAACGCTGAAGGCCGAGTGTGCTGAAACGAACCGCTGCCAGCAACTGCCAGCGTGCAATTACAGTGCGGATGATGCGAACAGCGCACTTATCGTGAACAGCCTGGCAGGCCCTTGAGTCGACAGAAATGATCCGTTCCCCGCCCCTGCTTACTCGTGCAGGGAATGGCGTGAAACTTGCTCTTTCTGAGCGTGATGCAAATGCCCGTATAACCGGCGACTCATTCATCAATCCTGGCCTCAAGATGGAGCCGTCAAGAGCACGCGCGGTACTGATAGGCCTTCAAGGAAAACCTGTCCATGGTTCAGCAACACCCGAACTATCCCCGCGACCTGCGCGGTTACGCAGGCAACCCACCCGATGCCAAATGGCCGGGCGGTGCACGCATCGCGGTCCAGTTCGTGCTCAATATCGAGGAAGGCAGCGAGAACTGCGTGCTGCATGGCGACAGCCAGAGCGAGACATTTCTCTCTGAAATTGTCGGCGCCCAGAGCTTTGCCGATCGGCACATGAGCATGGAATCGATGTACGAATACGGGTCACGCGCCGGGGTCTGGCGCATACTCGATGAATTCCGGCGGCGCGGCCTGCCGCTCACTGCCTTTGCCGTCGCCATGGCCCTGGAACGCTGCCCGGAAATCACCCAGGCGCTGATTGATCGCAATCACGAGATCGCCAGCCACGGCTGGCGCTGGTTGCATTACCAGAACGCCCCGGTCGACCTTGAACGCGAACATCTGCAGCGCGCCGTTGACATCATCACCCGACTTACCGGGTCGCCACCGCTTGGCTGGTACACCGGCCGGGACAGCCCCAACACCCGGCGCCTGGTGGCCGAACATGGCGGGTTCCTGTACGACAGCGATTACTATGGCGACGACCTGCCGTTGTGGACCGAAATGCAAACCCGGCAGGGTGTGCATGAGCCGCATTTGATCGTGCCTTACACCCTCGATGCCAATGACATGCGCTTCTCAAGCCCCGGCGGTTTCAATAGCGGTGATCAGTTCTTCGCCTATCTGCGAGACACCTTCGACGTGCTCTATGCCGAAGGCGAAACCGCGCCGAAGATGATGTCGGTCGGCTTGCACGCCCGGCTGGTCGGGCGCCCCGGGCGTTTCCGGGCACTGCAGCGCTTTCTCGACCATATCGAAGCCCATGATCGTGTCTGGGTGGCGCGTCGCGTCGATATTGCCCGCCACTGGATCGAGCATCATCCCTACCGCCCCTGACGGGATGCAACAGACTCTAGACCGCCTTGCTGCGTGGCCAGGCATAACTCAGGTGCTTGCTGCTGCCCAGGCGCAACTGCACCAGGGACTCCACCCATTTCAGCGCCACCTGCACGCCATCGACCACCGGCACGCCAAGGTCCTCCTGCAGGCGCTGCGCCCACTGGCTCATGCCGGCGCAGCCCATCACCAGGCACTCGCTGCGGTCATCGCGCAGGATCTGCTGGCCCAGCGCGCGCAGACGCAGGTAATGGACCGGGTCGCGCTCCAGTTCCAGCACCGGAATATCCGCCGCATGGATATTGGCGCAACGCCGTTGCAGGCCATAGCTGTGCATGTTGCGTTCAATGATATGAATCGAGCGCGGCAGGCTGGTGAGGATCGAGTAGCGCACACTCAGCATGCTCGCCGCGTGCATGGCCGCTTCACCAATGCCCAGCACCGGGCCGGTGGCCAACTCGCGGGCGGCGTCCAGGCCGGTGTCGTCGAAGCAGGCGATCACAAAACCTTGTACGCCCTCCTCCTGGCCTTGGCGCATCGCCTCCAGCAAGTGGTAAGCGGCGTACACACCATCGGCAGCGCCTTCGATACTGGCCACCGAGCCCGGCAGATGGATCACGCTCAATTGCGTTTCTGCCGCCTTGATGCCCTGGCAGGTTGCCTCCAGCAACCTCGCCATGCCCGCCGAGCCATTGGGGTTGATCACACGAATGTTCATACCGGTTTCCTCATTCGCTGGCTCAGGCTCATCAACAGCAACACCAGACCGATCAATGCCAGGGAAAACAATGTCGTCAGGGTGCCCAGTGCATAGAGCACCGGCGTGGTGACATTGGTGGTCATGCCGAAGATCTCCAGGGGCAGGCTATTGAAGCTGCCAGAGACCATCAACGTGCGGGCGAACTCGTCGTAGGACAGGGTGAAGCCGAACAGCGCCACCCCGAACAGACTCGGTGCAATCAGCGGCAGGACGATCAGGCGCACTGTTTGCCAGGGGCTGGCGCCAAGATCGCGCGCGGCCATTTCGTAGGCGCGGTTGAAGCGGTTGAACACGGCAAACATGATCAGCAGGCCGAACGGCAAGGTCCAGGTCAGGTGCGCGCCAAACGCCGAGCTGTACCAGACCGGCTCCCAGCCGAGGCGGTCGAACATCAGGCCAATGCCCAGGCTGACCAGGATCGACGGAATGATCAGGCTTGCCAGCGTCAGGTAGAACAGCGCCTGGCTGCCCGCGAAGGGTCGCCGGTAAGCGAAGCCGGCCAGCACCGAGAACACCAGGGTGCACGCCATCACCGCGAGGCCCAGGAGAATCGAGCGGCTGAACGCACCGGCAAAATCACCCACCTGCTGGGCCTGGAACAGGTTGTGGAACCAGTGCAGGGACACGCCATTCATGGGAAAGGTCAGCCCGCCGTCCGGGCCCTGGAACGAGAGGATGCCGATGGTCAGCGTCGGGCCGTAGAGAAACAGCACGAACAGGCCGAAGAACAGGCTCAGGCAATAAAAGCTCCACGGACGTACCTTGGATTTCATGATCACAACTCCTTACGGATATCCACCAGGCGGAACATCACCACCAGCATCAGCAACACCGTGGCCAGCAACACCACGGCACTGGCCGCCGCTGCCGGGTATTGCAACAGACTGATCTCGTTGTGGATCAGCACGCCGACCGAGGCATGCAGGCCGCCGCCCATGATGCGCACGGTGACGAAATCGCCCATCACCAGGGTCAGTACGAAAATGCTGCCGATGAGGATCCCTGACTTGCACAGCGGCACGATTACCAGCAGCAGGATCTGCCAGGTCTGCGCGCCGGCGTCCCGCGCCGCCTCGATCAGGCGGCGGTCGATGCGCATCATGGTGTTGAAGATCGGCACAACCATGAACAGCGTGTACAGGTGCACATAGGCCAGGACGATGGAAAATTCGCTGTACAGCAGAAACTCCAGCGGCTGGTCGATCAGCCCGGTACCGATCAGGCTGCTGTTGACCAGGCCATTGCGCCCCAGCAGCGGTATCCAGGAAATCATGCGGATGATGTTGGAGGTAAAGAACGGGATGGTGCACAGCAGGAACAACAAGGTCTGCACCTTGTTGCTACGGATGTGAAAGGCCAGGTAGTAGGCCACGGTAAAGCCCAGCGCCAGGGTGATCAGCCAGGTCAGCAAGGCATACTTGAAGGTGTTCAGGTAGGCCTGCAAGGTCGTCGGCGAAGACAGCAGGTACTGATAGTTGCCGAAGATGAAGTCCGGGATCAACTGGTAGGCGTCGTAGTCCCAGAAGCTCACCACCACGATCACCATGATGGGAAAGACCAGGAACAGCAGCAGGGTCAACGCCAGCGGCAGGGCTTGCAGGTGGCTGATGTTGGAGATGGCGGTGCGCATATCGAATCCAGGCTGCGGAAAAGAAGGTAAGTCGCAGGCATTGCGGTGGATGAAACAGCGCCATCCACCGTCAAGACCGGGTCATGAGACGATGAACTCGTTCCACTTGCGCACCATGTGGCGGTTCTCGTCCATGACCGAGTTCCAGCAGGCCACGCTGCCCATACGCTGCTCGTAGGAACCGCCATCACGCACCGCACCGGCCTTTTCCATGACCTTGCCGTCCGGACTGAGAATGTCGTTCCGGGCCGCCTTGCCTTCCATCCAGAAACCCCATTCATCGGCGCTCATGTATTGCCTGGAAGTCTCCGGGGCGGCGCTGTAATAGCCCTGGCGGTTAAGGTAGGCACCGACCCAGCCCGACAGGTACCAGTCGATGTATTCATAGGCCGCATCGAGTTCCAGGCCGCTGAGATGCCTGGCCAGACCGATGCCACCGCCCCAGGCGCGATAGCCCTCTTCCAGAGGCTGATAGGTGCAGGCCACACCGCGGCTGCGCACGGCGGCCACGGCCGGCGACCACATGGACTGGATCACCACCTCACCGGAAGCCATCAGGTTCACCGATTCATCGAAGCTTTTCCAGAAGGCGCGGAACTGACCGTTTTTCTTGGCTTGCATGAGGATGGCAATGGTCTTGTCGATCTCGTCCTGGGTCATGTTGCCCTTGTCACCGTAGGTGATTTCTCCCATGGACTCGCACATCATCGCCGCGTCCATGATGCCGATGGACGGGATATTGAGAATCGACGTCTTGCCCTTGAAAGCCGGGTCCATGAGGTCGCGCCAGTTCTTGATCGGGCGCCCGACCAGATCAGGACGAATCCCCAGGGTGTCGGCGTTGTAGATGGTCGGTACCAGTGTCATCCAGCGGGTCGGCTCACTGGCGAATTTCAGCGAATCGGCGCTTTCGACGAAGCCAACGGTGTGCGGTGCCGTACCCTGGGCGATCACCGAACCGGCGTTCAGCTTGCCGTTGATGAACAACGGCGAAATCTTGTCAAAGTTCTTCAGCCGGCGAGTGTCCATGGCCTGCATGGTGCCGGACGGAAACACCTTTTTGCCGATCCAGTATTCGATGTCGGCAATATCAAAGGAGCGCGGCTGAGTCACGGCACGCTGCGCCACTGCATCGGAGTCCAGCGCAGTGAGTTGCAGGGTGATGCCCAGGTCTTCCCTGGCCTTCATGGCGATGTCGTTGAGGTTGGACACCCCGGTGCCGAACTGGCGCAAGGTGATGTTCTTGATGTTCTGTGCCCAGATCATCGGAAACCCCGTGATCGCGCCCGAACCCACGGCCACCGCCGAGGCGACCCCCAGGCCCTTGATCAGGCTGCGCCTGGACAGTCCCTTGGCGGCTTCCAGCTGCGGGGTTTCGGCGGGGCATTGCGCAGTGCTGTCGTCGTGCTCACTCATCAGTGAACCTCCTGGGTCGGATTGGCGTATTGCGGGGAGAACAGGTTGAGGTGCGCGGCATCCCAGACCAGCAAGACCTCGGCGCCCACCTCGGGCACCTGATGTCGGCGGTCGGCCAGGTAAACCATCAGCGGCGTCGCACGGGCGGTCTGGCATTCGACATAGATAAAGGCCCCCTGAAACTCGACATCGCAGACCCGCGCCGGCAGACCGAACTGGCCAGACGGTACAGCGCTGTCAGGCGGCAGGATGTCAAGGTGGTCACAGCGCACCGAGAACGCCAACGGTGTGCCCACAGCAGCCTCGGCGTAGTCGTCGCCCAGTTGCGCCAGGCTCAGGCTGCCCTGCCCTGCACCGTCGACGCTGAGCACCACCCGATCCGCCTCACGCGGCCCGAGCTCGCCCTGCATCAGGCTGTGACCGCCAATGAATTGCGCGACAAAGGGCGTAGCCGGGCGCTCGAACAATTCTCGCGGCGGCGCGACCTGCTGGATCCGGCCGCCATCCATCACCACCGCCAGGTCGGCCAGGGCAAATGCTTCTTCCTGGGAGTGGGTGACATGGATGAAGGTCAGCCCCAATTGCTTCTGGATCGCCTTGAGTTCCTTGCGCATGCGAATCCGCAAAAACGGGTCGAGGGCAGACAGTGGCTCGTCGAGCAGCACCACATCCGGCTGGGTGATCAGGGCGCGGGCCAGCGCCACACGCTGCTGCTGACCACCGGAAAGCTGCTCGGGGTAGCTCTGGGCGTAATCCTGCATGTTCACCAGCGCCAGCAGTTCACGGGCCCTGGCGTGGCGCTCGGGCTTGGCCATGCCGGCAATGCGCAGGCCGAAGGCGACGTTGTCCAGGCAGTTCATGTGCGGGAACAACGCGTAGTTCTGAAACATCATTGCCGTTCCGCGCTGGGTCGGCGAAAAGTCCGTGACGTTGCGGTTATCCATGAGGATATCGCCCTCGCTCACCGCCTCGTGCCCGGCCAGCATGCGCAAGGTGGTGCTCTTGCCGCAACCGCTGGGACCGAGCAGGCAGCAATAGCTGCCACTGGGAATCTTCAGATGGATATCACTGACCGCTACCCGCGTACCGTAGGCCTTGTGCACCGCCACCAGCTCGACCTGACCTTTACCAGACATGCTCGCCGCCTAAGATCGCTAACAATTGATATAAAAGTGTTAGCAATCGATATGCCAAGCCCGCACTTCAACGCCCGCAATGCCTGCCTGAAGGCTACGCAGCGGTCTATCTGGCTGAAAAACGGCACTTTTTCTATCGCTTCCAGGCACCACCTCAGGGTGGTCTCCTGGCAGGCCAATCCTTGAAACATGGTGGTCTCGCACAGCTATAGGGCAGCGCGATAAAAACGTGCACCCGTTTGCCGAAGGTCTTGGCTCTTTGCGGCTGCATTGTTAACAATTACACTGCAACCCGGCTTCAACCGCCCAGACTTTCCTATCCAAGAGCATCGTCCATGGCCAGTCACGTCATTCGTGAAGTGCAACGCATCTATAACGCGATTTACGATGCAATCGTCGAGCAGCGCCTGCCGCCCGGTACGCGCCTGACCGAACTCAATCTGGTCGAGGTTTTCCAGGCCAACCGCAACCACATTCGCAGCGCTTTGCGCGAACTGGCCCACCTCAAGCTGGTACGCCTGGAAATGAATCGTGGCGCCTTCGTTGAAGAACCCACGCCGCAGCAGGCCCGCGAAGTGTTCGCCGCCCGCCAGGTGATCGAAAAAGCCCTGATCGAAGAAGCCTGCAAGCGCATGCAGGCCCTCGACCGCCGGGCCATCAAAGCGCACCTCAAAGCCGAGCTGGCACTTGGGCACGAACCGGCCAGGCCCGAATTCATCCGGCTGTCAGGTGATTTCCATCGCTTGCTGGCCCGCATTGCCGGTAACAGCACCCTGGGCGAAATGCTCGAAGGCCTGATTGCCCGCAGCTCGCTGATCATCGCCCTGTATGAGAATCACAGCGGCATCCAGTGCTCGCACAACGAGCACGAAGCCCTGGCCACGGCGCTGTTGGAAGGGAATGTTCAGCAGGCGACGCAGCGCATGGAGGAGCACTTGCTCAATATCGAACAGCGCTTGCGCCTGGCGCCTGCGCAAAACGAGGACGTTGATCTGTTCAAGGTGTTTGCACAGTCGTCTTAACGTGTATCCGTGTGCTCAATCAAAGCCAAGATCGTGTGGACTGCTGCTTGCCAGGAAGAAAAATCAGCAAGGTGGCGTGCTGCCGATTGATGTCACCTGAAACCATCAAGCCAACCATCTTGTACGATGTCTTATCACAAGGTATTACTACGTCTCTCAAAAAAACAAGACCAAGGAGACCGCTACATGAACTCATTCCTGTCCGCCGCGCCTGCAGACCTTGACCAGGCCGAGGGCAATACCCGACGCAACTTTCTCAAGAAGTCCCTCGCCGTTTCCGCGACCCTGGCGACTGTTGGCAGCGCTGCCCTGCCTCGACTCTCCGAGGCGGCCGAGCCCTTGAGTCAACGCTACCCGGATCCGCTGATTCAGGTCCTCGACGACAGCTTCCTGGAGTTGCGTGTCTTTAACGCCAGTGTTGAAAAACTGGCCACCGGCATGCGTTGGGCCGAAGGACCGGTCTGGGTCGGCGATGGCCGCTATTTGCTGGTCAGCGACATCCCCAACAATCGCATCATGCGCTGGGACGAAATCACCGACACCTTCTCGGTGTACCGCGAACACGCCAACTTCTCCAATGGCATGTGCCGGGATCGCCAAGGGCGCCTGATCGTCTGCGAAGGCTCGACCACAACCCGTGAAGGCCGCCGCATCACACGCACCGAATACAATGGCGCGATCACCGTGCTGGCCGACAGCTTCGACGGCAAGCCCTTCAACTCGCCCAACGATGTCGTCTGCAAAAAAGACGGATCCATCTGGTTCACTGACCCACCCTTCCAGACCGGCAACAACTACGAAGGCCACAAAATCACCCCCGTCCAACCTCACGCGGTTTACCGCATCGACGGCGAGACCCAGAAAGTCACCCGGGTCATCGACGACCTCAATGGTCCTAACGGGCTGTGTTTTTCACTCGATGAAAAAACGCTGTTTGTCGTCGAAGGTCGTGCCAAGCCCAATCGATTGATCTGGGCGATCACTGTGAAAGACGACGGCACACTGGGCGAACGTCGCAAGCACATCGAGGGGCTGGACTACGCGGCGATCGACGGCATCAAGTGCGACGAAGCGGGCAACATCTGGTGCGGCTGGGGTGGCAATGGCGATGCCAGGGCCGACCTGGAAAAACTCGATGGCGTGCGCGTGTTCAATCCGCAGGGCAAAGCCATCGGGCATATCTCGCTGCCAGAACGCTGCGCGAACCTGTGCTTTGGGGGGCGCGAAGGGAATCGGCTGTTCATGGCCAGCAGCCACTCGGTTTATTCACTGTTTGTGAATACGCGTGGGGCGACGTTGGCGGTGTAAGAACCGCGTGTCTTTTACGATCGTTTGTCATCGGACGCAAAGCCTGGCTGTTCAGCGATACCGTCAACGGCGCCACCGCCAGCGCTAAAATCTACAGCCTGGTCGAGACCGTCAAGGTCAACGGCCAGGTCCGTGAGAGGGTCAAACATGCCAGATTGATCCAGAAAACAAAGGTGGCGATTTACGTCTGTGAACCGCACAGCCCCTGGCAGCGCGGTAGCAATGAGAACATCAATCGCCCGGGGGTGCCTCTAAAAACGTAGGCGAGGCAGTCAGCGCAAGGCAAAAACAGGCGAAGAAGCGGAGTTTACGCGTTGTAAATGAGCATTCTGAGCCTGTTTTTAACGCAGCGATGACAACGCAGGTAGTTTTTAGAGGTGCTCCCCGGCTTTATGAGTCCATATCAGGCTCGAAAATGCCCCGCTTCATATAAAACTTAACCCATATGACACTGCAGAGGGTAATGAACGAAAGCATGCCGCCAGTAATCGCATAAACCGAAGTCGTCAATTCCGGCGAGGGGGAATTATTGATAGCCACGTACAGGATGGCGACAATGGCAAAGAGTTGCGGTACCGGGAAGAACGGAGAGCGATAAGGACGTGCGTGATCCGGCATCCGCTTACGCAAGACAATCACATTCAGGTGTGCAATCAAGTAAGCAACAAGATAACTGGTGCTGGCCGCGATCACAAAGAGTATGATCGAGTCAATATCAAGCAATAAATAAGGAATAAGTATCGAACCACTAAGTACTGCGGTGGCTACCCAAGGCACATTATAACGATTCACCTTTTTGAACATCGGGAGCAACTGCCCTTGCTCGGCCATCCCATGCATCATTCTTGGAACAGCTGCCAATATGGTATTGACAGAACTCGAGGTCGCCGCCAGTGCAACGACGGCTGTAATCACCAAGCCAGTAGAGCTACCAAAGACAGCCATGATAAAGTCAACGTAGGGCATCTTGGCACTTAGCAAGGTTTCAGAGTCCATGTAAAAGGTTATACCATAGCCAAACCCGACGAACAGGAAAAATATTACAAACAAGGAAAGGTGCATGGACCGGGGAATATTTTTATGCGGCTCCTTGACCTCGCTGATTAACGAGCAAATGTATTCGATGCCGACAAAACACCACATTGACAGTGCAATGAATCCGATAAAACCGAAATCAGTCACGCGGGCAAAACCCCAATCGACGGGTGTACCCGCTAACGCTGGATGGGGTTGTACGGCTCCCATGATAGCCACACATGACACCAGCGCGATTGTACTCACCATGACCAGAACGAGCAGATTTTGTATTCGCGCAAATACGTCTGTCCCCATTAAATTAGTCAGGGTAAGCCCGACCAGGATAAGCAGCGATATTGTCTTGTCCGGCACGAAGCCGGGCAGCAGTTTGGCCAGGATGATATCAATCATAAACATCTCAACCGGCACCGCCAGCACGGAGACCACAATGTAACCGGCAAAAACGGCAACAATAGCCGGCACATGACCTATTGCCTTCTGGGTATAGGTAGCCAGTGTTCCTTTTTGAGGAAACATCAGAGAAAGTTCGGCAAAACTCATCGCATTACATTGTGAAATTGCCAGCGCCGCTACCATGGCAGCCAGAAACGTCATGGCACCAAAACCAACGCCCTGTGCCGTCGATATCATGGCGCCTTGAGCAACAACCAAGCCGATACAGATTGACATCATCGTAAGCAATCCGAACTTCTTGGCGCGTTTCGGATTCGCACTGGCGGCCGTGAGAGTGGCGCTGGATATATTCTTGGATTCGCTCATGTGTAGGGTCCATTTATTTTTATTTAAGGGCCAATACTCGATTACTTCAGAGGCGATCAAACCGGTATGGAGCGGGGTCAACGAGTGGCGTCATATTGGATACGAGGTCTGCTGCCAGTTGCCCGGCAGCGGGGCCGGTACCAAAACCATGACCTGAGAAGCCAGTGGCAATCGTCAGCCCGGGAATGGACTGAATATGGTCAATGACAGGGTTTGAGTCTGGGGTTATATCAATCTGCCCCGCCCACACTTCGGAAATACTTGCGTTTTCAAAAATCGGCCAGGCCTTGCGAAGGTTGCTCAAGGCTTCCTGGATAAGGCTTTCATTGACAGACGGGTCGAGTGTTCGAACGCACTCAAACGGTGAGGTTTGGTCTGCACGCCAGCGGCGCTTGAGGGCAAGGTCCTGGAGGAAAGGCTTGCCTAAAGAAACGCGTAAAAAGGAACCTTGTCCACGAAGCAGACTGAGGTACCGGTGACCAATTAATAAGTGATCCAAGGTGAGTTTAGCGTCCAAGGCCGCGCGCTGGGTAATGATGTAACCACCATCCCTGTGTTTTCGAAATGAAAAATCAGGGCCTCCAACGGCAATATCAGTTGGCCCCTCCATTGGGGCAGTCCGAAGCACCGAGCATATGAGAGGAAGCGTTGGGTAACTCACTCCAGCATTACCCAGAAAGCGGCGCGACCAAGCGCCACCGGCTAATAACACTTGATCACAGCGAATCTCACCGTGCTCGGTCACAACACCGCTAACTTTCCCACCCGTCGTTGAGAGCGTTCTAACGGCACAGTTCTGAATCAATACAGCGCCTTTTTCGATGGCCGCTTGTGCAAGCGCAGAGGTGGCCAGATGGGGCTCTGCCTTGCCGTCTGAAGGTGTGTAGAGAGCCCCCGCCCACTCACCTTTGCCTCTGGGCACACGCTCATTAACCTCGCGTGCACCAAGCACTTTGGAGTCCAAGGATAAAGACTCCACAGACTTCAACCAGTTTTCCTGTAATGCCAGATGCTCTTGATTTGCTGCAAGAAACATAATACCGGATTGCTGATAACCCACCTCGCGACCCACACGCTCAGGTAGACCTGCCCATAGGCGATCTGCCGCCAGAGCTAATGGCACATCATCAGCGTGCCGATTAGTCTTGCGTACCCATCCCAGATTTCGCGAGGATTGTTCGCCAGCGATATGGCCTTTTTCCAACAGGACAACGGGGATATTCCGCTCGGCCAAGGTCAATGCCGCTGTCACACCAATAATGCCACCTCCGATAATGACGACTGTGGTGGAGGTTGGTAACTGATCAGCAGTCCTCACGGACTCGAGAGTTTTCGTCATGACAATTTCCTGAGGTGCCTGCGAGAGTATCTGACACGCTCAACGGTCGTTACTCTGGCTTCACGCTGACTTTATTTAAAGTTGATGCACCACGGTACGCTGTAACTTCCACCCTCTCCTTTTGTATTCGACTGAGGCCACGGGTGGGTATGTAATCGCAGTGGCCGGACTGATGCCCTTGAATAGTCTTTAACGAAGGACAGGCTCCTCCCATAGATTCAGTTTGACCCCAATGTCTTTTTCAAGCGCCTTGCGGTAGACCATTGTCGCCCAAGCCACGTCCTCAACGGGCATACCGCCCACAGACAAAATGATGATTTCTTCATCATTTTGTCGCCCGGGTGTCATGCCAGCACAGATGTCACCCAGGTCCTCCAGCGCCTCGCGGGAAAGTTTCCCTTCGCCGACCATGTCCATAAATCGCATACCCACTAACGGGATCAGGTTATGGGCCGGCTTAGGCAGCTCTGCATACCAGGCATCGTAAAGTCCTGTGTTATCAAGCACTTTTCGTATATCTGCCTGTTCCATACCGTCGTCCAGGCGACAAAAGGCAGGCATCGCAAGGAAAGCACCCGGCTTGACCCACTCGCGTTTCACCAAGGGATACGTCGATGGATCGCCGACATCACCGGAGTTACAGTAAGTCACGATGTCAGCACCGCGCACCACGTCTTCAATCGTATCGACCACATTGACATTTCTGATGTGAGGAAAGACTTCATTAACCCACTCAACAAACCTGTTTAGGTTTTTTTCTCCGCGGCCTTTGATGTTGAGGGTGTCAATTTCGGGGCATGTCGACATAAAAGCAGTCACGGATGTTTTACCCATGACACCCGGCCCTAATAAGCCAATAACTTTTGAATTCTTTCGCCCCAAGTGACGAGCGCCTACGCCAGGAACCGCCCCGGTTCGATAGGCTGACAACAGATTGGCTGACATATAAGCCAGTGGAGCACCGGTATCGACATCGTTTAAAATGAACGTCAAAATTGAACGTGGCAAACCCTTATCGCGGTTCGCGATGTTAGAGCCGTACCATTTCACACCGCAGGTCTGGAAGTCGCCACCCAAGTAGGCGGGCATCGCCATTAAGCGACGATCCGGTGTAGGCTTCGGCATGCCGGGAAAGGGCGAATCGGCGGGAAATGTAATCTGTGAGCCATGAGAATCATTATTCGCACCGCCCATGCGATAATCACCTTGCTGGAGCAGAATAAACATGCGCTCCATGGTGTTCACGCATTCAGCCATGTCCATCACTCCGGCTTTGATCATGTCCTGCTCGGAGAGATAAATGAAATCGATCTTGGCATCATGCTTTGACATCGCGCTTACCCACATTGTTGTTATGTTGTATTTGGTCGTAACTGACCATCGACTCGGCTTTTCTTCCAGGCTGAGACCTGATGAATTATGTGTTTTTAGCCAACCCCTGCTCTGCCTCACAGCGTTACATATCCCACACGCGCTAATCGAGACCGGCTTGTCATCCACGCGTTCAAAAATGCAAATTGCACATCCCGTTTCGCGGTGCACTTGCTCATACTAGGCAAGTACCAATTCAGATAAGGCTGACAGGCGCCTTCGCACCACGCGGTCATTCGGCTCACATAATCAAATCAAAGCCTTCTCCATCACGACCCGATCCATCCTGCTCAAGAAAGGCCCCCTAACGGACCTGATTGATTTTTCCGGCGCAGGACGATACCAGGTTGCCCTGGCGAGCTTACTGTCTTAAACAATCCTAACGTCATAATTTGCTGGAATATTGAATTTTTACGACATTAGATCGGTCATGCCCAAGGCTTCAGCCTGCGTAGCATTGCTGGCTTGATCCCCCATCTCGCTTTCAAGCAGCAGCCGACAGCTGCGCCGTAATCGAGATGCCTCTGATGGTTACTAGGCCATCCTGGTCCAACAGCAGGTGCAGGCCCGCCACCAAGTGTGTCGACTGATGAGAAAGCGATTGCCGGTTAACGAGCGCTTCAAACGCCGGGGCATTGCACGAGGAAAAGCAATCTGATCAAGGGTAAGGCCAACGCCTCCTCTGTAGTCACGTTGGTGGAGCGAACCAGTGGCTACCTGAGGCTGGTGACAATAAATGATGCGATGGCAACCATTGGTGATCGAGGGTTTCAGTGCAACGCTCAATGGCCTATCGCTGACAGCGCTTCAACTTCCAATGCCCAATCGACGTTATTGGGAAAGGGATGTAGAGCGCCATGGCCATACGGAATGATGCTCCAGCGTCACTTTAATAACCAGGTTGCACTCATCGCCTGCAACAAGAAATCATTCACACTTCCCCCCTGCAAAATTATATTCAAGCTGATCAAAAAAACGATACACAGTAGCGGCGACTTCTTTAGATTTTAATTCCATCAACGGTATTCCGCCTCCCTCTATTTCTGCGCAGGACACGAAGCATGAATTGCAATAAGCATCCACGACTATCTGAGTCCGGGCGTATGTTACGGGGTCATCGGTAGCGGCCAGAACCAACACGGGCGCCTTGACAAGGCCAATTCGACTCTCCATGTCATATCTTGCAACCGCAAGATGCCCCTCTAAAGGAGTTACCCCCGGAGCCAGCGCATCCCGAATAAATCGATTTAACACATCAGGGTGCCCGAATGGGTATAGATTCAAACGTTTCCGCCAAAGCTCCATCAGGTGTGAGCCATCCTCTCTGGTCTCGGCTACATCTACGTCGAGTGCCGCCATGGCCTCTCGAAACGCGGCATCAACAACATCACCAGCAGACAGAACTACAGCGGTCACACGCGCTGGAGCGATAGCCGCCACCTCTGAAGCGACAAACATACCAGTGTGATGCCCAACAATAGAAAATCGCTCTATATTTAATGCATCCACCAGTGCCAACACACCTTGCGCATATTGTTCAACCGTCTGTGGCGCGGAAAACTTTGCAGACTGCCCAAAACCGTACATGTCCATAGCGATGGTCCGCCAACGAGATGCTAACAGCGGTTGGACTTCAGCGAATTCATCCAATGAGCGCGGTGTTTGATGCAATAAAATCATCGCATCACCTGCACCGCACTCTGCGTAATGAAGTTGACCCAGGTCCGTATCAATATAATTAAACACGCGCCTGTCAGTAACGCCCTGAACAGAATAAGAATTTGAACCCGCCACATCATTAATCGTTTTCATGTTGAGATCTCCTAAACCCGAGTCGGCTCTTCCAAACAATGCTTCGCCCGTTTAAAATTTTCCACGGCTGGCTGCTGCCTGCAGCACAATCACTCAATTATTTCTGAAAATCCGCTGTAATTGATGCATCACTCTGAATAGACCCCCTGCCCCGGACACGATATAGACCTTGAACAAGATGCACTGCACGGGTGCATGAGCACTCACCCTGGATTCTCGACCCGGCCCTCGGCCTCTCCACCTTGAGCATGGCTCTGTTACAAAACACCCCACCTGGAGAGCCTTTTGTTGGTGCTGCGATGTATCACCACCTGCCAGATAACCTTCCCATCCTCATTTTCTGGACACTTTTCCAAGCCAGCAGGCCTGACGGCCGCCTCCGCACCCTATGACAATGCGGCTCGCCTCAAGGCAATCAAGCCCTTCTAGAGCGGCACTTGACCGAGCCTGATCAAGAACAACTCTTTAAGAATCTGTTTGCGCTTGCCGGAGTACACGGCATCGACGAAGATGACCTGCCTCACCGGAGGATCAGCATTCGGACGCCTGATTTCTTGCCAAAATCAGGCAGTTTTGAGTTCCCCCTTAGTGGCTAAGCTCAGGCACTGTAGCGATTTTTCGGTTTGGACAAACCTAGAGCGCTGATATTGTTAAGTATTGAATTTTTACGACATTTGCAAATTTTATAACCCATGAATATGGCACGACACCTGCATGGATTCAGGTGATGGTTTTCACAAGCAGGTGCAGGTTATGTCAGTCTCTTTATTGGCTTCTCCCTATTTAAGCATGCACTCCCACCAACCCTGGTTTGTGTTGCAAGCCGCTAAAGCATTTTCAGTTTCGATATCGGACAGCCCTTTAATTTCACATTTTTACAGTTTTGAAACACCCTCATTCTCGCCCTTCATGCTGTCGGTTCCGGACGGCTGTATTGATATACTATTTGACTGTGATGACACCCATCCTTCAGTGAGCGTACACGGAACAATGCTGCAAGCCGGTTCCGTGGAGTTTTGCAAGGGGCGCCGCTATGTTGGCGTGCGATTTTCACCTGGCGTTATTCCTGATTTTTTAAATCTTTCTGCCGAGGAATTAATTGAAGGCTCTTTCGACCTTCTTGATGTTAGTGTGAATGCCGAACGTGTATTTGAACAGGTCGTGCGCGAGAAAAATTTTGTCACGCAACTCACTTTTCTCAAGCATTTTCTCTTGACGAATACCGCGCCGCGAAAATCATTAAAGCTGACGCTTCCAGTGGTCAATATGATTTGCCAAGCCCAAGGTAATATTGGCATCAAACGTCTGGAGTCGCTCACTGGCTACACCATTAGAACTTTACAGCGCTCATTTCAAAATGACCTGGGAATGACACCAAAAATGTTCTGTCGAATCATTCGCTGTCAGTCTGCGATTTATAAAATTCATCATAATGATATTGGGTTTAGCGATTTAGCAGTTGACTTGGGATTCAGTGATCAACCTCATTTCTTAAGGGAATTCAAACACCTGGTCAGCGCAACGCCGCTGGACTATAAAAACCGTATCCTGAAGGAAGACTTTGTGAGCAGAATGCAGTTCTATTAAAGCCATCTGCTTCGTGTTAATGACTCGGCTCTATTATGAGAGCCCGTGCTCTTAATCAAGCGTCGATCAAATTCGCCGCGCCACCCAGAAAACAGTTCGTGTGCAGGATATGCACCATGGAGAAGGCCGCGGCCGTCTTGCCGAGCAGGTTGAACGGGGCGTTGGAGAGGATCAGCGACAGGTTGGGAATGCACGTGCGGCTGACGATCTGCTCCAACCGCGTTTCGTTGTGCGCGATCAGTTCGAAGATGCCGCCAGGCGCTTCATGGTCGAGACGGTAGAACGACGACAGGGACGGCTGGGTGTCGAGGTCGATCAGCAGGGTTCGGATGTTTGCGTCGGCGCAGAACGCGCCCAGATTGGCCGTGACCGTGGTTTTGCCCGGCCCGCCCTTGGTTGAAACGATGGATACGGTTTTCATGATGCACGCCTCTAAATCGAGTGATTAGAGACGGCGATGAAACGTCAAGGCAGGTGATAGGACTTTGTAAGCAGATGTAAAAAAACAAGGCCTTGCGCTACTCTCATTCCGAGGACCAAATGACGTACAGGCTGTCATTTGGTCTCATTTTCGGTGAAAGCTGCGCAAGACCTTGATTTACATCTATAAAATCTGGCTCCACGACCTGGACTCGAACCAGGGACCCAGTGATTAACAGTCACTTGCTCTACCAACTGAGCTATCGCGGAATGAGGGCTATCTTACTGATTTAAATACGGTAGTCAAGCACCGCCCCTAAAAAAACCGAAAAAAACCCAGGCGAATCAACGACCTCAGGTTTCATCGGTCATGGCAGGTGGCGTAGTGTGTTCAAAGCCGTCTTTCCAACCCATCACAGTGAGGTGAGTTCATGCCACAGGGTAATCGTCTTGACTCCTTGTTCCCCAACGCCGACCAGATTCCTGACATCTGGCGCCCGGGCCCTGCCATCGAGCAGCGCGAGTATCTGGTCGATGGCCTTCTGGAGTCCTGGCCAGGCGCCCTGGCCCCGGTGCGCAGCCCGATCAGCTTGCGCCATGGAGACACGCTGGAGCCGGTGATACTGGGCAGTACGCCGCTGATGGACGCCGAGACCGCAATGACCGCCCTGGATGCGGCCGTGCGGGCCTATGACCGTGGCCAGGGTGCCTGGCCGACACTGCGGGTGGTCGAGCGTATCCAGCACGTCGAGACGTTCCTCAAGCGCATGCGCGAGCAGCGCGAGGCGGTCGTCAAGCTGTTGATGTGGGAGATCGGCAAGAACCTCAAGGACTCCGAAAAGGAGTTCGACCGCACCTGCGACTACATCGTCGACACCATCAATGCCCTCAAGGAGCTGGACCGGCGCTCCAGCCGTTTCGAGCTGGAACAGGACACCCTGGGCCAGATCCGCCGTGTACCGCTGGGCGTGACCTTGTGCATGGGGCCGTACAACTACCCGCTCAACGAAACCTTCACGACGCTGATTCCGGCGCTGATCATGGGCAACACCGTGGTGTTCAAGCCGGCCAAGTTCGGCGTGCTGCTGATTCGACCGTTGCTCGAAGCCTTCCGCGACAGCTTTCCGGCCGGTGTGATCAACGTGATCTACGGCCGTGGCCGCGAGACGGTCAGTGCCCTGATGGCCACCGGCAAGATCGATGTGTTTGCCTTCATCGGCACCAACAAGGCCGCCAGTGACCTGAAGAAACTGCACCCCCGCCCGCACCGCCTGCGTGCCGCCCTGGGCCTGGATGCCAAGAACCCTGGCATCGTGCTGCCGGATGTCGACCTGGACAATGCCGTCAGCGAGTCGGTCACCGGCGCCCTGTCGTTCAATGGCCAGCGCTGCACGGCGCTGAAGATCCTGTTCGTGCATGAGGAGGTGGTCGAGCCGTTCCTGGAAAAATTCCAGGCCCGGCTGGCACAGCTCAAGCCCGGCATGCCGTGGGAGCCAGGGGTGTCGCTGACGCCGCTGCCGGAACCGGGCAAGACCGATTACCTGCAAGGCCTGGTGGCCGATGCCGTGGAAAAAGGCGCTCGCGTGGTCAATGAAGGCGGCGCAGAGGTACTGGAGAACTTCTTCTACCCGGCCGTGCTGTACCCGGTGACCGCCGACATGCGCGTCTATCACGAGGAACAGTTTGGCCCTGTGGTGCCGGTGGTGGCCTACCGTGACCTGCAGACGGTCATCGACTACGTGCTGGACTCCGACTTTGGCCAGCAACTGAGTATTTTCGGCAACGATTCGGCGCAGGTAGGCCGGCTGGTGGACGCCTTTGCCAATCAGGTCGGGCGCATCAATATCAATGCCCAGTGCCAGCGCGGCCCGGACCAGTATCCGTTCAACGGGCGCAAGAACTCCGCTGAAGGCACCCTTTCGGTCCACGATGCGCTACGGGTGTTTTCGATCCGGACCCTGGTGGCCACCAAGTTCCAGGAAGGCAACAAGGCGCTGATCAGCGAGATCATTCGTAATCGCGAGTCGAGCTTTTTGACCACTGATTATATTTTCTGAGTGAGACGGCAACACCGGCGCCCGGCGGGTGGCCGCCGGTGTTGCCGGTCAGAATCCGTAGAGCTGCGCCGGATTGTCCACCAGGATCTGCTTGATCAGCGCATCATCGTTATCGGTCCAGTCGAACAGCATCTCCAGCAGGTCGGCATCATTGGGCATCGGCACCGGTATGCACGGGTGCGGCCAGTCACTGGCCCACAGCACCCGCTGCGGATTGGCCGCAATAAGCGCCCTGGCATACGGGGTCACGTCATCGTAGGGAAGATCGTTGCAGGCCGTGAAGCGATAAGCCCCGGAGAGCTTCACCCAGGCACGTCCCTCCTCCAGCAAACGTACAAGGTCCATGAAGCCCGGATGCTCAAGCCCGGTGCTGGTCGGCATATGACCCATATGATCGATCACCACATCGACCGGCAGGCTTTTCACGGTTTCATACAGGTCAGCGAACTCGGTGATGTCGATCAGCAGTTGCAGATGCCAGCCGAGCACGGCCACCTTTTCGGCCAGGGCAGCGACATCCGATACCTCCACGCCACTCTTGAAGATCAGGTTCACCCGCACGCCTCGCACGCCCAGCCGGTGCATCTCCTGCAGCACGCCAGGATCGGCATCGGCGTCGATCACCACCACGCCACGAAAATCGCTGCCCGCCTCTTTCAGTGCAGTCAGGGTGGTGGTGTTGTCCGCACCGTACACGCTTGGCTGCACGATCACGCCGCGGCTCAGGCCCAGCGTCTGCTGCACCTTGCGAAAGGCCTGCAGCGAGGCCGGCGGTGGCGTGTACGAGCGATGCGGTGTGAAGGGCTGGCCGTGCTCGTCACCGAACACATGGAAATGACAGTCACAGGCCCCGGCAGGTAATGCCCGAGGCAGGGTCCGCGGCGCCGGATCAGGGCCTGGGCACTGCGGGGCATAGGTCTCGCCCAGCGAACTCATGCGCGTGACTTCCCAGCCTTGCAGGCCGCGCAAACCGTTGCGCTCGGCCGAGTTGATGATCTGCTGCCAGGTCGCGCGCCGGGCAAGGTCAGGATCGCCCAGCTTGATGGCATCGAAGACAGCCTGGTGCTCGGCCAGCAGCACCTCGCCCAGGTCCCTGGCGCTGACCAGGCGACGCTCGAGCGAAGCCGCCTCGAACACATGGCCGCACAGAAAAATAATGAAGTTGCGGAAATACTCGTTGCCGGTGGCATCGGCAATGGCGCGCTTGAACTGCAGGCTGTGCTCGACAATGGACTCGGCGCTGTGGATTCCGGCGCGCAGGGTGTCGAGGGCGGCCGCAATACTGGCCAACTGGCTGAGCGATCGACGCCTGGCGGCCATGCTCGCCGCCGCCACCTCCAGGTCCAGGCGCAGCTCGTACAGTTGACGCAGTTTGGACGTGTCGCCCAGTTCTTCCTGGGTGATGCGAAACGTGCTCTGGCTCGATTGCGTGGCGACGAAAGCGCCCAGTCCCTGACGACTGATCACCAGCCCTGAGGACTTGAGCCGGGCCACCGCTTCACGCACGACATTGCGACTGACCGCAAAGGATTCGGCCAGGCGGGTCTCGGTCGGGATACGGTCGCCGGGGCGCAATCGACCGTCGCGAATCTCACCTTCCAGGTAGCGGGAGATCTCGATTGAAAAATGGTCGCGTCGGCCAATGGCTTTTATAGTCATGCTGCTCTGTCATCGAAAGTCGGGGCGCCCGTTGCCAAACCGCAGGCCCCAGACGCCCACGGATCGTACGATGCGTGGGCGTTACTTTAACAAAGAGCCGTGCGATCAGTGCAACTGCTTGCCCTTGGTTTCCGGCAGGAAGCAGGTGACCAGCAACACCAGGCAATACGCACCGCCGGCAAACATGGCAATGGCCGTGCCCAGGCTGTACTTGGCACTGATATAGCCCACCAGCCCCGGGAACAGCGCGCCAACGGCCCGACCAAAGTTATAGGAAAACGCCTGGCCGTTGGCCCGCACCGCCGATGGATACAGCTCGGTCAGAAACGCCCCCATGCCGCTGTAGATGCCCGAAGCGGTGAAGCCCAGCGGGAAGCCCAGGATCAGCATTTGCGTATTGGTCAGTTCCAGCTGCATGTAGCAGAACACGCTGATGGCCGACAACACCGCGAAAATAATGAAGTTAGGACGCCGCCCCAGCCGGTCGGCCAGGAAAGCCCCGCACACGTAGCCGCAGAACGATCCCAGGATCACCACCATCAGGTAGCTGCCGGTGCCGAACACCGACAGTCCCTTTTCCAGCTTCAGGTAGGTCGGCAGCCACGTGGTAATCGCGTAGTAACCGCCCTGCACGCCCATGCACAACAGCGCCGACAGCAAGGTGACGCGTAGCAGCGACGGCGAGAAGATATGCCAGAACGGCACCGACTCACCCGACTCGCGCTGCTGTTTCTGGGTATTCTGGAAGACTTCCGGCTCTGGCACATATTTGCGGATGTACAGCACCAGCAGCGCCGGCACGACACCGATCCAGAACAACGAGCGCCACGCCAGGTCTTCGGGCAATACGCTGAAGGCTACGGTATAGAGCAATGCTGCCCCGCCCCAACCCACGGCCCAGCCGCTCTGCACGATGCCCACGGCCTTGCCGCGATGCTGGGCGCGCACCATCTCGCCGATCAGCACCGAGCCTACGGCCCACTCGCCGCCAAAGCCCAGCCCCTGCAGGGCGCGAAGGACGAACAGTTGCTCGAAGTTCTGCGCGAAGCCGATCAGCACCGTACAGATCGAGAACCACAGGATGCTGATCTGCAACAGACGCACCCGTCCATAGCGGTCGGCCAGGATCCCCGCGCCCCAGCCGCCAATGGCGGAAAACAGCAAGGTCACGGTACTCAGCAGCCCGACCGAGCCCTTGTCGATGTTCCACAAGGTCATCAACGAGGCGATGACAAAGGTGAAGACCATGAAGTCCAGGGCATCCAGCGCCCACCCGCCGAAAGCGGAATAGAACGTGCGTTTTTCAACCGTACTCAGTTCGCTGAACCAACTCATTATTATTCTCCGCGCCGCCCGCTCGTCATTGGCGAACGGCCACTTTTATTGTTATCGGAAGTCGTAGAGGGCGGCCGGGTTATCGACCAGGATTTGTTTGCGTTGATGCTCACCGGGCGCCCACAGCGGCAGCCGGTTCAGCAAGGCACCCGTATCAGGCGTGCTCTGCAAGGCCACATGGGGCCAGTCGCTGCCCCATACCATTCGCTCGGGCGCCACCTCGATCAATGCCTGTGCCAAGGCATCGGCGTCGGCATAGTCGGGTGGCGCATCACTCAGCCGGTAAATGCCCGACAGCTTGACCCACCAGCCACGCTCGGCCACGTTGCGGCGTAGCAACGCAAAGCCCGGCTCCCGAACACCCAGGCGGGCGGGAAAATGCCCCAGATGATCAATGACTACAGGGCACGGCAACCTGGCCATGCGCGCCTGCAACGTTTCCAGGTGCCGGACATCGATCAGAAACTGCACATGCCAGCCGAACTCGGCGACCCGGGCAGCCAGGCGCTCCATCAGGTCCAGGTCCACGCCACCACGAAACAACACATTGATGCGCACCCCGCGCACCCCGTGATGATGCATGTGCTCAAGCACCGCATCGCTGACCTGGTCGTCGACCACAGCGACACCGCGCAAGCAGGCCTGATGACGTTCCAATACCTCCAGCATGTAGCGGTTATCGGTGCCGTAGATGCTCGGCTGGACCAACACACCGCGCTGCATGCCCATGGCGTGCAGCATCTGCAGGTACGCCTGTTCAGGGGCCGGTGCCGGGGTGTAGCTGCGGTCGGCCACGAATGGGTAGCGAATGTGATCGGCGCTGATCACATGGGCATGGGTATCGCAGGCTCCAGGCAGAAGCCTGAAGGATGGCGCTTTCAATGACGGCTTGGGCGCTGCGCACAGTGGCGGCAATTCGGCACTGTCAGGGGGATGAGACATAAGTCCTCTTCTGGAGGGTCCATCACGCTTCAAGCGCTGAACCGCTGTTCTTGCAGTTGTTGGTTGTTGGTTGTCCAACAAGTTGAAACAGAGGATGAATGGCCTGCCAAAGAATGTCAATCCTTGCGCCAACCGAGACGTGCACCTTGCCTGTTCAGGCGGTTACAAAGCCCGTACGCGCTCCCTGATCCGGGCAGGGAGGCGCCGGGTTACGCAACGCTCGATTAATGGGCACCGCTAATGGCTCAATAACCTCGAGCGCGTGACAATGTCGAGGCCGGAGCCGGGTCGATCAACAAGCCCTCAACCTGCGCCGTCAGCGCCCGTTGAGCGACCAGCCGCCCCATGACCCGCTCGACAATTTCCATCCTGGCCACCGCCGCCTCGCGCAGGCTTTGCATCGACTGCAAGGCTTGATCCGATTGCGCCAGACCGCTGCGGGCCGAGGCACCCAGTTGATCAATACCGCCACGTGCTTCATCGGCGGTGCGCTCCAGGCTTTGCGCGATCTGATGGATCTGCGCGCTGGAGTCGGTCACACGGCGTGACAGGTGACGTACCTCATCGGCCACCACGGCAAAGCCGCGACCATGCTCGCCCGCGCGGGCGGCTTCGATGGCGGCGTTCAAGGCCAGCAGATTGGTCTGCCGGGCAATGTCCTGGATGCTACCGACCAGTGCGCTGATCTGCACCGACTGACCACCGAGCTCGTCGAACGAATGCGCCAGTTGGCCCATGGAGCGGTCCAGCTCACCGAGGATTCGGGCCGAGGCCTGAATGCTCTCGGCACTGGCGCTGACCTTGCCGCCCGCCTCGCGCGCCATCTGGTTGGCCAGGCGCATGTCCTGTTCGGTGTCGCCGATGGCCAGGGTCAGTTCGGCCAGGCCGCTGTGCAATCGCGGGTCGAGCGGCAGTGGCTCGGGCGCACGCGCCGCCTCGACCAGCAGCGCAGGCGGTGGTGGCAAAGACTCGACCGGAATGTCGACCCGCACCTCGACCGTGCGGACCTTGTCGAAGTGATACAGCCAGCCGGCCGCCAGCAGCGCAAGGATGCTGATCGACAGGCCGATTGTGCGGGCGTCGGGGTAGACAGCGGCCATGAGGCAAGCCAGCAGTGCACTGGCCTGGACCAGTGCGGCAAGACGCAGACGTATGTTGGGTGTGTGCATGAGTGGTCTCGTTATTGTTATTGGACGGTGAAACGCAAAAAACCGGACCGGCCTGTAAAGGCGGGCCCGGAGGGACACAGTGCATCGGTGCCGTGATCAGGCGTCCTGCAAGGCCCGTGGCCGGGCGCTGCGCTGCTCGGCCTCGGACACCACGGCTTTCTGTAACTGGAAGTCGAATTTCAACTCGGCGTAGCGGCCTTCGATGCCGCGCGCGCCATCCTCCAGAAAGACCACCTCACCCACCAGGCCATCACGGGTGGCGTAGGCAAAGTCGTCCCAGAGGTATTTCTCGCCCGACAGGTTGATCTGCGTGGTCAGGTGTCGATGGCCAGGTGCCGAGATGAAAAAGTGCACATGTGCCGGACGCTGGCCGTGGCGGCCGAGCAGGTCCAGGCACGCCTGGGTCGGGCCTTGCGGATCGCAGCCGTAGCCGGACGGCACGATGGAGCGCGCGCGGTAACGGCCCTGCGCATCAGTGACGATGCGCCGGCGCAGGTTGTAGGGCGACTGGCTCGAATCGAAGAACGAATAGGTGCCCTGGGTGTTGGCTTGCCACAGGTCGACGATTGCGCCCGCCAGCGGCTTGCCATCCGGGTCGAACACCTGCCCCTCCAGAAACATGACCGTGGCCACGCCGTTTTCAGCGCCGTCATCCAGGCGGGCTTCGCCCTGACTGAGCGGCGCGCCGGCGACATACAGCGGGCCTTCGATGGTGCGCGGGGTGCCGCCGGTCAAGCCGGTCTGCGCGTCCTTGGCGTCCTGCAACAGGTCGAGGAAATGCTCGATGCCAAGGCCTGCAACCAGCAGGCCGGCCTCGTTGCGACCTCCCAGGCGGTTGAGGTAATCGACGGTTTTCCAGAACTCGTCTTCGGTAATGTCCAGGTCCTCGATGAGGCTCGCCAGTTCCTGCAACACCCGCAGCACGATGCTTTTTACCCGAGGACTGCCGTCATCGTTACCAAGGCCGGCCGCTTCTTCGAAGAATGCCTGCAGCGCCGGGGTATGGGAAATCTTCACGGTCATGGTCTTCACCTGTCTTGTTCTTGTGGAGCGTTGTGATAGCGGCCGTTACGCCAATGGCTCAACCCAGGTCGCCACCGCCGACCGGCAGGGTCACGCCCGTGATATAGGCCGCTTCATCAGAGGCCAGGAACAGGATCGGGCCGACCTGCTCATCAATGGTGCCGTAGCGTTTCATCGGGCTGCTGTGCAGGGTCTGGTCGACGATCTGCTGATACCAGACTTTCTCGTCCGGACTCTGCTCGGCACTGTTGCGCGGGATGCGCCGTGGCGGTGCCTCGGTGCCGCCAGGGGCGGTGGCGTTGACGCGAATGCCACGCTCGGCATTTTCGAAGGCCAGGCAGGCGGTCAAGGCATTCACACCGCCCTTTGCCGCGCCGTAGGGCACCCGATTGATGCTGCGGGTGGCAATCGACGACACGTTGACGATGGCCCCCTTGCCCTGCTTGATCATCCACGGCAAGGCCGCATGACAGCACCACAGGGTCGGGAACAGCGAGCGGCGCACCTCGGCTTCGATCTCATGCTCGGCATAGTGCTCGAAAGGCTTGGCCCAGATCGTGCCGCCGACGTTGTTGATCAGCACGTCCAGGCGCCCGAAGCGCTCGACGGCGGCGGCCATGACCCGGCTGCAGTCGGCGTACTGTTCAAGGTCGGCCGTCAGCGCCAGCACCCGCTCGTCACCCAATGCACCGCTGACCTCAAAGACCAGTTCGGAACGGTCGACGGCCACGACCTGCGCGCCTTCCTGCACCAGACGTTCGGCCACGCTGCGGCCGATACCTTGCGCGGCCCCCGTCACCACGACCACCTTGCCTGCAAATCTCGTACTCATGACAACCTCGTTGTAGAAGGATGGAAATCAGGCCGCGCTGGCCGCGAATTTCTCGAAGTAGAAGTTGCTCGGTGTCAGGCCCTGGTCACGCATGTAGGCGCTGACCGCCTCGACCATTGGCGGCGGGCCACACAGGTAGATGTCCACGTCGCCGTCGTTGAGATGACCCGGCTCGATGTGCTGGGTGACATAGCCCTTGTGCGGATGAGCGCTGTCGGGGCTGGCCACGCAGGCGCGCCAGGTGAAACCGGGAATCTGTGCCGCAAAGGCTTCAAGTTTTTCCAGCTCGACCAGGTCGAAGTCGTGGGTGACCCCGTAGATCAGGTGCACCGGGTGGGCACTGCCCTGCCCGGCGATTTTTTCCAGCATCGCGGTGAATGGCGCAAGGCCGGTGCCGCCGGCCAGCAGCAGCAACGGTCGCTTGATCTCACGCAGGTAAAAGCTGCCCAGGGGACCGGCCAGGCGAATGGCATCACCAACCCTGGCCGCCTCGGTCAGGTAACGGCTCATCAGGCCGCCCGGCACGTTACGCACCAGAAAGCTGACTTCGCCGCCCTTTTGCAGCGAGCTGAACGAATAAGCGCGGGTCTGCTCGCTGCCGGGTATCTGCAGGTTGACGTACTGGCCCGGCAGGAATGCCAGGCGAGCCAGCGCGTCGCCCTTGATCGACAGCGCAATCGTGCTGGCAGACAGCGGGCGAACGTCACTGACAACGGCATCGAAGCTCGCTTGCCGGGTCTTGCACACATCCGATGAAGCCGGCACGCGCACCACGCAATCGCTGGCGGCGCGCATCTGGCAGGTCAGCACATAACCTTGTTCGGCCTCTTCCTCGGTCAGGGCATCCTCGATGTATTCCTGGCCCAGGTCGTAGGTGCCGGCCTCGGCAAAGCACTTGCAGGTGCCGCAGGCACCGTCGCGGCAGTCCAGCGGAATATTGATGCCCTGGCGATAAGCCGCGTCGGCGACGGTTTCGCTGCCAGTGGCCTCGATAAAACGGGTCACCCCGTCTTCGAAATTGAGCGCGATATGAAAGCTCATGGGTGCACCTTCAGATGTGATAGACGTCGATGACCTGACGCACATAGTCGTTCTTGAGCACCACCTTCTTGGCCTTGATCAGCGGCTGTTCGCCACGGATGTCCAGGGTGTAGAAGCTGGTGCCGAAGTGG
>NZ_QFFU01000032.1 GCF_003131185.1 Pseudomonas ovata | reverse complement strand
CGACGCAACCTCCATAGGAGCGACCGATGGTCGGGAAAGGGCCGGTACATTCAACCTGTTCAGTGCCTGCCAGCCCGCATTCGCGACCGCTGGTCGCTCCCACAGCTCAGCGGCATGACACAACCTCCGTAGGAGCGACCGATGGTCGGGAAAGGGCCGGTGCATTCAACCTGTTCAGTGCCTGCCAGCCCGCATTCGCGACCGTTGGTCGTTCCCACAGATCAGCGGCACGACGCAACCTCCGTAGGAGCGACCGATGGTCGCGAAAGGGCCGGTGCATTCAACCTGTTCAGCGCCTGCCGGCCCGCATTCGCGACCGCTGGTCGCTCCCACAGATCAGCGGCACGATACAAAAAACCGGGTCTAGGCGCCCACCTCGAAGATCACCCCTTCAACGCCTACGATCTCCCCACTGTGCGAATACAGCCCCACACCCGTCTCGCAGACGTCCTTGATGCGCCCGTCGGCGCAGCAGATCCGGTACCGCAACTGAAACGGCTCATGCTTGAGCAGTGCGCATTGCACGCAGTACCAGACGTAATCGGCGTATTCCTCCAGGATCAACGAGCCAAAGCTGTGCTCGCGCATCAGTTGCTCGGCTGAGTAGCCGGTCAGGTGCAGGCAGCCTTCGCTGACGTACTGCATGCGCCAGGCGCGCACGTTGTCGCCCTTGTAGATCAGGGCCGGCAAATCGTTGACCAGCCCGCTGACACTGACAGCGGCAGGCCGCTCGGTGAGCGTTATCGGTTCAGGGTCCTGCTGCTGCGCTTCATGACGATGCATCCATGACGCCAGCTCCAGGCGTGAATGCAGATCGAATTTGCGCAGCAGGTTGCGCACATAAATCTTCACGGTCGCATCGCTGATGCCCAGTTCCCGGGCGATCTGCTTGTTGTTGTGCCCGGCAGTGATCAAACCCAGGGTCTGTTTTTCGCGTTCGGTCAGCGAATCAAGCGCCGACAGCGGCAAGGGTGCGGGGCGGGTCATGTGCACGTGTGTCCTCCCGTCTTATGAGTCATCAGACGCAGCAAATTCCATGCCCTGTATTGCGCACTACGCCTTTGGGAGTAGCTCGTCTGGAGGATTGAACGGGAATGCCTGATAGGAAATTATCTTGCTCATGGAGAAACAGATCCGGGCAATCCCGCCCTCGCCATTACGAGGCTCGACATGAACGACACAGCAGCGCCGCGCCATACCAGCCTGCCGTATTACGACCTGCCGTCCGGCGAGCAGCGGCCTCTCCAGCGTGTGCTGGTGACGCAAGGGCAGGGCAGCGCATTAGCCGCCACCCTGCAAGCGCAGGGTGACGTTTGCACCACCGGCCTGACGCACTTCAGCCTGCCCGGCCACCGGGACCTGGTCACCTTGCAGCAGGCCCTGGCCGCACACCTTCACCACAGCCATGTGGGTACGCACCTGCATGTGCAGGGCGACGAGGCGTTTCTCTGGGCCTTGCGCACCGTGGCGGCCGATGCCGGACTGCTGAGTGAGGAAATCACCCTGCACCTGGAAACGGCCACTGCCCGGTCGGTGTTTTGCGTGCACTGCGCGCATGTGCAATCGGCCACCGAGGCCGACCGGCACACCTGCTGCCAGTGCGCGGTGGTGCTTGAAGTACGGGCGCATTTCTCCCGGCGCCTGGGCGCTTATATCGGCGTCTGCGCCGACGCCGACCAGCCCTGTGGGGAGGCGCGTCCATGAGTCAGACCCTTGCCGTACGGGTGGCCGAAACCCATCTGCTGACGCCGGTGGTGCGCGAGTTGCTGCTGGAGCCTGTCAGCGGCGCCTTGCCGGCCTTTTCAGCCGGCAGTCATGTGCAGGTGCACCTGCCCAATGGCCGGCGCAACGCCTACTCGCTGATCAGCGATCCGGCCCAGCCGAGTCATTACCGCATTGCGGTACGGCGTCAGCCACAGTCGCGCGGCGGTTCGCACTACATCCACGATCAGGTGCAGGTCGGTGACCGGCTAGAGATTTCACCGCCCGCGAACCTGTTCGCCCCGCACAGCCAGGCGCGCCTGCACCTGCTGATTGCCGTCGGTATCGGCATCACGCCGTTCATGGCCTATTGCGCCGAACTGCTGCGCCAGGACCAGGCGTTTGAGCTGCATTACGCCTGCCGCCAAGGCTTCAGTGATGCCTACCTCGACACCCTGCGCGATCAACTGGGCGCACGCCTGCATGTCTACGCCAGCCCCACCCGGCGCCTGGACCTGGCCACTGTGCTGAGCAATCGCCCCTTGGGTACGCATGTCTATGCCTGCGGCCCGCAAACCCTGATCGACACCCTGCGCGAACACAGCCAGGCGCTGGGCTGGCCGGCCGGCCGGGTGCACTGGGAAGCCTTCACCGCGCCGGCGCCGGGGTTGCCCTTTGCCGTGCACCTGGCGCGCAGCGGCCGGCAGGTAAAGGTCGGCGCCGAAGACAGCCTGCTCGAAGCGATGGAGGCCGCCGGCGTCGAGGTGCCCAACCTGTGCCGTGGCGGGGTCTGCGGCCAGTGCCAGACCGCCTATGTACAAGGCGCGGTCGAGCACCGCGACCTGTTTTTGAGCGACAGCGAACGCGCCACCCACTTGATGCCCTGTGTGTCGCGCAGTTGCGGCGACGCACTGGTGCTCGATATCTGATTGCGGAGATGTGCCCATGACCCTTGCCTTCAAGACGCCGCAAACCTACTGCGACGATTTCAGCTTTCGCAACAGCCCGCAGGCCATCGCGCGCTTTCCGTTTCCGTTTCCTGAAGACCAGTACATGTACTCGGTGAACATTGAGCCTGCGCTGTCGCGTGACCCAGGCTCGATCTACGAGCACAGCTTCGACATCGACGAGCATTACCTGTCCGAGACCGCCGAACGGGCCCGGGTGCTGGCCCGCGATCCGGGGCGCTGCCTGGTCATGCCGCACATGACCCAGGCCGCCTGGGACCTGCTGCAGGTGCTGATGGAGCACCTGTCCACCGACTACCCGCAGCACTTTCGCCTGCAGCGCGACGGTACGGCCTGGCACTGGCAGAACCTGGCCCTGGGCATCGACCAGCACTTTACCTTTGGCAATGCGCAGACCCTGCCGTGCGAGCCGCTGGAGTACATCACCCGCCAGGTACAAGGCGATTTCGCCGTGCTCGACCAACGTGATGGCGACCTGTTCATGGACGCCGGCATGGTGACCTGTCCAGCCGACTGGTCACTGCGTTTCGATGCCGGCATGAGCTTCAAGCAGTGGCATGCGCCGGTGCCGATGGCACACCAGATGGGCATTTTCGACCGGGCCCTGAAATACCTGCTGAACGTGCAGGTCGGCCAGCCGGTGCGCCGGCTGAACTGGACCCTGACCCTCAACCCGCGCCTGGATTCCTCGCCGGAAACCTTTCATGAATGGGGCAGCGACCGGGGCAAGGTCACCGCCGAGAACGTCGGGCGCCTGGTGCACCTGCGTGTCGAGTTGCAACTGATGATGCGCCTGCCGCGCTCCAATGCCTTGATGTTCGGTATCCGCACCTACCTGATCAGCCTGGACGAACTGGCCACCCGACCGGCCTGGGCGCAGCGCCTGCATCGGGTGATCCGCGACCTGCCCGATGCCATCGCCGACTACAAGGGCATGACCCGTTATCGACAGACCCTGATCGACTGGCTGCGCCGTTTCGACCCTGTTTGAAAGCCGACTCCCCAAGAGGATTTTTCCCATGACCCATTCATGGCGCACCCCTGCGCTTCGCGAACGCCACCTGGCCCTGGGCTCGAACCTGGAAGACTGGAACGGCATGCCCACCGCCTGGACCTACGCCAGCGACCTGGCCGATCACCATGAGGCCATTCGCACCCGCGCCGGGCTGATGGATGTCTCGGGCCTCAAGAAAGTCCATTACGTCGGTCCGCATGCCGAAAGCCTGCTGCAGCAGGCCACCACCCGCGACATCGCCAAGCTGTACCCCGGCAAATCGGTGTACGCCTGCATGCTCGACGACGACGGGCATTTTGCCGACGACTGCATTGTCTACCGCACCGGCCCCAATGCCTTCATGGTGGTCCATGGCGCCGGCAGCGGCCATGAACTGCTGGTGCGCTCGGCGCAAGGCCGGCAGGTGGCGGTGCTGTTCGACGACGACCTGCATGACCTGTCGCTGCAAGGGCCGCGGGCGGTGGATTTTCTCGCCGAGCATGTGCCTGGCATTCGCGACCTGCCTTATTTCCACCACCTGCAGACCCGGCTGTTCGACCGCCCGGTGATGATCTCGCGCACCGGCTACACCGGCGAGCGCGGCTACGAGATCTTCTGCAAGGCCGCCGACGCGCCCTTGATCTGGGACGGCATCCTGGAAAAAGGCCGGGACCTGGGGATCATCCCGTGTGCCTTCACCGCGCTGGACTGGCTGCGGGTCGAAAGTGCCTTGCTGTTCTTCCCCTATGACAATTCGCAGATGTACCCCTTCGCCGACCAGAAAGCCGGCGACAGCCTCTGGGAACTGGGCCTGGATTTCACCGTGTCGCCCGGCAAGCAGGGGTTCCGCGGCAGCGAGGAGCATTACCGGCATCAGGGCCGCGAGCGCTTCAAGATCTTTGGCGTGCTGCTCGACGGTGAAGTGGCGGCCCAGGCCGGCGACAGCCTGTGGTTCGAAGGTCGCCAGGTCGGGCTGATCACCTGCGCCATGTTCTCGCGCCTGACCGGCCAGTCCATGGCCATTGCCCGGGTCGAGCCGTCGCTGGCCGAGCAGGGCGTGGCGCTCGAAGTGCGCGGCAGCCTGCACACCCGCGCCATCAGCCACCGCCTGCCTTTTGATGATCCCGAGAAGAAAAAGCGCACGGCCAAGGGCTGAGCGGCTTCAAGACCTGAGTGCCACAAGAGAGCCCATGCCATGACCACCCCGCATTACATCCTCAACGTCAGTTGCCCGGCCACCTCGGGCATTGTCAGCGCCGTGACCACCTACCTGGCCGGGCGTGATTGTTACCTGAGCGAGCTGGCGCAGTTCGACGACGAGCACACCGGGCGCTTTTTCATGCGCGCGGTGTTTCGCTTCAATGCCGGCGCCGCCGACGATATGCAGGCGCTGCGCCAGGGCTTCGAAGACATCGCGGTGCCCTTCGACATGCGCTGGGCGCTGCACGCCGGTGACCAGCCGCTGCGCGTGTTGTTGATGGTCAGCAAGTTCGACCATTGCCTGGCCGACCTGTTGTATCGCCATCACAAGGGCGAGCTGAACATGCACATCACCGCCATCGTCTCCAATCACCTGGACCTGCGTCCGATGGCCGAGCGTGAAGGCATCCGCTTCGTCTACCTGCCAGTCACCAGGGACACCAAGGCGCAACAGGAAGCCGAACTGATGAGCATCGTCGAGCAGACCGGCACGGACCTGGTGGTGCTGGCGCGCTACATGCAGATTCTCTCCGACGACCTGTGCCAGAAGCTGGCCGGCCGGGCGATCAATATCCATCACTCGTTCCTGCCCGGCTTCAAGGGCGCACGGCCTTACCACCAGGCGTACGAGCGTGGTGTGAAGCTGATCGGTGCCACCGCCCACTACGTCACCGGCGACCTGGACGAAGGCCCGATCATCGAGCAGCAGGTGCAGCGGGTCGAGCATGACCACAGCCCGGACGACCTGGTCGCCATCGGTCGCGACACCGAGACCGTGGCGCTGTCGCGGGCGCTCAAGTACCACCTGGAGCACCGCGTGTTCATCAACCACGACAAGACGGTGATCTTTCGATGAGCCCCCTTTTTGACTGCGGAGAATCGAACATGAACACACGTGTGGCCATCATTGGCGCCGGCCCTTGTGGCCTGGCGCAGCTACGGGCTTTTCAATCGGCGGGCGCGGCTGGCACCCCGATTCCCGAGCTGGTGTGCTTCGAAAAGCAGGCCGACTGGGGCGGCATGTGGAACTACACCTGGCGCACGGGCCTGGACGAGCATGGCGAGCCGGTGCACGGCAGCATGTACCGTTACCTGTGGTCCAACGGCCCCAAGGAGTGCCTGGAGTTCGCCGACTACAGTTTCGACGAGCACTTCGGCCGGCCAATTGGTTCGTATCCGCCGCGCGAGGTGCTCTGGGACTACATCAAGGGCCGGGTCGAGAAGGCCGGGGTGCGCGACCACATCCGCTTCAACACCGTGGTGCGCGACGTGACCTTCGATGAAGCGCAGGCGCAGTTCACGGTCACTGTCCATGATCACGGCAAGGACCTGACCTACAGCGAAGTCTTCGATTATGTGGTGGTGGCCAGCGGGCATTTTTCCACGCCCCAGGTGCCGCACTTTCCGGGTTTCGAGACCTTTGCCGGGCGGGTGCTGCACGCCCACGATTTTCGCGATGCCCTGGAATTCAAGGACAAGGACGTGCTGATCGTCGGCAGCAGCTACTCGGCCGAAGACATCGGTTCGCAGTGCTACAAGTACGGCGCACGCTCGATCACCAGTTGCTACCGCAGCGCCCCGATGGGCTACAAATGGCCGGCCAACTGGGAAGAAAAGCCGCTGCTCACCCACGTGCAGGGCAACCGGGCGTTCTTCATCGACGGCACCAGCAAGCCGGTCGATGCGGTGATCCTGTGCACCGGCTACAAGCACCATTTTCCATTCCTGCCCGAAGCCCTGCGGCTCAAGACTGGCAACCGCTTGTGGCCGCTGAACCTGTACAAAGGCGTGTTCTGGGAAGCCAACCCGCGGCTGATCTACCTGGGCATGCAGGATCAGTGGTACAGCTTCAATATGTTCGATGCTCAGGCCTGGTACGCCCGCGACGTAATTCTGGGGCGCATTGATCTACCGGATGCCGGACGCCGGCGCGCCGAGAACCTGGCCTGGCGCCAGGAAGAAGAAACCCTGGAAACCGCGCAACAGATGTTCGAGTTCCAGGGCGAATACATCCGCCAGCTGATCGACGCCACCGACTACCCCAGCTTCGACATCGCCCAGGTAAACCAGACCTTCCTGCAATGGAAGAAGGACAAGTACGAGGACATCATGGGCTATCGAAACCACTGCTACCGCTCGCTGATCACCGGCACCCTGGCCACCGTGCACCACACCCCATGGCTCGATGCCCTGGACGACTCGCTGGCCGCCTACCTGGGCGACGACGGTTTCGACCGCCTCAGGTCCGCGTAGCACCGTATCGACACCCCGTGTGGGAGGGGGGTTGCCCGCGATGGCTGCAGCCCGGATGCAACAGATGTGTCGTTTTTACGGGCCCTGTCGCGAGCAGAGCCCCCCACCTTGACTGAGGATCTCTGGCAGGTCGCGTCGGTGGGGCCAGCCAATGGACCGTTATGTATCTGCCACGAGGTTACCCATGATTGCACCTGTCACCAGCCGGCCGCTTGAGCCGGCCCTGTTTGCCCGCACGCGGGGTGTCGAGCGGCACCGGGTCGCGCCGGGCGGGCTGACGGTGGTCGCCTTGCAGGCCGGCGACCGTTTGCAGGTCATCGACCTGGAGGGCGACCAGCCCGCGCAGTTGCTGGCCTTCCTCGACGATGGCCGCGAAGCCCTGTCAGCCCTGGGCCTGCAAGGCACGCGCGGCGCGGACTTTATCGGCCAGCAACTGCGCCCGTCCAGCCGCGAAGCACGACACGTCGTCGACGGCCTGGCCCGGCGTGGCGTGGACAGTCGGCATCTACCCGATGCGGCGAGCCTGTGGCCGGTGGGCATGCCGGCCGGTTTCCGTCACGCGATGACCGCCTGTAGCGACGTGTTGGTCATCGTCGCCGCCCCGGGCGGGCGCACGGCGGTGGACGGGCAGGGCAGGGCCAGCGAGTTGCGCCTGGTGATCGAACGGGCCCATCCCACCGCGCTCTGGGTGCCCCCCTTGCCGGCACCGCTGGGCGAGGTGATCGACGAGTTCACCCTCACTCCTGGCACCGCACGCGACTACAGCGTGCGCGCCGGGCAGTTCATTCAGGTGCTCGATGTTGCCGGGCGCCAGTGCTCGGACTTCATTGCCTTTGACCGGCGCGGGCTGGATGCCGGGCGCGAGATCGACCTGGACCCGACGGTCACGCGCACCCTCAACGGCAGCGCCTATCCGGGGCCCGGCCTGTTCAGCCGGTTTTACGACCGCCACATGCAGCCGATGCTGGAAGTGGTGCGCGACACGGTGGGCCGCCACGACACCTTCGCCCTGGCCTGCACCGCACGCTACTACGAGTCCCAGGGCTACTTCGGCCATGCCAACTGCAGCGACAACCTCAGCCGCGCCATGGCCGCCCATGGTGTGCAGGGGCGGCCGGGGTGGCCGGCGATCAACTTTTTCTACAACACAGGCATCGATGCCCACCAGCACCTGACCCTCGACGAGCCCTGGTCACGCCCCGGCGACTATGTGCTGATGAAAGCGCTGACCGACCTGGTGTGCGCCAACAGCAGTTGCCCGGACGACATCGACCCGGCCAATGGCTGGCAGCCCACCGATATTCACATTCGCGTGTATTCAGAAAAGGAGCGCTTCAGTATCGCCATGAGCACACGACAGACCGCCGATGCCGACCCGGTGCTGACCCGCGAAAGCGGCTTTCATCCGGCCACCTCACGCCTGACCCGGCAGTTCGTCGATTACCGCGGGTTCTGGACCCCGACCCGCTTCGATGGCTACGGCACCCTGGAGGAGTACCATGGCTGCCGCGAGCGGGTGGCGGTCATGGACTTGTCGGCCCTGCGCAAGTTCGAGGTGCTGGGCCCCGACGCCGAAGCCTTGCTCGACCATTGCCTGACCCGCGACGTGCGCAAGCTCGCCATCGGCCAGGTGGTGTATTCGGCCATGTGCTATGAGCACGGCGGCATGCTCGACGACGGTACCTTGCTGCGCCTGGGCCAGGATGCCTTTCGCTGGATCGGCGGCGAAGACCATGCCGGCATCTGGCTGCGCGAGCAGGCCGAAAGGCTCGGCATGAAGGTGTGGATCAAGAGCGCCAGCGATCAGATCCACAACATCGCCGTGCAAGGCCCGTTGAGTCGCGAACTGCTCGGGCAGATGGTCTGGAGCCCCGGCACCCAGCCGGCCCTGGCCGATCTTGGCTGGTTCCGCTTTCTGACCGGGCGCCTGGACGATCACAACGGCCCGGCACTGATGGTCTCGCGCACCGGCTACACCGGTGAACTGGGCTTTGAGGTGTGGTGCCACCCCGATGACGCCGTGCAGGTCTGGGAGCGGCTCTGGCAGCTCGGCCAGCCGCTGGGGCTGGTGCCGCTGGGCCTTGAAGCCCTGGACATGCTGCGCATCGAGGCCGGGCTGGTGTTTGCCGGCTACGAGTTCGACGATCAGACCGACCCGTTCGAGGCCGGCATTGGCTTTTGCGTACCGCTCAAGAGCAAGGCGGCCGATTTCATCGGACGTGAGGCCTTGCTGCGCCGCAGTGCCCAGCCCCGCCAGCAACTGGTGGGGCTGGTGCTGGAAGGCAACGAAGTGGCGGCGCACGGCGACTGCGTACGCATGGGGCGGGCCCAGGTCGGGGTCATCACCAGTGCCACTCGCTCGGCGGTGCTGGGCCGCAACATCGCCCTGTGCCGGCTGGACATCGCGTATTGCGCACCGGGCACGGCGCTGGAAATCGGCAAGCTCGACGGCCAGCAAAAGCGTATTCGTGCGCATGTGGCCGCCAGCACCGTGGCTTATGACCCACAGAAGAGCCGGGTTCGCAGCTGACACCTCAGTGTCATCCACAGGCGCCTGTGCAGGACGGCATATGTCTTGCACGGCGCCTTTGTCGTTTCATGGATAGGAGATTGGCCGATGTGGTTTTCCAACGCTTCTCGTGGCCTGGCCAATGAACTTGGCCTGTGGCTGGATCGCCTGCTGGACGAGCAGGGCAACCCCGTACCGGCCACTGCGCCGCTGCGCGAGCACCCGCACTTGCAGGGCCGCCTGCAGCGCCTGCACCAGCGCTGGGCCGAACTGCAGCACATTCGCCAGGAGGCCCAGGCGCGCCCGGCACCGCCCTGCACCGAGGCCCAGTACGCTGAGCTGCAACGCCAGGTGGCGCAAGGCCTGGCTCACATTGCTGATCTTCAGGCCCGGCAGCACAGCGACGCCGCCCGGCTGGCGCAGTTGAGCGCCGAGCAGGCCGGCTGGGAGCAGGAGCGCCAGGTCTGGGAAGTCACCCGCAGCAGCCTCACCGAAGGCTGCTGGTCGATGAACGTAGTGGATGGCAACCTGGATCATCCGCACAACGTTATTCGCTGGTCAGAGCAGTTTCGCCAGTTGATCGGCCACGACGCCCGCTCGTTTCCTGATGGCTGGGACAGCTACTTTGCCGTGGTCAACAGCGACGACCTCAAGCAGGTCATGCACGCCTTCGACACCGCGATGAAGGCACCGGGCGGCGATGACGGTTATGTCGTCGAATACCGCATGCGCCACAAGACCCGGGGCGAGCTGTGGTTCCGCGAGCGTGGCCGCAGTCTGCGCGACAGCCAGGGCCGGCTGCTGCATGTGGCCGGCGCGGTGCGCGAAATCAGCGACGAAAAGACCGCCGCCAGCCTGCACGAGCGCGAGCAGGCCGGTATCCAGGCCACTTACGAAAACATTGCGCGCATTGCGGCGGTGATTCGCGGCATCGCCGAGCAGACCAACCTGCTGGCACTCAACGCCGCCATCGAAGCGGCCCGCGCCGGTGAACAAGGCAGGGGCTTTGCCGTGGTCGCCGATGAAGTGCGCAACCTGGCCCAGCGCACCCAGGAGTCGGTGCAGCAGATCCAGTCCATGCTGCAACAGCGCTAAGCGATACCTGCCGCCAAGGCGGCACGCTGTCACGCAACAAACAGGGGACCGGTGTGTAGGAGCGCGCTTGCCCGCGACCGAGTGCGTAGCGCTCGCAAAAATTGTGTAGACGCTGAAAATTTACGACTGCTAACGCAGCCGGTCGCGGGCAGAGCGCGCTCCTACAGTGGATGTTCATGCCCATCAGGTGTTGTGTCTGATGGGCATAGTGACCCCCTCAATTGGAATACTTGTAGCCCACCTCGCCATGCGCAGACAGGTCCAGCCCGTCGACCTCGGCGTCTTCATCGACGCGCAGTCCACCGCACAGCATCGCCGTGATCTTGAACGCCACCAGGCTGCTGAGCGCCGAGAACAGGATGCTGAACAATAGCGCCCCGCCATTGACCAGCAACTGGCTGACCAGGTCGCGGCCTTCGGCAAAGCCCTGGCCACCCAGGGCGGTCATTGCGAACACCGGGGTCAGCAGCCCGCCCAGGATACCAGCCACGCCATGCACGCCAAACACATCGAAGGCGTCGTCCAGGCCCAGCATCGGCTTGAGCTTTTCCACCGACCAGACGCACAACGGGCCTGCAATGAAGCCCAGCACGATGGCGCCCATGGGCCCGACAAAACCACACGCGGGGGTGATCGCCACCAGTCCGGCAATGGAGCCCGACACCGCCCCGAACAGACTCGGCCGGCCACGGTGTTTCCACTCCACCAGCATCCAGCCCAGCGCACCGGCGCAACTGGCCAGCATGGTGTTGACCATGACCAGCATGGCAAAGCCGTTGACCGCCAACACGCAGCCGCCGCAGAAACCCAGCCAGCCGACCCACAGCAGCGAGCCGCCGGTCATGGTCATGGTCATGTTGTGCGGCGCCAGCGCCGAGGTACCGAAGCCGCGACGCCGGCCGATCAGCCAGGCGCCGACCAGCGAAGCGATGCCGACGTTCAGGTGCACCACGTTGCCCCCGGCAAAGTCCTGCACGCCCAGGTTGAACACCCAGCCGCCACCCCAGGCCATGTGCGCCATCGGGATATAGTTAAGGGTGATCCACAGCGCCATGAACACCATCACCGCGGCAAACTTCATGCGCTCGGCAAACGCTCCGACAATGATGGCCGGGGTAATGGCGGCAAACAGCAGCATGAACAGAAAGTACAAATATTCAGGAATGGTTCCCACCACGGTATGAATGGTCACGCCTTGCAAGAACACTTTATCCAGGTTGCCGATCACGGCATTCATCGAGCCGCCATCGCCAAACACCAGGCTGTAGCCGTACACGGCAAAGATGATCGACATCAAGGCGGCGGTGCAGAACACCTGCATCATGACCGAGAGCACATTCTTGGTCCTGGCCATGCCGCCATAGAACAGCGCAAGACCGGGCAAGGTCATCAACAACACAATCAGCGAACACAGCGCCACAAAGGCGGTGTCGCCGCTATTGATGACCGGTGCGACTTCATCGGCATACCCTGAAGAGCAAGCCATAACAAGGGGGAGGCCGCATAGGGTGCGGCCTGGGCGTGCGAGGCGGATCATGGCTGATAATCTCCAACGGTCTGAATAGGTGCCGGTATGCCCAGGCAGGCCAAGGCATGACGACGCGCTGAACTACGCCGGAAGGATGAAGATACTCATTCCTTTCGGGTAATTTATTTTCCTGTTGGGAATAGCAATTAGCTTGCCAGTGTCTCTGCATACCAGGCTTGGGCCGCATGTTGTCGACGCCGGTACGCCCTGAAGCGGCGGGCAACCGATTATGTGATCAGTGCAGAAAGGCGATAGGAAGCCGCGCACTTTCAACGGCAGAAAAACATGCACTGTTAAGGCTCATTTTCCTGCCGGCAGCGCCGTTATGGTTATAGCCACTAAGGAGTATTGCCGGTGAAGTCTGACTACGCCGTGGTTGAATAAACACATATTAAAAGGCCGGTAGCAACGGGGTCATACCGCCGCCATGGCGGTTTGCAATACGCTGTGTCGATAGTCACTGGGTGACATGCCATAGGCATTTCTGAAGGCCCGGGAAAAGTGCCCCAGGTCCTTGAAGCCCCAGCGTATGGCGATATGGCTGATTTTCAGATCGCTGTGGGCGATGGCCTGGGCGCAGCGCTGCAGGCGACGTTCAAGAATGTAGCGGCCCACGCTCATGCCGGACCGGGTAAACAGGCGATGCAGGCTGCGCACCGACGTGCCGATGGCCGAGGCGATCTGCTCCGGGCACAGGCCCTCGTCGTCCAGATGGCGCTCGATCAGTGTTCGAGCCTTGACCAGCAGGGCAGGGCTGTCAGCCGGCTCACTGCTGTCATCCGTGGCCAGGGCCGGCCTGAGCAGCGCCAGAATCGCCTCCAGCACCGCCAGGGACTCTTGTCGGGCCAGCGTCGTGTTGTTCATCAACTGGTTGACCAGCATGGCGCTCATGGCGCCGATGGACGAGGTGGCCTCGATACGCTGGTTCAGCCGCACGTGCCGGGTCTTGAAGCGCTGCAGCAGCTCATCGCGCGGCAGGATGAACGACACCTGGTCGCTCAGGCCCTGAAAGTGAAAGTCGCTGGGCCGGGCCACGTCGAGCAGCACCAGGTCACCGCGTTGCAGGCGGGTCTGGGTCTCGGACTGGCAAATGACGGCCTCGCCACCGAGCTGCATCACCAGATAGAAAAAATCCTGGTCGTCGCGGCGGATGTCGCTGGCCCGGCGATACACCTGCGAGCAGTTGCTGGTAATGCGTGCGCCTTGCAGCGCGCACGATTCGCTGTCGACAGCGGTCACCGCGCCCTGAAAGGTGGTGATGTCCGAGTGGCAAGGCGGTTCGACATGAAAGATTCCGCAGCTTGAGGCCAGGCTGCCGTGCCAGACCTCGAACCCTTCGCGCCCCAGAAAGAGCTGCTCGTGCTGCAATGCGTGATTCATGATTCACCTCGGACCGGCAATAGGTCTGGTTTTTCTTATTAGAAGTAGCGAATGGTCGTATGAGCCGAGCGCAGGCGGTTAATTTACTAACATCTTAATGTTTCTATCAAGGTTATTCATCAGGGCCGCCCCATGGCACGTTGAGCCAAGCGGTTGGCGCGCTCAACAGTGGTCGGCCCGCCACACAAGGCATCTAATCGGGGCTCATATTCATTGATGTGCAGGTCCTTCCATGCAAAACAATCATTCCGATCCGCACCTGCAAAAAAACCTGCGCTGGACAGATGCCTTTGCTCTGTCGATGGCCGTGTCGGGGTCGATCTTCGCCTCGTTCGGCTTTGCCCTGGGCGTACTCGGCCCGGTGAGCGCGTTGTTGCTCTGGGTGGGGTCGGCCGCCATCGGTGCCTGCCAGAACTGGATCTTTCTCGAAGTGGCGGCCATGTTCCCCGACAAACCCGGCGGCATCGCCATGATCGCCACCCAAGGCTGGCGGCGACGCTGCACCCTGGTCGGCCCGCTGGCGTCCTTTGGCTACTGGCTGGGTTGGTCGGCGGTGCTGTCGATCGTCAGCGTCAGTGCCGGGGCGCTGATCCAGGCGCAATGGTTCGCCACCCAGACCTGGACCCTCACGCTGGGACCATTGACCGTGGGGCTGGCGCAATTGATCGGCGCTGGCCTGCTGGTGCTGTTCTGGCAATTCAACCGGCTGGGCGTGCACATGGCCGCCTCGGTGTCCCGCTACATGGGGGCGCTGTTGTTGGTGCCGATCCTGGTGCTGGCGGTTTCTCCATTGTTCGGCGACGGCTGGAGCCTGGCGCGCTTTCAGCACGCCTTGGTCGAGCAACCGTTGAGCCTGGACTGGAGCGCCCTGCGCACGGCGCTGGTGTGGCTGTTTCTGGTCAGTTGGAGCGCCTACGGCACTGAAATGTGTGCCGCCTTCGGCCCTGAATACCGCAGCCAGCGCGACATGCGCCTGGCGCTGCTGACCTCCGGCGGCTACACCGTGGCAGTGTTCGCGGCCGTGGCTTTCGGGTTGGGTGGCATGGTCGACCGTGAAACGGCGCTGGCCAACCCCGGTGGCTTCTACATCGACGCCTTCAACGCCGTGCTGGGCAGCGGCTTCAGCGATTTCTTCGTCGCGGCCTTGTTGGCCGGGCTGTTCATGGGCCTCAATGCCGCCTTGGCCGACGGTTCGCGAGCGCTGTATGGCATGGCCCTCGAAGGCCTGACCATCCGCCAGTTGGGCGTGCTCAACAAGCATCAGGTGCCGGGCCGCTGCATGACCGCAGCGGTGGTCCTGAACCTGGTGATGATCTTCGTCCTGTCGTCACCACTGGCCATGCTGGTCACGGCCAATATCGGCTATCTGGTGGCCATCTTCTTTGCCCTGTCGGGTTTCCTGTGGCTGCGCCACGATGCGCCGGATCACCCGCGCCCGGTGCGGCTGGGACGTGGCTGGGTGCCGGTGGCCTGGGTGCTGAGCCTGTTCACCGCGCTGGTGGTGATCGTTGGCACCCTCTCGGCCGAGCTCACCGGCTATGGCGGCTGGCGTGAAGTGGCCACCGGTATCAGCATCCTGTTGTTGTCGCTGGTGCTGTACGCCGTGCGGCACTTTCAGGACCGTGTGCCAGGCCGCAACGCCGTTTCCCGCTGATCGCGTACTGATAATCCGTGCAAGGTAAACCTTATGTTGTCTCTTGAAACGCCCACCACGTATTACACCGCCACCCGCAAATATGACCTCAGGTTCCCGGACCTGGAGCAGGACCTTGAAGCCGAGGTCGTGGTCATCGGCGGTGGTTTTTCAGGGATCAATACTGCCCTGGAGCTGGCCGAGCGCGGGGTGACCGACATTGTCCTGCTGGAAGCCCGCTACCTGGGCTTCGGCGGCTCCGGGCGCAATGGCGGACATGTGATGGCCGGTATTGGCCATGACCTGGAAAAGATTCGCAAGGATGTCGGCGATGCCGGCCTGCAGGCGATCTTCGAGATCAGTGACCTGGGGTCGTCGATCATCCAGTCGCGTATTGCCAGGTACGGTATCGATGCCGACTTTCGCCACGGCTATGGCTATCTGGGTTTCAACCCGCGCCAGGGCAAATTGCTGCAAGCCTGGGAAAAGGAGTTTCGGCAACTGAACCCCGAGCATGAAATCGCCTACCTCGAAGGCAGCGCAGTGCGCGATATCGTCGGCTCCGATCTCTACAGCTGTGCCTTGAAGCATATGGGTAACGGCCATCTGCACTCGCTGAACATGCTGCTGGGTTCGGCCGGGGCACTGGTCGGCCTGGGCGGGCGGATTTTTGAAGACACGCCGGTGCTGGAAGTGACTTATGGCGACACCATTCGCGTACGCACCGCCAAGGGCTCGGTGCGTGCCAAAAAGATTCTCTGGTCCTGCGGCGCCTTTCTGGATCGCCTGGAGCCTGAGCTGCACAAGAGCATGATCAACACCTATGCCTTCCAGCTGGTGACCGAGCCCTTGCCCGATTCACTGATCGAGCAGATCAGCCCGATCCGCGGTGCCTTCAGCGACATTCGTCCGGTCATCGAGTACTACCGGGTGACCAACGAGAACCGCCTGCTGTTCGGCTCGGCCACGCGCCTGCTGGAGTACATTCCGGCCGACCTCAAAGCCTGGAACCGGCAGTTGATGCTCAAGGTCTTTCCCTACTTGGCGCACGTCAAGGTCGACCTGGCCTGGGGCGGGCCGATGGAGTGCTCGGCCAACCTGTTTCCGCAGGTCGGCACCTTGCCAGGGCGGCCCAATGCCTGGTTCGTTCAGGGTTACTCCGGGTTTGGCGTCACGCCCAGCCATGTGGTCAGCCAGGTGGTGGCCGACGGCATGACCACCGGCTCCCGGCACTGGGACGTAATGAGCGCCATCCCGCGCACGCCGATCCCGGGCAAGGACCGCCTGCGCAACCTGATCTGCACCCTGGGCAAGGTGGCCCATCAACTGGCGGGCTATCGCAACGGTCGACGCTGAACCTTCCGGCTTTATTCTTTCGCCCCGCTGTGGGGCTGTGACAACCCATCGACCTCAAGGATTCGATCATGACCACTGCTGCCCTGAATCTGGCGCTGCAAGCGCGCCTGGACCTGTTGCAAACCTTGTGGGCCCTTGGTGATGCCGCCGGCATCGTGGCCGAGCTGTATACCGAGCGCACCGAAATCACCGGCGCGGGCAACGACGCATTGTTTCAGGGGCCTGCAGCCTTGCAGGCCCTGATGACTGAAATGGTCGAGGGCTCGCGTGGGGCTTCGATTCGCATCGACCGGCTGCGTACACTGGGTGAATGCGCGGCATACACCTGGGTGACCTGGCACGTCCTGCCGGTCCAGGGCGAGGCCTTTGCGATGAAAAGCCTGTTTGTCTGGCAGCTCACCGAGACGGGTTGGCGCATCGTGGCCGACATGTACGCCGAAGGGCAGATCAACCTCTGATTGACTCCGGGACCCCTCCGGGACCCCTCCGGGTCGTCGCTCCTTACCTGCAGAGATTCTCGCGATGCAAAAACACTACTTCAAGGCATCCTGTTCAGTGTTGCTGATCGCCTCGCCCTGGGCGGGCGCTGCCGCCTTGTACGAGGACGCTCATACGAGCATCAAGGCCCGGCTGCAAGGCGCAGCGGGTGTGTTTCACAGCGGGCAAAGCTACAACCAGGCGGGTGTGCGTGATCAGGGGCGTGTCGACTGGCAGGAGGCGACCTTGCAGTATGGCCTCGACCTCAAGCACCGCCTCCAGGGCGGGGGTGAGGCCTATGGCGCGCTGGACTGGGTCAGCAGTGCCAGCTTTGGCGAGGGTGATGCCGCGGGCTGGAGCCTGGGTAACGAGCGCACCACCAAGATCGAAAATGCCTATGTCGGCTGGCGCTCGGGCGAGTTGTTCAGCGCCTTGGGCGAGAACGGAGTCGACCTTTCCACCGGGCGGCAGACGGTGGTGGTGGGCGACGGCTTTCTGATTGCCGGCGATGCCTTGAACATCGGCAACGGCCTGCTCGATGGCGAAACCAATCGCGGCGGCGCTTATTACCTGACCGGTCGCCGGGCGTTTGATCGCACCGCCATTCTGCGCCTGGGCGGCACCCAGGGCTGGCGTGGCGACCTGATGTGGCTCAAATCTGACAACCCGGCGCAGGCCAGCCCCGAGCTGGCCGTGGCGACCCTTGAACAGGTTGCCGAACCTGGCACGCTGGGCCTGACTTACATCAAGGTCACCGACACCGACCGTGCCCTGGCCGAGCCACTGTTCCCCGAGCGCAAGGGCATGCAGCTGTACAGCCTGCGCGCCCAGGGCAGTGCCGGCGTGGCCAACCTGTTGCTGGCTGGCGAACACGCCTGGGAGCGCAAGGACTCAGGTGCCGAAAACGCCTGGTACCTGGAAGCGGGCTGGACCTTTGCGCAATGGCCGGGAAAACCCAGCATCAATTACCGCTACAGCCGCTTTTCAGAGGGCTACGACCCACTGTTCTATGGCAACGGCCGGGCACTGGGCACCTGGTTCCAGGGCGAGGTGGCCTCCAACTACGCCGGGCCCTTCAACAGCAACACGGCCGTCAATCACATAGGGCTGAAAGCGTCGGTGACCGAGCAGTTGAAGGTGGGGGCGCTGCTCTACCAGTTCGACACCCTCGAGACCCGCCTGGGCAACCGCGATGCCCGTGAGCTGGATATCTACGCTGAATGGGCGATCGATGAGCACTGGACCGTGTTGCCACTGGTGGGGTTCTACAAGCCGCAGCACAGCGTACAGGAAGGCGGCAGCCAGATAGGCAACACGCGCACCAATACCTACGCGCAACTGCTGCTGGCGTGGACATACTAGGGGCTGTTGCCGTTTCATCACGGCCGCGCCGGCGCCCGTTTTGCCGCGAGGCAAGGCAGGCGCCGCGAAGTCTGGTCATTCCAGATGAGTGGCGAGTAACGCCGTCTCGCGGCAAAACAGGCCCGGCCCTTCGGGTTGCGTGCCCAATCTCGCCATGCGGTGTTGGAGGACTTGAAAAGGGCGTTCCCCTTTTCTGCGTCCTCCGCCTGGCCTGGCGAGATTTGGCCCAGCAACGCGGCTCGTGCTGAAACGGCAACAGACCCTAGGTCTGGGGAATGCAGGTGAGGAGCGCTACACTGTCCGGCCCCAGGCCAGTGCCTGTTCATTCACCGGACACGAGATTTCCATGGCTAACCCAGACATCACCTTCATTCCCGATCCTGACGCCGATTCCATCTCTTCTGACGTTGCAGGCTTTGGCGGCCTGCTGGTGTCGACCCAGATCCCGACCCGTGCCGACGGCAGCCTGGAACTGGGCGGCATCGTCGAACAGAGCGAATGCACCTTGCAGGCGCTCAAAGTGGCGCTGGAAAAGGCCGGCAGCTCGATGGATCGGGTCCTGCACCTGACCATCTACCTCACCGACATGGCTGACCGCGCCGCCTTCAACGAGGTGTACCAGCGCTTCTTCCGCCAGCCGTGGCCGGTGCGTGCCGCCGTAGGCGTGGCATCGCTGGCCTTCGAAGGCATGCGCGTGGAAGTGACGGCCATGGCGGCCAAGGGCTGATCCTGCTTGACGCCAGGCACCGCCTTGGCGCCGCACCAGCCGTAGGAGCGCGCTCTGCCCGCGACCGAGTGCGTAGCGCTCGCAAAATTTGTGCAACGCCACAAATGCTGGACTGTGGACGCGTTCAAAATCTATGAAACGCCACAATTTTACGACTGCTAACGCAGCCGGTCGCGGGCAAGCGCGCTCCTACAAGGCGTGAATCAGATGTGCGCTTACGGCAATTCCAGTAACTGGCTCAGGGCCTGGAACAGGTCCTCGGCATTTACCGGTTTCTGCAGTACCAGACTGCCGGGCAGGTCCAGGCCCTGCAGCTCGGCGTAGCCGGTCAGGAACACCACGGGCAGGTGCGCAAAGCGTTCGCGCGCCGCATGGGCCATTTGTGCGCCGTTGAAGCCTGGCATGGCAAAGTCGGTGAGCAGCAGGTCGACGTTTTCGTCGAGCATCTCCAGCGCCTGCTCACCGCTGCTGGCCTCGCGCACCTTGAAACCTTGCATCCGCAGCATGTCACCGACCAGGTCGCGCACCGGATCATCGTCGTCCACCAGCAGAATGGCGTGGTCATGGCCATTGCCGGCCGGTGCCAGTGGGGCGCGGCCCGAGGCCTGTGGCTGGCACTGCTGCTGCACGAGGGTTGCAGGTGTGTGCTGCACCGCTGGCAGGTAGACGCTCACTTGTGTGCCGCGCCCCGGTGCGGTGTCGATGCTCACGCCGCCGCCCGACTGCTTGGCGAAGCCAAAGACCTGGGCCAGGCCCAGGCCTGAGCCCTTGCCGATGTCCTTGGTGGTGAAAAAGGGCTCGAACACCTTGGCCAGCACGTCCTGGCTCATGCCTGAGCCGGTGTCGCGAATCGACAGCTCCACGTAATCGCCGCAGTCGGGATCTTCCGGGCGTTGTGGTGGGGTGTCGACATGGGTGTTGCGCGTGCACAGGGTCAGTTGCCCGCCGTTGGGCATGGCATCGCGGGCGTTGATCGCCAGGTTGAGAATGATCATCTCGGTCTGGGTCGGGTCGGTCAGCGCCTGCCAGAGGTCCTCGGACAGGTCCAGACGCACCAGGATGTTGCCGCCCAAGGTGCGGCGCAGCAGCTCTTCCAGCCCGCGCAGGGTCTCATTGAGGTGCAATGCCACCGGTTCCAGGCGCTGGCGTCGCGAGAACGCCAGCAACTGCGAAGTGAGCTTGGCGCCACGCTCACCGGCTTCGCGAATGTGCTTGAGACGCCGGGTGGCTTTTTCCAGGTCCTGTTTGCTCAGGTCGCGCTCGAGAAAACTGGAGCCGGTGATGATCACGGTCAGCAGGTTGTTGAAGTCGTGGGCGACGCCGGCGGTCAACTGGCCGACCGCTTCCAGGCGTTGCATCTGTTGCAGCGCCGCCTCGATGCGCTCGCGCTCGGCAATCTGGTCGCGCAGGCGGGTGTTGGCTTCGGCCAGCCCCTGGGTGGCCTCGCGCTCACTGGTGATGTCGCGTGCCACCACATACAGCAGGGTGTCTTCAGGCACCACCACCCAGGACAGCCAGCGCTGGCTGCCACTGGCGTGACGAATGCGGCCGGTAAACCGCACGCTGTTGTGGTTCCGGGCCAGGATCGCCAGTTCAGCCAGGAAGGCGTCACGGTCCTCGTCGGGCAGCAGTTCCATCAACGAGGTCTGGGCCAGGGCCTGGCGGGTAAAGCCCAGGGCATTCTCCCAGGCCGGGTTGAGAGCCACCGGCGTCAGATCCTTGTTGAGCACGCCCAGCAGGTCCTGGGACAACTCCCAGGCGCGGTCGCGTTCGCGGGTGCGGCGCTCGACCCGCTCACCAAGCATTTCGTTGAGCTGCCTGAGCGCCTGGGTGGCCTGGCGTTGCTGATGGATGTCCTGCAACACCCCGGAAAAGCGCACGCACCGGCCATCGACCACCCGGGCCTGGCCGCTGCTGAGCAACCAGCGCGGTTCCTGGCCTGCGGTCACACAGCGAAACTCCATACGGTAGCGGCCATCGCTGTCGGGTGCCATGGCGCGCTCCACGGCCTGGCGCACGGTCGGCTCGTCATCGGCATGGATGCCGGCGTAGAACAGCTCGATGTGCATCTCGGTGTCTGACGGCAAACCGAACAGGGCCTTGCACCGGTCATCCCAGATCAGCAGGTCTTCTGTGGGCCGATAATCCCAGGTGCCCATGCCGGCGGCATCGATGGCGATGCGGGCGCGGGCCTCGACATCGGCCAGGGCTTCTTCGGCACGGCGCCGGCGCTGGCGTTCCTGGACCTCGGTCAGGGCACGCTTGACGGCCTTGGGCAGCAGCGACAGATTCTTTTTCAGAATGTAGTCGGTGGCGCCCAGGCGGATCATCTCAACGGCGTGCTCTTCGCCATACACGCCGGACAGGAAGATGAACGGCGTGTCGGGCGCCAAACACTGGGCAATGGCCAGCACATCGCTGCCCGACGAGCCGGGCAGCACGCAGTCGCACAGGATCAGGTCGAAACGGTGTTCTTGCAGGGCCTGTTGCGCGCCGACATGGTCGTAGACCTGTCGGGCCTGGATCAGCAGATCACTACGTTCCAGGCGCAACAGGGTCAGCTCGGCGTCCATCGAGCTGTCTTCGACTATCAAGAGTTTTATCGGCTTGGACAACTTCCAGGCTCCGTCAGTTATTGCGTCGACGATTCAGACGCAACGACCCCGGTGGAGGTTCATTAAGCACGGCCCAGAAAATGCCCAGGTCGGAAATCGCCGCGACGAATTCCTTGAATTCCACCGGCTTGACCACGTACGCATTGACGCCCAGCTCGTAGGCGCGCAACAGGTCGGGCTCCTCGCGCGAGGAGGTCAGCATCACCGTGGGGATACTGCGCAGCTCAGGGGTGTCGCGCACCACCTTGAGCACTTCCAGGCCATCGACCTTGGGCAGCTTGAGGTCCAGCAGCAGCACGGCCGGGTTACCGTCGTCGCGGGCGGCGAAGGCATTGCGGCGCAGCAGGTAGTCCAGGGCGTCGGCACCGTCACGCAGCACGATGACTTCGTTGGCCAACTGGCTGCGCTCCAGCGCGACAAGCGTCAACTCCAGGTCCCTGGGGTTGTCTTCGACCAACAGAATGGGTTTGAGCATCTTCAACGGTTTCCATCAATCATGTGAAATGTGGCGGGGCAGGGCAAAGTAGAACGTCGCGCCCTGATCGATCTGGCCTTCGGCCCAGACCCTGCCGTCGTGCCGCTCAATGATACGCCGGACACTGGCAAGGCCAATACCGGTGCCTTCGAAATCTTCCATCCGGTGCAGGCGCTGGAACACCCCGAACAGCTTGTTGGCATAGGCCATGTCGAACCCGACACCGTTGTCGCGAATGTACACCACGGTTTCATCGCGGGTCTTGTCGGCACCGATCTCGATGCGCGCCGGGGTGCGGTCACGGGTGTACTTGATGGCATTGGCAATCAGATTCTGCAGGGCCAGGTTGATAAAGGCCGGGTCGGCGATCACTTTGGGCAGGGCGGCCACTTCCCAGACAATGTCCCGACCCTCGTAGTCGGGCTTCAGATCGAGTCGTATGGATTCGACCAGCGCATTGAGGTCGACATCGGACATGTGCAGCGCCGAACGACCCATCTGCGAAAAATTGAGCAGGTTGTCGACCAGCGTGCCGGCAAAACGTGCCGCATCTTCTATATGTTTCAAAAAGCGCAGCCCACGCTCGGACAGCGCCGAGCCTTCGATTTCGCTCAGCAGCTCGGTGTAACCGGCAATATGCCGCAGCGGTGCGCGCAGGTCGTGGGAGACGCTGTAGGAGAACGCCTCAAGCTCCTTGTTCGAACGCAACAGCTCGCCGGTCAGTTGCGCCAGCTCTTCGGCCTTGCGCAGCACGATGCCCAGCACCGCGCCGCGCAATTCGATCGCGCCTTCGATGATCCAGGGGTGCCAGGGCGCCGAGTAGCCGCGCACTTCCTGTTGCCAGGTGTCGAAGCTGTGCCGCGGATTGAGGCTGCCCTGGGCGTTGATGTCTTTCTCGGGGCGGCCGGCCCAGTTCACCGTACGCGCCTGCTCAGGGCGGAACCACACCAGGTAGTGCGAGTGGATCTGGGAAATGGCCACCGCCAGCACACCGGCGGCGTGGCGCGCCAGCTCCGGCAGTTCTTCGATGTCGCGCTGCACATTGTCGGTGTGGAAGATCGTCTCGTCGCTGCGATGTGCCAGCCAGTGCACCAGCGCATTGACCAGAGAGGCAGGCGGGGTGCTGCCGATCAGGTCGCAGCGGTCGGCGGAAATGATCGCGGCCCCCTGGGCGTCGGCAAACGCCAGCAGCACCTGCGGCAATTGCAGCAAGCCTTCGCTGACACTGTCGTGGTCGGCCATCGAGGACAACATCTGCACGATGCGCTGACGCTGGTCGAGCAACTGCCGGGTGCTGGCATGCGATTCGTACGATTCGATCTGCAGCGACAGCACGCTGCCGAGCAATTCACACGCGGTACGGGTCTGGAAGTCGACCGGGCGTGGCTGCTCATGGTGGCAGGAAATCAGCCCCCAGAGCTTGCCGCCGACCACGATCGACAGCGACATCGACGCCATCGTGCCCATGTTGCGCATGTATTGCAGGTGCACCGGCGAGACGCTGCGCAGCGACGTGAAGGTCATGTCCAGCGGTTTGCCGGTGTGCGGGTTGAGTGTCGGCACCAGCGGCGAGGGCTGGTAGTTGGCATCCTGGATCAAGCGAATCCGGTTGATGCGGTACAGTTCGCGCGCCTGCGCGGGGATGTCGGACGCCGGAAAGCTCAGGCCCAGGTAGTTGGGATAACCGGGATCGGCTTGCTCGGCCAGCACCAGGCCGTTGCCGTCGGCGTCGAAACGGTAGGCCTTGACCCGGCCGAAACCGGTGATGCGCTTGATCTGTTGCACCGAGCTTTGCAGCAGGGCTTCAAGACTCGAAAGCTGCTGCAGGCCGCTAACGAAAGCACGTACCAAGGGGTAGAAATCGCCACGGACAGGCCCGTGATCAGCGCGGACCGGCTCAAGCTCGACGATCAGCACCTGATCGTGGCGATGCACCAGTACGGTCAGGCGCGGCGCATCTGGCGATTCATGGCGCAGACGCACGTCACCAATATGAAAGGGATATATTTCCTGGTCGGGCAGGCGGTCCAGGTGCTGGCTCAGGTCGAAGTCTTCGCTCACCAGTTCGGCGAAATGACGCCCTGGCAGCTGGATAGCAGGCATCCCCAGCCAGTGTTCGGCATTTTCGCTGGCCTGCAGGATCTGCAGGCTGGCTTCATCGACCACCAGCACAAAGCCATGCGGCTGGATGCTGCCGGGAATCTGGATCGGTTCCTGGCTGCAACGCTCAATGGCTTGATTCAATGCGGTGTCGGCAGTAGACAAGAGAGATTCTCCTGGAGTGTCCGTTCTATCGAGGCCGGAGGCTCTGGCGCAGGATCTGTCTTGTGCACGGTATCAGAAAGTGGCCAAAAACGCTGTGTTGCGCATGCAAAAGCATTCAATCGAACGCAGAAATACTGCCTTGGCCTGCGCAGTACGGCCTGGTCGTGCGGTCACTCATGAACAGCGTGAAAAGCATGCTTCACAGGCGACAGATGAGTGTCTATTCACGACCCGGAACGGCAGACAGTTTCAGTGGCCGTGCTGACGTTCGGCATCGGCCCGTTTTTTCAGGTAGATACGCGTGGCAACGGCGGGCGCGTCACTGGCCACGGAAATTTCGTAATGGTGCTCGTCACGCTCGCCGAGCACCGCTTCCAGGGCGCCGAGTCCCTCGACATCTTCATTGAAGGCCGCGAATAGTTGCTCGTGCATGTACTCGCCCAGGGCCTCGTCGTGCCGGGCAAAGTCGCGACCGTGGACAATGAAGTAATGCAGGCTGTTGGCGGTTTCCGGGGTCAGGATGTGTGCGGTACGGATGCGGTATTCCTGGCGCTGCCCGACGGGTTGGGCGCTGTCGTAGAAGGTCACGCTGACCCGGTGCAGGGCCGGCGATAAAAATTCCGAGGTGGCAATGCGCGCAGCACTGGCACAGCCTTCCAGACCTGTCGTCTTGCCCCATACCGGCGACAGGGTCGTGGGCACCACTTCGCGGATCAGGGTGTAGTGGCCTTCCTTGAGATCGAGTTTGTACGGTGCGCTGGCATAGTCCGGCGTGCCGATGGTGTTGGCATGCAGAAAGCTCAGGTGCGTCAGGTCCATGAGGTTTTCGTGCAAGCTGACGTAGTTGCCCGGGTGATGAAAATAACCTGAGGAACAGGCCCAGTCCGGGTCCTCGATCCATGCCTGCTGCGGAATCTGCGTGGCATCGGCCAGGGCCTGCTCGCCCAGCCAGATCCAGAGTAACGGTCCCTGGCGCACCAAGGGATAGCGACGTACGCCAATGCCGCGCGGGCAGTTCTTCTGCGAGGGCACCTGGGCCAGGTCACCCGAGGCGTCATAGCGAAAGCCGTGGTAGCCACACACAATGGTGTCGCCCTCCAGGTGGCTGCGCGAGAGCGGGAACGAGCGATGGGCGCAGCGATCCTCCAGGGCAATCGGTTCGCCCGCCTCGGTGCGGTACATGACCACCCGGCGGTCGAGCAGGCGGCGGGCCAGCAAGTGACGGCCTACCTCGTTGTCAAAGGCGGCGACATACCATTCGTTATAGATGAACGGCGTATCGCGGTTGGCCATGGACTCGCTGGCCTTGCGGGCATGCGCAATAAGGGTAGGGGTGGGTAATGACATGAGCGGGTTCCTTCAGGGAATTGAAACGGTTCAGAGATCCAGCACCAGGCGTTCGCTCAGGGCCCTGGAAACACAGATCATCAGGCTGCGGCCTTCGGCCTTGTCGGTTTCCGAGAGGATCAGGTCACGGTGGTCCGGCACTCCTGCGCACACAGGCGTCTCGCAACTGCCGCAGAGGCCTGCCCGGCACGAGAACGGCAGATTGATGCCATCGGCCTCAAGGGCCTCGAGAATGCTTTGGCCGGGGGCGACCCAAAGGCTGCGGTCACTGCGCTGCAAATGCAGGGTAAAACCGCTGTCGGCTTCAGGGCTGCCCGGCTCTGTGCCCGGTGGTGCTGCGTTGAACCGTTCGACGTGCACGCGCTCGCGGCGAGGCCCGGCCGCAGCATTCAGGGCGTCGAGCATGGGGGCCGGGCCGCAGGCGTACAGGTGCTCATCGCCGTGCAGCGAATCAAGCAGACCCGCGACGTCGAGATGACATCCCGCCTCGTCGGTGAGGTGCAGGTGCACCCGGCCAGGGGCCAGGTCGCGCAGGACTTCGTAGAACGCGGCGCGCTGCCGGTTGCGCACGCAGTACACCAGCCGCCAGTCCTTGTCGTTGGCCTGGCACCAGCGCAGCATCGCCAGGATGGGGGTAATGCCGATGCCGCCGGCCACCAGGCAGTAGCGCTGCAAGCGTTCGTCCAGCGCAAAATGGTTGCGTGGAAGGCTGCTGGCCAGCGTGTCGCCCAGGCGCAATTGCTGATGCACAAAGCGTGATCCGCCGCGGCTTTCAGGGGGCAGGCCCACGGCGATGACATAACGATCCCGTTCCCGAGGGTCGTTGAGCAGCGAATAGTGCCGAGGCAAGTGGCCGGCGATGAGCAGTTCCAGGTGCGCGCCTGCAGTGAAGGGCGCAAGAGGCTGGTCATCGGCTGCACGCAGTTCGATCAGCACCACGTCCTTGGCTTCAGCCGCGTAGTGGGTGACGCGCAGGTTCAAGGGATGAAGGTTCATCAGCTGTTCCGGTCATTGTTGTTGTCGGCGCCAGCTTACGGGTGAGGGCGGGGCAGGGCTGTCATCCCTGAAGTGGACAAGGCCGGGGATTGCCAGCAGACTGATGATTAACAGGTTAACTATCTGTTGATCCGACCCCATAACAATAATTGTCCGAGGGCGGCATGATCCGGCTCAGCACCCCCCAGGCATCGACCCTGCCTGCAGACGTCCGTGTTTTCAGCGCCCTGGCGTGCGCTCTGGGCACCGCAAACTTTCCGGTCGCACTGCTGGAGTACCTGGGGCAATGGGCGGCCTGTCAGCATTTTTCCGTGCTGCGCATGGACGGTGCCCGGCCACAGCTTTTGGCTGCCGGCACCCGTCATCACGACCCGGGCCTGGTGCTGCGCTGCGGTCAGGCCTATATCGAGCACTATCACCGCCATGATCCCTTGTTCGAGCCCATGAAGGCCACGCCGGGTCTGGTAGGTCATCTGCTGGCCGAGGACATCCGCCATCTGCCTTATCGCGAAGCGATCTATGTGCGCCATGACATGATTGAGCGCGTGTCGAGCGTCTATCTGGATGAACAGGCCCGTCCCGTGCAGTTCAACCTCTACAGGCATCAGGATCAAGGGTTCTTCAACGACCGTGAGTTGCAGATGTGCGAAGCGCTCAATCCGGCGCTGTTGCAGCTGGTGCGGGGGCACCTGGCCCTGACCGGTCTTCAGCCGGCCAATGATCACCGCCAGCCGTTGCTGCAGCGCTGTCCCGACCTTACCGTGCAAGAATTGAACATCTGCAGCCGTTTGCTGCAGGGCATGACCCACGCCGGGATCGCCGCCGACCTGGGCATCAAGGAAAGCACCGTGAAAACCTACCGCAACCGGGCATTCCAGCGGCTGGGGATAAACTTTCGCAGCCAGCTGTTCGCCTTGTTCGCGAGTTAGTTATGAACGCAATGACTCACATGCTCGTCGGTGAGCAGCGGCGCGTCGATGGCATGGATCACCCCGCACGCCAGAGCCTGTTGCGGGTCGAGGATGCGCGGGGCGGCCGTCAGGTACTTTTCGGTTTCAAGGGTTTCCTGCGCGCCCTGGGTGCGCTCGGCCAGGATGCGGCAGTACAGGTGCATGTCGTAGTCCAGGCTCATGGTGTACTCGGACATCCGTGAGTGATCCACCGCGCCGCTGAGGTGCCAGTGAAAGGGGTGGAACAGAAACTTGCTGTGCGGGCAGGCGGTGCGGTGCTCGCCGGCCATGAAGATGACATTGCCCATCGATTCGATCGTGCCCAGGTTATGGGTGTGCACCGGCATGGGCAGGGTCAGGAGAAAGTTGTACAGGCTGAAGCCATAACTGCATTCGCCGCCCATGGTTGCCAGGTTGATCACCAGGCGAGTGGCTTGCTGTTGTGCAGCCAACGAGGCTTTTTCAATCAGTTTGCCGCAGGTGGCCGAGTTGATCGGGGCCGTGAAATTGATGATATGAACCGCCATGTCCAGCACCTCATTGTCGATGAGCGCTGACAGCAGGGTTTCAGGGGCCTGATAGGAGCGCTCCACATCGAATGTCGATATTGCTTATCCAGAGAATAGCAACGCTTTCGATTGACCGTTGCACGGTGCGCCACACGGCGTGCCCAGGCTTGACGCCTGGGCACGCCTTAACCTCAGTCCAGGTCGGCTGCTTCGTGACGCTCGGCCACCTGGCTGGCTTCATCGCCCCAGGTGCGGTTGACCCGCTGACCGCGCTGCACGGCCGGGCGTTTGGCAATGTCCTCGGCCCAGCGCTGCACGTGGGTGTAGTCCTGCACTGACAGGAATTCGGCTGCCGAGTACAGGTGGCCACGCACCAGTTGGCCGTACCACGGCCAGACCGCAATGTCGGCAATGCTGTAGGTGTCGCCGCCCAGGTACGGGCTTTCGGCCAGGCGCCGATCAAGCACATCCAGCTGGCGCTTGGCTTCCATGGCGAAGCGATTGATCGGGTACTCCAGTTTTTCGGGTGCATAGGCATAGAAATGCCCGAAGCCGCCGCCCAGGTAGGGCGCCGCGCCCATTTGCCAGAACAGCCAGTTCAGGGTTTCGGCACGACCGGCCGGGTCCTTGGGCAGGAATTCGCCGAACTTCTCTGCCAGATACAGCAGAATCGAGCCCGACTCGAACAAGCGAATCGGTGGCTCGACGCTGCGGTCCAGCAGTGCCGGAATCTTCGAATTGGGGTTGATCTCGACAAAGCCACTGGAAAACTGCTCGCCTTCACCGATGCGGATCAGCCAGGCATCGTATTCCGCGCCGGTGTGTCCCAGGGCCAACAGCTCTTCAAGCAGGATGGTCACTTTCACGCCATTGGGCGTGGCCAGCGAGTGCAGTTGCAGCGGGTGCTGGCCGACCGGCAGGGCCTTGTCGTGAGTAGGACCGGCGACTGGCCGGTTGATGCTGGCAAAGTTGCCGCCGGAGGGGGCTTCGTGGGTCCATACCTTGGGCGGAACGTAAACGGGTTGGGTCATGCCGGAAAATCTCCTGGAGGTCGCCGCCGATGGCTGAGCAAGGCGCGACGGTATTCTAAGGGTCAGAATCAGGCCGTATATCGGTCTGGACAGACGCCATCATGGCGCAGGTTGTGCCGGATGGGCAGCCCCGATGCAGCGCCTGTCGATGCATGTACATCAAGGCTATAGGTAATCACCATCGGCCGTGATAGCAAAGCCGCCTTGCTGGATGCGGCATAAGAAATCATAATGAAAATCAATCCCATCCAGGTTGCCCGCTTTTGCAGGTCATTGATTTGTCTTGGCATCGCAGCGCTCGCGTGGTGATTCACCCTATCTGAGGTCTACCCGCCAAGAGGTGCTGCACATGCTCAATCGCGACAAGGGATGGACACGCCTGGCCGCCGGCGCCGTGCTCGCCGTACTGGCCCTGACCACGACGCTTGCGGCGCAGGCCCAGGACAAACTCAAGGTGGTCACCACCTTTACCGTCATTGCCGACATGGCGCGCAATGTCGCAGGCGAAGCCGCTACGGTGGAATCAATCACCAGGCCCGGCGCCGAAATCCACAACTACTCGCCCACACCGGGCGACCTGCGCCGTGCCCAGGGCGCACAACTGATCCTGTGGAACGGCCTGAACCTGGAACTGTGGTTCGAAAAATTCTTCCAGAATCTCAAGAATGTCCCCAGCGTGGTGGTGTCCCAAGGCATCGAGCCCATGAGCATCGGCGAGGGGCCGTACACCGGCAAGCCCAACCCGCATGCCTGGATGTCCTCGGCCAATGCGCTGATCTACGTCGATAACATCCGCGATGCCTTCATCCAGTACGACCCGGCCAATGCCGACACCTACCGCCGCAATGCCGAGGCCTACAAGGCCCGCATCCAGGCGGCGATCACACCGTTACGCGAGCAGGTGCAACAGATCGCCGCGGCCCAGAAATGGCTGGTCACCAGTGAGGGGGCGTTCTCTTACCTTGCCCGCGACCTGGCGCTCAAGGAACTGTACCTGTGGCCGATCAACGCCGACCAGCAAGGCACGCCGCAGCAGGTGCGCAAGGTCATTGATCAGGTCAGGGAGCAGCACATTGCCACGGTGTTCAGCGAAAGCACCGTGTCGGATAAACCGGCCCGCCAGGTTGCCCGCGAAACCGGCGCGCATTACGGTGGTGTCCTGTATGTCGACTCGCTCAGCGAGCCCGAAGGCCCGGTGCCGACCTACATCGACCTGCTGCGCGTAACCCTCGAAACCCTGGCCAAAGGCCTGCAGGCTGGACAGCCCCATGACTGATTCGACGATCGCAACCGGGCACCTGGGCGGACCCGGCATTGACGTGACCGATGTCACGGTGACCTACCGCAATGGCCACACCGCCCTGCGCGAGGCCAGCTTCAGCATCCCGGCCGGCACCATCACCGCCCTGGTGGGCGTCAATGGCGCCGGCAAATCGACCCTGTTCAAGGCCTTGATGGGTTTTGTCGGCCTGGCCCGGGGCGACATCCGCGTGCTGGGGTTGTCGGTGCGCGAGGTGCTCAAGCGCAACCTGGTGGCCTATGTGCCGCAGGCCGAGGAGGTTGACTGGAGCTTTCCGGTGCTGGTCGAAGACGTGGTGATGATGGGCCGTTATGGCCACATGGGCATGTTGCGCATCGCCCGCAAGCAGGACCGCGAGGCCGTGGCGGCCGCGCTGGCGCGGGTGGGCATGACCGAACTGGCCAGGCGCCAGATCGGCGAACTGTCCGGCGGGCAGAAAAAGCGCGTGTTCCTGGCCCGGGCGCTGGCCCAGGATGGTCGGGTCATTCTGCTCGACGAGCCGTTCACCGGGGTCGACGTCAATACCGAAGACCAGATCATCGCGCTGCTGCGTGAGTTGCGTGATGAGGGGCGGGTGATGCTGGTCTCGACCCACAACCTGGGCTCGGTGCCGGAGTTCTGCGACCGCACCGTGCTGGTGAAAAACACCGTGCTGGCCTACGGCCTGACCGAAGAGGTGTTCACCCAGGGCAACCTGGAACAGGCTTTCGGCGGCGTGCTGCGGCACTTCATGATCAACCATGCCTTGGGCGATGCCGGGCAGCGGGTCGGCATCTTTACCGACGATGAGCGGCCGCTGGTGATCCGCGACGGTGTGGCCAGCCGCCGGGGCGACGGAGCCTCGCCATCGTGATTGCCAGCCTGCTCGATCCGTTCGCTTACGAATACATGCGCAACGCCATGTGGGTCTCGGCCCTGGTCGGCGGGGTGTGCGCCTTTCTGTCGTGCTACCTGATGCTGCGCGGCTGGTCGCTGATCGGCGATGCACTGTCGCACTCGATCGTGCCCGGTGTGGCCGGTGCCTACATGCTCGGCCTGCCGTTCTCGGTCGGCGCCTTCTTTTCCGGCGGGCTGGCGGCGGCGTGCATGCTGTTTCTCAACCAGCGCAGCAAGCTCAAGGAGGATGTGATCATCGGCCTGATCTTCACCTCGTTCTTTGGCCTTGGGCTGTTCATGGTCTCGCTGTCGCCCACCTCGGTGAACATCCAGACCATTGTGCAAGGCAATATCCTCGCCATCAGCCCCACCGACACGCTGCAACTGGTGATCATCGGCGTGGTGTCACTGCTGATCCTGATCGCCAAATGGAAAGACCTGATGGTGACCTTCTTCGATGAAAGCCATGCGCGCTCCATCGGCCTGAACCCGACCCTGCTCAAGGGCGTTTTCTTTACCTTGCTGTCGGCCTGTACGGTCGCGGCCTTGCAGACCGTCGGGGCCTTTCTGGTGATCTGCATGGTCATCACGCCGGGGGCCACGGCCTACCTGCTCACCGACCGCTTCGAGCGGCTGCTGATCATTGCGGTGAGTATCGGCGCATTGACCAGTTTTTGCGGCGCCTACCTGAGCTACTTTCTCGACGGCGCCACCGGCGGCATCATTGTCGTGTTGCAGACGCTGATCTTCCTCGGCGCGTTCTTCCTGGCCCCCAAGCACGGCATGCTGGCGTCGCGCCGGCGGGGTCGCGTGGCCCTGGAGGTGACGCCATGAGCCTGCTGGAATGGCTGCTCAGTCCGTTGCAGTTCGACTTCATGGTCAATGCGCTGATCGTCGCGGTGCTGGTCTCGCTGCCGATGGCCTTGTTGTCGTGCTTTCTGGTGCTGCGCGGCTGGGCGCTGATGGGCGATGCAGTGTCCCACGCAGTGTTTCCAGGCGTGGTCATTGCCTACATCATCAACATTCCCTACGCCATCGGTGCCTTTGTCGCTGGCATGGGCTGCGCCATCGCCTCGGGTTTTCTCAAGGACAACAGCCGTATCAAACAGGACACGGTGATGGGCGTGGTGTACTCGGGCATGTTCGGCCTGGGCCTGGTGCTGTACGTGAAGATCGAGTCCAGCGTGCACCTGGACCACATCCTGTTCGGTGACATTCTGGGCGTCGGCCGGCAAGACATCCTGGGCTCGGCCGCGATTGCGGCACTGACACTGTTAATCATTGGCCTGAAATGGAAGGACCTGCTGCTGCACGCCTTCGATCCGGCCCATGCCCGGGCGGTCGGGCTGCGCGTGCGGCTGTTGCACTACGGGCTGCTAAGCCTGATCTCGCTGACCATCGTCGGTGCGCTCAAGGCCGCCGGCATCATCCTGGCGATTTCCCTGTTGATCGCCCCGGGGGCCATTGCCCTGCTGCTGACCCGTACCTTCAAGGCCATGTTGCTGATGGCCATGGCGATTGCCGTCGCAGCGGCGTTTCTGGGGGTGTACCTGGCGTTTTTCATCGACAGCGCCCCGGCGCCGACCATCGTGCTGTTGTACACGATGCTGTTCATCGGCGCGTTCATCCGTACCACCGTGCAGCAGGCACGCAGCGCCAGGGCGACCTGAAAGGGCCCGATCAAGTGATCAGGGTCACCGCCAGCGGCACTGACACCAGCGCCATCAGGGTACTGGCCATCACCGCCATCGCGGCCTTTTCCGGGTGCACGCCCAGGTTATTGGCAATCAGTACGGTGTTGCTGGCCATGGGCGTGGACAGCATCAGCGCCACCACCGCCAGGGTGGTGGTCGGCAGGTCGAGCAACAGGTAGCACACCAGCCCGCCGAACAACGGATAGGCCAGGTGCTTCCAGCCCAAGGCAAAGGCCATGAATTTCCAGTCGATTTCCAGCTTGCGAAAGCTCGACAGCGTGATGCCGATGGCCATCATGCCCAGCACGCTGTAGGCGCCCTTGAAAGTGTCCAGGCCGCTGATCAGGATCGGGCTGATCGTGATCCCGAAGGTTTTCAGGCCCATGGCCAGTGCAGCGGCATACAGGATCGGCAGGCGGGCGATGCGCAGCAGGCATTGACGGGCGGTCATCACCCCGCGGGCGACGATGAAGTAGCCCACGGTGAATTCATACAGCGCGCAGCCAATGATGATGAAAATGCCGATGGCGATCTGCGGTGGGGCAAACAGCGCGAACAGAATCGGCAGGGCGAAATAGCCGGTGTTGCCGGTGCCGCCGGCAAAACCCAGCAGGTTGGCACGGGCGTCCTTCCAGAACAGCCGGGCACTGAACAGTGCCAGCACCCCGGCGCTGGAGGCCACCAGGTAGGTGCCCAGCGAATAGGTCAGGTACGACCAGTCGGCCGGCGACAGGTAGATGGCCTGGAAAATCGCCACCGGAGAAATGACATAGATCAGCAGCGTGGCCAGGTCCTGGGCCTTGATCTGCAACTGGCGACCGGCGACATAACCCAGGCCGGCAATGCCGATCTGAAACAGGACGCGGGTGAGAATCTCGAACTCCATGGGGGCTTCCATTCGGGTCATCGGGGGCAGTCTGGGGGCTGTGTGCACAGCGCCGCACACTGTGCCGCCTTGATCCAGAGCTGTCCACCGCCCGGATTCAGCGCCTGCGCAACAGCAGCACGAAAAACACCCCGCCCAATGCGGCTGTGGCAATACCGATCGGCAGGTCCTGCGGCGCGATCAGGGTACGTGCCGCCACATCGACCCAGACCAGAAACAGCGCGCCGAGCAGGGCGCTGACCGGGATCAGCCGTCGGTGCTCGGCTCCGACCAGATAGCGCGCCATGTGCGGCAGCATCAGCCCGACAAAACCAATGGCCCCGGACAACGACACCAGCACCCCGGTCAGCAGCGAGGTGCTGATAAACACCTGCCAGCGCACCCGACGCGTGTCAAAGCCCAGGCTGACGGCAGTGTGTTCGCCGCTCATCAGGGCATTGAGCGGGCGGGCCAGGGCGAGCAGGGCGATCAGGCCCGCCAGTACACACAGCGCCGGCAGGCCAAGCATGTCCCAGCGCGCCAGGCCCAGGCCGCCGAGCATCCAGAACATCACCGAGCCGGCCGCATGCGGATCGCCGATATACAGCAGCAGGTTGACCACGGCCATCAGCACAAACGACACCGCCACGCCGGCCAGCAGCAGCCGGTCGCTTTCCAGCCGCCCCTGCCGGCTGGCCAGGCTGAGCACCAGCAACATGCTGCCCAGCGCTCCGACGAACGCCGCCAGTGGCAGGCTCAAGGCGCCGGCGAACGCGCCCAGGTGCATCACCACCAGCACCGCACCCAGCGCCGCCCCGGCACTGACCCCCAATAAATGCGGGTCGGCCAGCGGGTTGCGGGTCACCGCCTGCAAGGCCGTGCCGACCATCGCCAGTCCGGCCCCCACCAGCGCGCCCAGCAGCACCCGGGGTGCGCGGATCAGCCAGACGATCTGCTCCTGACCCCGGCTCCAGGGACCGTCGATGGCAAAACCCAGCTGTTGCAGCACGATGCCGCCCACCTGCATCGGCGACAGGTGCGCCGGCCCAAAGCCCAGCGCCAGCAGGCATGAGAGCACCAGCAACACCAGCAGCAATAAGACCAAGGCGCCGTAGCCGCGACGACTCACCGGGCCTTTCACCGCGCGGCCTCGGCAAACCGTTCCGGATGCAGCGCCTGGGCGAGGATTTCCAGGGCCTGCGCGTTGTGCAGCGACGGCGTGGCCTGGATATAGCTCAGCACCACAAAGCGCTGATGGCGGATGGCATCGACGCTTTGCAGGGCCGGGTGCTGCAGCAGAAAGTCACGCTTGGCCTGCCAGGACGTCGGGCCGTAATCGACGATCACCATGACCTCGGGGTTACGCTCCACCACGCTTTCCCAGTTGACCGAGACCCAGCTGCCGCTGACATCGTCCATCACGTTATGCCCGCCGGCGCCCTGGATCAGCGCCTGGGGCATGCCCAGCCGGCCCGAGGTCAGTGGTCGATCCTCGCCACTGTCATACAGAAACACCCGGGGACGCACCGGGTTGTCGCCCAAGGCTGCCTGCACGCGCTGCACCCGCTGCCGGGTCTGATCGATCAGCACCTGGGCGCGGGCCTCGACGGAAAAGATCCGGCCCAGGTTGCGCAGGTCGTTGTACAGGTCGGCAAAGCGTGCCTCATGCTGTCCCATGACGAACGAACACGATTCGCTCAATTCGTACACGGCAATGCCCAACGGCGCCAGGGTCTGTGGGGTCACCGGGCCGCCGACGCGCATGCCGTAGTTCCAGCCGGCCACGTACAGGTCGGCGCCGGCTGCCAGCAGGTTCTCCACCGACGGGTGGCGGGGGGCGATTTCCGGCAGGCCGGCCAGTTGGGCCCGCAGCGCGGGGTCGAGGGTTTTCCAGCCGCTGATGCCGGTAAAGCCGACCATGCGTTCGCGCAAGCCCAGCGCCAGCAGCATGTCGGTCATGTTCAGGTCATGGCTGACAGCACGTTGCGGCGCCTGGGTGAAGGTCACGTCGCGCTCGCAACTGCGCACGGTCAGCGGGTAGTCGCTGGCCTCGGCGACAGCCGCACAGGCCAGCGCCAGGTACAGGAAAAGGGTGCGGATCATGCGTGGGTTATCCAGGTAATGCGTGGATGAGGGGCCAGCGGGTGGGTGTCGACCAGGGCCTGTACGCCGAATACATCAAGCAACAGTTCGGCGGTCAGCACCTCGGTGGGCGTGCCGCTGGCGATCAAGCGACCGTCACGCAGCACATACAAGCGGTCGCAGAACGCCGCAGCCAGGTTCAGGTCATGAAAGCTGGCCAGGGTGGCGAGCTTCAGGCGCCGCAACAGTTGCAGCAATTGCAGTTGATAGCGCGGGTCCAGATGATTGGTCGGCTCGTCGAGAATCAACAGCTCGGGTTGCTGCACCAGGGCGCGGGCCAGCAGCACGCGCTGCTTCTCACCGCCCGACAGGCTGGCGAACAGGCGCTCGCCATACTCATGCAGGCCGGTGCGTTGCAGGGCCTGCTCGACCAGCGCCAGGTCCGCCGCGCTGTGCCCTTCGAACAGGCCCTTGTGCGGCGCCCGGCCCAGGTGCACGACATCCAGCACCCGCAGGCCGAAGTCCTGGGGGAACTCCTGCTGCACCACGGCCATGCGCCGCGCGCTCCAGCGGGCTGACTGCTGCCACAGGTCCTGGCCATCGAGCCGCACCTGGCCGGCGGTGGGTTGATGCAAGCGCCAGGCACAGTGCAGCAGGCTGCTCTTGCCGCTGCCATTGGGACCGATCAGGCCGACGAATTCCTGCGCACCGACCTGCAGGTCGATGTCGGCCAGCCGGAACGCCCGCCCGGCCTCCCATGCCAGCCCTTCAAGGCTCAGACGGGGCATAAACACTCCTTGTCGAGGGCGCAGGCTCAGTGTCTGCGCCATGTGCATCAGAAACGGTAGTCAGCGGTGACGAACAGCGAGCGCGGCTGGCCCATCAGCCATTGCCGGGCGCTGTTCTGCGCCGTCACCGCATAGCGCCGGTCCAGCAGGTTATACAGTTGCAGCCCCAGACTCACCTCGGGCAGCACCTGCCAGTCAAGGTTGGCGTCCACCACGGTGTAGCCCGGCACTTGGGCGGTGTTGGCGGTATTGGCATAACGCGCATCGACATAACGCAGGCCCACGCCGGTGTCCAGTTGCTCGGTCAGGGCCTTGTTCAGCCACAGGTTGGCCGTGCGCCGGGGCACGTCAGTCGGCCGATTGCCGGCGCGTGACACGCTGATGCCATCGACGTTTTCGTCGAAATCATCGTATTTGGCGCGCACCACCGAGGCGTTGGCCGCCACCTGCCAGCCGTACCCCAGTTGCAGGTCGAGGCTGGCTTCCAGGCCATCGGACGACTGCTGGCCGGCCTGCTGGCTGAGGCGGCTGACCGGGTCGAAGGTCAGCACCTTGTTCTTGACGATGTGGTACGCCGCCAGGGTCCACTCACCACGGCCGTCCCGGAACGCCTGCTTCAAGCCCAGCTCGGTCTGCCTGGCCTCGGTCAGGTCCATCTGTTGCTGGCTGGGGTTGAGAGTGATCAGGTTGCTGACCCCGTCTTCGCTGGTCGAGTACTGACCATACAACGACAGTTGATCGGTGACCGCGAACACCAGCCCGGCACGCCAGTTGCCGCCGGTCAGGCGGCGGTCGCTACGGATGTCGGTGCGCTTGTCGTTGCGCTCAAGCTGGTTCTGGTCGCGGCGCACGCCGGTCACCAGCGACCAGCGCTCGGACAGTTGCAGGCGGTTTTCGGCAAACAGGGCCAAGGTGCGGGTCTGCGTATCGGCCAGCGGCCGGTACGGCGACTGGCTCTGGAAGTCGCCGGCGGCCGGTTGCCACGGGTCGATGTAGTCGCCGCCGACATCCGTGTACGGCGAATTGTTACCGACCGCGAAGCGGATCTTGTTGTACTCGGCGCCGACCACCGTGCGGCTGTCCAGCCCTAGCAATGAATGCTGCAACGTAAAGGTCTGGCGGTCGCCGATCTGCTCCTGGTCGTGCTTGATCTCCAGGTACTCGCCACGCAGCAACCGGCCCTGGCTGGCGCGCCAGTCATAGACCTCGGCATTGCGCCAGTGGCGGCGGCTCTTGATCCAGTACACCTGGTTGCTGGCGCTGAGCGTATCGCTGATCTGCCAGTCGGCGTTGAGACGGGTCCATTCGTCGCTGTAGCGCTGCACGGCATTGCGGATGTTGTGGTTCTTGTCACGCAGGCTGTCACGGTAATGGCCGTCGATCAGCGGCGTGCCGAACCAGGTTGCCGGCTCGCTGTCGCCGCGCTCATGGGCGAGGGTGACACTCAGGTCATCGCTGGCCTGCCAGCGCAGGGCAGCGCTCAAGGCCTCGCTGCGCGAATCACCGTGAGCGACCCAGCCGTTGCTTTGCTGCTGGTTGAGGGTCAGGCGGTAGCTCAGGCGCTCGCTCAGCGAGCCGCCGCTGTCCAGGGCGGTCTGCTGGCGATCATAAGAGCCATAGCCGACGCGCAGGCGATTGCGGATCGGCCCGTCGAACGGTTTTTTCGACACCACATTGATCGTTGCACCGGTGGCGCCTTCGCCATACAGCACCGAGGCCGGGCCGTTGAGCACATCGATGTGCTCGACCATCCAGGGGTCGACCGGAAAGGTCTGGGTGCCGAACCCGGTGTAAAACCGTACGCCGTCGAACAGCGTCATCACCGACGTGTGTCCGGTAAACCCCCGCGCCGACAGCGCGGTATTGCCGTTGCCGGGCGCGACGATGCTGGAAATACCCGGCGCGCGGCTGACCGCTTCCTGCACGCTCTGGTTGTTGCGCTGCTCGATCGTCTTGCTGTCGAGACGGCTGAGACTGGCCGGGGTCTGCAAGGGCGTCAGTTCAAGCCGTGAACCGGTGGCCATGGGCGTGTTCAGGTCTGGCGGGACGTGTGCGGCGACGTCGCTGATTGAGGTGGCCGGCAGGTTCAGGGGGCCAGGGTCGGCCAGGGCTGTGCCGGAAAAGCCCAGCAAGGGCAACAGGCTCAGGTGCAAAGGGTAGAAACGGGACATGCTATTCCAACTCGATCAGGAAAGAATGAACCCGGAGGGAATAACGCATAGGGGACCGCACGCGCAGGCGCACGGATACCGGCCTGCGCCCGCCCACCGCGGGATTGCCAACGCGTGTGGTGAGGCACCACACAGAGGTTTCAGGCCGGTCTCCGGGCTTGCGAGGATCACGATCCCTTCACCTTCCCATGCCAGGGCACAGTGGTGTGTCGAAGGGGTCGCTCGCTTACCGTTGCGGGGGCAGCGCCGGACTGATCACCAAGGTGACGCACCGGCTTCCCGTTTCACCTCATGCACGGCGGCATGAGACACCTGAAACTGGGGCGGGATAAGACCACCGATGAACGGCGGCGTCAAATGCAGATGTCACAGGCCATGCACGATCGCACGGCCCAGGCCCCGTCAGGGTTACAACTCGGCGGTCACCTGGCGGCCGACCACCAGTTGGATCTCCACCCGCCGGTTCAAGGCACTGGCCGGGTCGATCCCGGGTTTGGGGCGCGAGTCACCGTAGCCGGCCACCCCCACGCGCAAGGCCTGTTGCGCATCGAGTGCCTGAATCAGCAGCTTGCGCGCCTCGCGGGCACGGGCGGCCGACAGCGTGTAGTTGTCGTCGTACACCGTGCAGTAGCGGGCAAAGTCAGTCACCGGGCGGTTGACTGCCAGGTTGTCGGTGTGGCCTTCGACCAGCACCTGTGCCTGCGCCGACTCGGTCATGAAGGTCGCCACCCGCACACTCAACTTGCCCAGCACGGCGCGTGTGGCCGGGGTGATGCAGGCGCTGCCACGGGCGAAGGCATCATCGGGCAGGGTCAGGCGCCGGTTGGCGATGTCAATCTCGACCAGTTGCGCCTCACCGGTACGCTCCAGGTCCGCCTGCATCTCGGTCAGCAGACTCTGCAAGCGCGCCTGTTGTGCGGCATTGCCCTGGCTGCGCGCCAGGTCCTGCATCTGCTGCTCGGCCTTGGCCGCGGCTTCGCCGGCCTTGTTCTGCAACACCGACACCACCAGCATCAGCATGATCACCGCCATGACGCCGGCCATCAGGTCCGAGATGGACACCCATTCATTGGGCTTTTCTTTCATCGCCTGTTACACCGGCTCGGGAGCGTCAGCGGGCTCGCTGGCATCGCGGGCCTGGGCGGTCAGGCCCTCGACCTCGCTGGCCAGCCCGCCCACCGCGGTGGTGATCGTCCCGGTGGCTTGCTGCAGGTCACCGGCAATGCCGTCGACCGAGGCCTGTAACTGCGCCGCCGCCACGCTCCAGTGATGCACGCTCTGTTCGCTGCGCTCATCGAGGCTGGCCAGCAAGCGATTGCCATCGCCGGCCTGGGTGCTGAGGGTCATCAATTGCTTGATCAGAATCCCGTGATGCCCCTGGGCCTGTTGCGCCAGTTGCCGTTCCAGGTTCTGCAGCTCATCCAATTGCGCGGTGGCGCGCTCGGCGCGGTGATCAAGGCTGTCCAGCGACAGGTTGCTTTCTTCGGTGAGGGTGGCCAGCGTTGTCAGGTGATCGATCAGCAATTGATGCTGCTCCTGCGCCTGCGGGTTCTCTTGCCCGGCCAGGGTCTTGAGCTGCTCAAGGTGCTCGCCTGCGGTCGCGGCGTGGCGGTCCAGGCTGGCCAGGCAATGATTGCCTTCGCCGATCTGGTTGCTCAGGGCGGTGAACTGCTCGACCAGCGCTTCGTGCTGGCCCTGGGCCTGTTTGGCCATCTGCATGTTCAACAGCTTGAGCCCCTTGAATTCGGCGGCCAGCAGCTGCGATTGCGCGTTGATGGACTGCACCAGCCGCTCGCCCACCTGTTCCAGCGCTTCGCGGGCCTGACGGTCACGCACGTCGCTGTAGGCGCGCAGTTCCTTGCGGCCCTGGTCCATGGCCTGCTTCATCTGCCGCACGCACCAGTCGCTGCGCCGGCTTTCGGCTGACCAGCGCGAAGACTCCCAGAGCTTGAGTACGATGAAGGCGATGATGCCCCAGGTCGAGGTTTTGAACTTCGACCCCAGGTCTTTCATCATGCCGGTCAGTTGCGCCAGCGAATCGCTCATCGCATCCAGGGATTCAGCACTGCCTTGCAGCACGCCCGAGGCCTTGTCCAGCGCCATGCCCAGGCCCAGAAAGGTGCCCAGCAGGCCGAAAATCAGCAACAGCCCTGGCATATTGCTGACAATGCGCTCGGGCAGCGACGCCAGCGCATGGCTCAGTTCACTGATCGAGCCGTGCTCCAGATCCAGTGCGCCCTTGTGCGTACCGCCTTGCCAGTTGCGCTCCCAGGTGGCGGTACGGCCATAGCGTTCGGCGCAGATCAGCGAGGCCAGCATGCCGCCCACGATCAGGGTAAAAAATGTCAGTTCCAGCGCGCTGTCCAGCGACGGCACCAGAAAGTGGATGAACGACCCGCTCATGCGGCCACCTCAGGCGTGTTGTTGATAAGGGTGAATCGTCCCATGACCCGGCGCTCCTGTGCTCGATGGCGATTGTCTGCATGGCAGAGGATGGAGGAGGGAGGCCCCCTTGAAGGCGCAACCGGCCCAAGCGGCCAGCGCGAAATCCAGGGGCTAACCTGACGCTATCGGACGCAGGGGCAGGATCTTTAGGGTCTGTTGCCGTTTCAGCACGAGCCGCGTTGCTGGGCCCAATCTCGCCAGGCCAGGCGGAGGACGCTTGCCAGCCTTTCAAGCCGGCACGAGCCTTGTGTGTCGAGCAGGTGGCCCACTCATTCACCGGCTTTTGGCCTGCCTTAACCCAGCATTTCGATCCCCAACTGGAACGCGACCCAGATGGCCAGTCCAGTGGCGAAGGCCAGGGCGATGTTCTCGAACCCGTTGTTGCGGTACTCCTTGCTCAGCAGCGACTTCTGGTTGGACATGATCAGCAGGCCCAGCGAAATGATCGGCAGGCCGACGATGTTCAAGGCATTCACGCCCAGGGTCAGGGTCACGAAGTCCGGCATGCCCGGCAGCGACCAGACAATGGGCGTCACCAGGATGAACAGCATGAACCACTTGTGCATCGGGTCCTTGTGGAATTCCTTGCCGTACTTCTCGCGGCGCTCGGGCCGGATGTGCTGGAACGCATCGGTGATCAGCATCGGGAACGCCGTGGTCTTGCCGGCAATGCTGGCAAACAGGGTGGCGAACACGCCGACAAAGAAGATGTACCAGCCTGCCGCACCGAAAAACAGCTCCAGCGCCTGGCCCAGGTCGCCCAGGGTGCGTACCTGCAAGCCGTTGGGTCGCAGGATTTCCACGCCTACCACCCAGATGGCCAGGTTGATCACGATGCCGACGAACACCGCAAACAGCAGATCGTTACGCTGAATGCGCTTGTGCTCCGGCCCGGTCCAGCCCTTTTCGCGCATCACATAGGGGTGTACGAAGTTGGCCACGGACCCGGCCACCGCACCGATTACCGACACCGCCACCAGCAGCGCGCCATGCACGCCCTGGTCCGGCGGAATGCTGAAGCCGATGGTGCCCTTGACGATGCCCGCCAGGTCCGGCCCCGACATGATCGCCAGCGCCAGGAAGGCCAGGGTCATGATCGCCAGCAGAACCTTCATCACGCCTTCGATCATGCTGTAGATATTGCGTCCCACCAGCAGCCACACGGCGATTACTACCAGCAGTGAGCACAGCAGCGGCTGGTTGATATGCACGAGCATGGCCAGTGCCTCACCGGCGCCCTTGATCATGTAGGCGTTGATCAGGTGGCCCATCAGCAAGGCGTAGCCAAGCATGAACCAGGCAAAGAACGGGTGCAGCTGGGCGTAGCCCTGCAGGATGGTCATGCCCTGGTTATTGCACAGCTGGAAGCGGGCAATGATGTTGACGATCAGAAAGCGCAACAACAGCGAGACCGCCAGCACCCACATCATGGCGTAGCCATAGTTGGCACCGGCCACCGATGAGGTGATCAGGTCTCCGGCGCCCAGCCATGACAACACGGCAATAATGCCGGGGCCAAGCAGCCTGGTCAGGCGCCTGAAGCGGGGTTGTGCAGTGGCAGCGGGTTTATCGGCAACGGATCGGCTGTTCGCCATGGCGGGAGTCTCCGGTTTGTTTTTGTAATCGGACGTGAATAGCTAAGCACAACATAAGATGTCGTACGACTTGCGGGGTCCCATGATCGTGAGTCTCAGGCTGCAGCGTGCATGCCGGGCTGTTGCCAAGCCTTCTGTAATGCGGGTTGAAGAGGCACTGGAGGGGAAGGGGCCGTTTGTCAGGTTATACGGTCTTTGTAGACCTACGAACCATGTTCCGGGTGGGCAGGCACCAGCGCGTGAAGCATGGCGGTCGTTCCCGGTTACACCGGATTTGCAGGAAGGTGGTCTCATGATGGAGTAAGGAATTAAACAATAAGTGTATGAAAATATTTGATCGTCAGCGGCCATGTAGGCTTTTTGTTGAATATTCCTACATGGTTTGTTGGTTGTCAGTGATTGAATATTGAATGTGGGTATGTAGGTACCACTTTTTAAGCGGCTTGTCAGTGCGCTCTTGATGAGTCTGGTTTTGTTTAACTATTTGATTTTATTTGTTTTTTTACTATTGAAATAACGGGTTACGCATAATCTTTTTTGATTTTGGATCCTCGATATATCCTGCGCGCCGCTGCTCAAGTCCTTCGTTAGTTGCCGCCGGATCACCGATGCCCTATTTCAAGAAGTTGTCCGATCATTACCTTGAAGTTGCGCTGTGCGCCATTGGCGATCCGCACTTCACGGGTGTGGACGTACGCTTTTCCAGTGAGTACGAAGCGCTTGAACAGGAGTTGGCCAAAGGCCATTCCCTACACGTCAGTAGCACCGTTGACTGGCTGAAAGTGCTGCAAGCCAGCGAGGCCTTGTTACGCAATCAGTCCAAGGACCTGCGTGTGGCGGCCTGGATGACCTGGGCCTTGTACCAGCGCGAGTCCTTTGCCGGGCTGGTGGCCGGGCTGGGGGTCATCCTGCAATTGTGCAGCCATCATTGGGCCGGGCTGCATCCGCGCAAACTGCGCACGCGGATAGCCGCCATGGCCTGGTTGCTGGCGCGTATCGATCCATTGCTCAACGAAAACCTGGCCATCAAGGAGCAGCTCGCACTGTTTCGCCGCCTGCTGCAACAGCTTGAAGCGCTGGACACGCTTTTCAGCGCTCATCTGGGCGATGACGCACCCTTGCTGCTGCCGTTATGCCGGCGCCTGGCCAATATGATCCGGCGTGCCCATGACGATCAGCCGCCTCCGGGCAGGGTGGAGGCGGTGGCCGCGCAGGTGCGTCAGGTCGCCACTCAGTTGCTGGCCCCGGTCACGGTCATCGACAACGACAAGGAGGCCCGCAAAACCCAGCGCCTGCTGCAGGACAACGCCCGGCCGCTGTGCGCCTGGTGGCTTAAACGCCAGGCCACCGACCTGCGTGCGCTGCGCCTGAACCGCACGCTGCTGTGGCTGCCAGTCGAGGTGTTGCCCGAGCGCAATGCCGAACAGGTCACCGCCTTGCGGGCGCCGCCCGCCGACAAGCTCAAACAGTATCAGGCGCGCCTGGCCGCAGGTCATTACGCCGATTTGCTGGTCGAGCTCGAAGCCAGCCTGGCAAAGGCACCGTTCTGGTTCGACGGCCAGCGCCTGGTCTGGCACTGCCTGCAACACCTCGACGCCGAGCACGCCATGCGTGAGGTCGAATTGCACTTTGCCCTGTTATTGCAGCGTCTGCCTGGCCTGGCAGAACTGCGCTTTCACGACGGCACCCCGTTTGCCGATCCGGCCACCCGTGCCTGGATCGACGCGCATGTCCTGATCCATGTGCAAGCGCCGGCCGCCGCGCCTGTGCCGGCTGCTGAAGCACAAGACGAGGTGCTGCCGGCCTGGGACCGGGCTCTTGAGGCCGCCAGGCCGGTGCTGCTCAAGGACGGCCTGAAAGCGGCTGTGCAGCAGTTCAGGTCGGGCCTGGACAGTGCGCAGGGCGGGCGCAACCGGTTTTTCTGGCAGTTGAACCTGGCCCGGCTGTGCATCGCGGCCAAGCAGTACGAACTGGCCAGGATCCAGCTTGAAAACCTTGACCAGATGCTGCTGCAGGCCGGCCAGCAGGCCTGGGAGCCTGAGCTGCTCTTGCAGGTGCTGCGCCTGCTGCATGAGTGCTGCCAGCTGTTGCCGCAAAACCACGCCGTGCGCGAGCGCAAGGAAGAGATTTACCGCAGGTTGTGCCACCTCGATCTCGAGATGGTACTCGAATAGGCCCAAGGGCCGTCAGTACAGGAAAAACACCATGGCCAAAGAAGGCTCGGTAGCCCCCAAGGAACGCATCAATGTCACGTTCAAACCTGCCACCGGCGGGGCGCAGGAAGAAATCGAACTGCCGCTCAAACTGCTTGCCATCGGCGATTACACCCGTCGCCCCGATGAGCGCAAGGTCGAGGACCGCAAGCCGATCAACATCGACAAGCATGCTTTCGATGAGGTTCTGGCCAAGCAGGAACTGGCGCTGACCCTGAGCGTGCCGAACCGGCTGCAGGATGGCAATGAAAGCGAGGCGCTGGCCATCGGCCTGCGTTTCAACTCGATGAAGGACTTCAACCCGGCCAGCCTGGTCGAGCAAGTGCCTGAACTGAGAAAGCTGATGGAACTGCGTGACGCGCTGGTCGCGCTCAAGGGGCCGTTGGGCAATGCGCCGGCCTTTCGCAAGGCCATCGAAGGCGCGCTGGCCGACGAACAGTCCCGCGCCCAGGTCCTGAAGGAACTGGGACTGACTGCCGCTGTGTCCACCGACGTCTGAATCCTCTGCAAAGGAAAGCCATCAATGAATACCCAAGCCGCCAGCCAGAACCAGCCGGATCACCACCAGGGCAGCATTCTTGACAGCATCATTGCCCAGACCCGCCTGAACCCCGAAGACGAAGCCTACGGCATTGCCCGGCGCGGCATCTCGGCGTTCATCGAGGAACTGCTCAAGCCGCACAACAGCGCCGAGCCGGTCAAGAAGGCGCTGGTCGACCGCATGATCGCCGAGATCGACAGTCGCCTCAGCCAGCAGATGGATGAGGTGTTGCACCACCCGGATTTCCAGGCACTGGAATCGGCCTGGCGCGGCCTCAAGCTGCTGGTCGAGCGCACTGATTTTCGCGAGAACATCAAGATCGAGCTTCTCAATGTCTCGCGTGACGACCTGCTGGACGATTTCGAAGACTCGCCCGAAGTCATGCAGTCAGGCCTGTACAAACACATCTACACCGCCGAATACGGCCAGTTCGGCGGTCAGCCGGTCGCGGCGGTCATCGCCAATTACTACCTGTCGCCCAGCGCGCCGGACGTCAAGCTGATGCAGTACGTCGCCAGCGTATCGTGCATGGCCCACGCGCCATTCATCGCTGCAGCCGCCCCGGGTTTTTTCGGCCTGGAGAGCTTCACCGGGCTGCCGGATCTCAAGGACCTCAAGGATCACTTCGACGGTCCACAATTTGCCAAATGGCAAAGCCTGCGCCAATCCGAGGATGCGCGTTACCTGGGCCTGACCCTGCCACGCTTCTTGCTGCGCACCCCGTACGACCCTGAAGAAAACCCGGTCAAGTCCTTTGTCTATAAAGAGCACGTGGCGGGCAGCCATGAGCATTACCTCTGGGGCAACACGGCCTATGCCTTCGCCACGCGCCTGACCGAGAGCTTTGCCCGGTTCCGCTGGTGCCCGAACATCATCGGCCCGCAAAGCGGCGGCGCGCTGGAAGACCTGCCGTTGCACCACTTCCAGAGCATGGGCGAGATCGAGACCAAGATTCCCACTGAGGTGCTGGTCTCGGACCGGCGTGAATACGAGCTGGCCGAGGAGGGCTTCATTTCCCTGACCATGCGCAAGGGCAGTGACAACGCCGCCTTTTTCTCGGCCAGCTCCGTGCAAAAGCCCAGGTTCTTTGGCAACAGCGCCGAAGGCAAGACCGCCGAACTCAACTACAAGCTCGGCACCCAGTTGCCCTACATGATGATCGTCAACCGCCTGGCGCATTACCTCAAGGTCTTGCAGCGCGAGCAACTGGGCTCGTGGAAGGAACGCACCGACCTTGAGCTGGAACTGAACAAGTGGATCCGCCAGTACATCGCCGACCAGGAAAACCCCAGCGCCGAAGTGCGTGGCCGCCGTCCGCTGCGCGCGGCGCAGATCGTGGTCAGTGATGTCGATGGCGAGCCGGGCTGGTACCGGGTCAGCCTCAATGTACGCCCGCACTTCAAGTACATGGGCGCCGACTTCACGCTGTCGCTGGTCGGCAAGCTGGACAAAGAGTGAGGGCCTGCAGGTCATGACAGGCTACGGCAGTCTTTTCGAGCGCCTGGCCGGCGAGGCCGACCGGCGAACGGGGCTGGGCCCTGAGGCCAGCGCCACGCAGTCGGTGGCCAGGCATTTGTCGCGGATGCTCGGCACCCGCGCCGGCAGTGCACAGATCCAGGTCGACTACGGCCTGCCGGACCTCAATGACCTGCGCCTGAGCCTGCACGATGCCCTGAGCCAGACGCGCGAAGCCATCGAGCGCTTTATCACCGACTTCGAGCCGCGCCTGTCCGGGGTGCGGGTCGTGGCGCTGCCCCGCGATCACGACCCGCTGCGGCTGGCCTTCAGTATCGAAGGCCTGCTGCAGGTGCCGGGCGTGCGCTGCCAGGTGAGGTTGCATGCCAGCCTCGAGGGCGGTGGGCGCGTGCGGATCGAGTCATGAAGCCTTGCGCTTCAACCCACAGGTAAATGCCGTGTCCTTCAATCATTACTACCAAAGCGAGCTGAGTGCGCTGCGCCAGTTGGGGCAGCGCTTTGCCGAGCGCAATCCGGCCATGGCGCCTTACCTGGGCCAGACCGGGAGCGACCCGGATGTCGAGCGCCTGCTTGAGGGGTTCGCCTTCCTGACCGGTCGCTTGCGGCAGAAACTCGATGACGAGCTGCCCGAGCTGACCCACTCGCTCATGCACTTGCTGTGGCCCAACTACATGCGGCCACTGCCCTCGTTCAGCCTCGTGCAATTCGAGCCACTGCAGCAGGCCGGTCCGGCCCAGTGCGTGGCGCGCGATACGCCGATGGAAAGTCGGCCGCTGGAGGGGGTGCGCTGTCGTTTTCGCACCTGCTACGACACCGACCTGCTGGCACTGGAACTGCGCGCCCTGAATTTCTCGGTCAAAGGCGAGGGCGCCTTGCTCAGCCTGCACCTGCAGATGAACTGCAGCGGCCATATCGGTCAGTTGGCGCTGACGCGGCTGCGCCTGCACCTGGCCGGAGAACGCTATGTCAGCCAGATGCTGTACCTGAGCCTGTTGCGCCACCTGGTCGGTCTCGTGCTGGTACCGCTGGGCCATGACGGCGCGCCCCTGTGCGATGCCAGCGGGGCTGCCCTGGCGCTCAAGCTCGATGTGCAGCAGGTGCTGCCGGTCGGCTTTGCCGAAGAGCAGGCCCTGATTCCCTATCCGCTCAATACCTTTCGCGGCTACCGCTTCCTGCAGGAGTATTTCGCCTTTCAGGATAAATTCCTGTTCCTCGACATCGACGGCCTGCAAGCCGTCCACCAGTTGCCGGAAGCCGTGCTGGGCGCCATGCACGGGTTCGAATTACGGTTTGATATCCGCAGCCAGGCCATCCAGCGCCTGCGCCCGACACTGGACAACATCAAGCTGTACTGCACCCCCATCGTCAATCTGTTCAAGCAGGATGCCATCCCGATCCGCGTCGATGGCCGCCAGGATGAATACCTGTTGCTGCCCGGCAACCAGGGACCTGAACACTGCGCCGTATTCTCGGTGGATTCGGTGACCGGCTGGAACAGCGGGGGCATCGGGCACCGCCGCTATGTGCCGTTCGAATCCTTCGAACATGACCCCAGTTTCGATATCGCCCACAGCCAGCCGCATTACAGCCTGCGCCAGCGCCCGTCGCTGCTGCATGACGGGCTGGACAGCTGGATGAGCTTCGGCGGTGTCGACAGCCAGCCCTGCCGACAGACCGACGAACACAGCAGCGACACGCTGTCGCTGGAACTGACATGCACCAACCAGAACCTGCCGCGCCGCTTGCAGGTCGGCCATATCGACCAGTCCTGCGAAGGCACGCCCGAGTTTGCCCGCTTTCGCAATATCGTGCCGGCCACCGCCAGTCATGCGCCGCCGATCAATCGCGGCTTCCTGTGGAAGCTGATCAGCAACATGTCGCTCAACTACCTGTCGCTGGCCAATGTCGAGGCGCTCAAGGTCATCCTCGAAACCTATGACCTGCCGCGCTACCACGACCCACATGCCGAAAAAGTCAGCAAGCGTCTGCTCGGCGGGTTGCAGTCGGTGCGCCATGAACAGGTCGACCGCTTGCACCGCGGGTTGCCGCTGCGTGGCCTGTGCACAGTGCTGGGCATCGATTCACGCCACTTCACCGGGGACGGCGACCTGTTTGTGTTCGCCTCGGTCCTCAATGAGTTCTTCGCCCTCTACGCCAGCCTCAACTCCTACCACCAGTTGCGCGTCGAAACCACACAAGGAGACGTCTACCGATGGACGCCCCGCATGGGTCAGCAGCCCCTGCTTTGAGCCGGCTGGCCGGCACGATTCGCGAGTATTCGCTGTTCCAGGCGGTACGCCTGGTCATCGAGCGGCTGCGCGAGCACCACCCTGAGCTGGATGAAGAAACGCTCCATGACCAGCTGGAGTTCCAGGCCAATCCCGGCCTGGGCTTTCCGGGCAGCGATGTCGAGCGCGTGGAGTTCTTTGAAGAGCAGGGCCGGCTGCGAGCCCGCTTGCGCCTGAACCTGATCGGCCTGGCCGGTGCCAGTTCACCGTTGCCGGCCTTTTATGTCGAGCAGGCGCTGGGCGACAGCGAGGAAGGCAATCCGACACGGGTATTTCTCGACCTGTTCCACCACCGCCTGCAACGCCTGCTGCTGCCCATCTGGTCGCGTTACCGCTACCACGCCAGCTTCAGGAAGGGCGCGCTGGACAGCTTTTCCGAACAGCTGTTTGCCCTGATCGGCCTGCGTGGCGAAATCATTCGCCAGTCGCAGTCCCTGAACTGGAAACGCCTGCTGCCCTACCTGGGCCTGCTCAGCCTGCGTGCCCACTCGGCGGCGCTGATCGAAGCGGTGTTGCGTTATTACTTCAAACATCCAGGGCTGCATATCGAGCAATGCGTAAAACGGCGCGTGACCATCCTGGCGCAACAACGCAATCGTCTGGGGCTAGGCAACAGCCGGTTGGGCGAGGACCTGGTGCTGGGTGAACACGTGCCCGATTGCAGCGGCAAGTTCCGCATTCATGTCTGCCAGTTGAGCTGGCAGCGCTTTCACGAATTCTTGCCCATCGGGGCCGGTTACCGGCCGCTCTGTGCACTGGTGCGCTTCACCCTGCGCGACCCGCTGGACTACGACCTGCGTCTGCAACTGCGGCATGACGAACGACGCGCGTTGCGCCTGGGCGTGGCCAGCAAATGCCGTCTGGGCTGGACCAGCTGGCTGGGCCACGAACGTGCCGATGGCCTGGTCACGCTGGGCAGCACGCTTCATCAAGGGACTTAAAGACATGATCAATCTCGACCTGCAAAAACTCATCCAGGCGCTGGATGCCGAGACGCGCCGCGACCTGGAGTCGTGTGCCGAACGCTGTGTGATCCGCGGGGCCAGCGAGGTGCTGGTGGAGGACCTGCTGTTGTGCCTGCTGGAGCGTCCGGACGGCGTGCTCGAACGCGGTCTGCGCGATGCCGGAGTCGATCCGGTCCAGTTGCGCAGCGCCTTGCAACCGTTGAGCGGGCAGAGCACTTCGCGCCATCCGGTGTTCGCCCAGGCCCTGGTGCAATGGTTGCAGGAAGCCCTCCTGGCCGCCACGCTCGACCTGGGCCAGGCCCGGGTCGGCGATGCTGCGCTGTTGCTGGCCCTGCTGCGCAACCCCCTGGGGCATGCCGGCAGCCGCTACCAGCCCTTGCTGGCGACCTTGAACATCGAGTGGCTCAAGGACTTTGCCCTGTCGCGCCAGCACGGCCCCGCTGTGCCGCAATCCGTGTCGGGCGATGAGTCCATGCTGCAGCGCTTTACCCACGACCTGACCGCACAGGCGCGTGCAGGCCGGATTGATCCGGTCCTGTGCCGCGATGCCGAAATCGCCCAGATGATCGATATCCTGGCCCGGCGGCGCAAGAACAACCCCATCGTGGTGGGCGAGGCCGGGGTCGGCAAGACCGCGCTGGTCGAGGGGCTGGCCCTGCGCATTGCGGCCGGCGAGGTGCCGCCGGTATTGGGCGATGTACGGATCCTGAGCCTGGACCTTGGTCTGTTGCAGGCCGGTGCCAGCGTCAAGGGCGAATTCGAGCGACGCCTGACCGGGATCATCGACGAGGTCAAGGCCGCCCCTCAGCCGGTCATTCTGTTTATCGACGAAGCCCACACCCTGATCGGCGCCGGCGCCAATGCCGGTGGCTCGGACGCGGCCAACCTGCTCAAGCCGGCCCTGGCCCGTGGCGAGCTGCGCACCATTGCGGCCACGACCTGGGCCGAGTACAAGAAGTACTTCGAGAAAGATGCCGCCCTGGCGCGCCGCTTCCAGCCGGTGCAGGTGCATGAGCCCGGCCTGGCCCAGGCCGTGGCGATCCTGCGCGGGCTGGCGCCGGTCTATGAACAGAGTCATGGCATTTACGTGCGTGATGATGCACTGGTTGCCGCCGCCGGGCTGTCGGCCCGTTACCTGGCCGGTCGCCAGTTGCCGGACAAGGCCGTCGATGTGCTCGACACCGCCTGCGCCCGGGTGCGCATCAGCCTGGCCTGCGCGCCGCACAGCCTGGAGCAGCTGCGTGGCGAACGGGCCGAAGGGTATCGCCAGTTGCAGGCGCTGAGCCGCGACGAACAATCGGGCCTGAGCATCGACACCGCTGCCCTGGCCACACGGCAGGCACGCCTGATCGATGTCGAGCGTGAACTCGATACGCTGGACACCGAATGGCATCTCCAGCGGGGGCTGGCCGAGCGTCTGCTGGGCCTGCGCAGTCAGTTGGCCGCGGCGCGCCAGCAGAAGACCGCTGAAACCAGCGATGAGGCACCGGGCCCGGACCTTGCCAGCCTGGAAGCCGAGGCTGGTGAGCTCCGGCGCACCCTGGAACAGGCCCAGGCGGTCCATCGGCTGGTCAGCTTTGAAGTCTGCCCACGGCTGGTGGCCGAGGTGGTCGCCGCCTGGACCGGCATACCGCTGGCGCAGCTGGCCGGTGAGCACAATGCCCGCATCGTCCGCTTCGCCACCGACCTGCAAACGCGTATTCGCGGCCAGCAACAGGCCGTGCAGGCCCTGGACCGCGCCGTGCGCGCTGCGGCGGCCGGACTCAACCGGGCCGACGCGCCTGTCGGGGTGTTTCTGCTGGTCGGTCCCAGCGGTGTCGGCAAGACCGAAACCGCACGGGTGCTGGCTGACCTGCTGTACGGCGGCGAGCGGTTCCTGACCACCCTCAATATGTCGGAATTCCAGGAGAAACACAGCCTGTCACGACTGATCGGTTCGCCACCGGGCTACGTGGGCTATGGCGAAGGCGGCATGCTCACCGAGGCGGTCAGGCAAAAACCCTATTCGGTGGTGCTGCTCGACGAGGTCGAAAAGGCCGATCCGGATGTCCTGAACCTGTTCTATCAAGTGTTCGACAAGGGCATCGCCAATGATGGCGAGGGTCGCGAGATCGACTTTCGCAACACCCTGATCGTGTTGACCTCCAACCTGGCCAGCGCACAGATCGAGGCCCTGTGCGCCCAGGGTGAGCGACCCGCTGCGCCAGTGCTCGAAGCGCACATAAGGCCGCTGCTGAGCCGGCATTTCCGCCCGGCGCTGCTGGCGCGCATGCAGGTGGTGCCGTACTACCCCGTCAGCGGTGCGGTGCTGGCGGAACTGGTCGTGCTCCGGCTTGAACAGTTGGCCGAACGCCTGCGTCTGCGGCAACTGACGCTCAGCTATACGCCGGAACTGATCGAACACCTGGCTGACAGCTGCCAGCAAAGCCCCGGCGGGGCACGCTTCATCGATCACCTGCTCGACACCCGAGTGATGCCACCACTGGTCGATCGGTTGCTCGACGCCATGGCCGGGGGCGACGCTTTTGCGAACGTGCACGTCAGCCTCGACGACCAGTCCCGTATCGTCTGCGGGTTCGCCTGACATGGCCGTGCTTGCCCAACACACTGATGCCTTGTTGAGCCATTGCGTGCAACTGGCACGGGCCACGTGCGAACAGACGCTGTTCGAGCACCTGCTGCATGCCACGCAAGCGGTCAGTGGTTGCGAACTGGCCCAGGTCTACCGGCTCGACAGCGCCGGTCCCGGCCTGCGCCTGGCAGGGGAAAGCCTGGAGGGCGCACGTACGCCGCCTGAAAACAGCCCGCTGGCAGTGGACTATCAGGACCACCCCTTGCTGCAATTCATCCTGCGCCAGGGGCAGCCAATGGCCCTGTCCGGGCTGGATCCTGCCGTGCACGACACACGCTTTCTGCCCGAACCCTCACGGCCCTGGCACGCCTTGCTGTGCGTGCCGCTGCGCAATGTCGCGCAGCGTGTCATCGGCCTGCTGCTGTGCGCCACCGCTCAACGTCGCGATTTGCAACCTCTGGCCGGGCCATTGGAGCACCTGAGCGCATTGATGCAGGCGCGTCTCGAAACCCTGCACGCGCAGCCTGCCATTGCCGTATCGAGGGGGCCTGAGGCGCTGGCAACGGCCCAGGGCTATGGGCTGATCGGCAACAGTCCGGCCATCGAGCAGGTGCGCCACTTGATCGGCAAGGTGCTGCGCAGCCCTTGCACGGTGTTGCTCGAAGGTGAAACCGGCACCGGCAAGGAAGTGGTGGCGCGTGCCATTCATGACCATGGCGTCAGGCGAGGGCGACCGTTCGTGGTGCAAAACTGCGCCGCCTTTCCGGAAAGCCTGCTGGAGAGCGAGCTGTTTGGCTACCGCAAGGGGGCGTTTACCGGGGCGGCCAAAGACCGCGCCGGGCTGTTCGATGCGGCCAATGGCGGCACCTTGCTGCTTGATGAGATCGGTGACATGCCCCTGGCCTTGCAGGCCAAATTGCTGCGGGTCCTGCAAGAAGGCGAAATCCGGCCCTTGGGCGCCAACAGGACCCACAGGATCGATGTGCGCATCATTGCCGCCACCCACCACGACCTGCGCAAGCAGGTCAGCACCGGGCGCTTTCGCGAAGACCTGTATTACCGGCTGGCGCAGTTCCCCCTGCACTTGCCGGCCTTGCGCCATCGTGAAGGCGATATTGCGCGCCTGGCCCGCCATTTCGCCACGCAGGCCAGCACCGGCCTGCAACGTCCGCCGCCGCAGTGGTCGGCGGCGGCGCTGCACTACCTCAATGGCCTTGACCTGCCTGGCAATGTGCGTGAACTCAAGGCGCTGGTCGAGCGTGCGGTACTGCTGTGCGATGACACGCTGCTGCGGATCGAGCATTTCACCCGCCACGGCGGTGTACAGCCGGCGCCAGGCCCGACCGTACTGCGCGAGCGCATGGAGCAGGTCGAGCGTGCCCTGTTGATCGAGAGCCTCAACAACAATGGCGGCAACCGCACCCGGACCGCCCGCGAACTGGGGGTCGCCAGGCGCACGCTGCTGTATCGCCTGCAGCGCCTGAACATCCCGTCCGATCATGGCTACGGCTAGCGCCGCACGCCATCGATGCACCTACGCGCCACACCCGGCACCGTCAATTCCCTTTATGGAGACCTCTTCATGTCTGCACGCCATTGGTACGCAGCCGTGCTGGCCCTGGCCGTTTTCGGCGGCCTGGCCGGTTGCCGCGGCAATTACACCTTCGATGACCACGAGTACCGTCCGCTGGGCGACGCCAAGGCCCTCAAGCGCGGTCTGTAAGGAGCAACAGCATGCAATTGGTACTGGAAATTCGTGATCCCGGACAGCGTGGCTGGGCCGCCACCCCGACCAAGCGTTTCGTCGAGCGGGGCGGGGTGCTGGGGCGTCACCCGGCCTGCGACTGGATCCTGGCGGATCCGCAACGCCATGTGTCGAATCATCATGCGGTCATCGGCTATCAGGACGGCAGGTTCATATTGATCGACACCAGCCGCAACGGCACGCATGACGGCTTGACCGGTCAGCGCCTGCCCCTGGGCGTAGCGCAGGTCATCGAGCAGGGCAGCCATTTTTTATTGGGCCGCTTGCGCATTCATGCCCGCCTGGAAAACACCCGGCAAGGTATCGACACTGCCATGGGCCAGCCTGCCGCAGCGGGCCGTGTCATTCCTGACGACGCCTTTATCCAGCCTGATCCACTCAATGCGTTACAGGACAAAACCGAAGGCCTGCTGGAGCATCTGTTGAACGCCAGGCCGCCTGAGGTGCCTGTCTCGCCTGCGGCGCTGGAAAGCCCTGGCATCGATACGGAAAACCTGACCGTACCGCGCTTGATCGCGGCCACCGCGACTTCGCCTGAAGCGCCAGCGGTGCAGGTGACCGAGGCCGTCGTCGGTCCCGATGAAGCCTTCTGGCAGGGGTTTGCCGAGGCACTGGGTGTGTCGCTGGATGACCTGGCAGCCCCCGAGCGTGAGCAACTGGCGATGACCGTGGCCACGCTGTTGCGCCAGGGGCTGGAGGGCCTGCAACACAGCCTGCGTCTTCGCAGCGAATTGAAAAACGAGCTGCGCCTGGGGTTGAGCGATGCCTTTGGCACCGGCCAGAACCCGCTCAAGCGTGATCTGGACCGTGCCGGGTGGCTGGCCCTGCTGCGCCGTCCGGGCGCCTCGGGGCAGCCGGGCGCGGCGCAGGTGGCGCTCAGCCAGGCCGTGCAGACCCTGCAAGCGCATCAAGTGGCATTGCTCAATGCCAGCCGTGCGGTCTTGCGCAGTGCGCTGGAGCAGGTGGCGCCGCAGCGTCTGATCGCGCAGATGGAGCGTGACCACCGCACCTGGCTGACCTCCGACGGCCGGCGCTGGCGCGCCTATGTTCGTCACCATCAAGCACTCAGTGGTGATGACGACTGGACCGAGCGACTGCTGGCCCGGGATTTTGCCCGTGCCTACGCCGAACAGGTCCGTCTGATTGCCCCTCTCTACAGCCCGGTTCAGGGATGACCCTCATGCCCCGTTTCAAGCTTCGCCCCACCTGCCGGCCATTGTTGTGGCTGGCCTGTACCCCCTTGCTGTTGGCCGGTTGCTCAGCGCTGTCGCCCTATTCCAGTCTGACCAAGCTGGACCTGACCCTGGCCGCCAGTGACCGTCTCAATCCGGACCTGCACGGCCGCCCTTCACCGATCGTGGTGCGCTTGTTCGAGTTGCGCCATCCGGTGGCATTCGAAACGGCTGACTTCTTCAGCCTCTATGAACGTGCGCGCGACACCCTGGCCCCTGACCTGATTGTCAGCGAGGAGCTGGAACTGCGTCCCGGTGAAACCCGCCTGCTCAAGCTGCGCGTCGAACAAGGCCGTCATGTGGGGGTCCTGGCGGCCTACCGCGACCTCAACGAGACGCGCTGGCAGCATGTGCTGACGGTCAACCCCGGCCAGCGCACGCAGGCGGGCCTGATTCTGGATGAAGACGGTATCACCGCCGATCGTGCGTCCCTGGCTGACGAGGAGGGTGGACGATGAACACGCACAAGGTCATCTGGCAGGAAGGCATGCTGCTGCGCCCCCAGCACCTGCAGCACAACGACCGTTATTACGATCACCAGCTCAAGACCCGCACCCTGATGCTGGGCAGCCATCAATGGGGCTTTGTCAGCCTGGACATCGACGTGCAGTTTCTCTCCATGGGCAAGCTGGTGATCAGCCAGGCCCGTGGCATCCTGCCCGACGGCAGCCTGTTCGACCTGGCGGGTGCCCCGCACCCCCTGGCTCTGGACGTGCCGCCCAACACCACCCACACCGCCGTGTACCTGGCCTTGCCCCTGGTGACCGGCAACCATGTCGAAGCCCGGCGTGCCGAGCAGGCCGATGTCCTGGCGCGCTACACCGTCTACCAGGCCGACGTGGCCGACTCCAATGCCGGCGAGGACGCCAGCAGCCAGGTCAATTGCGGTCGTCCCGACCTGCGCCTGATGCTGGGCGAGGACTCCGGCGAACAGGCCTGGGTCAGGTTGAAGCTGTGCCAGATCCTTGAAGCCGGTGCCGGCGGGGCCATTACCCTGGCGCCGGACTTCGTGCCCAGCTTCCTGCACGTCAAGTCCTGTGCCTGGATGCTCTCGTGCCTCAAGGAAGTCATCAGCCTGCTGGCTCATCGTGGCGATACCATTGCCGGGCGTATTCGCTCCAGCGGCACCGTTGGCAGTGCGCAGATCGGCGATTTCATGATGCTGCAACTGATCAATCGCAACGAACTGCTGCTGCGCCATTGCCTGGATCAGGCGCACGTCCACCCCGAGGCCTTGTATTGCCTGTTGCTGGGCCTGCTGGGTGAGCTGGCCACCTTTGGCAGCGACAGCAAGCGGCCTGCTTTCAGCGGGGCCTATCAGCACAGCGATCAAGGCGCGAGCCTGCGGCCCTTGCTTGACGAACTGCGCCAGGTGCTGTCGATGGTGCTGGAGCAGCATGCCATCGAGCTGCCGCTGGAGCTGCGTCAGTACGGGGTGCGCGTTGCCACGCTGCATGACCACACGCTGCTGGTCTCGTGCAGTTTCGTACTGGCTGTCAGTGCCCAGTGTGACGCCGAAGAACTGCGCCAGCGCCTGCCCGCGCACTTGAAGGCCGGTGCCGTGGAGCACATCCGCGACCTGGTCAACCTGCACCTGCCGGGGATCCGCCTCAAGCCTCTGCCTGTAGCACCCCGGCAGATTCCGTTTCACGCCAACAAGACCTATTTCATTCTGGAGCCCGTCCCTGACGACCTGGCTGTGCTGGAACGCTCCGGCGGCTTTGCTTTCCACCTGTCCGGTGATTTCGCCGGGCTGGAACTGACTTTCTGGGCGATCAGGAATTGAACGACATGAACACGCAAGACTTTTCCGGGCAGGTCGACACAACCGTTCTGCTCGACCATGCCGGTCTGGGCCCCGAGCAGGCACCGGTGACCGATGCCCGCGATGCACCACGCTTCGGCCTGCTTGAAGAACGCATGGTCTATGCCGCGCACGTGCCGGCCACCCCACACTTCAGCCTGGGCCTGAATGTCCTGGTGGCGGCCGCATCGCCGTTGCTGTCGAGCATCCGGCAGATCAAGTACCACACGGACGCACCGGATATCGCGCGGCTCAACGACCAGTTGCGCGGCCAGGTCCAGCAGTTTGAACACCAGGCCTTGCGCGACGGCATCGACAGCGATCAGGTGGGCATCGCGCGTTATGTACTGTGCACGGTGCTCGATGAGGCGGTGGTGACCACCGCGTGGGGCGGGCAGAGCGACTGGGCGCAGAACAGCCTGCTCAGCCGCTTTCACAACGAAACCTTTGGCGGCGAAAAATTCTTCAGCCTGCTGGAGCAATTGTCCAGGAATCCGCTGCGGCACCTGCCCCTGCTGGAGCTGATGTACCTGTGCCTGGCACTGGGATTCGAAGGCAAGTATCGACGTGGCAATCGCGGCACCGTCGCGCTCGAAGAGGTCCGCGACGCACTGTACCGGCAGATCCGGCAACTGCGCGGTGAGGCCAGCAGTGAGCTGTCACCGCGTTGGCAGGGGCTGGATGATCCACGTTGCGACGTGCCGGGCATCGTGCCCTGGTGGCTGGTGGTGCTGTTTACCGCGGTCGGGCTGGCCATCCTGTATTCGGGCTTTGCCTGGGTGCTTGGCGAACAGCGCCAGACCGTTCTGCAACCCTGGCAACAGCTCGAAACGAGCCTGATCCCGACCCGCTCGTGAGACCCCCTCCATGAACATGACGATGAAAAAAAGCCTGTCGGTGCTGGGCCAGACCTGGGTCTGGAGCCTCGCGCTGGTGCTGGCCGGCGCGGCGCTGGTGTGGTGGATCGGGCCGATGCTGGCCATCCATGAATGGCGTCCCTGGGCGCCGGTAAATGCGCGGTTGGCAACTTTCTGTGTGCTGCTTCTGCTCTGGGGACTGGGCCTGGTGTTCGCCGGTTGGCGTGCCAGCCGTCGGCAACCGGGCGCTGAAGCACCTGAACAAGGCCAGGCCAAGGAGCACCACGACGCGCGCCTGGACACTGAGCGGCAAGGCTTGCACCAGCGTTTCAATGACGCCGTGCGCACGCTCGCCCAGTCCAGCCTGTACCGTAATCACCCCCAGCGGGTGCGTGACGAATTGCCCTGGTACCTGCTGATCGGCCCCCCGGGCAGTGGCAAGACCCGCCTGCTGGAAGGCTCAGGGCTGGAATTTCCGCTCAACCGTCCTGAATCCCTGCACACCGGGGCCGACAGCGCCACCGAGCACTGTGACTGGTATTTTGCCGAGCAGGCCGTCCTGCTCGACACGCCCGGACGCTACCTGACCCAGCCCCGGTCGACCCTCGACGGGCAAGCGTGGATGACCCTGCTGGGCCTGTTGCGCAAACGCCGCCGGGCCTTGCCGCTCAATGGCGTGCTGGTCACGATTCCCGTCCCCCTGCTGCTTGAAGGCCAGGACGCCGAGCGCCTGGCGCTGACCAGGCAGTTGCGCGCGCGTCTGCAGGAGCTGAGCCGGGTGCTGCATGTGCAGGTGCCGGTGTACCTCATCCTGAGCCAGGCCGATAAGGTGCCGGGCTTCGAGGCATTCTTCGATGCCTTGAGTCTTGAGCAGAACCGTCAGGTGCTTGGTGCCAGCTTCAGCCGGGACAAGGCGGCCCATGAGGCGGGCGTGGTGCGCCAGGAGGTCGAAGCGCTGTTGCGTCATCTCGACAGTCAGCTCATCGGCCGCCTGCACCAGGAGCGTGACACCGGCCGCCGCAGCCTGATGCTTGGTTTTCCGCACCGGTTGGGTGTGCTGGGTGGCCACCTGTGTCAGCTGATCGACAGCGTCTTCAATCATCACCGTTATCAGCGCAGCCATCGACTGCGCGGCTTTTACCTGACCTCGGCACCGCACCCTGAGCCGGTGTCGTCAGACGCGCAGGTGCAGACGCCAGGCCGAGCCCTGACAGTGACGGGTGCAAGTGGTCGTGCACGCTTTATTCATGATCTGTTCAGCCGGGTGATCTTTGCCGAAGCCGGGCTGGTCGGCCTCGATCCTCGCGAGCGCCGCCGCATTCACTGGGGCCAGCGCGCATGGCTGATCGGCGGCCTGGCCATGCTGGTGCTGGGCGGGGTGCTGTGGGCCCGTGGCTTTTCTACCAACCACGAGCGCCTGGAAACGTTACGGGTGCTGGCAGGCCAATGGCAGCAACAGCACCAGATGCTCAATCCCGACGACGATGCCATGGCCTTGCTCAAGGTGCTGCAGACCAGCGCGCAGGCCAGCCAGGTCTTCGCGCCGGCCGGCGACGTGGCCTGGCACGAGCGCAACGGGCTGTATCAGGGCCAGGCCAGCCAGCCGGTGCTGCGTGAGGCCTATGAGCGCGAACTGCTCAGCCACCTTTTGCCGCAAGTGACGCATTTGCTGGAGGCGCGAATCGCCGCCAGCCTGCATGACCGCGAAGCCTTGCTGGGCCACCTGCGCGCTTACCTGATGCTCAACCTGCCGGCCCGTCGCGATGCGTCGTGGCTCAAGGACTGGCTGGCGGCCGAGTGGTCGCGTCTGTACCAGGGTCACAACGACGTGCAGAACGACCTGAACCGGCATTTCGAGCAGTTGCTGGGCCTGACGTTCAGCCAGCCGCTCAACGACAGCCTGGTGCTGCAGGCGCGCCAGACCCTGCGCAGCGAATCGCTCGCCAGCGTGGTGTATCGCACCCTGCGCGAACAGGCCCGCAGCCTGCCCGATTACCGGCTCAGTCAGCACCTGGGGCCGCAGCGCGACCTGTTCGTCGGCGCTGACCGGCCGATTCCGGGGCTATACACCCGTCAGGGCTACCGCCAGTTCTTCTCGGTGCAAGGCACCGCCCGCGTCAGTGAACTGCTGCGTGACAACTGGGTGCTCGGCGAGGGCAGCGACATCAGCGGTCGGGACCTGCGCCAGTTGCTGGTAGAGCTGGAGCAGTTGTACTTTCGCGACTACGCCAGCCACTGGAGCGAAGCGGTGGCGCAGCTCGGGTTGCTGCCGTTCAGTGATGCCGGCGAGGGCGCTGACCTGGCCGCGGGGCTGCTGTCGTCGAGTTCGCCGGTGGTGCAATTGCTGTTGCAGATTCGCGACAACACCCGCTTTGCGCTGCCTTCCGAGGCGCTTGAGGCAGCGATCGAATCTGGCCCTGCCCCGGCCGCCGGGCTCGGCAAGGCGGCCACGGCCGTGGCGAGCCAGGCGATTGCCTTGCCGGATAATGCCCGCCGGGCCCTGCAGCAGCGTTTCGAGCCCTTGCACCGCTTGCTCGACGACCAGGACGCGCCGAGCGCCGACCTGGCCGTGGCCTTGCAAGGCCTGGATGCCGTGCAGCAGCAACTGGCCAGCCTGGCACGGGCCAGCCAGCCCGAACAGTTCGCCTTCGACATGGCCAGGGCGCGCATGGGCGGCCAGCGCGATGCCTTGAGCCAGTTACGCAACACCGCTGCACGCCTGCCGCGCCCGGTCAGCGGCTGGTTCAACCTGATGGCGGAAGACACCTGGCGGCTGGTGCTCGGCAATGCCTATCAGCACCTCAACCAGCGTTACCAGAGCGAGCTGTATGGCTTCTACACCAAGGCCATTGCGCAGCGCTATCCGTTCAGCGCCCACAGCACCAGCGATGTGGCGCTCAATGACTTTCGCGAGTTTTTCAAGGCCCAGGGGGTTCTCGAAAGCTTTTTCGAGCAACACCTCAAGGCGTTCGTCAGCGGTCATCCGGGCAGCTACCGTCTGCGCAGCATCGACGGCCACAGCCTGCCCATGTCCCGTGCGCTGCTGGAGCAAATGAGCGCCGCCCAGCGCATCCGCCAGGGCTTTTTCGCCGAGGATCCCAACCTGCCGCAAGTGCGCTTCACGCTGGAGCCCTACAGCCTGGACAGTGCCGTCAACCGCGCCGAATTCCGCCTGGGCGAGCGCCTGCTGGAATACCGTCACGGCCCTATTGTGCCGATGGCCTTCACCTGGCCCGACGACACCGGGCAGGGTGGTGCCAGCCTGGTGGCCGAGCGCCGGGACGGACGACCCGTGGGCATCGAGAAAAACCTCGGGTCCTGGTCGTTGTTCCGCCTGCTCGACCTGATGCAGGTCGAACCATTGAGCGGCCGCGATGTGCTGGTGCTCAAGGCCGACCTGGGCGGCCTGCGCGCCAACTACTTGCTGACCAGCCAGCGCATGCCCAATCCGTTCGACGTCAGTGCACTGCGCAGCTTTCGTCTGCCGGCACAGCTATGAACAAGCCTGATCCGGTACTGGACAGCGCCGCCCGCAGCGAGTGTGGCAAGGTGCGGGCGCGCAACGAGGACGCGTTTCTCGAAGCCACCGGGCAAAGGGTGTGGGCGGTGGCCGATGGCATGGGTGGGCATCATGGCGGGCATATCGCCAGCCGCCTGATCGTCGATACCCTGGCGCAACTGCCTGCCGAGCTGCCGCTGGAGGCCCGGCTCGTGCAACTGCGCCAACGCCTGCAGGGGTTGAATCGCCAGCTTTGCCTGACCTTGACGCAAAGCCAGGGACAGCCGCCGCGCATCATCGGCAGCACCCTGGTGGCGCTCTTGCTGCAGGGCGAGCAGGGCGCCTGCTGCTGGGCAGGCGACAGCCGTTGCTACCTGTGGCGCGGCCAGCGCTTGTACCAGTTGACCCACGACCACGCGCACGCCCATGGCCTGACCCGGGCGATCGGCGCCTGCCACCCCTTGCGCCTGGAGCTGCTGCAATGGCGTGTGCAGCCGGGCGACACCTACCTGCTGTGCAGTGATGGTCTGTATCAGGCGCTGGACAGCGAGACACTGGGCCAGGGCTTGAGCCAGCCCACGGCGGCCACGGCCCTGGCCTGCGTGTTCGGCCACGCCATGCAAGGCCCGGCGACGGACAACCTGACCGGTGTGGTGGTGCGCACATGAGTGATTTGCCATCGCCGCCGCAGGTGCTGTGCGGACGCTATCGGCTTGACCGCCTGCTCGGTGTCGGCGGCATGGGTCTGGTATGGCGCGCCCGTGACCTGCTGCATGAGCAGTACGGCGACCCTCAACCAGACATTGCCCTCAAGATGCTGGGCGAAGCCTTCGACCAGGTGCCGGATGCGGCGTCGCTGCTGTACGGTGAATTTGCCCTGACCCGTCATTTGCACCATCCCGGCGTGGTGCGCTGCTACAGCTTCGAGGTCGACACCCGGCGACCCTGTGCCTTCATGACCCTGGAGCTGCTGCAGGGGCTGACCCTGGACCATGTGCTGTGCGAATGCCCCACCGGCATGCCGGTGAATGAGTTGTTCGACGTGGTACTGCCCTTGCTGCAGGCCCTGGCCCACAGCCATGCCCGGGGCGTGCTGCATGGCGACCTGAAACCGGGCAATGTCATGCTCGGCGAGTGGGGGGTGCGGTTGTTCGATTTCGGTCTGGGACAGGCACAGCCCGGGATTCTGCCCGGGCTGCCGCAATTGCGGCGTGACACCTTCAAGGCCTGGACGCCGGCGTATGCTGCCCCGGAGCTGCACGAGGGCGGGGCGTTATCCGAAGCGTCGGACCTCTATGCAGTGGCGTGCCTGATCTACGAGCTGGCGTGCGGTCGACACCCGTTTCGTCGCCTGCCCGGCGACCAGGCTTGCGCAGCCCGGCTTGACCGTACACTGCAGAGGCCGGCCCGGTTGCCGCGACACGGCTGGCCGGCGTTGCGCCGGGCCTTGTCCTTCGATCCCGCCTGCCGGCCGAGTGCGGCGCAGTTGCATGAGGCCTTGCAAGCGCAAGCGGGCGGGTGGCGCCGTGTCTTCAGATAATCGGTCTTGAGCGGGCGCCGGCACCCGCGTCGGAGCAGGCAAACCATGCTGGCGGGAATTTGCCCGGGATAATCGGGTCTTATTGCCACATGCATTCGATTACCAAGGAGGTCCACCGATGAACAGTGCCCGAATTGCTGCGTTGCGTCCGCTGATGCCCGTCGATGTGCTGGCCAGTATCATGGGCAAGCATTGGTCGCCGCCTGATGCGCACGGTTATGTGCCTGACACGCATAACCATGGTTTCGGAGCGCAGGTGGAAGTGGGTGGCAAACTGGGTAAGGTGGGCTTCTACAAGTCCTTTTCCGATACGCAACTGATCGAAGGCCTGCACATTGGCATGCCGCTGGAAGCCGCGCTGCACGCCCGGCCGAACTTGCAGATGTTCGAAAACGGTCCAAAGGACCCGCTGGAATGGACCCAATACCGGGACCGCACCGACGATGGCCATGACCTGATCGTGCGTTTTCGTGGCGATGCGATCCTGGCCCTGGAAATCAGCCAGCCAGATGCGGTCTACCCCGAGCCCGACAAACTGCTGGCCGACACCCGTCTGAACACGGTCTATGACCTGCTGCGTGATCCGCAGCGCCCGCTGCCGGCAACGGGCCGCGGCGAAGAATGGGCCGGCGGCTGGAACCTTGGCCTGCCACCTGGCATTACTCCCGTACAGTGGCCCCTGAGTCCGTCGAGCGGTCATCCGCTGCGCCATGCCTTTACCCTGCATGTGCCCAGCCAGTACCGCGCGCAGGGTGCGCAATTCGTGGCGTTCAGCCTGTTTGTCGATGACCAGTTCGAAGAGCTTCCTTCGAGCAGTGTCGTGGAGGCGTTCTTTGCCGCACCTTTGTCCAGCGAGCCGCCGGCCGATGTGCATCTGCTGCCGTTCTGGCAACATCGCCAGGCGCGCCACCCCAGGCAGTTCGACATGGAGGACATTCTTGGCACCCGCTACGCGGCCATCTGGCTGACCCAGGCCGAGTTCGATGCGGCACTGTGCCCGTCCCCCGACCTGCGTGGCAATCCGTTGCTGGGCCAGGCACCCGGCTGGCTGGACAAGAGCTACCGTGAATATTACGGCTACGAGCAAGTGCGCAACCCGGGCGAGCCGGCCTATGAGTGGCTGCAAGGCGAGGGCCGCGCCGCCGGGCTCGACACGGCGTTCCCCGTGCGTGCGCAGGAACGTGAAGGTGATCCGAACGTCGGCAAGCCACCCCGTGAGTGGGAAGATGAATGCCAGGACAGCGGTTATGTCCCGGGCTTCAGTGATGAGGGCGTTGCCCTTGAGCTGGAGCGTTTCCACGGCCGCAACCACTTCGGTGGCACGATGTTCCCGGTGCAGGGTTATCCCGAGTTCGGGCCGCGCTACCTGGAATTCGAAGAAGACTTCGGCGGCTTCAATTTTGGCAGCGGCAACGGGCAGATCGACCTGGAAAAAATGGAGATGGACTGGGCATGCGGCTGATTGCGCCCAACCCACGCACTGAAAAACCCCGGTAGGAGCGCGCTTGCCGGAATGCCGGACCACCGCGACCGAGTGCGTAGCGCTCGCAAAATCTGCGAAACGCCACAGATTTACGATTGCTAACCCGTCAGGGATCTATGAAACGCCACAATTTTACGACTGCTAACGCAGCCGGTCGCGGGCAAGCGCGCTCCTACAAGGGGTCAATGTAATATCCAATGCATCAACAAGTTATTTTGTGTTTGATGAGAACCTACCCTGTTTCACTGACAACGCGCCAAAGCGGCACGCTGAAGAACCCCGGTAGGAGCCCGCTTGCCGGCGACCGAGTGCGTAGCGCTCGCAAAATCTGCGAAACGCCACAGATTTACGATTGCTAACCCGTCAGGGATCTATGAAACGCCACAATTTTACGACTGCTAACGCAGCCGGTCGCGGGC
>NZ_QFFU01000031.1 GCF_003131185.1 Pseudomonas ovata | reverse complement strand
AATCTGCGAAACGCTACAATTTCATCGCTGTGAACACATGCAAAATCTGAGAAATGCCACAAATTTACGACTGCTGACGCAGCCGGTCGCGGGCAAGCGCGCTCCTACAAGGCTGAGTCAATCAGCGGGGTGTTTCAGGGTTGATGAGGGCGCTTGCGGCCTTCCTGGACCCAGTCGGTCAGCAGGCTGTAGGCCACTGCCAGCAGGGTCGGGCCGATGAACAGGCCGATGAAGCCGAACGCCAGCAGCCCGCCGAACACCCCCAGCAGCACGATCACCAGCGGCAGGTTGCCGCCACGGCTGATCAGGTAAGGCTTGAGCACGTTGTCGACGCCGCTGATGATGAAGGTGCCCCACCCCCCCAGGAAGATCGCCATGCCGTATTCGCCCTGCCACACCAGCCAGGCTGTGGCAGGGATCCAGACCAGCGGCGGGCCCATGGGAATCAGGCTGAACAGGAAGGTCAGGATGCCCAGCACCAGGGCACCGGGAATGCCGGCAATCAGAAAGCCGATCAGCGCCAGGATCGCCTGGGCGGCGGCGGTGCCGATGACACCGTTGACCACCCGCTGCACGGTGCCGGCCACCAGGTCCAGGTAATACTGGGCGCGCTCACCAATCAGCCGTTCCAGCAGGCTGAGCACAAAGGCCGCCAGGCGCGGGCCGTCGCGGTAGAAGAAAAAGGCAAAGACGATGCTCAGGGTCAGCTCCAGGATGCCGCCGCCGATCTGTGCGCTGCGGGCCAGCAGCCAGTTACCGACCTGCCCCAGGTAGGGCTTGACCGTGGCCATCATGGCCGCGCCCTGCTCGTCGATGGTGTTCCAGAACCCCACCAGCCGCTCACCGACGATGGGAATGCCGGCCAGCCAGGTGGGTGGGTCCGGCAAGCCATCGACCTGCACATCACGAATGAAATTGGTGGCATCGCGCACATGGTCGGCCAGGTTGAAGCCCAGCCAGACCAGGGGAGCGGCGACCAGCAGCAGCCAGCACAGGCACATCACCGCGGCGGCAATGGTTTCATGGCCCTTGAACAGGTGGGTCAGCAGGCGCATCAGTGGCCAGCTGGCAAAGGCCAGCACCGCGCCCCAGACCAGTGCCGACCAGAACGGCGCCATCACCCAGACACAGGCACCCAGCAGCGCCAGAAGCAGAATCTGCACCAGCAGACGATCGTTATTGAACATGGAGTCGCTTACCGCAAAGGATCAGGAAGATGAAGCATAACGGGCGGGCATGACAGCCGTCATGCCCGTCCCGCTCAACGAATGACTTCCAGGACCAGGCCGGGCTTGTCGGCGGTGCCGGTTTCCAGGCGTGCGGCGCGTACGCCTTTGGCGACCAGCGCCTCGCGCCAGGCTTCAGCCTGGGCACCGGAGACCGTCACGCGCAGGCTGCTGTCGAGGTTCAGGCTGCGGGCCAGGACACTGGCCCAGGTGTCTTGCGGCTCGCCCTTGAGCCGGGCCAGGACCAGCTTGCCACGGGTCTTGAGCTGGCGCAGCAAGGTGCTCGAGGTGGGCAGGATGTCGCCCAGCGGTGCGGCAGCCACCAGTTGCTCGACGTGCAGGTAGGCGCGCCGGTTGCCCCGGGTAATGCTGTACAGCGCCACCAGCGTGTCCTGGTCCGGCTCGGCCAGGCGCAACAGCAGGTAGGCCTGGCGCTCATCGGCACCATACAGGCGGGCATTGCCGAACACCTGGTTGGCCCACAGGCTGCTTTCACCGCAATCACGGGCCTGGCACCAGAACAGCAGTTCGGCGTCCTTGGCCTGCAAGGCTTCACGGGCGGCGGTAAAGGCATCGTCGGCGCTGTGGCCGGCGGGGAGTTCATAGGTCACCGAACGCAGCGGGCCACGCGCAGCAACCTGGCCGTCGTAGCGCAACTGGCCACTGATCTTGCGAATGGCACCCAGCGGGTAGATACGCTCCTGCTCGGTCTCGGGACGGTGATCGACAATTTCGGTGTCGAGCGGGCGTGGCAGGATCTCCAGGTCGCGGCTGCCGGGGACATCTTCGGCCAGCACCTGGGTCGACAAGGCCAGGCACAGGGATAAAAGCGGAACACTGAATGAACGCATGGCGGCCCTCATCGGCACGCTGCCCGGCAAAGGGCGAAAAAAAGGCCGCCACACGGGCCGGGATTCAAGACTGCAGGTTGATCCATCATGATTGACTCCTGTTTCAACCCGCCCAGCCTCGGCAGTTGCCCGCTGCAAGTCAAGAAATGGCGAAAAAGCGATTGAAACAGTCTGCAACAGAGGTCGCCCCCGCCGCGTCATCCAGATGCAGATGATGCCCGCCAGGCAAGGCCTGCACCTGGATCGGCAACTCGTTCAACAACGCCCGGTGCGGGGCCAGCAAACCATCGTCGGCGGCAATCAACAGGCCCGGGCAGGCCAGCCGGCGCACGAAGGCCATGGCCTGCAGCCAGGTAAAGCGCACCGCCGTCGGCACGGTCAGGCGACTGTCGCTGCGCCAGGTATAACCTCCCGGCACCGGCATCAGGCCACGCTGGGCCAACAGTTCGGCGGCCTCGCGGCTGACCGCCAGGCGCCCGCTCATGCGCGCCAGCACGGCTCGCTCCGGGTCGCGGTACACAGGCTTTTGCTTGTCGGCCAAGGTCAACTGTGCGCGCAAGGCTTCACCCAGGCGCTGTGGGGCGTTGTCGGCCTCATCGGTCAGGGGCAACAGGCCGTCGATCAGCGCCAGCCGCTCGACCCGCTCCGGCAGCGCACCGGCGAGCAATACCGAGATGATCGCGCCCAACGAATGGCCCAGCAGGGAAAACCGCTGCCAGCCCATCTGCTCGGCCACATGCAGCACATCGTGCGCATAGTCGGCCAACGTATAACCCGTGCCGGGCGGTCGATGATCGGAGTGGCCATGGCCGGCCAGGTCCAGTGCCACGATACGTAACCCGTGCAGGGCCGGGGCCAGGCGGGCAAAGCTGTTGGCGTTGTCCAGCCAGCCGTGCAAGGCAATCACCGGCAGGCCGTCTTCAGGGCCATACAGGTGCGCGGCCAGCTCGATATGGCCCAGGTTCAGGCGCACTTCTTCGACCAGGTTCATGCTTGCTCCTGTGGGTCGGCCGGCAGGTCCCAGCGCGCAAAGAGGGTCTTGAGCAGCCGCGCGGTTTCATCGGGGTGTTCAAGGGGAAACATGTGCCCGCCCGGCATGCTCAGGTATTCGCCACGGCGCAGACGCCTGGCCTGCTGACCGTGACGCGGCATGACCACCCGACTCTGCTGGCCACGCACCATGGCCAGCGGCACGTCCAGCGGCTGTGCGGCGCGGGGCCTGGCGTGCGGGATGCTGCGGTAAATGCTGATTTCTGTCGCCGGGTCGAAGCGCAGGCGCAGGTGTTCGCCCTCGGCGCGCAGGCCGTGTTGCAGGTAGGCCTCGAAACAGTCGGGATCGAAACGGCGAAACAGGCTCTTGCTGGCGAAATAGGCCCGCGCCGTCTCCAGGCTGTCGAAGGCCTCGCGCCGACCCAGGGTCCGACCGGCCGGCGTGATGCGGTCGATGAAACCAAACCGCTTGGCCGCACGGATCATCCACTGGTCGCCGGGCCCGAGCACCGGCGAGTCGAGCATCACCACGCCCCGGTACAGCGCCGGGCAGCGCAAGGCGGCGTGAAAATGCAGCAACCCGCCCAGCGAGTGGCCCACGCCCCAGACCGGCCCGGGCAGTGCATGCAGGTGGTGCAGCAGCTCATCGACCAGGTTCAGCCAATTGTCGTCGACCGGAAATCGCGGATCGTGGGCATGCTGGTCCAGGTGCATGACCCGATACTCCGGCGCCAGCGCTGCAAACAATTTGCCGTAGGTGGCCGAGGGAAAGCCGTTGGCATGAGCGAAAAACACCTGTTGCGGCATGTTGGCAGGTCCGGGAGCCAGTTCAGAGGGGATTGTGCGCACCTGGACAGGTCTGCCGCAATGATTGGATAGGCCATCGCAGAGGGCACTCCCGCCATGCTCGACAGGCATCGGGCGCTGGCAGGAGTGCGTGCCTTACAGCGTTTGGGTCACGCGATCGAGGCAGGCCTTGATATAAGCCACCTGGTAGCCAAGGGCTTGCTTGACCAGGATTTTGTCTGCTGGCTGCGGCCGGGCTTTCTTGATGCTCAAAACCATCGTTTTCATGGCTTTTACAACCTCATCAGCCCGCAGTTGGACATCCAGCAGCAATTGATTGGTCTGATCGACGGGATCTTCAGGACGGGGGACGAAACGCTTGGCCAGCGCCATGAACAAGGCATCGGCATCGTCGCGCAACTGTTGAAACTCGAGGGTTGTGACCCACTGATCGCTGTAGATCCTGCTCAGACGCTGTGCAAGCTCTTCGTGGTCATCAGGGGTGACATGGGTATCGGACTCGGTCATGGGGGGCTCCTTGATTAAAGCAAACGCTTCCTTGCGCAGGTCCACCCTAAACCAGGTCCGTCTCGCCCCACAACGATCAATCGAGCCCCGATCTGCCGCGACTTATAGCCAAACCGTACTCAGCGCGCCGGCGGCTCCTGCCCGTGCGGCACCACCGCCACGGTCAGGCGTGAAATGCAGCACAGCTTGCCTTCGTCGTTGCTCAGGCGGATGTCCCACACATGCGTGGTGCGGCCAATGTGCACCGGACGGACCACGCCGGTGACCCGGCCGGTGCGCACCCCGCGCACGTGGTTGGCGTTGACCTCAAGGCCCACGCAGAAGAATTTGCTGGCGTCGACCACCAGGTAGCTGGCCATCGAGCCCAGGGACTCGGCCAGCACCACCGAGGCGCCGCCGTGCAGCAGGCCGAACGGCTGGTGGGTACGATGATCGACGGCCATGCTGGCGGTCAGCGAGTCGTCGGTGAACGACTCGAAGCGAATGTCGAGCATTTCGCCGATGGTGTTGGGCTGGGCGGCGTTGAGCCGATCAATCTGGGGAGTATCACGCCATAGGGTCATGTGCAGTCCTTGATCTTGTCATTGTTTGAAGTCCATTACGGCGGCTAGTGGCTATGCCGGATGGCCGTGAGGCTCAGCCCGCCGGCCAGCATGAAGTTGCCGTCCAGTTCCGCCAGGCTGGCGGTGTCCATGGGCTGGGCATGTTGCAGGCTGCCGTGGGCCAGCAACCCGACCAGGCTGCCGACCAGCGGCTGATGGCTGACCAGCAGCACTTCGTCCAGCCCCAGCGCTTCGAGATGGCGCAGCACCTCGAAGGGCGGGCTGTCGGGGGTCAGCCAGTCGACGGTCAGTTGCGTGATGCCGGCCTGCAAGACCTCTTGCACCACGGCGGCAGTCTGTTGCGCACGCACATAAGGGCTGACCAGCACGCGCTGCAGGGGCCGGCCCTGCAGGTGGGCGGCACTGGTCATGACCTGTTGGCGGCCGACGTCGGTCAGCTCACGCGCAGCATCGCTGGCCGCCTGGGACTGAGCCTGGCCGTGGCGCAGGACCCACAGCTTCATGCCTTGGGTTCCTCATCGCGCACCGGGTGCGCAGCGGCCGGGATGATATGCGGTGCCTCGCCTTCAGGCGCACGCGGGGTGGGCCAATCGGCGAACGGCCAGGGCTTTTGCTCGGTGTTGAAGGTGCCGAAACGGCCGATCTGGGCCAGGAACTGGCTGAGGCTGTCGCCAAAGCTCATCAGGCTGGCACTGGGTGCGCCGTAGAACAACCGGTAGCCCAGTTGCAGCAGCACAACGCCCGCCAGGACAATCTCGGCCAGTTGCCAGACCAACAAAAACACCAGCATCCAGAGGATGCGCAGCACGATGGATTCACTGGATTTCACTTTCGAATCGTTCAAGACCTTCTCCCTGATCAGCGATGGGGCAGTACGTTAGTTGAAGCCGGTGGTGGAAATGAAGTCGACGTCGGTCTTGGCCTCGGCGCGCATCAGCGCTTCGATGACCTGGGCCAGGGTACGCCCCTCGAACAGGATAGCGTGCAGGCCCGCCACCAGTGGCATGTAGACCTTCAGTTCCTGGGCGCGGGCCTTGAGCACCTTGAGGGTGTTGACCCCTTCAGCCACTTCACCCAGGCGGGCCACGGCCTGCTCCAGGCTCAAGCCCTCGCCCAGGGCAAAACCGACCTGGTAGTTACGGCTCTTGGGCGACGAGCAGGTGACGATCAGGTCGCCCACCCCGGCCAGCCCCAGGAAGGTCATGGGATTGGCGCCCTGGCTGACGGCAAAGCGGGTCATTTCGGCCAGGGCACGGGTAATCAGCATGCTCTTGGTGTTTTCGCCCATGCCCAGCGCCACGGCCATGCCCGAAACAATGGCATAGACGTTTTTCAGGGCGCCACCCAGTTCGACACCGAAGCGGTCGGCACTGGCATACACCCGGAAGGTGGCCCCGTGCAGCGCGGCCTGGACGGTCTGGCACAAGGCTTCGTCTTCGCTGGCGACCACCGTGGCGGTCAAGGCGTGCTCGGCAATTTCACGGGCCAGGTTGGGACCGGACAGCACGCCGATGCGCGCCTTGGGCACGATTTCTTCAAGGATCTGGCTCATGAGCTTGAACGTCTGTGCCTCGATGCCCTTGGTCAGGCTGACCAGCATCTTGCCGTTCAGGCGTTCGACGTGCTCGGCCAGCACCGAGCGCAAGGCACTCGACGGCAGGGCGACAAAGATCAGTTCGCAGGCATCGAGGGTGTCGGCCAGCTCGGTGACAGGCTCTACACCGGGGAGCACCTTGATCCCCTTGAGGTAGCGCGGGTTTTCACGGTTATCGCGAATGGCCTGGGCTTGCTCGGGGTCGCGCATCCATTGACGGACCTGATGGCCGTTCTGTGCCAGCAGGTTGGCGATGGCGGTGCCGAAGCTGCCGCCACCAAGAACCGCTACAGGTTGCAGTGTGCTCATAAGACAATCCATCCGGGGCCAGCGATCTGGCAATGGCAGGCATTATACGGAGCGCTGGCGCCTCGGCCAGCGCCAAACGCACCCAAGCATGGCAGGCCATGGCGAAGTTGGCCTGCGGACAATGCACAAGTCCATGAAAATCGGCTTGATCTTGGTTACCATGCGCCCCCACGGCATTGGCAATGCGACATTTCGGCCGTTGCAGGCTGTATGCAGAGGAGACTGCCGCGCGCACACCCCCATGGACGCTTCAATCGATTTTCAGGCATGTGTCCGCGTGTCTGCCAGGTACCGGGCATGACCCTGCGCCCCTGGGACATCCATACCCGCACCCAGATCATCAGCCTGGGCCCTGCCCTGTTGCTGACCGTCCTGCTGACCGGCTTCTTTACCTTCGTGCGCCTGCAGGACCTGCGCGAAGAGCTCAACCACACCGGGCAACTGATCGCCAACCAGTTGGCGCCTGCTGCCGAGCGTGGCGTGCTCAACAGTGATGAAGAGTCGCTCAAGGCGTTGATGCGCGCCACCCTGTCGATGCCCAGTGTGCAATACGTCGAGATTCAGGACAGCAGCAACAGCCTGTTGACCTATGTCGAGCAAAGCCCGGAGAACACCCAGCCCAAGCGTCAGCTGGAAATCTTCCAGGCCCCGATCACCGCCTCGCATCCGGCAGCCGGCAATCAGGCCATTCCCCTGTTTGCGGCCAACAGCGAGGGCTATCTGGGCCGCGTGCTGGTCGGCATGTCCAGCGACACCTTCAGCCAGCGCCAGCAGGGCATCCTGCTCAAGGCCGGGTTGCTGGCCCTGGCCGCGCTGTTGTTCACCTTTCTGCTGGCCCGCGGCCTGGCCTTGAGCCTGTCGCGGCCGATCAGCCAGATGGGCGAAGCGCTCAAAGCCATCCAGAAAGGCGATTACCGCACGCCCTTGCCGGTCACCGACGATGCCGACCTGGGCGCCCTGGCCCGGCACATCAACAATCTGGCGGCCAATCTGGAACAGGCCAGCATCGAGCAGCAGCACTCGATGGCGCAATTGATCCAGACCCGCGAGCAGGCCGAACAGGCCAACAAGGCCAAGTCGGACTTTCTGGCCATGATGAGCCACGAGCTGCGCACGCCCATGAACGGTGTCCTGGGCATGCTGCAATTGATGGAAACCACGACCATGACCACCGAGCAGGCCGAATATGCCACGCTGGCCACCGAGTCCACCGAGCACCTGCTCAAGGTCATCAATGACATTCTCGACTTCTCGCGCATTGAGCGCGATGCCCTGCAGATCGAAGGCATTACCTTCAACCTGGCCGAACTGATCCAGGCCTCGACCCACGCCTTCAATCCCATGGCCCAGTTGCGTGGCCTGGACCTGCACCTGCACCTGGCCGACGGCATGGATACTCTGGACGTGATCGGCGACCCGACCCGTATCCGTCAGATTCTGGTCAACCTGATCGGCAATGCGCTGAAGTTCACCGAGGTGGGCGGGGTCAGGATCGAGGCCGGCTGGGTCGCGCTCGATGACGTTCAGGTGCAGTTGATGTGCACCGTGCACGACAGCGGCATCGGCATTCATGTCGATCACCTCGAATCGATGTTCGATGCCTTCCAGCAGGCCGACAGCTCCATTTCACGGCGTTATGGCGGCACCGGACTGGGCCTGCCGATTGCCCGGACCCTGGCCGAGCGCATGGGCGGCACCCTGTCTGCGCACAGCGAAGAAGGAACAGGTTCGGTGTTTACCCTGAACCTGCCGTTGCGACGCGCCGTTCATCACCCGCCGCCCGACATGCCCGCTCCTGGCGACATTGAACAGACCGACAACCCGCGCTGCGTGCTGCTGGTCGAGGACAATCCGGTCAACCGCACGGTGGTCAAGGCCATGCTGCGCAGTCTGGGCCTGGCCGTCGAGGTCGCGGTAGATGGCGCCGAGGCCGTCGACAAGGCGCGTACCGGGCATCATGCCCTGATTCTCATGGACTGCAGGCTGCCGGTCATGGACGGTTATGAGGCCACACGCCGCATTCGCAGGATCGAAGGGCTTGAAGGCGTGCCGATCATTGCGCTGACCGCCAACGCGCTGCAGGGCGACCGTGACGCCTGCCTGCAAGCGGGGATGAACGATTACCTGGCCAAGCCGTTCAAACATGCACAACTGCTGCAGGTTTTGCAGCGCTGGCTGGCCTTTGAGGCATCCGTGACTGGCGATAAATGCTAAATTGCGGCAGTCTTGTCAGCCAGCTCGACCGGTAATGCTGGCTGAGTAACGTATTTCAGTGAACAGGTGTACATTCGTTTTGCCTGCACTGTGACTTTCATGACAACGCAACAGTCTACGACTAGGCTGCCGGACAATGTCCTGGCGAATCAGCCTGCCAGGACTGGCAAGGATCGACAGGTCCATTGCCGCAAGAGAATATTTTGAGGAGCTCGCATGACCAAACAACACGCCTTTACCCGGGAAGACCTGCTGCGCTGCAGTCGAGGCGAGCTGTTCGGCCCAGGAAATGCGCAACTGCCCGCCCCCAATATGCTGATGGTCGACCGTATCACTCACATCAGTGAAGAAGGCGGCAAGTACGGCAAGGGTGAGTTGGTCGCCGAGCTGGATATCAACCCTGACCTGTGGTTTTTCGCCTGCCATTTCGAAGGCGACCCGGTCATGCCGGGCTGCCTGGGCCTGGATGCCATGTGGCAGCTGGTCGGTTTCTATCTGGGCTGGCAGGGTAACCCCGGCCGTGGCCGCGCACTGGGATCGGGCGAAGTGAAGTTCTTCGGCCAGGTGCTGCCGACCGCGAAAAAGGTCACCTACAATATCCATATCAAACGCACCATGCGCGGCAAGCTGGTTCTGGCAATCGCCGACGGCACCGTCAGCGTCGATGGTCGCGAAATCTACAGCGCCGAAGGTCTTCGCGTCGGCCTGTTCACTTCTACTGAAAACTTCTAAGGGTTCCCGCATGCGCCGCGTCGTTATCACGGGTCTGGGCATCGTATCGTGCCTGGGCAATGACAAAGAGACCGTCTCCGCCAACCTGCGTGCTAGCCGCCCTGGCATCCGATTCAACCCGGACTATGCCGAAATGGGTCTGCGCAGCCAGGTTTCCGGCTCCATCGACCTCAACCTCGAAGAACTGATCGACCGCAAGATTTTCCGCTTCGTTGGCCACGCTGCCGCCTACGCCTACCTGGCAATGGCCGATGCCATCAAGGACTCGGGCCTGACCGAAGAGCAGGTGTCCAACCCGCGCACCGGCCTGATCGCCGGCTCCGGCGGCGCCTCGACCCTGAACCAGATGGAAGCGCTGGACATCCTGCGCGAGAAAGGCGTCAAGCGCGTCGGTCCTTACCGCGTGACCCGCACCATGAGCAGCACGGTGTCGGCGTGCCTGGCCACCCCGTTCAAGATCAAGGGCCTGAACTATTCCATCGCCTCGGCCTGCGCCACCAGCGCGCACTGCATCGGCACGGCGCTGGAGCAGATCCAGATGGGCAAGCAGGACATCGTGTTCGCCGGTGGCGGTGAAGAGGAGCACTGGAGCCAGTCGTTCCTGTTCGACGCGATGGGCGCCTTGTCCAGCAAGCGTAACGACACCCCGGAAAAAGCTTCGCGCGCCTACGACAACGACCGTGATGGCTTCGTCATCGCCGGCGGTGGCGGCATGGTGGTGGTCGAGGAGCTGGAGCACGCGCTGGCCCGCGGCGCGAAAATCTACGCCGAGATCGTCGGCTACGGCGCGACCTCCGATGGCTACGACATGGTCGCGCCAAGCGGCGAAGGTGCCATCCGCTGCATGCAGCAGGCGCTGTCCACCGTCGACACCCCGATCGACTACCTGAACACCCACGGCACCTCGACCCCGGTCGGCGACGTCGCGGAAATGAAAGGCGTGCGCGAAGTCTTCGGCGACAAGGCCCCGGCCATCAGCTCGACCAAGAGCCTGTCGGGTCACTCGCTGGGCGCTGCCGGTGTTCACGAAGCGATCTACTGCATGCTGATGATGGAAGGCAACTTCATCGCCGGCTCCGCCAACATCGACGAACTGGACCCGGCCGTGGCCGACCTGCCGATCCTGCGCGAAACCCGCGAGAACGCCAAGATCGACACCGTCATGAGCAACAGCTTCGGCTTCGGCGGCACCAACGCGACCCTGGTACTCAAGCGCTGGCAGGGCAAGTAATTCGTCCTGTTGTTTGCTGAACCACAAAAAGGCCAGTCTCAGACTGGCCTTTTTGCCTTCCACCCTACCTATCGCACGGCTTGCGAACCCTATCGTATGGCTTGGCGCGTAGGAGCGCGCTTGTCCCGCGACCGAGTGCGTAGCGCTCGCAAAATTTGCGAAACGCCACAGACTTACAGATGTGAACACGTTGAAAATCTGCGAAACACCACAATTTTACGACTGCTAACGCAGCCGGTCGCGGTGGTCCGGCATTCCGGCAAGCGCGCTCCTACCCAAAGCGCAATTTTCTGTGAGCCAGGCGTTACGAGGGGCCGCGCAACCGCCCCGGGCGCAGGCCGCTAACGCAACCAAAGCGCACTTCGCGTGATGGCGGGTAGCCGTAGAACGAGGTGTAGCACTTGCTGAAATGGCTGGGCGAGACAAAGCCGCAGGCCACCCCGACCTCGACGATCGGCAGGTCCGAATGCTGCAGCAGGCGCCGGCTTTCGGTAATGCGCAATTCCAGGTAATAACGCACTGGCGTGGTGCCCAACTGTTCCTTGAACAGGCGCTCGATCTGGCGCTTGGAGCGACCGACATAGGCTGATAGCTGATCCTGGTTCAGGGGTTCTTCGATATTGGCGCTCATCAGGTTGATGGCTTCGCGCAACGGCTCGCTCATCTTTTCATGCAGCGACGGTCGTGCCCGGCGGTAGCGCGACTCCTCGAAGGCCAGGATATCGACCACGGCATCCACCAGGCTGCGCCCGTGCAAGGTGTTGATCCACTCCAGGACCAGGGTGAAAGCCCCGGTGGGGCTGGCCGCTGTCAGGCGGTCACGGTCGACCATGTAGCTTTCGCTGGTGACCTGGCTTTCCCGGGCGGTTTCAGCCAGGGCCGCGCGGTGCTCGGGGTGCACGGCGCATTTATAGCCGTCCAGCAGGCCGGCCTGGCCGAGAAACCACGCTCCGCTCCACAGGCCGGCCAGGGCGATGCCCTTCTCGGCAGCCGCTTGCAACAAGTGGGTCAGTGCCGGGGAGGCCCGCAACGGCGTGCGCAGGCCGGCGCAGACCACAAACAGGTCCAGGTCCTGCAAATGGCGCGGTTCCAGCGCCGAGTTGGGGCAGATCACCAGCCCCAGGTCGCTGGTGACCGACTCGCCATCCAGGCTGAAGGTGCGGGTGGCAAACACCCCGGCCCGAATCAGGTTGGCGGTCACCAGGGGGTCGAGGGCCTGGGTAAAGGCCGGCAAGGAAAAATGCTCGAGCAGCAGAAAGCCGACCCGGGCCTGGCGCGGCGCGTCACCCTTCTCGCCCACGTATCGGAGGTTCTGCCCTTGCATGCCTCCACTGAACTGTCTTCTCTCGACCAAGCGCGGCCTCTGCATTGCTTATTGTTGTTCAAATAGAAAACCGGACCGCTGAACACGCGGCCCGGTCACCCGGCATTCTTGTTGGCAATACGCTGCGGGGCATCATACCCCGCAGGATCGGTCAGCGCGCCTTGATAGTCGTACCTCGCTGCAAGGCGCCACGCGACAATCGATCAAGCAGCAAGGCCACCGCCACGATGGCCAGGCCCGCGCGCAGGCCAAGGCCCATTTCCATGCGGGTCAGGCCGCGGGTCACTTCCGCGCCCAGACCGCCCGCCCCCACCAGCCCGGCCAGCACCACCATGGCCAGCGACAACAGGATGCACTGGTTGAGCCCCACCAGCAGGGTCGGTGTGGCCGCCGGAATCTCGATCTTGAACAGGATCGCTCGTGGTGGCGCGCCCATGGCCTGCCCCAGTTCCAGCAGGTCCTTGGGGATCTGTTTGAAGGCCAGGGTGGTCAGGCGCATCATCGGCGGAATGCCATAGACGATGGTGGCGATAATGGCTGGCACCTTGCCCAGACTGAAGATCATCACGGCCGGAATCAGATAGACCCACGGCGGCACGGTCTGCATGACATTGAGCAGCGGCCCGACCGCCGCGTCCATGCGCTTATAGCGTGCAGCCAGGATGCCCAGCGGGAAAGCGATGGCCACCGAGATCAGCACCGACACTGTCACCAGCGCAATGGTCTGCATCGACGCCGACCACAATCCCGAGATCAGGCAGAACCCCAGCATGAAGGCCGACACCAGCGCGGCGCGCAGGTTGATGAAAAAGTACGCCAGCAGCACCACCATGCCTATCAGCAACCAGGCCGGCAGCGCCAGCAACGCCGCTTCGCAGCCGCCGAGAATGAATTCGATCACCCGACTGATGGCCGCGAACACCGGGTGCAGGTGAGTGTTGAGCCAATCGACTGCCGGGGCCAGGTAATGACCCGGCGAGAACTTCAGGTCAGCGAGACTCATGACCGGCCTCCTTTTTCGCTGTGGCGGGTCAGGCTCTGCGCCAGACGGTCGAGAATCAGCGTAAGCACCACGATGGCGATTGACGCATCAATGGAGCGGGCGATGTCCAGGGTCCGGATCGCCCCGTAGATTGCCTCGCCCAGCCCGCCGGAACCGACAATGCCGGCAATCACGACCATGCCGAAGGCCATCATCAGGCTCTGGTTGACGCCGGCCATGATGCTGGGCAGCGCAAACGGCAGGCGGATCTTGAAGAACAGTTGCACCCCGGTGGTGCCGCTGGACTCACCCAGCTCGATAAAGGGTCTGGGCGTCATGCGGATGCCCAGCGAAGTCAGCCTGAGCACCGGCGGCACGGCAACGATAAAGGTCGCCACCAGGGCGGTGCCCGAGCCGTAGCCGAGCAACGCAATGGCCGGCAGCAGGTAAATGTAGGGCGGCAAGGTCTGCAGCAGGTCCAGCACCGGCTCGGTGACCCGGTCCAGCGCCGGCATCAGGCCAGCCGCCACGCCCGCCGGCACACCGACCAGCAGCGCCAGGCTGGTGGCGGTCAGGACCAGCGCCAGGGTGCTCATGGTTTCATTCCACAAGCCCATGAACTCACAGCACGTCAACGCCAGAACAGCCCCGACGGCAAATTTCCAGCTGGCCGTCATGCGCCAGGCCAGTGCGCCGATCAACAGCGCAACGACATAGAAAGGCGCCACCGCCAGCAGCCAGTACACCGACTGGTAAATGACCTTGAGCCCGTCATTGAGCGCATCGAAGGCCGTCGACCAGTGCTCGGCCACCCACTCCAGGGCCGCATCAATGCGCGCGTCGAACGCAGACGCAAAATCGACAGGGTTCATGGCGTGGACTCCAGCACCGTGCCCGGTGCATCGGCCTGGTGAGCATTGGGCGTGCCTTGCACCCCACGCAACAGGTCGCGCTGAGTAATCACCCCCAGCACAACCCCGTTCTGCTGCACCGCCAGCGCCTCATGGCCGGAGCCGATCATCTGATTGATCAGCGCATCCAGGTCGGCTTCGGCACTGGCCACCGGCAAGGTGCCGATGTCCACCGTCGGGTGCGCGGCGCGCCAGGCTTGCACAGGGGTCATCACCGACTCGGCCTTGACCAGGTGCAGGCGCGAAATACCCGCCACAAAATCGGCCACGTAATCATCAGCCGGATTGAGGATGATTTCCTCGGCGGTGCCTTCCTGAATGATCATGCCGTCTTTCATGATCGCGATGCGGTCACCGATGCGGATCGCCTCTTCAAGGTCATGGGTAATAAAGACAGCGGACTTGCCCAGCGACTTGGTCAGCTCGCGGAACTCGTCCTGCAACTGGCGACGGATCAGCGGGTCCAGGGCGCTGAAAGGTTCGTCCATGAGGATCACCTCGGGGTCGGAGGTGATCGCCCGGGCCAGGCCGACGCGCTGCTGCATGCCGCCCGACAGCTCGGACGGAAAGCGCTGCAGCCAGTCGGTCAGGCCAACCTTGGCCAGTGCCTGCTCAGCCACCTTGTGCCGTTCGGCCTTGGCGACACCACGCACCTCCAGGCCGAACGCGGCGTTTTCCAGCACCGTGCGATGCGCCAGCAAGGCCACGCTCTGGAACACCATGCCGATGTGCCGGGCACGGATGTCGCGCAGCTCGGCGCCACTGAGCCTGGCCAGGTCCTTGCCCTTGACCAGAATCTGTCCGGCGGTGGGTGCGATCAGCTTGTTGAGCATGCGAATCAGGGTGGACTTGCCGCTGCCGGACAAGCCCATGATGCAGAAGATCTCGCCACGGCGCAGTTGCATGTTCACATCGGACACACCCACGACGCAGCCAAAGTCCTGCAGGATCTGTTGCTTGCTCAAGCCCCGATCGATATAAGCCTGCATGGCCGCATCGGCATTTTCACCAAATACTTTCCATACCGACTGACAGCTGACCAACAATTCATCAGTGTCATTTTTTACTGTTTTCATGTCACACCCGTCGAACCAGAAGCTTCTGGTCTATTTATTGATAGCGAGTTCGGCAGAGGCAGGTAAGGCGCAGCGCGCAAGTCAGTACTTCTTGATGTTTTCCCAACGCTTGATCAGGTCGGCATTCTTGTCGGTCCAGTCCTTGACGGCCTGGTCCATGGTCTTGCCGTCCTTGACTTCACCGTTGATCGAGGTGATCACCGGCAGCGGCACATAGATGCCGGCCAGGGTTTCACGCGCCTGCGGGTTCTCGGCCGAGAAGCCCTTGCGACCGATCCAGTAGTAGCTTTGCGGTGGCGCGAAGATACCCTTGGGATCCTTGAGGAATTTGAGCTCGTATTTCTGCGCCATCCAGGACGGTTCCCAGACGGTTACGGCCACCCATTCCTTGCGATCGACCGCCGACTTGAGCGCAGCGCTCATCGCCGCGCTGCTGCCTTCAACCAGGTTCAGCTTGATGCCGTAGTCCTTGACCGCCTGGCTGGCTTCGTTCATCAGGCCAGAGCCCGGCTCGATGCCCACGATGCGGTTATTGAACTTCTCGGCGTTGTCGTTGAGCTGTTCCAGAGAATCAACGGGCACATACTGTGGAACAGCCACGCCCTGGTACAGGCCATGGGAAACCGGTGAGATTTTTTCCAGGCGGTTCTTGTTCTTGTTCCAGTAGTCCTGGGCAACGTAGTCGATCTGCGACGCCAGGATCTGGATGTCGCCCTTGCTCAAGGCCGCGTAGGCAATGCCCCACTCCGAAAAGGTCGTGACCTTGACGGTGTATCCGGAGTCTTCGAGCACCTTCTTGGTAATGCCGGTGATCGGGGTCACGTCCTCGTACGAGATGGTACCCATGTTGATGGTTTTTTCTTCAGCCTGAACCGGTGCTGCCGTCACGCCGACGATGGTCATTGCACAAAGCGCTTGCCATAAACGTTTCATGGTGGATCCCCTGATAGACATCTGTTGTCTGGACTTTTTTGCAGCAAGTCCTGTTGTTGAATCGGCCGCCTCGAAAGAGGTCGCCGTCTGCTCTTGTTGTATTGGAATCAGGTGCCAGCAGGCGGGTGGCCCGTGGCCGATGAATCGAGACTCGCATGCGCTCGAAGACCGGTCAATGGAAATGTATTCTTTGTGTATACCAATAAAATTCAATATAAATACAAAATAGAATAATTTAATTCTTTTATTTCAATAACTTACATAACGAATAAGTGCGCACATGTTGTCGCAAACAGACATGGGGTGGGTCGTTTTTATCAGGTGCCAAAACCGTTTTTGCCGATTTCAGGTCTTGTATCCAAGACGTGGCTTGCGCACTCAGGGGCGGTGGGGCACAAATACCTGTAGACAGGATGTCCGGCACATCCCACTATTTCGTTATACACAATGTAGACAAGAGCTCATGACCCGCATAAAGACTGCCTTGAAACCGAAGGCGCAGCCCGAGATGGAACACTCTGCTACCGATGCCTCACTGGACCGCAAGGCGGTATTGGGTGACACCCTGCGCCGGCGCATCCTGAGCATGGAACTGGCCCCCGGTGCGGTTGTCGACGAGTTGGCCCTGTGTGACGAATTCGGCCTGTCACGCCCACCGGTGCGTGAGCTGCTGCGCCAGGTCGCGGCCGAAGGTTATATCGAGCTTGAAGCCAACCGCGCTCCGCGCGTGGCCTCGATGAGCCATGAGTCGCTGCACAGCTTTTTCCTGTCGGCCCCGCTGATCTACATCGCCACCACGCAGTTGGCGGCCCTGCACGCCAGCGCGGCGGAAATCGAAGGGCTCAAGGCCATTCAGCGCAACTTTCGCCAGGCCCTGGTCGATCGCGATGTCGAGAAGCGCATCATCTACAACGATCAGTTCCATCTGGAAATCGGCAAGATGGCGCACAACGATTACCTCATGCCCAGCCTGCGCCGGCTGCTGATCGACCATGCCCGCCTGGGCAAGACGTTCTACCGCCACCCCACCACCGGCGACATGCAACGCGACCTGGAACTGGCCTGTGACCAGCACGACCAGATGATCGAAGCCATCGAGCGCCGCGACCCTGACGCCGCTGCCGAAATCGTCCGCGCGCATTTCGAGCTGTCACGCCGGCGCATGGCCGAATACGCCGCCCCCGTCGGGGTCGAGGTGGCCTTGGTGTACTGAGCGTACACGGACCGGAGCGCGCTTTCCGTGTGTGCGCATGCAGATAGCAACAATTCCCGATAGTGATGTTATATTGTAACCATCACTATCAGGATCACCTCCCATGTCGTCCCGCAAAATCGCATCCCTGGCCGGTTTCGCCCTGAGCGTCCTTGGCGCACCGCTTTATGCCGCCGATCCGGCCGCCCCTATCGAACTCGATACCGTGACCGTCACCGCCGATCAGGATTTCGAGACCGCCAGCAGCCCGGTACGCGGCTATAGGGCGACCCGTTCGGCCACCGCGACCAAGACCGACACGGCGATCAAGGACATCCCGCAGTCGATCAGCGTGGTCCCGGCGTCGGTGCTCAAGGACCTGGGCACCAGCCAGGTGGAACGTGCGCTTGATTACGCCGGCGGGGTGTCGAAGCAGAACAATTTCGGCGGCCTGACGCTGTACGAATACAGCATTCGCGGCTTTACCACCTCGGAGTTCTACAAGGACGGCTTCAGCGCCAACCGCGGCTACCCGGCCACCCCGGATGCGGCCAACGTCGAGCGCATCGAAGTGCTCAAGGGGCCGGCCGCCAGCCTGTACGGTCGCGGTGATCCGGGCGGTACGGTCAATATCGTCACCAAGCAGCCGCAGCCTGAAGCCTTTACCACGCTGCAGACCAGCGCCGGCAGCTGGGATCGCTACCGCACCGCCCTGGACGTCAACACGCCGCTGGATGCCGACGGCAAAGTGCTTTCGCGGGTCAACCTGGCGGTGGAAGACAACCACAGCTTTCGTGATCACGTCGAAAGCCACCGGGTCTTTGTGGCGCCGTCGCTGCGCTGGGAAATGTCCCCGGACACCACCTTGCTGGTGCAGACCGAGTTCGTGCGCCACGATTCGATTTTCGACCGCGGCATCGTCGCCCCCAACAACCGCCTGGGCAGCGTCTCGCGCTCGACCTTCCTGGGCGAGCCCGACGACAAGATCGACAACGACAACAACCTGATCCAGGCCGCGCTGGACCACAAATTCAACGACACCTGGTCACTGCGCCTGGCCAGCCATTACAAGCAGGGCGAGCTGTCCGGTTTTGCCAGCGAGTCCCGCCCGCTCAATGCCGACGGCCGCACCGTCAACCGCCGCTACCGCGAGCGCGACACGAACTGGCATGACAGCATCACCCAACTGGAGCTGCGTGGTTTCTTCGACACCGCAGGCCTGCAACATGAAGTGCTGATCGGCACCGAGTACGAGAACTACCGCAAGAACGAGCGCGTCACGACCCTTGCCGGCAGCGCCTATGCCATTGATATCTATAACCCGGTGTACGGCCAGGCCAAGCCAGCCGGCGCCCGTTCGGGCACCGACTTTTTCGAGCACGTCGAGAGTCGGGCGCTGAACCTGCAGGACCAGATCATCTTCACCGACAAGCTGCGCGGCATGATCGGCGCACGCTACGAGCACTTCGACCAGCAGATCGATAACTACGCCGGCAACAGCCGCCAGACCCAGCGCCATGACGCCTTTACCCAGCGCGCCGGCCTTCTTTACCAGCTCACCGATCAGGTGGGCCTGTTCGCCAACGCCTCGACGTCGTTCAAGCCCAATAACGGGCTGGATGCGGCCGGCAAAGGCTTCGACCCTGAAGAAGGCATCGGCTATGAAGCCGGCATCAAGGCCGAGCTGTTCGATGAACGCCTGAGCGCCACGTTGGCGGCCTTCCATATCGAGAAGGAAAACGTCCTGGCCCTGGACCCGGGCACCGACACCAGCCGCGCCATCGGCGAAGCCCGCAGCCAGGGTCTGGACCTGCAAGTGAGCGGCCAACTGAGCGACGCCTTTCGGGTGATCGGTGCCCTGGCGTACATCGACGCCGAAGTGACCAAGGGCGACCGCACCATCCCCACAGGCAGCCGTATCCTGGGCGTGGCCAGGCGCAGTGGTAGCGTGCTGGGCGTGTATGAATTCCAGGAAGGCCGGCTGCGCGGATCGGACGTGGGCGCGGCCTTCACCTATGTCGGCGACCGCTCCGGCGAGGCAGGCACCGGTTTTGAATTGCCGGCCTACCACACCGTCGACCTGCTGGCCCATTACAAGGCCACCGACAACGTCACGGTGGGCCTGAATCTAAATAATATCCTTGATGAGAAGTATTACGATCGATCCTACAGCAATTACTGGATTGCACCCGGCGAACCTCGTAACTTCACCGTCAGCCTCACCCTGAACCTCTGAAACACAACAATAAAGGATCCAACATGCGCATTACCCCTACTCTGCTGAGCCTCAGCATCATCGGCGCGGCCCTGCTGGCCGGCCAGGCCAGCGCCCACGGCCTGTGGACCGAGCAACGTCGTGGCAACATCGAAGTGGTCTACGGCCACGGCCCCGAAGACAACGCCTTCAAGGCGCAGAAAGTCAGCGGCGCCTGGGGCTACGACGCGGCCGGCAAGTCGATACCGGTCACCGTCGAGCGCCTGGACGACCATGCGCGCCTCAAGCCGATCAAGCCGGTAGCCGTGATGGCCGTGGCGCTGGACAACGGCATGTGGACACGCAACACCGACAAGAAGTGGATCAATGAGGGCCGCAGCAAGGTGCCGGGCGGCACCGAGTCGATCCACACCTTCAAGTACAGCCTGGCGATCTACGAGCACGAAGCCAAACTGCCGGCGCTGGACAAACTGAAGATGGTCATCGTGCCGCAGGTCGACCCGCTCGAAGTCGGGCCGGGCAAGCCGCTGCCGGTGCAAGTGCTGATCGACGGCAAGCCGGCCGCCGGCATCAAGCTGTTCGGCGACTACCGCAGCGAGCCGGACAAGGTCAGCGCCGAGACCGATGCCGAAGGTCGCGCCACGGTGGTGGTGCGTAACGAAGGCCTGAACATCATCGCCGCCGAAGTCACCCTGCCGGTCAAGGACAACGCCGACATCGAAGCACGCGGGCTGTTTACCTCCCTGACCTTCGTGGGTGCCGAACACCACGACTGACTTGGTGCCCGGTAGGAGCGCGCTTGCCCGCGACCGGCTGCGTTAGCAGTCGTAAATTTTCAGCGTTTCCGAGATTTTGCGAGCGCTACGCACTCGGTCGCGGGCAAGCGCGCGCCTACATACCCTGTATAAAACTGTTACAACCCCGACAAAAGAAAGGTTGTGCCATCATCCGCACATCAGGATAAATGAGAGGCATTATCAGTAGCGTTTGCAAGCCGGATCACAAGCGCTCTGAACCGCCCTTCTCCTCTGATCTACAAGGATCGACCATGCGCATCAATCCCTCCTTCCTGGCCTTGAGCCTGCTCGCTACCACGTTGTTCGCCACCCAGGCCAGTGCCCATGGCCTGTGGACCGAGCAGCGGCGTGGCCATATCGAAGTGGTGTTCGGCGAAGGTGCCGAAGACACCGCCTACAAGCCGGAAAAGGTCACCGGCGGCTGGGCCTGGGATCAGGCCGGCAAGCCGATTGAGGTCAGCATCGAGCGCCTGGCCGACCACGCCCGCCTCAAGCCTGCCAGCCCTGCCGCAGCGGTGGCTGCCGAACTGGACCTGGGCATCTGGACCCGCAACCCGGAAAACAAGTGGCTCAACGAACCACGCAGCAAGGTCACCGGTGGCGGCGAGTCGATCCAGACCCGCAAGTACAGCCTGGCCATCTATGAACATGGCGTGAAGCTGCCGGCGCTGGATCACCTGAAGCTGGTCATCGTGCCGCAGGCCGACCCGCTGGAAGTCGGCGTCGGCAAGGCCCTGCCTGTGCAAGTGCTGCTCGACGGCAAGCCGGCCGCCGGCATCAAGCTGATGGGCGATTACCGCAGCGCACCGGAAGACGTCAGCACCGAGACCGACGCCGACGGCCGCGCCACCGTGGTGGTGCGCAATGAAGGCCTGAACGTGATCGCCGCGCAGACCAGCGTGCCGGTCAAGGGCAACGCCGACTACACCAAGCGTGGCCTGTTCACCTCGCTGACCTTCGTCGGTGCCGAACATCACGATTGATGGCGGTGGAAACGCTATCGGGCCTTGAGAAAGCGTTGCTCATGGTCCGGTGTCGGCAACAGGCACTGGTCGTAGCGACCGAAAATCCGGTAGCGATTGAACGCCACGCGGTCGTAGCACCAGTCCCGCACGGCCCGTGGAAAGACCCGCAGCAGGCCCAGCCAGGGCCAGGCCGCAGGAAGCTGGTGGACCACTTCGAGAAACGCGTCCGAGCGTACCCAGTAGTGCCGGTCGCGAATCACCGCCATCGTATCGAAGCGGTCCATCGGCAAGCCGGCCCAGGCCAGCAGCGCCTGGCCTTCGGGGGATTGCACAGTGGCCAGGCGGATGCGCCGGTGGCGGTCATGACGAATCAGGAATTTCGCCCAGCCGTTGCACAATTTGCACACCCCGTCGAACAGCACCACGGTTTCGCCGGGTGCCAGCAGCGGTGCGGGGTCGGGTCGTCGCAGTGAAGTCGACATATTGCAGCTCCTGAAAAAAGTTCTGGCCGGCCTCTCAGGCCCCCGTCAGGGCGTGGTCTATTCGGTATAGCGTAGCCACAGGTGGCAGCAACCGATAATGGCCCCGGCAAACGCCGCCAGGCGCGCCGGACGCTGGGCTTCGTCGGTGTTGTACAACGCACACAGGTCTTCGGCCAGCGCCTGGGCCACGGCCGGACTGGCCGGCTCTGCACGCACAAAGCCAAGGTAGGATGCCCCCACCCCCAACAGCGCATACCCGTGCTGAAGAAAAAACCGCTGCGCCACCGCATGGTTATGCGCAGGCCCAAGATCCGGTTCGAAATAACCGTTGGGAAAAGCCGCCAGCGCCTGGCTGGCGTGTTCGACTGGCACCACCAGGGCTAACAGCGGTTGGTCCAGCAACGACAAGGGCTGCGCCTGATAGTCGATCCATTCCTGCAAGGACTCGTCACTGAGGGTCAGGCCGAACGCGCAGGCATCGGCAAACGACACGTCGGCTACCAAGGCCATGAAGTTGCGCAGGCAGATGGGGAATTCAGCCTTGGTGGTCAGGTAGCCGATGTGCTCACCCTTTTCGAAGCACTCGGCCGGCAGCCCCACCAGGTCTTGTGGCTTCACCTCGTCCAGGTACAGGTTATTGCGCACATGGCCCGAGGTGTAGCGCGCCTGGCCGGGGTCGTCGAGCGACAGCAAAATATGATGCCCGGGGTGCTCGGCGCCCAGCTTGCGCCAAGCGTCGAGCAGTTCATCGAAGCGTTCGATCGCGCTCAGGCGGTACTCGTCGCAAATACCCTCGGCGGGGTTGCCTGAAGTGTTGTTACCGCAGAATCGAATGTCCATTGATTGTCATTGCTCCACTTCCTGAGGACCGGACAGATGCGCCCGACTGAAAACACCCCCCGTGTAGGAGCGCGCTTGCCCGCGACCGAGTGCGTTAGCAGTCGTAAAATTTCAGCGTTTCACAAATTTTTCGGTCATTCGCTGCAGATTTTCGGCGATTTGGAGATTTTGCGAGCGCTACGCACTCGGTCGCGGGCAAGCGCGCTCCTACAGATGTCCTGTGTTTGCAGGGGGCTGCGTGCCCTGCGGCGGTCGGATCCGGAACCAGATCGCATACATCGCCGGCAGGAACACCAGGGTCAATACCGTACCGGCCAGAGTGCCGCCGATCAAGGTGTAGGCCAGTGTGCCCCAGAATACCGAGTGCGTCAGCGGGATAAAGGCCAGGATCGCCGCCAGCGCCGTGAGGATCACCGGGCGGGCACGCTGCACCGTGGCCTCGACCACCGCATCGAAGGGCGCCAGACCGGCCTGTTCGTTCTGGTGAATCTGACCGATCAGGATCAGCGTGTTGCGCATCAGGATGCCCGACAGCGCAATCAGCCCCACCAGCGCATTGATGCCGAACGGTTGCTGGAACAGCAACAGGGTCGGCACCACACCGATCAGCCCCAGCGGGCTGGTCAGGAACACCATGATCATCGCCGACATCGAGCGCACCTGCAGGATCAGGATGATCAGGGTCAGCGCCAGCATGATCGGGAACAGCGGCAGCATCGCCGCCATCGCCTTGCCCGACTCCTCGATGGCACCGGCCTCGACGATGCGATAACCGGCTGGCAGGTGGTCGATGATCGGCTGCAACTGGCCGGTGATGGCCTTGGACACATCCGGTGGCTGCAGGCCTTCGGCAATATCGCCACGCACGGTCATGGTCGGCACCCGGTCGCGCCGGCGCATGATCGGCTCTTCCATGCGCACATCAACCTCGCCGATCTGCGCCAGCGCAATGCGCTGGCCGTTGCTGCCGGCCAGAGTGAAGTCCATGATCCTGGCCGGGTCAAAACGCCCCTCGCCCGTGGAGCGGGCCATCACTTGCACGGTGCGGATGTCTTCGCGCACGGCGGTGATCGGCACACCGTTGAGCAAGAACTGCAACTGCTGCGCGACGCTGCTGGAACTGAGCCCCACGGCCTGCAAGCGGTCCTGCTGCAAGGTGAAATGCAAGGTCGGCACGCGACTGCCCCAGTCGCTGTTGACCGTGCGCATCATCGGGCTGGCGTCCATGATCTTCTGCACCGAAGCGGCGATTTCACGCAGCCGGTCCGGGTCAGGGCCGCTGACCCGGTAGGCCACCGGGAACGGCGAATAAGGGCCGAACACCAGTTGGGTCACTCGCACCTGCGCCTCACCGGCCAGGCCATCGGCGATGGCCCTGCGCAAACGGTGCTTCAAGGCTTCGCGCTCGTGCTCGTTGCCAGTACGCACCACGATCTTGGCAAACGAGGGGTCGGGCAATTCGGGTCCCATGGCCATGTAGAAACGCGGCGCCCCCTGGCCGATGTAGGCCGTGACGATCTGCGCCTCCGCTTGCGTGGCCAGCCAGGCTTCGACGGCGCTTGAGGCGGCGCTGGTCTGTGCGATCGAGGTGCCATAGGGCATCTGCACCTCGACCAGCACCTCGGGGCGATCAGAGATGGGAAAGAACTGCTTCTTGACCATGCCCATGCCCAGCACAGCGGCCACGAACAGCCCCACGACCGCCGCCGCGACCCACCCCTTGAGGGCAATCACACGGCCCAGCACGCGCCGAAAACGATTGAAGCGCGGCGTGTCATACAGGGCCTGGTGGCCGCCTTCGACCGGCTTGAGGTCCGGCAGCATGCGCACGCCCAGGTACGGCGTGAACAGCACCGCCACCAGCCACGAAGCGATCAGGGCAATGCCCACGATCCAGAACATGTTGCTGGTGTACTCACCGGCCGTAGAGCGGGCAAAGCCGTTGGGCATGAAGCCCACCGCCGTCACCAGGGTGCCCGACAGCATCGGCGCGGCCGTGTGGCTCCAGGCATAGGCCGAGGCCTTGATACGGCTGTAGCCCTCCTCCATCTTCACCACCATCATCTCGATGGCAATGATGGCATCGTCCACCAGCAGGCCCAGTGCCAGGATCAGCGAACCCAGCGTGATGCGGTCGAAATTCTTGCCGGTGGCCGCCATCACCACAAAGACCAGCGCCAGGGTCAGGGGCACGGCAGCGGCGACCACGACCCCGACGCGCCAGCCCATGCTGATGAAGCACACCAGCATGACCACCAGCAGCGCGACAAAGAACTTGACCATGAACTCGCCGACCGCCGAGTCGATATTGACTGCCTGGTCGGTGACCTTGGTCAGGCTCAGGCCCAGCGGCAGCGCTGCGTTGATCGCGCCCACTTCATGGTCCAGCGCCTGGCCCAGGTCCAGGCCGTTCCAGCCGTCGCGCATGACGATGCCCAGCAGCAGGGCCGGCTCGCCGCCGTTGCGGATCATGAACGTCGCCGGGTCTTCATAGCCGCGCTTGACGCTGGCAACATCCGAAAGCTTTAGCGTGCGGCCCTGGGCCACGATGGGCGTGTCACCGATCTTCTGCAGTTGATCGAACGCTCCGTCCAGGCGAATGAACACCTGCGGCCCACGGGTTTCCACGGAACCGGCGGCCGTCAGGGCATTCTGGTCATTGAGCGCGGCAAACACTTCTTGCGGGCCGATGCCGAGCGTGGCCAGGCGCTCATGGGAAAACTCGATGAAGATGCGCTCGGGCTGCTCGCCGACAATGTTGACCTTCTTGACCCCCGGCACGTGCAGCAATTGCTGACGCAGCCGCTCGGCATCGCGCACCAGCAGGCGCTGGGCCTCACCCTTGGCCTTGAGCGCGAACAGCGCGAAGGTGACGTCGGCGTACTCATCGTTGACCATCGGCCCGATCACGCCTTGCGGCAGGTTCGCCGCTTCGTCACTGATCTTTTTGCGCGCCTGGTAAAACTCATCCGGCACCTCGGCCGGCGGCGTGCTGTCGAGCAAGGTCAGGGTGGTGAACGCCAGGCCCGGCCGGGTGTAAGTCTCGGCCCGCTCATACCAGCGCAGCTCCTGCAGGCGCTTTTCCAATTTTTCGGCAACCTGGTCCTGCATCTCCTCGGCTGTCGCACCGGGCCAGGCGGTGATGACCGTCATCACCTTGACGGTGAAGGCCGGGTCCTCGGCCCGCCCAGCTTGAAGAACGCGAGCAGCCCGGCCAGGGAGATCAGCAGGATAAAAAACAGCGTGATCGAGCGCTCCCGCACCGCCAGCGCCGACAGGTTGAACCGTCCCTCGCTCATGGCTGCGCTCCGGCCACGGTCGTGGCTTGCACAGGTGCCGCCACCCGCACCGACTGCCCCTCGCGCAGCAGGTGCGCCCCCAGCGCAACAATGCGCTCACCCGGCTTGAGCGCACCGGTCACCCGCGCGCCTTCATCGTCGAGGTGCGCCACCGTGACCGGCTGCCAGCGAACCGTGGCCGGCTCGCCCTGGATAACCCACACCCCCGGCCCTTTGCCGGCGTCGTGCAGTGCGCCGATCGGCACCTGCGACCCCGGCTCGGCGGCCGCTGCCGGAATGTTTACGGTGATGGTGGTGCCCAGCGGCGCGTCGGCCAGCTCACCTTCCAGGACATAACGCGCTTCAAAGGTACGGGTCTGGCGCTCGGCAACGTCCGACAATTGCCGCAGTCGAGTCGTCACGCTGACGCCCGGTTTACCGAACAATACGGCCTGGGCACTGGAGCCGAGCGCCGGGCGCAGGGTTTCCGGCAGCTGGATCACCGCTTCACGGGGACCGGCATGGGCCACGCGGACCACCACCTGCCCGGCACTGACCACCTGCCCAGGTTCGACCGGCGTGTCCATGACCACGCCGTCGGCATCGGCCAGCAACTGGGCGTAACCGGTGGCATTGAAGGCCACCTGGGCCTGCGCCTGGGCGGCGCTGAGGTCAGCCTTGGCCGCATCGGCCGCAGCCCTTGCCTGATCGTAGGTGGACGCCGACACCGCACCGCTGCTGCGCAAGGTGCGGTAGCGAAGTTCATCGTCTGTGGTTTGCCGCGCCCGCGCCTGCGCGGCCGTGACCGCCTGGCGTTGTGCCTGGGCGGCCAGTTGCAGGTCCGAAGGGTCGATGCGCATCAACACCTGGCCGCGCTGCACCCGCTGCCCGGTATCGACCCGTCGCTCCAGCACCTTGCCGGCCACCCGAAAGCCCAGGTCACTCTGCACCCGCGCCGCGACGATACCGGTAAAGGCACGCGGTGCCGACGTGGCCGGCTCGACCGTCACGACCCGCACCAGCGGTGCATCAGTGCGCGCATCCGGCGGGGTCTGCTCGCTGCAGCCGACCAGCACCAGCGGCAAGACGCCGAGAACAAACAGTGAAAACAAGCGACGCCCGGCCATGATCGGTCCTGCCCAAAATGATGATGGCGCTCACTTTGGGTCTAGTGACCAATTTAGTCAATAGTCACTAACGCGTCATTTCAGGGTGACAGACTGCGCAGCACCAGGCTCGACAGCTGCGCCGGGGCGTGCTCGATGTAGTCGAAACCATGCTGCAACAGCAACGGATTGAGGTAAGGCCTGATCACCAGGTAGATCGCCATGACCAGTTCATCCAGCGGCGTCTTGCGCTCGAAATCGCCGCTCTGGCGGCCAGCAAGCAGGATGTCCTTGAGCAGGTCACGAATCCGTGCCTCGTAGGCCATCGCTGCCGGCCAGCGCTCGGTGGCTGCCGATGTGGCGATTTCGTACAGCTTGCGCTCCTGGGAGAACAGCTTGAGGCTGGCCTGCACGATCGAGGCGAACAGGCGCCGCAGTTTCTCCGGCGGCGTATGGGCCTGCTCGACCGCGGCCCTCACCTCGGCCTCGATCTCGCTCAGGCAGCGGGCGCAGATCATCTCGCCGATGGCCTGCTTGGACTCGAAGAACTTGTAGATATAGGCCTTGGAAAAATCGATGGACCGGGCCAATTCCGACACGGTGGTCTTTTCATAGCCATACAGGCTGAAGTGCTCGGTGGCGGCGGCAACGATCTGATCGCGAACGTCATGATCGACCGGGCCGCGTGCGGGAACGGAGGAAGGGACTGTCTGGCTCATGGTGTGCAGCTTACCGGCAATCGTGAAAGGGCAACAAGTGACCGATTATAATTTTGGTCACGAACATTCATGACGTGCATCGCTGTAGGCATGACGCACGTTGCCGGCAGAGTATCAGGCTTGCAAGGCTCATGGCGCGCCAGGTCCGCACAGGCAGGACCTGGCGTGTAACGGTCAGCGGGGCGATGTCGCCAGGCCTGGCTGAACCAGATCCTGGCCCACCACCGCTGGCGCCGTCTCGGGCATGCGCAAGGCACAGGCGGTCGAGATCACCCCCAGGGCGCTGAACAACAAGGCCGGCCCGATCCAGCCGACCATCGCGAACAGGCCGGTGGCGATGAAGGGCAAGGCACCGGCCACCAGCGAGGCGCCGTTATACCCCAGCGAGATACCGGAAGAGCGCACATTGGGCGGGAACTGCTCGGTAAACCAGCTGGCTTCCACGGCAAAGATCGGGTCATGGCTGAGCAGCAAGGACAGCGCCACCGCCACTACAATCAGTGCCACCACACCGGTGTTGATCAACAGGAACAACGGGATACCGAAGGCGATGGTGAACAGTGAGCCGATCAGGAACACCTTCTTGCGCCCGATCCGGTCACTCAGAGCACCGAAATACAAGTGGCTGCCCAGCCCCAGGGCCGAACCGATCAGGGTGCCCCACAGCACGTTTTCCCGGGTCGCCACACCCGCCAGCAACACATACGAGAGCATGAAGCTGGTTGCCAGGTAATAGCCGCCGGTTTCGGCCAGGCGCAGGCCAACGATCTGCAGGATCTTGCGCCAGTCATTGCGGATCACGGTCAGGGCCGGCTGCTTGATCAGGGTGTTCTCGGCCTTCATTTTTTCAAACTCGGGCGACTCGCTGACGCCCATGCGAATCCACAGGCCGACACCGACCATCGCTACCGAGGCCAGGAACGGTGCCCGCCAGATCCAGTCGCCTTCCAGGTACGCGGCCGACAGCAGGAACGCGCCATTGGCCATCAGCAGCCCCAACGGGATGCCGATCTGCGGCACAGCACCGAAGAAGCCGCGCCGATGCGGCGGAGCATGCTCGCAGGCCATCAACACCGCCCCGCCCCACTCGGCGCCAAAGCCGATGCCCTGGATCATGCGCAATAGAATCAACAGGATCGGGGCGATCACCCCGGCCTGCTCATAAGTCGGGAGCGCGCCGATCAGCACCGTCGCGCCGCCCATCAGCAGCAACGACCACAGCAGCACCGACTTGCGTCCGATACGGTCACCATAGTGACCTGCCAGGTAGCCACCCAGCGGGCGCATGAAAAAGCCCACGGCCATGGTGGCGAAGGCCGCAAGAATGCCGACGATCGGCTCGGTGGTGTGGAAGAACACCGAGCCGAACCAGCCGGCCGCCGCCGTGCCGTAGATGAAGAAGTCGTAGCTTTCGACCGCCGAGCCGACCATCGAAGCAAAAGAGACTTTCGAAGCCTTGTCGTGCGGCCTGGTCGCCGCGCTGTCTGAATGACTCATAAAAAACCCGCCTTTATTGTTTTTGTCTGGGTGGGCAGACCGGGCCTGCCCTGTTGACTCATGATCGGATATGAAATCCACCTCGCAGGAGCGACCAGCGGTCGCGAACAGACGCTTCGCGACCGCTGGTCGCTCCTACAAAAAAGCCACGACGACGGATCGCCTACCGGACCGTTGTCACGGCAGTGCCCAGGTCTCGATCACGCGGCTGTCGTCGCGGGCGCCGAGGCCTGAACGGGCGGCGCTGGAAAATCGCTGGTGGGCGATGTCCAGCAGCGGTACGGCGGCCTTGCACGCCTGGGCCGCCTCGGCCACCAGGCCGCTGTCCTTGACGAAGATGTCGACCATGCTGGTGACCTGCGCATCAGTGCCCTGCAGCATGCGCGGCCCCCGGTCCGAGAGCATCCATGAACCACCTGCCCCGCGCTCGACCAGTGCCAGCACCTGAGCCGGGTCCAGGCCCAGTGCACCGGCCAGGCTCAGCGCCTCGGCGGCGGCAACCAGGTGCACCGAGCACAGGTGCTGGTTGACGACTTTAATAGCCTGGCCGTCCCCGACATGGCTGCCAGTGACCCTGACCTCGCCCATGGCACCGAGCACTGGCCCGACCTCATCGATATCGGCTTGCGTACCCGAGGCAAAGATCAGCAGGCTGCCGGTGTTGGCCCGCGCCACCCCGCCGGTTACCGGTGCATCGATCACCTTGACGCCCATGGCCGCCAGCCGCGCCCCTTGCTCACGCACAGCCGCAGGGCCCACGGTGCTCATGATCACCCAGTGCTGGCCCTGACGGACCTCGCTGAACTGCGTGACCAGGGCCTCAAGTTGCGCCGGCGTGGCGACCATCACCACCACCACAGCCGCATCCTGCGCCGCACGCCAGTCGCCGCTGGCCTCAAGCCCTGCGGCCTGGGCGCGGGCACGTCCCGCCTCGTGCAACTCGATGCCAATCACCCGGTGGCCGGCCTTGTTCACTTGCAGGGCCATGGGCAGGCCAATGGCGCCCAGACCAATGAATGCAACGTTCATAAGGCGCTCCTCAACCGAGCCACTGGCGAATGTTGGCGGCCATGATGGCCGTGGAAATCCCATAGCGATCATGCAGCGTCGGCAAGGCACCGGCGTCCAGGAAGGCATCGGGCAAGGCGATCTGGCGGAACTCGGGCGCCACCCGAGCCTTGAGCAAGGCCAGGGCCACGCTCTCGCCCAGCCCGCCGACGGTGCTGTGGTTTTCCGCCACGATCACCAGCCGGCCGCTGCGCCGGCACTGCTCGATAATGGTCGCCTCGTCGAGCGGCTTGATGGTCGGCACATGCAGCACCGCGACGTCGGCACTGCCATCGCCAAGCACCTTGGCCACTTCCAGGGCACGCATGGTCATGATGCCGCTGGCGATGATCAGCACGTCCTTGCCATCGCGCAGCAGGCTGGCCTTGCCCAGTTCGAACCGATAGTCGTACTCGTCCAGCACCATCGGCACCTTGCCACGCAGCAGGCGCATGTACACCGGGCCGTTGTAGCGGGCGATGGCGTCCACGGCCTGGGCCGTGTCCAGCGCGTCGCACGGGTCGATCACGGTCAGGCCCGGAATCGCGCGCATCAAGGCCAGGTCATCGGTGGCCTGGTGGCTGGGGCCGTAGCCGGTGGTCAGGCCGGGCAAGGCCGCGCAGATCTTCACATTGAGGTGTTCCTCGGCGATCACCTGATGAATGAAGTCATAGGCACGCCGGGTAGCAAACACCGCGTAGGTGGTGGCGAACGGCACCAGGCCTTCCTTGGCCAGGCCACCGGCGGCGGCCATCAACAGTTGCTCGGCCATGCCCATCTGTACGTGTCGCTCGGGAAACTCCCGGCCGAAGATATGCAGGTCGGTGTATTTCGACAAGTCAGCACTGAGGCCGACGATGCGCGAATCGCGCTCGGCGGCGGCCACCAGTGCGTGGCCGAAGGGCGCACTTTCAGTGCGCTGCCCTTCGCTGGCAATCGAGGCAATCATCGCCGAGGTGGTCAGCCTTGGCGTTGGCAAGGTTTCGCTGCCCATGTCAGTGCACTCCTTGGTCGTAGTGGGCGTCCAGCGCCGTCAGCGCCGCCTGCCACTCGTGTGGCTCGACGCGGATGAAGTGGTTTTTCTCGCGGGTTTCGAGAAAGTCCACGCCCTTGCCCATCAAGGTGTCGAAGAGAATGACCCGGGGCCGGGCCTCGGCCACCGCCATCGCGGTGTCGAATGCGCCCAGTACGGCCGCCAGGTCGTTGCCATCGACACGCTGCACGTGCCAGCCAAAGGCTTGCCACTTGTCGACCAGGGGTTCGAATTCCAGGACTTCGTGGGAGTTGCCATCGGCCTGCTGCTTGTTCAGGTCGACCAGCGCAATCAGGTTGCCCAGTTTGTGATGCGCCGCCGACATGGCCGCTTCCCAGGTTGCCCCCTCGTCCAGCTCACCGTCGGACATCGAATTGAACACCCAGGCCGGATTGCCCTTCATGCGCAGGCCCAGTGCCATGCCGACGCCGATGGCCAGGCCCTGGCCCAGCGAGCCCCCGGACATTTCCATGCCCGGGGTGTAGGTGGCCATGCCCGACATCGGCAGCCGGCTGTCATCGGCGCCGTAGCTGTCCAGCTCATCCTCGGCAATCACGCCGGCTTCGAGCAATGCCGCGTACAAGGCAATGGCGTAATGTCCGTGGGACAGCAAAAAACGGTCGCGGCCCTCCCAGGTGGGATCACCGGGGTCCAGCTTCATGGCATGGCAGTAGGCGACCGCCAGCACATCGGCCCAGCCCAGTGCCTGGCCGACGTAGCCCTGGCCCTGGACTTCACCCATGCGTAGCGCAAAGCGCCGGATGCGCCAGGCGTGATGGGCCAGCGCGGCAAGAGGCTCGGGGGGCGCAATCGCGCCTGAAGGAATTATTGTCATTGTGGTTTCCTGCTTGCGATAGAAATGGCCCCGTGCTGAACTGATGTTAAATATTCATCAAATAGTTCAAGCCGGAACGTAGAGCCACGCTATCACTGAGGTTTACACCCTTACAAAAGGCATTTTTACAATAATGAATGAACAAAATTCATCAATAGCCCGACTGCGCAAAGTGCCATTGTCATCGCTGCGCGTGTTTGAGGCGGCCGGGCGCAGCGGCTCATTTGCCGTGGCCGCACACGAGTTGGGCCTGTCGTCGAGCGCTGTCAGTCACTCGATTCGCAAGCTCGAAGACGCTATCGACCTGGTGCTGTTCGAACGCACCACTCGCGAGGTGAACCTCACCGTGCGCGGCCGCCTGCTGCTGGAGCATGTGCAGCGCGGGCTGGACGAAATGCACCGCGGCTTTGCCTTGGTCAATGCCGACGAGCCACCCCCGCTGCGCCTGCACACCGCACCCAGCTTCGGTACGCAATGGCTGATGCCACGCCTGGCGCGCTTCGTGGCTGCGCACCCGAATATCGACCTGCGCTTTTCGGCTAGCACCGAATACGCCCGCTTCGAGAACGACGACTTCGACCTGGACATTGTCTACGGCGAACCCAAGGGCAGCCTCAATGAAAAGGTGCCGCTGGCCGTCGAGCACCTTACGCCGCTGTGCAGCCCGCAGATCGCTGCCCGCATTCGCAGCCCGCAAGACCTCTACCAGCACACCCTGATTCAGTGCGAAGTGCAGATGCTGCAATGGAAAGGCTGGTTCGAGGCCAACCACCTGTTCGCGCCCCATCACTACGCCTTGCGCTTCGACCGCAGCGCCATGGCCATCGCGGCGGCCGTCAACGGCATGGGTGTGGTGCTGGAGTCGACCTTGCTGGCCGAAGGCGAATTGCAGAGCGGCACCCTGGTGGCGCCGCTGCGCAGCGTGACCCATGAGATCCAGTACATCGGGCATTACCTGGTGTACCCCAGGCGGCGCACCCGGCACGAGGCCTCGGAGGTGTTCAAGAAGTGGCTGCTTGATGAGATCGGGGTACGCTGATCAGTCGTTGATCCGGGTCATGACTTCACTGACCCGCTGGCCATCGAGAAAAAAGCTGTAGCGCAATCTGGCATCAGGGGTGGGTTGCAGGACAATGGTGTTGTTCGACTTGTGGAACGGATGGCGAAAGAGCAAGGGGTTGTCGGAATAGGCAAAACTCTGGAAATGCAGTTCATCGCCGACCCAGCGGACATCGTTGAACAGGTGATGCCAGTTTTCATCACCGGCATTGAGCAGGTAATAGCGGCCGGTAGCGTCACGGACGATTTCCAGCAGCATCTGGTCTTCGGCCCCGGCCCACTTGCCGACGTAGCGGCCCATGTCGGGGTGGTCCGGCAAGGTCGGTGCCGGCAAAAAATCATCGGGCTGATAAGGCGTGCGTCGCGCCAGTTCGGTGCCACGGGCAGGATCGTGCGGGCATGACGCCGCGATCCTGTCGACCTTGCGGTAGTCGAATGTCAACCGCCGAGGCCCCACTTCACGCACCAGTTGCAGGCGTTCTGCCGAAAGGGACAGGACGTTGAATTCGTAGGTGCCCAAGGGTGACGAGACATGGATCGTCTGCCCGTCTTCGGCCAGCCGGTAGTCGAAGGTTTGCACCGGTTGCGCACGCGGGTGCCTGCAATTGACCGGGTGCAACAACAAGGCGCCATCGGCGCGGTACTCGGCCACGGTGGCCGTGCCGTCCTGCAGCGGCTGCAGGGCCCAGATGCCCACGAGACGCGAGTTGACTGCCAGTGAATTCGTGGCATTCAGGTCACTGCTCTGGTAGGCACAACCACTCAGAATCAGGGTGCTCAGGACCAGGGGCATGAACGGGCTCGACACGATGCTCCTCCATGGTGGCATTGTTCAACGGCCCGGGTGCAAACCTGCATGCACCTGCACCCGATTGCGTTAATCGTAGTACGAGTATCGTAAAAAGCCCGGCTGAGCATCAAATGAGCGGGTCAAGGGCTTATGAGTTGCTGCGACACTCACTCATGGCCCGGTATTGCAGCGCGTTGAGTTCGCCTCTGGAGTCCTTGTAGATCATCAGGCGCGGGGCGACTTCACAGGTTTTCTGCAAGGGCGACTTGAACACGATGCGGGCGACGTCCAGCTTCATGCCATACCGGTACTCGACAATGTCAGGTGCGGGCAGGTTCTGCCGGCTGGCGTGGTCCTGCACGATGCGCTGATAGTTGCTCAACGTCTGGGTCGATACCGAATGGTCGGGCCGGGAGGCCTGGGCGGCCAGGGGCATGGACATCACCAGGGCGGTCAACAAGGCGGTGGACAGTTTCATCGGGGTTCTCCTTCAAAAGATGAAGCCAGATTAACCACCGGTCGCTTGCCGGAGCATGGCGTGAACATGACCATTTCGTCATGTGGCCTTGTGCACACCGCTGCATGAAAAAACCCGCGACATGCCTTGGCGCGGGTTTTTTACCTTAGGGAATCAATCCGGGTCGCGCCGATGCGCCCATTGATACAACGCCGGCAACACCAGCAGCGTGAGCATGGTCGAGGACAGGATGCCGCCGATCACCACCGTTGCCAGCGGACGCTGCACCTCGGCGCCGGTGCCGGTGGCCAGGGCCATGGGAATGAAGCCCAGCGACGCCACCAGCGCGGTCATCAACACCGGACGCAGGCGGGTCAAGGCACCTTCATGGACCGCGTTCTGCAACGAGCGCCCCTCTTCGCGCAGGGCACGGATAAAGGCGATCATCACCAGGCCATTGAGCACCGCCACACCCGACAGGGCGATAAAACCCACGCCGGCCGAAATCGACAGCGGAATATCACGCAGCCACAGCGCCAGCACCCCGCCGGTCAGGGCAAACGGGATACCGGTGAACACCAGCAGGCCATCCTTGAGGTTGTTGAACATCATGAACAGCAAGGTCAGCACCAGCAGCAAGGCAATCGGCACCACGACCTGCAAGCGCTGGGCCGCCGATTGCAGTTGCTCGAACTGCCCACCCCACGCTGTCCAGTAACCGGTCGGAATGCGCACTTTTTCCTGCAGGGTCAGCCCGGCCTCCTCGACGAACGAGCCCAGGTCACGGCCCCGCACGTTGGCACTGACCACCACCACGCGCTTGCCGTTTTCACGGCTGATCTGGTTGGGGCCCAGCTCCAGGTCGAGGCTGGCAACCTGACTCAGGGTGATAAAGCCGATCTGTTGCCCCGCACTGCCGGGCACCGGGATCAGCAGGCTGGCCAGCGCCTGCGGGTCGGTGCGCAGCGTTTCGGGCAGGCGCACCATCATGTCGAAGCGCCGGTCGCCTTCATACAGCGTGCCGGCCTCACGGCCGCCTACGGCAATCGCCAGGGCATCCTGCACGTCACCGATATTCAGGCCATGACGCGCCGCCTTGTCGCGGTCGATATTGATGGTCAGCACCGGCAGACCGGTGGTCTGCTCGACCTTGACTTCCGAGGCACCGGGCACCGTCTGCAAAGTGCTGGCGATGGTGGCGGCGGTCTGGTTGAGCACGTCCATGTCGTCGCCATAGACCTTGACCGCCACGTCACTGCGCACCCCGGAAATCAGCTCGTTGAAGCGCAACTGAATGGGTTGTGACAACTCGTAGTTGCTGCCCGGCACGCTGGCCGCAGCCTGTTGCAGCTCGGCAATCAGCGTCTCGCGGGACTTGCCCGGGTCCGGCCACTCGCTGTGCGGCTTGAGCATCACATAGGCGTCGGAAATGTTCGGCGGCATCGGGTCAGCGGCAATTTCAGCGGTACCTGTGCGGGCAAACACGCGCTCGACCTCAGGCATTTTCGCCATGATCGCCTTTTCAAGACGCTGCTGCATGTCCACCGACTGGCTCAGGCTGGTACCCGGCACGCGCAGGGCCTGCAAGGCGAAGTCGCCTTCGCTCAGGCTGGGAATGAACTCGCTGCCCATGCGGCTGGCGGTCAAGCCCGACAGCACCACCAGCACAACGGCCAACGCAAAGGCGATGCTGCGATGTGCCAGCACCCAGTCCAGCACCGGGGCATAGCCCTGGCGGGCCTTGCGCATCACCAGGCCCTCTTCTTCCTTGACCTTGCCGGTCACAAACAGCGCAATCGCCGCCGGCACAAAGGTCACCGACAGGATCATCGCGCCCAGCAAGGCGATGACCACGGTAAAGGCCATGGGGTGGAACATCTTGCCCTCGACCCCGGTCAGGGCAAAGATCGGCAGGTACACCACCATGATGATCAACTGGCCGAAGATCAGCGGCCGGCGGGCTTCCCTGGCGGCAGCGAACACCTCGTGGAAGCGCTCCGAGCGGGTCAGCAGCCGGCCATGCTTGTGCTGCGCATGCGCCAGGCGGCGTATGGCGTTTTCGACGATCACCACCGCACCATCGACGATAATGCCGAAGTCCAGCGCGCCCAGGCTCATCAGGTTGGCACTGACGCGGTTGGCGAACATGCCGGTGAAGGTAAACAGCATGGCCAGCGGAATGACCATCGCGGTAATCAGCGCCGCACGGATATTGCCCAGGAACAGAAACAGGATGGCGATGACCAGGATCGCGCCTTCGATGAGGTTTTTCTTCACCGTGGCGATGGCCTTTTCCACCAGATGGGTGCGGTCGTAGACGGTGACGGCGCTGACGCCCTCGGGCAGGGTGCGGTTGATCTCGGCCAGGCGGGCGGCCACGGCCTGCGAAACGCTGCGGCTGTTTTCGCCAATCAGCATGAACACCGTGCCCAGCACCACTTCGCGACCGTTTTCGGTGGCCGCGCCCGAACGCAACTCCTTGCCGATCATGACCTCGGCCACGTCGCTGACCCGCACCGAGGTGCCCTGCACATGGGTCAGGACCACATTGGCGATGTCTTGCAGGCTGCCCAACTGGCCGGGCGCGCGAATCAGCAACTGCTCGCCGCTGCGTTCGATGTAGCCGGCGCCGACGTTGGCGTTGTTGCGCTCAAGAGCCGTGAGCAGGTCATTGAGGGTCAGCTTGTAGGCCGCCAGCTTGCGTGGGTCGGGGGCGATCTGGAACTGCCGGGCAAAGCCGCCGATGGTATTGATCTCGGCCACGCCGGGCACGTTGCGCAGCTGCGGCTTGATGACCCAGTCCTGGATGACCCGCAGGTCGGTGGGCGTGTAAGGCGTGCCATCGGGCTTGCGCGCCTCGTCACGGGCCTCGACCGTCCACAGGAAAATTTCGCCCAGGCCGGTGGACACCGGGCCCATGACCGCATCGACCCCGGCCGGCAATTGCTGGCGAGCGTTCTGCAAGCGTTCGCTGACCCACTGGCGGGCGGCGAACAGGTCGGTGCCCTCCTTGAAGATCACCGTGACCTGCGACAACCCGGAGCGCGACAGCGAGCGGGTCTGTTGCAGGCCGGGCAGCCCGGCCATCGCGGTCTCGATGGCAAAGGTGATGCGCTGTTCGGTTTCCAGCGGCGAAAAACCGGGTGCAGCAGTATTGATCTGCACCTGGACATTGGTAATGTCCGGCACCGCATCAATCGGCAGTTTCTGGTAGCTGGCGATCCCCAGCCCGGCCATGAGCAGGACCGCGAGCATCACGACGATGCGCTGCTCGATAGCGAATTGAATCAGGCGTTCAAACATGCAGGCGTACTCGTGGGCAGCGGATCAATGGGAGTGCTCGGCCGAACCTTTGCCCAGCTCGGATTTGAGGACGAAACTGCCGGCGGCTGCGACCTGGCTACCGGGCTGCAAGCCTTCAAGAATCTCTACATGCCCGCCGGTCTGACGGCCGGTCCTGACCGGTTGCAACAGGAAGCCCTCGGCGTTGCGCACGAACACCGAGGGGCGGTTTTCCACCGTCTGCAGTGCCGCCTCCGGCACGGTGACGGCGGCCCGGGCCTGGGCCACGGTCACGTCGATATTCACCAGCAACCCCGGGCGCCAGGCGCCCTGCGGGTTGGCCAGGGTCACCCGCACCGGCGCGGCGCGGCTCTGCTCGCCCAACAGGCTGCCGACATAACCCACCCGCCCTTCGACCCGGGCATTGAGGTCAGGCGCGGTCACCGTGACCGAGCGCCCCACCTGCACCTTGTCCAGGTCCTTGGCGGTGACGCCGAAGGTGGCCCAGACCCGGGTCAGGTCTGACAAGGTGAAGGCATTGCTGGCCTCGCTGACCACTTCGCCCTGGGTCAGGTGCTTTTCGACGATCATGGCGTCGAACGGCGCCACCAGCTCATAGCGGTTGCCGCCGGCCGGGTTGAGCCCGGCGCCGATCACCGCCAGCTTCTGCCGGGCATTGGTGACGTTGATCTGCGCCTCTTCAAAGGCCTGTCGGGCCAACTGGTAATCCTGCTCGGCCGAGATCTTGTCCTGCCACAGGGTCTTTTCGCGCTGCAGGGTGCTGCGGGCGGTTTCCAGCCGGCGCTGGGCGGCGCTCAGCTCGCTGCGTTGATCGGCGATCTGCGGGCTGGCGATCATGGCCAGGACCTGGCCTTTTCTGACCGGTTGCCCCAGCTCGACCAGCACTCGCTCCACCACGCCACCGACCCGGGGCACCAGGTGCGCGGTGCGGTCTTCATCGAAGCGGATCTCGCCGGGAAAACTCACAGCCACGCCCATCGGCCGAGCCGTGGCGACGGCCAGTTCGATGCCGGCGCTGGCGATCTGCTCAGTCGACAACGCCAGCTGGCCTGCTTCGTGGCCCTCTTCTTCATGCCCCTCTTCTTCATGAGCATGGCCGTCATCGGCCTTGGCGGTTTTCTCATCGCCATGGCTTTTCTCTTCATGACCGGCCTGGTCATGCTCATGGTCATCGTCCTTGGGCGTGGCCGGCGCCTTGGCCGGGGTCACGGGCGCGGCCGGCTGCGGATGATCGTGATCATGATCGTCATGGGACTCTTCGGCGTTCAGGCTCAGACTGCCCAGGCCGACAAGGCCGGCCAGCGCCACGGCAAGGGCAAGGCTGCGTGTGTTGTTCATGGAAGCTCCAGGTCATGGCCGGCCAGCAATGGCTGGCTCCACGGCCGAAAATCGAGGGTCAGGGATGAGTGGCGACGCGACCGAAATCGCCGTAGATGCGCTCGATGGCCACCTGGGCTTCAGTGGCCGAGGCCAGCGCGTCCAGGTAGCGGCTGCGGGCATCGATCAGGGTGCGCTGGGCGTCCAGCACGTCGATGAAACCGAACTTGCCGACCTCGAAACCGCGTGTGGCGGTGTCTACGGCCTGTTGCGCGGCCGGGAGGATCACGCCGGTAAAGGACGCCGCTTCACTGGCGGCGTTGTTCCACTGGTCCAGCGCCGAACGGGTCTGGGTGCGCAGGTCAAGCTCTACGGCATTGCGCAGGTCGCGGGCCTGGTCGGCGCGGCGCGAGGCGGCCAGCACATTGCCCTGGTTGCGGTCGAACAGCGGCAGCGGCACCGACAGGCCGACCACATTGATGCGTTCGCGCTCTTCGCGGCTGTACTGGCTGCCGAGGCTGACGGTGAGGTTGGGGATGCGCTGGGCCCGCTCGGAGCCCACCGAGGCCTCGCGCTGCCGGATCTGCGCCTCGGCCAGACGCATGGCCGGCACCTGCTCAAGCACGGCCAGCAAGCGTGCGGCCGCCGGCGCCGAGGGCGGCGCGAGATCAGCAAAGCCCAGGCGTTGCCCTTCATGTTCCGGCGTACCGGTCACCCGGGCCAGTTGCCGCTGGCTGTCGGCCAGTTGGGTGCGGGCCTTGCGCAGTTGCAGTTCGGTTTCGGCCAGTTGCACCTGGGCGCGGGTGGCCTCGATGGGCGAGACCTGCCCGGCACGTACCCGGCCATCTGCGACGTGCAGGCCACGCTCGGCCAGGCGGCGCGACTGCTCGGCCAGTTCGACGGCGGTCTGCGCGCGTGCAGCCGCATAAAATGCCTGAGTCACCGTTGCGCGCAGCTCATGGGTGCGACGCTCCAGCTCAAGCCGGGCAGTGTCCTGGCCGCGCTCGGCGACATCGATACGGGCCCCGCGCTTGCCGCCCAGCTCCAGTGCCTGGCTGAGCATCACCGTGGTGGTGCGGGTGGCGCGGCGGGTGTCTTCGACTTCCCACGACAACTCGGGGTTGGGCATCAGCCCGGCCTGCTGGCGCTCGCCGTCGGCGATGCCAAGGTCCTGGCGCACGGCAGCCAGCTCGGGATTGCGCGCAAAGGCGCCGTCAATGGCCTGCGCCAGCGTCAGGTCGGCGGCTTGCAGGTAGCCGGCGGACACGAGCATCACACACAGCACGCCAAACCGGACCAGACGCCTGCGGCAGCCGGTTTTCAGGAAAAGGTCTTGATCTGCAGGCACGTTTACAGCTCCCCGTCACACACTGGCCAGGCCCTGAGCGGGCCGAATATTGAGTGCGAGGGACTGTAGGGAACTGCCGTTATCGGCAGGATTGCCTGAACATTACAATTTCGTTATATGCGGTTACACCGCCGGATCATAGTCATTCACATGGCCCACCTGACGCTGCAAACGCCCCAGCAGATCGATCAGGGTGTCCACCTCTTGCGGCGACAAATCGCCGAGCAGACGCCGCTCGCGCTCCAGCGCCACCTTGATCACCCGGTCATGCAGCGCCTGGCCACTGTCGGTCAGGCTGATGGTGTAGCGCCGGGCATCCCTGGGGTCGACCTGGCTGCGAATATGCCCGGCGGCTTCCAGTGTCTGCAACGAACGACTGGCTGCGCTCTTGTCCAGGCCGACGACCTGGCAGATACGGTTGGCGGTGATGTCGCTCTCGACCGCCAGCATGGACAGCATCCGCCACTCCACCACACCGATGCCGAAATGCTTGCGGTAGCACTGCGAGGCACCGGTGCCGAGCTTGTTGGTGAGGAAAGTAAGCAGGCCTGGCACATAGCGGGCAAGGTCGAGCTGGGCGGCGGAGGACATGGCGAAAATACCTTGGGTCAGTAGCACACGAAAATTAGTTGACACCGCAACCAATTGGATAGAGGATCTGCCTCATCAGCATACCCAACCTCACAACAATAATGATCAGGTGCCTGCCATGAGTCCGTCCGACCGCCACACCCTCTCCCCGCCCCGGCACCTCACGTGACCGGTCCGGCCAGCCTGCGCTGACCGGACCCGATACGTTTTTCAACCTGTTTTTTCAACAGCCATTTGAGTATGGAGGGGCACGTCATGCTTGAAGTCCATGTTACGGGCAAGACCGTCGAAGCCTTGGGCATCTGCAGTTTCGAACTGCGGGCCATCGATGGCGGGCCGCTGCCGGCCTTCGAGGCCGGTGCGCATGTCGATGTGCACATCGCGCCGGGGCTGACCCGGCAATACTCGCTGTGCAACGACCCGCGCGAGCGGCATCGCTACCTGATCGGCGTGCTGCGCGACCCGGCCTCGCGCGGCGGCTCGAACGCCCTGCACGATACGCTGCATGTCGGCCAGACGCTGACCCTCGGCACGCCACGCAACCTGTTCGCCCTGGCGCCCACCGGCACGCGCCACCTGCTGCTTGGGGGTGGCATCGGCATCACACCGATGCTGGCGATGGCACATGAACTGCATCACCGGGGCGCCGACTTCGAGCTGCATTACTGCTTTCGCAGCCGTGACCGCGCCGCCTTCGTACCGATGCTCGAACAGTGCGCCTTCGCCCGTCATGTCTGTCTGCACGATGACAGCGGTGCCCTCCTGCAAAAGCTCGACGCGCCGGCCCTGCTGGGTACACCGACGGCCGGCAGCCACCTGTATGTGTGTGGCCCGGGCGGCTTCATGCAGCACATCCTCGACACCGCACGCGCAGCCGGCTGGCCCGAAGCGCAGGTGCACCGCGAATTCTTCGTCGCCACGGCGGCCGATCCTGCGACCAATACCGCGTTCGAAATCGAGCTGGCCAGCAGCGGCCGGGTGCTGTGCGTACCGCCCGAGCGGACGGTGTTCGAGGTGCTCGATGAAGCCGGCGTCATGATCGACTCCTCTTGCGAGCAAGGCGTCTGCGGCACCTGCCTGACCCGCGTACTGGCGGGCATCCCGGATCATCGGGATCAGTTTCTGACCCCTGCCGAGCAGGCCGCCAACGACTGCTTTCTACCCTGCTGCTCACGGGCGCACTCCAAGCGCCTGGTGCTGGACCTTTGATCGCCCCCTCAAAACAACAACCGTGCCCCTGGAGACCCTCATGACCTCATCCACCGCTCAAGCGCTCGCCCATGACGCCGCCGCACCGGCCACGCCACGCTTTGCCCTGGACCAATGGTACGTCGCGGCCCTGGCCTGGGAGCTGCAGGACAAACCGCTGGGACGCACCTTGCTGAACACCCCCGTGGTGCTGTTTCGCACCGCCGACGGCCAGGTCGCGGCGCTGGAAGACCGCTGCTGTCATCGCGCCCTGCCCTTGTCCAACGGCACGCTTGAAGCCGGCGGCCTGCGCTGTGGCTATCACGGTCTGCTGTTCGACGAAGGCGGCCGCTGCATCGAGATCCCGGGGCAGGACAAGATCCCCGGCAAGGCGCGGGTGTCGGCCTATCCGGTGCGTGAGCAGGACCAGATCGTCTGGATCTGGTTTGGCAGCGCCGCGCATCCCGAGCCGTTGTGCGAGCCACCGGTCTATGACGTGCACAGCAGCGGCAAATACCTGTTCGACGGCAGCGTGTACCACTACGACGCGCCCTATCAACTGATCCACGACAACCTCATGGACCTCAGCCACCTGGGCTATGTGCACCTGCGTACCATCGGCGGCAATGCCGGCATCCACATGAATGCGCACATGCGTGTCGAAGGCGACGACCACGTCGTGCGCGTGGTGCGCCATATGCCGGACTCGGTGCCGCCACCGACCTACAGCGCCGCCTATCCGTTCAAGGACAAGATCGATCGCTGGCAGGAAATCGAGTTTCATGTCAGTCATCTGCGCATCTGGACCGGCGCGGTCGACGCTGGCAGCGACGATCTCAATGACCCGCAGCGTGGCGGCTTTCACATGCGCGGCTTTCATGGCGTCACGCCCGAGACCGACACCACCAGCCATTACTTCTGGACCATGGCCACCAACCCTGAACACGATGCCGAGGCGGTCAAGGCCAAGGTCATCGAGCAGACCATCCTGACCTTCGACGAAGACAAACAGATCATCGAGGCCCAGTACCGCAACATGTGCCGCTTCGGTACACGCCCCATGATCGACATTCACGTCGACGCCGGCGCCAACCGCGCACGACGGATCATCGAGCGGTTGCGCCTGGCTTCGTGAACCCGGTGTAGATCGCTGAAACAGGCTCATTCCGAGCCGCCCTGCATGCGCCACTGACCACAAAAACAAAAAGGTATCGCCATGTTCCTCATTTGCCCCATTCGCCGTGGGCTGGCTTCGGCCGCCCGCCATTTGCCTGTTGCCCTGCACACCCTGAACGGAGCCTGACGCCATGCCCGCATCGATCGGACTGCAGATGGATGAAAAACCCATGGTCAGGTTTCAATGGGGCGTGGTCGCGCTCTGCTTCCTGATCAATATGCTCGATGGTTTTGACGTGCTGGTCATGGCCTTTACCGCCGCCTCCGTGTCGGCCGAATGGAGCCTGTCCGGCACCCGCCTGGGCTACTTACTCAGCGCCGGCCTGGTGGGCATGGCCATCGGCTCGCTGTTTATCGCGCCGTGGGCCGACCGCTTCGGTCGCCGCCCTTTGATCCTGTTGTGCGTGGGCGTGGCCGGTGCCGGCATGGTCGCCTCGTCACAGGCCGGCTCGCCGCTGGTGCTGGGCGCCTGGCGGCTGCTGACCGGGCTGGGCATCGGCGGCATCCTGGCCAGCAGTTATGTGATTGCCGGCGAGTACGCCAACAAGCGCTGGCGCGGCCTGGCCATCAGCCTGCAAAGCACCGCGTATGCGCTGGGCGCGACCCTCGGCGGGCTGATCGCCACGCAGATGATCCCGGCGCTGGGCTGGCGCTCGGTGTTCCTGTGCGGCGGACTGGTCACGCTGGCGACCCTGCCAGTGCTATGGCTGTGGTTGCCCGAATCGTTGGCCTTTTTGCTGTCGCGCCAGCCGACCGGGGCGCTGGCGCGAGCCAATCGCCTGTTGCGCGCGGTGAAGCTGGCCGGCATCGAATACCTGCCGACTATCACCCACAGCGCCAGCCCGTCCTTGCGCACCACCTTTGCCCGGTTGTTCTCGGCGCCCTTGCTGCGCTCGACGCTGCTGATCTGGGCGGCCTTTTTTCTGGTGATGTTCGGTTTCTACTTCGTCATGAGCTGGACCCCGCGCCTGCTGGTGGCGGCCGGGCTGTCCAACCAGCAAGGCATCACCGGCGGCGTATTGCTCAACGTGGGCGGCATCTTCGGCACCGCCCTGGTCGGCCTGCTGGCAGCGCGCTTTCGCCTGTCACGGGTATTGATGGTCTACCTGCTGATCAATGCGGTGCTGGTGGCCGGGTTTGTCAGGTTCACCGACAACCTGGCCGTGACCTTCGCGCTGGTGGTGCTGATCGGCATTTTCGTCAATGGCTGCGTCGCCGGCCTCTACGCCTTGACCCCGACGATCTACGCCGCCGGCCAGCGGGTCACCGGCCTGGGCTGGGGAATTGGCATCGGCCGGGCGGGTGCGATTGCTTCACCGCTGGTGGCCGGCCAACTGATCGATGCGCACTGGCAACCGGCCGACCTGTATGGGCTGTTCGGCCTGGCCTTTGTGCTCGCCGCACTTATCGTCGGCCTGCTCAAGGCCCAATCGGTCCAGCCCCTGCGCAGCGCGACCAACCTGTAAACGGCAGCCGACAACCCCCATAAAAAGGGCACATGCAATGATCTCTCGCTATCGAATCGCCAGCCTGTATGGGCTGGGCGTGGCTGCCGCCTGCGCGTCGTACAGCGCCGTGGCAGGCTTTCTGGACGAGTCCGGTTTCAGCGTGACGGCACGCAACTACTACCTGGACCGCGACTTCAAGGGTGACACCCCCTACCCGGCCGCGCGCGAATGGGCACAGGGTTTCATCTTCAAGGCGCAATCGGGGTTCACCGAAGGCCGGGCCGGTTTTGGCCTCGACCTGACCGGCCTGTTGGGCCTGCGGCTCGACTCATCGGCGCAGCACACCGGCACCCAGTTGCTGCCCTTCGACCCGCAGACCCGCCAGGCCCGGGATGAATACTCGGAACTGGGGGCGACCCTCAAGGCCCGCCTCGACCAGACCCGATTCAGCTACGGCACCCAGTTCCCGAACCTGCCGGTGATCACGGCCAGCCCGGCACGGCTATTGCCGCAATCGTTTCGTGGCACCCAGGTCACCAGCGATGCCATTGAGCGCCTGACCCTGCACGCCGGACGCATGGACCGGGTCAACCTGCGTGACTCGACCGATGAACAATCGATGTCGGTGGCCTCGCCCAACGGCCGCTTCAGGGCCGGTGCGTTGTCTGAGCGGTTCGACTTCATCGGCGGTGACTACCGAGCCACCGATGCCCTGACCCTGCGCTATTACCATGCCCGCCTGCAGGACATCTACACCCAGGATTTCGTCGGGGCGTTGCACACCTGGCCCTTGGGGCCGGGCCGTCTGAAGAGCGACCTGCGCCTGTTCGACAGCCGCGAGAACGGTCGGGCCGAGGCGGGCCCTGTCGATAACCTCAATGCCGGGCTCATGCTCAGCTATCAACTGGGCGCGCAGACGCTGGGGCTGGGCTACATGCACCTGAGCGGAGACACCGCCATGCCCTACCTGGGCGGTGGCGAACCGGCGGTGCTCAGCGACGGCACATTGAGCGCCGATTTCGTCAACCCCGGAGAACGCACCTGGGTGGCACGCTACGACTATGATTTTGCAGCCGTCGGCGCGCCCGGCCTCAAGGGCATGCTGCGTTATCTGCGCGGGCACCATATCGACCTGCCCAGGCTGGGCGGCAACAGCCTGGCGGAATCGTCCAAGGACCTTGAGCTGTCGTACGTGGTGCAAGCCGGTGTTGCCAAGGGGCTGGCATTTCGGGTGCGTCATGCGTTCTATCGCAGTGACCTGAGCGGCGCTGCAACGTTTCGTAACGACAATGAAACCCGCGTAAACGTGGACTACACCTTCAAACTCTGGTGAGTACCCGATAAAGATCCCGTCCAGCGCTTGACCTTATAGCCACTCCAGACTTCACAATCGCGCCCGGCACAGCGCCTGAGACGCTTGCCGGCGGCGATACTCCCTGAATCTGGATCTTTCTATGCGCATTCTTGTTGTCGACGACGAGCCCAAGACGGCCGAATACATGCATCAGGGCCTGACCGAAAGCGGCTATGTGGTGGACATCGCCAGCACCGGTATCGATGGCCTGCACATGGCCTGCACACAGGATTACGAACTGGTCATCCTGGATGTGAACCTGCCGCTGATGGAGGGCTGGGAGGTACTGGCGGCGCTGCGCAAGGCGCGCCCGACCCGGGTGATGATGGTCACCGCGCGCGGGCGGCTCGAAGAGCGGGTCAAGGGCCTGGACATGGGCGCCGACGATTACCTGGTCAAGCCGTTCGAGTTTCCCGAGCTGCTGGCCCGGGTGCGCACGCTGCTGCGGCGCAGCGAGCAACCGGGCACGCCCGAAGTGCTGAGCATTGCCGACCTGGAGCTGGATCACGGTCGGCACCGGGCCTTTCGCGCCGGCCGGCGCATCGACCTGACCACCAAGGAATTTGCCCTGCTGCACCTGCTGATGCGTCACAGCGGCGAGGTGCTGTCACGCACGCGCATCATTTCCCAGGTCTGGGACATGAACTTCGATTGCGACACCAACGTGGTCGAGGTCTCGATCCGCCGCCTGCGGGCCAAGATCGACGATCCGTTCGAGTGCAAGCTGATCCACACCCTGCGCGGCGTCGGCTATGTGCTGGAAGCACGCCCATGAGTGCCCCGCGCGGGTCGCTTCCGGTCACCGTGCGCCTTTCAACGCGCCTGGGCCTGACGGTCAGCGCACTGTGCGCCCTGCTGGTGCTGGGCATGACCACGCTGTCGTGTGTGACCATCTCGCGCCAGCTCGACCAGCGCGCCGAAAACGCGCTGAACGACAAGCTCAGGCAGGTGCGCCACAGCCTGAGCGAAAGCACCTGGTCGGTCACCGACAGCCAGTTCAACTCGCACAGCCTGCGCGATCAGATCGTCGGCCATGACAACTTCACCCTGACCCTGCTCGATGCCAGTCCCCCGCACACGCGCCTGCTGGTCATCGGCCAGAACGAAAACACGCCGCTGCCCACCCTGAGCCTTACCGGCCAGGAACGCGAATTCGAGCGTATCAATGCCGCCCAGGGCCATGAGCTGCTGGTGACGTCCACACGGATAGCGCTGCCCAGCGGCCAACAGGTGCTGGCGGTGCTGGCCATGGACCGGCAGGACGACACCACGCTGCTGTTGGCCTATGTACAGTCCTCGCTGCTGGCGGTGCCGCTGATTCTGCTGCTGGTCGGTGGCGGTGCCTGGTGGGCGGTGCAGCGGGCACTGCGCCCGCTCAAGGCCTTTGGCAAGGTGGCCGGCAAAGTCTCGGCACGCGACCTGTCGCAGCGCATGGTCGTCAGCGGCCTGCCCGATGAGCTGCAACAGCTGGCCCAGGCCATCAACATCATGCTGCAACGCCTGGACGATGATGTCCGCCAGTTGGCGCAATTCAGTGACGACCTGGCCCATGAGCTGCGTTCGCCGATGAACAACCTGATGGGCAAGGCCCAGGTGACGCTGTCCCGGGAACGCCCGGCCGGCGAGTACAAACAGGCGCTGGAGTCGTGCACCGAAGAACTGGAACGGCTGTCGCGCATGGTCGCGCAGATGCTGTTTCTGGCCAGCGTCAACCAGCCCTCGACGCCCCTGGCCAGCGAGCCGGTCAACCTGCGCGAAGAAGCCGACAGGGTGGTCGAGCTGTTCGACCTGCAAGCCGAAGACAAGACCATCGCTTTGTCCGTGAGCGGCAATGCCTGCACCCGCGGTGACCGGCTGATGATCCAGCGGGCCATCTCCAACCTGCTGTCCAACGCCATCCGCCACGCTCCGCCCGGCAGCCGCGTGACGCTGGACCTGATGCAGCAGGCCGGCCACGCGGTGCTGGCGCTGAGCAATCCGGGACCTGGCATCGCCGGCGAGCACCTGCCACGGCTGTTCGACCGGTTCTACCGCGTGCACACCAGCCGCGCCCGGCACGAGGGCGGCACCGGCCTGGGCCTGGCCATCGTGCGCTCGATCATGACCGTGCACGATGGCCAGGTCGAGGTTGAAAGCGAACCCGATGGCCTGACCACCTTCCGCCTGATCTTCCCCCACGACGGCGCCCGCCTGTCACCCCTCCAACGAACGAGCAAGACCTATGCGATTCTCGAACCTCAATAAGCCCCTGCGTCCTGTACTGCTGGCACTGGCCGCCGGCTGGATGACCCAGACCCTGGCCGCCCCGGTCATCGATGTGCACCGCGACGCGAACTGTGGTTGCTGCAGCAAATGGATCAGCTACCTGGAAAGCAATGGCTTTACCGTCAACGACCATGTCGAGACCGACATGGCGGCGGTCAAGCAGCGCCTGGGAGTGCCGGCGGGCATGGGCTCGTGCCACACCGGCGTGATCAACGGACAATTCGTCGAAGGCCATGTGCCAGTGCAGCCGATCCTCGACCTGAATAAGCGCCCGGAACTGATCGGCATCGCCGTGCCGGGCATGCCGGTCGGCTCGCCGGGCATGGAGCACGGCGAGCGCCAGGACGCCTATCAGGTGATCGGCGTCGATGGCGCAGGCGCACGGGTGGTGGTGGCCGATTATCCGCAGCGTTGAGAAAGCGTCCACCGCCTGCCAAGCCCTACCCGCGCAACCGGCTCCCCTCTTATTGATCAACACACCCTGAATAAACAGTCGCGTCTGATACTGTTTATTCAGGGGCACGGCTGTTTTGGCTGTGAGGGCACCGTCTCTTATAAACGAATCATCACGATGATCGTGTGCCCGCCCTTTAGCCTTTTGTCAGGCGCCCTGTGTAGCTATTGATAATAGTCCGCCGCTTTATCAATAGGCCATTATTGGGTAGTATCCTTGCGTCTTACCGCAAGCCCGAAAGCCATTATTCGATTCCTGGCTCTTTCTGCTCTGCCCTCCCCGTACCAGACACCCCAGTCGCCCCCCACACCTCAACCCCCAAGGCATAATTTCCGGATGACGCATTCATGGTCCCCGTCCCTTTGGGGTCGGCGCATAACTCGTTCTTCGCCCTGGCAATTAACACTGATCGAAGAACAACTCGATTTGATCGTCAATGAACAACGCTACGCGATTGTCATTGATGAACGCTTGCCGCCGCTGATCAATAAGGGGCTGCTTTGGAGTGAAGTAATCCTGCCGGGAATTACCCTGAACGGATTACCCAATGCCCAGGCCAGGTCATTGCAGGCGGCGATTGATGAAGTGGTGGTCAAACAACGCGAACGCCAGACCGTCGAGCGTTTCAATCAAGCCTATGTACAGATCAAGCACTGGTTGACCGTCGTTTCCCAACAACTGGCCAGTGCGGCCGGCGAACGGCGCTGGATCACTCAGGAACACCAGCAGACCCTGCTGGACAGTCGACCGCTGCTGCCGTTACCGGACGACACGTTGTGGGCGCTGTTCAGAACGTCATCCGTCCAGGATCACTTGGCCGTCAACGGCCTTGTCGAGACCGTCGAGCAGGACCTGAACGCCTGGCAAGCCGACTGGCCGGCCACCTGGCACGCGTTGAACGAACAACACACCCGCCAGGAACTGGCAGCCTGCAAGCACCTGTTCGATCACGTCGAGAAAAAGCCGCTGACCGAAGAACAGGCGCGTGCCGTGATCTGCTTCGACAACCGGGTCCAGGTGGTGGCCGCCGCCGGCTCCGGCAAGACCTCGACCATGATCGCCAAGGCGGCCTATGCCATTGATCGTGGCTTGATGCTGCCTGGGCAGATCGTGCTGCTGGCCTTCAACAAGCAGGCCGCCGATGAATTGAAAATGCGCGCAGCACAGTCATTCAAACGCTTGGGGATGGACGATACCCAGGTCGAAGCCTCGACCTTTCATGCCTTGGGCCTGCACATCATCGGCCAGGCGACCGGGCGCAAACCGGACATTCCGACCTGGGCGGTGGACGCGCAAAGCGGTCTGCGCAAACTGACCGGACTGATCGAGCAGCTCAAGTCTGATTCACTGCTGTTCCGGGTCAAATGGGACATGTTCCGCCTGGTGTTTGGCCGGCACCTGGCCAACTTCGGCGATGACGCCCCGGCCGATGCCTGGAATGCCAGTGGCCAGGGCCTGATCACCACCCAGAACGGCGAGCGGGTGCGCAGCCAGGAAGAGTGCATGATCGCCAACTGGCTGTTCTATAACGGTGTTGAATATGAGTACGAACGCAACTATGTGATCGATACCGCCAGCGCCGACCATCGCCAGTACAAACCCGATTTCTATTACCCGGCGATCGACCTGTATCACGAACACCTGGCGCTGGATGCCAATGGCCAGCCGCCGCCGCATTTCGAGGGTTATCTGGAGGGCGTGATCTGGAAGCGCCAGTTGCATCAGGAGCAAGGCACCGACCTGATCGAAACCACTTCCTGGCAGTTGCGCAACCAGGACTGGATGGCGGACCTGAGCCTGGCCCTGACCCAGCGCGGCATCAAGCTCAAGCCGGACCCTGAACGCCCCACCCCGGCCAACGGCCAACCGCCGCTGCAAAGCACCGAACTGGTGGTGCTGCTGCGCACGTTCATCAGTCATGCCAAGAGCAACGGGCTTGATGCCCAGGCAATGGCAGAGCGGCTGGACGCACTGCCGGGCGTTTTTTTCAAGCTGCGCTATCGCTTGTTCCTGCAACTGGTCGAGCCGGTCTTGCAGGCCTGGGACCAGGCGCTGGCGGCCGAACACAGCATCGATTTCGAAGACATGCTCAACCTGGCCGCCGAGCACCTGGAGCAGGAGCGCTACGACGCAGGCTTTACCCTGGTGCTGGCTGATGAATTCCAGGACGCCTCCCGTGCCCGCGCCCGACTGTGCCGTGCCCTGGTGCAACAGCCGGGGCGGCATCTGTTTGCCGTGGGCGATGACTGGCAGTCGATCAACCGCTTTGCCGGCGCCGACGTCTCGGTGATGACCGGCTTTGCCGAGTGGTTCGGCCACGGCCAGGTGCTGAAGCTGGAGCGCACCTTTCGTTGCCCACAGGCGCTGTGTGATGTTTCCAGCGGTTTTGTCAGCAAGAACCCGGCGCAGCTCGACAAGCAGGTACGCTCGGAGACGCCCGCGCACGGCCCGGTGCTGCAAGGGTTGCAAGTCAAACACCGCGAGGAACTGAGAGACGCCATCAATGGGTTCCTGCAACGGCTGTATCAGGACCTTGGTGCGGCCAATGACAAGGCTTCGGTGGTGATCCTGGGCCGCTATAACGCTGATCAGGTGTACATGCCCGAGCACTGGCAGGCCCGCTACGGCCAGCGCATCGAGTTGTCGTTCATGACCATCCACCGGTCCAAGGGCAGCGAAGCCGACTATGTGATCCTGCCGGCCATGATCAGCCACGCCCGCCGCCTGAGCTTTCCCAACACCCGCAGCGAGGACCCGGTGCTGAGCATGGCCATGCCCGGCGCCGACGACTTCCCGCAGGGCGAGGAACGCCGGCTGTTCTACGTGGCCCTGACCCGCGCCCGGCGCAGCGTGGCGCTGTTCACCGTGCAGGGCATGCGCTCGGTGTTCGTCCAGGAACTGGTCAGGGACCAGGTCTTGACGATCACCGACATCGAGGGCCAGGTCATTGATGACATTTCCTGCCCGGCCTGCGGGCAAGGCGCAATCGTCACCCGCACCGGGCGTTATGGCGACTTCAAGGCCTGCTCCAACTACCCGGCGTGCGAATACAAACCAGGAAAGAACCGCTCAGGGGGCGGCAACCTGATCGGGCCTCCTGGCGGGCTGGTGCCGGCACGTTGACCGCCTAAACGCAGCCGCACCCCGTGGGAGGCGGCTTGTCGGCACCCGCTTGTCGGCGCCCGCTTGCCGGCGATGACGGACAGACAGAGGCAACGTCTTCAGTCCGGAAAAACCAGCGCAAAGACCGTGCCTGAAGGGTCGCTGGTCACACTGACCGTTCCACCATGGGCCTGCATGATCGAGCGAACGATGGCCAGTCCCAGCCCACCGGAGTCATCGGGCTGATTGCGGGAAGGGTCACACCGATAAAACCGCTCGAACAAGTGCGGCAGGTGTTCGCCTGCAATCTCGTCACCCTGGTTGTGCACGCTGATTTCCAGCCTGCCCCCGGTGCTCAGGGTGCTGATCGTGACCGGCGTGTCAGGGGCAGCGTAACGCAGCGCATTGGCCAGCAGATTCGCCAGCGCCCGGCGCAGCAACTGCGCGTCAGCGTTCAGCGTGCCGCGGGCCCTGTTGATCAGTGCAATGCCGCGCTCCTCGCCCATGCCTTCGAAATATTCGCAGAGCTGGCCGGCCAGTGCCTGCAGATCGACAGGTTCGCGCCTGACCGTCGCATTGGGCTGCTCGGTACGTGCAAGAAACAACATGCTGTCGATCATTCGGGCCAGGCGCTCGTACTCTTCCTGATTGGACACCAGCAGATTCTGGTAGTCCTCAGTCGAGCGCGTGCGACCCAGCGCCTGTTGGGTCTGCCCCATCAAGTTGCTCAGGGGCGTACGCATTTCGTGCGCAAGGTCTTCGCAGAAGCGTGAAAGCTGGGCGAACCCCTGCTCCAGACGGCCAAGCATTTGATTGAGGGCATGGCTCAAAGCGCTCAGCTCGCTGAGTTGCCCGGACGGCTGCAGACGCACATGCAGGTGCTGCACATCAATGGTGGCGGCGCGTGTTGCCAGTTGACGCACGGGCTTGAGCCCGCGCTGGCTGACCAGCCAGCCGAACAGAAACGCCAACAAGGTCCCGATCGTCACCGCCATCAAGACTTTCCAGCGATAGGCGCTGAGCATCTGCTCCCGCTCAGTGAGGTCCTTGCCGGCAATCAGGGTCAAATGACGATCGGCACTGGAAAGACTGACCCAGGCAAAACGCAACGCGGGATTATCGGGGCTGTCTGCCAGACTGGGCACGGACGATGCCGGCAGGCTTGGCAATGGCAGCGCCAGCGGGTTTATTTCGATCAGCATCTGCCCGCTGCTGTCGATGATCCAGAGCATGTTATCGCGGTTGCCCAGCATGTTTTCGTACAACCGCGGGCGCGAGCGCAGCGCATCGATACTCGGGCTGTCGCCGATCAAGGCCTGCATGTGCTGCAGGCGCCCCAGCAGCGCCTGGTCATCGCGCCAGGCGATTTCACGCTGCAGGGAGTGATACAGATAGAACCCTGCAGCCCCCAGGAGCAGCACGCTGACCAGGGCGAACATCAATGCCAGGCGCAGGCTGAGCCGGCGTGGCCACAGGTTCATGGTTGAGCATCCAGCCTGTAGCCCATGCCGCGCACGGTGTGAATCAGCTTGAGCGGATAAGGGTCATCGACCTTCGCCCGCAAACGGCGAATGGCGACGTCTACGACGTTGGTATCACTGTCGAAATTCATCTGCCAGACATGCGATGCGATCAGCGTACGTGACAGCACCTCACCTTCGCGGCAGAGCAACAGATGCAGCAACGCAAACTCCTTGTTGGTCAGGGTCAGGCGCTCGCCACTGCGGGTGACCTTGCGCTTGAGCAAATCCACATGCAGGTCGGCAACCTGAAACTGCTCGACTTCTCTGGGCGGACCGCGACGCAGCAGCGTGCGCACGCGCGCGAGCAACTCCGCATATGAGAATGGCTTGACCAGATAGTCATCGGCCCCGAGTTCGAGCCCTTTGACCCGGTCTTCGATGGCATCGCGCGCCGTCAGGAACAGCACCGGCGTTTGCCACTTGCGGCGGATGATCTGCAGCAGTTGCCAGCCGTCCAGCCCAGGCAACATGACATCCAGGATGATCAGGTCAAATTCGCACTCCTGCACCCAATGTTGACCATCCAGTCCATTCAAGGCGACTTCAACCTGATAGCCGGACTCACTCAACCCTTTACGCAGATAATCCGCCGCCTTCGCTTCATCTTCGACAACCAGGATACGCATCTCGTCCTCCAGCACAGGGGCGTAGTCTAGGCTTATAGACAGTGTCGCCCCATTACAAATCGGTAATCCTCTCGCAATCTGTCTGAGCGCAACGCTTGTGCAGTATGGCCGCCAACAGCTCGACCGAGCTTTGAACGGGAGGATCCATGCACATCGCAAGAAGCTTCACCATCTCACTCCTTGCCCTGGCGATCGGTGCAAGTACCGCGTGGGCCGACACGTCGAAAGTGGCCCAGCGTGCGGATGTCACCCTGGCCATGGCCAACCAGTTGCTGGACGCCACATTGGCCGCCTGCCATGCCGATGGCCGTATCGCAGTCGCGGCCGTGGTGGACCGCGCCGGCAATCTGGTCGCCGTGCAGCGCGATGACAATGTCGGGCCACACAACACCGTGGCGGCACAACGCAAGGCCTTTACCGCCCTTTCAACCAAGACCGCGACCGGCCTGCTGGCTGAGCGTGCCCGCAGCAACCCCGAAGCTGAAAACCTCAACACGCTCGCTGAACTGTTGCTGTTGGGCGGTGGCGTACCGCTGAAGGCAGGCGACCAGGTCATCGGGGCCGTCGGCGTTGCCGGTGCCGGCGGTGCGCAGTTCGATGAAGGCTGCGCGCTCAAGGCGATCGCCCAGGTTTTACCCACTTCCCTCAACTGATCAGGAGATCATCATGACTGTATTGAAAACCCTCGTTGCCGGCGCCGTGTTGAGCCTGCTGTCTTCTGCGGTCTTTGCGGCGGCCAACCCTTTGAGCGTGCATGTGCTGAATTTGCAAGACGGCCTGCCATCGCCTGGCGTGAGCGTGACACTCGAAAAACAGGACGGCCAGGACTGGAGCAGACTGAACACCGCCGTCACCAACGAACAGGGCCGTGTGCCTGCACTTTATCCGCAAGACAAGGTGCTGGAAAAAGGCATCTATCGGGTCACGTTCAAGACAGGTGACTGGTTCAAGAAACATCAGTCGGCCACCTTCTTTCCCGAAGTCCCGGTGATTTTCGAAGCCGACGGCAGTGTGCCCCACTACCATATTCCGCTGCTGCTCAGCCCCTATGGCTTCTCGACTTACCGCGGCAACTGAGTCATTGATTGGCCTTGCCCTGTGCCGGGCAAGTGGGAGGCGGCTTGCCGGCGACAGCGGCGTTGTTAACGCCGCGATTCTCCGGAGCCCTCTCCAAGACGCTCTACGGCACCTGCGACAGCGGCCGCGCCACCTGTTCCAGTGACTTGCGCTCGGCGGCCACACCCCACACCGCCTGCACCAGCGCGGCCATGATCATCAGGGCCGCGCCGATCAGGTAGCCGATGAACACGTTGAAGCGCTCGCCGCTTTCGATCAACTGGCCAAACAGGGTCGGGCCGACGATGCCGCCCAGTCCGGTGCCGAAGGCGTAGAACACGGCGATGGCCAGGGCACGGATTTCCAGTGGGAACGTTTCGGCCACAGTCAGGTAGGCCGAACTGGCCGCCGCCGAGGCAAAGAAGAAAATCACCATCCAGGCCAGCGTTTGCTCGATCACATCCAGCAGTCCTTGAGCGAACAGCCAGCCGCTGATGGCCAGCAGCACACCGGAGATAAAGTATGTGGCACTGATCATGACCCGCCGCCCGACCACATCGAACAGCCGCCCCAGCAACAACGGGCCACAGAAGTTACCCAGCGCGAACGGCAATACGTACCAGCCGATGTGCGCCGAGGGCACGTTGTAGAAGTCGGTCAGCACCAGCGCGTAAGTGAAGAAAATCGCGTTGTAGAAAAACGCCTGGGCGGTCAGCAGGCTCATGCCGACCACCGCACGCCGGCGATGGACCACGAACAGGCTGGTGAACACCTCACGCAGTGGCGTATGGTCGCGGGCCTGCAGGCGCAGCGGCGGTCCCTCGACCGGTGGCAAGGCGATGCCGCGCTCAAGGTAGTGGCGCTCGATGCCCTCGACGATGCGCCGGGCTTCGTCGGGCTGGTTGTGGATCAGCAGCCAGCGCGGGCTTTCCGGGATCCACAGGCGCATCAGCATGATCACCAGGCCCAGCGCCGCACCGATGCCAAAGCACAGGCGCCAGCCGGTTTCACTGCCGACAAAGTCCGGGTCCAGCAACACGATCGAACCCACCGCACCCAAGGCGGCCCCGACCCAGAAGGTGCCGTTGATGGTCAGGTCGACCCAGCCGCGAAAGCGCGCCGGGGTGAACTCCTGAATGGTCGAGTTGATGGCCGTGTACTCGCCGCCGATGCCGGCGCCCGTGAGAAAGCGAAACAGCAGAAAGCTCCACAGGTTCCAGGAAAACGCCGTGGCGGCAGTGGCGGCGATGTACACGAACAGGGTGATGAAAAACAGCTTGCGCCGCCCCAGGCGGTCGGTCAGCCAGCCGAAGAACAACGCGCCCAGCACCGCCCCGGCAATATAGGCCGCGCCCGCCAGGCCGATATCGGCATTGCTCATCTGCAGCACCGGGCTGTCCTTGAGCGCCCCGGACACAGACCCGGCCAGGGTCACCTCCAGGCCGTCGAGCAGCCAGGTAATCCCCAGGGCAAACACCAGCAGGGTATGGAAACGACTCCACGGCAGGCGGTCCAGACGGGCCGGCAGATCGGTGTCGAAGGTGCGCGCATGTTGCGGTTCCGGGGTCATGGTGACAGTCCTTTGCAAAGCCGGATCGGCAGTTCGTAAGACCCCTCGAAAACGCGTTCCTCTTTTTTCCGAGTATTTTTTCTGTTGCCCTATCACGCGCAATTCCTACAAGCACAGCAGAAATGCCCGGCTTTTTCAGGCCGGGTCAAGGGCTAGCCTGCCAGGTCTTCATTCCTGACCTGGAACACTGCATGAGCACCGACCCAAGCGAAACCGCCCTGCTCAACCTGTGCAATGCCGAGCGCGCAGCCAGGGAGCAGCCCCATGAAGACATCGACAGCCCGGTGGCCGCCTGCCCGGCCAGGCAGGACACGATCTTCGTGGTGCCGGTGCGTTACGCCCTGGCCGAACAGGCCGCCAGCCAACCGGCCTGCCAGCCGGGCGTCGACCCCAGATCCCATGCCATGGCCACCCGTCGGTTACGCGCCGGCTACCTCTACCTGTGGCAGGGCAACGGCCCGCTGCAACGCTTTGGCGTGTGCCCGGAAGGCAGGCTGGACCCGGACCCTCTGGATGGCGATGACACGCTGATCCAGCGCGGCACCCTGACCGGTCTTGCCCTGAACAAACACCAGCCGGCCTGGCTGATGTACACCGAATACCCCCTCGACCTGCAACGCTGCGCGGAACTTGCCCAACCGGCCACACGGCAAAGACGCATGCGCCTGATCGACCTGCCGCAGGTCGCCAATCATTTGCAGGCCCCCCATTGCCCGCCGCTGCGAGACGCCGAGAAAGTCATCGCCGAACTGATGCCGGAAACCTTCAGCCGGGGGGCGGCCAGCGAACATCAACGCCGTGGCGAGGCCGAGCGGCGCAAGGCCCAGCAACTGCGCGACACGATGATTGAGCACCGCACCCTTGAAACCACCCGGGCCTACACCGATGCCATGAACCGGGTCAGCACACGCGAGGACATCCTCGCCAGGTACCCCGACGCCGACAAAGACCGCCCTGCCCCCGGCCAGTGGAGCGCCCACCCCTGGAATGCCCTGACCACCTACCATTGGCTGCGAGCGGCGAGGCAGGAAGCAAAAGAGCTGTGGGCGGTACTCGCCTGCCTGGACGATGACCTGGGCGTGCTGCGCGACATCGATCACGAACAGGACCATCTGGAAATCAGCCATCAGCAGTGGATCGGTGACAACCAGATCCGCCTGACGGTGGGCGGGTTCATTCGCAGCCTGTTGACCGAAGACGGGGCGGAGGTGGCGAACCTGATCAACTACAGGTATATGGAGCGCAACCTCGGGCTTACACTAGGGTCTGTTGCCGTTTCAGCACGAGCCGCGTTGCCGGGCCAAATCTCGCCAGGCCAGGCGGAGGACGCAGAAAAGGGTCACTCCCTTTTCAAGTCCTCCAACACCGCATGGCGAGATTGGGCACGCAACCCGAAGGGCCGGGCCTGTTTTGCCGCGATACTGCGTTACTCGCCACTCATTTGGAATGACCAAACTTCGCGGCTCCTGCCTTGCCTCGCGGCAAAACGGGCGCCGGCGCGGCCGTGCTGAAACGGCAACAGACCCTAGGACAGGGCGAGATCCTTCTGCAAATCAATCCCGAGGTCGAACCCCTGCGCCTTGAAGAGGCTCGACTGGCACATGCCGACATCGTGCAGCTCACACCCGAGGGCAAGAAACAGCTGGCCGATGTCAGGGAGCAGATCAGGCAGTTGCAGTTACCGATGGCGGACTTTATCGATAGCGAACTGCATGACGCAGTGGACATCGAGGTTCGTCGCTACCGAAAACAGAAAGACTACAACCAGCGAAAAGGCAAGTTCAGCGGCAGGATCGACGAAAACATCGACCTGCCGGCCATGAACACCTGGCTGGACGAAACGGCACCGGCGCATTACCAGCATGTCGAAGCCCGCCATGCTCTGCTGTATGCCGACCACGCCCTGTTTCTACCACGCCATGACAGCGGCACCTGGTTCGTCAATTATGACGATGCCGCCCATCGTCTCTGGCTCGACGAACTGGCAAAAAGCTGCCTGACCGCCCAATGCCTGTACAGCCAGGGCGCCGAGCAATATGCCGACTACGTACGCAGTGCCGACAAGGGCGCCTTGCGACAACTGTTCTACTCCTGGAGTCCGACCCTGGAAGCAGCGCTCAATACCGAAACCCGCCTGGGCGAAGTATTGGCGGCGCTGAGCGACGAGAACATGAGCAACACCCGGGCTGGCTTATTCGGCAGCCTCATCGGCTCTTTATCATTTGGGGCGGCAGCCACTGAGTTCGCCTCATTACAAAAACAACTTGAAAGTCCATATAACTCGGTAGATCCCTGGATAAAAACCCGAAAACATATCGTCATTGGACAGATGATCGCCTACGCGATCCAGGCCATCGCGGGATTCGGCTATACCTCGGCAGCCTTGACAGGCGTCATGTCCGCCAGCGCTGCAACTGCAGGCTACCTTGCAGTGATGGCCAGACTGGGTTGGGTTATCGCCATCCTGGGCGGCCTTTACTTAATGGTCTGGTTCTTTCAAAAAACCCCCTTGCCCATTTTTTTGTACCATTGCTGCTGGTCAAAACAGAGAGCGCGCGATCTTTCAACCATTGCTTTGGCATCACAACGGCAGGAAATGCAGCAGCTACTGACACTCCTTTATTCGCCGCGAATCAGCTTCACGAAAAAAATCGAAAACCCCGACTCAGACAAGATCTTTTACCTCCAGGATCAGCACGCTATCGAAACGCTGAGCATCGATTTACCCGGCGCAACCCCCAATAACGTAAGACTGGACGTTTCCCTGATGGGCGACCCGATCGACCATGAAGCCTGGAGGCTGCGTCGTAGCCAGCCTGGGCTGCATACACCGCCTAGATGGATGCGCGACATGGGTGCTCACTGGCTGAATAACAGCCACTGCGAATGGATTCCTTCAGAAGAGGGTCAGGGTCTGCGTATAAGCGGAAAATTCGAGCCAGTGACGGTCAAGCTGGCTTCGCTGCCACAAACACTCTCGTTGCGCGTGAAATACAGCTCCCCTCTGACCTCCCTGTTGCAGATAAACCAGTTTATCGGCGGCGAACACGGCCTGGCTTTCACGATTACAGCCAATGGCGGCGTGATTGCGCTACGCGATACCGAGGCACCCAGCCTGAACCAGGCAACCGAACACAGATTGGGTGATCAGCAATGCTCACGTTTTCTGCAACCGAAGGTCAAAAAATGAGTAGGCCTCCTGCAGGATCTTCCAAGAAAACAATGTTCTCTCAAGATGATTATCTGGCTCCCCTTCCTCTGCCCACCGGACAAAAACCCAGTGATTGCCTCAATATCATATGGCGTAAAAACGATACCTTTCTGGATATCAGTCATTACAGCATTGGCTCGGCGGTCGCTCTCGCCTGGTTTCAAATAACGTTTTTCCTTGCACTTACATTCACGCTTAATCACTTCGCCCCCCTGGCGGTTTGGCCAATGTTATTGCTTGGCTCCGTCATGGTCGGCATGTTCATTCTGTTCCTGATTCTTATCCTCACACGCCCCGCCCCGCTTCCCATGCGTTTCAACCGTCAACGTCGCGAAGTCTGTTATCTGCACAAAAACGGCGCGTACTGGATCGTGCCCTGGGAGAGTGTCATTGCGACTGCCTCCCAGGTTTCGAGCACAAGCCAGGGCGGACGCATCACTCAAGGCGTGCTGATCATCAGCCTGGAAAATCCTGATCCAGAGGCCTGCGATAACACCCCGGATGTCACATTGAGCTTTAACTGCGGCGGCGGCGAAACCGCCATGGCCCTGTGGGAGTGCGTACGCACCTACATGGAAGTCGGCCCTGATGCCATCACTGACAACACCAGCAGGTTCACTCGAACCAAAGGCATTCTGGCCAGTTATCTTGATGATCTTCGCGATGCCGCCAAACGCAAGGGCTGGTTCATGACCCTGCTGTGGGACGGATTTTTCGGCGTGTTCGTTTTCAACACATTGCTGGCCGACCTGCTGGAACGCAAGAAACTCTACCCACTCCCCGATCTCGACCACCCCGACATCATCGAATGGTCCAAACCCCTGCCGCCCGAGCAATGGGCCAAGCCCTCTGCCGAGCTGCAGGCTGCCTTTGCCAGGCTGCAGGCCGCCGCTGATCCCGCCCGCCCCGCCCTCTGAATCGTCCGTCAGGCCAGCCGGCCTGGCGGCATGTCAACAACAGGCCTGATCGGCAGACAGCTATCAAGGCCCGCTCACCTCGCGAAGTATGACGTCTCGAAAAAAAACTCATCCCGTCTCGCCATAAAAACCAGAAAACCCTGTAAATGCTCAGCAAAAAATAAAACAACCTCAAAAAGTCGTCACACCACCTCTTGACATCATCGTACAGCAGGGCAAATAATCGCCACCAAGTCGTATGACGACATACCGATAAAGCCCGAATAATTACAAGATTGCAGGCCCCCATGAAAATCACCCGCATCAATGTCGAGGTCTTCACCTACCCCACCCGACGCGCCGTCGACAGCGCCGGCCATGCCCATCCCGGCGAAGAGCGTCCGGTCAGACACGCCATGCTGCGCATCGGCTGCGATGATGGTAGCGAAGGCTTTGCCTTCGGCCCGCCCGAGCTGATTCGTCCGCATATCATCGAGTCCTTCGTCAAGAAGGTGCTGATCGGCCAGAACCCCATGAACCGCGAGAAGATCTGGCAGGAGCTGGCCCACTGGCAGCGTGGCAGCGCCAGCCAGCTCACCGACCGCGCCCTGGCGCTGGTCGAGCAGGCGCTCTGGGACCTGGCCGGTCGCGCCCTGAAGCAGCCGGTGCACAAGTTGCTGGGCGGCTACCGCGACAAGGTGCTGGCCTACGGTTCGACCATGTGCGGCGATGACCTGCCGGGCGGGCTGTCGACCCCGGATGAGTTCGGCCAGTTCGCCGAGAAACTGGTGCAGCGCGGCTACAAGGCCATCAAGCTGCACACCTGGATGCCGCCGATCTCCTTCGCCCCCAACCCGCGCATGGACGTGCAGGCCTGCGCGGCGGTGCGTGAAGCGGTCGGTCCCGACATCGCGCTGATGCTCGACGGCTATCACTGGTACAGCCGGGTCGATGCGCTGTACATCGGCCGGGAGCTGGAAAAGCTCGATTTCGCCTGGTTCGAAGAACCGATGATGGAAGAGTCCACCGAGTCCTATGCCTGGCTGGCCGCCAATCTGGACATCCCGGTGCTGGGTCCGGAAACCGTCGCCGGCAAATACCACAGCCGTGCCAGTTGGGTCACCAACAAGGCGTGCGATATTCTGCGTGCCGGTGTGGCCGGGGTCGGTGGTATCGGCCCGTGCCTGAAAGTGGCGCACCTGGCCGAATCGTTCGGCATGGATTGTGAAGTTCACGGCAACGGCGCCGCGAACCTCAACGTGGTCGGCGCCATCAGCAACTGCCGCTGGTACGAGCGCGGCCTGCTGCACCCGTTCCTGGAGTACGACGACGTACCGGCCTACCTCAATACCCTGGTCGACCCGATGGACAGCGAAGGCTATGTGCACCTGAGCCAGCAGCCAGGCCTGGGTGAGGACATCAATTTCAGCTATATCGAGACGCATACCGTAGAGCGCTATTAAACCCGGCTTCAGCCGGGCGTGCTGTAGCAGGGTTCGCGGCCAAAGCCGCTCCCTGCGTACAGCGCGGCACCCCGGGAACGATCAGAGCGTTCCCGGTACATGAGTCTTTATAAATATAAAAAAGGACCGCCCCATGAAACTCTGGCCCAAGCGCCTGCCCTGGCTGCTCTGCCTCGCCCTGACGGCGACGTTTCTGCACACCCCCAATGCGCAGGCCCGTGGCGAGACCCCGGTCGACCAACTGGTGGTCGGCATGAGCATGATCAACCTGCTGTCCCTGGACCCTGCCGCCGCCACCGGCCTTGAGGTGTCCGAAGTCAATTCCAACGTCTATGACATGCTGCTGGAACAGGACGCCGCCCGTCCCGACCAACTGGTGCCGGCCCTGGCCGAGCGCTGGGAAATCAGCCCGGACCGCATGCGCCTGACCTTTCATCTGCGCGCAGGTGTCACGTTCCACTCCGGCAATCCGCTGACCGCCCAGGATGTCGCCTGGTCGCTGCAACGGGTCGTCACCCTCAACAAAGCCCTGGCCTCGACCTGGAAAGCCTACGGCTACAGTGCCGAAAACGTGACCCGCCTGGTGCGCGCCGAAGGGCCGCTGACCTTCGTCATGGACCTGCCCAAGCCCACCGACCCGATGCTGGTGCTCAATACCCTGGCCACCTCGCCCAGCGCCTTTGTGGTCGACCGCCTGACCGTGCAGCAGCACGCCCAGGGCGATGACCAGGGTGCCGCCTGGCTGACCACACACACGGCGGGCTCCGGTGCGTTCAAGCTGGACATCTGGCGCGCCAACGACGTGATTCTGATGACCCGCTTCGACAATTACTGGCGCGGGCCGGCCAAGATGCGCCGGGTGGTGATGCGCAACATGACCGAGTCCCAGGCCCTGCGCCTGATGGTCGAGCGCGGTGACCTCGATGTGGCCCGCGGCATGGCTGCCACCGACATCAAGGCCCTGACCCGCTCCGACGATGTCGAGGTGCAGACCATCCCCCGTGGCACGCTGTACTACGTGGCCATGAGCATGGAGCAACCGCTGTTCAAGGACATCAAGGTGCGGCAGGCGGTGCGTTCGCTGATCGATTACGAAGGCATCAACAACGTGGTCATGCCGCACTACGGCATCATCAACCAGCGCCCCCTGCAACTGGGCCTGCAGGCCCGCCTGGACGATCCGGGCTATCGCCTCAACGTCGCCCAGGCCAAGCGCCTGCTGGCCGAAGCCGGATACCCGGAGGGTTTCAAAATCACCATCCGCTCGCTGACCGACTCGCCGTTCATCAACATTGCCACCAGCCTGCAGTCGACCCTGGCCCAGGCCGGTATCCAGGCCAACATCATCACCGGCACCGGCAACCAGATCTACGGTGCGATGCGTGACCGCAAGTTCGACATCCTGGTCGGGCGTGGTGGCGGCGGTGCCGAGCGGCATCCGCACTCGAGCCTGCGTGCCCTGGTGTACAACCCGGACAACCGCGAGCAGGCCAAGCTGACCAACTTCCAGGGCTGGCGCACCTCGTTCTTCGACCCGCAGATCAACAGCCTGATCGAGCAGGCCGAGCAGGAGCGCGACCCGGGCCGGCAACTGGCGCTGTATCAGCAGATCCAGACCCTGTATGACCAGAAGGCCGGGCCCATCATGCCGGTGTCGCAGATGACCGACGAGGTGGTGATCCACGCCGATGTCCGTCAGTACCTGGGGCACAGCGCCGCCACCACGCGCCTTCGGGACGTCTATAAGCAACGTTGATCGCGACGTTCATCCGCTCACGCCAAGGCAGGAATCATCATGTCGAGTGCATCACTTTCTTTTTGGAGCAGTCGGGTGGCCAACGGCACCCGTCGCAGCGGTTCAGTAGTGGCGACTCTGTTCGGCTTGCTGTTGCTCACTTTCTTCATCGGTCGGGTCATGCCATTGGACCCGGTACTGGCGGTCGTCGGCCCTGACGCCGATGCCGCCGCCTACGCCCAGGCTTACAAAGAGATGGGCCTGGACAAGCCGCTGTGGAGCCAGTTCGGCGTCTACGTCGGCGACCTGGTCCAGGGCGACCTGGGCAAGGGCCTGCTCACCGGCCACCCGGTGATCGAGGACATCGCCCGGGTGTTCCCCGCCACGCTGGAGCTGGCGACCCTGGCCATTCTGTTCGGCGTGCTGGGCGGGCTGCCACTGGGCGTGTACGCCGCCACCCACCAGGGCCGCGTAGGTGACCATATTGCCCGGGTGATCACGCTGTTCGGTTACTCCACGCCGATCTTCTGGCTGGGCATGATGGCCTTCCTGGTGTTCTACGCCTGGTTGGGCTGGGCTGGCGGTGTGGGCCGCATCGGCCTGGCGTATGACGGCCTGATCGAGACCCGCACCGGCCTGCTGCTGATCGACACCGTGCTGGCTGGCGACTGGGAGGCTTTTCGCAGCGCCTTGCGCCACATCCTGCTGCCGGCACTGATCCTCAGCGTCAACTCGGTGGCCTACATCAGCCGCATGACCCGCAGCTTCATGCTGGAACAGCTGTCGCAGGAATACATCATCACTGCCCGGGTCAAGGGCCTGTCGCAGCGCAGCATTGTCTGGGGTCATGCGTTTCGCAATATCCGCGTGCAGCTGCTGACCATCGTCGCCCTCGCCTATGGCGGTCTGCTCGAAGGCGCGGTGCTGATCGAAACGGTGTTTGCCTGGCCCGGCTTCGGCCAGTACCTGACCAGCAGCCTGCTGCTGGGCGACATGAATGCGGTGATGGCCTGCGTGTTGTTGATCGGCCTGATTTTCGTGGCCCTGAACCAGATCAGTGACGCCCTCTACAAAGTCTTCGACCCGAGAACCCGCTGATGAATACGTCCATTGCAAGCCGCGTAAAACCCTTGGCATCGGTGCCCGATTCCAGCCTGGCGGCCCTGGCGGCCAGCAGCAAGCGCCTGTTGCGCTTTCTGGTGCGCAACCCGCTGACGCTGGCCGGCCTGGTGGTGATCAGCACGTTGATGGTGGTCGCCCTGTTCGCGCCCTGGATCGCCACCCATGATCCACTGGCGCAGAACCTCTCGGCCGCCCTGCAAAGCCCGGGCGCCGCGCACTGGTTCGGCACCGACGAATACGGCCGCGATGTGTTCAGCCGGCTGGTGTATGGCTCACGCGTGACCCTGTACATCGTCATGCTGGTGACCGTGATCGTCGGACCCATCGGCCTGCTGGTCGGTACGGTCTCGGGCTATTACGGCGGCTGGGTCGACAGCCTGTTCATGCGCATCACTGACATCTTCATCTCGTTCCCCAGCCTGGTCCTGGCCCTGGCCTTTATCGCCGCCCTCGGCCCTGGCCTTGAGCATGCGGTGATCGCCATCGCCCTCACCGCCTGGCCACCGATCGCCCGCCTGGCCCGTGCCGAGACCCTGTCGCTGCGCAACGCCGATTTCGTGGTGGCGGTGAAACTGCAAGGGGCGTCGGCCACGCGCATCATCGGCCGGCACATCATCCCCATGTGCCTGTCGTCGGTGATCATCCGCCTGACCATGAACATGGCCAGCATCATTCTCACCGCCGCCGCCCTGGGCTTTCTCGGCCTGGGCGCCCAGGCACCGCTGCCGGAATGGGGCGCGATGATTTCCAGCGGTCGACGCTACATGCTCGAAAGCTGGTGGCTGGTGGCGGCACCGGGCGCGACCATCATGCTGGTCAGCCTGGCCTTCAACCTGCTGGGCGACGGCCTGCGCGATGTGCTGGACCCGCGCAATGCCTGACGGTCGGACCGTAAAAGCGGCTTGGGCCGCGAAGCTCAAAGAACAACAATAAGGTACAGCGCCATGTCACAGATCAAGCTTGCAGTAGAAGATTTGCGCGTCGACTTCACCAGCGCCGGCAAGACCACCACCGCGGTGCACGATGTGTCGTTCACCCTGGGCCGGGAAAAGCTGGCCATCGTCGGCGAGTCCGGCTCGGGCAAGTCGACCGTGGGCCGCAGCCTGTTGCGCCTGCACCCGGCCAGCGCCCGCATCACCGCCAAGACCCTGCGCTTTGGCGACACTGACCTGCTGAGCTGCAATGAAAAGCAGATCCAGGGCATTCGCGGCCGGCGCATGTCGATGATCATGCAGGACCCCAAGTACTCGCTGAACCCGGTGATCAAGGTCGGTGACCAGATCGCCGAAGCCTACCTGGCGCACCACAAGGTCTCGAAGGCCGAAGCCCGCGAGCGCACCCTGGACATGCTGGCCAAGGTACAGATCCGCGACCCGGCGCGGGTGTTCGAGCTGTACCCGCATGAGGTGTCCGGCGGCATGGGCCAGCGGATCATGATCGCCATGATGGTGATCACCGACCCGCAGGTGATCATCGCCGACGAGCCGACCTCGGCGCTGGACGTCTCGGTGCGCCGCCAGGTGCTCAATGTGCTTGAAGAACTGGTCAGCGAACGCGACCTGGGCCTGCTGTTCATCAGCCACGACCTGAACCTGGTGCGCCACTTCTGCGACCGCGTGCTGGTGATGTACGCCGGACGGGTGGTCGAGTCGCTGGCCGCCAAGGACCTGGACCACGCCCGTCATCCCTACACCCAAGGCCTGCTCGCCGCCCTGCCCAGCCTGGACCGCCCTCGCGCCAGCCTGCCGGTGCTGCAACGCGACCCACTCTGGCTCACACACTGAGGTTGATCCCATGGCGATGATCGAAGTCGATTCCCTGAACCTGAGCTTTGGCACGGGCGCGGCCGTCAACCAGGTGCTGCACGATGTCAACCTGCAGGTCGAGCAAGGCCAGTCGTTCGGCCTGGTCGGCGAGTCCGGCTCGGGCAAGACCACTGTCCTGCGCTGCCTGGCCGGCCAGTACCATCACTGGAGCGGCCACCTGAAGGTCGCCGGCCAAGGGGTACAGCGCAAGCTTGATGCCGAGCACTACCGCACGGTGCAGATGGTGTTCCAGGACCCCTACGCCTCGCTGCACCCACGGCACACTGTCGACACCGCGCTCAAGGAACCGCTGAGCGTGCACCGCATCGGCGAGCGTAACGAGCGGGTCAGTGAAGTGCTGGGCCAGGTCGGCCTCAACGACAGCTTCCGCTACCGCTACCCGCACCAGCTCTCGGGTGGACAGCGCCAGCGCGTGGCGATTGCCAGGGCGCTGATCCTGCAACCGAAGGTGCTGCTGCTCGACGAGCCCACCTCAGCGCTGGATGTGTCGGTGCAGGCCGAGATTCTCAACCTGCTGGCTGACCTGCGCCGCCAGCGCGGCCTGACCTACCTGATGGTCACCCATGACCTGGGGGTGGTCGCCCACCTGTGTGATCGCCTGGCGGTGATGCAACAGGGCCGGGTGGTCGAGACCCTGGACAGCGACCAGTTGCTGGGCAACCAGGTGCATCACGACTACTCGAGGCTGCTGATCCAGGCCAGCCGCGACCTGGACGCTCGACCGCCCGGTTGAACACTGAGCGACAAGCCGCAGGTTACAAGCCGCCCCAAACCCGCGAGGACGCTGCATCGCCTCGTGCCGCTTGAAGCCCAACGCTTGCCGCTGCCTCTCCCGCTACCAGTTTGATTTCCGGCTTTTACGGCCACGGGATCCGGCTGCCTGCGATTTGCTGAAAAACCCTGAAAATCAACTCAATCACAAGAATAAAAAAATGAAAAAAATCATCTCTCTGATCGCGCTGACTTCCACCACCCTGCTGACCAGTGCCTGGGTTCAGGCCGGCAACACCGGTTACGTCAACTACCGGCACCAGTACGCGGAGGAGTCGCGTATGCACTCGGACCGGGTCAAGTTCGGCACACGCCTGGAAAGCGGCTGGGGCTTCGAAGGCGAACTCAAGTACAAGACCGCCGGCGACCGCCAGGACGTGGCATTCGACAACACCGTGGGCAGCGGCCATGAACTGACCGTCAGCTACCAGTACAAGCTCGACAACAAATGGACCTTCACCCCTTCGTTCCAGCTGGAAAGCATCGAGAAATCGACGGCGTACAAGACCGGCCTGAAGGTCGGCTACAAGCTCACCGATGAGTTGAGCCTGTCGGGCCGTTATCGCTTCGACTCGATCAAGCTCGACCGCGACAAGGTCAACAAGGAGATGCCTTACAACGCTTCGGACGACCAGACGGTCAACCGCTACGACGTATGGCTCAACTACGCGCCCAAGGGCAGTGCCTGGGCGTACGAGTACCAGTTCATCTACTTCGATGCCGACTACATCCGCTACGACAACGACACCAGCGACTACGAGCAGAACGCAGCGTTCAAGTACAAGTGGGACAAGAACTGGACACCGTTCTTCGAGGTGGGTGACATCAAGGTCAACGCCACCGACGATGAACGCCAGCTGCGGTTGCGGGTCGGGGTGCAGTACAACTTTCTCTGATCGTACGATTGCGGCCCGGTAGGAGCGCGCTTGCCCGCGACCGAGTGCGCAGCGCTCGCAAAATCTCGGAAACGCTGAAATTTTACGACTGCTGGCGCAGCCGGTCGCGGTGGTCCGGCATTCCGGCAGAGTGGGCTATTCGGACAGGCACGGTTCGGTAGGAGCCCGCTTGCCGGCAACAAGGTCCGCAAGGACCTTCTTGCGATGGTGAGGCCACTATTTTTACGACTGCTACGCAGCCGGTCGCGGGCAAGCGCGCTCCTACGGGGGTCAGTCGCCGTATAGGGACTGGGTGCGGCGCAGGCGCATGCGGCTGCCGTTGAGTCGCGGGCCAGCAGGCTATTCGGACAGGCACCGTCCGGTAGGAGCCCGCTTGCCGGCGACCGAGTGCGCAGCGCTCGCAAATTCTCGGAAACGCTGAAATTTTACGACTGCTGGCGCAGCCGGTCGCGGTGGTCCGGCAGAGTGGGCTATTCGGACAGGCACGGTTCGGTAGGAGCCCGCTTGCCGGCGACCGAGTGCGTAGCGCTCGCAGAAATCTTGGAAACGCCACTATTTTTACGACTGCTGGCGCAGCCGGTCGCGGTGGTCCGGCATTCCGGCAAGCGCGCTCCTACGGGGGGGGGCAGTCGCCGTATAGCGACTGGGTGCGGCGCAGGCGCATGCGGCTGCCGTTGAGTCGCGGGCCAGCAGGCTATTGGGACAGACACCGTCCGGTAGGAGCGCGCTTGCCCGCGACCGAGTGCGCAGCGCTCGTAAATTCTCGGAAACGCTGAAATTTTACGACTGCTAACGCAGCCGGTCGCGGTGGTCCGGCAGAGTGGGCTATTCGGACAGGCACGGTTCGGTAGGAGCCCGCTTGCCGGCGACCGAGTGCGTAGCGCTCGCAGAAATCTTGGAAACGCCACTATT
>NZ_QFFU01000030.1 GCF_003131185.1 Pseudomonas ovata | reverse complement strand
AACAGGCCTTCGTCCTCGGTGCGCACCCCGGACAGCAGTGGCTTGAGCTCGATTTCCTGCGCCGCCGCGTCCGCCCCTTCGATCCAGTGCGTGGCGCCGCGCGACATGTCGTTCCAGCCGGTGCCGCCGCCGTAGCCGGTCTGGCACGAGCGGAACTCTTCCAGGTCGTCCGGGGTGGCCATGCCGCTGACGTTGAAGAAGTCTTCGTACTGGCGGATGCGCCTGGCCCGCGCCTCGGCGCTCTCGCCCTTGGGCGCGATGCAGTAGATGGTGATTTCGGTCCGGTTCACCGAGATCGGCCGGGCGATGCGGATCTGCGAGCTGAACTGGTCCATCAGGTAGACGTTGGGGTACAGGCACAGGTTGCGCGAGTTCTGGATCATCCAGTCGGCGCGGGCCTGGCCGAAGTCGCGCGCCAGTTCGTCGCGGCGCTCGAAGGCCGGGCGGTCCTCGGGGTTGGCCCAGCGCGTCCATAGCAGCAGGTGGCCCTTGTCGAACGAATAGAAGCCGCCCCCGGTCTTGCCCCAGCTGCCGGCGCTCATGGTCTTGATCTCTTCGCCGGCTTCACGCAGCTTGCGCTGGTTCTGGGTCGCGGCGTAGTTCCAGTGCACGGCACTGACGTGGTAGCCGTCGGCACCGTTTTCGGCGGTCAGCTTCCAGTTGCCTTCGTAGATGTAGCTGCTGGAACCGCGCAGCACTTCCAGGCCCTCGGGCGACTGGTCGACGATCATGTCGATGATCTTGGCCGACTCACCCAGGTGCTCGACCAGCGGCAAGACATCGGCATTCAGGCTGCCGAACAGAAAGCCGCGGTACGACTCGAAGCGCGCCACGCGGGTCAGGTCATGGGAGCCCTCGCAGTTGAAGCTGTCCGGGTAGCCGGCGTCCACCGGGTCCTTGACCTTGAGCAGCTTGCCGCTGTTGTTGAAGGTCCAGCCATGGAACGGACAGGTGTAGGACGACTTGTTGCCGGTCTTGTGCCGGCACAGCATCGCGCCGCGATGGCTGCAGGCGTTGAGGAAGGCGTTGAGCACACCGTCCTTGTTGCGGGCGATGAAGATCGGCTGACGGCCGATCTGGGTGGTCAGGAAGTCGTTCTTGCCGGGGATCTGGCTTTCGTGGGCCAGGTAGATCCAGTTGCCTTCGAAGATGTGCTTCATCTCCAGGTCGAACAGGCGCGGATCGGTGAACATCTCCCGCTTGCAGCGGTAGATGCCCTGCTCCTTGTCTTCCTGGAGCAGCGAATTCAGATAATCAGAGCCGAGGGACATGACCTGGAGCCTCCATTGTTATTGTTCAGGCCAGGTCAGGTTAGGGCGATGGAGGGGCGGGCAATATCCGCTTTATGCAGATCACTATCCGTTTCTTGCAAACGGGCAATAACACCTGCGGATGGCAAGTAGGAGCGCGCTCTGCCCGCGACCGAGTGCGTAGCGCTCGCAAAATCTGCCAGACGCCACAAATGCTGAACTGTGGACGCACTCAAAATTTATGAAACGCCACAAATTTACGACTGCTAACGCATTCGGTCGCGGGCAAGCGCGCTCCTACAAGGGTTCAGTTCATTCCTGCAGTGACTCGACCCCCAGTTCGTTCCACACGTCTTCGGCCAGGTGGAAGGTGGCGTTGGCCGCCGGGATGCCACAGTAGATCGCGCTCTGCATCAGCACTTCCTTGATCTCGTCGCGGGTCACGCCGTTGTTTTTCGCGGCGCGCAGGTGCAGGCGCAGCTCGCCTTCGCGGTTCATGCCGATCAGCATGGCGATGGTGATCAGGCTGCGGGTGTGGCGTGGCAGGCCGGGGCGGGTCCAGATATCACCCCAGGCGTGGCGGGTGATCATTTCCTGGAATTCTTCGTTGAACGGCGTGAGTTTTTTCAGGCTGTTGTCGACGTGGGTGTCGCCCAGTACGGCGCGACGCACCTGCATGCCGGCGTCATAGCGTTCTTTTTCGTTCATGGATCACTCCTGGGTGAAATGGGTGTGTTCAGCCACGGCCCGCTCAACCCAGCGCCGGGCCTGGCCCAGGTAATGGGCCGGGTCCAGCAGGCGGTCCAGCTCGTCGGCTGACAAATGTTCGGTGACCTGAGTGTTAGCGCCCAACACCTGGCGCAGGTGCGCGCCCTGCTCCACGGCGCGACGGCAGCTTTGTTCGATCAGATGGTGCGCGGCATCGCGGCCAACACAGCGCGACAAGGCAATGCTTACGGCTTCGGCCAGCACCAGCCCCTGGGTCGATTCGAGGTTGGCGCGCAGGCGTTGCGCGTCCACCTCCAGCCCCGGCACCACCAGCAAGGCCTGTTGCAAGGCCCCGGAGACCAGGCAGCACAGCTCAGGCAGGGTTTCCCACTCGGCATGCCACAGGCCCAGGCTGCGCTCGTGCTCTTGCGGCATGGCCGCCAGCATCGTCGCCACCAGCCCCGGCGCCCGGGTGGCGGCGCCGATCAGCACGGCGGCGCCCACCGGGTTGCGCTTGTGCGGCATGGTCGAGGAGCCGCCCTTGCCTGGCGCCGACGGTTCGAACACCTCGCCCACTTCGGTCTGCATCAGCAGGCTGATGTCGCGGCCCAGCTTGCCGAGGCTGCCGGCCAGCAGGCCCAACAGGCAAGCGAACTCCACCAGCCGGTCGCGCTGGGTGTGCCAGGGTTGCTCAGGCAGGGTCAGGTCAAGCTCATCGGCCAGGGCCTGGGCCACGTCGAACGCTTGCTCGCCCAGCGCAGCCAGGCTGCCCGACGCACCACCAAACTGCAGGCTCAACAGGCGTGGCTTGAGTTCGGCCAGGCGCTGGCGGTGACGGGTTACGGCGCCCAGCCAGCCGGCGATTTTCATCCCCAGCGTGACCGGCGTGGCCTGTTGCAGCCAGGTGCGCCCGGCCAGCGGGGTGTCGGCATAACGCTGCGCCTGAGCCGCCAGGTGCCCGGCCAGTTGCTCAAGGTCACGATCAAGCAACACGATGGCCTGCCGCAGTTGCAGCACCAGCCCCGAGTCCATGACGTCCTGGCTGGTCGCGCCCATGTGCACATAGCGCTCGGCCTCAGGGTTGTGCGCGGCAATGCGCTTGCCCAGTGCCTTGACCAGCGGAATCGCCGAATTGCCGGCGCTGCCGATGGCGATGGCCAGTTCGTCGAAGTCGAACAAGGCCGCCTGGCACTGCTGCTCGATATCGGCCACTACGGCGTGCGGAATCAAGCCGACCCGCGCCTCGGCCCGGCTCAGGGCTGCCTCGAAGTCGAGCATGCCTTGCACCCGGCCGGCGTCAGAGAACACCTGACGCATGGCAGGCTGGGTGAAATAGGCGTCAAACAGGTGATTGCTGGGTGTACTCACAAAAAGGCTCCTGTGGAAGGCATCATGTCGCATCGGCATGGCTGACCCGGCCCTTGAGCAGGATCGCCAGCGCCGCCAGGGCCGCCGGGACCATCAGCGCGGTCAGGACCTGCTCGAAGCTCCAGCCCAGGCCCAGCAAGGTGGCCCCGGCCCAGGCACCGAGGATCGCACCGAAGCGGCCGATGCCCAGCATCCACGACACGCCGGTAGCGCGGCCCTGGGTCGGGTAGAAGCGCGCCGCCAGCGAGGGCATGGCCGATTGCGCACCATTGATGCACATGCCGGCCACCAGCACCAGGCTGGCCAGCAGCATGACGTTGTCCAGGCTCTGCCCGACCAGCCAGGCAAACGCCCCGGCCAGCGCGTAGGCGCCGCCGATCACCCAGTGCGGGTTGTAGCGGTCCATGGCCCAGCCCACGCCCACGGCACTGAGCACGCCGCCCAACTGGAACAGCGCGCCGATCACCGCCGATTGCTCAAGGCTGGCACCGCTGTCGCGCAGCAGGGTCGGCAGCCAGCTGGTCAGCAAATAGACAATCACCAGGCCCATGAAGTAGGTCAGCCACAGCAGCAAGGTGCCGACGCTGTAGGTGCCGGAAAACACCACTTTCAAGACATTGCGGCTGCCGACGCTGGCCTGCTCGGGCACGCTGAAATCCGTGACGCCCACCAGTGCCTGTGGGGCGATGGGTTCCAGCACCTTGCGCACCCGTGCCGCGCCGCGATTGCGCACCACCAGAAAGCGCGCCGACTCGGGCAGCCACAGCGCCAACGCCAGGGCCAGGACCAACGGCAGGACACCGCCAAGCAGCAACAGGCTTTCCCAGCCCAGGGCCGGGATCATCTTGGCCGAGATAAACCCGCCGCTGGCCATGCCCAGGTTGAAGCCACAGAACATGCTGGTCACCAGCATCGACTTGAGGCGTTCAGGGGTGTATTCGGACAACAGCGTGGTGGCATTGGGCATCGCCGCGCCCAGGCCGATACCGGTCAGCAGGCGCAGCACCAACAGTTGATCCAGGCTGGTACTCCAGGCCGACAGCAGGCTGAACAGCCCGAACAGAAACACCGCGACCACCAGCACCAGCTTGCGGCCGAAACGGTCGGCCAGCGGGCCGGAGCCCAGGGCGCCGAAGACCATGCCGATCAGCGCGGCACTCATCACCGGCCCCAGGCTGGCGCGGGCAATGCCCCACTCCTGGCTCAGCGCAGGAGCGATAAAGCCCATGGCGGCGGTGTCCAGCCCGTCGAGAAAGACAATCAGAAAGCACAAGGCAACCACACGCCATTGAAACGCCGACAGCGGTTGTTCATTGATGAAACGCTGCACATCGAGGGTTCGCCCCCCGGCCGCAGTAGCAGAAAGCGTCATGGCTTATCCCTTTTATTGTTATGCAGGAAAGCCTGCGCACCGGGCAGTGCGCAGGCCTGGATCACGCAGCAGCGTTAGAAATCGAAGAACACCGTTTCGCCTTCACCCTGTACGCGGATGTCGAAGCGATAGGCCAACTGGCCGTCCACCGTGCAGCGTTTGGCGACCAGAGTCTCGCGGCGCTGGACCTGCTCGACCAGGTTCAGCACCGGGTCGGTGGCATTGGCCGCGGTTTCATCGTCGAAATACAACCGCGTGTGCAGGTGAATGTTGATGCCCCGGGCAAACAGCGAGACGTTGATGTGCGGGGCCATCGGCACGCCGGCGCCATTGGTGACCACCCCGGGCTTGACGGTCTTGACCGTCCACACGCCCTCGTCGTCGGTGGCAGTGCGGCCGAAGCCGTTGAAGGGCCGGGTCGGGTCGTAGGTGGGGTCGTAAACGCCTTGGTGATCGGCCTGCCACAACTCCAGGTACGAGTCGCGCATCAGTTGGCCGTTACCGTCATAGACCGAACCCAGCAACAGAATGGGTTCACCGGCAGCACCCGGCTGGGCCATCTGGTTCCAGATTTCCAGCTCGCGGGTCGGATTACCGGCCACTTGCAGCGCAAGACCGATATGAACGTACGGACCGGCTGTCTGTGAAGGGGTTTCCGGCAGCAATTGAACGGGCATGGCAACCTCCTCAGCGGTTTTCGAAGTGGGTCTGGCGCTGGCCGCGCAAAACGATGTCGAAGCGGTAGGCCAGGCAATCCATCGGATTGGCCAGGCCCATGTCGAGCCGCGCGATGAGGCTCTGCACCGCCTCAGGGTTGGTGATCGACTTGACGATCGGGCACAGCGGGATCAACGGGTCGCCTTCGAAATACAACTGGGTGATCAGGCGCGTGGCAATCGACGGGCCGCTGACCGACACATGGATGTGCGCCGGGCGCCAGTCATTGGGGCCGTTGCGCCACGGGTACGGGCCGGGCTTGATGGTGCGGAAGCTATAGTTGCCGTCACGGTCGGTCAGGGTCCGGCCTACGCCACCGAAGTTCGGGTCGATGGGTGCCAGGTACTGGTCACGCTTGTGGCGATAACGGCCACCGGCGTTGGCTTGCCACATTTCCACCAGGGTGTGCGGCACCGGCTTGCCGTACTGGTCGACGACCCGACCGGCCACCAGGATACGCTCGCCGATCGGCAGGCCCCCGTGATCGAAGTTGAGCAACAGGTCGTTGTCGAAGCGCCCCAGCACCAGATGGGAAAAATCGGGACCGGTGGTTTCCGAGATCGACTGCGGGATGCTGACCAGCGCCTGGCGCGGCGAGCGCAGCACGGAGGTCTTGTAGTCGGGCGTGAGGGCTTTGGGGTGCCAGTTTCGATCACGAATGACGAAGCGGCTGTTGTCGGCAACAGACATGGCTTGGGTCCTTGGCGTTGTTGTTATGAGGCAGGCTGTACCGCCGGCGCATCGGGCTGGCCGCAGTGTCACGCGCCAAGGATTTTTCTAAAATTGAAAAAAAAGCCACCATCCATAACCAAATGGTTATGGATCAAGCCCGTAGGCACCGTTGCGGTAGGCTTCGCCAACCTGGCGCAGTTCATCCACGCACCACAGCGCCGCCCGTGACAAGGGCACCGCCGGGTTGCTGCACAGCCCCACCGAGCCGCCTGGCTCGCGAATGCCCATGTCGAGTTCGACCAGGCTGGCGTCCTGCACCTCTTGCAATACTGCATCGAGCGGCGCGATCCAGATGGCGTTGCTGCGTTGCACATAACGCCGGCTGAGGGTCAACGACAGGGTTTCCAGACGCTGGCGTGGCGGCTGGATGCCGTACTGCACGAACAGGCTGTCGGCAAAGGCGCGGATGGTGGTGCCGGCCAGCGGCAGCACCAGCGGGTAGTCCTGCAGGCTTTCACGGCGCAGGGGCGCGGCCAGCAACGGATGATCACGGCGCGCTACCAGGGTCATCGACTCGTTATAGAGATGCTCGAAGCTCAGGCCGTGGATCTGCGGGCTGTCGGTCATGCGCCCGACCACCAGGTCCACTTCGCCGACGCGCAACTGGGCCAGCAGGTAGGCACTGGGGCCGGTCATCACGCTGACGATCAGCGCCGGGTGACGTTCATGCAGACGGGTGAGCACCTCGGGCATCAGCAGGCTTTCGGCGGTGGACAGTACGCCAAGGCGCACCGTGGCCGTCTCGTGCTCACCCGAGCGCAGGCTGTTGACGCCCTCGCGCAGGGCCTGGACGCTGGGCCCGGCAAAGCGCATGAAGGCCACGCCCGCCCCGGACAATTGGGCGCCGTGCTTGCCGCGCAGAAACAGTACGGCGCCCAGCAGGCCTTCGAGCTCCTTGAGCGCCTTGGACAAGGCCGGCTGGCTGATCGCCAACTGATCGGCGGCCTTGGCCAGGCTGCCCTGGCGCGCGACTTCGAGAAAGCACACCAGGTGGCGGTATTTGATCCGCGTATCGATATTCAACGGCTGCAGGGCCAACTGAGGAAACTGGCCACCTGATCGACATCGAACGGCCAGTCCAGCTCGGCACCGGTGTCGACCCGGCGCAACACCGGGATACGCAGGTCGTAATACTCAAGCAGCAACGGGTCGTCGGCGATGTCAACCAGCTCGACCATCAACCCGTACTCGACCAGTGGCAGCAGCAGCCCTTCGGCCACCTCGCACAGGTGACAGCCGGGCTTGCTGAGCAATTGGCATTCGGGTGGCATGGGAACGGGCTCGCAGTAACAGGTGAATGGGGCCGGTGACCCGTTCATTCTAGGCGCAGTGGCGTAGAGCGTCGAGGCCCGACACCCTGACGTCTACGCACTGCCCAACAAATGGGATCACATTATTCAAGGCCGAATTTGAAACAAGGCATTTTCCTACACACTGCGCCTGCCGGCCTGGCTTGAAAACAAGCCGATCCAGCGCATACTTTGATTGCACACCAAGTCACACCGTCACGCCACGCCCCATTACACCCCTGCTTGTTGCACGTACTCTGCACAGCCGCTTTCAACACAGTGACTGCACGCGCACACGCTTGATGGATTGTTATTAAACCCATGGACAGTCAACAACAATAAAACGGAGATAACGGATGACGATAACAGCCCCCCTGCACTCACAACTTCGCCCCTTGTATCAGACTGGCCGATGTTCATGACAGCGGCCGCGCAACAAAACTATCTGTCAGCCGAAACCGGCCTGCTGGCGGCCCGCGAAGAAGGCTATTCCCACTGGTACATCGATGGCAGCCTGGAGGGCGAACGGCCCGATGACTTCAAGACCGAGCGTCTCGCAGCCCTGATCGAGCTGATGCAGGTCACCGGCATGCAGCCCATCTACCATGGCAATTTCAAGGCGCCTCTGGGCAGCGATGTCAAAGCCCTGGCCAGCAGCGCGCTGGACTACGTCAAGCAGGAAGTCGACCTGTGCCAGGCCCTGGGCGGCGTTCCGCTGATCGTCCATGGTGGCGGCATCGTAGATGCCACGCCTGGTGCGCGAGGCGTGTGGCATCGGGCTGCGCCACCTGATCGACAATCTGCAACAACTGGTCGCCTATGGCCGGGCGCGGGGGGTCGAAATCTGGCTGGAGAACCTGTGCAACTACACCCGGCTCCACCCTTTCTATTACATCTGCACCACCGAGGACGAAGTCGAAGCGGTACTGGCTGACGTGCCTGACCTGCACTTGTTCCTCGATGTTTCCCACGCCTACGTCAACCAGGGCGATCCCCTGTCCTTTTTCAACAAGTTCAATGCGCGTGTCAGGGGCATGTCGTTCCGCGACAACAAGGGTGACCGCGATGCTCACTCTCCCCTGGGTCGCGGCACGCTCGACTTTCCGGCGCTGCTGACCGCGATTGAACGCACCGGCTGGCACGGCACGATCGGTTTTGAAACACGTGGCGCCACGTTACTTAAAAGCGTGAACTTCCTGAACAGCCTTGCGCACCATTAAAGTTCAATAAGCATTACATTGCCGGCGATTGATAGTCGCCGGCAATCCGAGGATTTATTCATGAGTGACAACACTGAAACATCACTTGTAAATACGCCCATGACGTGCCGAAAGAGGTCGGCGTTTATTGAAGGGTGCATTGATGCTTCGCCGGTCAGCCTGACCTTTGTGTTTCTGTTTTTTTCCATTGGTGCAGCAAGCAGCGAAGCAGGCTTCACTGCCTTGCAGGCCATGGTGATGACGTTGACCGTGCATGCCGCGCCCTTGCAGGTGTTCCTGACCCAGCACGGCGTCAGCCTGACAGTGATGTCCATCCTGCTCACGACCCTGGTGGTCAACTTCCGCTTTGTCATCATGTCGTCGGTGCTGGCAGAGCACTTCAAGGGCGTGCCGCTGTGGAAATCACTGCTCTGCGCGCAGTTGCTGTCGATCTCGACCTTTACTCTCTCCACAGGCAAGAAAGACAAGATCGACAACCTGCACGGCTATTACCTGGGCTGCGGGGTCAGCACCCTGAGCGTGGCCGTGATCGCCACGGTCGCCGGCTTCTGGATCAGTACCGAGCAGGGCCCGTACCTCAAGGCCGTGATCGGCATCATCCTGCCCGTGCATTTCACGGCACTGGCCGCGCTGAGCTGGCCAAAACTCAAGCCCCTGCTGGTCACCATGGCCGGTTTTGCCCTGACCCCGGTGGCCGGGCGCTTCCTGCAGGAGTACCAGATCTTCGTGGTGCCCTTTGTGCTGGCCGGCCTGATGCTGGCATTCGATGCCCTCAAGGCAAGGCATGCACCATGAGCCACTGGACCCTGATTCTGATCGCCGCACTGGGCTCCTATGCGCTGCGCGCGCTGCCGATCCTGTTCTTTCACCGGTTTCCACTGACCGAGCAAAGCCTTGCCTGGCGTTTTCTGAGCTATGCGGCCTTTGCCGTGATGGGCGGGATCATTTACTCGGCACTGCTGGGAGACGCCTGGTACAGCGACTGGCAAGGGCATTTCGATGATGCCTCGACCCTGATTCGCCTGGCGACGCTGGCGGTGGCCGTGATCGTGGCTGCCCGCTACCGCGGTGTATTCCGCACGCTGTTCGTGTCCCTGACGTTCTTCATGCTGATCACCGCGCTGACAGGAGTCTGATATGCCGCCCCTTACCTGCCTGAACACCTTGCGCGCACGTCATGCCGCACTCTGTGCACAACCGCCATCGCTGAACATGACCCGTGGCCTGCCCTCTGCCGAACAGGTGGCGCTGTCACGGCCCTTTCTCAGCCTGCCGGGCGAGCAGGCCTTCTGTGCCACCGATGGCCAGGACTGGCTCAATTATGGCGGGCTGCAGGGGCTGCGCGAGGTCCGGGACCTGTTTGGCCCGCTGCTGCTGGGCCTGCCTGGCGAGCAGGTGGCGGTGGGCGAGAACTCGAGCCTGGCGCTGATGCACGAGACCCTCGGGCACGCCTGGGTACGCGGTTTTCCCGCAAGCCCTGCCTGGGGCCGGGCTGACAGGGTGCGGTTCATCTGTCCGGAGCCTGGCTACGACCGGCACTTTTCCATCTGCGAGTATTACGGGATCGACATGGTGCCAGTGGCGATGACCGAACACGGGCCCGACATGAACGAAGTCGAACGCCTGGTCGCCAGCGATCCGACGATCAAGGGCATGTGGTGCGTTCCCCGGCACGCCAACCCCAACGGCGCCGTCTACACCCCGCAAGTGGTCACACGCCTTGCCGCCATGCCGGCGGCAGCCAGGGACTTCAGGCTGTTCTGGGACAACGCCTATGCAGTGCACGACTTTGCCGGGCCGCCTGCTGAGGACAACAGCGCTATCCACACAGCCTGTGCACAGGCCGGCCACCCGGACCGGGTCCTGGCCTTTGCCTCGACCTCGAAGATGCTGATTCCCGGTGCGGGCCTTGCCTTTTTCGGTGCCAGCCAGGCGATGCTGCGCTGGTGGCTCGAATGTCGCACGCACAAGACCATCGGCCCCGACAAGGTCAATCAGGTGCGTCATCTGCTGTTCTTCAAGGACCCTGACACCGTGCGCCGGCACATGCAGCAACAGGGGCACCTGTTGCAGGAAAAGTTCGCACAGGTCGAGCGCATCTTCGACCAGCATCTGAGCGGGATCGAACAGGTCAGTTGGTCAAGCCCCGGTGGCGGTTATTTCATTGCCTTGCAGGTGCCACACGGGCGCGCTGCACAGGTGGTGGAGCTGGCCGGCCAGGCCGGTGTGAGCATGACCCCTGCCGGTGCCACCCATTGTCATGGTATTGATAGACAGGGCCGTCACTTGCGGATCGCCCCGTCCCACCTGTCGCTTGAACAGGTGGTGACGGCGGCCAGAATCATTGCCCATGCCGTTCAACTTGCCTGCGCAGCCCCGGCTGCCGAACACTGAGGTCAATCGCCATGATGGTCTACGATGCTGAACGCCTGGTCCGCGAGGCGCAGGAGCCGCTGGCGCACAACCTCGCTTGCGTATGCCTGGAACGCGACCTGACCGGCTGGAGTGGCTGGCCGGCCACCTACCACGAAGATCAGTTCATGCGGGTAGGCACCCTGGCACAGGAGCTCAAAGACGAGTCCACCCTTGATGAATATCACCCGGCCGGGACGTCCTACTGGTCGCCCCACGCACCGATCGCCCCGCGCTACTACCCCTACAATCAGTGCGGCGTGTGGACCTGTGTCACCTGCGGCCGGTTTTACCTGCGACACAACGATGAAGGGGCCTATCATTCGGAGCGACGTATACGCCGCGTGTTGCCCGAACATGTTGTGGAGGTGCCGCTCAGCGGTGATGCACCGCCGGCCTGACACTTGAATGAAAGCGTCGCTTGCAAAAGGCATTGGCCCGGTCGAGCACCGGCTTTTCAAAGAGCCGGTAGCCGACCCAGCCATAAACCAGTACGGCAGCCATCATCAGCACGGCAAAGACCAGGTTATCCAGGTAACTGCCAGGCCAGGGCCCCAGCCATGTCCACACCCGTCCGATCACCCCCAGCACCAGCAAGTGCGACAGGTAAAGGGTGTAGGACATGTCACCCACCGCCACCAGCGCCGGACTTATCCGCACCCGACCACGACGCTCCAGCAGCGCCAGGCTCAGTACCAGGCCACCGAAGGTCACGCCCACCACCAGCATGCGCGCCAAGCCATGCCCTTCGAACAGCTGGAAAAAGCCGATCAGCGGCATGCCCACCAGTGTGGTCAGCCATAGCAGGGCCCACACGGTACGGTCAGGGATCCTGGCGCTGTAGGGGCTGTAGAACAACAGCGCCAAGGCCGCGCCACCGATGAACTCCAGCGCATAGGGATGCACGATGATCTGCACCAGAGGCGAATAATCCTGCCAGGACTGCAGGGTGTTGAACACCAGCAGCAGCAAGGCCCAGACCGCCAGCAAGCCCGGTAGCCAGCGCTCGCGCCACGGCAGAAAGCCACTGAACACCAGGTAGAACCACAATTCGAACACCAGTGACCAGGCGACCATCACCAGCAACACCTTGTCGCTGGGCAGCAGCAGGAACGAGCGCAGCAAGTTGGAATCACCATGACCGCTGTTGACCATGCCCGGTTGCACCAGGTACACCGCCAGGGTGATGAAGAAGTACAGCCAATAGGTGGGGTAGATGCGCGAGACCCGGTTGAACACAAAGCGCTGCGCCTGGACGCTGTCCTGAAAGCGGCCGCGACTGACGATCACCATCACAAAGCCGCTGATGACGAAAAACAGGTCGACGCCCAACTGGAAGAAATCCAGAAACCCCGGCAGCAGCCGGTCTCCGCCTGAGTATCGGGCCTCGACCGAAGTCATGTGAAACAACACCACGCCCAGCACCGCCAGGCCCCTGAGCCCCTGCAGGGCAAACAGTCGCTCCATGCACCACGCCCCATCACTGACCGACGCTGTGCCGGTACTGCCAGATTCATGAGCCCTGAGCATAGCCAAAGGCTACGATCCTGCTGCGCCCACCGGTACGTGGCAAGGCCAGTCAGTTAGCTGAAGTTTCGTCGAACGCAGGATGCTGTTGTGGGAGGCGGCTTGCCGGCGATGACGCCCTGACAAGCCCCGCGCCTGTACCACCGCATTCGCCAGCAGAACGGCCGATTTCCAGGCCTGGGGCCGGTAGATTCAAGATCTTCAGTGCCTGACAGCCTGCATTCGCGACCGTTGGTCGCTCCTACGGGGGCAAGGCCAGTCAGTTAGCTGAAGTTTCGTCGAACGCAGGATGCTGTTGTGGGAGGCGGCTTGCCGGCGATGACGGTCTGACAAGCCCCGCGCCTGTACCGCCGCATTCGCCAGAGCGGCCGATTTCCAAGCCTTACACAATCCTGTGGGAGCGACCAGCGGTCGCGAAAGGGCCGGTAGATTCAACATCTTCAGTGCCAGATAGCCTGCATTCGCGACCGTTGGTCGCTCCTACGGGGGTAGGGCCAGTCAGCACAGACGCAGCAGATGTATTGCCTAGCTGGCCTCATCGCCGGCAAGCCGCCTCCCACAGGTTTGATGTGACCCTGAATTTCGGGCTTGGCACCAGACTGTGGAAGGCGGCCTCCCACAATTTGTGTGTCAGACGCAAAAACGGGTGAAAACCGGCCTGACTGATCGGCATTACCAGTACGTGGCGGTTCAATTGACCGAAATGTTGCGCTGGCGGCCTTCATCGATATCGAGATGACTGAACCGCCCCTCGCCATCAAAAAGCAACCAGTCATCCCCGCAACTGCGCACGATCACCTCATACAGGTCATGCTGCGGCCATTGCAGACGGGCACACAGGCGGTCACTGTCGCGGTGAATCATATGCCAGGCACTCTGCCGATCGCCGTTGACGTAAGCCACCAGCAGCCAGTGCGTGGAGGCCTTGAGGAGAACGGCATCGCTGTCATGCTCAGTGCTGGTTTCGTCCAGGCCCGGGAGGCGATAGCCCTTGCGGTCGCGGCCCTCCTCCAGCAGGAGGATGGGGGCCCCGGTGTCGACGTGCTTGAGGCGGTACTCCAGGAACTGGCCATCGAAGCAGAACACCTGGTCGCTGTCTTCATAGATCCGCGCCGGCATCGGTTCGCGTCCGGTCAGCCGGCGCTCGGGCAGCGTGTAGTGCCAGAACTGGTTATCGCCATCGGGGTTGTACAGCCACCAATGCTCATGCTTTGTGTCCTCGCGCAGGCAGATAATCTTCCCCGGCAGGTCGCTGACATGCCAGAGCGTGGCAAAGCCGTGGTCCACATCCACCACCCGCACCTGCTTGTCGCGACCGATGGTCCAGGCCGTGCCATCGAACGAGCGGGCATGGACATTGAACATCAGCACACCCAGGTCTTTGGCGGTGCGATTGACCAGGTCCAGCTTGCTGATGCGCCACACGCCATCGTGCCGGGCCAGCGCCAGGGCCACTTGCCGGCTGTGGGCAATGACCAGTTCCTGCGCCGGCACCGAGAAATGAAACAGTGTCTTGCCGCTGGCATCGATCACCGAGGCCCCCGCCTCACCCAAGGCCAGCAGGTAACGGTCATCGTCCAGCACGGCAGCGTCCAGGATCGCCCGGCTGCCCGCTTGCGGCGCGGTCCATTCCAGCGTGTCCGCCACCTTGTCCAGCGACGTGCGGGCCGCCGGCATCAGCAGCCTGGCCGGCAGGTCGGCCTGCAACAGCGGGTCCTGGCTCATTTTCATCAGTGTCTGCAACTGGCTCTGGGTCAGGCGCGTATGGCCGCAGGACTGGTCGGCCAGGATCGCGTGGACCGTCGCGCCACTGATCCAGGCCAGCGCAGCCTGTTGGTCCTGATGCTGCAACAACGCCTCGGCCAGCGCGGCGCGCTCGGTGTAGCGCTGCGGATCATCGCGCAGTTGCTCGACCCAGGCGCCATAACTGGCCAGGGTGTCGGGCAGCAGGATGGCGCGCTTGACCAACGCGCCGATGGCCAGGCGTCCACCGGCCGCCTCGGCATCGAGCAGCCATTGCGCCGCACGCGGGCGCTCGGCCGGCAGAGGCCAGACCACGTCCACCGCTTGCAGCCACAAGCCCTTGCCGATCAAGGCCTGCGCCCACTCCAGGCGCAGGCGGTCGGCCTGCTCGGGCCACTTGTCCTGCAGCATCGGCACGGCCTCGGCAAAGGCATCGTCGCGCCGGGCCACCAGCAAGGCCCGCTGCCAGTCGCCGGCCAGGCACAGCAGGCGCACGATCATCGCCGCCGGCATGTCCCAGCCCAGCGCCAGCTCGGCCGCCTGTTGATGGCGCCCGTGCTTTTCCAGGTAATCCAGCGCTTCCTGACGCACCTTGAGCAGCTCGGCCAGGACAAACACGGCCTCCTCGACCCGGCCTTCGCGGTCCAGGCGCTCGAAGGCCTGGCGGTACAACTGCTTGAGGTGCGCCTCCATGTCTTCTTCGAACAGCATCGCGCGACCGGGGCCGGTGTGCTGGCTGAGCTTCAGTTCATCGCGGCGCTGCGGCGTGCCGAAGGATTGCTCGGTGGCGCCCTGCCCGCTGCCGATGGGGATGGCATGACGCAAGGCTTCCTGCAGGTCGCCGTCCTCGAACATGGCCAGCATGCGCTGTACGTAGGCTGCCTGGCGCTTGCCGTACAGGTCAGACAAGCGCGAATGCCGGGTCAGGCGCGTCAGCCAGCGCCGCCAGGTGGCCGGTTTGTGCCAGCCTCGACGCGCGCGTGGCGCCAGCGCCGGCGGCGCCTTGCCCGGAGGCGCCGAATCATTGGCAGCCGCCTGTTGCGGGGCCTGGCGCCGGGCCTGCTGTGCAGCCTTGGCCGAGCCTGGTGCACCGCCCTGGCGGACCGGCACGTCACGCTGGCGCAGCAGTTTGCGCAGGCCCATCAGCAACAGCGTGAACAGCACGACCCCGATGAGCAGGCTGATCAGCACCGCGCCGATGCTCACGGAACCGGAGGGACGTGCTTGATCGAACTGCGCGGCCAGCGCGGACATCAGCATCACCAGCCCGAGAAACACGGCCATCTTCAGCCAGTCGGGATACGGGCCACTCGGCGCACGCCAGGGGTCACTGCGCGCAGCGGTTGCAGGCTGGGCGGACGGCGACTTATCTACCGCCTGGCGCTGACGCGCCTGCAAGGCCTGCATTACCCCTTCGCGCTCGGGGCTGGCCGGGCCCACGGCATCGCCCAGGATGTCACGTACATCGCTGGCGATTCCCAAGGGTTCCAGTTCCGGTTCGGGCAGGGTGCTGCGGCAATCGAAGGTCTCATGCAAGGGGTAATCGCTGATCGCCAGCCAGTCACCCGGCGCCAGCGCCGTGGCGTCACGCAGGTGCAAGGCGCTGACCTGGCTGCCGCGCACCAGCCACAGGTCGGCGGTCGGCAGGTGCGCCCGCTCCTGCTCGGTCAACGGCGCTGAACACAGGCCGCGCCCCTGGCGGATCAACGGCCAGCCGGCCAGGGTGTCGCAGTGCAGCGACAGCGGCTGGCGCCAGCACAACAGGTGGCCGTCGGCGAAGCGAAAGGCACGGGCGCCGGTCTGCCAGTGCTGCACGATCAGGCGCGCGCATTGCTGCTCGGTGAAGCGTTCGGCCGGCCACCACAGGCCCTCGACCTGCTGCTGGCCGGTCAGCACCGGACGGCGGATCAGTGTGGCGTCATGCTCAGGCATCGGTGCGTTCCTTGTGTTCATCCTTGAGCTGGTTGCACATCACCTGCAGGACCAGGGTGCGGCCCGAGACCGAATACACCAGCAGCTCCCGGGCCGTGGTCAGCACGGCGACCAGGCCGCTGAGGCTGCAAAAGCTCACGCGGGCAATCGGTTGGGTCGTGGTGAACAGCACCTGTTGCTGACCCTGGCTCCAGAGCCCGATGCTGTGTTTGTCCGGCGCCATCATCACCAGCGCGTAGTGGCGGCGGCCTGGTTGCAACACCAGGCCCAGCCCTTTCCAGCCGGGGGCCAAGTGAATGTGTTCGCTGTCCATTTGCAGGCTGTGGGCCGGCACCACCTTCCAGCTCTGGCGACCATTGTCGACGCGGCCCAATGCACAGCCGCCGAAATGCTTGCGCCACAAAGGGTTGGCGGCAAACAGCACCTCGGTGACGCCATCGGCATCGCCGAGCATGCCGACACAGGTTGTGGTGCCATCGACAGTGACCGTGTAGGCATACAAATGCCCGGCCTTGTTGTGCACATAGCCCATCCAGTGCGGGTCGACCATCGACAGGCCCAGCACGTTGTCAGCCAGGTAGCAGGTCTTGCCCGCCTCCGGCGGTGCTGGCGCCTTGCCGCTGTGGGCGACCCAGTACGCCAGATGCCCTTGGGTGTCGAGCACAAACAACCGGCCACCCTGACGGCTCGGCAACCAGGCCACCGGCAACCAGTTGGCCGTGCCCGGCGGCAGTTGCAACTGCTCACGCTCGGGCTTGTCGACCGGCCTCAGACCACGCACGTTCCAGAACCACAGCCAGTCGCTGTCGCTCAGGACGGCCGTCACGGTACGGCTCATGAAGGTCACGGCCAATGGCGTGCGCGCCCCGTTCCAGAAACTGTGGTGCACTTGCAGGTTCAGTTGCTGCTCCGAGGCCGGCAGGCGGATGACCACCATGCCTGGCTCGTCGAGCAGGCGCAGGGCAATGTGCTTGCCGGTTATCGAAATCACCGGCGGCAGGGTCAGCGACACCCGCGATACGGTCCCTTTGAGCACGGACCTGACCACCTCGCCCTCGAACTGGCCCTTGAGCAGTGGCACGGCCAGGCGCGCGTCCGGTATCGGCAGCGTCACCTGCCGGGTACTGCCGGCCTGCAGTTCGACACTCAGGCGCTGGCCGTCCAGGTGGCGCTGCACCTGGACCAGGTGGGTAAAGGGCGCCACCGGCGACCTGGGCAGGCGCAGCCCCACCCCCCAGCATTCCCCGGCGCGCTGCGGCTGGTCGGCCAGAAAGGCGCGCCAGGCCTGCCAGTGCCCGTCATTGACCACCGTCCAGGTCGCGGCATCCAGCAACTGACGCAGGTGCGCGACGCTGTCGAATGCATGCAGCGTCGGTGTTGCATCCTGGAGGATGCCCCAGCGCAGCTCGGCACCGGCCTGCCGGGCACGGCGCGCCAGCAGCATCAACAGCGCCAGGTGCACCAGCCGCGCCGCGCCCAGTTGCAGGGGGCCGGCATCGAACAGCACGACCATCAGCCGATTGGCCTGGCGGGCCCGGTACTGTGGCGCCAGGAACACATGCTCGCCCTCCACCGCCCGGCGCAGAAACTCGTCGGGCAGTTCTTCAGCCAGCAGCCATTCGCTGGACAGCAGGCGCTCATAAGGACCACGGCGTTGCAGGTCGCCCAGCCCGTCCGGTTCCGGCACACCGCCTTGCTGGCGGCCATGCAGCGGTCCGAGCAAGGGATTGAGGCGCCCCAGCAGGTCGGCAAACAGCGGCAGGTAGTCGGGCGCGAACCATTCCAGCCATTGGCGCCAGGGGTGCAGCGATTCAGGCAATTGCATCAGCGGTCCGCCCAGTGACTGGCGATGCGCTGCAGCAGCGCTGCGCTCAAGGGTAACTGCCGGTCCAGCGGCACCGCCGCCCTGGGCGCATGCCAGAGCAGCAGCGGCGAGCGGGCCAGGGCCTTGGCCAGCGCCTGCCCCAGCAGATCGACGGGCACCACGGGCTCCCAACGGGTCGGCAGCCACAGGCCGGGCGCACGCTCATCGGTGCAGGCGTATTCGATGCCATCGACCCACGGCAGGTCGGCAGCCGGACCGGTAACAATCAGCCCGTCGCGATGCGCGGTGGCATGCAGGCGGCGATCAGCCCCGTCAGCGTTCAGCAACAGACGGGCATGCAGACGCCGGGCCACCTCGCCCCAGGCCACGGCCGCCTGAGGCTTGGCCGGGTGCAGGCGCGGCTGCCAGTCCCAGGCCATCGCCGGGGCCGGACTCATGACTTGCCCGGTCATACCGCGAACGTCAACAGGCGGGTCAATTGGCCACGCGCCTCCTGCAACGGTGCCGGCATCGTCTGGCTGTCGAAGTTGGAGTCGATTTCGCGCAGCAGGCTTTCCAGTTGTTCATTGGAAGGCGGCTCGCTGCTTTGCAGGTAGGCCTGGGCGCTTTCCAGCAGGCGATTGAGCCGCGACATCGGCTGCAGGGTCGCCTCCTCCACAGCGCTGAACAGATGGCTGTTGCTCGACTGCGCCAGCAGTTCACCGAGGATCTCACGCCCGTGCTGCTGGGTTTCCTGGGTCGGCAGCACGTACAGCAGCGGCCACAGGTCGGCCTCGCTGGCCTCGACACGTCCACCGAGCAAGGCGGCGGCGGCAATCAGCCGCTGCGACTTGACGATGCGTCGGTCGGACAATGCGATGCCGGCTTCACGCAGGCGACGAATCGCCTGGGCCAGCAGCGGCCGCACCACCGTAAGGTCGACCTCGCCCAGCGCCTGGCTGAGCGTGTCGAGTTGACCCAGGTCGAGCAACGCCTGTACGCGGCGCTGCTCGCTCTGCCAGCCACCGGCCAGCATGGCTTCGAGCTGGTTGTCCGGCACCGAGTCGACAAACAGGTGCAGCAGGAAGCGATCACCGAACGCCTGCAAGGCTTCGTCGTCGGGCAGGCCGTTGGAGGCGGCGACGCAGACACGCAGCGGACACTGGATCTGGGTGTGACCGCGCCGGAAGCGCCGTTCGTTGAGTACACCCAGCAAGGTGTTGAGAATGGCCGTCGAGCCCAGGAACACTTCGTCGAGAAAGACGATATCGGCTTCGGGAAGCATGCCGCTGACGTCGGTTTCTACCGTGCCTTCACGCAGCTTTTTCAGGTCGACCGTGCCGAACAGTTCCGAAGGCTCGGTAAAACGCCCCAGCAGGTATTCGAAATAACGCCCGCCCATCGATTGCGCCACACGCCGCACCACCGCGCTCTTGGCGGTGCCGGGCGGGCCGATGACCAGGATGTGCTCCTGGGCGACGGCGGCCAGCACGATCAGTTCGGCCAGTTGTTCACGCCCGATCAGGCCCTCGGTGGCGGTCCGCACGACCTGACGGATTTGCGCGGCCGCGCTGTGCAATTGAGCGTTCATAACATCCTTTCCTGAACGGGAGTGGCTCTGAAGAGGCCTTATGGACCGGTAAAAAGCCGAAAAGATCCGTAACAGAGCTGACACGCCAGTCCCGCAGCGCGCCGCTTCACTCCCCCCCCCCCCCTCGATACAGCGCCTGCAAACCCGACATTTACATTTCAGGATGTGTTATCCAGCATAAGTTGGCATGACCCACTCCGCCGCCTGGGAACCGTTCCATGACCCTGTCTCGCTCGACAAAGATCGCCCTGTTGGTCGCCGCCACCTTCTTCATGGAAAACCTCGACGCCACGGTGATCGTCACCGCCCTGCCGGAAATGGCGCGCAGTCTTGGCGTGGCGGCGGTCGACCTCAATGTGGCCATCAGCAGTTACCTGATCGCGCTGGCGGCGTTCATTCCCATCAGTGGCTGGCTGGCCGATCGCTTCGGCGCCCGCCGGGTGTTTGCCAGCGCCATTGCCATGTTCAGCTTCGCGTCGTTGTTGTGCGGGCTGAGCAGCAGCCTTGAAGCGTTTATCGCCGCACGGGTCCTGCAAGGCATCAGCGGCGCGATGATGGTGCCGGTCGGGCGCCTGGCGGTGCTGCGCGCCACCGAGAAAAAAGACCTGGTCAAGGCCATCGGCTACATCACCGCGCCCGCCCTCATCGCCCCGGTGCTCGGCCCGCCACTGGGCGGCCTGATGGTGACCTACGCGAGCTGGCCGTGGATTTTCTACATCAACCTGCCACTGGGACTGGTGGCCTTTATCGCCACATTTTCATTGATTTCCGATGAGCGCACCGAGCGCCGCCGGCCCTTCGACTGGCTGGGCTTCATCCTGCTGGGCAGCACCTGTGCCGCGTTGCTCTATGGCTTTGAATGGCTGGGCCAGGACCTGAAGAATTTCTGGCCGGCCAGCCTGCTGTGCCTGGGCGCACTGCTGCTGGGCGTCTGTTCGGTCTGGCACATGCGCCGCAGTCCGCATCCGTTGCTCGACCTGAGCGTGCTGGGCATCCCGACCTACAAGGCCAGCCTGATCGGCGCCTCGCTGTTTCGCGCCTGCATCACTGCGCTGCCATTCTTGCTGCCGCTGATGTTCCAGCTGGCGTTCGGGCTGCCGGCCATGACTGCAGGCTTGCTGGTGATCGCGGTGTTCGCCGGCAACCTGGCCATGAAAGCCTGCACCACCTGGGTGATCAACCGTTGGGGCTTTCGCCAGGTGCTGCTGGTCAACGGCGCGCTGGGCGTGGCCGCCATTGCCGTATGCGCCAGCTTCACGGCGGCGATGGATCACCGGCTGATCATGGTGCTGCTGTTTCTGGGCGGCCTGTCGCGGTCACTGCAATTCACCGCCTACAACACCCTGGGCTTTGCCGACGTGCCGCAACCGCAGATGAGCAATGCCTCGACGCTGTTCAGCATGATCTTTCAACTGAGCATGGGCCTGGGCGTAGCCCTGGCCGCCCTGCTGCTACGCGGCGCGATGCTGCTGCATGGCAACGCCGGCACGGCCGATACAGCAGATTTCCAGCTGGCCTTCGTGCTGCTGAGTGTCATGGCGCTGGTGGCGATGTATGACAGTCTGCGTCTTGAGCCGCAGGCGGGTGCAGCGATTCTGAAGCGGCCTTGAAGGGCTGCGCATGATCGCTGACAGCGCGCGGTTTGGACTCAGGCGGTTTCAATCCCTGCCTTGCCCATCAACGCCATCATCCTGGAGTCCGAACTGACTGACGCGTTGAATGCCTGATGCAAGCGCTCATTCAAACCCGGAACGCAGGCGAGGGCCTTGAACCTTGTACCAACCTCCAGGAGGCCATTGTCTTCATACAGTTGATGCAGGTGTTTTTGCGTCAGTTGTGCAAACTCGGCCTGTTCTTCAGGGGAAGCATTGTCGAAACCGACGTTGGCGGGATCTCTATAGGTTGCAGCCTGACCCAGTGCTACTTCGTTGCTGAGGTCTCGCCCATACCCCTTCAACCAATCCGCAAGCGCATAGGCCTGTACGGGGGCAGCCTGGCTGGGCGTGGTGGATACGGCACCGGGCACCGTGGCGTGTGCCGGCGTAAAGACCGGCTTTGGTTTATCTGCCCTTACAGGCGTCGTGTCTACCCGGGGTGTTCTGGAACGAGCGGTTGGCAGACTGATAGGCGACGAACTTGAAACGTTGAATGGCATAGCGGCTCCCTGCACTTCGATGCGGTATTTAACTTCCACTTTCATGGGTCAACGAAGATTCAGCAATTTCTGCGCCAGCTTCTCTGGCCGGCTATTGGTGATCAGACAGGGCTGCCGGTCCGATGCAATGGGCCATGGAGCGGCTGTTTATTGGGGCAACGCATCGCCGACTCCGGCAAGAAATGGCCAGCATGACGTTATTTTTTCCTGTTCGTTCCAGGAAATTTTTTCATTTTCAATTGCATTTTCCCCCTCGATAAAGCGACCCACCTCGTCACGAGGTGAATTCTCTTCATCATCGCCTCCTGTGCGGCTTCATCGTACCGTCACCCGATGATGGCACATTGGCATTCCGCGAAGTCCTCATCGATACTGGCCCGCAGGTCGCCCAGCGCCTCCTCCTTTTACCTTGAATAGGGATATCTTCATGACGCCTCAAGAACTGGAACTTGATGTAGCCGTTATCGGCGGCGGGGCCTCGGGTACCTACAGCGCCTGGCGCCTGCAACAGGTACATGGCGACACGCAGAACATTGTGCTGTTCGAGTACAGCGACCGGATCGGCGGGCGGCTGTTCAGCATCAACCTGCCAGGTTTGCCGAACGTGGTCGCTGAGGTCGGTGGCATGCGCTATATGCCGGGCGCAGACGGCCATGTGCTGGTCGACACGCTGGTCGACCACCTCAAGCTGGCGACCCGGCCGTTTCCGATGGGCGCGCCGGAGCCGGTGGGCTCGAAGAACAACCTGTTCTACCTGCGCGGCAAGCGTTTTCGCTACCGCGACTTCGAGGAGGCGCCGGACAAGATCCCGTACGACCTGGCCTGGTCGGAGCGTGGTTTTTGCCCCGAGGACCTGCAGGTCAAGGTCATGAACTATGTGTACCCAGGCTTCGACACCCTCAGCCTGTGCCAGCAGATGCAAGTGCAGGTGTTCGGCAAGGAGATCTGGAAGTACGGGTTCTGGGACCTGCTGTATCGCGTCATGAGCAACGAGGGCTACCAGTTCATGAAGGACGCTGGCGGCTATGAAGCCAACGTCGCCAACGCCAGCGCCGTGACCCAGTTGCCGGCCACTGAATACAAGGACACCATCCGGTTTCTGACCCTGGCCGAGGGTTTCCAGAGCCTGCCGCTGACCCTGGCACGTGAATTTTCCGACCTGCCCGGCCAGTTGCCGAGCGAAAAACGTGTGCAGATGAACCAGCGCCTGGTTTCGATCAGTTACGCCGATGACACGGTCTACCCGTACCGGCTGCACTTCCAGAGCACCGTCACCGTCGATGGCCAGACCGATGACAGCGTCGGCAGCCAGGTGGTCAAGGCGCGCAAAATCATCCTCGCCATGCCGCGCCGCGCGCTGGAGCTGATCGAGGCGCCGATCTTCAGCGACCCATGGCTGAAGAACAACCTGGGCTCGGTGCTGATCCAGTCGGCTTTCAAGCTGTTTCTGGCCTACGAAAAACCCTGGTGGCGCTCGCTGGGGCTGGTGGCCGGGCGCTCGGTCACCGACCTGCCGATTCGCCAGGTGTATTACATGGGCACCGAGTGCGAGCAGGAAGGTGGCGAAGCGACCCTCAACTCATTGCTGATGGCCTCCTACAACGACCTGGGCACCGTGCCGTTCTGGAAAGGCCTGGAAGACGGCCCGCTGTTCACCGGGTTCACCCCCGCCAGCCTGGCCGGCAGGATCAAGGCCGAGCATGTGGTGCCGCGCACCGAGTTTGCGGTGAGCGACGAGATGGTCAAGGTCGCGCAGATGCAGGTCACCCGGTTGCATGACCAGGTCGAGCTGCCGGCTCCGTATTCGGCGGTCTACCACGCGTGGGACAGCGACCCTTACGGCGGCGGCTGGCATGAATGGAAAGCCAATTACCGGATCGACCAGATCATCTGCCAGATGCGCAACCCGGTCGAGGACCAGTCGATCTATATCGTCGGCGAGGCCTACTCCTATGGCCAGGGCTGGGTCGAAGGCGCACTGACCGTGGCCGAATCGACGCTGCAGGAATTTTTCGGCCTGGACCGTCCCGACTGGTTGCCGGACACCTATGCCTTGCTGCCAGTGCCCACGCCCTATGGTTGCAGCTTCGAACCCGGCCAGCCGGTGCCCGGTAGCGACACCAGAGCCATGCTCGAGAAGGTCACCGAGTTTGCCTGGAAAGGAATCCGCAATGGCGACCAATAACCTGTTCACCGTCGCCGACTACTTGCTGGCCAGGCTTGAGCAACTGGGCCTGGACAAGGTTTTCCAGGTGCCTGGCGATTATGTCGCCCACTTCATGGACGCCCTGGCACGCAACCCGAATATCGACGCGGTCGGTGACATCAACGAACTGGGCGCCGCCTATGCCGCCGACGGCTACGCACGTTATCGCGGCATAGGCGCGGTATCGCTGCAATACGGTGTAGGCACCTTCAGCGCCCTGAATGCAATCGCCGGGTCTTATGTCGAGCGCAACCCGGTGGTGGTGATCAGCGCCAGCCCCACGGCGGCCAACCGGCAGTTGATCCGCTCCGAAGATGTGCTGTTTCACCACTCCACCGGCGATTTGCAGGTCGGGCGCAAGGTGTTCGAGAACGTCACGGTCGCCTGTGAACTGCTCGACGACAGCCGCACCGCGCCAGCCCTGATCGACAAGGCCCTGGTCGCCGCGATCAGCGAGCGCCGGCCTATCTACCTGGAGGCCTGGCAGAACGTCTGGGGCGAGGCGTGCCCGGCGCCGCTCGGTGAACTGCGGGCCGTGGCCACCCCCTGCGATGCATCATCCCTGCTCGCGGCGGTCAGCGCCTCGGTGCAACGCCTGCGCGCCGCTTCACGGCCGGTGATCATGCTCGGCATCGAGATTGCCCGCTTCGGCTTGCAGGAGCAGGCCTTGCGCCTGATCGAAGCCACCGGCCTGCCGTTCACCACCACGCTGGAAGCCAAGACCGTACTCGACGAAGCCCATCCGTTGTTCATCGGCACCTACGCCGGCACCGCCTCGCGGCCTGAAACCCGCGCGTACATGCAAGGCGTCGACTGCATCCTGGCACTGGGCGCGATCTTCACCGACGATTACCTGAACCTGCTGCAGAACGACTTTGGCAACATCATCCTGGTCAATACCGCGCAGGCACGCACCGGCTTCCAGTACTACCCGCACATCGCCCTGCCCGGCTACCTGACGGCGCTGAGCAGCGCGCTGGGCCTGTGTGGCCACTTCCCGGCCCTTGAACAGCCCTTGACCGTGCATGCGGCCTGGCCGGCGCCGCTGCCGGACACCACGCCACTGGGCTATGAGGTGTTTCTCGACGCGCTGAGTTTTTTTGCCGACCAGAACGACCTGTGGGACGACAGCGCCCTGATTCTGGGTGAAAGCTCGTCGCTGTATACCGCCAGTAACATCCTGTGGATGCCCCGCGACAGTTTTGTGGCCGAGGCCATCTGGGGCTCGCTCGGCCATGAGACCGGCTGTGCACTGGGCGTGGCCATGGGCGGTGCACGACGGCCCATCGTGGTCGCCGGCGACGGCGGCTTCATGATGATGTGCCAGTCGCTGTCGACGCTGGTGCGCAACCGCATCAACGCCGTGGTGTTCGTGATGAGCAATGAGGTGTATGCCATCGAGCAGGCCTTCGTCGACATCACGGCCTTTCAGACCGGCCACTTCGCGCCATTCGACGTGCTGCCGAGCTGGGACTACCCGGCCCTGGCACAAGGTTTCGGCGCCCAGGGCCATACGATCTCGACCCTGGGCGAACTGCGCACGCTGCTACCGCAATTGCTCGACAGCCCACACACCACGCTGGTCCAGGTGGTGATCCCGAGAACCGACCTGGCGCCCCAGATTGCGGCCCTGGCCTCGGCCACCGATCAGGATGTCTGAGCCTTTGCAGGCGCGTGCGACAACGGCTGTACATGTGCCACCGCTGTCGCCGGCAAGCCGCCGCCCACAGGGTCGCAGTGCCTGTGGGCCTGAGGCTTACCGCTGTAAAAGCGATCTGCTCAGGTCCAGTGGCTGCACAAAGCCTGTGTCGAACCAGCCTGAAGGTATCAGCCGACCCTGCAGCGGCTCCCTGAAGTCTTTTTCATAAAAAAGTGCGAACCCGTGTGTACCAGGCGGCTCAGACCCTGAGTAACCCACGCAAACGGGAGGCAACATGCACTATCGACAACTCGGCCACTCGGGCCTGCTGGTCTCGGAACTGGTGTTTGGCACCGTGCCCTTTGGTGGCCGCGACAGTTTCGAAAAATGCGGCAGCGTTGACGTGCCAATGGCCAGGCGCCTGTTCGACATCGCGTTCGAGGCCGGGGTCAACCTGATCGACACCGCTGACCTGTATTCTCACGGCCTGGCCGAGGAAATCACCGGCAAGGCACTGGGCAGCAAGCGCAATGACATTCTATTGGCGTCCAAGGCGCGCAGTCCGCTGGACGACAACCCCAATAACTCCGGAGCCTCGCGCTACCACTTGATCCGTGCCTGCGAAGCCAGCCTCAAGCGGCTGAACACCGACCATCTGGACCTGTACCAATTGCACAACTGGGATGGCCTGACGCCCATCGAGGAAACCCTCGAAGCATTGGATCATCTGGTCAAGTCCGGCAAGATCCGTTATTTCGGCACCAGCAATTTCACTGCCTGGCAGATGATGAAAACGCTGGGCAAGGCCGAGCTGCACGGGATGGTCAAGCCCATCACCCAGCAGATCTATTACACCCCTGAATCGCGCGAGGCCGAGTACGAACTGCTGCCGCTGGGCATTGATCAGTCGGTGGGCACGCTGGTCTGGGGCCCGATGGGCGAAGGCCTGCTGACCGGCTCGACCCGCCGCGGCCAACAGCCACCGACCGGCACCCGGCAGGGCAACGACTGGCCGGAGCCCTACGTGCACGACCGCGAGCGTGCACTGGACATCATCGAAACGATGGCTGAGGTCGGCGAGCAACACGGGGTGTCGGTGGCACGGGTGTGCCTGGCCTGGCTCAAGGATCGACCGGGGATTACCTCGCTGATCGTCGGTGCCCGCAATGAACAACAGTTGCAAGACAGCCTGGCCGCCGCCGACCTGCAACTGACGCCCGAACAGACCCAACGCATTGAAAACGTGTCGCGGCGCCAGCCGTTGTACCCGTACTGGCACCGGGTGATCGCCGGCATGGACCGTATCGACCCGGCCGAGCAGCCGTTCCTGGATGAGCAGCGCCAGACCCTGGAAGCACGCAAGGACAAACCCCGCGCCTGAACAAACGGGCCGGTGCCGATCACGTCACCGGCCCGCAGGGTCATCACTCTTTGCTCAGGTCCACCAACGGCGCTTGCCGCACTTCTGTCGCACGCCCGTCCTGAATCGATGTGACCTGTTGCAAGGCCTTGTCCACCGCCGGTTTGTCGGCCAGCAAGGCGTAGCTGATGCTGAACTGACGCTGTTGTTTGGGGCCTATGGTCGGCACCAGGTTCAGCGGCCGCTGGTAACGGCGGTTGTAGGAAAAGCTGGTGCCCGGCTCCAGCCCGGTGACATAGCCCTGGCCGAGCGTATCGGTGTTTTTCCACAACGAGAACACCGGCAACTGCTGGACATTGAAGCCCACTGCAACGCCGAGGCTGGCCGCTTTGTTGTGCAACACGGTCAAGGTATCGCCCTTGGCGTCGCCATAGGGCACCACGTTGTAGACGGTTTCATCGTAGTCCGGCGTCGGTGCGCGATAGGTCTGCCAGTCGCCCAGGTCAGCCTTGGCCTTGTCGTTGAAGGGCGACACCTGTTTGACCGGTGCCGCAAAGCGAGCGCCCTCTTCCAGAAACGGTGTGCTGAAGTTGCTGTGGTACAGCGCCTGGTATTCCTTGGGGTAATCGCCGTTGTTGGTCAATGTGTCATTGAGCACAAAACGCGCCGCCCCAGGTTCGGTGACCAGTTCGGTTTGCACGCTGAAGTCGACTTTCTTGAACGCCTGCTCTTTCAGCTCGCCACGTACATGAATGGCATACGGCGGGGTTTGGTCGATATGCACGGTCACCTTGCTGGCCGGGATGTTCGCCGCGCGACCGTGCAAGGTCAGCAACTCGCCGTTGTCCATGCCCGGATGGCCGACCCACTCATAACCACAGCGGGTCACCAGCTCGTTGAAGCCTTCAAGCCAGCCCAGGCCGCCACGACCGTTAAGTTCTATGAACGCCGGGTTGACCACTTCCTTGACCGGCGAATCCCAGCCCATGCGCGCGTTGCCAACCTGGGCACTGAGCACATTCATGCCCCGCGTCGGCACCAGTGTCAGTTTCATCGTGCCGTTATCGATATCGATCAGGCTCACGCCTTCCTGACGGCCGCCATGCAAGGTGCGCATACTGATTGAAAAGGGTTTGTCGACCTTGACGCCAAGCTGCTCGCTGGTAATAAGCACATCGCTGGCGGGCTTGTCGCTGTCGAGCAGCACAAAGTCCCAGGCAACCGCGTGAGCACTGAGGGAAAAGGCGGCAATGGCCGAGGCAACAGAAAGCAGTTTCATGAGCGGATCCTTTCTTGGAATTATGATTTGCCGAAGAAGGTGAATCGATTCAGCGAAAAAGCAGTCTAGCGCCATTTTCAGCGGCGGTGTAGCCGGCAGACGCCACTTCACGGCACAAAAACGAAGCCCACCTTGCGGTGGGCTTCGTTTGTAGAGGCCTGTAGCGTCTTTGGGCCTGAGCCGGCAAACCGCTGAGTCGACACCGGCTTCGATCTGGACGTGCCACCGCTATCGCCGGCAAGCCGCCTCCCACAGGGTCCAGGGTGCCTGTCAGGCTCGTGGGCTACAACCAGCCCTTGATCTGCCGGCACACCGCCTCGGTGGAAATGCCGTAGCGGTCGTGCAGGGTCGGCAAGGCACCGGCATCCAGGAAGGCGTCGGGCAAGGCGATCTGGCGGAAGGTCGGGGTCACGCCGTTGCGCAGCAGCACGCCGGCCACCGCCTCGCCCAGGCCACCGATGATCGAGTGGTTTTCCGCCGTGACCACCAGGCGTCCCGGTTTGCGCGCTTCGGCCAGGATGGTCTGCTCGTCCAGCGGCTTGATGGTCGGCACGTGCAGCACCGCGACGTCCACGCCATCGGCGCGCAGTTGCTCGGCCGCCTCCAGGGCGCGCATGGTCATCAGGCCGCTGGCGATCACCAGCACGTCGTTGCCGGGGCGAATGACCTGGGCCTTGCCGATCTGGAACTTATAATCGTAGCGGTCCAGCACCAGCGGCACATTCCCGCGCAGCAGGCGCATGTACACCGGGCCCTGGTGGGCGGCGATGGCCGGCACGGCCTGTTCGATTTCCAGGGCATCGCACGGGTCGACGATCATCAGGTTGGGCATGGCGCGGAAGATCGCCAGGTCGTCGGTGGCCTGGTGGCTGGGGCCGTAGCCGGTGGTCAGGCCCGGCAGGCCGCAGACGATCTTGACGTTGAGGTTCTCCTCGGCAATCGCCATGCAGATGAAGTCATAGGCGCGCCGTGAGGCGAACACCGCGTAGGTGGTGGCGAACGGCACAAAGCCTTCGCGGGCCATGCCGGCAGCGGCGCTCATCAACAGTTGCTCGGCCATGCCCATCTGGTAGAAGCGATCCGGATGGGCCTTGGCGAAGATGTGCAGATCGGTGTACTTGGACAGGTCTGCCGACAGGCCGACGATCTCCGGGCGCTGCTCGGCCAGCGCAGCCAGGGCATGACCGAACGGTGCCGAACGGGTAGCCTGCCCTTCGCTGGCAATGGAGGCGATCATCGCCGAGGTGGTCAGGCGTTTCTTGCCCGGTTCGGCGGCGGTGTGCTTAACGGTACTCATACGGTTCTCCCGGCTTGAAACCCGGCATCAAGGTTGTCCAGTGCGATGTCCCATTCGTTTTCGTCGACGCGGATGAAGTGGGTTTTCTCGCGGCTTTCCAGAAACGGCACGCCCTTGCCCATGCGCGTGTCGCAGATGATCACCCGTGGCTGGGCGCCAGGGTGGTCGCGGGCGGCGTCGAAGGCCTTGACCAGAGCGTCCAGGTCGTTGCCGTCCACCCGCTGGGTGAACCAGCCGAACGCCTGCCAGCGGTCGACGATGGGCTCGAAGGCCAGCACTTCGCTGGAGTGACCGTCGGCCTGCTGGTTATTCACATCGACGATGGCGATCAGGTTGTCGAGCTTCCAGTGCGAGGCGGACATCACCGCTTCCCAGGTCGAGCCTTCGTTCAGCTCGCCATCGGACAGCAGGTTGTAGACGAACGAATGGCTGGCCTTGCGCTTGAGCCCCAGGCACGCCCCCACCGCAATGCCCAGGCCCTGCCCCAGCGAGCCGCCGGTGATTTCCATGCCCGGCGTGTAGGCGGCCATGCCCGACATCGGCAGGCGGCTGTCGTCGGCACCGTAGGTGTCCAGTTCATCCAGCGGGATGATCCGGGCCTCGATCAGCGCCGCATACAAGGCAATGGCGTAGTGGCCGATGGACAGATAAAAGCGGTCGCGGCCTTCCCATTCCGGGTCGTGCGGGCGCAGGTTCATGGCATGGAAGTAGGCCACGGCCAGCAGGTCGGCGGCGCCCAGCGCCTGGCCGACGTAGCCCTGGCCCTGGACCTGGCCCATCAGCAAGGCATGGCGGCGAATGTTATGGGCCCGTTCGGCCAGGCTTACCGTGGTGTTGGATGACATTTCAGCGCTCATTGCAGTGAACTCCTCGAATTAGCGATTGACCAGCGCCGCCGGGACCCGCAGCACCAGCGTGGCGCCGAACACCAGCACACCGGTGATCAGGTACATGCCGATGGCACTGGAGCCGGTCTGGGTGGTAATCCAGCCGATCAGGTACGGCGAGCAGAACCCCGCCAGGTTGGCAAAGCTGTTGACGGCGGCGATGCCGGCGGCGGCCGACACACCGCCAAGCAAGGTGGTGGGCAGCATCCAGAACAAGGAAGACGCTGAAAGGATGCCGGCCGCAGCCAGGCACAGGCTCATGATCGAGAACAACAGGTTGCCGCCCAAGGCGGCCGCCAGGCTCAGGCCGGCAGCCCCCAGGATCATCGGGATCACCAGGTGCCAGCGCCGCTCCTGATGCTTGTCGCCGCTGCGCCCGGCCAGCAGCATGGCGACGATGGCGCACATGTACGGCAGGCTGGTGAGCATGCCGATCTTCAGCGGGTCGGAAACACCGGCGTTGCGCACCAGGGTCGGCAGCCAGAAGGTGATGGCGTACTGGCCCATGACCACGCAGAAGTAGATCCCGGCCAGCAACCACAGGCGACGATCACGGATGAACTCGCCGACCGAGGCGTGGGTGACCTTCTGCCGGTTGTCTTCTTCAAGCTCTTTGTTGACCAGCTCTTTTTCTTCGGCGGTCAGCCAGGTGGCCTGGTGCACGCCGTCCTTGAGGTAGCCCAGCACCATCAGGCCGACCACCACGGTGGGAATGGCCTCGATGACGAACATCCACTGCCAGCCGGCCCAGCCATGTACCCCGGCAAAGGCGTTCATGATCCAGCCCGACAGCGGCCCGCCGACCATGCCCGACAGCGGAATGGCGACAAACCACAGCACGGTCATCTTGGCGCGGCGATACGACGGGAACCAGTAGGTGAGGTACAGCAACAGGCCAGGCGCCAGGCCGGCTTCGGCAACGCCGAGCAGAAAGCGCAGCACATAGAACTGCCAGGCGGTTTCGACAAAGGCGAACAGGGCCGAAATGAGGCCCCAGGTGATCATGATCCGGGCGATCCAGATGCGTGCGCCGACCCGGTGCAGGATGATGTTGCTGGGCACCTCGCACAGAAAATAACCGATGAAGAACATGCCGGCGCCCAGGCCGTAGACCGCCTCGCTCAGGGACAGATCGTTCATCATCTGCAGCTTGGCGAAGCCGACGTTGACACGGTCCAGGTAGGCACACAGGTAACACAGCATCAGAAACGGCATCAGCCGCCAGGCGGTCTTGCGGTAGGCGTTGGTACGCACGGACGCCGCCGCTTCAAGGGACAGGGTAGTCATGAGGGTCTGCTCTATTTGTTGTTATGGACCGCCGTATCCTGGCCGGCGCGTATGACAGGAATCGTCACCGGGCCGGTCGGCTACGGCTGGAGCTTCATGCTTATCAGTGGATCAACATGCCGCCGTTGACGTCCAGCGTAATGCCCGTCAGGTACGACGACAGGTCGCTGGCCAGGAACAGCGCCGCATTGGCCACATCCTGGGCCTGGCCCAGGCGACCCAGCGGGATGCCGTCGATGATCGCGTGACGGCGCTCATCCTGCATCAGGCCGCCGGTGATGTCGGTGTGGATCAGGCCGGGGGCGATGGAGTTGACCCGCACGTTGTCCGGGCCCAGTTCACGCGCCATGGCCTTGCCCAGGCCCAGCACGCCGGCCTTGGCGGCGCTGTAGTGCGGGCCGCCAAAGATGCCGCCGCCACGCTGGGCCGACACCGAGGACATGCACACGATGCTGCCCGATTGCTGCTGGCGCATGGTCGGGATCACCGCCTGGGACATGAGCAAGGTACCGCGCAGGCTGACGTCCAGCACCTTGTCGTAGTCGCTGTGGCCGATGTCGAGCAGTTTGAGCGGCTGGGTGATGCCGGCATTGTTGACCAGCACATCGATGCGCCCGAAGCGTTCAAGCACGGCGGCCACGGCAGCCTGCACCTGCGCCTGGTCGGCGACGTTGGCGGCCAGGCCCAGATGACCTTCGCCCAGGGAAGCGGCGGCGTCGCGGGCAGCGGCCTGATCCAGGTCGAGAATGACCACGCGGGCGCCCTGGCGGGCAAAGGTTTCAGCGGTGGCGCGGCCAATGCCGCGGGCCGAGGCGGCGCCGGTGATGATGGCGACTTTATCTTGCAGAAGCATGGGGGCATTCTCCCGATTGTTTTTATAGGGTCGACTCGCTTCGAATCGTGGACACAGCTTGTGCCCCGCCCCAGGCCTGAGCAATATCGTGCCTTTCAGCAAGTGCTGAAAAAAATTCAGCACTCGCTGCCCGGCCATGGCGATCATTCACCTCGCACCGAACCTGATGCAGGAGCGGCTTTAGCCGCGAAGCGGCGGCCGTGACAAAGCGGCGCCTGTTTCCCGGCGCAAGCGGATCGCCGCCCGGCCGCTCCTGCAGGCCCATGAAAACCACAAGGAAAACACCCCCATGCCCACCCCCTCCGACGCCGTCTTCAACCTGCCGCCGCTCAAGGCCATCCAGGCGTTCGAGCAGACTGCGCGGTTTGGCAATGTCGCCCGCGCCGCCGAGCAACTGAACCTCACGCCGTCGGCAGTCAGCCATCAACTGGCCAATCTCGAGGCGCTGATCGGTCGTCAGTTATTCCTGCGCAATGCCCGAGGCGTGACCCTGACCCCGGTGGGCGAGCAGTACCTGGCGGAGATTTCCGGCATCCTGCACAGCTTTGCCGTGGCCACCGAGCGCGCCAGCAGCGACGTCAGCCTGGACTGCCTGCGCCTGCACGCCTCGCCCAGCTTCGGGTTTCTGTGGCTGATGCCACGCATCGAAAGCTTTCGCCAGAGCCACCCGGACATTCAGATCAATCTGTCGTGCTCCTACGAATCGCTGCACTTCAGCCGCGACAAGATCGACGTCGACATCCGCCACGGCCAGCCGAACTGGCCGACGCTGGAAGTGCGCAGCGTGCGCAACGAGCACCTGGCGGTCATGGCCTCCCCCGCCTTACTGGCCAGGCGCCCGGTGCATGAAGCCGCCGACCTGCTGGGTTCGCCGCTGATCCTGTCCGAAGCCACGCTGATCAACTGGCCGCAATGGTTCGCCATGCATGGTCTGTCGCGCCCCGACAGCCCGTACTCGTTAAGCTTCGACCGTTCGTACATGTCGATGGAAGCGGCGCGCCTGGGCCTGGGTTTTGCGCTGGAAAGCACCCTGCTGGCCCGCGCCTTTATCGAGCGCGGCGAGCTGGTGGTGGTCGAGCCGCAGCGCCTGAGCGTGCCGATCAGCGCACACCACCTGGTGTTCCCCAAGGCCCATGCCGGATTTCCGCGGGTCAAGCGCTTTCTGGAATGGATGAAGACCGAACTGGGCGGTGATTTCAGTTATTGAGCCGGCGCCGGGCGGTACAGCAGCACGCGATAGCACGCCAGGCAGATCAGCCAGTCCAACAGCAGGGTCCAGACGTTGTGCGACAGAAAGTGGGCGCCTTGCAGCATGCGCCCAAAGGAAAACACCGCACCCAGTCCCAAGGCCAGCGCCAGGGCCCAACGTGCAGCGCGGGGATGGCGGTCACGCAGAGCGAAGAACAGCGCCAGCAAGGAAAACCCGGTGGACGCATGCCCGCCCGGCCAGCACAGCCCGGGCTTGAGGCTGGGCGCCCGCGGGCTGAGCAGCGGCGTGTGGGTCTCGACACCGCCGAACTCGGTCAGGCTCCAGGGGCATTGAACCTGGGTCAGGGCCTTGAGCGGGGTGACAATCGCCGTCGACAACCCCATGGCCAGCACCACATAGCCCAGGGGTCGACGCCATACGCGCAATGCCGCCACCCGCCAGCTCAGTACAAAGCCCAGCGCCACCAGCAGCACCAGTGCAATCACCGCCTGTTTGGCACGGTCATGCAGCACGTTTTCCAGCCAGTAACTGTGTGCGCCGACAAACCCCTGGCCCGGCACATAGAAGTGCCGGGTGATCGCGAAGTCCAGTGCCGTGGGGTCAAAGATCAGCAAAAGCACCATCAGAGCCACGGCAAGGCCCGCCCACAGATGAAAGTTGAAAGGCCGTGAAGCCGTAACCGGAACTGTTTCAGTCATGCATGAAGCTCCGCAATGTCGCGTAGGAAATTTTTTAACAGCCATCGTTCAGGATTGCTGTGCAAACTCTACGCATGACATCCTGAAGCCTGAGTGAACGAGATGTGAGAAAAGTGTCCGCGCACGACCGACAAGACCCGTTTCAGAGTAAATGACATTTTTCTCACATTTCATTGACACGGCCCGCACGCTGTTTTGACTAATCTCCAGCCTGACCGATCGTTCGCCGACGCCTGCACACGACATTAACGATAATGAAAATACTTGTGATTGAAGATAACCGTGATATTCACGACAACCTCGTGGAGTTCTTTCAGCTCCGGGGGCACGAAGTCGAAGGCGCACTGGATGGCTTGAGCGGATTGCACCTGGCCGCCACCCGGCCGTTCGACGCCATCGTGCTGGATATCATGTTGCCCGGCATCGACGGCAACAAGATCTGCCACGGCCTGCGCCAGCACTCACGCTCTGAGGTTGCCATCCTGATGCTCAGCGCCCGCGACACCCTGGAAGATCGCCTGGTGGGGTTCGATGTGGGGGCCGATGACTATGTCACCAAGCCGTTTGCCATGACCGAGGTCCTGGCCCGGCTTGAAGCCATCGTCGCCCGGCGCCTGGGTCAGCGCGGTCATCGCGTGCTGCAGGTGGCAGACCTGCGCATGGACCTGGACACCCTTGAAGTGCATCGGGCCGGCACCGCGATCAAGCTCAACCCTTCGCACCTGAAACTGCTGGAACTGCTGATGCGCAAGAGCCCGCACCTGGTCAGGCGCCAGGAACTGGAGCACGCCTTGTGGGGCGACGACCGTCCCAAGAGCGCCAGCCTGCGCAGCAACATTCATATCCTGAGGCGCGCCCTGGATGGCACGACCGAATGCGGGCTGCTGCACACCGTGCACGGGCTGGGCTACAAGCTGGGTGCAGCTTGAGGTATCGCACGGACCGGTAGGAGCGCGCTTGCCCGCGACCGAGTGCGCTAGCGCTCGCAAAATCTCGGAAACGCTGAAAATCTACAGCGAATGACCGCAAAATCTCGGAAACGCTGAAAATTTACGACTGCTACGCAGCCGGTCGCGGGCAAGCGCGCTCCTACAACACGGAGCAACAGCGTGGTGTCAGTCCGGCACCGGCCCCACCTGCACTAACGCTCATGTTTCATTCGTACGAACCTGATAACACCGCACTACGTTTAACACCATAGCCACCCTCTTGCGCAGTATTCCATCATGTTGAATATCAAGCCCGTTCGTCCCGAGTTTGTCACCGTACTCGCCAGTCTTTTTTTGCTGACCGGTTTCAATACAACGTTGTGGCACCACCTGCTCAGTATTACCGGCGCCGACAGCAACGGTTATTTATTGCCCTTGGTATTCGCTACCCTGCTGTTTATTGTGTTCAACCTGCTGTTGACATTAGTTGCCTTCAGGCGGGTGTTGAAACCGGTGCTGGTGGTGTTATTCATGCTGGCCTCGGGCGTGCTGTATTTCATGAACCAGTACGGTGTCATGCTCGACGCCGGCATGTTTCGCAACCTGATCGAAACCAACACCACCGAAGTGCTCGACCTGCTCTCGTTCAAGTTGTTCATGTACCTGGGCCTGCTGGGCGTACTGCCGTCCTGGCTGGTGTGGAAAATGCCGATCCGCTACCGCCGCTGGCCGGCCGAGTTGCTCAGCAAGGGGCTGATCGGTATCACCTGCGCGGCGCTGATGGCCGGGGTGGCCTTGCTCAACTACCAGGGACTGTCATCGTTGCTGCGCAATCACCACGAACTGCGCCTGATGATCGTACCCAGCAATTTCGTGGGCGCCGCCATCAGCTATGCCCACGAACAAATCGTGTCGGCCAAGGCACCGTTCAACACGCTGGGCGCCGATGCCCGGCGCAGTGCCGATGCCCTGGCGCACCCGCGCAAATCCCTGACCGTGCTGGTGATCGGCGAAAGCGCACGGGCCGAGAACTTCGGTCTGCTGGGCTACGCCCGTGATACCACGCCCGAGCTGGCCCGCGAAGGCGATGTGATTGCCTTTGGCAACGTGTACTCGTGTGGCACCGAAACCGCCGTCTCGGTGCCCTGCATGTTTTCCAACATGGGTCGCAAGCACTATGACGCGGCCACGGCGCGCCGCCAGGAAGGGTTGCTCGATGTGCTCAAGCGTGCCGGCTACGACGTGATCTGGCGTGACAACCAGTCAGGCTGCAAGGGCACCTGCGATCGGGTCACCGTGCAGGATGTCAGCAACGAGAAGGATGCCGGCCTGTGCGCCGGCCACGAATGCCGGGATGCCATTCTGCTGCGCGACCTGCAGGCCGACATCGATCACCTGCAGCACGACACCGTGCTGGTGCTGCACCAGATGGGCAGCCACGGTCCGGACTACTTCAAGCGCTACCCGAGCGAGTTCGAACGCTTTACCCCGGTATGCAAGAGCAACGCCCTGAACGATTGCTCGCGCGACAGCATCGTCAATGCCTATGACAACACGTTGCTGTACACCGACCATGTGCTGGCCAGCCTGATCGACATCCTGCGCAAGAACCAGGGTACGGTCGACACGGCCATGCTGTACCTGTCGGACCACGGGGAATCGCTGGGGGAATACAACCTGTTCCTGCATGGCACGCCATACATGCTGGCGCCGGAACAGCAGCGCCATGTGCCGATGCTGGCGTGGTTTTCCGACAGCTACCGGCAGTCGTTCGGCATCGATACCGACTGCCTGCTCAAGACCCGCAACGACGCCTTGAGCCAGGACAACCTCTTTCACTCAATGCTCGGGTTGCTCAGCGTCACCACCGACGTCTACAGCCAGCCGCTGGACATGTTTGCCCAGTGCCGCAACGTCAAGGCAAAGGGCTGATCACCCCCGTCAGCGGCTCGGCTTGCGTGCTGGCAGGCCGGGCCGGCGCTTGCAAGGCCGGGCGTCCGTAAAAGAGCAAGGCCACCAGCAGCGTACCGAGCCAGACGAAAATCCCCGACCACAGCGTGTGCGAGACATAGTGCCAGCCTTGCAACACGCGTGTGGTGCCATACACCCAGCCCAGCACCATCACGATGACCAGCACGGTATTGGCCCGTTGCCAGCGATGCCGGCGGGCCACGAAGTACAGCGCAAACAGACTGAATGCGCTGGACGCATGCCCGCCCGGCCAGCAGCGGCCGGCACCGGCCTCTGCAAACCACCGGAAGTTGTCGAACCAGGCCCTGTGCAGCTCGGCACCGCCATAAAGCGTGGTTTCGACCGGGCAATACACACTGGTGTGGCTTTTCAGGTAATGGATGAGCCCGGTGCTCAGCGCAAAGGCCACAACAATGAAAAGGAAGTCGCGTCGATGCAGGAAAAACCACTGCAACGTACCTGATACACGCACCGGCCATTGATTGCTGTGGGCTTTAAGCCGCGGCCAGGCAAACGACAACAGCGCACCGATGAGCGCAAACTCCCCTGTCCAGTCAGGCAGGATCCTGGCCCAACGGTGGGTGATGTTTTCAAACAAGCGGTTGTGTTCCAGTACAAAACCGCTGACCGGGTCGTACAACCGGTCACTGATGGAGCGGTCCAGAGCGGTCAGGTCGAAGACGAAAAAGACTGCCAGGGCCAGCAACAGCGGAAGCCCCAGGTACGTGCGATAAAACGCCCAGCGCGCTGTAGAGACGTTCATCAGTTGATGCTCCCGCCCGTGACCCGGGCCCACTGCGCAGCATCGAGCTCACCGAGAATGCTCGGTGCATGCACGCCGTCCACTTGCACAAACACGGCCTGGGCATAGTCACTGGAGCGCTGGCCGGCACGCACGCCCATCTTGCGCTCGAATTGATCGATGCAACCGCTGTGGGTCATGAGCACCAGGTTTTCATGGGCCTTCTTGTGCACCAGCACAGCGTCCTTGAAGTCGGACTCGCATTTGCCTACCCAGACCTGGGCCGCCACATGCCGGCCGCCAATCAGGTCGGCGGTCTGGCGTGTACGGGTCATGGGGCTGGCCAGCAGGCGGGCGTGGTCAAGGCCCAGCGCCTGCAAGCCTGCGCCGACCGCCTGGGCGGCGTATTGGCCATTGATCGTGATGCCATCGAGCGGGCCCAGACAGGCATCGGCAGAGCGGTCGCAACGCTCGGCGTGGCGGATCATCACCACCACACGGCCTTGTTGCCATTGTTGTTGCAAACCCGACCAGGCCGATCCGCTACGACTCAGGTCTATCACCGTGGTCGAGGTCAGCCACCAGCCGACCAAGGCGGCCAGCGTGACCACGGCGACGGCCAGCGCCATGACCATGGTCAGGCGACCGGGACGCCAGGCGCGTCGTTGTAAAACACCGGACAAAGGACTGTAAGCAATATGACTGGCCAACGCGTGGCTCCTGTTCAAGAACACAATGGCCGGCACGTTAAGGCGCTCGCTGTTTCAGACGGGTCAATACGATGTGAAAAAAAGGTCCGGCGGGATGATTCGTCTCCCGCCCATACAGCCGGCAAGAACGATGTCAGTAACGTGATAGTTCGTTGGCGGACTTTTCACTTAAATTTGATAAATCCCTCCCTACAGTGCGCGGCATCGCCAACTGAGTCATTCCCATGCCTGATATTAAACCGGTGCGCCCCGAGCGGGTGACCGCGCTCGCCAGTGTGTTCTTGCTGATCGCCTTTAACCTGCCGTTGTGGCGGCATCTTTTCGATATTACTTCCGCCGATACAACCGGCCTGCTAGTGCGGGCCTCGTTCGCGCTCATGGTGGCGTGCGTGTTTAATATCGTGTTGACACTGGTGGCGTTTAAACGGATTTTCAAACCGGTGTTAATCAGCCTGTTCATGATCAGTTCGGCCATTACTTATTTCATGAACCAGTACGGTATCGTGATCGATATCGGCATGTTGCGTAATACGGTAGAAACCAACACCACCGAAGTACTCGGGCTCATGTCCCCCTGGCTGTTCTTATACATGGCCCTGCTGGGTGTATTGCCTTCGTGGCTGCTCTGGAAAACCCCTGTCGACTATCGCCCCTGGCCCCGCGAACTGCTGTTCAAAGGCTTGATCGGCATGGGCTGCGCACTGCTGCTGGGTACGGTCGCACTGCTCAACTATCAAGGCCTGTCATCGCTGTTTCGCAACCATCACGAGTTGCGCCTGCTGGTCACCCCCAGCAACTATCTGAGCGCCACGTTCAGCTATGTACGCGAACAAGTCAGCAGCGCTCAACAGCCCTTTAACCGCCTTGGCGAAGATGCGCGGCGCACGGCGCAATGGGACAAGCATTCGCGTAAATCCCTGACCGTTCTGGTGATCGGTGAAAGTGCCCGTGCCGAGAACTTCGGCCTGCTCGGCTACTCCCGTGACACCACCCCGCAACTGGCCCGCGAAAACGATGTCATCGCGTTTGGCGATGTGCATTCGTGCGGCACCGAAACCGCCGTCTCCGTGCCGTGCATGTTTTCCGGCATGGGCCGCCAGTCTTACAACGCTGCTACGGCCAAAAACCGCGAAGGCCTGCTGGATGTAGTGCAACGTGCCGGTTTCGATGTGATCTGGAGGGATAACCAGTCGGGCTGCAAAGGCACGTGCGACCGGGTTCAGTTCCAGGATGTCAGCAACATGAAAGACCCGACACTGTGTGCCGACAATGAATGCCGCGACGAGATTCTGTTACGCGATGTACAGGTCGATATCGACCACTTGCAGCGCGACACCGTGCTGGTCTTGCACCAGATGGGCAGCCACGGCCCGGAATACTACAAGCGCTATCCAAAGGCGTTCGAGAAGTTCACCCCGGTGTGCGAGAGTAATGCACTGAGCGACTGCTCGCGTGAAAGTATCGTCAATGCCTACGACAACACGCTGCTGTACACCGACCACGTACTGGCCAGCCTGATTGATGTGCTGCGGCGCAATCAGGACAAGGTCGACACGGCGATGCTCTACCTGTCTGACCATGGCGAATCACTGGGCGAGTACAACCTGTTTTTGCACGGCACGCCGTACATGCTGGCACCGGAGCAACAACGGCATGTGCCGATGCTGGCGTGGTTTTCGGAGAATTATCAGGCTGAATTCGGGATCGATACCCGCTGCCTGATCAAGGAACGCAACAAGCCGCTGAGCCAGGACAACCTGTTTCATTCGATGCTGGGCTTGTTGGGGGTCCAGACCCAGGTATATGACCCGGATCTGGATCTATTTGCAGCGTGCCGTGGCCGTTAGGCTTCCAGCGCGCGAACCCGTTCGCGGCGGCTTTCTTCTTCGGTCTGCTCGGTCGGTTGCAGCTCGAAGTCGAACTCGATCTCGGCAAAGCGCCCTTCTACGCCGCGTGCGGCGCTGCGCTGGGCATCGTCGATGAAGTCGATCTTGGCAATCAGCTCATCACGGGTGGCGTAGGCGAAGTCGTCATGCAGGTACGGGTCGCCGTCCAGGTTGATCTGGGTGGTCAGGTGACGGTGGCCCGGTGCCGAGATGAAGAAGTGGATGTGCGCCGGACGCTGGCCGTGACGGCCCAATTGATCGAGCAGGCTCTGGGTCGGACCGTCCGGCGGGCAGCCGTAGCCGGAGGGCACGATGCTCTGGAAGCGATAGCGGCCCTGGTCGTCGGTCTGGATGCGGCGGCGCAGGTTGAATTCGGACTGCGAAGGGTCGAAGTACGAGTAGGTGCCGCCGGTGTTGGCGTGCCAGACGTCAACGATGGCGTTGGCCAACGGCTGGCCGTTGACATCACGGACCTGGCCTTGCATGAACAGCAGGGTGCCGGCGTCGGTGCCATCATCCAGGCGCGCTTCATGCAGGCTCAGCGGAGCGCCGGCCACATACAGCGGGCCTTCGATGGTGCGCGGGGTGCCGCCGACATGGCCGGCCTGTTCGTCCTCGGCGTCCAGCAGCAGGTCCAGGTAGTGCTCCAGGCCCAGGCCGGCGACCAGCAGGCCGGCTTCCTGTCGCGAGCCCAGTTCGTTGAAATAGTTGACCGCTTTCCAGAACTCTTCCGGGGTGATCTGCAGGTCTTCGATGATCTTGATCGAGTCGGTGAGGATGCGGTGAACCACGGTTTTCATCCGCTGGTTGCCGGCTTCCTGGTCAAAACCCGAAGCGTTTTCGAAGAACTTCTGCACTTCTGCGGTGTGGGCAATGCGTACGGTCATGATGGCTTTTCCTCGTCATTATTCTTGTTCAGGCGTGGTGCGTAATCGCGGCTGGAGCGGTTTGCGGCTGGCGCGGTTCGCCGCCCGGCCGCTCCTGCAAACGAAGCCTTATCAACGGTCGTCGTCGTGGACCGAAGACGGATGCCGGCACAGCGGCGTGACTTCGATGTCCATGTACGGGTACAGCGGCAATTGCATCAGGGTGTCGTGCAGCGCCTGGTTGTCCGGCACGTCGAAGACACTGAAGTTGGCATACAGCCCGGCAATGCGCCACAGGTGACGCCAGGTGCCTTCGCGCTGCAGGCGCTGGGCCAGTTCCTTCTCATCGGCCTTGAGGCGGGCGGCCTGCTCGGCGGGCATGTCGGCCGGCAGTTTGACGGTCATGCGCACATGAAAAAGCATGGTGAGGTTCCTTTTCGTTCAGGTTCAACGACGCGCAAAGCGCGCCAGGCGTTGTTCGTCGATTTCAAGGCCCAGGCCCGGTGTGGTCGGGATCAGCAACTGGAAGTCGCGGTACACCGGCGACTCGACCAGGATGTCCTCGGTCAGCAGTAAAGGCCCGAACAGTTCGGTGTGCCATTCCAGCTTGTCGAGGGTGGCAAAGGCATGGGCCGAGGCCAGGGTGCCGATGCTGCCTTCGAGCATGGTGCCGCCGTACAGGCCGATACCGGCTGCCTCGGCAATTGCGGCGGTGCGCAGGACGGCACGCGGGCCACCGGTCTTGGCGATCTTGAGGGCGAAGATCGGCGCGACGCCCTGTTGTGCCAGGGCGAAGCTGTCCTGGACCGATTCGATGGCTTCGTCGGCCATCAGCGGGATCGGGCTGTGGGCGTTGAGGCGCACCATGCCGGCACGGTCAAAACGCGACAGCGGTTGTTCGATCAGCTCGACACCGGCGTCGGCCAGGCGGCGGCTGGCGGCAATGGCCACCGCTTCGCTCCAGGCCTGGTTGATGTCGACCCGCACGCTGGCGCGGTCGCCCAGGGCTTTCTTGATCGCGGCCACGTGAGCGATGTCGCGGCTGACATCGCCAGCGCCGATCTTGAGCTTGAAGTGCCGGTGACGGCGGCGGTCGAGCATCTGCTCGGCTTCGTCGATGTCGCGTCCGGTGTCGCCGCTGGCCAGGGTCCAGGCCACTTCGACGCCATCACGCACCCGACCGCCGAGCACTTCGGCCACCGGCAGGCCCAGGCGTTTGCCCAGGGCATCGAGCAAGGCGGTTTCCACGGCGCTGCGGGCGAAGGTGTTGCAGCGAATGCCACGGTCGACCCGTTGCATGGCGGCATTGAGGTTGCTGGCGTCCTGGCCGATCAGCAGGGGCGCGAACCAGGTGTCGAGGTTGACCTTGATGCTTTCCGGGCTTTCGCCGGCATACGCCAGGCCGCCGATGGTGGTGGCCTCGCCGACGCCAACGATGCCGTCACTGCAACGGATGCGCAGGATCACCAGGGTCTGGCCGTGCATGGTGTGCATGGCCAGCTTGTGCGGGCGGATGGTCGGCAGGTCGACAATCAGGGTTTCAAAGCTTTCTATTGTTATCGCGGCGGTCATGGGGCTGTCCGGCTCGTCAGGGTGATCATGGCTGCATGATTGACGCTGTCGGCGCACAGGGTCCAATATTGATTAAGTCTTGCTTCATACCCAGGAGGTATCGTGGAGCTGCGTCATTTGCGTTACTTCAGAGTCGTGGCCCAGACCCTGAATTTCACCCGCGCCGCCGAGCAGTTAAACATCGCCCAGCCGCCGCTGAGCCGGCAGATCCAACAACTGGAAGAAGAACTGGGCGTGGAACTGCTGGAGCGCTCCAGGCCGCTGCGCCTGACCGAGGCCGGGCGGTTTTTCCACGAGCATTCGGCGCAGTTGCTCGAGCAGCTCAAGCGCATCAGCGACGATACCCGCCGGGTTGCCAGCGGCAGCAAGCGCTGGCTGGGCATCGGCTTTGCACCCTCGACCCTGTACGGCCAGTTGCCGGAGCTGATCCGTCGCCTGCGCGGCTTTGGCGACGTGGAACTGGGCTTGTCGGAGCTGATCACCTTGCAGCAGGTCGAAGCGCTGAAAAGCGGCCGCATCGACATCGGCTTCGGGCGCATGCTGTTCGACGATCCGGCCATCACCCAGGAAGTGCTGCGCGAAGACCCACTGGTGGCCGCCCTGCCCGCCGGCCACCCGCTGCTGGCCGGCCCGGTCAGCCTGGAACGCCTGGCCGCCGAGCCGTTCGTGCTCTATCCCGGCAACCCACGGCCCAGCTACGCCGACCATGTGCTGGGCATCTTCAATCGCCAGGGCCTGAAGATTCGCGTGGTGCAAACGGTCAATGAATTGCAGACGGCCATCGGGCTGGTGGCGGCCGGCATCGGCATCACCTTGGTGCCCGCCTCGGTGCAGCGCCTGCACCGCGATGACATTGGCTACAGCGAGCTGCTCGACAGCAGCGCGACCTCGCCGATCGTGATCAGCTGGCGCGCCGGGGATGGGTCAGAGTTATTGAGGCAGTGCTTGCGCGAGGTCAAGGAGATGTAGCGGGCATCATACAAGCGTGAGCAGGGTACAGTCCGATGCCAGACCCGAAATCCAGTGCCACATCAAACCTGTGGGAGGCACGAGCCCTGGGGCAACATCAATCCGGTCGGTGGCGCCTGACAGGGTTGGGGCCAGTCCTTTTCTCCCCCCAACCCCGCCTGTTCAGATCACAAGGTCCACTTCAGCGACACCATCAGGTTGCGCGGGTCGCCATACACGCCGCTGCCGGAACCGGTAGGAATGCCCTGCCAGTATTTCTCGTCGGTGACGTTATTGAGATTGATACGGCCGTCCCAATGCTCGTTGAAGCGGTAGCCGGCCATCAGCCCCAGCACGGCATACGCGTCCTGCGTGGCATAACCGCTGCCGACCACGTTGAAGGTTTCGCTCTGGGCAAACACGTCGGCTCCCACGCGCCACTTTTCCAGGCCGCCGCTCAGGTTGTAGCTCGTGGCGGCCTTGAACAGGTGCTTGGGCTGGTTGGGCGCAAACAGGCGGCCTTCATTACGCTCGTTGGCGTCCTTGACGTACTGGCTCAGCACGTAGGTGTAGGACGCGGAAAACTGCCAGTCCGGGTTCAGGGCGCCGGTCAGTTCGGCGTCGATGCCACGGCTGCGCACTTCGCCGGCGGCTTCGTAGCAGGTGCGGTTCTGCGCCTGGCAAGCGGCAGGCTGCGAGGTCAAGGCATAAGCGCGGTTTTCCTGGGTCATGTCGAACAAGGCCAGCGAGGCGTTGAGGCCACCGTTGAAGTATTCGCCCTTGATACCGATTTCGTAGCTTTCGCCGGTCATCGGGTCGAGCACCGAGCCGGCGCTGTTCTGCTCGCTTTGCGGCTTGAAGATCTCGGTGTAGCTGGCGTACACCGAGTAGGTGTCGTTCAGGTCGTAGATCACGCCGGCGTAGGGGGTGACTTCCTGGGTGACCTTATAGGCATCGCCGCTGACGCGGTCTTCGTAGTCAAACCAGGTCAGGCGGCTGCCGATGATCACGTGCAACGGATCGATCGGGTTCAGGCGCACGGCGCCATAAACGCTTTTCTCGGTGCTGGTGTTACGCGTCGCGTAAGGCGTGCAATCGCTCAGGGAAGGCTTGCCGATTGCGCTATGGCTGAAGTTGTAGGGGTCGATACGCGTACCGGCGTTCCAGAAGCCGCCGACCTGGTCGAATTTCTCCTGCCGGCGGCTGGTGCCCAGCACCAACTCATGTTCGCGACCGAACAACTGGAAAGGCCCGGACAACGTAGCATCAATGTTGGTCTGGGTGTCGTTGTTCTGGTACTGGCCAGAGTACTGGGAAAGATCGCTGCCGGAGTACAACAGGTAATTGGAAAACGTATCCGCCTCGGCCCAGATCTTCTGCGCCGCCACCTTGGCGGTCCAGCCGTTATCAAAGCGGTGGGTGATGTCGGAGAACAGGCTGTAGTTGTCCTTGTCCCAGTACGACCAGTCGTTGCTCAGGAAGGTCGAGCGCGACAGGCCCAGGTCTTCGCCGTTCGGGCCGCTGGGCAGGCTGCCCCAGTCGGAGGTGTTGTCATCACGCTGCTTGGAAGCGCCAAGGGTCCAGGTGGTGCGGTCGCTCAGGTCGGCCTCGACAATGCCGAAAAAGGTCTGGCGGTCATTCTCGCGCACATCCTGGAAGCTCTTGTCGCTCTGCCCGGCCGCCACGACGCGGCCACGCAGGGTGCCGGACTCATTGAGCCTGTTCGAGGCATCGACTTCAAGGCGATAACGGTCCCAACTGCCGGCGCTGGTGGTCACGCTGACCCGGGGCGTGGCGGTCGGGCGCTTGCGCACCAGGTTGAGGGTGGCCGCCGGGCTGCCGGCGCCGGTCATCAGGCCGGTGGCACCGCGCACCACCTCGACCCGGTCATACATCGCAAGGTCGGCGCCGGAAATGGTGTCCTGGGTAAAGCTGCCCACCGTGGTCGGCAGGCCGTCGTACATCAGGTTGTCGATCTTGAAGCCGCGCGACAGGTATTCCAGGCGGTCCGAGCCGTACTTGCGCAAGGTGATGCCGGGGGCGTACTTGACCAGGTCGTTGAGGTCGTTCATGCCCTGGTCTTCGATGCGCTGGCGGGTGATCACGCTGACCGACTGCGGGGTTTCGCGAATCGACAGCGGCAGCCTGGTCGCCGTGCTCATGGCACCCGTGGTGTACGACTGCGTGCCTTCGGTGGTCGCAGCACCCTTGAGACTGCCCTGCGCATTGATGTTCACGCTGTCCAGGTTCACGGTGCCGGTCACCGGCTCGGTGGTCATGGCCGGGGCGGCGAAGGCATGGGCAAGAAGGAACGGGGCATCGTGTTTTCCTACAGTGAGCGGTGCAAGGGCTTGCGAAAGGCGGCGAGGTTAACATCCTTTAACAACAGCAAATAGCAACGATTAGCAATTACATGCGCATCTTGTCGGATTAATCGTTACAAGTTGTACGACATCCCTCCTCCGCTGAAACCATTGAGCCAGAGCCTTTATCTTCGATGCCTTTGATTAAAAACCACGGGGCTTGTATCGCGCCGTCCTCCCTGACGGGCCAGGACCTATCCAGAACCGCACCCATCACCCAGCCTCTTAATCAATTTTTTGCATAAACAATGACTTTATAATTATTTATTTTCACTATTAGGTTATTCCTAAAAAGAATTTCCAAGACGTTTTTTATAAATATACGATTCAATCCAGACCACCGGGACACGCTGCAAAGCATTCATCCCGTCCCCTAACCGGCCACCGCCGGACAGTGCGCAATACCCGAGCGACTTCACCACCACCGCATCGCTCCAGAACCCTCAGACACGCGCTGCACCGCTCACACCAGCGGGCAGGCACCAAAGCCAAACAGGCCATGCCGCCACACAGCGGTATCGTCAACGCTGTCATCTGGAAATGCACCCATGAACCATCCGCTCTCAAGCCCTGCGCGCCCCCTGCTCCGAACCGCCCCGGCCCGCGCCGGCCTGGCCTTGTCGAGCCTGACCCTGGCCTGCCTGCTGGCACCGGCGGCGCAGGCCGAAACCGACGGTGAGGCGCGCCTGGACACTGTCACGGTGATCTCTACCGGCGTGCGCGGGGCACAACGGACCGTGGCCGACAGCCCGACGCCCATCGACATCATCAACGCAGACCAACTGCTCAAGACCGGACGGGCCGAGTTGTCGGAGGCCATCTCCAAGCTGCTGCCGTCGTTCAACTTCGGCGCCAATACCTCGGGCTTTCAGTCCACCACCCGGCCGCTGACCAACCGGGGCCTGGAACCGGCCTACACCCTGGTGCTGGTCAACGGCAAGCGGCGGCACAACGGGGCGATGCCGGCGGGCGGCAATATCGACACCAGCGGCGCCAATGCGGTGGACCTGGACCTGATTCCGGTCAGTGCCGTGGAGCGTATCGAGGTGCTCAAGGACAGCGCGGCGGCGCAGTACGGTTCCGATGCGGTGGCCGGGGTCATTAACGTGATTCTCAAATCCGGCGCTTCGGGCGGGCATTTCGAGACCAGTTACGGCCAGTTGACCGACGGCCAAGGCGAGAACATCAAGCTGGCCGGCAACAAGGGCTTCGCCATTGGCGACGGCGGCTTTGTGCAACTGTCGGGCGATGCACGCAAGCGTAACCAGGCGTTTTTGTATGACAAGGCCGACGCCAACTACCGTGGCTATGCGCCCGGCGATGCCCGCCAGGACAGCTGGGACCACCGCGCCCTGAAAAACGGCGACCCGGACCTGGAGGCCTTCAACCTGGGCTACAACGCCGAGCTGCCGGTCAGCGACAGCACCCGGCTGTACTCCTACGCCACCTATGGCGAGCGCAAGGCGCAGATCTACAACAACAAGCGCCTGGCCTACAGCACCGCGTCCATCCCCGAGCTGTACCCGGACGGCTACGACCCGCTGAACAACATCAAGGACACCGACTGGCAGTTCCTGGTCGGCGGCAAGGGCGAGATCGGCGAATGGAACTGGGACCTGTCGACCACCTACGGGCGCAACAAGAACCATCACTCCAGCGACCTGACCATCAACCCCACTTACGGCCCGGAATCACCCACGTCGTTCAATGACCTGGCCACGCTGCAGTTTGATCAGTGGGTCAATAACCTGGACATCACCCGCCACTTCGACAGCCTGCCGCTGCTGCCGTTTGCCGTGCAGGTCTCGGCCGGCCTGGAGCATCGCTGGGAGCGTTTCCAGACCTTTGCCGGCAGCGCCGATGCCTACACGGTGGGCAGCTACACTTACCCGCAGTTCCTGGCCGACGGCAGCCGTAATCCGCTCTATACCCTGAGCACCAACAGTGGCCTGAGCGGCGGCCCCAGCCGGGGTGCGCAATCGGCATTGGTGATCCGCCCGGAAGACGAAGCGGACCTGGACCGCAACAACTATGCCGCCTACCTGGACGTCGGCCTGAACCCCAGCGATCGCTGGTACGTGGGCCTGGCCGGGCGGGTCGAGCACTATGACGACATCAAGAAGAACACTTTCGCCCTCAAGCTCAACTCGCGCTATGAACTGACCGACACCGTGGCGGTGCGCGGCACCCTGGGCACCGGTTTCCGCGCCCCGTCGCTGACCCAACTGGGCTATTCGGTGGCCGACAACCGCACCGGGGTCAACGCCGACGGCGTGGTGGTGCCGGCGCTGCGCTACACCGCCACCCCCGGCAGTGCGCTGGCCAAGGCCTTCGGTGCCAGTGAACTGGACCCGGAAAAGACCCGCAACATCGGCCTGGGCCTGACCTGGCAACCGGCGCGGCACACCAGCGTGACCCTGGACGGTTACGTGGTCGACATCGATGACCGCATCGTGCTGTCGCAGGACATCTATGACCGGGGCGATGGCGCGGTCAACAGCACGCTGCGCGGGCTGGGCGTGGCTGAAGGGTCGTGGGTCACCTACTACACCAATGCCTACGACACCCGCACCCGGGGCCTGGACCTGGTGCTGGACCACAGGACCGCGCTGGGGGGCTTTGGCGACGTGCGCTGGAGCGCGGCCTTCAACTGGAACAAGACCACGATCCAGGACCAGCGCAACACCCCGGCCGACCTCAGCGCTTCGGGTATCTCGGTGGTCGGGCATGCCGCCGAAGGCAACCTGGTGGCCGCCTCGCCCAAGACCAAATGGGTGCTGGGCGCCAACTGGAGCATTGATCGCTTTGTGATCAACCTGCAAACCACCCGCTACGGCAAGGTCGAGACCTGGGCGCAGAACGCCAGCGCCGACCGCAGCTTCGATGCCAAGTGGATCACCGACCTGGACATCGCCTATTCGCTCACCGACAACCTGACCGCCAGCGTCGGCGGCACCAATATCTTCAACGTCTACCCCGAACGCAACGGCGTGGTCGCCAGCCCTTCCAACGGCGGCCAGGGCATCTACGGCAACCCCTCGTTCAGCCCGAACGGCGGGTTCTGGTACACCAAACTGGCGTATGACTTTTGAGGGTGCCTGACGGGCGCATACAGCCCATACAACTGTAGCGCGCTGCCATCGCTATCGCCGGCAGAGCCGCCTCCCACAGGGTCGCGGGTGGCTGTCGGACCTGTGCTGCCTCAATAAACAGACTTGATACAAGGACACAACCATGACCAACGCTGTTTTCCCCGGCCGCCTGCTGGCCTCTTTCGCCCTGACCCTGGCCCTGGCCGGTTGCTCGCCAGCGGGTGACGAGGCCGCCAGCAAGACCCTGAACATCGCCTTCTGGGGCGACAACACCACACTGGTCAGCGTCGACCCGTTCCAGGTCTACTGGCTGGAACACCGGGTGCTGCTGCGCAATGTCGCCGAATCGCTGACCGACCAGGACCCGGAAACCGGCACCCTCATTCCCTGGCTGGCCAAAAGCTGGACGGTCAGCGACGACGCCCTGAGCTACACCTTCAAACTGCGCGACGACGTGACCTTCAGCAACGGCGAACGCTTCGATGCCAAGGCGGTCAAGACCGCCTTCGACAGCAACAAGGCCTTTGCCACCGAGCTGCCGGCGGTGTTCGGTGCCACGTACCTGGCCGGTTTCGACCATGCCGAAGTGGTCGACGACTTCACCGTCAAGCTGGTGCTGAACAAGCCCAACGCCGGCTTCTTGCAGGCCACCTCCACCACCAACCTGTCGATCCTGGCGCCGGCCTCCTACCAACTGACGGCCAAGGAGCGGTCGCTGGGCAAAATCATCGGCACCGGCCCCTTTACGCTGGAGCATTACACCCCGGAAACCGGTGCCCGGCTGGTCAAGCGCAAGGGCTATCACTGGGCCTCGGCCAATATGAAAAACCAGGGAGAAGCGCATCTGGACAGGGTCGAAATCAGTTACATCCCCGAAGAAAGCGTGCGCAACGGCCTGTTCCTGCAAGGCAAGGCTGACATCCTCTGGCCGCGCAACCCGTTTTCGGAAGTCGACCTCAAGCTGTTCCAGTCCAGGGGCGCGACCATCCAGAGCCGTTCGCTGCCGGGACCTGCGCTCAATCTGTTTCCCAATACCCGTGGCGAACGCCTGCTCGGCGACAAGCAGGTTCGCCTGGCGCTGCAAAAAGCCATCGACCGCAAGAGCTACGCCAGCACTGTCTACAACGCGCAATTTCCGGTGGTCAGCGGCCTGTTCGATGTCACCACGCCGTATTTCAAGGACCAGAGCGCCAAGCTGGTCTACGACCCGGCCGGTGCCGAGCGCCTGCTCGACAGTGCCGGCTGGGCCAAGGGCACTGATGGCTACCGCTACAAGGACGGCAAGCGCCTGAGCCTGAGCTACAACATCAGCCCGGCCGAAAGCGCCGGCGACGTGCTGATCCAGGACCAACTGCGCAAGGTCGGCATTGACCTCAAGCTCAGCGTCGTCACCCGCGCCGAGTGGGTGGCCAACAACTCAGCGGGCAATTACGACCTGAGCACCAACTACATGACCCGCGCCGACCCGATCATCCTGCAGACGATCCTTGACCCGCGTGCGGCCAACAGCGCGGCCCTGGCCACCAATATCTATGCGCCGCAGACCCTGGAAAAAGCCAAGGCGCTGTTCGACGCCGGCATCACCGCCACACAAAGCGCACAGCGCGCCCAGGCCTACGGCGAACTGCAAGACCTGCTGATCGACGAAGGCTCGGCGCTGCCGGTCTACGAGCGTGTGTGGCAGGCCGCCACCTCGGCCAAGGTGCAGAATTTCCGCTGGACCGCCGAAGGTTTCGCGCTCTTGGGCGACATCGAACTGGGTGGCAACAAAGAGGCCGCCAAGCCATGAACCGCTACCTGATCGGCCGCGTCGCCCAGGCCCTGCTGGTGTTGTGGGGGGCCTACACCATCACCTACTTCATCCTCTACATGCTGCCGGGCGACACGCTGTCGATCATGCTCAGTGCCTCGGGTCTGGAGGCCGATGCGCTGTCGCCTGAAGACCTGGCCCGCGCCCGCGCCTACTACGGTCTGGACAAAGGCATTTTCGAGCAGTATCTCGACCTGGTCTGGCGTGCGCTGCAGGGCGATTTCGGTCAGTCGCTGTCGCTCAACCGCCCGGTGGCCGAGTTGCTGGGCGAGCGCCTGCCGCAAACCCTGGCGCTGGCCGGCATGGCCATCGCGCTGTCACTGGTCGGCGGCGTGGGCCTGGCCTACCTGACGTCCTACGTGCGCTTTGCGCCACTGAAAGTCGCCCTGGCGCGCCTGCCTTCGCTGGGCTTCTCGGTCCCGGTGTTCTGGATGGGCCTGCTGCTGATCCAGGTCTTCGCCTTCAGCCTGGGCTGGTTTCCGGCCACCGGCAGCCAGGGCTTCGACAGCCTGATCCTGCCAGCGGTGACCCTGGCGATTCCCAGCGCGGCGGTGTATGCGCAAGTGTTGCAACGTGGCTTTCAGGGTGTCTGGAACGAGCCCTACATCGCCACCGCCTACGCCAAGGGCCTGAGCCGCGCCCAAGTGCAACTGCGCCACGGCTTCAAGAACGCCGCCCTGCCGATCCTGACCCTGATCGGCCTGCAGGTCGGCAATACGGTGTCGGGCGCGGTGCTGGTCGAAACCATCTTTGCCCGCTCCGGCGTCGGTCGCCTGGCCCAGGAAGCGGTGTTGCGCCAGGACATTCCGGTGGTGCTGGGCATCGTCGCGGTGTCGGCGGCCGCCTTTGTGCTGGTCAACCTGATCGTCGACCTGCTCTATCCCTGCCTCGACCCCCGAATCACCCACACGCCCAAGGTGTCGTAACCATGATCCCCACCGATACCCGCTTGCGGCATGACCACACGCCAACCCTCACACCAGCCGCCAAAGTCCAGACCTGGCACCGACGCAGCCGTCTGCAACGCCTGAGCGCCACACTGCTGCCGCTGCTGCGCCGCCCAGGCTTCAGCGCCGCCGTGCTGATCATTGCCTTTGCGCTGGTGGCGGCGCTGGTGCCGGCCTGGCTGACCGGCTTCGACCCTTACGCCACCTCCCCGGTCGACAAGCTTACCGCGCCCAACCTGACCCACTGGTTCGGCACCGATGAACTGGGCCGCGACCTGTTTACCCGTGTGGTGTACGGCGCCCGCCTGTCGGTGCAGGCCGCCTTGCTGGCGGTCGGCATCGCGCTGGTGGGCGGCCTGGGGCTGGGGGTGCTCTCCGGCTTTGCCGGCGGGCGGGTGGATGCGCTGATCATGCGTCTTGTCGACGTGCTGCTGGCCCTGCCCGGCCTGCTGCTGGCGCTGGCCATCGTCACCGCCATCGGCTTTGGCACCGTGCCGGTGGCCATCGCCGTGGGTGTCGGCATCATTCCAGGCTTTGCCCGCACCACCCGCGCCGAAGTGCTGCGGGTCAAGACCCTGCCCTATGTCGAAGCCGCGCGCCTGGGCGGTGCCAGCTGGGGCCGCACGCTGCTGCGGCACATTCTGCCCAACGCCTGGGGCCCGGTGGCGGTGTTGGCGACCCTGGATTTTGGCGCGGCGATCCTGGCCACGGCCGGCCTGAGCTTTCTCGGTTTTGGCGCCGCGCCGCCGGCCGCCGAATGGGGCACGCTGATCGCCAATGGCCGGCACTTTCTGATCACCGCCCCCTGGGTGTCGCTGCTGCCGGGCCTGTTCGTCGTGGCGGTGGTGTTCAGCCTCAACCATATCGCCCGCACCCTTGAGGAGAACCCACGATGAGCCTGCAACCGGCCCTGATCGATGTCCGTCAACTGGCCGTGACGTACGGCAATGCCGCGCAGCCGACCCTGGCGGTGAATCAGGTCAGCTTTACCGTCGCCCAGGGCGAGACTGTGGCCATTGTCGGCGAGTCCGGCTCGGGCAAGTCGACCCTGGCCAATGCCATCCTTGGCCTTCTGCCGGACAACGCCCGCATCACCGGCGGCCAACTGTGGGTCGACGGCACCGACTTGAGCCACGCCAGCGAGCGCCAGAAACGCCAGCTGCGCGGCTGCACCATCGGCCTGGTGCCGCAAGACCCGATGGTCAGCCTCAACCCGACCCAGCGCATCGGCCAGCAGATCGCCGAAGCGTTGATCCTGGCCCACGGCCGCCGCTATCCTGCGGTCGACGCCGACATCCTGACGCTGCTGCAACAGGTCGGCCTCGACAAACCGGTGCTGCGTGCCCGCCAGTACCCGCACGAATTATCCGGCGGCATGCGCCAGCGCGTGCTGATCGCCATCGCCTTGGCCGGCAACCCGCGCCTGATCATTGCCGACGAACCGACCAGCGCTCTGGACGTGACCGTACAACGCAAGATCCTCGACCACCTGCAAGGCCTGGTGCGCGAGCGTGGCATCTCACTGCTGATCATCACTCACGACCTGGGCGTGGCCACCGACCGCGCCGACCGTATTCTGGTGATGAAGCAAGGCCAACGGGTGGAACAAGGCCCGCCCCGGCAAATTGTCAGGCACCCGCAACACGACTATACCCGCGCCCTGCTCGCCGCCGCACCGGCGTTCGGCCAGCGCCGCCAGGCGCCATTGCCGCTACCGTCCGCATCATCCTCGGGCCCGATCCTGAGCCTGCAAGGCGTAGGCAAGGTCTTCGACCTGCCCCGGGTCAAGGGTGAAGACCACCAGTTCGTGGCCTTGCACGACCTGAATCTTGCAGTCTATCCGGGCCAGACCCTGGCCATCGTCGGCGAATCCGGCTCGGGCAAAAGCACCGCCCTGCGCATCGCCCTGGGCCTGGAAAAACCTACGCAAGGCCGGGTGCTGTTCGAGCAACAGGATGTCACCGGGCTGAGCTGGCGCCAGTTCCGCCCGCTGCGCCGACGTATCCAGCTGGTGCAGCAAAACCCCTTCGCTGCCCTGGACCCACGCTTCACCATTTTCGACAGCATCGTGGAACCGCTGGTGTCGTTCGGGCTGCTCAAGGGCCAGGCGCTGGAGCAGGCGGCACGCGAGCTGATCGCACGGGTGCATCTGCCGGTGAGCTACCTGGACCGGTTGCCCCGGGAACTGTCCGGCGGCCAGCGCCAGCGCGTGGCCATTGCCCGCGCCCTGGCGTTGAAGCCGGACTTGCTGTTGCTGGACGAACCGGTGAGCGCACTGGACGTGTCGGTGCAAGCGCAGATTCTGGACCTGCTGGAAGAACTGCAGCGCGAACTGGGGATTGCCTATGTGCTGGTCTCGCACGACCTGTCGGTGGTGGCCAGCGTCGCGCACCAGGTGCTGGTGCTGCGCAATGGCCAGGTGGTGGAACAGGGCGATGTGGACCGGGTGTTCAATGCACCCGAGAGTGAGTATACGAAAGAGCTGATTGCGGCGATTCCGGGGCGTGGGATGGAGGGTGTGGCAGCGTGAGGCACGCTATAAAATAACTTATTCATTTTATTGAATATCAAACTCACCGCTCGTAGGAGCGCGCTTGCCCGCGACCGGCTGCGTTAGCAGTCGTAAAATTTCAGCGTTTCACAAATTTTTGCGAGCGCTTCGCACTCGGTCGCGGGCAAGCGCGCTCCTACCGCACCTGTCGCTATGGGAACACAGCGTGCGCGCCCGGCTAGATCAAGGTCGCAAATACCGGGCGCCGGCACGCGCGCCCTCGGTAGACTCGGTGCACCAACCCGGAGAATGCCCATGCTTCGACAGGCGTGCACTACGCTACTGCTGACCTTTCTGGCCTCTGCCGCCCAGGCCGCGCCAACCTACGATCACCTGTATGCCTTCGGCGACAGCTACTCGGATAACGGCGCCGGCGAGGTCTTTACCCGCACGCTGGTCAGCCAGAACATCAAGGAGGCCCAGGCCCTGCCGGGTGAGCTGTACTGGCAAGGTCGCTGGAGTAACGGCCCCACCGCTGTAGAAGGCCTGGCGCAAGCGCTGCAAGTGCCCTTGACCGACTATGCCATCGGCGGCGCGAAAAGCGGCCACGGCAATTACTACACCTGGATGTTGCCCGCACGCGACACCGGTGTACTGGGCCAGGTCGATGCTTATTTGAAAGCGACGCCCGGCAACAAGGCCAATCCCGAGTCGCTGTATTTCCTGTTTGTTTCAGCCAACGATTTCTTCGAGTGGGCGGATTTTTCGCACACCGAATCCATAGAGCAACTGAGCAGCACCGCCACGGGCAATATCCGCCAGGCCGTCGAGACCCTGGCGAGTGCCGGAGCGCAGCAGTTCATGGTGGTCGGGACCACGGACCTGAGCCGTGTACCAGCGGTGGTGCAAGGCAAGCAGGTTGAACAGGCCACCCGATTCCAGCAGGCGCTGGAACGCGACGTGCCTGCCGTGCTTGAGACGCTGGCGAAAGCGCGGGATGTGAAGATCGTTTATTTCGATCACCTGGCGTTCAGCACCGCGGTTCGGGCAAAACCCCAGGCGTCAGGCTTTCGGGATCTGGACACGCCATGCCAGGCCACCTACCCGCAGGTCAAGCCGGTGTGCAGCGACCCGGATACGCATTACTACTGGGACGAATGGCACCCGACGCGCAAGGTGCATGCGCTGGCAGCGGATGCCATGTTCAAGGCGCTGCAAGCGCGTCAGTGACTACGGCTCGGCGTCACCCCACTCAAGACGGGCTGACCACGCCCGTGTCGGGTTACTGATCGATAGCTCAGCGACAGGATCGATCCCGGGCGCTTGCCTGCCCTTGGCGTTCAAGCGGGCCGCGACGTGAACACCAGGCGAACCGCAAGCAGCACCAAGACGCCGGCAAGGCCCCACGACTGCCATTTGGCAGACTCACCCTTGCCGGACGCGTACCCCCGGATGACGCCTCCCACCAGGCCCAGCGCAATGTGGAAGAAGGTGGCGATCAGGGTCAGCACCAGCCCCAGCGTCACGATTTGCCGGGCGACCGATGAACTGCCGGGCACCACAAACTGCGGCAAGAACACCATGAAGAACAGCAGCGCTTTCGGGTTGAGCAGAGAGTTGAGCATCGCGCGCATGAACACTGACATCAGCGAGGCCTGGAGGGCGGTGTGCAGTGGACCTGTGGCGCGAACCCGCAGAGCCTTCCAGGCCATCCACAGCAGATAGAACACGCCGGCCCAGCGGATCAGGTCGAACGACGGTGGCCATTGTGCGATGGCGGCCGTAACACCGGCGGCGGTCAGCGCTGTCAATACCAGGTCAGCGGCGCTGATGCCCAACGCCGCCGCGACGCCGCCACGCCAGCCGTAGCTGGCGCCGTGTGCAAGCACAAAGGCCATGTTGGGGCCAGGAGACATCAGCAGCAGCAACACCGCACCCGCAAACAGCAATAACGTCGATGGCTCTACCATACGGGCTCCAGATCGCCGCGATGGACGATATGCAGCTTGTTGCCATCAGGGTCTCGGAGGTAGGCGCCGTAATAGCCCTCGCCATACCAGGGCCGCTCACCCGGAGCGCCTTCATCCGTACCGCCCTTGAGCATTCCTGCGGCGTAGGCGGCGCGTACAATGTCAGGCGTCTGAGCATGAAACGCAAGCATGCTGCCATTGCCCGGCGTGGCCACAAGGCCATTGCGCGGCAAGTAGACGTAGAACCTGGGCAGTGTGTGCGTCGGGTGGACCCAGCATGCCGAGGCGGGACCGCCATCCGGGGTCACCACGCGGCGGATCAGCCCAAGGGGCGCAAGCACGGCGTCATAAAAGGCCGCTGCGCTGTCGAGGTCGGTGCATCCCACGGTAACGTGACTGAACATGTCTCAATCGATTCGACGTCACTGAACGGTTGCGTCCTGCGCGTCGAACTCGCCTCCTTGCCTTGTGTGACATCGGAGACTACGCTCGCCACCTGATACACACAAAGAATTGTTCTAGATACATTCAATGACAACGCCACGGTACAAAACCATTGCTGACCAGCTCGCGGAAAACATTCGCAGCGGGCGTTTGCGCCCTGGCACCCAGCTGCCGACAGTACGCGCGTTGATGAGCGAACATGGCATCGCGCTTGCCACAGCCGCTCGCGTTTACCGCACGCTGGAATCAATGGGCCTGGTGGTGGGTGAAACGGGACGCGGCACCTTCGTGCGCGACACGTCGCTGCCACGCGACCTCGGCCTGCAGCCGGCATCCTCAGCCGGAGTCATTGACCTGACCTTCAACAGTCCAGCGGTTCCAGGGCAGGCAGAGCTGCTCAGGCAAGCGCTGCGCAGCATTGCCTTGTCGGGGGATCTGGACGCCTTGCTGCACAGCGCCCCCCATGGCGGGCGGACGCATGAGCGCGAAATCGCGGCAAAACACCTGCGCAATCGAGGGGTTCGGGTGCCCGGCTCGCAGGTGTTGATCGTCAATGGCGCGCAGCAAGGGCTGGCACTGGCACTGACGGCGCAGCTTAAACCGGGCGATGTACTGGCGGTCGACGCGCTCACCTACCCAGGCATCAAAGCGCTGGCGGTCGCCCATCACCTTGAGCTTGTGCCCATACCCCTGATAGATGGCAAAACCGGGCTCGACGCGCTGGCGGCCAGTTGCAGGCGGCGCCCGGTACGGGCGTTCTATACGATGCCAACCCTGCACAACCCCTTGGGATCGATCATGCCGGCCGCCGACCGTCAGCGCCTGGTCGCCCTGGCAGAAGAACATGACTTTGCGCTGATCGAAGACGGCGCCTATGCGTTTCTGGCCGAGCCGGCCCCCAAGCCGCTGTTCATGCTCGCGCCGGATCGCACGATCTACGTCTGCGGCCTTTCCAAAAGCGTCGCCTCGGGCTTGCGAATCGGATTCATCGCCGCGCCTGTAGCGCTCATTCCTGCGCTTGAACAAGCCGTGCGCGCCTCGACATGGAGTTCGCCATCGATCACCGTCGAACTGGCCTGTCGCTGGATCGAAGACGGCGTGGTGGATGAGCTGGAAGCATTGAAGCGCAAGGATGCCGCCATGCGGCAACAACTGGCCCGGCGCATTTTCGACGGCATCAATCTGATCGCGCACCCGAACGCGTATTTTCTGTGGCTGCCGTTGCCTGAAGACATGCGGGCCGAGAGCGTAGTAGCGGCGTTGCGGCGCGACAACATCATGGTAACGACAGCCAAACCCTTTTCGGCGGCCTCCAATGCCCCTAATGCACTGCGCGTGGCACTGGGGTCGGTGCCGGTTGCAACGCTTGAGCTGGCCTTGAAAAAAGTGAGAACGGCCTGCGGTTATCAGGACTGACAGGCGCCTGGCGTATCGATCAGCGTGATCGCTTTCTAACAGAATTGTCATCCTCCCCTCACCTTCGCGTCAGCCATGGCTGCGTAATGTGTGTTTCAACGCTTGAGGTGCCGATTGGCTCAGCAGGTGCTGCCACCCACTTGAATGGTAATCCCATGAATTCGATCAAATCGCTGGTTCTGATCATCGTCGCGCTGTCCTCCACATCGGCACTGGCCCATGACGGCAGTGAGCGCGCCAGTCCGGCCGCGCAGAAAATGCGCATCGCACAGGAAGAACGCTTCAATCAGCAAAACCGCGACGCCGCCACCGAATATGTTCGCGCTGACGAGCAGCCGCGTGCTGACCAGCCGAAGAAATCGGAAGGCTGAGGCCTGTCGATGACCTGATTCACCTTTTGGAAGCGCTCACGCTCCTTTGGTCAAGGTGAACCCTTGGCGCCCTTGCGGGCGCCTTTTTTGCTGTTGATCATGAGCCGCAGGCGTGGCGGCAGCCGCTATAGCAACTGCCCGCCCGAAATGTCAAAGGTCGTGCCGTTGGCCCAGGCCATGTCATCGGACAGGATGGCGGCGACCGCAGCGCCGATATCGTCCGGCAGACCGACACGCCCCAGGGCGATGCCTCGGGCGACGAAAGCGTTTACATCCTGATTGTCACGCACCACACCACCCCCAAAGTCCGTGGCGATGGCGCCCGGGGCAATGGCATTTACCCGAATCTGCCTCGAACCCAGCTCTACGGCCATGTACCGGGTCAGGACCTCGACGGCCGCCTTTACAGCGGCATAAAGGCTGTAGCCCGGCAGGGTGAAACGCACAAAGCCGGATGAAACGTTGAGGATACGCCCGCCGTCCTGCATGAGTGGCAGCAGCCTTTGCGTGAGAAACACCGGGCCTTGAAGATGCGTCGCGACGAGTGAACCAAACTGTTCCTCGGTCGCATCGATAAAGTTCGAAAACAGGCTATTGCCGGCGTTATTGACGAGAAAATCGAATCGCTCGCGACCAAAGTCGGTCAGCAGCGTACGCGTCACGGCTTCTGAAAACGCCTGGAAGCTGGCGGTGTCAGTGATGTCGAGTGCCAGCATCGTGGCTTTGCCGCCTTGTGCCTCGATCTGTTGTTTGAGCGCCAGCGCTTGTGCCGCGCCGCTGCGGTAGGTGCCAATGATATGAATGCCACGCCTGGAGAGGTGAAGGGCCATGTGACGACCAAGGCCGCGGCTGGCGCCGGTGATGAGTGCAATCGGGTGAGTCATGGTTATCCCTGCTGGATGAAGTGCGCATTGCAGCGTTTTCTTGACCTGCCCACGATAAGCAACGGGTGTTATTCAACCCACGCCCGATCAACTCAATTCATTGCCTGATTGTCTCAATCGACTTGTGCCATGACTTTTGGCTGACATACTCAGCCCATGAACGATGACCTTGTCCAGCACCTCGATATAGCCCTGCGCCATGCGCCACCGGGTCTGACCGTAACGCCGATCCCGCGTATGGACCTTTGCGTCGGGCAAGGCTCTGGCAACCAGGCGCCTTGCCTGTATCGCTCGATGATCTGCTTCATCCTGCAAGGCTCCAAACGCATTGCGATCAACGATCAGTTGCTCAGTTACGACCGGGAGCACTACCTCATCAGCGCCCTCGACCTGCCCTTGACCGGCCAGATCCTCGATGCTGAAGGGGGGCGCCCTTACGTGGCCGTCTCACTTGTACTGGACCCGGCCCTGCTGGCGCAATTGGCCGCGAGCATGCCGCCGGTTCGTGAATGTGCGCCCAAGGGGGTGGGCATCGCGATCAATCCGATGACCGCTGCGCTGCGCGATACTGTGTTGCGCTTACTGTCATTGCTTGACACCCCTGCCGACATCCCGGTACTCGGCCCGATGATCGAACGCGAATTGCTTTATCGTCTCCTGCAAGGTCCGCAGGGACGATTGTTGCGTCAGATTGCCCAACCCGAGGGGGCCTTGGGCAGTATCCGGCGGGCCGTGGCCTGGATCAGGGATCACGCCAACAGCCGGCTTCGTATCGACGCCTTGTGCGAGGCCAGCGGCATGAGCCGGGCCAGCCTGCACCGTCATTTCCAGGCCATGACCGGCCTGAGCCCTGTGCAGTATCAGAAGCTGCTCAGGTTGCAGCAGGCTCGCCAGCTTTTGCTGGCCGGCGAGCATCGTGCGGCTGATGTGGCGTTCGCGGTCGGTTATGAAAGCGTCTCACAGTTCAGCCGCGAATATGCCCGGCAATTCGGGGCGCCGCCTGCGCGCGATGTGCGCAAGATACGGCAGGCGATCGGCAATCCAATCCGTGCAGCCCTCGACTAAGGCTGGGCCCTCAATGCCTTGATGATGAACGCATGAAGGCTATTGACCGCTTTCGACCCACGCGACGCCTTGCTGCGCAGAATCGAGACCTGCATGGGTTCGATGCTGGCAAGCCCATGTTCGCCGCTTAATACCTGCAACGAGGCCTGCACGTTGCACTGGGTGATGGCGGCAATCGCCAGCCCGCCTTCGACGGCGGCCACCTGGCCCGCCAGGCTGGAACTGTTGTAGACCACCTTGAACTGGCGTCCTTGCTGGGTCAGGGAGTACACCGCGTAGTGTCGGGCCAGGCTTTCGCTTTCATAGACGGCAATCGGCTGATTTTCAGCTATTGCAGGCAGACGCCTGTTCCAGCCATTACCCTAGCGCCTCGACAACTGAACTCAGGGTGTAAGGGGCATTGCGTGAACAGAGAAACACTTGAACAGAACCAGATCCCCGTTTACTTCGCGGCGGTCGGTGTCGCTGCGCTGGGCGGGTTGACCGCACCCGTAGCGGCTCAGGCACTGAGCGCCTGGGTCACGCCGGCCATTGCGGTCTTGATGTACGCCATGTTCCTGCAGATTCCGTTTCTGGACCTGCGCGCCAGCTTAAGCAACAAGCGCTTCATGGCCGCCTTGCTCATGGCCAATTTCGTGGTGATTCCGCTGCTGGTCTGGGGACTGACACGCGGCCTGCTCGATCATCCGGCGATTCTGGCCGGGGCCTTGCTGGTGCTGCTGACGCCCTGTATCGACTACGTGGTGGTGTTTACCCATATCGGCAAGGGCGACTCGAAGCTGATGCTGGCGGCCACACCCGTCCTGTTATTGCTGCAACTGGTGCTGCTGCCCCTGTATCTGATCTTGATGCTCGATGCCAGCAATACGGTAGTTATCGCGGCCGGGCCGTTTGTCGAGGCCTTCCTGGTGCTGATCGTGCTGCCCCTGGTGCTGGCGGTGCTGACCTCGGCCGGGGTCAAACGAGCCTTGTGGGTGCAGCGCTGGAACCAGGCCTGGGCGTGGATGCCGGTGCCGGCGATGGCCGCGGTACTGATGGTGGTGATCGGTTCGCAGATCGCTTTTGTGGTGCAAGCATTTGACCGGTTATGGCCGGTCGTTCCGGTCTACCTGGGGTTCATGCTGCTGGCGCCGGTGGTCGGTGCCCTGGTGAGCAAGGTCTTCGGATTGGCAGCCGCGCCGGCCCGGTCGGTGGTGTTCAGCAGTTCGACGCGCAATTCGCTGGTGGTTTTGCCCCTGGCGCTGGCGTTGCCAGAGGAGATTCGCGGGTTGGCGGCGGCGGCCGTGATCACCCAGACGCTGGTCGAGCTGGTGAGTGAACTGGTCTATATCCGGGCGATTCCGGCCTGGGTATGGCGACGCTCCTGAAAACAGGCATGGCCGCCCGGCACCCGTTGAACCGGCGGCCATCGGCATCGTCTGATCAGGTGCACCGCCTGCCCGCCCCTGAGGATGAACCGATGAAATTCGTGACCGCTGTCCTGTTATCCAGCCTGAGCCTGGGCGCCCTGGCAGCGCGACCGCCGCTGGACCTGCCCAGTTGTAATTTGTCCGCGCAACGCGCGCTGCAAGGCCAGGTCGACGAGCATGTGACCGACCCCGGACAAGCGCACATTTACGTGCGCGCCGATGCGCTGGTGGGTGATATCAATGCCTTGCACCTGGACCGTCGATTGACTGAACAACAAGCCAGCAAATTGTTAGGCCGGGTCAACGATGTCCGGGCGCAGACCGATGGCTTCGTAAAAGAGCAAGGATTCCTGAGTGCAGCCGAGCGGGAGAGCTTTGATCGTGAGTTCGATGCTGTTACCCAAGGCATGTGCCCCAGGACATAGCATTGAATAGCATCAATCACTTAAGGCTGAGTCCATGAAGACTCTTATGGATCCAGCCAAAGCGTACAATTTAATACGTTCGATAATCGAACAAAATAAAAGACCTCATAAAATAAAAACAACCTTTTGTTTTTAATAGTAAATCTACCAAAAACAAGCTTTCAAAGCGCTTATACCCGCCTGTTTCCTTCACGCTTGCTGATTGCCACTGGATCCACAACTTGCTTGACTGACGACTGCGGCGTTTCATGCAGTGCCGACCGTCGAAAACAATAACAAGGGTGTGGTCATGAATGACTTCTCGATCGGATGCAGGCTGCGGCGTGCATCCACCTCCGTATGGCTGTCCCGCCATTGCTGTAACCCCTGCCGCGCCGAGGTGCGACCATGAATGTCGACCTCAAGGCAATGGTGGATCAACGCCCCATGGTGCCCATGCAGTGGCTGGCCATCGGGATTTGTATCGTGCTGAACATGATCGATGGCTTCGATGTGCTGGTGATGGCTTTCACGGCGGCTTCGGTGTCGGCCGAATGGAGCCTGAACGGCGCCCAGATTGGCTTGCTATTGAGTGCCGGGCTATTCGGCATGGCCGCCGGCTCTTTGTTTATCGCCCCGTGGGCAGACCGCTTCGGACGTCGGCCCTTGATTCTGTTCTGCCTCACCCTTTCAGGCATTGGCATGCTGCTGTCGGCGTTCAGCCAGACGGCCACGCAACTGGCGCTGTTGCGAGCGTTTACCGGCCTGGGTATTGGCGGAATCCTGGCCAGCAGCAATGTGATTGCCAGTGAATACGCCAACCAGCGCTGGCGCGGGCTGGCAGTCAGTCTGCAATCGACCGGTTATGCCCTGGGCGCGACGCTGGGCGGATTGTTATCGGTGTGGCTGCTGACCCGCTTCGGCTGGCGTTCCGTATTTCTCTTTGGTGGCGCGGTGACACTGGCGGTGATTCCGCTGGTGCTGCTGTGGCTGCCCGAGTCGCTGGATTTTCTGATCGCCCGCCGTCCGGCCAATGCGCTGGCACGAGTCAACCGCCTGGCCTCGCGCCTGGCCCTGCCGACCCTGGCTCAATTACCGCTCGTGCATACGGCACCGGCTTCAAACCGCGACCGCCTGGTGCAGTTGCTGAGCCCGGCAGCACGACGCACCACCCTGCTGATCTGGCTGCTGTTCTTCCTGGTGATGTTCGGGTTCTATTTCGTGATGAGCTGGACACCGAAGCTGCTGGTGGCCGCCGGGCTATCAGCACAGCAAGGCATCAGTGGCGGCGTGCTGCTGAGCGTGGGCGGCATCTTTGGCGCCGCCCTGATTGGCGCGCTGGCTTCACGCTGGCCGCTGACACGGGTGCTGTCGCTGTTCATGCTCATCTCGGCGGGCTTGCTGGTGCTGTTCACGCTCGGCGCATCTTCGGTGACGATCGCGCTGGGCCTGGGCTTGCTGATCGGCCTGTTCGTCAACGGCTGCGTGGCCGGGCTGTATGCGCTGTCGCCCATCGTCTACGACGCCTCGGTACGCGCCACCGGTGTGGGCTGGGGCATCGGCATCGGGCGCATCGGCGCGATCGTGTCACCAACGGTCGCCGGCTTGCTGCTTGATGGCGGCTGGCAACCACTGCACTTGTATGGCGTGTTTGCCGGTGTGTTTGTGCTCGCGGCGGCGGTGTTGTTGCTGCTCAAGCCAGGCACGCCCAAGGTGGCGGTGCGAACGGAGGTGCGCGTCGGTCAGGCTTGAAGAAGTCACTGGCCACCCCTTCCAGGCCACGTGCCCAGGGTGAGTTAGCCCGTTGGAAAATTAACTTCATATCGCTATCGGCTGAGCCTATGCTGTTGCCTTGTGATTAGCACTCTGAATGACACTCAGTGGAGTTTCTAAATGGCATTTCAAATTCTGGCAGAGGTAGCCGCCTCGGTGACCGACCTTAAGCGCGACCCGATGGGCACCGTGCGCGAAGGTCAGGGACAAACGGTGGTGATCCTTAACCGTAACGAGCCTGCATTTTATGCAGTACCCCCCGCACGCTATGAAGCCATGCTGGAGTTGATCGACGATATGCGACTGGCAGAACTGGTTCGTGCGCGCCAAGACGGTCCGACTGTAACGGTCGATATTGACGACCTGATCGAGCAGGCCAGCGCCAGTGCCTAGGTTCACCCTTGAGTTCAACGAAAAGGCACTCAAAGAATGGAAAAAGCTGGAACCTGCACTGCAGATCCAGTTAGCCAAGAAGCTTAAAGAACGTCTCGAACTGCCTCGAGTCGAGGCGGACCGTCTACATAGCCTGCAGGATTGCTACAAAATCAAACTGCGCTCTGTGGGCTACCGCCTCGTCTATCAGGTCGTGGACAACCGGTTGGTGGTTACTGTGATCACTGTCGGCAAACGTGAACGATCAGACGTTTACGAAGCTGCTCGCAAACGAATCGAATAGTGCTTCAGTGAACAGTGTTACGCTCACGCCAGTACCTTGCTGATCCACTGCACTTCGCGCTGAAGCGTCTGCAACTGCACTTCAGGCACCACCTGTGCGTTTTTCAGGGTGCCCAGGACCTTGTGTTTCTGTCGCAACCGGGTTTGCCACTTGAGCACAAAGGCCGGGCTGCGGGCGTGCATCAGCAGCGGGCCGAAGTACAGCTCCTCTGCGCTGTAGGCCACCGATCCCGTGGGCTCGGCAACGATGATTTCGTAATCGAAGCGGTGTTCGCGCAGCACCGCTTCGGCGGTGATCCGGTAGCCGTTGTCCATCAGCCACTGGCGCAACGGCGGCTCGCCGCCGTTGGGTTGCAGCACCAGGCATTCACGGCCATTCAGACGCGGTTTGCCGCTGTCGAGGATGTCGCGGATGGTTTCGCCGCCCATGCCGCACAGGCTGATGGCGGTGATGGCATCATCCGCTTCGATGGCGGCCAGGCCATTGGCCTGGCGCACGGTGATGCAGTGCTCCAGACCGTTATCACGCACGGTGCGCCGGGCAGCCTGGAACGGCGTCAGGGCCAGTTCGCCGGCCACGGCTGCGGTGATCAAGCCTCGATGCATCAGCGCCACCGGCAGGTAGGCGTGGTCGGAACCGATGTCGGCCAGGCGTGCCCCGGCGGGCACCTGCGACGCCACACATTCCAGGCGTTGGGACAATGTCTGCGGGTTCACCTGGGCTCCTTTGCACCTTGTTCAGCCGGCGCCTGTGGCCGGATCGGGTCGCGACTTTGGTTCGGGGCGCGACTGTAGCGGGCAATGCCGGATCTTTCAAATGCCGGCACAGCCTGGCCGCTTCATCACCGGACCTTGAACATCGACACCTTGTCGCTCAGGCGGCTGGCCAGTTGCGCCAGTTCGTCGCTGGCCGCCGCCACCTGTGACGAGCCGGTGGCGGTGTGCACAGTCAGTTCATGGATGCGGCCGATGTTCCTGGCCACATCATCGGCGACGCTGCTTTGTTGCACCGAGGCGCTGGCAATCTGGGCATTCATGTCGTTGATGGCGCCGACTTCGTGGCGCACCTTGTCCAGCGAGGCCTGGGCCTTACGGGTCTGGGTCACCGTGTGGGCGGCCCGCTCGCAGCTGTCGCGCATGGTCTGCGCGGCGGCTTCGGTGCCGCTTTGCAGGGTGCCGATCATGTCGCGGATTTCCTGGGTCGACTGCTGGGTGCGATTGGCCAGCGAGCGCACCTCATCGGCCACCACGGCAAAACCGCGACCGTGTTCGCCGGCGCGGGCAGCCTCGATGGCGGCGTTGAGCGCCAACAGGTTGGTTTGCGCCGCAATCGAATTGATGACATCAATCACCGTGCCGATCTGCTCGCTGTCGCGTGACACCTGCTCGACGGTGGCCGTGGTCTGGGTCAGGGTGAGCGCCAGGGTTTCGATCGACTGCGAGGTCTCGACCACCATGCGATTGCCGCTGGCCACTTCGGTGTCGGCCAGTTGCGTGGCATCGGCGGCCTTCAGGGCGTAGCCGGACACTTCGTTGACGGTGGAGGCCATTTGCGCGATGGCCGTGGCCACTTGCTCGGCCTCGCGGCTCTGGCGACCAATGTGCTCGTTATTGAGCGCCGAGGTGGCGGTCAGGCGCGTGGAGGCCTGACTGACTTCCTGGGCGGCCATCCGCACTTGGGTGATGGTGTCCGACAGTTGCCCCAGCGCGGCCTTGAGTACGCCCATCACACTGGCCGGGTGGCGCGTGGTCAGGGTCTGTTGCAGGTCGCCGGCGGCCAGGCGCTCGATGGCCTGGGCCACCTCGGTCGGCTCGGCACCCAGGGTCGAGTTGACGAAACGGATGATCTGCATCGCCAACAGGATACTCAGCAACAAGGCCACGCCGGTGGCCAGCAGCATCAGGCCGCGAAAGGCGCTGGCGGTGGCCTGTACATCGTTGAGCTGGGCCTTGATCGAGGCCTCTTCGGCGTCAATCAAGGCATTGATGCGCTTGAGCCATTCGCTGTACAGCCCTGAGGTACGCTGCAACAGCAGGGCCTGGCTACCGGCAATATCGCCCGCCTGACGCTGGTCGATCAGCGTTTTTGAAGAGGCCAACGTCTGTTGCTCAATGTCCTTGATCGACGCCAGCAGGGTGCGCTCTTCAGCGCTCACCTGCCGGGAACCGAACAACCGGTCCATGGGCGCAGCCGAATCGGCATAGTCTTTTTCCAGGCGGCTGATCTCGGCCAGGTGCCGGGCCAGGTCCTGGGGATTATCGACCAATACGGCATCACGGATGGCAATGGCGCGGTTGTGCACGCTGCCGCGAAAGTTGATGGCGTAGCGCTGCACCATGGCGGCGTTGTCGCTGACGTTGGCCAGCGTGCTGTCGATATAGCCGACCCGCTGGATGCCGACGGCAGTGATCAACACCAACAACGAGACGATGGCCGCAAAGCCGAGGCCGATGCGGGTCGAGAGGGCAAGCGGTTTGTTCATGGGCGGGACTCGTCGGGTCGAGGGCCGAAGCCACCCGACATCAAAATGACATCAGCTTTGGCGGCGACGTTAACCGAAGCCGGCAACAGTGCCTAATTAAAATTGCAGGGCGCAGGGATAGTTATTGGTAATGAATCCTTGGCCTTGTACGCGGTCGCGATTGCGCGCTGCCTTTATGCACCGTCGTCATTGAACCTCTATAGCCCTGGCTACGTCCTATCGCCTGCAAGTGCGATTGCCTGGCTGCCCGGCGCAGCAGCGACGCTTTGTCTGCATCGCGCAGAGGCTGTCTCTGTCGTGGGCTTGTCATGTATTTCTGGAGACCCTGCCGACATGAACGTCTCGTTCCGCCCCCAATGGCTACTCGCCCTCGCACTTCCCCTGGTCCTTGCCGCCTGCGGCAACGACGAACCCGAACAGCGCGCAGCGTTCACGCAGTTCCTGCAGACCCGCATCGTCGACAAACCCGGCGTGCGCGTGCCGCAACTGACCCCGGAAGAATCCAAGTCGTTTGGCGACTACACCCGCCACTACGCGGTGATTACCGACTTCAACGGCGCAATGGACACCACGGTCAAGCCCTTGGGCGAACTGGTGCAGAAAGGTGCGATGCGCTCGGTGGCCGATGTGATTGCCCGCCGCGACGACATCAAGGCGATCCAGACCGGCCTCAACGACATGGGCGTGCAGCTCAAGGCGCAGCAAGCCAAGGCCGACACGGCCCATGCCCAGCTCAAGCAGCCGGATGACCTGAAAGGCGTGTATGACAAGGCTTATGACAAGACCGTCAGCGTGCCGGCCAACACCCTGCTCGACGTGCTGCCGCAAATCAACGGCACCCTGGATGGCAGCCTGAAAGTGGCTGACTACATCAATGCCCACAAGGACCAGATCGACATCAACGGTCCGGTAGTGACCGTCAAGGACCCGAAAGTGCAGGCAGAACTGAACACCCTGCTGCAAAACCTGAATGAACAGGCCAAGACCGTGCAGCAGGCTCAGGTTCGCTTGCAATCGGTGATGCTCGGCAAGTAAGCCGCGTTTACCCGGTGCAGCGCCTTGCAGCGCTCACCGGGTATCTGGCGGGCGCTGGGCCTGCACCAGGGCCAGGAAATGCGCCAGGACCGGCGATTGATTGTGCGGGCTGTACGCCACCGCAATACCGCTCGACAATCCATCGTCCGCCCCCTTGAGCGGTCTGAACACCACCCCTTTGCGCCTGACTTGCGTCAGCGACGCCGGGATCAGCGCCAGCCCCTGCCCTTCGGCAATCAAGCCCAACAGAATGTGATGATCGTCAGGCTCGGACAGTGTCCGGGGCTTGAAGTCGATACGCTCGAAGAACGCCTGGCAGTGGTCATGAAAGCCCGGATTGAGCCGCCGTTCGAAGCGAAACAGCACTTGCTCGCGAAGATCAAAGAACCCCAGCGTACGCTTGCGCGCCAGTGGATGGTGCGCGGACAAGGCGACGCGTAGCGGCTCTTGCCGCAGGGTCTGGACCGTGAGCCCCTTGGCCTCGGTGTGCAGCCCGATAAAGGCCACGTCCATCGAGCCGTTATTGATCTCGCGCACCAGGCGGATCGAGTGTTTGCCCTGGGTGACAATCGCGCAGTCGGCAAACCGCTGCCTTAAAGGCTCGAGCACATCAGGGATCACGCTGCGATCAAACACGGTGGTGTAGCCAATGCAGAAGTGTCCGCCCTTGCCGGCGCGTGCCGCCTGGGCGGCGGCGATGGCTTTTTCGGCCTGAGCCAGGGTGCGCCTGACCTCCGGCAAAAATGCAGCGCCCGCCGCGGTCAATGTCACCCCGGTACGTGTGCGCTGGAACAGCTCGACACCCAACAGGTTTTCCAGCTGACGGATCTGCCGGCTCAAGGGTGGCTGGGAAATGTGCAGGCGCGCCGCTGCCCGGCCAAAATTGAGCGTTTCGCTCACCGCCAGAAAATAACGGAATTGTCGCAGGTCGATGGCTTCGTTCATGCCGAAAAGGTATCACTAAAAGGGTATTGGCTGAACCGTCGAGACCGGGCCTACAGTCGCCTTCTCCATCACTACGAGGCGCAGACCATGGACAACGAACGGTATATCAGGGGTTGGGCAAAACTGCAGGAAGTGGATGGCCTGGCGGGGGAGCGTGTCATTGACAGCCTCAAGGATATTGCCCCGGACTTTGCCCGGTTGCTGATCGAGTTTCCGTTTGGCGATATCTACTCGCGACCAGGGCTCGACCTGCAGACCCGTGAACTGGCGGTCGTGGCCGCGCTGACCGCCATGGGCAATGCCACGCCACAACTGAAAGTGCACATCCACGGCGCCCTGAATGTCGGCTGCTCGCGTGAGCAGGTGGTGGAAGTGATCATGCAGATGGCGGTGTATGCCGGCTTTCCCGCAGCGCTCAATGGCCTGTTCGCCGCCAAAGAAGTCTTCAACGCCGAAGCCTTGTAGGAGCGCGCTTGCCCGCGACCGGCTGCGTTAGCAGTCGTAAATTTTCAGCGTTTCGCAGATTTTGGATGTGCTCACAGCCATAAATCTGTGGCGTTTCGCTGATTTTGCGAGCGCTACGCACTCGGTCGCCGGCAAGCGGGCTCCTACCGGGATTCTTCAGCGTGCCGCTTTGGCGCGTTGTCAGTGAAACAGAGTAGGTTCTCATCAAACACAAAATAACTTGTTGATGCATTGGATATTACATTGACCCCTTGTAGGAGCGCGCTTGCCCGCGACCGGCTGCGTTAGCAGTCGTAAAATTGTGGCGTTTCA
>NZ_QFFU01000003.1 GCF_003131185.1 Pseudomonas ovata | reverse complement strand
GTCGAACACCCCGCCGAAATCAGGCCCTGTTTCTCGCCCTTGATGGTCATATAGCCGCAGTTCGCCATGACGGTCCTCCTTGATAAATGGAGGACCAGTCTATTTTCGAGCTTCCCGGCGATATGTAGGACGTGTCCGAAATGGCTGTTGCCGATGGCCATTGATGTTCAAGTTGATGAGTATTTTCAGCCTGACACCGAGTCTGGTGAAAGGGTCATCAATGCCTTGCTCAGTGGAAGGGAGGACGCTGTGCTGGGTGGCGACCCGACGATGAAGCCAGCAGCAACGGTACATAGGCAGCGCCTGTAAAGCAGCCATCGCCGGCAAGCCGCCTCCCACGGTCTGATGCCAGACACAAAATCCGGGATGCTCATCGAACCTGTGGGAGGGGGCTCTGCCCCGGGCGGCGATCCGACGATGAGGCCATCAGGGACAGTAAATAGGCAGCGGCTGTAAAGCAGTCATTGCCGGCAAGCCGCTTCCCACGATCTACCGCCCAATACACCCCCGCCACCACGACCCACCAGCCTTGCCAGCCTCCGGCACCGCCAGCACCTGCGGCATGTCCCGCAACCGCACCCACGGCTCGTTCTGCCAATGCAGCACACTCATCGACAGCCCCGGCCACTGCAACACACTCAACACCGGAGCCAGTTGCTCATCGCTCGACGGCGGTGCATCACGCAAGGCTGCCACCACCTCATTGGTAATCCAGCGCCGCAAGCCACGCTGCTCGGGGTGATAGTGATGCACCAGCAAGGCATACACCCCCGACTCGCTGACCATCAGCTCTGACTCACACTCGCCATGGCTTTCCAGCCACAGCGTACGACGCTGGTCCGGGTCGAGCTTGAAGGTGGTGCGTTCGTTCAGGGGCCAAGAGATGAGTTTGCTCAGGTCACGGGCGCAGAACCAGGCCTGGTTTTCCAGGAGAAGGGCGCGGAGTTGACGGTGGTGGCGGATGAAGATGAACGGAGAGATGGGCTCTGGCTGTGAAGGGCCCAGAGCTTCAGACCGGAATTGCTGCGTATCGTCCATGTTTGGCATTTTGGTATTCCTCAGTGTGATTCAGCTTTCTTAGGGCTAAGGCGCCGGGAGCTAAGAAACCCCACACAGAGGGCCGGACGTATTCCCCTTTCGGGTCTTGTATTGGCCCACTCCCGACATCACACGTTTTTCAGACGCGCAGCCAAAGGCCGCAGGTACAAAAAAACCGCATTTTTTCGGAAGCGGTCAGGCCGCTGTGTGGTTTGCGTTTCTTAGGCGCAGGGAAAGGGTAGGGTGCCTTGTTGGGAAGGGCAAGGTTTAGATGTGTAGGAAGATTCTGAAAGTTGTCGAGGTCTTGGTGAATAATCAATGCAGGATGTCATTTTGTATGAGCATCCTGCACTTGGGAGAGGCGTTTTGAGTCGATTATTTTTTGGGAGTGAGCCTTGTCAGATACAAGGTTCTGGAAGCTTGGATTTATTCGGCTTCGGATTGAGTTCATCGTACGATTTGATCTTGTCAAAAAGTAAGCGGAATACCACTTTCGCGATTTTAGAGGCTAGAAGTGGAGGTACTGCGTTACCTACTTGGTGGAACTGCTCAGTCCGATTCCCTTGAAAGAAATAATTATCCGGGAATGTCTGAATACGGGCTGCCTCACGAACGGATAAACTACGGCACTGAGTTGGATCATAGTGGATGAAGTAATGCCCATCTTTTGAAATGTGGCTGGTAATAGTAGTGGCTGGCTTGTCTTTCAGTTGTACTCGGAAGCGATCACTGAAAACACCACTTTTCCAGTTTTTATGATCTGGCGCTAAGCCTTCCAGATTAAAGTCCTTGTGGCCTTTAGGTGATGCGCCAGTATGTTCAGCATAGACAGAAGCAAAAAGATATCTTCGCAGGTCACTTTGCATATGTCCACGGACTTCATGATTGAGCCAATAACCTAGCTCTGGATCGTGAAACCACTGATTTAACTGTGGGATGCCAATGTCGCCATCGCTACGTTCAATATTTCTTTTTACTCTCTTCCCACCATGGCTGTCTGGAGCAGTTAGCATGTGAGTAATGTGCGTGAATGATTTCCACATGCTAGTGCTAATAGTATCGGTTATTGCTGTTTTGCTTTGCAGATAACTGGCTTGTTCTTGAATGACACTTGTCCAGTTGTCTGTGCTGTCTACAGTTTTTGTCAGTTTGCTGCGAAGTCTTGGTAGATCGCCAATGATCTGAGCCACTGAGACGGAGGGCTCATTCCGAGAAAGCTTGATTTGAGCAGTGCTTTCAGGGAGGCAGTCTTCAGAAATTCCTAAAAGGATAACTCGATGTCGTGCTTGAGGTATGCCATATTCTTCTGCTTTTATTACAAAAGCCCGTGGATCTATCTTGTCCACATTGTCATTTGGTGAAAAATGGGCGCCAGTAACCAGTGAATAAATATGGTAGCGTTTGCCGGAGCCGCTTTCATGCAATGCTTGATGAGGATCGGACAGGTCTTTGAGAATGTTGGAGAAGATTCGTTCATCATTAACTTTTGATGAAAGAATACCTTTCACGTTTTCCATCACAAATACGGAAGGCTGCCGCTCTCTGATGATGCGCAGGTATTCCTTGTACAGAAAATGACGATGGTCTTCTTCTGCTTTGTAGTTGGCATTAGCCTGGTTCCTCGAACGACCCGCAAGCGAATACGCTTGGCAAGGCGGTCCTCCAATCAGAACCCAAGGACGATCCTTGCGCAGTCCTGCATTCAATGCATCATCCAGCTCACGGTTACCTTCGACACTACCCAACGTGATGCATCTGGCCTCATCCGCTGATCTTTCCCACAATTCTGCTGTCTCTTCAGAGGGGAGAAACACATCTGGTGCTGATGGATCGTTGCAAAAATCGTAGTACTCATGAAGGTGACTTGATTTGTGTTTCTTGAGCAATCGATAGAAGGCACGCAGTCGAAGCGTTTGCCACGCTTTGGGGTCTTTTTCTGCAGATACGACTATTTCGAACCGGTTTCCCTCGCCCAATGAGGTGAATCCTTCGCCAAGCCCACCAGGGCCTGCGAAAAGATCCACTATCTGAATCGGCTCGCTGAGCTCACCAACAGGGTCTAGAGGCTCGTCCTCTGGGAGGATGAATGTCATCTGGTCTTGATTCATGGACATAGTCAGTAAGGAAGTCAGGTCTCGCATGATGGCGGGCATTCGTGGAAGCAACACGTCTCCGGAGCTAAAGGTCCGGAGTCTGCTGCATCGCCACGGTTTCAGATTCCGGCTTCACAGGAAGGACCTTCCCGGAAAACCTGATCTGGTGCTGCCACGCTACCGGCTGTGCATTTTCGTTCATGGTTGCTTTTGGCATAGGCATCCGGGCTGTAGGTACGCAAGCACCCCCAAAACCCGTGAGGAGTTCTGGAGGCTGAAATTTGACCAGAACGTGAAGCGTGATGCCAGGAACAGGGATGAGCTGCTGCGGCAGGGATGGCGTGTATTCGAGCTTTGGGAGTGCGGAATCCGCGGACCTGAAGCAGGAATGAATTGCATTCTGGAAGCTGTGCGGGATTGTAATCAAAAATTTATCTCTTGGCCCGCCTTTCCTCCTGACCCCTCCCTTACGGAGCGACCAATGCGCTGAGCAACTGGTCCGTTTTCCAAGGCTCCGCTACCTACCTTAAATCCAGGTCTTGAGGTGTTTATGCATATTGTCAGACTGAGTTAATTGATGTTGTGCGTGATTGATGACATCTGGTATTAAATTTTTAGCGAATAAGACTTCAGCCCTGAAAGATCAAGTCTGTATTCAAACTGAACAACGCCTGCCGGCAGTGCGCCACCTATAAAGCTTGCAGGTGTTATTCGTGGGAAGCTTTCATCAACGACGTAGGACCGAGCCTCAAGTAGGTTATATGCTTCTTTGCGAGTGGAGCATCCAGCCTCCAAGTCCAAGCGTTCCAACGCATTTTCCAACATGCGTGCATTGACACCAAGCGCAATGAGGCGATCACAAACCAGATCAATCGACAGGCCATCATCGACTGGTTCGAATCTGAAATGGATAAGCTGTAATGGCTTGCCGGATGAAGAGGCTAACTGAAACTGCCCAGAGATGTTAATCACAGAATCATAACGGCTTATGGTTGATTTGACTTCGTAGTCGCTCATTGGAGTCTTGATGTCAACCACGCCGCCGAATGGGCCGCTCCATTCAAAAAAGTTTCCTTTGATGGCAAGCGTTTCTAGGACTAGTAGTTCAGCGAGCACGTCATAACCATGTTTGTCGATCAACGCATTGCCCAATAGATGTCGCCATCTCTGCCACCAACCCAGCGGGTCAGCCAGTAATGCCTGGCGTACAGTAACGCCAGATTCGACGCTGACCATATGCTCACAGATCAGTCCAAACTCGTTTCGGAGCCATTCAATCGATGACTCCAGCCTTAAAAAGCGCCTATGCTGACCGGCGACAATTCTTTCTACTGTCCGCAGCCTAGCACCAGCGAATCCTTCTGAAATTTCCAAAGGAACAGAGCATTCAACAGCAACACCAAATTTATCGTCTTCACGAAAGACCCAGGCCGGGCACGTTGCAGGCATACTTTTGAGGAGCAGCATTCGACCGCTTTGGTCAAGGTTGGCAAAGCCTTCCTGAATTTCTTTCAGTACATCAGTCACGATTGCTCTCCATGCCGATGAGCGCGCATCCCGCGTCTGCAAACAACGCATCGACATATCCAAACATACCGCCTTCGCAAAGCATAGGTTCCTTGAGTACTATCTGAGCCGTATTGAGCTTCATGATTGCTCTGAACTGGTCTTGGGAGGGTTTGCGCAGCCGTCGCATTCTGAAAATCTGTCTTGTCAGATCAACTCTGAAACCACCCTTGCCAGGACGCTCGACCAGTTGCACAACTGTATCTGTGGTCACGTCTTCTAGTACCTCTCGGGTACTCTCCTCGGAGCCCTGCCATGTCAGGTGAACGGTCCACCATACTGCTCGCAACCAGATGCGGCTTCTCCCCTTCCAGAATCGCACCGGAGGTGTGCTGTCCCATCGGCTTTTAACCAAGTCAGGTAGTAGGCGCAGGGATAGGAAACGCCACCAGCCGTCATCTGCGGCGGTGCGAATATCCAGTCCTGCCTCTGCTAATACTTGGTACAGGGCAAGGCCAACTTTCATATCAAAGGTGCCGGGGCCTGAAGCATTGCCATGTGCATTTCGGTCATATAAAGGCACAATAGCAAGTAGTTGGCGACGTACTTCTTTCATTTTTGGATTGGATACGTCTGGACAAAACGTATCATTCTTGAGCAGCTCGTCAAAGTGGCGCTGCGAAAGCTTAAGGTTCAGTGTTGGAAAAGTCATACCTTGCTCTCCATTTCCCTGACCCGGCGATCAAGCCAACACTGGGTCGATACAAACAGCTCTGGAAGTGAGGCGGTATTCAGATCGCCCAGTCGAATGAATGAACACACCGCATCCGCAATGCTTGCGATATCTTCATCAATGTCGGGCGTGCCCAGATGCATATCGAACTGTGCGCCCATGTCTTCTTTGACTTGAAAAATGACTAAAGTAAGCCACGCTGCGAAAACTTGGCGCATTAGCGGAGACTGCTCGATATTCAGTGCCCGACGGTCGCGTAGCTGCTCAAAGTGCGGGTGTGTGTTGTTCAGTACAAGGGCAACGTAATCGCTGGAAAATGGTTCATCCCGCGGATCGCTCCAGCAGGCTTTCAATTCCCATAATGGCCCTTCTGCTCCCAAAGGCTCTTCCAAGACAGGGAAGAGAGAGCCATCACCATCAATAACGATTTCGATAGGGGATGCCAAAGGACCTAGTCGTGCGCCAGCCTGATGAGCAAATCCGGGAACTAAAACTGCCCTGTATTGGCCTAGAAACGCTTGAACCGACAAGAAACCGCTACCTCTGACAGTCCCTGGCTCCAGTTCAATGTCGAGCACCACAGTTCCACCTTCTTCTTGCCGCAGGCTATGGATGGGTCCAAGCGTTCGCCAGCAAGAGTCTGCAGATGTCCACTCAAGCGCCAGTAATATTTCAGCATCTTTATTCGCCACACCTTCGGCACCGAAGATAGCTTCCAAAAGCAGAGTGCTTTCGACTAAACATTGAATCAATAGGAAATGTTCAGCCGGATTCCAATCACTGTCCTTGCCCAAGGCGTACTGGCCGGCACTTACCTCTGTCGCGCCTGGGTCAAGGCCCTCGTGTGATCGAAAGGTATATTTGACTTCCGACTCGCTCCCGCAGTCGAGTGGCGCATTCAGCATTCGGTATAACGGTAGCCGAGTGCTCATTCCTCCTCTCCATTTTTATTCAGAATCCGGACGCCGATCACCGGCCGCAACAACTTGCCACCGTTATCCATCATCCTGATATGAAGTTCCCCTTTCAGTATCAACCCCTGTTGAGCCAACTTAGTACCAAGGGTAAGGCGGACTCCAGTTTCATCGTCAATTTCTATGCTTTCTATAGAAGGAGTAACACTGTCGATGCGGAATGACTCCAGCCTAAACGGGAACCCACCAAGACCACTGTTAAACCATGCATCTGAGGTGATAGGTCCGGCTTCGGAATCTACTGAAATGGTGATTGCCCTCGGTGTATTTGGATGCTGTATTCCCCATCTCAAGCTCCATGTCATAACGATTGCAGATGCTATATACCTGACTTCCATTACCTCTAGTTCGGGTGAGGAAGCCGTATTGTTTTTGGAGGCTCTTTCGATAGTAGTGCGTGATGTTGCTTTACCAAACCGCCCATCTCTGCCGAACCCTCTATTGGGCAGTACAAGCTCAGCCAGTTTACGCGACATTCTTATCGAGGGCTTGATAGTTGCGCTGGGCTGAGGCGGGACGCCGAAATCCTTCAGTATTCGACCACACTGAGTACGAATTTTTTCGACGATTCGTCCTCCATTTATGTCTACCCATTCGGCATGATCCGCGCGCTCGCAACTCCGCAAATAACCTTCCAGATTCTGTATGGTTGAACGCAATCCTCTGGCTTCGGATGGTAAAAGTTCCTGCTCCGAATCTGGCAGAAAAAGTGCCATAACATATCGGCCATCCGTAAAGCCGGAAAATCCACCAGCCCAGCGGCGCGAATCGATACCATCATCCCAGCAGATATTCATTCCAGGCGAACGCATGAATGTCACTATCGGTCGATGAGGGGGGCCACTATCTGCCCTAGAGAAAATGCAAGTTTCCGGGCTGGGTGTGTTATCGGGAGCCTCCATTTGCAACTGATGTGAGGTTAGTGCTACTACAAGCAGTCGTCCCGCTGGACCATTACCCACGAATTCGCCACGCAATTGAATCGCTCTACAAAGTATATCTTTACTCTCGATCCCCCTGAGCATCAGATAGTCTCCTTCTTCAGGCGCTTTTCCAACCGCACGGTCATACAGACACTGGCTCGCCCGGAATGTGGGCAGCATATCTGTACTGGTTATCTCCTTACCATTCACTGATGCACTAAGATATCTACCGCTGGCAAAAAATGGGTTGTCTAGGCGTGCACTGAACCAGCGCTGGATCGCAACATTCACGTAACTTTCGTAACTGCTATACCACCAAGGCGGTGCTCCGGTTTCTTCGTCGAATACGGGTAGCAGATTTTCCTTGAGCAATGGAATAATTATTGCCGTTCCGGTTGTTTTGTCAGCGAACGGCCGAATATCAAAGCGCTCAAGAATCTCATGAATCTTCTCCGGTGTTGTGATCGCACGTAAGTTATCATTCGCCCCCCACCAAGCAATACCGGTTTGCGTAGTTAGCTGAATTCGATCGATACGATTTTCGTCTTCTACCAGCGAAGCCACCAGACGTTCTTCATATCCTTCGGCTGTCTTGATCCTGCTGTAGTAAACGACCAAACCAGCGCCCATTCGAAAGTAACAGGTCTTACCCAATCCCCAGGAACCGCCGGCGCCATCATCTGTGCGAGTACGTCCGATTTCAAATACGAGCTTCAGAAAATTACCGTGCTGGCCGTTAGCGTCGACGCTGTCAAACGTCATCGGCCCTGTTAGCCCCTCGGTACCTGAATCACGAATTTCAAGCAGTTTCGGAGTGCGCGGATAGCGTTTCTTCAGCATCTGTAGATCCAGCCCTTCACTGAACGTGGAGGTGATGGCGTCCAGCGAGTGCTCGCGAATCTGGAAGTCTACCGAAACTGGTAGTGTCTTATTACCGTTCCGCCCTGCGTCTAGTGCGTTTTGAATAGACTCGCGTACCAGAAGGTCCAGCAATGGCGTTTCTTCGTTCTGTAGTGCGCGAAGCAGAAATGCACCACATTCCTGCATGGGCTGCAGTGGGAGGCTGTAATACTTCATGAGTCAGATCACGCCTACTGTTTCTTCAAGATTGTCTTCCGGTGAGGTGAAGGTGTCCGGAATGTTGACCGTTACGTGGGTAACATAGCTTTTTTGCTTTCCATGAGAACCTGGTAGGAGAAGGTTGATGCCTATGATGTGTGCCTTGGCATTGAGCGCCTCTCTTTTAGAAGATTCCAGAGCCACAACTTTTTCAGTACGTGCCTTGCTATCTTTATCGATTAGATAGATCAATAACTGAGGTGTATTTCCCACGCCGCCTGTGTTGCGACAACGTGCCACATCAGGGTTTTTAATGGCTGTCTTCGGAATTTCATTTTCGTCAAGACCTTGGGCGTCTGCCAAAAGGTCTCTTGGATCTCTTAGCGCACCAATAGACACACCCTCATCTGAACGTTTACCAGCAAGGCGACTTCGGTTGATCCGACCAATAGCCTTTCCACAAATTTTCCAGCTGTTTACCGATGTTGGTGTACTGCCCGCTATCACTACGTTCCACTTTGTATAGCCAGCATTTTCAGCGTGCTGACCCAGCCATTTCAAAAATGCTTTCATGTCAGAGAAGAACTGGTTGCCAGGATGGAAAGATAGATCTGCCAGATAAGAAGCTACGAGATTGACATCGACATTACGCCAGATAAGGCTGTTGGCTCCCTTCAGTTTGGATTTTTCGAGGCTGCTACCCGCACTCTCCAAAAAACGCTCTGTTAAAGACAAATTGGCATTGAGTAAAGCAGCAGCATCCTCGCCGTCATGGAAAACGGTTGTTTGACGATTAATGCCTGAAAAATCGAAGTCTGCCTTGATTGCGCGCTGCATCCTGTTAGCTCCTGTCGGCCGAATCCATGCGAGCCGTGCATGCACACGAACACGAGGTCCGAAATCTTCAGGCTTGGCACCTCCGTGCATGAATCGTTGCAGGTCGTCGCGAAGTTCCTCTTCTGCGATAGTCATGAATTCATATTTTTCTCTCGTATCATCGGACATCCATATGCGCGGTAACAGTTCATAGCCTTTGCGGTAACCAAACCATCGTCCCATTTGCATAAGGGAGTCTGCTTGCGCTGAGCCACGCAGGAAAAAGGTACTGACCAGATTTTCAATTGTCAGTCCTCGCGATAACGTTCCGCCGCCGATAACGATGAATGCTGTGCAGAATTCAAGTTTCTGCTCTGGGTCAGGATAGAACAGTCGGCGAACTTCATTCTCGTTGGTTATACCATTATTGGCGCAGTTGTCGACGCAGACGTGAATGCCACGATGGTATGTCCGCTTGGCGTCCGCATCCAGCTGAATAGCTGTCACCATTTTGAGAAGTGTTCGAAGCTCTGAAAATAAACTATCAAATTTCGGCAGTTCACTAAGCTCGGATAGCCTTCCATATTCAGGAAAGCGGTCGGCAAACTGAGCGGTATCTAGACCTGAGGAAATATTATCCCATACATGCCTGAAATTATTTTCCAACTGAGCATCGTTATACTTAGACCAAGTTTGGAGTGCGGCCTGCACCGCTTCGCTCATGTGATCATGATGAAGCTGCCTTGCGCTAGTATGAATCAGCATGCTTACGGGTTTTGCAGCGCCGGATAAACGCATTACCGCCACGCAACATAGATACCAGATCAAGCTTTCTTCCAGCGCAGTGGGTAGGGCCAGATCCTCCCCCTTGTGAAGTCTGCTAATCTGCTCCAGATCCTTATCAGAAACCTTTCGAATAATTCCAAGCGGCTCATTCTCATTTTCGGAATAACCGAAAATCTGCACGGGTCCGAAATGTTCGTCCGCCTGCGGCAGCGCCGCTATAAAATCTCTTGGATATAGAGTGTCGCCGGGACCCTCGTTAAGAAAGTTGGCAGCAGGTGTGGCGGTAAAAGCGATATAGTTTACGCATTGCAGCGGCAAACTGATCAGTTGCAGAATGAGTTTATTGATAACAGTACGTTCGGCTTTTGATACATCGTTCGAGTTGATACCCGCCTGATCGGCTTCGTCGTCAATCACTACAAGTCGCATCTGCGACATGCCCTGCGAATGCTCCTTAATCCAAGCGATGAGGTGTTTCAGTCGGGCCGGATTTTTTAAACAAACAACAAGGTGGCGATCTCTTCTGCCAGCGTCAAACTGCATGTCTTGCGCCCGAGCACCATAAGGACTCTTTCTCGACGGATGTTCGATCGCTTTCCAACTCACATTACCATCGTGCTGAAAAAGATCCCCCACCAGACGCTTGCTGGTTTGCACTCGCAGGTTTTCGAGCGTTCCGGTAAGTACGACAAAAAGGTTCCATCGGTAGTCGGCCGCCATTGAAATCAGGCCCGCCATGTTTGCCGTCTTTCCGGACTGCACATGTCCGACTACCAGTCCTTTTATAGCTGTTCGATCTTTTGTGGTCTGCCGAAGATACTGCAGGACGCGCACTGCAGATTTTTGAATATTATCGACCGAGGTTTCCTTCCAGCCTTGGGCTAGCAGATGCTTTTTGTAGAGCTGCCATGCGCTTCGTGCATCTTGCGGCACGGCCATACCCGGCTCCGCTTCTTCCGCACCTATAATGATCAGCGGTCTTGACGCAGCTACAGATTGCTGTTCGGCCTGTTGCTTGTGCTGAACGATCTCTTTCCAGCATGCAAAGCGCTCTTTGGGGCTATTACCCAGCGAAGGCCAGTCTTCCATTTCCATCTGCGACAGGAACCAGTCGTTCACTTTTTCAAGCGACTCTCCCAGCCGACCGAGCTTGGCGATATCCTCCCACGTCCTGCCTTTCAGGCGCCAACCATCAATGAACGCACGGCATTTGTCATAGACAGGATCAATATTGTAATCAGCCATTAGCATCCCTACTGTATTCAGAAAATAACTCGAAGCAGGGGGCGCCCCCCTGAATTCCCACTATGCGTGGGATGGTGGCACAGCGCCGCTCACCTTGCAAAATCCTGTTATCACGACCTCCTTGTTGCTCGCATATTCTTCGTTGGTAGCAGGCTAATATATCTGTCTCGCCTTTTCAGGACGCCGTCAAAAATGTCTGAAGTAACTTTCTTGACTCTTTACTTGCGCAGCACATAGCCCCTGTACCACGTGACAAAATCCTCTCGCTGTCAGAAACCTCCCTATCCTTTGTAATCCTCCTCCCTTACAGCCATCCCCCCATCCACCAACCCTCCTGCTTCATGCAGTCTCCCCAGACTTCTTCTGAAACAGGACCACCCTCACATGCACCCGCAAAAATCCCATTCCCAAGCTCATTTCGGCATCATCTTCACCGTCACGTCATTCACGGTCTTCCCCGAAGATCGTCCTCATCTGCAAACGCTTTTCCTCTGCGAACTCGGCTCAGGGTGCCATCAAGCCCATACCCTGATTGTTGAACTGTACGACCACATGCAACCCGGCCGTCGTGCCTGTGAAATGCAGGTTCGCATCTCCAGGCCCTTGCTCCGCGAACAAGCCGACTCGCTCAATGATCAGCGCATCACGGTGTCCAGATTGTTGGGCAGTGCAGCGGGGGTTGCGATCAAGCCGGTCAGTGGGGTGGCGTCTCTGATTGCAGGCGGTGCAACCACTTACCAGGCTCAAAACACACTGCGCAGTTATCACGCGGGCGATGTGATTTTCTCGGTGCAGGCGTTGGTGAGTGGTGGCATCGGCCCGCAGCGTTCACTCAAGTCCATCCTGATCAAACCCAAGGGCGGTGCCTGATGGATAACCTAGTCTTTGGCGTGGCGGTGACGCTTTATTTTGCCTTGGCCTATGGCCTCAAGCGGCGCCTGTATCGGAAGTGGCTGGGCATTGTGTTGGTGGTGGTGGGTCTGGTGGGGTCATTTGCAGTCATGCCTTTGGCGAGTGGCTTTGATCCGTTCAATGTTTTTCTGGTGATGTGGCTGACGGGATTGACGCTGTTTTTTGAGCGTGATCGGTACAGCGGTGTTGGTTGAGGCTGGTTAGCGGCTGCTGCGCAGCCGATCGCGGCTGAAGCCGCTCCTACGGTGTAATGCCGATCAGGGAAGGTGAATTTCGTCGAATGCCGAACAGGTGGGAGGGCGCTCTGCTCCGGGCGGCGATCCGACGACAAGGCCAGCAAGGCCCATGCACCTGCTGCGCCTGTCCCATCGCTATCGCCGGCAAGCCGCCTCCCACAGTCGGTGCCAGGCCCGACATCCAGGGCGACATCCAAACGGTGGGAGGCTGCTCTGTTGCGGGCGGCGATCCGACGACGAGGCCAGAAAGGCCCATGCACCTGCTGCGCCTGTCCCATCGCCATCGCCGGCAAGCCGCCTCCCACAGTCGGTGCCAGGCTCGACATCCAGGGCAACATCCAAACGGTGGGAGGCTGCTCTGTTGCGGGCGGCGATAGTCCTGCCGGGAGCGGTGGTGGTTGGGGGTGGGACTAGCCTTCGAACCAGCCTTTCAGTCGATCCCGAAAACTCTGAATCAGCGGTTCTCTTGACCGGCCCCGCCTCAACGCCAGTGAGAAGGGCGCCTGATAGCCGAACGTGGTCGGCAGCAGTACCTTCAGCCGTTTCTGATCTGCCCAGAATTGCGCGTAATGCTCCGGAAGATACCCGATATACGCCCCTGACAGTACCAGGATCAGTTGGGCTTCCATCGATTCCACGGTCGCGGCGCTGTGTTTGAAGCCGTGGCGGGCCAGTTCGGACTGGCTCCAGTAGCCGCGGCCGACCATGCGTTGCTGGGTGATGACTTCGGCGGGGATGCGGCGCTGGTCGAACAGTTCGTGGCGGTCGCTGCAGTACAGCCAGTGCTGTTCGCGGTACAGGGCCTGGTACATGAGGCCGTTCATGCGGATGGAGAAGGCGCCGATGGCCAGGTCCAGGCGGTTTTCCTGCACGCCCAGTTGCAGTTGCGCGGGGCTTAACACCGAAAGGTGCAGGTGCACGGCGGGGTGTTCCTTGCTGTAGGCGCCGATGACGTCGGCCAGAGGCAGGGCCGGGTCGCTGACGGTGGAGTCGAGCACGCCCAGGTTGAGGGTGCCGCGCAGTTCGCCCTTGAGGGCGGCGCTGTAGCGTTCGAAGCCTTCGAGTTCGGCCAGTAGGCGCAGGGTTTCCTGGTGGAACAGTTCGCCCTTGCTGGTCAGGCTGAAGCCGCCCCGGCCGCGATGGCAGAGCACCAGGCCGAGCTGGGTTTCGAGCTGGCTCATGTAGGTGCTGATGGCGGAGGTGGAGAGGTTGAGTTCCTGTTGCGCAGCGGCAAAGCCCTGGTGGCGTACTACGCAGGCGAAGATGCGCAGCAGTTTGAGGTCGGGCAGGGCAGAGGACATGGGGGCTCCGGGGTGAGGCGTGGTGAGTTTGGGGCTTGTGGTCGGTGGCGCGTAGTTCGGGGTTACAGGCAGTGGTTATGGGGTGGCGCCATCGCGGGCAGAGCCCCCTTCCACAGAGGCTGTGTTGGATAGAGAATTGCAGCGTGTCAATGGGGTTGTAGGCTGCCTTGAGTTTACAGATCACCGCTATTGCACAGGGTTTGGATTGGCTAAGGCATCACGGGGCATCAGGCGCAGTGTAGCCGCGGATAGTTTAGAAATCTCTGAACTGAATATTTGTTGGCAGCGATTCTTCCGTTTGTCGGCGGGCACCAGTATGGCCGTCACTTCAATGACAACCGGTGAGGCCAACTCCGTGGACACGACTTTCCACCAGCCCTTGGGCGGCAACGAGATGCCTCGTTTCGGCGGCATCGCCACCATGATGCGCTTGCCGCATGTGCAGGCCGCCGAGGCGCTTGACCGCCTGGATGCGGCGTTTGTCGGCATTCCGCTGGACATCGGCACCTCCCTGCGTTCCGGCACCCGTTTTGGCCCGCGGCAGATCCGCGCCGAGTCGGTGATGATCCGTCCCTACAACATGGCCACCGGTGCCGCGCCGTTCGATTCGCTGAACGTGGCCGACATCGGTGATGTGCCGATCAATACCTTCAACCTGCTCGATGCGGTGCGCATCATCGAGCAGGAATATGACCGCATCCTGGGCCACGGCATCGTGCCGCTGACCCTGGGCGGCGACCACACGCTGACGCTGCCGATCCTGCGCGCCATTCACAAGAAGCACGGCAAGGTCGGGCTGGTGCACATCGATGCGCATGCCGATGTCAACGATCACATGTTCGGCGAGAAAATCGCCCACGGCACCACGTTCCGCCGTGCCCAGGAAGAGGGCCTGCTCGACAGCGAGCGGGTGGTGCAGATCGGCCTGCGCGCACAGGGCTATACCGCCGAGGATTTCAACTGGAGCCGCAAGCAGGGCTTTCGCGTGGTGCAGGCCGAGGAGTGCTGGCACAAGTCGCTGACGCCGCTGATGGCCGAGGTGCGCGAGAAGGTCGGCGGGGGACCGGTGTACCTGTCGTTCGACATCGACGGCATCGACCCGGCCTGGGCGCCAGGCACCGGCACGCCGGAAGTCGGCGGGCTGACCACCATCCAGGCGCTGGAGATCATTCGCGGCTGCCAGGGGCTGGACCTGATTGGTTGCGATCTTGTTGAAGTGTCGCCGCCGTATGACACCACCGGCAACACCTCGCTGCTGGGTGCCAACCTGCTGTACGAAATGCTCTGCGTGTTGCCTGGCGTGGTACGCCGATGAGCCGCGAAGCCGAGGTGCTGCATGCGGCGGCGGACCTGGTGGCGGCCTTTGCCAGCAACGACACGGCGCGCTATTTCGAGTGCTTCAGTGCGCAGGCCAGCTTTGTCTTTCACACCCTGGCCACGCCGTTGAACACGCGGGCCGAGTATGAGGCGCTGTGGCAGCAATGGCAGGCCGAGGGGTTTGCGGTGCTGGGTTGTGAGTCGAGCAACGGCCGGGTGAGTGTGCAGGGGGATGCGGCGGTGTTTGTGCATGACGTGGCCACGCACATCCGCATGGCCGGGGAGGAACACCATTTGCAAGAGCGCGAGACCATCGTGTTCCGGCAGGAGGGCGGCCGCTGGCTGGCCTGGCATGAGCATTTGTCAGTAGCCAGCCCGGGTTGACGGCTGGCGGGGGCGTAGGAGCGCGCTTGCCCGCGACCGAGTGCGTTAGCAGTCGTAAAATTTCAGCGGCCACACAATTTTTGCGAGCGCTACGCACTCGGTCGCGGGCAAGCGCGCTCCTACAGGTGCAGTGTCAGGTAAGGATTACAAGAATCAGTTTCAACCCTGCGCCCGGGGTCAACGGGCGACCATAAAGGGTCAGCGTGCCTGCGCTGGCCTTACAACAACCGTGACAGGCGCTGGAGCAGCACATGAGCCATTCGACGCGTACCGAAACCCGCATCGAGACCTTCGGGGTCGAGCAGATTCCCGACAGTCAACGCGATGCATCCCCCATTGACCTGTTTCGCCTGATCTTCGGCGGCGCCAATACCTTTGCCACGGCGGTGCTGGGCAGTTTTCCGGTGTTGTTCGGGTTGTCGTTCCAGGCCGGGGTCTGGGCCATTGTGCTGGGCGTGACGGTGGGGGCGTTGATCCTCGCGCCGATGGGCTTGTTCGGGGCGCTTAACGGCACCAACAACGCGGTGTCGTCCGGGGCGCATTTCGGTGTGCACGGGCGCATCATCGGCTCCTTTTTGTCACTGCTGACGGCGGTGGCGTTCTTTTCGCTGTCGGTGTGGAGTTCCGGTGATGCCTTGGTCGGCGGCGCCCGGCGCCTGGTCGGCCTGCCGGAAACCGACCTGAGCCTGGGGCTGGCCTATGGGCTGTTCGCGGTGCTGGTGCTGGTGGTGTGCATCTTCGGCTTTCGCTTCATGCTGTGGGTCAACAAGATCGCGGTGTGGGCGTCGAGCCTGCTGTTTCTGCTGGGCATCCTGGCCTTTGCCGGGCCGTTCGATGCCGGTTACGCCGGCACGGTCAGTCTGGCGCAGCCGGGGTTCTGGGCGGCGTTCATTGGTGCGGCCCTGCTGGCGATGAGCAACCCGGTGTCGTTCGGCGCCTTCCTGGGCGACTGGTCGCGCTACATTCCGCGTGACACCGCCAAGCGCCGCATCATGCTTGCGGTGCTGGCCGCCCAGGCCGGCACGCTGATTCCCTTCCTGTTCGGCCTGTGCACCGCCACGCTGGTGGCCACCCAGGCGCCGCAGTACATCGAGGCCAATAACTATGTCGGCGGGCTGCTGGCGATCTCGCCGGGCTGGTTCTTCCTGCCGGTGTGCCTGATCGCGGTGATCGGCGGGCTGTCGACCGGCACCACGGCGCTGTATGGCACGGGGCTGGACATGTCGAGCATGTTCCCGCGCCTGCTCAGCCGCGCTGGCGCCACGCTGCTGATCGGCGTGGCGGCGATTGCCTTTATCTTCATCGGCCGCTTCACCTTCAACCTGGTGCAGAGCGTGTCGACCTTCGCGGTGCTGATCATCACCTGCACCAGCCCGTGGATGGTGGTGATGATCCTGGGCCTGATCAGCCGCCGCGGCTTCTATCACGCCGATGACCTGCAAGTGTTCACCCGTGGCCAGCGCGGCGGGCGCTACTGGTTTCATCATGGCTGGAACTGGCGCGGCCTGGGCGCGTGGATTCCCAGCGCGGTGGTGGGCCTGTGCTTCGTCAACCTGCCGGGGCAGTTCGTCGGGCCACTGGGCGAGCTGGCCGGCGGCATTGACATCAGCCTGCCGATCACCCTGGGCCTGGCCGCGTTGCTGTACCTGACCCTGCTGCGCACCTTTCCGGAGCCCGCCTCGGTGTACGGCCCCAAGGGCGCGCACCCGATGCTGGGTCGCAAGGCCCTGAGCAACGCCACCCCGGTGGTCACCGCCCATTCATGAGCCCGCGCAGGCGGTGAGGTCTTGCCATGCAACTGCAACTCTTTCGTACGCTGTGGGGCTATCGCGGTCCCTGGCAACAGGCGCTGGACGAAGCCCGCGCCGCCGGCTTCGATGGCCTGGAAGCGCGCATTCCCGAAGACGCGAAAACCCGGGCGGACGCTGCAGCGTTTCTGCGCGCCGACCGGGTGCCGTACATCGCCATTCTGTTCACCTCGACGCCGGTGCTGCCGCAGCAATCGGCCACACCCGCCGAGCACCTGGCGGACTTCGCCCACAAGCTGCAACTGGCCGCCGAGCTGGAACCACGCTTCGTCAACGTGCTGGCCGGCAACGACCGCTGGCCGCTGGCGCAGCAGGTGGATTTCTTCGGTGAGGCGCTGGCGATTGCGCAGCGCAGCGGCCTGCTGTGCAGCTTCGAGACGCACCGGGCGCGTTCGCTGTTCAACCCGTGGCTGACCCTGCAACTGATCGAGCAAGTGCCGGACCTGCGCTTCACCAGTGACATCAGCCACTGGGTGGTGACCTGCGAGCGGCTGCTCGACGACCCGGCCGATGACCTCAGCGCCTTTGTCGAGCGTGTGCACCACATTCAGGCCCGGGTCGGCTATGACCAGGGCCCGCAAGTGCCGCATCCCGGTGCCCCGGAATACGCCGCCGCGCTGGCCTTTCATCAGCAGCACTGGGAAGCGATCTGGCGCTCGCAACAGGCCCGGGGCTTTACCGGCACCACGCTGACGCCGGAATTCGGCCCTGACGGTTACCTGCATCACTTGCCCTTTACCGATGTGCCAGTGGCCGACCTCTGGGGCCTGAATGCCTGGATGGGCCGCACGGAACGTGCGCATTTCAATGCTTTTTCCAACCGCCCCGAGGGCCTGTTGCCATGAGTGAACGTGCTGCTTTTACCCACATCCCCGTGGTCGATATCCAGGGGCTGTTCAGCGCACGCCTGGAAGACCGCCAGGCGGTGGCCCAGGCCTTGGGCGAAGCGGCCCGGCATGTGGGCTTTCTGTACATCACCGGCCACGGCATCGCGCCCGAACTGATCGACAACCTGCACAAGGCGGCCGAGGATTATTTCGCCCAGCCGCTGGACGCCAAGATGCAGCACTACATCGGCGCCTCGCAAAGCCACAAGGGCTTTGTACCTGAAGGCGAGGAGGTGTACGGCACCGGCAAGCCGGACCATAAAGAGGCGTTTGACATCGGCTTCGAAGTGCCGGCCGATAACCCGCTGGTGCTGGCCGGCACGCCGTTGCTGGGGCCGAACCACTGGCCGACGCTGCCCGGTTTCAAGCCGGCGGTGCAGGCTTACTACCAGGCGGTATTTGCCTTGGGGCACCAGTTGTTTCGCGGCTTTGCCCTGGCGCTGGGGCTGGACGAGCAGGCCTTCGATGACATGGCCCGCTTTCCGCCGTCCAAGCTGCGTTTGATTCACTACCCGTTCGATGGCGACGCCCAGGACGCACCGGGCATCGGCGCGCACACCGATTATGAGTGCTTCACCATTCTCAAGGCCGACCAGCCGGGCCTGGAAGTCATGAACGAGCAGGGCGAATGGATCGACGCGCCGCCGGTCGAGGGCGCCTTTGTGGTCAATATCGGCGACATGCTGGAGGTGATGACCGCCGGCGCCTTCGTCGCCACCGCCCACCGCGTGCGTAAGGTCAGGCACGAGCGCTATTCGTTCCCGCTGTTCTATGCCTGCGACTACCACACCCAGATCAAACCCTTGCCCCAGTTCGCCGATGGCGAGCAGCACTATGCGCCCATCGCCATCGGCGAGCACATGTGGGCCCAGGCTTTGCAGACCTACCAGTACCTTCGCCAGCGTGTGGCCGACGGGCAGATCGCCTTGCCGGAACACGCCAGAAAGCCTTCAAGCTTCGGGCACCTGAAAAACCAGAGCGTGACTTCGTGACCTGCCTTTTCCCTCAATCTGGAATGACGACTATGCCAAGCACCCCGTTTTCGCGCCTTGCCACTTCCCTGATCGGCCTGGCGCTGTTCGCCGGCAGCGTCCAGGCGGCCCCGACTGCCACCCCCGGCACGCTCAAGGTCGGCATGGAGATTTCCTACCCGCCCTTCGAGTCCTACGACGGCGACAAGGTGGTGGGCTTCGACCCCGAAGTGTCCACCGCGCTGGCCAAGCAATTGGGTGACCTGAAGGTCGAGTTTGTCGACACGCGCTTTCCGAACCTGATCCTGGGCCTGAACGCCAACCGCTTCGACACCATCATCTCGGGCATGTACATCACCGACGAGCGCACCAAGCAGGCCGATGCCATCCCGTACGCGCAGGTGGGCGCGGCGATCATGGTGCGCAGCGACAGCACTGCCAAGCCACAGCAGCCTGAAGACCTGTGCGGCATGAAGGTCGGCCTGCAGCAGGGCACCAACTGGGTCAACCAGCTCAAGGCGGTATCGGCCGACTACTGTGCCAGGCAGAACAAGGGCGAGATCGCCATCAGCGAATTCCCCACCACCGCCGAGGCCTCGCAGGCCTTGATGTCGGGCAATATCCAGGCGCACCTGGAAATCTCCGCCGCCGCGAAAATGATCATCGACAAGGCCCGTGGCCGCATCACCATCAGCTCGGACAAGGCCCTGTACCCACAGACCCTGGGCATCTACGTGAAGAAGGGCAACAGCGAACTGCTGGAGCAACTGCGCGGCGTGGTCGAGACCTACAAGCACAGCCACGAGTACACCGAGATGCTCAAGAAGTACAACCTGGAACCGGCATGACCCCCTGAGTCACGGCCGACGCGATCTTGTGGGAGGGGGCTCTGCCCGCGATTGAGTGCGAAGCGCTCACAGAAATCCAGAGAGCGCTGAAGATCTAGGATTGGCAGCGCATTCAGAAATTTGTGAAACGCCACAATTTTACGACTGCTGCGCACTCGGTCGCGGGTAAGCGCAAGCGCGCTCCTATACAGGTCGCGGCGGTAAACGGATCGCCGTGCGGCCGATCGCCATCCATCTGTTGCACCGAGGTCATCATGGCATTCGAATGGGCCTATTTTTTCTCGCTGTTCTCCGTCGCGGCCTTCTGGAAGGCCTGCCTGACGGTGGTGCAGCTCAGCACCTTGTCCTGGACCCTGGGCCTGGGCCTGGGGTTTGTGCTGGCCAGCGCCAAGCTGTCCAGCCACGCCTGGCTGCGCCTGCCGGCCAGCCTGTACATCTGGCTGTTTCGCAGCATCCCGCTGCTGGTGCTGCTGGTGTTCGTCTACAACCTGCCGCAGCTGTTCCCGAGCGCCGGCAGCGTGCTGTCGCAACCGTTCTACGCCGGGCTGATTGCGCTGGTGCTGACCGAAACCGCCTACATGGCCGAGATTCACCGGGGCGGTTTGCTGTCGGTGCTCAAGGGTCAGCGTGAAGCGGCCAAGGCACTGGGTATTCGTGGGCTGGGCGCGCAGCGGCTGGTGATCATCCCGCAGGCGATTCGCATCTCGTTGCCGACCCTGACCAACGAATACGTGACCATTGTCAAGCTCACCTCGCTGGTCTCGGTGATCTCGCTCAGCGAATTGCTGCTGGTGGGCCAGCGCCTGTATGCGCAGAACTTCCTGGTGCTCGAAACCCTGGCGGCGGTGGCGGTGTACTACGTGCTGATCGTCACGCTGTTCGGCTGGCTGTTGCAGTGGGCCGAGCGGCATCTGGACTTGTCGCGCAAGAACGCCCAGACCCTCGACGCTAGTCAAACCCAGGCCTTGCGTCAGCCGGCGGCGGTCGGCAAGCCACGGGTGCAGGCCGCACCAGGGCAGCCCGACGCCTTGCAACTGCGCAACATCCACAAGCGCTACGGCAACCACGAAGTGCTCAAGGGCATCGACCTGAACGTGCGCCCCGGCGAGGTGATTTCCATCATCGGCCCGTCCGGCTCCGGCAAGACCTCGCTGATCCGCACCATCAATAGCCTGGAAAGCATCGAGCAGGGTGAGATCGTGCTGTTCGGCCAGGACTTCATCAAGGCCGGCAAGCGGCCCGACTCGCCGGTGATCCGCCAGGGCATCGGCCGCATTGGCATGGTGTTCCAGAACTTCAACCTGTTCCCGCACCGCACCATTCTCGACAACGTGATCCTGGCGCCGCGCTACCACGGCCTGGCCCAGACCGCCGAGCTGCGCCGCAAGGGCCATGCCTTGCTCGACCGGGTGGGGCTGCTGGCGCATGCCGACAAGTACCCGCACCAGTTGTCCGGCGGTCAGCAGCAGCGCGTGGCGATTGCCCGCGCCCTGGCGATGGAGCCTGACATCATGCTGTTCGATGAACCCACCTCGGCACTGGACCCGGAGCTGGTGGGCGATGTGCTCAAGGTCATTGGCGACCTGGCCGCCGAGGGCATGACCATGCTGATCGTTACCCACGAGATGGATTTCGCGCTGTCGATTTCCGACCGTATCGTGTTCATGGAAAACGGCCATGTGGTCACCGACGCTTCGCCGGCGGCGATCCGCCACGAGGGCGATCCGCGCGTGCAGCGCTTCATTGGTTTGCAACAGGAGGCGGTGGCATGAGCCGGTCTGAATCGACGTGTGGCGAGTTTCTGGTCAGGCAGCTGCAGGCCTGGGGAGTGGACACCGTGTTCGGCATTCCCGGCGTGCACACGGTCGAGCTGTATCGCGGCCTGCCGGGCAGCGGTATTCGCCATGTGACCCCGCGCCATGAACAGGGCGCGGGCTTCATGGCCGACGGTCATGCGCGGGTCAGTGGCCGGCCGGGGGTGTGCTTCATCATTACCGGCCCCGGCATGACCAATATTCTCACCGCCATGGGCCAGGCCTACGCCGACTCGATCCCGATGTTGGTGATCTCCAGCGTCAACGAGCGCCCGCGGCTGGGCCTGGGCAATGGTTACCTGCACGAGCTGCCGAACCAGCGCGCCATGGTCGCCGGGGTCAGCGCCTTCAGCCACACGCTGATGAGCGTCGATGAACTGCCCGCCGTCCTGGCCCGGGCCTTTGCCGTGTTCGACGGCCAGCGGCCCCGGCCGGTGCACCTCGAGCTGCCGCTGGACATCATCACCGCCAGCGCCGCACACCTGAGCGTGCAACCGCGCCGGGTCATCACCCGCCCGGCGCCGGACCCGGTCGCCATTGCCGACGCCGCTGCCCGCCTGCGTGCAGCGCGGCAGCCCTTGGTGCTATTGGGCGGCGGCTGTGTGGCGGCGCTGGACGAAGTGCGTGAGCTGGTCGCCCGGCTGGACGCGCCCACCGCGCTGACCATCAATGCCAAGGGCCTGTTGCCCGGCGATCATCCCTTGTTGCTGGGCAGCAACCAGTCGCTGGTGCCGGTGCGGCAACTGGCGCTGGACGCCGATGTGGTGCTGGCGATCGGCACCGAACTGGGCGAGACCGATTACGACGTGGTGTTCGACGGCAACTTCAGGATTGGCGGCGAACTGATCCGCATCGACATCGATGCCGAGCAATTGACCCGCAACCATGCGCCGGCGCTGGCGATCCTCAGCGATGCGGCACTGGCCGTGCGCGCCTTGCTGGCCGCACTGCCGGAACGTGCCACGCAGGCTGACAGCCCTGGCGCCCAGCGGGCCGCCGCCGTGCGCGCACAACTGGCCGAGGCGTTCAGCGGCTGGGCGCATTACCGCCGCTTGTTCGACTGCGTATTGGAGGTACTGCCCGAGGCGCGCTTTGTCGGCGACTCGACCCAGACGGTGTACAGCGGCAATCATCTGGTGGAACTGGACGGCCCGCGCCGCTGGTTCAATTCCTCGACCGGCTACGGCACGCTGGGCTACGGCCTGCCGGCGGCCATTGGCGCCAAGCTGGCCGAGCCAGGCCGGGCGGTGATCAGCCTGATGGGTGACGGCGGTATCCAGTTCAGCCTGCCGGAACTGGCCAGTGCGGTGGAGGCGCAGGTCGCGATCATCGTGCTGCTGTGGAATAACCACGGCTACGGCGAGATCAAGCGCTACATGGAGCGGCGCGACATCACCCCGATCGGCGTCGACATCTACACCCCGGATTTCCTGGCCATCGCCCGCGGCTTTGGCTGCGCCGCCGAACGCGCCCGCGACCACGCCCACCTGCAAGCCCTGCTGCGCCAGGCGCCGAGCGACCGGCCGCTGATCATCGAAATCAACGAAGCCCCACCCTTCGCCCCGTGATCACACCATACCCGGGGTAGGAGCGCGCTTGCCCGCGACCGGCTGCGTAGCAGTCGTAAAATTGCAGCCGTGCCCCAAATTTTGAGTATGTCAGCAGTCGTAAAATTGCAGCCGTGCCACAAATTTTGAGTGTATTAGCAGACTTAAATGTTCAGCGTTTCCGAGATCTTGCGAGCGCTACGCACTCGGTCGCGGCATTCCGGCAAGCGCGCTCACAGCTCTCAGCACCGCCCCACTCTTCATGACGGAGCCCCACCATGCACACCCCGCACTACATCAACGGCCATTGGCAGGCAGGCGAGGGCGGTGACGTCCTGGTTGTGCACGATCCTGCGCTGGGCCAGCCCTTCGCCGAGCTGGTCGCCGCCAGCCCCGCCCAGGTCGACCAGGCCGTGGCCGCCGCCCGTGCCGCGCTCCCGGTCTGGAAAACCACACCCGTGGCCGAGCGTGCGGACGTGCTGCGTAACGTGGCCGAGCACCTCGTGCAACGCCGCGACGCCCTTGTCGCCCTGCAGATGCGCAACAACGGCAAGCCCCGCCATGAGGCCGAGCTGGATGTCGACGACGCCGTGGCCACCTTCAGTTATTACGCCGACCTGATCGAAACCCAGCCGACTCATCGCGACGTCGAACTGGCCGCCCCCGGTTTCACCTCGCGCACCCGGCTGGAGCCTGTCGGCGTGGTCGGCCTGATCGTGCCGTGGAATTTCCCGCTGGTCACCAGCGCCTGGAAACTGGCCCCGGCCTTGGCCGCCGGATGCACCGTGGTGCTCAAGCCCTCGGAAATCACCCCGCTGATCGAACAGACCTACGGCGAAATCGCCGATGTACTGGGCCTACCGGCGGGCGTGCTGAACATCGTCAACGGCAAGGCCGAAACCGGCGCGGCCCTGAGCAATCACCCCGGCCTGGACAAGCTGTCGTTCACCGGCAGCAACGGCGTCGGCAGCCAGGTGATGCGCAGCGCCGCCGCCTATTGCCGGCCGGTCACCCTGGAGCTGGGCGGCAAGTCGGCCTTCATCGTGTTCGACGACTGCGACCCCGACCAGGCCGTGGAGTGGATCGTCGCCGGCATTTGCTGGAACGCCGGGCAAATGTGCTCGGCCACCTCACGCCTGCTGATCCAGGACGGCATCGCTGACGTATTGATCCCGCGCCTGCAGGCTGCTTTCACCGCGCTGCAGGTCGGTAATCCATTGGCGGCAGAGGTCGACATGGGCCCGCTGACCAGCCAGGCGCAATGGCACAAGGTGCGCGAGTATTTCGCCATCGCGCAACAAGAGGGCCTGCACTGCCAGGCCGGCGCAGAGGTACCGGAGGGGCCGGGCTGGTTCGTCAGCCCGACCCTGTACACCGACGTACCGGATAGCAGCCGCTTGTGGCAGGAAGAAATCTTCGGCCCGGTGCTGTGCACACAGCGCTTCGACACCGAACAACAAGCCATCGCCAAGGCCAACGACAGCCGCTTCGGCCTGGTCGCCACCGTCGCCAGCACCGACCTGCACCGCGCCGAACGCGTCGCTGATGCACTGGAAGTGGGGCATGTGTGGATCAACTCGATCCAGGCGGTGTTCGTCGAAACCTCGTGGGGCGGCAGCAAAGGCAGCGGGATCGGCCGGGAGCTGGGGCCGTGGGGGCTGGCAGCGTATCAGGCGGTCAAGCATGTGACGCGGTGTACCGACAGTAAGACGCCTCTGTAGGCGATCACCTGCCGTCTTGGCGCGCCGCCAATACCCGATGGGTAGGAGCGACCAACGGTCGCGAAAAGACCCGCATGATTCACTGCGACACTCGCGACCGCAGGTGCTCCTACGCAGTAATGCCGTGTGAGAGGCAGCCACTGTCTGTGATGGTTGTGTTTATCTGTATTTTTAACAGGCACAAAAAAGCCAGGCCGCTTGCGCGCCTGGCTTTTTCATTACCGCAGACCGATCAATCCCAGCTCAACGCGCCGCCCGTCTGATACTCGATCACGCGGGTCTCGAAGAAGTTTTTCTCCTTCTTGAGGTCCATGATCTCGCTCATCCACGGGAACGGGTTGGTGGTGCCCGGGTATTCTTCCTTCAGGCCGATCTGGGTCAGGCGGCGGTTGGCGATGAACTTGAGGTAGTCCTCCATCATCGCCGCGTTCATGCCCAGTACGCCGCGCGGCATGGTGTCGCGTGCGTATTCGATTTCCAGCTGGGTGCCTTGCAGGATCATCTGCTGGGCTTCTTCCTTCATGTCGGCGTCCCACAGGTGCGGGTTTTCGATCTTGATCTGGTTGATCACGTCGATGCCGAAGTTCAGGTGCATGGATTCGTCGCGCAGGATGTACTGGAACTGCTCGGCCACGCCGGTCATCTTGTTGCGGCGACCCATCGACAGGATCTGGGTGAAGCCGCAGTAGAAGAAGATGCCTTCGAGCACGCAGTAGTAGGCGATCAGGTTGCGCAGCAGTTCCTTGTCGGTCTCGACCGTGCCGGTCTTGAATTCCGGGTCGGAGATCGAACGGGTGTATTTCAGGCCCCAGGCGGCTTTCTTCGCGACCGACGGGATCTCGTGGTACATGTTGAAGATCTCGCCTTCATCCATGGCCAGCGATTCGATGCAGTACTGGTAGGCGTGGGTGTGGATCGCCTCTTCGAAGGCCTGGCGCAGGATGTACTGGCGGCACTCCGGGTTGGTGATCAGGCGGTACACGGCCAGCACCAGGTTGTTGGCCACCAGCGAGTCGGCGGTGGAGAAGAAGCCCAGGTTGCGCAGCACGATGCGACGCTCGTCGTCGGTCAGGCCTTCAGGGTCTTTCCACAGGGCGATGTCGGCGGTCATGTTGACCTCTTGCGGCATCCAGTGGTTGGCGCAGCCGTCGAGGTATTTCTGCCAGGCCCAGTCGTACTTGAAGGGCACCAGCTGGTTGAGGTCGGCACGGCAGTTGATCATGCGCTTCTCGTCGACCGCAACGCGGGCCGAGGCGCCTTCCAGTTCAGCCAGGCCTTCAGCGACATCCAGGGCGTCCAGGGCTTGCTTGGCGCGGATCAGGGCAGCCGAGTCGGCGGCGGTGACAGCGCGCGCTTCCTTGGCCGCCGCACCACCGGCGCTGTCGAGGCGGTCCATGGCCGCTTCGTGTGCCTGGGCGGCCTGGTTGGGCTTGGCGGCGATGACTTCGCCGTCGTCCTTGTCGAATTCGTCCCAGCTCAGCATGGGTTACATCTCCTGCTTGGGGTCGCCATCAAATACCGCTGACGATGACCGTGTGGATTTTGAAGTAAAGGCTGCCAACGTTGCGGTGATGCACGCTGGCAACGCGAATGTGTGGGTGATCTTGAATTGTCTATGGCGCTGGAAAGGAAGCGCTGCTGTGACTGTCGAAGCCGCGGCAATGAAGGCGGCGACAATCAAGCCTGTTGCGTGACGTTGTGTTGCATTCAGGGCAGATGATATTGCTGTTGCAATGAGTCATTTGGGTCCCTTGGATCAAGGGCGCGGAGTATAGCGAATATTGCTCCACGCTGCTTTACCTGTTCGGAAATTTAGCGGTTGGACAGGGACATTTTTTGTGGGCTGGCTCACGAACTTTTGCTTGCAAAAAAGATCGCGGCATTGCCCGAAAATCGTCCATGTTGTGTTTCGATGGGTTGCGAGGCACACGATATAGATTTCGAGGTGTTTCGACAATGCTCTGTATGAGGACCGTTCCTGGATTTGACCTGGGTCAGGATTTGGCCTGAAAGGCAAAATTCCGGGCAGGCCGGCAGGACGGGAGCTGTACGCCTGTTGACGGGGTTTTTTTAACTGTCAGAGAGCATTGGAGCAGGTGACGAACGGAGGGTTTTCAGTCCTGTTCAGATGGCAGCCGTAAAATTGCTGTCTCGGGTAACCAGGGGGCCAAACGTCCTATCGCACATAGAATGCGTGTTCCTTGAATGATCGGTATTGAACTGTTACCGCAGCGAGGTCAAAAAGTCTTTGGCTCGATACGCTTCGAGCAGTTCTTCGCGCAAAAGCCGAGGACGCTTCATATCTTCCGGGCCGATCTCGAAGCCTGCAAGGCGCAGGCTGGCCAGGTAGTTGGACCTGCGGGTTTTGGCGCAATAGGCTTTTTTGGCTTGCAGGGATGGATTGGACATGAAGCAGCCTCGGACGTATCAACGCATCAATGTAGCCATAAAGTGTAGCTGTCGGGAATACAAGACAGCACAAGCCATGCACGGATTCACAGCCCTTATACGTCGGCGGTAGACGCTGACCGCCGCTTCCGGTTGCTGGCAGGATCCCGGCCTGTTTCAAAGCCTGCGAAAACAAACAGGCCCCGCGTACTTGAGCAGTACGCGGGGCCTGGGGTGTTGCTCAGTCAGGCCTTACTGGCAAGCCTCACAATCCGGCTCGTCGATCGCACAGGCCTTCGGCACCGGTGCAGGACCGGCCGGTGCGGCTTCGCTCGGGCGAGGGGCGGCGATGGACGAGTCGTCCGGGCCGTGGCCACCGCTGGAAACGGCGTTGAGCTTGCCGGTGTTGATGGTCGACTTCTCGGTGCTGGTCGCGGCCAGGGCACGGAGGTAGTAGGTGGTTTTCAGGCCACGGTACCAGGCCATGCGGTAGGTCACGTCCAGCTTCTTGCCCGAGGCACCGGCGATGTACAGGTTCAGCGACTGCGCCTGGTCGATCCACTTCTGGCGACGGCTGGCGGCATCGACGATCCACTTGGTGTCGACTTCGAACGCGGTGGCGTAGAGCGCCTTGAGTTCCTGCGGGATGCGCTCGATCTGCTGCACCGAACCGTCGTAGTACTTGAGGTCGTTGATCATGACCGAGTCCCACAGGTCGCGGGCCTTGAGGTCGCGTACCAGGTACGGGTTGATCACGGTGAACTCGCCCGACAGGTTCGATTTCACGTACAGGTTCTGGTAGGTCGGCTCGATCGACTGCGACACGCCGGTGATGTTGGCGATGGTCGCGGTCGGCGCGATGGCCATGATGTTCGAGTTACGAATACCTTTTTGTACGCGGGCACGCACCGGCGCCCAGTCCAGGGTTTCGTTCAGGTCGACATCGATGTACTTCTGGCCACGGGCTTCGATCAGGATCTGTTGCGAGTCCAGCGGCAGGATGCCCTTGGACCACAGCGAACCCTGGAACGTCTCGTAGGCGCCGCGCTCGTCGGCCAGGTCACACGAAGCCTGGATGGCGTAGTAGCTGACCGCTTCCATCGAGGCGTCGGCGAACTGCACGGCCGCGTCGGAACCGTAAGGGATGTGCTGCAGGTACAACGCGTCCTGGAAGCCCATGATGCCCAGTCCGACCGGACGGTGGCGCAGGTTGGAGTTGCGCGCCTGCGGCACCGAGTAGTAGTTGATGTCGATCACGTTGTCGAGCATGCGCACGGCCACATCGATGGTGCGCTTGAGCTTGGCGGTGTCGAGCTTGCCGTCCACGATGTGGTTCGGCAGGTTGATCGAGCCCAGGTTGCAGACCGCGATCTCGTCCTTGTTGGTGTTCAGGGTGATCTCGGTGCACAGGTTCGAGCTGTGGACCACGCCCACGTGCTGCTGCGGGCTGCGCAGGTTGCACGGGTCCTTGAAGGTCAGCCACGGGTGGCCGGTCTCGAACAGCATCGAGAGCATCTTGCGCCACAGGTCCTTGGCCTGGATGGTCTTGAACAGCTTGATCTTGCCCGGGTATTCGGTCAGCGCTTCGTAGTACTCGTAGCGCTCTTCGAAGGCCTTGCCGGTCAGGTCGTGCAGGTCCGGCACTTCCGAAGGCGAGAACAGGGTCCACTGGCCGTCATCGAAGACGCGCTTCATGAACAGGTCAGGAATCCAGTTGGCGGTGTTCATGTCGTGGGTGCGACGGCGGTCATCACCGGTGTTCTTGCGCAGCTCGATGAACTCTTCGATGTCCATGTGCCAGGTTTCCAGGTAGGCGCAGACCGCGCCCTTGCGCTTGCCGCCCTGGTTGACTGCCACAGCGGTGTCGTTGACCACCTTGAGGAACGGCACCACGCCCTGGGACTTGCCGTTGGTGCCCTTGATGTACGAGCCCAATGCACGCACCGGGGTCCAGTCGTTGCCCAGGCCACCGGCGAATTTGGACAACATGGCGTTGTCGTGGATCGCATGGTAGATGCCCGACAGGTCGTCCGGCACGGTGGTCAGGTAGCAGCTCGACAGCTGTGGACGCAGGGTGCCGGCGTTGAACAGGGTCGGGGTCGACGACATGTAGTCGAAGGACGACAGCAGGTTGTAGAACGCGATGGCACGGTCTTCACGCTGCTTCTCTTCGATCGCCAGGCCCATGGCCACGCGCATGAAGAAGATCTGCGGCAGTTCGAAGCGCACGCCGTCCTTGTGGATGAAGTAACGGTCGTAGAGGGTCTGCAGGCCCAGGTAGGTGAACTGCTGGTCACGCTCGTGGTTGATCGCCTTGCCGAGCTTTTCCAGGTCGAAGCTGGCCAGCTCCGGGTCCAGCAGCTCGTTCTTGATGCCGGCGTCGATGTAGGCCGGCAGGGCCTTGGCGTACAGGTCGACCATCTCGTGGTGCGTGGCGCTGTCGGCCACGCTCAGGAAACCCAGGGCTTCGGCGCGCAGGGTGTCCATCAGCAGGCGGGCAGTGACGTACGAGTAGTTCGGTTCGCGCTCGACCAGGGTACGGGCGGTCATCACCAGGGCGGTGTTGACGTCCTTGATGGCCACGCCGTCATACAGGTTTTTCAGGGTTTCGTTCTGGATCAGCGCGGCGTCGACTTCGGCCAGGCCTTCGCAGGCTTCGGTGACGATGGTGTTCAGGCGCGCCATGTCCAGCGGCTCGAGGCTGCCGTCGGCACGGGTGATGCGGATCGACGGATGCGGCTTGATGGTCACGTCGGCAGCGGCGCGGCCGGCACGTTCCTTGGCGCGCGAATCACGGTAGATCACGTAGTCGCGGGCGACCTTCTGCTCGCCGGCGCGCATCAGGGCCAGTTCGACCTGGTCCTGGATTTCTTCGATGTGGATGGTGCCGCCCGAAGGCATGCGACGCTTGAAGGTGGCGGTGACCTGCTCGGTCAGGCGGGCAACGGTGTCATGGATGCGCGACGAAGCGGCGGCATTGCCGCCTTCAACTGCGAGGAACGCCTTGGTGATGGCGACCGTGATCTTGTCGTCGGTGTACGGGACGACAGTGCCGTTACGCTTGATTACACGCAATTGACCGGGGGCGGTCGCGCTCAGGTCCTGTTGGGCCTGGCTCGCGTGCGGCGCGCTGGCCGGCTGATTCTCGCGAGTTGTGTCTGTCTGCATGGGGGTCTCCACAGTCTTTGAGTATGTTCGGGCAATACTGCCCACCGTGCCGGCGGGTACCGGCTTGAGGAGGGTTGGGCGCCGCTCCCCGGCTTGAAAAGTCAAAGGCACCGGGAAGGCCCAGTGCCTGGAAATCATTTGAAGAATGCCGGTCGGTCATTGCAGGACGTGCGTAGTGGTGGTCCTGTGAACCTCAGCCCTTGGCGCGAGCGCTTGGTCTGTGAAACCGGTGGTAAGTTCAACCTCGACGGTTCGATAAAAAGGCTTGAAACCTGACTTGAAGTTGTGCTTTTGATTTTGGGGCTAAACCCCACATGTAGGGTCTGTTGCGTTCAGGGGCTACAAGATAATGCGTTTTGCGCGGTACTTCAACGCACTGCCTGTGGATAGGTTGTGAGTAAAGCTGTGCATGATTACCCCTCAGCCCGCATAACTTATGGGCGGGCCGCGTTTACCTGATTTTTATATTTCCCGACGAACTGACCACTGATTTTTGCGGGCGCGAACCCTATCACAGAATTTCCAATGTGCAAGGGTGATCTGGCGTGTTTCGTGCATCACACAGCGGCCAGAAAGGAGTCTCATGAACCCAGGGGTGTTTGACGGTGAATTGCAGGCCTTTGGTCGGAGCGTATTGGCGCACGCTACGGCCCCGGCCGGTGTCCCTGTGCCGGCCTTGTTGAGGGCCGAGCGACTCGATGCGCTGCTTGAGGGCGTGTATGGAGCGGCCTTGATGGCCCGTCACAAACCGGTGTTGGTGTCGCAATGGGCCAAGTACTACTTCATGCACCTGATCCCGCCGGTGCTGGCCGCTGACCTGGCGTACGGCTGGCACTGGCCCTTGGCACTGGCAGACATTGCCCTGGCGCTGGATGAGCGCGGGGTGCCGGTGGGCCTGCAATTCCTGCAGCCGGGCGGCTTCAGGCCGGCAGTGGCGCAGGCGCCGTGGCAACGCTTTGCTGCACTGCTCGATGACAACCTGCAGCCGTTCATCGAAGCGCTGAGCGCTTATGGTCCGTTGCCGCGCGCGGTGTTGTGGAGCAGCGCGGGCGATACGCTGGAGCAGTGCCTGCGGCACCTGGAGCGCATCGACCCGGCCCTGGCGCAGGACGGCTGGCCGTTGCTCAGGCACTCGCGACGCAGCGATGGTCGCGCTAATCCGCTGTTCAATACGGTGACCCATGTGCCGCAGGCCGAGGGTGCGCCACGTCGCCAACGGCGCAGCTGTTGCCTGAGTTACCAGGTGCAATGGGTCGGGCGTTGCGAGCACTGCCCGTTGCCGTGCGACTGATTCAGCGGGCAATGGCCACCAGGCTCAGCAGGTGGTCGTTGTGCAGGCCGAACTGGCCCTGCAACTGCTTGCCGTGGTGCCACTCCTCGGACAGGTCGCAGAGCAGGCCCAGGCGTACCTGACCATCGGCGGACCATTCCAGCACATGTGCGTCCTCGAAATAGAAACGCTTGCCCACCAGCGGGTACAGCGCCTTGAACAGCGCTTCCTTGATCGAGAAGGTCAGGGTGACGCACAGCGCGATCTGCTCGGCGGGCAGGTTGTGCAGGCGGGCCAGCTCCTCGGCGGTGAGGATCTCGCCGGCCAGGCGCCGGGCACGCTCGGCATCGAGCAGGTGTTCGGCGTCCAGGCCCAGGCCGCGCCAGTGCGCCTGCTGCGCAACGATGGCGGCGGCCCAGCCGGTGCTGTGGGTGATCGAGCCGCAGATACCGGCTGGCCAGACCGGCGCGCGGTCTTCGCCGATGGCCGGCACACAGGCACGGCCATCAAGCCGGCGCAGGGCTTCACGGGCACACAGGCGCCCGGCGAGAAACTCGGTCTGACGCTTGGCAACCGAACGCTGGATACTGGCCGGCGGGTCGATCTGGCAACGTTGCCAGTCTTCAGGGAGCAGTTGCCCGGGATCGAAATGCGCGCTTGTTAATACCACCCCTTCAAGCGCATAGGGCAGAGGCCAGTCCGGCTTGAGATCGGGGCAACAGGTGGGCAAGGATGAGGTCATGGGCTGCAAGTTCTATCGCTAAACAGGTGTCTGGTATAGGGGGCGTAGGAGCGCGCTCTGCCCGCGACCGAGTGCGCAGCGCTCGCAGAGATAGATGAAACGCCACAAATTTACGACTGCTAACGCAGCCGGTCGCGGGCAGAGCGCGCTCCTACGGCAAGGTGTGGGGTCAACCAAAGATTTTCTTGAAAAACGCCTGCATGTCGGCCCACGAGCGCTGGTCGGCTTCCTTGTTGTAGCCGATGTCCGGGCCGCCATGGTCGCCGTGGCTCAGGCGGTCGGCATCCGGGTTGGTGAAGCCATGCTTGGCGCCTTCGAGGCTGACGAATTTATAGTCGGCACCGGCCGCGTCCATTTCCTGCTTGAACGCGGCGACGTCCTTGGCCGTGACCATGCTGTCGCTGGCGCCGTGTTCGACCAGCAGCGGCACCTTGATGCCCGGTCTGGCCGGGCTTTGGGCCGCCAGCGCACCGTGGAAGCTGACCACGCCGGCCAGGGGCTCGCCGCGACGGGCGGCGTCGAGCACCACCTTGCCGCCGAAGCAGTAGCCGATGGCGGCGATCTTGTCCGGCTGGGTCTGCGGTTGTTTCTTCAGTTGCTCAAGGCCCGCATCGAAGCGCTGGTTGGCCGCATCGCTGTCCTTGAGGGCCGCCTGCATGAAGGCCATGGCATCCTTGGGGTGTTCGGTGTTCTTGCCGTCGCCGTACATGTCGATGGCCATGGCGCTGTAGCCCAGTTCGGCCAGGTCACGGGCGCGGCGCTTGGCGTAGTCGTTCAGCCCCCACCATTCATGCACCACCAGCACGCCCGGGCGCGGGCCCTTGATGGCATCGTCGTAGGCGTAGTAAGCCACCAGCGGCGTGCCGTCGGCACTCTTGTAGTTGACCTGCTCGGTCTTGATCGCAGCCTGGGCCAGTCCGGCCAGGCCCATGAGGGTCAATCCAATCAAGACGCGCATGCGAGAATCCTTTTCAATACCATTGGGAAGGCCAAGCCTAGCCGATTTGCGGGTATCGATGCACGGCAGGTTCAGTCGAAGTTCAGGGCCTGGCCATTACTGTGGGGCCATAGCGTGGCAATGTCGGTTGGGCGTATGGCGCCGCCGCCGAAGGTCGTTATCATGAGCGCCTGCGCATCGGGCTTGAACGATGGCCGGTTTTTTCATCCTGAAGGGGTCATGGACGCCCGGGAGAGAGCATGAAGTTGTTGGTGGTCGAGGACGAGGCGCTGCTGCGCCACCATTTACACACGCGCCTGGGCGAGGCGGGCCATGTGGTGGAGGCGGTGGCCAATGCCGAAGAGGCGCTGTACCAGGTCGGGCAGTTCAACCACGACCTGGCGGTGATCGATCTGGGCCTGCCGGGGCTGGGCGGGCTGGACCTGATCCGGCAGTTGCGGGCGCTGGGCAAGTCGTTTCCGATCCTGGTGCTGACCGCCCGTGGCAACTGGCAGGACAAGGTCGAGGGCCTGGCCGCCGGCGCTGACGACTATGTGGTCAAGCCGTTTCAGTTCGAAGAGCTCGAAGCGCGGCTCAATGCCCTGTTGCGCCGCTCCAGCGGCTTTATCCAGTCGACCATCACTGCCGGGCCCTTGCTGTTGGACCTCAACCGCAAGCAGGCCACGTTGCAGGAGCAGCCGCTGGCACTGACCGCCTATGAGTACCGGATTCTCGAGTACCTGATGCTGCATCACCAGCAGGTGGTGCCCAAGGAGCGGCTCATGGAGCAGTTGTACCCCGATGACGACGAGCGCGACCCGAACGTCATCGAGGTGCTGGTCGGCCGGCTGCGCCGCAAGCTCGATGCGGCGGCCGCCTTCAAACCCATCGAAACCGTGCGCGGCATGGGGTATCTGTTCACTGAGCGCTGCACATGATCCGTTCGCTGCGCCTGCGCCTGATGCTGGGCGCAGCGACCCTGGCCGTGATTTTCATGCTGCTGATGCTGCCGGCCTTGCAAGGCGGGTTCAGCATGGCCCTGCGCGGCGCCATCGAGCAGCGCCTGGCCTCGGATGTGACCACGCTGATTTCCGCCGCCAGGGTCGAGGGCGGCCATCTGCTGATGCCGTCGCTGTTGCCCGGCGAGCAGTTCAACCTGCCTGGCAGCCGCCTGCTGGGTTACATCTATAACCGCCAGGGCCAACTGGTGTGGCGTTCGCTGGCCGCTGAGGCCGAAGACATCAACTATCACCCGTATTATGACGGCCAGGGCAGCAAGTTCACCCGCATCAAGAATGCCGAGGGCGAGGAGTTCTTTGTCTATGACGTCGAGATCCGCCTGCTGGGCGGTCGCAATGTGGCGTTCAGCATCGTGGCCGTGCAGTCCTTGCGTGGTTATCAGGAAACCGTCGGCGGCTTGCGCAAGAAGCTTTACCTGGGCTTCGGTGCGGCGCTGGTGGTGTTGCTGGGGCTGTTGTGGCTGGGGCTGACCTGGGGACTGCGCGCCCTCAAGGGGGTCAGCAAGGAGCTGGACCAGGTCGAGGCCGGGGTGCGCGACAGCCTGGGCGAGGATCATCCCAGCGAGTTGCTGCGCCTGACCGACTCGCTCAACCGGCTGTTGCGCAGCGAGCGCGAACAGCGTATCCGCTACCGCGATTCGTTGGGTGACCTGGCGCACAGCCTGAAAACCCCGCTGGCGGTGCTGCAGGGCGTGAGCGAGAACATTGCCAAGCGCCCCGAGGACGTCGAGCAGGCGCGGGTGCTGCAATCGCAGATCGAGCGCATGAGCCAGCAGATCGGCTATCAGTTGCAACGTGCCAGCCTGCGCAAGAGCGGCCTGGTGCGTCACCACGTCAAGCTGCGCCCGGTGGTCGAGAGCCTGTGCAACACCTTGCAGAAGGTGTACCGCGACAAGACCGTCAGGGTCAGCCTGGACCTGCCCGATCACGGCCAGGTGCCGATGGAAGAAGCTGCGCTGATGGAAATGCTCGGCAACCTGCTGGAAAACGCCTATCGCCTGTGCCTGGGCGAGGTGCGGGTCAGCTTTGTCAGTGGTCCCGGTGGCGATGAGCTGTGCGTCGAAGACGACGGCCCAGGGGTGCCGCCCAACCAGCGTGCGCGCATCCTGCAGCGTGGCGAGCGTCTGGACCGGCAGAATCCGGGGCAGGGCATTGGTCTGGCCGTGGTCAAGGACATCATCGAAAGCTATAACGCTCACCTGACCCTGGAAGACTCGCCCCTGGGCGGCGCGTTGTTCCGGATTCACTTCATGGCCGAGTGAGGTGGGCGGGGCTGGTGTCGCCAGCCCACTGCAGGCCAGCACCCTGCATACGCGGCGGATACCCGCCACGCCTCAGCGGATTTACCTGCAATCAGGCGGAAATCCGCCACTCGCTTTTCCCGATCAGGACTATCGTCACAAGGACAACCCTTGCCACGCGGGGCTTTCAGAAAAGTTCCGCAGGCTGGCATGCGTGTTGCTATACAGGTTGCAGAGACCTGCCACGCGCAGCTCGACCAAAACAAATCCCTCCAGTGCAGGAGGGTTAGCGCTTTATAGGCAACGTCAGCATCAGATGAACTGTGCGGGCGTGCCCTTGAGGATAACTGCAATGACGACTCGTCAGCCCTTCTACAAAACGCTGTACTTCCAGGTCATCGTGGCCATCGTGATCGGTATCCTGATCGGTCACTTCTATCCGGACACCGGCAAGGCCCTCAAGCCGCTGGGTGACGGTTTCATCAAGCTGATCAAAATGGTCATCGCTCCGATCATCTTCTGTACCGTTGTCAGCGGCATCGCCGGCATGCAGAACATGAAATCGGTCGGCAAGACCGGTGGCTACGCGCTGCTGTACTTCGAAATCGTCTCCACCCTGGCCCTGATCATCGGCCTGATCGTGGTCAACGTGGTTCAGCCGGGCGCCGGCATGAACATCGACGTCAGCACCCTGGACGCCTCCAAGATCGCCGCTTATGTGACCGCGAGCAAGGACCAGAGCATCGTCGGCTTTATCCTCAACGTGATCCCGAACACCATCGTCGGTGCCTTCGCCACCGGTGACATCCTGCAAGTGCTGATGTTCTCGGTGATCTTCGGCTTCGCCCTGCATCGCCTGGGTGCCTACGGTCGTCCGGTACTGGACTTCATCGATCGCTTCGCCCATGTCATGTTCAACATCATCAACATGATCATGAAGCTTGCCCCGATCGGTGCTTTCGGTGCCATGGCCTTCACCATCGGTGCCTACGGTGTCAGCTCGCTGGTGCAACTGGGCCAGTTGATGATCTGCTTCTACATCACCTGCGTACTGTTCGTGGTGCTGGTGCTGGGCGCGATCTGCCGTGCACATGGTTTCAGCGTCCTGAAACTGGTTCGCTACATCCGTGAAGAACTGATGATCGTGCTGGGTACGTCCTCTTCGGAATCGGCCTTGCCACGCATGCTGATCAAGATGGAGCGCCTGGGCGCACAGAAGTCGGTTGTCGGCCTGGTCATTCCGACCGGTTACTCGTTCAACCTCGACGGCACCTCGATCTACCTGACCATGGCGGCCGTGTTCATCGCTCAGGCGACCAACACCCAGATGGACATCACCCACCAGATCACCCTGCTGCTGGTGCTGCTGCTGTCCTCCAAAGGTGCTGCTGGCGTGACCGGTAGCGGCTTCATCGTCCTGGCGGCCACCCTGTCGGCCGTAGGTCACCTGCCGGTGGCCGGTCTGGCGCTGATCCTGGGTATCGACCGCTTCATGTCCGAAGCCCGCGCCCTGACCAACCTGGTCGGTAACGCCGTCGCCACCGTGGTCGTGGCCAAGTGGGTCGGCGAGCTGGACACCGACAAGCTGCAGTCCGAGCTGGCTTCCGGTGGTACCTCCATCGTTGAAACCCGTCACGAAGACGACCTGGGCGTGGCTGAAGGCCCGGCCCCGGTGAGCACCACCAAGCCTGTCGTTTAACGCTTGAGGCATGAAAAAACCCATCTTCGGATGGGTTTTTTCGTTTCAGGCAAAGGCGTTATTCGACGCGGACATGGCCGCTGAAGGTCAGCGCCTGTTTGCAGCGCCGGCACAGGTAGCGCCGGCCCTTCATCACCAGCCGATGGCGTTGCGCGGTGAAGGCAAAGTCGCTGTCCGGGCACGGGCACAGGTAGATGTAGCGGGTGGCCTGGCGCCGCTGCACCGTATAGCTGTGGCAGCGGTTGGGCGCCAGTTGGTAGACGCCACGCATGATCAGTTGCCATTCCTGGCCGTGGGGCTGGATGCCGGAACCGAACAACTGGTGGGCGACCAGGTGGGCCACTTCGTGCGGCACGGTCTGGCGCAGGAAGTCCTCGCTGTTTTCCTGGTACAGCTGGGGGTTGAAACGCAGTTTGTTCTCGTGCAGGTGCGCCACACCGGCCTTCTGGCCGCGCAGCTCGAAGCTGACGACGGGGCGTTTGAACGGGCGCTTGAAGAACGCTTCGGCTTGCTGGTAACAGGTTTCGACTCGGGACTTCAGTAGCTCGGGCATGCGTGACAACTCTCCAGAAGCGTCCATTATGCCGAAGGCGCCCACGGGCTGGAAACCCGATGGTCGCCTGCCCGTCCCAGGCGACCGGATGCTGTTGTGGTTCAGCCGATGTACTGCGGGCCGGCGCCCAGCCCCCACAGCACGACGGTGAAGGCCATGATCGCCACCAGCACCACCAGGCCGACCGAGAGAATGGCACTGGAGAACATGAAGCCTTCTTCAGCCGACACATTCATGAACAGTGGCAAGCCGGTGTACAGCAGGTACACCGTGTAGCCGATGGCCGCTGCGCCGGCCAGCACGCCCAGCCACAGGTGTGGGTAAAGGGCTGCCAGCCCGCCGATGAACAGCGGCGTGGCGGTGTAGGTCGCAAAGGCGATGCAGCGTGCCAGGCTCGGCCTGGCGCCATAGGTGCGCGCCATCCAGTGGATGAAGCCGCCCATGATGCCCACCCCGGCCAGCAGGGTCAGGTACGACAGCAAGGCCATGCGCAGCGCACTGACTTGCGTGAGCAGCACCGGCGTCCGTTCGTCGAGGGTCCAGCCGACCTGCGTGGTGCCGATATAGGCACACAACGGCGCAATGGCCGCCAGCAGCAGGGTGTGGGTGAGGTAAATGTGACGAATGCTTTCGTCTTCCTTGCGGATCTGCTGCCACTCGCGTTCGGGGTGAGTGAACAGGCCCCAGACATGATTGATCACAGGTTGACTCCCAATCAGCGTGCAAGACACATCCCGGCCCGAAGGGCTTGGGCACTGGCGGATCACCGCCGCCGGGACAAAGGCGGGGCCGGGGTCGGCCGGCGGGCCTCATCTGGGAGTATAGAAAGTGGCGCCCACTGCGAACGAATGCCCTTAGAGCGATTGGCAATGTGCGCGGCACGGCTAATAGCGAGGGCGATGGCATGTTCAAGGATGACGAGGTTATGGGTAAAATGGCGGCCTTTTCAGCGGTCTTGCCGGAACCTTGCGCTCCAGGCCATTTGTCGACATCTTGCAGCGGATACCACCAGCACCATGGGCACTCTTTCAGTCAATCAGAACAAACTGCAGAAACGCCTGCGTCGGCTGGCCGGCGAAGCGGTGAGCGATTACAACATGATCGAGGAGGGCGACAAGGTCATGGTCTGCCTGTCCGGCGGCAAGGACAGCTACACCATGCTCGATGTGCTGATGCACCTGCAGAAGGTGGCGCCCATCAGGTTCGACATCGTGGCGGTGAACATGGACCAGAAGCAGCCCGGCTTTCCCGAGGAGGTGCTGCCGGCGTACCTGGCCGGCCTGGGCATCGAGTACCACATCGTCGAGAAAGACACCTACTCGGTGGTCAAGGAGCTGATTCCCGAAGGCAAGACCACCTGCTCGCTGTGCTCGCGCCTGCGTCGTGGCACGCTGTACACCTTTGCCGACGAAATCGGCGCGACCAAGATGGCGCTGGGTCATCACCGCGACGATATCGTCGAGACCTTCTTTCTCAATATGTTCTTCAATGGCGCGCTCAAGGCCATGCCGCCCAAGCTGCGCTCCGATGACGGTCGCAACGTGGTGATCCGCCCCCTGGCGTACTGCCATGAGAAGGACATCCAGGCCTATTCGGACTTCAAGGGCTTTCCGATCATTCCGTGCAACCTGTGCGGCTCGCAGGAAAATCTGCAGCGCCAGGTGGTCAAGGACATGCTGGTGGAGTGGGAGCGCAAGACCCCCGGGCGCACCGAAAGCATCTTCCGCGCCCTGCAGAACGTCCAGCCGTCGCAACTGGCCGACCGCAACCTGTTCGACTTCACCAGCCTGCGCATGGACGAAAGCGCGGCCTCGCGCTTCGTCAATGTGGTCAACCTTCAGTGATTGACGGTAAAGGCCAGCATCGCTGAAAGCTGGCACAGCGGCCGGCCGCTTTCGGCCTGCCACTGGTTGAACGCGGCCTGCACGGCGGCCTGGTCGCGTTTGCTGCCCGGCACCTTGTCGACGATGTCCTGGGCATTGAGCGCGGCCACCACATCGTTGCTCGGCACGAAAGTGTCCTTGCCGACCATGCGCAAGAAGCGCGGCGCCGACAGCCCGCCCAGTTGGCTGCCGTGCTTGTGCAGGTACTGCCACAGGCCGGTGATGTCCTCGACCGGCCACTGGGCGATGAACTGCCCGAAACTGCCATGTTCCTGGGCAATGTCCAGCACCATCTGCGCATTGCGCGGCACGCTCTTGAGCTTGCCCAAGTGGCGGATGATGCGCGCATCCTGCATCAGCCGCTCCAGATGATCGGCGCCCATCAGCACGACCTTTTCCGGGTCGAAGCCAAAGAACACCTGCTCGAAGGCTGGCCACTTGGCGTCCACCAGGCTGTGCTTGAGCCCGGCACGGAACACCCGCAGCGCCAGGGTCGACAGGTAGCGATCATCACCGATTGCCAGCAACTGGCGCGTGGTTTTCGGCACCGGCAATTGGGCTTCCAGCGCCTTGGCCGAACCGAAACGGTTAAGGCAGTATTCGTGAAGCCATTTGTAATCGAGCATCGAAACTCCTGGTAGGGCATCACCCGCAGGCCCGGCGCTGCGCTGCCGTGCAGCGAACACCGGCGGTGTCGCGCTTGCCGGAATGCCGGACCACCGCGACCGAGTGCGCAGCAGTCGTAAATTTTCAGCGTTTCCGAGATTTTGAATGTGTTTGCATCAAAAAATTGCATCGCTTCACACATTTTGCGAGCGCTACGCACTCGGTCGCGGGCAAGCGCGCTCCTACGGGTGAATTCAATAGGCAATAAAATCAGTCAGTTATTTTGTATTGGATGAGAGCAACAGCGCGGTGTTGGCCAGGCGCTGGCCGAGGGCGCGGCACAGGTCGGTTTCGTGTTTGTCCAGCGCGCGCTTGCCATCGGCGCCGGCATGGTGACTGGCACCATACGGGGTGCCGCCACCGGTGGTTTCTACCAGCGCCGACTCGCTGTACGGCAGGCCGGTGATCAGCATGCCGTGGTGCAGCAAGGGCAACAGCATCGACAGCAGTGTGGTTTCCTGGCCGCCGTGCAGGCTGGCGGTGGAGGTGAACACGCCCGCTGGCTTGCCGACCAGGGCGCCGGTCAGCCACAGGTTGCTGGTGCCGTCGAGAAAATACTTGAGCGGTGCAGCCATGTTGCCGAAGCGGGTCGGGCTGCCCAGCGCCAGGCCGTGGCAGTGCTTGAGGTCGTCCAGGGTCGCATACGGCGCGCCGCTGTCGGGAATCGCCGGCGCGGTGGCTTCGCAGTCGGCCGAAACGGCCGGCACCGTGCGCAGTCGGGCTTCCAGGCCGCCCCGTTCGATGCCGCGGGCGATCTGCCGGGCCATTTCGGCGGTGGCACCGTTGCGGCTGTAAAACAGCACCAGAATATAAGGTGTGCTCACGCTAGCAGCTCCAGGATGTTTTCCGGTGGCCGGCCGATCACGGCACGGTCGCCGACGACCAGGATCGGCCGCTCGATGAGTTTGGGGTGCGCGACCATGGCGTCGATCAATTGCGCGTCGCTCAAGGACGGGTCAGCCAGGTTCAGGCTCTTGTACTCGTCTTCGCCACTGCGCAGCAGTTGCCGGGCCGGGATGCCCAGCTTGTCGAGCAACTGGCGCAAGTGCGCGGCATCGGGCGGTGTCTGCAGGTAGAGGACAACCTCCGGGGCCAGGTCGCGGGCTTGCAGCAGTTCAAGCGCGGCGCGGGATTTGGAGCAGCGCGGGTTGTGATAAAGCGTCAGATCGGTCATTGGCGGGTCGCATCCATACAAGGTGGCGCGTATTCTACCTGCGCCATGTAACCGTTCGACATAGACAGTCGCCCACGGTTGCATTGCGCGATATAAGTACGGTCAGGTCAAAAGAGGAAAAGACAGATGGCAAGGCGATTGGCAGCAGTGATGGCACTGGTGGGCAGCCTGTTGCTCAGTGGGTGCGGCGCAGACCTGGGCACTGACCAGAATGGCCAGAAAGTCGCCAGCGAGCGCATCGACAAGCACTGGCTGGTGATCAACTACTGGGCCGAGTGGTGTGGTCCGTGCCGGACCGAAATCCCTGAATTCAATGCCCTGGACGAGCAGCTCAAGGGCGATAAGGTCACGGTGCTGGGGGTCAACTTCGACAACCTGCAAGGTGACGAGCTGAAAAAGGCCGCCGAGGCGCTGGGCATCAAGTTCACTGTCCTGGCCCAGGACCCGGCCGAGCGCTTTGAGCTGCCGCCGGCCGAGGCGCTGCCGGTGACCTACATCATCGATGACAAGGGCAAGATGCGCGAGCAACTGCTGGGCGAGCAGAGCGCCGAGATCATCATGGACCGGCTCAAGGCGCTGCGCCCATAGGCGCTATTCCGGCCAGAACCGCAGCGGCTGGCCTTCGGCCGGCCACAGCCGCAGTTGCTGGATCGGTGAGATGTCCCAGCGCCGGGTGCCGGGCAGGGCGTCGAGGAAGCGTTGTTCCTGCTCCATGACGGCTTCGACGCAGAGCTTGCGGGTCTTGCCCACCTTGTCGAACGTCAGCATCTGGCCTTGCAGGCTGTAGGACGCAAACCAGTGGTTGCAGCCAGCATTGCCGTAGGCCCGGCCATCACGGCCCAGGGTCATGGTCAGGTGGCTGCGGTCGATCAGCGGGCGTTCACCGATCCACTCCAGCACATAGCTTTTGTCCTGTTCGATCTGCGCCACAGGCTGCCTGGCGCAGCCGGCCAGCAGCAGCGCACCGACCAGGCCGGTCAGGGCCAGGCGTTTCATGAAGGTTGCGCCTGGCATTGGCGGCAGTAGTGCTTGTCGCCCTCGGCTTTCCAGCCCAGCTCGGCAATGCGGGCAGCGGCGGCCGGTTTCTGTGCCTTGGCGCCCAGCTTGCTCTCGACCGAGAACTCGAAGGTCAGCTCGGTGCTGCAGCTGTCACAGTTGACCTTCCACTCATGGATGATCAGTTCATCGAACACCGGCCCCTTGGCCACCGCCACCCATTGCCCGGGCGGGTTGATCAGGTGGCGGACTTTCTCGACGTTCAGGCGCATGTACAGCGACTTGCTGCCTTTGAGGGTGACCAGCAACTGGTCGCCTTCATGGATCGAGCCGCCGTTGCCGGTGACCTGGTAGCGGCCCGGTGCCAAAGTGCGGCATTCGGTCAGGGTGTGTTGTGGGTTGAGCATGCTGTAACGGAAATCGTGTTCGGCCATGGGTCCTCCAAAATGCGCGCCATCTTAGCATGGGCACGCCAGCGGCAAGCCACAAGCCACAAGCGGCTGTGTCACGCCGTGACGCGCGCTTCGGCCGCCAGGCGGGCGATGGCCTTGTCCAGGTCGTTGAGGGCCTGGTCGGCCTGCGGGGCGTCCTGCTTGAGCAGGGTTTCGGCGCGCTGGCAGGCGGCGCGCAGTTGCGGCACGCCGCAGTAGCGGGTGGCGCCGTGCAGGCGGTGGATGCGCTCGATCAACGCCTGGATGTCGGTGGCGCTGCGGGCAGCACGGATGGCTTCGCGGTCGGCATCCAGTGAGGCCAGCAACATGGCCAGCATGTCGGCGGCCAGGTCCGGTTTGCCGGCCGCCAGGCGCAGGCCCTCCTCGTGGTCGAGTACCAGCGGTCCCAGATGGCTGGCGGCGGCCTCGGCCGGGCTCTCCGGCTGCCCGCTGCGCAGCGCCAGCCCGGTCCACTTGAGCACCACCTGGGCCAGTTGCCGCTCGCCGATCGGCTTGGTCATGTAGTCGTCCATGCCGCTTTGCAGCAGCGAGCGTTTTTCGTTGGCCATGGCATGGGCGGTGAGGGCCACGATGGGAATGGGGCTGCTTTGCCGCTCCGCCTCCCAGTCGCGAATCGCCTCGGTGGCCTGGCGCCCGTCCATGCCGGGCATCTGCACGTCCATCAGTACCAGGTCGAAGGTGTCGTTCTGCACCGCCTGTACGGCGGCATACCCGCTGTCGACCGCGACCACAATGCCGCCCAGGTCTTCCAGCAGGGTCTGCACCAGCAGCAGGTTGGCCGGGTTGTCGTCCACGCACAGGATGCGCGGCGCCCGGCTGGGCAGCGGCACGCTGGTGTCGGCGCGCACCACCTTGGGGGTGATCAGTTCCGACAAGGCCCGGTGCAGCTTGCGGTTGCACGCCGGCTTGGCCTGCAATTGGGTATAGACGTCCGGCACCGAGACCTGGAACACCGACTGCTCAGTGGTCGGGCACAGCACCAGCACCTTGCAGCCGAGGTTTTCCAGGTCCCAGATATGCTGGCGCAGTCGTTCGGGCGGAATGTCGTAACGGGTCACGCCCAGCACCGCCAACTCGAACGCGGTCTGGGTCTGGTGGGCCACGGTCACACCGTTGATCAGGCTTTCCAGGTTCTTGAAGGTCACAGGCTCCAGCCCGCAGTCTTCCAGTTGGTGCTCCAGCGCCTGGCGGGCCAGTTCATGACGCTCCAGCACAGCCACGCGCACCCCTTGCAACGGATGGTGAGCCTGATCTTCGGTGTCGTCGCGGGCCTTGGGCAGCTTCAGGCTGATCCAGAATTCCGAGCCGACCCCTGGCGTGCTGTCGACGCCGATCTCGCCGCCCATCTGCTCGATCAGACGCTTGGAAATCACCAGCCCCAGCCCGGTGCCCCCGGGCTGGCGCGACAGTGAATTGTCGGCCTGGCTGAAGGCCTGGAACAACGCCCGCACGTCCTGGCTGGACAGGCCGATGCCGGTGTCCTGCACGCTGATGCGCAGTTGCGCGCTGTCTTCGGTTTCTTCCTCGACCATGGCGCGGGCGACGATGGTGCCTTCGCGGGTGAACTTGATCGCGTTGCTGACCAGATTGGTCAGGATCTGCTTGAGCCGCAGCGGGTCGCCGGTCAGCGCCAGCGGCGTGTCGCGGTACACCAGGCTGACCAGTTCGAGTTCCTTGGCATGAGCGGCGGGGGCGAGGATGGTCAGGGTGTCCTGCAACAGGTCGCGCAGGTTGAACGGAATGCTGTCGAGCACCAGCTTGCCGGCCTCGATCTTCGAGAAGTCGAGGATTTCGTTGATAATGCTCAACAGGTTGTCGGCGGACTTCTCGATGGTGTTGAGGTAGTCGTTCTGGCGCGGGGTCAGCTCGCTTTTCTGCAACAAATGGGTAAAGCCCAGAATGCCATTGAGCGGCGTACGGATTTCATGGCTCATGTTGGCCAGAAACTCCGACTTGATGCGGCTGGCCTCCAGCGCCTCCTTGCGCGCCAGGTCCAGCTCGATGTTCTGGATCTCGATGGTCTCAAGGTTCTGGCGCACGTCTTCGGTGGCCTGGTCGATGCTGTTCTGCAGTTCTTCCTGGGCATTCTGCAAGGTCGAGGCCATGCGGTTGATGCCGGATGCCAGCTCGTCCAGCTCCTGGCTGCCCAGCGGTGGCAGGCGGGTTTGCAGGTGGCCTTCCTTGAGCTGGCTGACCGCCTGCTTGATGCGTCCCAGCGGCTGATTGATGCTGCGGCTCATGCGCAGCGCCAGGGCGGCGGTTATCGCCAGGCCCGTCAGGATCAGCAGCAGGCTGGCGAACAGGCTGCGGTAGCCACGCAGCAGGGTGCCGTTGTGGGTGATTTCAAGCTCGACCCAGCCCAGCAGGCGATCAGCTTCATTGGCAATGACGGCACCGGTCAGGTGCCGCTGGTTGCCGAACACCGGCAGCAGGTAGCGGGTGGCGTCACTGCCGGTGCTGTTGACCAGTTGCGGGCCCTGGCCGGTGGGGGCCGGGTTGAGCATGCTGGGGCCGGCATGGGCCAGTACGTTGCGTTCGGCGTCCAGGAAGGTCACCGAGCGCACGTCGTCCTCTTCCAGGGTCTGGGTGGCGATGCGGTTGAGCACGGCCTTGTCGGCATGGCCCAGCGCCGGTGCGGCCAGCGGCACCAGTTGCCGGGTGATCATCTCGCCCCGGGTCAGTAGCTGGTTTTGCAATTCGTAGAGTTGCATCCAGGTGAAGTAGCCGCCCAGCACCAGCGCCATGAGGCTGGTGGGCAGGATGGTCAGTAACAGCACCCGGCTCTTGATACCCAGCTTGGTCAGCACATGCATTCTCCGGCGGCAGGTCAGGTGGGCACGCTGTCGGAAACAGACATACGGCACAGGCAGTGTAGTCATTCAATGGACGCATGTTACAGCCTTGGCGGGCCGGACAGCGCGCCGGGCGTACGACAAAGCCGACAGTGACTTATTCTTTTTAGTGATAAGTGCCTCACTTTGCGTGATATGGGCTTTGGGCGTTTGCCGTTATGATAGGCACCCCCGCAGTCTGGATTGCGAATACGCCATGACCCTGCAGTATCAAACCATTGCCGATTGCATCGGCAACACACCACTGGTGCGCCTGCAGCGTATCGGTGGCGACACCCGCAATACCCTCCTGTTGAAGCTTGAAGGTAATAACCCCGCAGGCTCGGTCAAGGACCGCCCGGCGCTGTCGATGATCACCCGTGCCGAAGGGCGCGGCCAGATCCAGCCCGGCGATACGCTGATCGAGGCGACCTCCGGCAACACCGGCATCGCCCTGGCGATGGCTGCGGCCATCAAGGGTTACCGGATGATCCTGATCATGCCGGACAACTCCAGTGCCGAGCGCAAGGCCGCCATGACCGCCTATGGCGCCGAGCTGATCCTGGTCAGCAAGGAGGAGGGCATGGAAGGTGCCCGCGACCTGGCCGAACGCATGCAGGCCGAAGGCCGCGGCAAGGTACTGGACCAGTTCGCCAACGGTGACAACCCGCAGGCGCACTACACCAGCACCGGCCCGGAAATCTGGCAGCAGACCGCTGGCACCATTACTCATTTCGTCAGCTCGATGGGCACCACCGGCACCATCATGGGCACCTCGCGCTACCTCAAGGAGCAGAACCCGGCGGTGCAGATCGTCGGTCTGCAACCGATGGAAGGTGCTGCCATCCCCGGTATCCGCCGCTGGCCCGAAGAGTACCTGCCGCGTATCTATGAGTCCGATCGCGTCGACCGGATCATCGACATGGGCCAGGCCGAGGCCGAGGATGTGATGCGTCGCCTGGCACGCGAAGAAGGCATTTTCTGCGGCGTGTCCTCCGGCGGTGCCGTGGCCGGCATGCTGCGCCTGTCGCGTGAAGTCGAGAACGCCGTGATCGTCGCCATTATCTGTGACCGCGGCGACCGCTACCTGTCGACCGGCGTCTACGACGCCCCCAACTGATGGCCAAACACGAACGAGGGCTGCGCTTCCAGCCTGCCGGCGGGGTGAAAAACACTCAGGTGCCGGTCGGCAAGAAGCAGCGCCTGGTCATCGAGCGCCTGGCCAGTGATGGCCGCGGGATCGGCTTCGTCGAAGGCCGCACCTGGTTTGTCACCGGCAGCCTGGCCGGCGAAGACGTCGAGGCGCGGGTGCTCAATGCCCGGGGCAAGGTGGTCGAGGCGCGCACCGAGCGGGTCTTCAAGGCCTGCGAGTCGCGTCGGCCGGCGGCCTGTGAGTATTTCGGCCGCTGCGGCGGGTGCAGCGTGCAGCACATGCCCCACGCCCAGCAACTGGCGCTCAAGCAGGAGATGCTGGCCGAGCAGCTGCAGCGCGTGGCCGGTGTAGCGCCCGAGCAATGGTCGGCGCCCCTGGTCGGCCCCGAGCTGGGTTACCGGCGCCGGGCGCGGGTGGCGGTGCGCTGGGACCAGAAGGCGCGACGGCTGGACGTCGGTTTTCGGGCGGCAGCCAGTCAGGATATTGTCACCATCGGTCATTGCCCGGTGCTGGTGCCTGAGCTGCAACCGATGATGGCGCAACTGCCGGCCTTGCTCGCGCGTCTTGGCAAACCCCAGGCACTGGGGCATGTCGAGCTGTTCAGCGGCACCTCGCGCGCCCTGTTGCTGCGTCATACCGCACCCCTGGCCGAGGCCGACCTGGGCATCCTGCATGACTTTTGCAAGGCGCATCAGGCGCAGCTCTGGCTGCACGGTGACGGCGAGCCATACCCGGTCGACCCGACGCAGGCGCTGGGCTATCGGCTTGAGCCCTGGAACCTGAGCCTGGCCTGGCGCCCCGGCGATTTCATCCAGGTCAACGCGCAGGTCAACACGTTGATGATCGAACAGGCGCTGGACTGGCTGGCGCCGCAGCCTCATGAGCGGGTCATGGACCTGTTCTGCGGGCTGGGCAACTTTGCCTTGCCGCTGGCCGGCCAGGTGCGTGAAGTGCTGGCCATCGAGGGCGTGCAGACGATGGTCGAGCGCGCCGCCCTCAATGCCCAGGCCAACAGGCTGGCCAACGTCACGTTCCGCCAGGCCGATCTTTCCGGCTCGCAGGCGGTGGCAGAGGGCGCTGTAGACGGGTGTTCTGCGGTACTCTTGGACCCACCGCGCGATGGCGCCTTTGATGTGGTGCGCCAGATCGGCCAGTCAGGCGCGCGGCGCCTGTTATATGTGTCATGTAACCCGGCAACCCTGGCCCGCGACACGGTCGAGCTGGTCAGGCAGGGCTACCGGTTAAAACGCGCCGGAATTCTCGACATGTTTCCGCAGACGGCGCATGTCGAGGCGATGGCTTTATTCGAAATGAGTGAGTGAGCAACGGTTCAGAGGATCGAGCCGGTACTGACAGGGAATCTCGTTTAATCCGACCGGCCCGCGAATGCCGGTGCTTGTGGGCCCCGCAAGTGGCATTCGCGCAAGAAGGCAGGCGACTGTCGGCGCTATTCATCGCGCCGTAGGGAAGGTAATGCATGGTACAGGTGAGAGCACACCAGCCGGTCAACACTGACGGCAGTATCAATCTCGACGCATGGCTCGATCATATCGTCAGCGTCGATCTGATTCTGGATCGCGAGGCCATGAAAGCGGCCTGCGAATTCGCCCGGCAAGCCGAGCAGCAGAACAAGGCCACCACCAACGATTGGGCGGATGGCACGTCCAGCTCCCAGACGGGACTGGAAATCGCCGAAATTCTGGCGGACCTCAAGCTCGACCAGGACACCCTGATCGCGGCGGTCATCTATCGCGGCGTGCGCGAAGGGGTCATCCCGCTGGCGCAGGTCGAAGAGCGCTTTGGTGCGACCGTGGCCAAGCTGATCGACGGCGTGCTGCGCATGGCCGCCATCAGCGCCAGCCTCAGCCCGCGCCAGTCGCTGGTGCTGGGCAGCCAGACCCAGGTCGAGAACCTGCGCAAGATGCTCGTGGCCATGGTCGACGACGTGCGTGTGGCGCTGATCAAGCTGGCCGAGCGCACCTGCGCCATCCGGGCGGTAAAGAACACCGACGAAGAAAAGCGCAACCGCGTCGCCCGTGAAGTCTTCGACATCTATGCGCCGCTGGCGCATCGCCTGGGCATCGGCCATATCAAATGGGAGCTGGAAGACCTGTCTTTCCGCTACCTGGAGCCCGAGCAGTACAAGCAGATCGCCAAGCTGCTGCACGAGCGGCGCCTGGACCGCGAGCGCTTCATCAATGATGTGATGAGCCAGCTCGACAACGAGCTGCAAGCCACCGGCGTCAAGGCCGACATCAGCGGCCGGGCCAAACACATCTATTCGATCTGGCGCAAGATGCAGCGCAAGGGCCTGGCCTTCAGCCAGATCTACGACGTGCGCGCTGTGCGCGTGCTGGTGCCGGAAATGCGCGACTGCTACACCGCGCTGGGCATCGTGCATACCTTGTGGCGGCACATTCCCAAGGAGTTCGACGACTACATCGCCAACCCCAAGGAAAATGGCTATCGCTCGCTGCACACCGCCGTCATCGGCCCGGAAGGCAAGGTACTGGAAGTGCAGATCCGCACCCACGCCATGCACGAAGAGGCCGAGCTGGGGGTGTGTGCGCACTGGCGCTACAAGGGCACCGACGTCAAGTCCGGCTCCAACCACTACGAAGAGAAAATCTCGTGGCTGCGCCAGGTGCTGGAATGGCACGAAGAACTGGGCGATATCGGTGGCCTGGCCGAACAGCTGCGGGTCGACATCGAACCCGACCGCGTCTACGTGTTCACCCCGGACGGCCACGCCATCGACCTGCCCAAGGGGGCGACGCCGCTGGACTTTGCCTACCGGGTGCACACCGAGATCGGCCACAACTGCCGGGGCGCCAAGATCAACGGGCGCATCGTGCCGCTCAACTACAGCCTGCAGACCGGTGAGCAGGTCGAGATCATCACCAGCAAGCACGGCACGCCGAGCCGCGACTGGCTGAACTCCAACCTGGGCTACATCACCACTTCACGGGCACGGGCCAAGATCGTCCACTGGTTCAAGCTGCAGGCACGCGACCAGAACGTCGCTGCCGGCAAGACCCTGCTCGAACGCGAGCTGGCGCGTGTGGCGCTGGGCCAGGTCGACTTCGACAAGCTGGCCGAAAAAGCCAACTACAAGACCGCCGAGGACCTGTTCGCGGCCTTGGGTGCGGGCGATCTGCGCCTGACGCAACTGGTCAACCTGGCGCAACAGCAGGTCGAGCCGGAGCGCCTCAACGAAGTCGAGCTGATCCCGCGCAAGGCCACCGGCTACCGTCCTGGCAAGCGCGGCGACATCCAGATCCAGGGCGTCGGCAACCTGATGACGCAGATCGCCGGCTGCTGCCAGCCGGTGCCGGGCGACGCGATTGTCGGCTACATCACCCAGGGACGCGGCGTGACCATTCACCGTCAGGACTGCGCCTCGGTGCTGCAGCTGGGCGGCCGCGAGCCGGAACGGATCATCCAGGTCAGTTGGGGGCCGGCGCCGGTGCTCACCTACCCGGTGGACATCATCATTCGTGCCTATGACCGTTCAGGTCTGCTGCGTGACGTCACCCAGGTGCTGCTCAACGAGCGCATCAACGTGCTGGCGGTCAACACCCGCTCGAACAAGGAAGACAACACCGCGCTGATGTCGCTGACCATCGAGATTCCAGGGCTTGAGGCCCTGGGCCGGTTGCTGGGGCGAATTGCCCAGTTGCCGAATATCATCGAAACCCGACGCAACAAGACATCGTAGGAGCGCGCTTGCCGGAATGCCGGACCACCGCGACCGAGTGCGCTAGCGCTCGCAAAAATGGTGGCCTCACTATCGTAGGAAGGTCCTTGCGGACCTTGTCGCGGGCAAGCGCGCTCCTACGTCGGCCAGGAAATCCCCCATGTATCAGTTGCAAGACCTGTTGAACCTCATGGCCCGGCTGCGTGATCCGCAGTACGGGTGCCCATGGGACTTGAAGCAGACCTACGCCAGCATCGTGCCGCATACGCTGGAAGAGGCTTATGAAGTGGCCGATACCATCGAACGGTCCGACTTTGCTCATCTTCAGGGTGAGCTGGGCGACCTGTTGTTTCAGGTGGTGTTCTACGCCCAGTTGGCCAAGGAAGAAGGGCGCTTCGAGTTCGATGCGGTGGTGGACGGCATCACCCGCAAGTTGCTGCGCCGCCATCCACATGTGTTTCCCACCGGCGAGCTGTATGCGCCGCTGGAAACCCCGCGCCTGAGCGAAAGCGAGGTCAGTCGGCGCTGGGACGAGATCAAGGCCCAGGAGCGCGCTGAGCAGGCCGATGCCCCGGAGCAGTTGTCGTTGCTTGACGATGTGCCGGTGGCCTTGCCGGCGTTGTCGCGGGCCGGCAAATTGCAAAAGCGCGCGGCGCAGGTCGGGTTTGACTGGCCGGCCGCCTTGCCGGTGGTCGACAAGGTCCGCGAAGAACTCGATGAAGTGCTGGAGGCCATGGCCGAAGGCGATGCCGGGCACATGGCCGATGAGATCGGTGATTTGCTGTTTTCAGTGGTGAATCTGGCGCGCCACCTTAAAGTCGACCCCGAAACTGCGCTACGCTCGGCAAACGGCAAGTTCGACCGGCGCTTTCGCTTCATCGAAGCGGTGGTGCGTGATCAGGGCCGTGCGCTTGAGGCGTGCAGCCTGGAAGAACTCGATGCCCTGTGGGGCGAAGCCAAACGACAGGAAAAGCATCCATCCCTGTGTGGTGTGGTGCGTGAAATCGAATAAGCGAGTAGACAATGAGCCTTTCCCTACGCGACCAGTTGCTCAAGGCAGGTCTGGTCAACGAAAAGCAGGCCAAGCAGGCCGGTAAAGCCAAGCAGAAAGAACAGCGCCTGGTGCACAAGGGCCAGATCGAGGCCGACGACTCGCAAAAGCGTGCCGCCCAGGAAGCGATGGCCGAAAAGGCCAGGCGTGACCAGGAGCTCAATCGCCAGCAGCAGGAAAAGGCCGAAGCCAAGGCCCGTGCCGCGCAGGTCAAGCAACTGATCGAAGTGTCACGCATTCCCAAGCTGACCACTGAAGACTATTACAACTTTGTCGACGACAAGAAGGTCAAGCGCATCCCGGTCAATGCGCTGGTGCGCAACAAGCTCAGCAGCGGCTCGCTGGCGATCGTGCACCATGGTGGGGGCTACGAGATCATCCCGCGCGAGCCGGCCCTGAAGATCCAGGAGCGCGACCCGCGCCGTATCGTGTTGCTCAATACCCCGACCGAAGCACCGGATGCCGACGACCCGTATGCGGCCTATCAGATCCCTGATGACCTGATGTGGTAAGCCTCTTCATCGGCTGATCAACGCAAAGACAAAACCCGCTCAAGGCGGGTTTTGTCTTTCAAGAGATCAGGCTCAGTGGCCTCTGCGATTTTCCTGTTCTTCGAGCTCGGCCTTGTAGCGCTGGGCATCGGACTCGTCATGGAACATGCCGACCAGTTGATCCTGCTGGTAGACGTCCCAGACGTGAATGCCGTGGGCTACGGTTTCATGGGAAAGGTGGGCATCGTCGCGCTCGGTCACTTTTACAGTCATGTCGTTCAGCTCCTGAATCTGGAAACTGCGGCGATCTGTCGCAGGCCTTCTTTATAGGTTTTGTTAGCTTCCTAAGTAAAGCCCTTGTGCAGGGCAATATGTGGCTGAACTATCCTGAAAATTATTCAAGCTATTGATTTATAAGGATTTGATTGTTTCTTAATGTTTCATGAAGCATTTTTCATGTAAGCGTCCGGCACTTTTTGCCGGCGAAAAAAAGCCCCGGTTCTCGCGAGCCGGGGCTTTTTGCTGTCGCAGGCCTGGCGCTTAGCTGCCCTTGACGGTCTTACCGTTGACCGTACCGTCCTGGAGCATGATGTTGTACTCCTTGCCGTCGGTTTCGACCTGTTGCAGGCGCACCAGCAGGTAATCCCAGTCCTTGGCAAACCAGAGCACGGTGGTGCGTTTGCTCTGCGTCGGGTCGCGCACGCGCTCGACCTTGATGGCATCGATCTGGCCGGCCTTGGTGCTGACCTTTTCAGACCCCAGGACGCGGAAGTCATAGGTGTCCAGTTCGTCGCCGTCGACCACCTGGTAGCTCATGCTTTTCTTGCCGGCGGCCACGTCGTGCTGCAAGGCCAGTTGATAGGTGGACTTGTCGAGCACGCCGCGGTTGATCGGCAGTTTGACGGCATCGCTGCGGTCGGAGCCGGTGACGAACTTGGTCGACCAGTCGAACACCAGGTCGACCTTCTTGGACTTGCCCAGGCCGCTGCGTTCGAAGTTGTAGGTCAGCGGCACCATGACATCTTTATCGACCTTCAAAGTGCTCGACTCGGACAGGCTGGCAATGACCATCGACGCCTTGAAATCGAGATTCCAGACGCCATCGGCACCGGCTTTCAGGCTGCGCTCGGCGGTGCCGCTCATGGGCAGCTGCTTCCAGTCGGCGGTGTAGCTGGCGGAGAAGGGCTGAAGTTCGGCTGCCTGGCTGGCGGGCAGGGCAAGCAAAGCAGCAGCGAAGAGCAAGGCACGACGCATGGAATCTCCTAGTTTCGAATCAGATGGCCGCTGGCCGGGAGCAACTGGCCATCGAGGGAAGCGCCTTGTTCGTCAAGACGCAGACGGTCTTCGACGAACCAGCGGATGGCCAATGGGTAAATCCGGTGTTCCTGGGCATGGACACGCTGCGCCAGGGTTTCAGGGGAGTCGTGCAACTCTACCGAAACCACCGACTGTACGACCAGCGGTCCGCCATCGAGTTCCTCGGTGACGAAGTGCACGCTGCAGCCATGCTCGGTATCACCAGCCTCCAGCGCCCTTTGATGCGTGTGCAAGCCCTTGTAGAGGGGCAGCAGCGAGGGGTGGATGTTGAGCAGGCGACCCTGGTAGTGGCGCACGAAATCGCCACTGAGGATGCGCATGAACCCGGCCAGCACGACCAGGTCCGGCGCGAAACCGTCGATCAGTTCGGCCAGGGCGGCGTCGAAGGCCTCGCGGCCCGCGAAACCCTTGTGGTCCAGGACACGGGTGCTGATACCCGCGTCCCTGGCCCGTTGCAGGCCGAAGGCATCGGCGCGGTTGGAAATCACCGCGACGATGCGCGCCGGGCTGCCGGCCTCACTGAACTGGTCGATCATCGCTTGCAGGTTGCTGCCGCTACCGGACAGCAACACCACGACATTGCGCGCCACTGGACTCGACGCTGGCATCAATGTGCCTTGAGGTTTTTCAGCTCGACCTGGGCCGCGCCTTCGGCGGCCGTGGCGATCTGGCCGATCACCCATGGCTGCTCGCCGGCCTCGCGCAGTACGTTCAGCGCCTGCTCGACGTGCTCCTGGGCCACACAGATGACCATGCCCACGCCGCAGTTCAGGACGCGGTGCATTTCGTGTTCTTCGACGTTGCCCTGCTGCTGCAGCCAGTCGAAGACCGCCGGACGCTGCCAGCTGGCCACGTCGACCACGGCCTGGGCGCCTTCAGGCAGCACGCGCGGGATGTTGTCCAGCAGGCCGCCACCGGTGATGTGGGCCATGGCCTTGACCGCGCCGGTGTCCTTGATCAGCTTGAGCAGTGGCTTGACGTAGATGCGCGTCGGGGCCATCAGCAGTTCGGTCAGCGGCTTGCCATCGAGCTGGATGTTCTCGATGTCGGCACCGGCCACTTCGATGATCTTGCGGATCAGCGAGTAACCGTTGGAGTGCGGGCCCGACGACGGCAGGGCGATCAGGGCGTCACCGCTGGCCACTTTGGAGCCGTCGATGATCTCGGCCTTTTCCACCACGCCGACGCAGAAGCCGGCCAGGTCGTAGTCTTCGCCTTCGTACATGCCGGGCATTTCGGCGGTCTCGCCGCCCACCAGCGAGCAGCCGGCCAGTTCACAGCCGGCGCCGATGCCGGTCACCACCTGAGCGGCGGTGTCGACATTGAGCTTGCCGGTGGCGTAGTAGTCGAGGAAGAACAATGGCTCGGCGCCACAGACCACCAGGTCGTTGACGCACATGGCCACCAGGTCGATGCCGATGGTGTCGTGCTTGTTCAGGTTCAGCGCCAGGCGCAGCTTGGTGCCTACACCGTCGGTGCCGGAAACCAGCACGGGCTGTTTGTAGCCGGCCGGGATTTCGCAAAGCGCGCCGAAACCTCCCAGACCGCCCATGACCTCGGGGCGCGCGGTCCGCTTGGCCACGCCTTTGATGCGTTGGACCAATGCTTCACCGGCGTCGATGTCTACACCGGCGTCTTTGTAGCTGATGGAGGGTTGCTTGCTCATAAAAAAATCCAGGCCTTCAGGGGGATTCGGAGGATCGACCGCGACACCCAGGTTTTGCACATGCATGCATGCCGTACCGGAGTCGGTGCCATTTTCGGTCTGTGAAGGCGCGCGATTTTAGCAGGCTTGCCGCGCCGGGGCCATCCTTGGGGCCGAGTGGTGCCGGTGCTCAGGTTCGGTTAAGGCGTCGACCTGTACAATAACGCCCTTGATGTGAATGATTGAGGCTTTGTTGTTGTCTCAAGCCTCGTATTGACTGCTGCCATCTTCCGTTCGGGAACTGCCCCATGCGTCTTTCCAGCTACCTTCTTCTTGGCTGCCTGAGCCTGGCAAGCCTGCCGACGCTCGCGCAGACCGTGACCAACCTTTATCAAGTGCGTGAGCCGGTGGCCAGCCAGGCGCCCGACGAGCGCGACCGTGCCACCCAGGCGGCGGTGCAGACCCTGGTGCAGCGCCTGACCGGCAATGCCAAGGCGCCGCTGGCCGAGGTGCGCAAGAACCCTCAACAGATCATCAGCCAGTACGGCTATGAAGCGGGGCCGCCGGAGAAGCTGCTGGTGGATTTCGACCCGGCCAGCACCGACCGCGCCTTGCGTCAGGCCGGGCTGCCGATCTGGGGCAGCAACCGGCCCAGCATTCTGGGCTGGTGGCTGATCGATTCCGTCGAAGGTTCCAACCTGGTTGGCGACGGCCAGGGCGCCGCCGAACCGCTGCGCCGCGCCGCCGAGCATCGCGGCCTGCCCTTGCACCTGCCGCTGGCCGACCTGGGCGAGCAGGGCGTGGGCACCGCCGAGCACCTGGCCGACAAGGACGGCGTTGACATCAAGCAGGCTTCCGAGCGCTACGGCACCGACGCGATCCTGGCCGTGCATGCCCGTGAAGAGAGTGGGCAGTGGCAAGGCACCTGGCGTCTGTGGCTGGGCGATACCCGGGAGCAGGGCAAGGCCGGCGGGGCGAGCGTCGAAGCCTTGGCCGATGCCGTGATGCTGGCAGTCAGCGAGCGCCTGGCGCCGCGCTTTGCCATCAAGCCAGGCGCGGTCGCCAGCGCCTTGCAGGTGCAGTTCCAGGGCTCGACGCTGGAGCGTTATGCCGAGCTGCAACGCTTGCTCGACCCCTTTGGTGGGCGCCTGGCGCTGGTCGAGGGCGACCGGTTGACGTTCGACGTCAGTGCCAGTGCCGAGCAGGTCCGTTCGCAACTGGCCTTGGCCCGCTTGCAGGAAGTCCCGGCCAGCGAGGCGCTGCCGGTCCAGGCGAGCGGGCCGGTAAACGCGCCCGCATCACCATCAGATACCGCTGCACCGGCGCCCGCGCCGGCCAATGCCCCCCAGTTATACTTTCGCTGGTAAGGGTGCAAATGATGTTTTCCAGGTGCAGAGGCATTAAATGACGGATTCGCGGCGTTGGTTCTGGCTGGGTGGTGCGGTGTTGCTGCTGGTCTTTCTGGGGGTGCTGCACACCATTCTGATGCCGTTTCTGGTGGCATTGCTGCTGGCTTATATGGGTGACCCGCTGGTCGATCGCCTGGAGCGACTCGGCCTGTCCCGTACATTGGGCGTGGTGGCGGTGTTCGGCTTGTTCACTCTGGTGCTGATGGCCTTGCTGCTGGTGCTGGTGCCGATGCTGTTCCGTCAGTTGATGCGCCTCTACGAGCTGGCGCCGCAAATACTCGACTGGCTGCAGCACACAGCGTTGCCCTGGGCCCAGGCCAAGTTTGGCCTGTCCGATGGCTTCTGGCGTTTCGACAAGCTCAAGACTTCGCTGTCCGGGCACATCGGCGAAGCGGGTGATGTCGTCAGCCTGGTGCTGTCGCAGGCCACGGCTTCAAGCCTGGCCTTGATTGGCTGGCTGACCAACCTGGTGCTGATCCCGGTGGTGTGCTTCTACCTGTTGCGCGACTGGGACGTGATGATGGGCAAGATCCATGGCCTGCTGCCGCGCCAGCGCGAGGCGCGCATCGTCAGCCTGGCCGGTGAGTGTCATGAGGTGCTGGGCGCGTTCATTCGCGGTCAGTTGCTGGTGATGGTGGCGCTGGGGGTGATCTACGCCGCCGGCCTGATGCTGGTGGGCCTGGAACTGGGCCTGCTGATCGGTGTGATCGCCGGGCTGGCGGCCATCGTGCCTTATATGGGCTTTGTGATCGGCATTGGCGCGGCGCTGATCGCCGGGCTGTTCCAGTTTGGAGGTGACCTGTATCCGATGCTGGGCATCGTGGCGGTGTTCATGGTCGGCCAGGCACTGGAAGGCATGGTGCTGACACCGTTGCTGGTGGGCGATCGCATCGGCCTGCACCCGGTGGCGGTGATTTTCGCGATCCTGGCCGGTGGCGAACTGTTCGGTTTTACCGGCATCCTGCTGGCACTGCCGGTGGCTGCGGTGATCATGGTGCTGTTGCGTCATGTTCATACGCTATACAAGGCGTCGGATGTCTACGCCGGCACGCGCGATCCGGAGCTTTGAGCGCACTGGCACTGGGCGCGCCTGCAAGCCTTTGATTTTCCTTGGGGTGCGTCGCATTGTGCGGCCCGCCTTGCAGGTATAGACTTTGCATTCTTTTTCGCGAGGTTCGCTTGCTCCCAGGAAGCGCCCAGCCAGCATGAAACCCGTTCAGCTGCCCTTGAGTGTGCGTCTGCGTGACGACGCCACGTTCGTCAATTACTACCCCGGCGCCAATGCAGCGGCGCTGGGCTATGTCGAGCGCCTGTGTGAAGCGGACGCGGGGTGGACCGAAAGCCTGATCTACCTGTGGGGCAAGGACGGGGTAGGTCGTACGCACCTGTTGCAGGCCGCGTGCCTGCGTTTCAAGCAGCTCGGTGAGCCGGCGGTGTACCTGCCCCTGGCCCAGTTGCTCGAAGAGGGCGTCGAGCTGTTCGACCATCTGGAGCAATACGAGCTGGTGTGCCTGGACGACCTGCAGGCCATTGCCGGCAAGCCGGACTGGGAAGAAGCGCTGTTCCATCTGTTCAATCGCCTGCGCGACAGCGGCCGACGCCTGCTGATCGCCGCCTCCAAGTCGCCCCGTGAACTGCCGATCAAGCTGCCCGACCTCAAGTCGCGGCTGACCATGGCCCTGGTGTTCCAGATGCGCGGCCTGTCCGATGAAGACAAACTGCGTGCACTGCAATTGCGCGCGTCACGCCGCGGCCTGCACCTCACCGATGACGTGGGGCACTTCATCCTCACGCGCGGCACGCGCAGCATGAGCGCGCTGTTCGATCTGCTTGAGCGCCTCGACCAGGCGTCATTGCAGGAGAAGCGCAAGCTGACCATTCCCTTTCTCAAGGAAACCCTTGGGTGGTAGACCCGCAGTTGATGCGCCAGGCCGGTGCAGCGCTGCGCCATGCCCGCCGCATTCTGGTGATCACCGGGGCCGGGCTGTCCGCCGATTCGGGGTTGCCGACCTACCGGGGCGTCGGCGGCCTGTACAACGGCCGCACCGATGACGACCTGCCCATCGAAGTGGCCCTGTCGGGGCCGATGCTGCGCCGCGACCCGGCACTGTGCTGGAAGTACATTGCTCAGTTGGGCAGTGCCTGCCTGGGCGGCGAACCCAATGTCGCGCATTACGCCATTGCCCAGTTGCAGCGTCTCAAGCCCGAGTGCTGGGTGCTGACCCAGAACGTCGACGGGTATCACCGTGCCGCTGGCAGTCCGCCGGAACGACTGATCGAAATTCACGGGCAGATGGCACTGCTGTTCTGCCAGGCATGCGGCGCACAGGATCCTCACCTGAGCGAGCACCTGCAACGACCCTTGCCGCCCCTCTGCAGGGTGTGTAATGGCATTTTGCGACCGCCGGTCGTGTTGTTTCAGGAAATGCTGCCGGAACAGGCCTTGAGCGCTCTGGAACAGCAGATGAGCCTGGGGTTCGATGCGGTTCTAAGCATTGGCACCACTGCCAGTTTTCCTTATATCCAGGAACCTGTGCTGCGCGCCCGTGTCTCAGGCGGGTTTACCTTGGAAATCAATCCCTTGGCCACTGATCACAGTGCCGCCATGGACGTGTTTCTCAAGGGGCGGGCGGCACATGTCATGCCTGAACTCATAAGTCACATTTAATTCGATAGAATTTGCAAATCACTTTCATTGAAGGCATAGTCGCGGCTCCTGAATTTTCCGCCACGGTCGTGCCCATGCAAGTTGTTCGCTTCGCACCCCTCGTGCCACTGCTTTTTGCCACGTTTCTGTTCGGTTGCTCGACCCAGTCATCGGTCACCCAGCCGCAGCCTGAACACCAGGCGCAGTACACCCATTCCATCACCGCCCAGTCCGGCGTGCGTCATGCCCACACTGCTCAATTGCAGCAGGAGCAGGAAGCCGAAGAAGAACTGGCCGGGTTCTCCAGAAACACCTCCTACCAGTTGCCGTTGCTGGCCGACTCCATTCTGGAACGCGGCAAGTCGCTGATCGGTACGCGCTACCGTTTTGGCGGCAGCTCGACTACCTCGGGCTTCGATTGCAGCGGTTTCATCAATTTCCTGTTCCGCGAAGAGGCCGGCATGAGCCTGCCGCGTTCGAGCCGGGAAATGATCAATATCGATGCACCGCAGGTTGCCCGCCGCGACCTCAAGCCGGGTGACCTGCTGTTCTTCAGCACCGCCGGTCGCGGTCGTGTCAGCCATGCAGCGATCTACCTGGGGGATGCGCAGTTCATTCATTCCAGCAGCCGCCGCAGCGGCGGAGTCCGGATCGACAGCCTGGACGACTCGTACTGGAGCAAGACCTTCATCGAGGCCAAGCGCGCCCTGGTGCTGGCACCGCCAAGCGGCGACGTGCAGACCACGGCGATGACCTCGACCAGCGTAAAACCCGCTACTATCAAACGCCATAAATAACGTGATGCCCGGTCCCTGACCGGGCTTTGTGCTTTCGGCAACAAGGCCGCATCCGAAGGGAGTAGTTGTGGTTATGTCGATGACGTTACGCCTGATGGTGATTTCCCTCGCAGCGCTGCTCGGCGCCTGCGCCAGCGCACCACCCCCCCAGAAACCCCGTATCGTTCAGCGCCCCGTGCTGGCTGCGCCCGCGACCGTAGCGTCACCGGCGGTCGAGGATGTGCTGTTTCGTGCCTTGGGGCTGGTGGGTACGCCATATCGCTGGGGCGGCAATACCCCGGATTCCGGTTTCGATTGCAGCGGCCTGATCGGCTATGTGTACCGTGACATGGCCGGCATCAGCCTGCCACGCTCGACGCGCGACATGATCGTGATGAACGCGCCGACCGTGGGGCGTGAACAGTTGCAGACCGGCGACCTGGTGTTCTTCGCCACCTCCGGCGGCTCGCAGGTGTCGCATGCCGGTATCTATGTCGGTGAAGGGCGCTTCGTGCATGCACCGGCCACCGGCGGCACGGTCAAGCTCGACAGCCTGAGCAAGCCTTACTGGCAGAAGGCCTATCTGAACGCCAAGCGCGTGATCCGCCCGGAAAGCCTGGCGCAGAACGGCCGGTGATTCACAGTCTTTATTCTGCTCTGTAATCGGATGGACTCGCCCACGCCTCGGCGTGGGCGAGTCCATCTGATTACCTGGCTGATGTCACGCGCCAGATGCGGTTGCCTACATCGTCCGCCACCAGCAGGCCGCCACGCTGGTCGTTGACCACGCCCACCGGGCGGCCCATGGCTTTCTCGTCCTTGTCCAGGAACCCGCTCAGCACATCGACCGGCTGGCCTGCAGGCTTGCCGGCCTTGAACGGGATGAACACCACCTTGTAGCCGCTGTGCGGCTTGCGGTTCCATGAGCCGTGCTGGCCGATGAACATGCCCTCATCGAACGGCGCGGCCAGGGTCTTGCCGTCGGCGAACACCAGCCCGAGCGAAGCGGTGTGCGGCCCCACGGCATAATCGGGCACCAGGGCGCTGGCGACTTTCTGCGGCTCTTGTGGCTGCACGCGTTCATCGACGTGCTGGCCGTAGTAGCTGTAGGGCCAGCCATAAAAGCCGCCGTCCTGCACCGAGGTCACGTAGTCGGGTACCAGGTCGCTGCCGATTTCGTCGCGCTCGTTGACGGCGGTCCAGAGTTTGCCGGTCACCGGTTCCCAGTCCATGCCGTTGGGGTTGCGCAGTCCCGAGGCAAATAGGCGTTTCTGCCCTGAAGCGCGGTCCACTTCCCAGATGGCGGCGCGCCCCTGTTCCTGGTCCATGCCGTTCTCGCCGACATTGCTATTGGAACCGACTGTGACGTACAGCTTGCTGCCATCACGACTGGCGATCACGTTCTTGGTCCAGTGGTGATTCAGCTCGCCACCTGGCAGGTCAGTGATCACCGCAGGTGGCCCGCTGATCCGGGTCTGGCCGCTTTCATAGGAGAAGCCGAGCAGGCGATCGGTGTCAGCGACGTACAGCGTATTGCCCACCAGCGTCATGCCGAACGGTGAGTTGAGGTTTTCCAGCAGCACCGAGCGGGTCTCGGCAACGCCGTCGCGGTCGGCATCGCGCAGCAGGGTGATGCGGTTGGCGCTGGGCACGCCGGCCCCGGCACGGCTCATGACCTTCTTGGCGATCCAGTCACGCAATCCCCCGGAGGTCTCCTTGGCGGGCGTGTTGGATTCGGCCACCAGCACATCGCCGTTGGGCAATACATACAGCCAGCGCGGATGGTCCAGGCCTTCGGCAAAGGCGGCCACTTGCGTGCCGGGGGCGGCGACCGGCTTGCCGCCCTCGGGCCAGCCGATGGCCGGGGCGATATTGACCGTCGGCAGCAGGGTCTTGTTGGGGGCGGGCAGCTGCGGGGCAGGGCCCGAGCCGTCGGCCACTTGCAGGCTGGCGGTTTCGCCACAGGCTGCCAGGCCGCCTGCGGTGAGCAGGATGATTGCGCAATGCGGGACACGCTTGAGCATGGTGAGGCCTCGCCATAAACCAAAAGCTGATTATGGATAGAGAAAGCGCCGTCCGTGAGGTTCAATTCAATACTGTTTGACGCTGTTTACCCAACCCTCTACCCTTCGCCGCTTGTTTCAGGTGCCTTGCAATCATCGATTGGCGAGGTGAAACAGGGAAGCCGGTCAGGACCTGTCCAATTCCGGCGCTGCCCCCGCAACGGTAGATGAGTCAAGGCGGTGTCCGACGCCACTGGGTTTGCCCGGGAAGGCGCACCGCCAGGGGTAACACCCGCTCATGAGCCCGGAGACCGGCCTGTCACTCTTTCCACAGCATCACGGCGGGCGATGCTCTGCAACGGGTACGCGCCTGGCGGCCCGAGGCTGTCCTGTCGTCTGCTTTCGCGTGCCCCCCAGCGGAGAGCTGAAGATGAACCCATCCCCCGAACGTGACGAACGCCACCTGGCGCGCATGCTGCGCAAGAAAGCCATCATCGACGAGCGCATTGCCAATTCGCCCAATGAGTGCGGCCTGCTGCTGGTGCTCAGCGGCAATGGCAAGGGCAAGAGCAGTTCGGCGTTCGGCATGCTGGCCCGGGCCATGGGACACGACATGCAATGCGGTGTGGTGCAGTTCATCAAGGGCCGCAACAGCACCGGCGAAGAGCTGTTTTTCCGGCGTTTTCCCGAGCAGGTGCGCTATCACGTGATGGGCGAGGGCTTTACCTGGGAAACCCAGGACCGTCAGCGCGACATCGCCGCTGCCCAGGCGGCCTGGGAGGTGTCGAAGCAATTGCTCAGCGACCCGGCCATCAGCCTGGTGGTCCTCGATGAACTCAATATTGCCCTCAAGCACGGCTACCTGGACCTCGACCAGGTGCTGACCGATCTGCAGGCGCGCCCGCCCATGCAGCATGTGGTGGTCACCGGCCGCGGTGCCAAGCCCGAATTGATCGAACTGGCCGACACCGTGTCGGAGATCGGCATGGTCAAGCATGCCTTTCAGGCCGGCATTCGTGCGCAAAAGGGCATCGAGCTGTGAGTGACGCTGCCCGCCAGTGCCCCGCCGTATTGATTGCCGCCCCGGCCTCCGGGCAGGGCAAGACCACCGTCACCGCTGCGCTGGCCCGGTTGCATCGCAATCAGGGGCGCAAGGTGCGTGTGTTCAAATGTGGCCCGGATTTTCTCGACCCGATGATCCTGGAGCGCGCCAGCGGTGCGCCGGTCTATCAACTGGACCTGTGGATGATCGGCGTCGAAGACAGCCGCCGTCTGCTCTGGGAGGCGGCCGGTGAGGCCGACCTGATTCTGATCGAAGGGGTCATGGGCCTGTTCGACGGCACCCCGTCCAGCGCCGACCTGGCGCGGCACTTCGGGGTGCCGGTGCTGGGCGTCATCGACGGCACCGCCATGGCCCAGACCTTCGGCGCCCTGGCCTTGGGGCTGGCGCGTTATCAGCCGGACCTGCCGTTTGCCGGCGTGCTGGCCAACCGGGTCGGCACTGTGCGCCATGCGCAACTGCTGGAAAACAGCCTGACCGAAGGGCTGCGCTGGTACGGCGCGTTGTCGCGCGAGACCGGCATTGAGCTGCCCAGCCGCCATCTGGGGCTGGTGCAGGCCAGTGAATTGAACGATCTGGATGCGCGCCTGGATGCCGCCGCCCAGGCGCTGGGCAGCACTTGCGAAGTGACGCTGCCGCCGCCGGTGACCTTTGCTGCGCCCGAACCGCAACCGGTCGAGCCGTTGCTGGCCGGGGTGCGCATTGCCATCGCCCGTGACGAAGCGTTTGCCTTTGTCTATGGCGCCAGCCTCGACCTGCTGCGGGGCATGGGCGCCGAGTTGAGTTTCTTCTCGCCGATCCATGACACGCAGCTGCCCGAGGCCGACAGCCTGTACCTGCCCGGGGGGTATCCCGAGCTGCACCATGTGGCCCTGGGCGCCAACCGTTTGATGCGCGAGGCGATTGCCGCCCATCACGCGGCAGGCAAACCGATCCTGGCCGAGTGCGGCGGCATGCTCTACCTGCTCGATGCCCTGACCGATGTCCAGGGCGTGCGCGTCGAACTGGCCGGCCTGGTGCCGGGCGAGGCGGTGATGCAAACGCGCCTGGCGGCCCTGGCGCTGCAGAACGTGGCGCTGCCCGAAGGCTTGCTGCGCGGGCACACTTACCATCACTCATTGACCAGCACGGCCCTGGAGCCGATCGCCCGGGGCGTGAGCCCCAATGGCGGGCGCGGGGCCGAGGCGGTCTATCGCCTGGGCCGGTTGACGGCCTCGTACGTGCATTTTTATTTCCCTTCGAGCCCGCCTGCGATTGCGGCGCTGTTCACGCCATGAGCGACGCAGCCTTCAGCCCCGATGAGCGGGCGGCGGTGTACCGGGCCATTGCCGAGCGCCGTGACATGCGCCACTTCAGTGGTGGCACGGTGGCGCCCGAACGGCTGGCGCGTTTGCTGGAGGCCGCGCACCAGGCGCCCAGCGTCGGTTTGATGCAGCCCTGGCGTTTCATCCGCATCACCGACCGGACCTTGCGTGCCAGCCTGCAGGCCCAGGTCGAGCAGGAGCGGGTGCGCACTGCCGAGGCCCTGGGTGAGCGCGCCGATGACTTCATGAAACTCAAGGTCGAGGGCATCAGCGATTGCGCCGAGGTGATCGTCGCGGCGCTGATGGACGGCCGCGAACAGCATATTTTTGGCCGGCGTACCTTGCCGGAGATGGACATCGCGTCGTTGTCCTGCGCCATCCAGAACATGTGGCTGGCGGCGCGGGCCGAAGGCCTGGGCATGGGCTGGGTGTCGCTGTTCGACCCCGATGCGTTGGCCGCCTTGCTCGACATGCCCGCCGGCGCGCGGCCCCTGGCCATTTTGTGCCTGGGACCGGTCGATGGCTTTTATCCGGCACCGATGCTGGTGCTCGAAGGCTGGGCGCAGGCGCGCCCGCTCGAACAATTGCTGTATGAAAACCAATGGGGAGTGCATCCATGAGTGTGGCGCTGTTGAGCGCGGCGGGGGTGGCGCTGGATGCGTTGCTGGGCGAGCCGAAACGTTGGCATCCGCTGGTGGCGTTCGGACGCTATGCCGAGCGTATCGAGCAACGCTTCAATGCCGCTGGTCGTGGCTGGCGCAGCCATGGTGTCACCGCCTGGGTGCTGGCCGTGGTGCCGTTGACCCTGTTGATCACGCTGCTGAGCTGGTTGCCGTACCTGGGCACGCTGGTCGAGATCTTGGCGCTGTACTGCGCGCTGGGGCTGCGCAGCCTGGGTGAGCATGTGCAACCGGTGGCGGCCGCCTTGCGTGGCGATGACCTGGACGAGGCGCGCAAGCGGGTCGGCTACCTGGTCAGCCGGCAGACTTCGGAACTCGATGCCAATGGCGTGGCCCGTGCCGCCACTGAGTCGGTGCTGGAGAACGGCAGCGATGCGGTGTTTGCCGCGCTGTTCTGGTTTGTCGTGGCCGGGGCGCCGGGCGTGGTGCTGTACCGGCTGAGCAATACCCTGGATGCCATGTGGGGCTATCGCAACGAACGCTTCGAGCGTTTCGGCTGGGCGGCGGCGAAGATCGACGATGTCCTCAACTATATGCCGGCGCGGCTGGTGGCCCTGACTTACGCGGTGCTGGGCAAGACGCGCCTGGCGCTGCGCTGCTGGCGCACCCAGGGGCCGACCTGGGACAGCCCCAATGCGGGCCCGGTGATGGCGGCCGGCGCCGGTGCGCTGGGCGTCGAGCTGGGCGGGCCTGCGGTGTATCACGGTGAGGTGCATGAGCGCCCGCCGTTGGGTGAAGGCAAGCCTGCCGATGCAGAGTCCATCGAGGCCGGCTGGCAACTGGTGCAGCGCGGCGTCTGGCTGTGGCTGCTGGTGCTGTGTGCAGGAGCACAATTGTATGCTTGAACACGGAGGCCGCTTGCGGGCGGCGGCGCAGCGTTACGGGATGGCCGAGGCCGACTGGCTGGATGTGTCCACCGGTATCGCACCCTGGGCCTGGCCGATTCCGCCCATCGAGGCGCAAGACTGGGCACGTCTGCCGCAAGCCGATGACGGCCTTGAAGCCGCAGCTTGCGCGTATTACAACGCCCCGCGTGCCTTGCCGTTGCCGGGTTCGCAAGCCGCGATCCAGGCCTTGCCGCGCCTGCGCAGTGGCGGCAAGGTCGGCGTGGTCTCGCCCTGTTACGCCGAGCACGCGCATGCCTGGCGCAAGGCCGGCTTTCTGGTGCGTGAAGTGCTGGCCCATGAGGTCGACTACTTTCTCGACAGCCTCGACATTCTGGTGGTGGTCAACCCCAACAACCCCACGGGGCTGCTGCTGGCGCCTGAGCGCTTGCTGGAATGGCACGCCCGGCTGGCCGAGCGCGGTGGCTGGCTGGTCATCGACGAGGCCTTCATGGACAGCACCCCGGCCTCAAGCCTGGCCGCCGAAACCACGCGCAGCGGCTTGATCGTGCTGCGCTCGTTCGGCAAGTTCTTCGGCCTGGCAGGGGTGCGCCTGGGCTTTGCCCTGGCCGAGCCGAGCCTGCTCAAGGCACTGGCCCGCGAGATCGGCCCCTGGGCGGTCAGCGGTCCCACCCGCAGGATTGGCCTGGCCTGCCTGAGCGACCGGGCCGGCCAGCAGGTCCAGCGCCAGCGCCTTGAACAGGCCGCCACGCGGCTTGCCGGGTTGCTGGCCGCCCACGACCTGGCACCGACCGGCGGTTGCGCCCTGTTTCAATGGCGGGTCACGGCCCATGCGCAACCTTTATATGAGTTTGCCGCCCGGCGTGGCGTGCTGTTACGTCTGTTCATCGGCGAAAACGCCGACGCCTGCAGCCTGCGCTTTGGCTTGCCGGCCAGCGAGGCTGACTGGCAGCGCCTGGACACCCTGTTGCATGACTATTTCAAGGAACTGACATGACCACCCTGATGGTGCAGGGCACCACCTCCGATGCCGGCAAGAGCACGCTGGTAACCGGGCTGTGCCGCTGGCTGGCGCGCCAGGACGTCAGCGTGGTGCCGTTCAAGCCCCAGAACATGGCCCTCAACAGTGCCGTCACCGCCGACGGTGGCGAGATCGGACGCGCCCAGGCGGTACAGGCCCAGGGCTGCGGGCTGGCGCCGCACACCGACATGAACCCGGTGCTGCTCAAGCCCAACAGTGACACCGGCGCGCAGGTGATCATTCATGGCCGGGCGGTGACCACCATGAATGCCGTGGCCTACCACGGCTACAAGACCATCGCCATGCAGGCGGTGCTGGCCTCGCACCAGCGCCTGAGCGAGGCCTATCAGGTGGTGATGGTCGAAGGCGCCGGCTCCCCGGCCGAGATCAACCTGCGCGAGAACGACATCGCCAACATGGGCTTTGCCGAGGTGGTCGACTGTCCGGTGCTGCTGATTGCCGACATCAATCGTGGCGGGGTCTTTGCCCATCTGGTCGGCACGCTGGAGCTGCTGTCGTCTAGCGAGCAGGCGCGAATCAAGGGCTTTGTCATCAACCGCTTTCGCGGTGACATCGCTTTGCTGCAGCCCGGCCTGGACTGGCTGGAGCAGCGCACCGGCAAGCCGGTGGTCGGCGTGCTGCCCTATCTGATGGACCTGCACCTGGAGGCCGAGGATGGCCTGGACCGGCGCCAGGCCGACAAGGCCGAGCAGGTGCTCAATGTGCTGGTGCCGGTGTTGCCGCGCATCAGCAACCACACCGATTTCGACCCGTTGCGCCTGCACCCGCAGGTCAATCTGCAGTTCATAGGCGCCGGCCAGCCCATCCCGCCGGCCGACCTGATCATTCTGCCTGGCTCCAAGAGCGTGCGCAGCGACCTGGCCTGGCTGCGCGCCAACGGCTGGGACGAGGCCATCGCCCGTCACCTGCGCTATGGCGGCAAGCTGCTGGGCATTTGCGGCGGGTTACAGATGCTCGGCCAGCACCTGCACGATCCGCAAGGGCTGGAAGGCGCGCCCGGCTCCAGTGCCGGCCTGGGGCTGCTGGACATGAGCACGGTGCTGGAAAGCGAAAAGCAGCTGCGCAATGTCCGCGGTCACCTGGCGCTTGAGGGCGCCGAGGTGGCCGGTTACGAGATTCATGCCGGCGTCACCACGGGTGCAGCGCTTGAGCACTGCGCGGTGCGCCTGGACGATGGCCGTTGCGACGGCGCCCAAAGCACGGACGGGCAGATCTTCGCCACCTACCTGCATGGCCTGTTCGAGTCGCCGGCCGCCTGCACCGCGTTGCTGCGCTGGGCCGGGCTGGCCGAGGTGCAGAGCATCGACTACCACGCCCTGCGCGAATACGACATCGAGCGCCTGGCCGATCTGGTCGACCGGCACCTGGACGTGGCCTTGCTGCGCCAGCTCTGCGGCCTGGAGCACGCCTGACATGTTGCAACTGATCCTTGGCGGTGCCCGTTCCGGCAAAAGCCGCCTGGCCGAAGAACTGGCCACCCGCTCAGGGCTGGCGGTGACCTACATCGCCACCAGTCAGCCGGTGGACGGCGAACTCAACCAGCGCGTGGCCCTGCATCGCCAGCGTCGCCCGGACAGTTGGGGACTGGTCGAAGAACCGTTGGCGTTGGCCGCTGCGTTGCGTGAACAGGCCGGTGCCGACCAGTGCCTGCTGGTCGACTGCCTGACCCTGTGGCTGACCAACCTGCTGATGCTCGACAACGCCGAGCGCCTTGTCGAGGAGCGCCAGGCGCTGCTTGATGCCGTCACCGGGCTGCCCGGCGAGATCATTTTCGTCAGCAACGAAACCGGGCTGGGCGTGGTGCCCCTCGGTGAGCTGACCCGTCGCTATGTCGACGAAGCCGGCCTGTTGCACCAGGCCCTGGCCGAGCGCTGCCAGCGCGTGGTGCTGACCGTGGCCGGCCTGCCCCTGACCTTGAAAGGAACTGCTCCATGACACAGACCTGGTGGCTTGCACCGGCTCAGGCAATCAATGTGCCCGCCCGGGAAGCGGCGTTGGCACGCCAACAGCAATTGACCAAGCCGGCGGGTTCGCTGGCGCAACTGGAACGCCTGGCGGTGCAGATCGCCGGCCTGCAAGGGCGCGAGAAACCCAGTGTCGAACAGGTGTGGATCTCGATCTTCGCCGGCGACCATGGCGTGGTCAGCGAAGGCGTCTCGGCCTACCCGCAGGCGGTCACCGGGCAGATGCTCGGCAACTTCGTCAATGGCGGCGCGGCGATCAGCGTGCTGGCCCGGCAACTGGCGGCACAACTGGACGTGATCGACCTGGGCACCGTCTCGCCCGTGAACCTGCCCGGCGTGCGCCACTTGCACCTGGGCGCCGGCACCGCCAACTTCGTGCAGGGCCCGGCCATGACCGTCGAGCAAGGTCATGCGGCGTTGCTGGCCGGACGTGACAGTGTGCTGCGTGCCAAGGCGGCGGGTGGCGAATTGTGGGTGGGCGGGGAAATGGGCATTGGCAACACGGCGGCCGCCAGCGCCGTGGCCTGCTCGGTGCTCGAGTGCGCCGCGCCCTTGCTGGTCGGCCCTGGTACGGGCCTTAACGCTGAAGGCGTGCAGCACAAGATTGCGGTAATCGAGCGCGGCCTGGCTGTACACGCCGAGCACGCCGGCGACCCGTTGTGCAGCCTGTTCTGCCTGGGCGGCTTCGAGATTGCCGCGCTGGTCGGCGCTTACCTGGCCTGTGCGCAGGAGGGCATCGTGGCCCTGGTCGATGGTTTTATCTGCACCGTAGCGGCGCTGGTGGCGGTGCGGTTGAACCCGTCCTGCCGGGCCTGGCTGCTGTTCGGTCATCGGGGGGCCGAGACCGGTCATCGTCATGTGCTCGAAGTGCTGCAGGCCGAGCCTTTGCTCGACCTGGGCCTGCGCCTGGGCGAGGGCAGCGGGGCGGCGCTGGCGGTGCCGCTGGTACGGCTGGCCTGCGAGTTGCACAACGGCATGGCGACCTTTGCCGAGGCCGCCGTGGCGGATCGCCCGGCATGAGCCTCGAGGGGCGCCTGTGCCTGGACCTGCTGCGGCACGGTGAAACCGAACTGGGCGGCGGCTTGCGCGGCAGCCTGGACGACGCCCTGACTGAACAGGGCTGGTCGCAGATGCACGAAGCCGTCGTTGAAGGTGGTCCCTGGACGCGTATTGTCAGTTCGCCCTTGCAGCGCTGCGCGCGTTTTGCCCAGGCCCTGGCCGAGCGCCTGGGCGTGCCCATGACGCTGGCGCCGGCCTTGCAAGAGCTGCATTTCGGCGATTGGGAAGGGCGCAGCGCGGCGCAGATCATGGACACCGATGCGGCGGGGCTCGGAGCGTTCTGGGATAACCCTTATACCTTTACCCCGCCCAACGGCGAGCCGGTGCTGGCCTTTGCCGAGCGTGTGCTTGGGGGCGTGCAGCATTTGCAGCGCCAGTATGCCGGCGAGCGCGTGTTGCTGGTCAGCCACGGCGGCGTGATGCGCCTGTTGCTGGCTCAGGCCCGCGGCCTGCCACGTGAGCACTTGCTGCAAGTCGAGGTCGGCCACGGCGCCTTGCTGGCCATCGACATTGATGCCGATGGCCGACTGACGGAGCGCTGACATGTTGCCGTTCTGGATCGCCCTGCAATTTCTCGGCAGCTTGCCGGTGCGCCTGCCGGGCATGCCTGAGCCGAGGCAGATGGGCCGCTCGCTGTTGTGCTATCCGCTGGTGGGCGCGTTGTTCGGCCTGATGCTGATCGGCTTGAGCCTGCTATTGAGTGGTGCGCCGCCGATGCTGCACGCCGCCTTGCTGCTCAGTGCCTGGGTGTTGCTCAGCGGTGGCTTGCACCTGGACGGCCTGGCCGACAGCGCCGATGCCTGGTTGGGTGGTTTTGGTGATCGTGAGCGCACCCTGACCATCATGAAGGACCCGCGCAGCGGGCCGATCGCCGTGGTCACGCTGGTGCTGGTGCTGTTGCTCAAGTTCACCGCGATTCTGGCCTTGCTTGATCAACAGCAACCGATTGGCCTGCTGCTGGCGCCGTTGATCGGCCGCAGTGCCTTGCTGGGATTGTTTCTGACCACGCCTTACGTACGTGCCGGCGGGCTTGGCCAGGCGCTGGCCGATCATTTGCCGCGTCGTGCCGGCTGGCGAGTGCTGGGGCTGGTTTCGCTCTTTTGTCTGTTTATGGCCGGGTTTAACGGGCTGTGGGCAGTGCTGGTGGCTGTACTGGGGTTTTATGCCCTGCGCCGGGTCATGCTGCGCCGTCTGGGCGGTACTACCGGTGATACGGCCGGTGCAATGCTCGAACTGCTTGAAGTCATGGTGCTGGTGGCGATCGTGATCTGAGTCTGCCTGCCTTGGTCGGGAAATATCTTGCAACATCGGCAGGGCCGTTATATACGCCTTGCTGCAATGATTTCTGACAATAACAGCAGGTCATCGACCGCATCACCTGCGAAGGACCGGAGGGGTAGCAATGACATCAGCCTGGCGAACCAGTGGCTGGATCATGGTGGGCAGTGCGTTGATCCTGGCGCTGTCGCTGGGCACGCGGCATGGCTTTGGCCTGTTTCTGTCGCCGATGAGCAATGATTTCGGCTGGGGCCGCGAGGTGTTTGCCTTCGCCATTGCCTTGCAGAACCTGCTGTGGGGGCTGGCGCAACCGGTTGCCGGCGCCCTGGCCGACCGCTACGGCTCGGCCCGCATCGTGGTGATCGGCGGGGTGTTGTACGCGGCGGGTCTGGCCACGATGAGCCTGGCCGATTCGCCGTTGAGCCTGTCGCTGAGCGCCGGCATCCTGATCGGGATCGGCTTGTCCGGCACCTCGTTTTCGATTCTTCTGAGCCTGGTCGGCCGCTCGCTGCCGCCCGAGAAACGCAGCATGGGCATGGGCATCGCCAGTGCCGCCGGCTCGTTCGGCCAGTTCGCCATGTTGCCGGGTACGCTGGGCCTGATTGGCGGGCTGGGCTGGTCCGGCGCCTTGCTGGTGCTGTCGGTGCTGGTGGCGCTGATCGTGCCCTTGGCGGCAATGCTCAGGCAAAGCCAGCCGGTGGTGGTCACCGGGCCCCAGCAAAGCCTGGGTGAAGCCCTGCGTGAAGCCTGTTCGCATTCGGGCTTCTGGCTGCTGGCTCTGGGCTTTTTCGTCTGCGGCTTCCAGGTCGTATTCATCGGCCTGCATCTGCCGGCCTACCTGGTGGACCAGCACCTGCCTGCGCAGGTCGGCACCACCGTGCTGGCGCTGGTCGGGCTGTTCAATATCTTCGGCACCTACACCGCCGGCTGGCTGGGCGGCAAGATGTCCAAGCCGCGCCTGCTCAGCGCCATCTACCTGTTGCGTGCGGTGGTGATCGTGCTGTTTCTCTGGGTGCCCCTGAGCCAGACCACCGCTTACCTGTTCGGCATCGCCATGGGCTTGCTGTGGTTGTCCACGGTGCCGTTGACCAATGGCACCGTGGCGAGCATCTTCGGTGTGCGCAACCTGTCGATGCTGGCCGGAATTGTCTTCCTGTTCCATCAACTGGGCTCGTTCATGGGCGGCTGGCTGGGCGGGGTGGTGTACGACCGCACCGGCAGCTACGACCTGGTCTGGCAGATCTCGGTGTTGCTCAGTGTGCTGGCCGCTGCCTTGAACTGGCCGGTGCGTGAGCGTCCTGTGACGCGGCTGCAAGCCCAGGCGGTGGCGTGAAGCACATCTGGCTCTGGCTGCCGGCACTCGCTGCGGGGGCTGCGGTGCTGGCCCTGGCGTGGTGGGGCTGGCAACAGGTGGGGTTGGCCGGTTTGCAGTTGGGCATGGGTAATTGCTGAGGGTTGTACAAGCGACTATGCAGGTTTGCCAGTGAGTGTCGTCAGTTGCCGAAAAGAGTACTGTGTCAGGCATCACATCGATGAACAGGGATGCCCGCATGACCATTCGCTGGATTTCGCTGCCGGCCCTGCTGCTGGCATTGAGCAGTACGGCTCAGGCCGCCGATTGCCCGGCTCTATTGCGGGGTGAGTTGCCCATGCTGCGAGCCAAGGAGACGATCAACCTGTGCGAGCGTTATGCGGGCAAACCGCTGGTGGTGGTCAATACCGCCAGCTTTTGTGGCTTTACCTCGCAGTTCAAGGGGCTTGAGGCCCTGAACCAGCAGTACAAGGCCCAAGGCCTGGAAGTGCTGGGCGTGCCGTCCAATGACTTCAAGCAGGAGTCCGGCGATGGCGAAGAAACGGCCAAGGTCTGCTACGTCAATTACGGCGTGACCTTCACGATGACCGAGCCGCAGCCTGTGCGTGGCAGCGATGCCATACCCTTGTTCAAGGGGTTGGCCGAACAGGGCGGGGCGCCGCGCTGGAACTTCTACAAGTATGTAATCGACCGCCAGGGCAAGGTGATTGCCTATTTTGCCAGCACGACCAAGCCGGATGATCCGGAGCTGCTGGCCGCCGTGGAAAAGGCCATTGCCTCGAAGCCTTGAGCAGACAACGTTGAAGGCCGCCATGAAAAAGCCCGCGATCCCTGGTCAGAATCGCGGGCTTTTTCATGGCTTGCCGTACGCTTAGAACTTGTAGGTCAGCGACGTACCCACCGTATGGGCGCTGTTGCGGAAGTCGGCATTGTAGGTGCCCTTGGTGGCGCTGCTGTCACGCAGCTTGGCCTCGTCTTCACGCAGGTACAGGTAGGCGACATCGATGGTGATGTCGTCGGTCGGGCTCCAGCCGGCACCGAAGCTGACAATCTTGCGATCGCCGGTCGGGATGCGTGGCGAACGGTGCGAGTTGCTGACCGGCGACTGGTCCATGGCCAGGCCGGCGCGCAGGGTCCACTCGCGGTTGACCTTGTAGGCGGCGCCGATGGCGTGGTACCAGGTGTCACGCCATTCCTGCGGCTCGGAAATCAGGCCGATGGTCGGGGTCAGCGGCGCCGGGGTCTTGTTGACCACGTCGATGGTCTCCAGGCGGCTCCAGCGTGTCCAGGTGCTGCCGGCGTAGATCGTCCACTGGTCGTCCAGTTGATGGGTGACCGAGAAGTCGACCGACTCCGGCGTGTTCAGGTCGAGCGAGGCGTCGTACTTCTGGCCACTGAAAGGCCCGAATCCAGGGCCTTCGACCTTGGTCTTGCCCTTGAGGGTGTAGTCGACCTTGGAGTGATAGGTCAGGCCCAGACGCGTGGCGTCGGTGGCCTGGACCATCAGGCCGACGTTGAAGCCTACGGCGGTGTCGTCGCCGGTGATGGTGACCTTGCCGTCGTTGCGGCCTGGGGTGGCGGCGGTCAGGGTCCTGGAGCTCAGCTCACCTTCGATGCGGTTGATGGTCGGGCCGAAGCCGATCGAGACCTTGTCGTTGAAGGCGTAGCTGATGGTCGGCTGGATGGTCACGACCTTGACTTCGCTCTTGTCCGACCAGTAGCGGCCGGCAAAGCCGCTTTCATAGTCGGTCAGCAGGCCGTAGGGGGCGTAGACGCCCAGGCCGAAGGTCCATTGCTCATTGAGCGGTTTGATGTAGTAACCCATGGGTACTGCAACCACCGGCACCATGTCGCCGTCGTTGCTGCCACCGAAGGTGCCCCGCCCATCGTTGATGTCGGTCTTGGCGAAGATGGCCGCCGCGCCGAAGCTGACCTGCTCGCGCTTGATGCGCGACATGCCGGCCGGGTTGCCGTATACGGTGCTGGCGTCTTCGCCGGCCGAGGAGCGCCCGGCGAAGCTGGTGCCCATGCCGCTGATGCTTTGTTCGTTGAGGGCGAAGCCGGAAGCGAGTAGATGGGAAGAAGCGAGACAGGCCGCAAATCCAAGTGTGGTCTTGAGCATTGGTTTTTTCATTATTAGTACTCCATGAGAATCACGGCGTCGAAAGTATCAACATTTTTTACAGTGCGCCATAGGCTGAAGAGTGCGAAATAGAGCCTTTTCTTGTAGGACAATCCGACATTTGTGTCGCGAACGTCTGCGAACGTGTCAAACGGGAAGAAACTTCACGCTGTGGCAAAGAGAGGTGCAACACTGATTTGCCATGCTGTTACGAAATCTCTCAGGCAGCCTTGGGGCTGAAATATCTGGCGCCATATTCGGGCCATGGCCAAAGGGTCGTCTTCTGCTGGCACGACAATAGCCTTGGCCTGGATCATCAGCCAGGCGATGGCCGTGGCGTAACGCAGATTGACGGTCAGTTCCAGATGAGGGCCGGTGAGAAAGGCATGCTGGCTGGCCAGGCCACGTACGCGGCTGGCGAGATCGGGGTCCCGCGCCAGGTAGGTGTCCCACAACTGCTGATGGCGTTGTTCGCGGATATGGTAAAGACCATGTCCGCGGCGGCTGTCCAGGGCGGCGCCCAGGGATGACTGGCTGGCGGCAATGCCCAGCAGCAGTGCTTCGGCACTGCAGGAGTGGTGGCCCAGGTAGGCCAGGGTTGGACGAATGACGTGACGGTGCAAATGTACGGCTGCAATACCCATAAGACAGTCCGCTCACTTTGGGAAGTGGCCGACGGGTCTGGGCGCGTGGCAGCGATTGATCAAGGCAGACCCGTCAGGAGCGGCAGGCCGCTCAAGTTCAAGTCTAGTGTCAAATTTGCGAGGTAAAGGCCTGTTTATAAATCATTTGCCGTTATTCAATCGCATGCCTAGATCGGTTGGCGATTAGCCTGCCGATCCAGGGCATTGTATTCGACTCAGGCTGCGAGGGCCTGGCGGGTGCGGTCGATGATGGCTTGCAACGGTGCGGCGCTGGCGTATTGCTCTGGATACAGGCGCTCGCTGTGGCGGGCGATGCCGTGTTCGTTGACCAGCGTGAAGCTGAAGCTGCCCTTGCGTGAGGCAAGGATCAGGCAGTTCATCGGAGCAAAGGCGTGAGTCAGGGCGCTGATGGCTTTCTGGGTGTGGATGTTTTGAATAGTCATGAGTTGAAAAATGTTTCCTGAACGGCATCCTTGGATGCCGCATATCCATAAGGATTCCAGTAAAACGCGGGCCTACAGATGATGTGTGGGCTGTGGCCGGGCGCAGAACCTGACTGGAATAAAAGCAGTCGGTTGAAGCGCGTCATATTATGAGAGGTGCGCTTGGGCTGACTGGTAGGTACTTGAGAGGACAGGCAACACGACAGGAGCTAAGGTTCCGTGCTCCGGGTGCAGATCCTGATCAATTGCAGGCGGGTTTGTGAGACATGGGCCTTGATCGTACAGCGCATCTTCGGCTGCTGCAGCAAGGGGCATGTCCGGGGAACCGGCGATGAAGTCGCTCTGTTTATCCATAATGCCTGCATGAGGTCATTGAGGAGAGCGTACGTGATCGACCTGGGAGAATTGATATTCAGCTTGGTACTAACGGCGAGCAGCCTAGCGCATTCCAAAGGCGAATAAAAGCCCCTGTCTGTATTTATTTTCCGAGACCCTAGCGCACGTCAGGATAGCGAACGGGTCGTGTAAGCATTTCTTGACAAGCAGAGTGACGTTAAAGGTGGGTTGTACACATTGGCAACGCAAGCTGCCACATCACTGTCACAGGATCGCCTAAGCGCTTGATTTATTGCGTTGAATTAATAAGTCAATGAAAAACATCGCTTTTTTAAACTGGTGAAAAAATCGACAGTTTGAGCCAAAGCCCCATGCTGCGCGCCTTTGCGGGGGGCGAGGCGGGGTTGTCCACTGAGTTATCCACAGCTTCTGTGGATTGTCCCAAGGCATGTCCGGGTGTATCAGGGGGTTTACGCGACACAAAAAGCGCGTAAAGTGTTCGGCCCTTCTGAATTTCCCCTTGGTCTTTCGACCCTGGCGGCGCTGTTTCTTCCTTTGCCAGCCGTTGTGCGCATAATGCTGCCTGCCTACCATTGATGGAGTCGATATGGCGTTTGACCTTACCAGTCTGTTGCTGGGGCTTGGCCTTGCCGGGTTGCCTCTGCTGGCACTGGCCTGGCAGTTGCAACGACGGCTGGCTGCACGCGAGGCGGCCAGTGCGTTGCTTGACGAGCGCCTGAGCATGGCGCAGCTGGCGCAGGACGGGCTGAACGCCCAACTGGATGCCAGTCGTGACGAAATCAGCGACCTGAGCGAAGCCAATGCGGCGCGCAAGGCTGACCTTGCAGCGGTACGACGCGAAGTCGAACTGTTGCGTGAAGAGTGTGATGAGCGCCGCGATGCGGTCCAGGCCTGGAATCAGGAGCGGGCGATCAAGGAAGCCGAGCTGCGGCAACTGGATGCCAGTCGTTCTGCGTTGCAGGCCGAGTTGCGCGAGCAGCAGGACAGCCATCAACAGCGCCTCAACGACTTGCAAGGCTCGCGCGATGAGCTTCGGGCACAGTTCGCCGAACTGGCCGGCAAGATTTTCGATGAGCGTGAGCAACGCTTTGCCGAAACCAGCCAGCAGCAGCTCGGGCAGTTGCTCAATCCGCTCAAGGAACGTATCCAGTCGTTCGAAAAACGCGTTGAAGAAAGCTACCAGAGCGAGGCGCGCGAGCGTTTTTCGCTGGGCAAGGAGCTCGAGCGCCTGCAGCAGTTGAACCTGCGCCTGAGCAATGAGGCCACCAACCTGACCCAGGCCCTCAAGGGGCAGAAAACCCAGGGTAATTGGGGCGAGCTGATTCTGGAGCGGGTGCTGGAGCACGCCGGACTGGAAAAGGGGCGTGAATATCAGACCCAGGTCAGCCTCAAGAGCGCCGATGGCGAGCGTTTTCAGCCCGATGTGCTGATCATGCTGCCGGGCGACAAGCAAGTGGTGGTCGATGCCAAGGTCAGCCTGACCGCCTGGCAGCAATATGTCAGTGCTGCCGACGAGGTAATCGGCCAGGCGGCCCTCAAGCAGCATGTGCTGTCGTTGCGCAATCATGTCAAGGGCTTGTCCGGCAAGGACTACAAGCGTCTTGAGGGGTTGCACAGCCTGGACTTTGTCTTGCTGTTCGTGCCGATCGAGGCAGCCTTTGCCGCCGCATTGCAGGTGGAGCCGAATCTGTTTCAGGAAGCGTTCGACCGGCATATCGTGATTGTCAGTCCCACCACCCTGCTGGCGACCCTGCGCGTGATCGACAGCCTGTGGAAGCAGGAGCGCCAGAGCCAGAATGCCCGGGAAATTGCCGAGCGTGCCGGTTGGCTGTATGACAAGTTCGTGCTGTTTATCCAGGACCTGGACGAGGTCGGCAACAGGCTGCAGCAACTGGACAAGGCTTACGGTGCGGCGCGCAACAAGCTGATCGAGGGACGTGGCAATCTGGTCAGTCGCAGCGAGCAATTGCGCTTGCTGGGTGCACGGGCCAGCAAGAGCCTGCCGGCGGACCTGCTGGAGCGGGCCATGACCGATGAGGACGGGTTGAGGCATTTGCCCGACGCTCAGCAAGCGCCATGAGTCCGTTCATCGCCCGGTGATGAAGTCGGGCCGGTTTAGTGTCACATTGCCCCTATGAAATATGATGTTTCCGGTTTGTATTCGGCTAAATACCAAAATGGCTCTAGAATCATTTCAGGCAGCCGATAGTCTAATCAGTCACAGGTGGCCGGTTTTTCCCTGAAGGGGGCATGTATGAACAGTAAAGTGCAGGAATGGCTTCATGATCTGGGTGTTGCCCTTGGTCTGATCGAAAGGCCGAAATTGCAACCCATACCGGTGCGTAACAACGACGAGCGTCGCCGCCCACGTCGATGATCACCGGTGGGTCGGTCGCCTGTGCAGGTCGCGAAGGCTAATGCCTGTCACGACCTGCGCTTTGCGGTTGGCGAACCTTTCTCGTCTGACCGCGAAGGCGTGCCTGTTTCCTGTTGCATCAACAGGATCAGGTCCACCAGCATGGGCAGTGATACATGCTCTGGACGCAGGCTTGCCCTTTCTCTGATAAAACCCGGAAATCGACAGTCGAACAGGCTTTCGAGCCTGCCGAACAGATCGTCGACATCCTCTTTGTCCAGAACCAGTTCTGCGAATGTCGCCTCCTCGTGGATAGGCGACTTGTCCACGAGAATGATGCCCAGCGCATCGAGTACCCGCTGCTTGATCCCCTCGCGATCCATTGGACCCCCAGGTGTGGTGTGCCTTGTCGAAGCTTTTGACGTTGGCTTCCATGCTTGCAGGTTAGCCCAGCCGGGCTGTGCTTGAATCGTACGCCGACGGGCGCGCTGGCGCATCGGTATTCGGCGCTGTCATCCCTTGCGATAGACTGCGCGGCCTTGTCTGTGCATCTGTCCTGGAGGTCCATCGATGTCCCGCGTGTGTTGCGAGCGCTGCCGGCGTCCGGCCAGTCATTGTTTGTGCCCCTTGATTCCGCAACTGGACAGTCGCACCCGAGTGCTGGTGCTACAACACCCCAGCGAGGTCGACCATGCCCTGAATACGGCGCGCCTGGCTGCTCTGGGCTTGCGCAACGCTCAGCTGGAGGTGGGCGAGGTCTTCGACAACCTGCCGGGCCTGCTCAATCAGCCCGGTTATCAGGCGCGCTTGTTGTTTCCGGGCGAGGAGGCCGAAGTGGTAACCCTCGGCACCGGGACGGCACTGCCTACCTTGCTGGTGGTGCCCGACGGCACCTGGCGCAAGGCGCGCAAGCTGCTGCATCTCAACCCGATGCTGGCCGCCTTGCCCAGGATCACGCTGGGACAGGGTGCGGCGTCACGCTACCGACTGCGCAAGGCCCCGGGGCCTGAGGCGTTGTCGACGCTGGAGTCGATCGTACAGGCGCTGAACGTGCTGGACGCCCCGTGTGATTTCAATCCCCTGCTGCGGCCTTTCGAAGCGTTGATCGAGGGGCAGATTGCGGCCATGGGCGAAGAAACCTTTCGTCGTAATCACACCTGAAGCCTGCCCGCCGTCATCTGGTGCGGAAAAAACACTTGGTCGTCGTATCTGTGCACAGCTGTAACTGTGCCATTGCACCGCGTGCACCTAAAATGACCAGCCTGTTCATTGTTCTGGGTGCCCCGATGCATATTTCTTCCGGCCGCTGGCTGTTTGGCTTGAGCCTGGCACTGTTGACTGCGCTGTTATGGGGCATTCTGCCGGTCAAGCTCAAGCAGGTGCTGCTGGTCATGGACCCGGTGACGGTGACCTGGTATCGGCTGCTGGTGTCCGGCGCGCTGCTGTTCATCTGGCTCAAGGCCGTCAAGCGATTGCCCAGTTTCAAGCCCTTGGGGCGCAAGGGCAAGGGCCTGGTGGTCATGGCGGTGCTGGGACTGGTCGGCAACTATGTGCTGTACCTGATCGGCCTGCGGGTGCTGAGCCCGGGAACCACGCAACTGTTGATCCAGACCGGGCCGATCATGTTTCTGCTCGGCAGCATTCTGGTCTTCAAGGAGCGCTTCACGCTGGGGCAGGGCATTGGTCTGACCGTGATGGTCGTAGGCTTCGTGCTGTTTTTCAATGAGCGGTTGGTAGAGCTGTTCACCTCGTTTGGCGAATACACCGCAGGCGTGCTGATCGTGCTGCTGGCCTCGCTGGTCTGGACCTTCTACGGCCTGAGCCAGAAGCAGTTGCTGACGGTGTGGGATTCGCGCCAGGTCATGATGGTGATCTACCTGTTCTGTGCGCTGCTGATCACCCCGTGGGCGCACCCGCTGGAGGCTCTGCAATTGAGTCCGGTGCAGGGCTTTTTGCTGCTGGCTTGCTGCCTCAATACGCTGGTGGCCTACGGTGCCTTTGCCGAGGCCCTGGCGCATTGGGAGGCCTCGAAGGTCAGCGCCACCCTGGCCCTGACGCCACTGGTGACGCTGGTTACCGTCGCGGTCGCCGCCTGGCTGTGGCCCGCCGACGTCCAGGCCGAGCAGCTCAACCTGTTGGGATATGGCGGGGCGGTGCTGGTGGTGGCAGGTTCGGCATTGACGGCCCTGGGGCCGTCGCTGGTGGCCGTCTGGAAAGCCCGGCAGGTGAGGGTCTAGAGGAGGGCTGGCGGCCCTAGCGGCGTCCCAATTGCTCAGCCTGACGAACCCATGCCTGCCGCTGGGCTTCATTGGCTGTATGAATGGGCGCGAACTCGGTCAGTCGGGTGGTCTTGATCCCGCAGAAACCCAGGATCGTACGCACCATCTGCCGATGTGCCGGCGCCCCGTAGACCCAGCGGAAATAGCGCGGCGGGGTGTCCAGCGTCACCAGCAGTTCGGCACTGCGACCGCGTAGCAGTTCGTTGGATGGATCCTTGCGACCATGCGTCTTGAACGCGAAACCGGGCGTGAAGGCCCGGTCGAAGAAGCCGCTGAGCAGCGTCGGGATGCCGCCCCACCAGACGGGATAGACAAACACGATGTGCTCGGCCCAATGAATCTGGCGCTGGGCATCCAGCAGGTCGGCTTCCAGTATCTGGCTTTGCTCATAGCCGTTATGCAGTACCGGATCGAACGCCAGGGAGCCGAGCCTGATGGCACGCACCACATGCCCCTGGCTGCGTGCGCCCTGGGCATAGGCATCACCCAGGGCATGACAGAGGCTGCTGGCCTTTGGCGTGCCATGAATCACCAGGATGCGTTTGCCATTACCTTCCAGTGGCGTAGCGCCACTGCGTGCATCAGCCATGACTGCCAGCCTCAAGCATCTTTTCCGGGCGTACCCAGGCGTCGAACTCCTCTTCGGTCAGATAACCCAGGTCCAGCGCTGCCTGGCGCAAGGTCAGGCCTTCGGTATAAGCCTTCTTGGCAATCTGCGCCGATTTGTCATAACCGATGTGCGGGTTGAGGGCGGTGACCAGCATCAGGCCGCGCTCCAGGTGCTCGGCCATCTTCTGCGCATCAGGCTCAAGGCCGACAATGCAGTGTTCGTTGAAGTTGCGGCAGCCGTCGGCCAGCAACTCGATGGACTCCAGCAGGTTATGGATGATCACCGGCTTGTAGACATTGAGCTGCAGATGCCCCTGGCTGGCGGCAAAGCCAATGGTGACATCGTTGCCCATGACCTGGCAGGCGAGCATCGACAAGGCTTCGCACTGGGTCGGGTTGACCTTGCCGGGCATGATCGAGCTGCCTGGCTCGTTGGCCGGCAGGCGCACCTCGGCCAGCCCGCCGCGTGGCCCGGAGCCCAGCAGGCGCAGGTCGTTGGCGATTTTCATCAGGCTGGTGGCCAGGGTCTTGAGCGCACCCGACAGGGCGGCCAGCGGCTCGTGACCTGCCAGGGCGGCAAACTTGTTGGGCGCGGTGACGAATGGCAGGCCTGACAAGGCCGCCAGTTCTGCAGCCACGGCCTCGGCAAAGCCCTTGGGTGCATTGAGTCCGGTGCCCACGGCGGTGCCGCCCTGTGCCAGTTCGAAGACCGCCGGCAAGGTGGCGCGGATGGCTTTTTGCGAATAATCGAGCTGGGCGACAAAACCGGACAATTCCTGGCCAAAGGTGATCGGCGTGGCGTCCATCATGTGGGTGCGGCCGGTCTTGACCAGGTGGCTGTGCCGCGTGGCCTGTTCGGCCAAGCCGTTGGAGAGTTCGGCGATGGCGGGCAGCAGCTGTTCTTTGACGGCTTGGGCCGCCGCGATGTGCATGGCGGTGGGGAAGCAGTCATTGGAGCTTTGCGAGCGGTTGACGTGATCGTTGGGGTGCACCGGTGTCTTGCCGCCGCGGCCGTTGCCGGCCAGTTCGTTGGCGCGCCCGGCGATGACTTCGTTGACGTTCATGTTGCTCTGGGTGCCGCTGCCGGTCTGCCACACCACCAGCGGGAACTGCTCGTCATGTTCGCCGGCCAGGATCTCGTCAGCCGCCTGCTCGATCAGACGGGCTATGTCGGCCGGCAGGTCGCCGTTGCGGTCGTTGACCCGGGCGGCGGCCTTCTTGATCAGGGTCAGGGCATGCACGACCTGCAGCGGCATGCGCTGGCGACCAATGGCAAAGTTGATCAGCGAGCGCTGGGTCTGCGCACCCCAATAGGCGTCTTCAGGGACTTCGATCGGACCAAGGCTGTCGGTTTCAGTACGGCTCACAGGGCGGCTCCTTCAATGTGCATTACGGCCATCTTCCTCTCTTGGCCGGGTGCCAGGAGAGCCACCAGTTTAGGCGCTATTGACGGCTTTCAGTTCCCGGTGATTGAACTTTTGCGCAAAAGCACAGGGCTTGAGCCGCGTGCAGACATGGGCGCAGAATGACCGGCCTTGAGGTCATGCCTCGTCTGCTGAAAAAGGAAAATCGATGACCCGTTTTCGTGCCACATTCGCCGTGCTGGTCCTGGCCTGTGCCAGCGGTCAGGTGTTTGCCGATACCGCCAGCCATAATGCCAGCGCCGAAACGCTTCTCAACCTGACCAATGCCGACAAACTGGCTACGCCGATGTACGCCCAGGCCCAGCAACTGTTTGCCCAGCGTTTTGCCGAAGCCAAGGCTCCGGCCTCGAAGAAGGCGCTGCTGGAAACCTACCAGGCCAAGGCCAATACCGCCCTCGACCAGGCGATCGGCTGGAACAAGCTCAAGCCGGACATGGTGCGCATCTACACCAACAACTTCACCGAGGCCGAACTCAAGGAACTGGTCAGCTTCTACCAGTCGCCACTGGGCAAGAAAGTGCTGAGCAAGATGCCCGAACTGGCCCAGCAGTCAGTGATGCTGGTACAGACCAAGTCGCAAAGCGCTGTGCCGGTGGTCAACAAGCTGCTGACCGACATGAGCGCCGAGCTTGAACCTGGCAAGGCCCAGACGCCGGCCACCAAGACACCCTGAGACATTTCCATGAACATGCAACAGCGTATCGAGGCCACTCTGGCCGTCCTGCAACCCCGGCACCTGCAGGTGCTGGATGAGAGCCACATGCACAGCCGCGGCCTGGAAACGCACTACAAGGCGGTGCTGGTCAGCGAGCAGTTCCAGGGGCTCAATGCGGTCAAGCGCCACCAGAAGGTCTACGGTGCGCTGGGCGAGCTGATGGGGCAATTCCATGCCCTGGCGCTGCACACCTACACGCCCGAGGAATGGGCGAAAACCGGCGCCGCGCCGTCGTCGCCGACCTGCGGTGGCGGTCACGCCTGACCCACAGGGCGGCCTTTGCTGGCTGCCCTGGCACAGGCCACAGGCATTCGATTGATCCGGGTCATTGATCCGGATCAATCGAATGCCGCTGTCGGCCGCGTGTCTGTTTTTGCTAGAATCCGCGCCGCGCCGTCCAGGCTGCCTGTTTTCCTTTCGGTTTTCCCCGTTAAGCTCTTTTTCATCCGGTAGGCCCTTTGCGAGGGTCGCCACCTGGAGATATTCATGACTCAACCGTCGATGCCCCAGCCAATCGTCGTGGCTGCCCTGTACAAGTTCGTCACCCTTGAAGATTACGTCGAGCTGCGCGAGCCGCTGCTCAAGGCGATGGTCGACAATGATGTCAAAGGCACGCTGCTGCTGGCCGAGGAAGGCATCAACGGTACGGTGTCCGGTACCCGTGAAGGCATCGATGGCCTGCTGGCCTGGCTGCGCAGCGATGCACGGCTGGTCGATATCGACCACAAGGAGTCGATGTGCGACGAACAGCCGTTCTACCGCACCAAGGTCAAGCTCAAGAAAGAGATCGTGACCCTGGGCGTGCCGGGCGTCGACCCGAACAAGGCAGTCGGCACCTATGTCGAGCCCAAGGACTGGAATGCGCTGATCAGCGACCCCGAAGTGCTGCTGATCGACACCCGCAACGACTATGAAGTCTCGATCGGCACCTTCGAGGGCGCCATCGACCCCAAGACCACGTCGTTTCGCGAATTTCCCGACTACATCAAGGCCCACTTCGACCCTGCCGTGCACAAGAAAGTCGCCATGTTCTGCACCGGCGGCATTCGCTGCGAGAAGGCCTCAAGCTACATGCTGGGCGAGGGTTTCGAGGAGGTCTACCACCTCAAGGGCGGCATTCTCAAATACCTTGAGGAAGTCCCACAGGAGCAGACCAAATGGAATGGCGACTGTTTCGTGTTCGATAATCGCGTGACCGTGCGCCACGACCTGACCGAAGGCGACTACGATCAGTGCCATGCCTGTCGCACCCCGGTCAGCGTCGAAGACCGCGCCAGCGAGCACTACACCCCGGGCATCAGTTGCCCCCATTGCTGGAACACGCTGAGCGAAAAGACCCGGCGCAGCGCCATCGACCGGCAGAAACAGATCGAACTGGCCAAGGCGCGCAATCAGCCGCACCCCATTGGCTTCAACTACCGTCAGCAACCGGAGGCCTGAGCCATGTCCGCTCGCCTGGTGTATGTCATGGACCCGATGTGTTCCTGGTGCTGGGGCTTTGCTCCGGTCGCCGAAGCGTTGGTGCACCAGGCCCGGGAGGGCGGTGTAGCCCTGCATCTGGTCATGGGGGGGTTGCGTGCCAACGATGCGCCGCTGGAGGCTTCGACGCGCCGCTATATCCTCGACCACTGGCAATCGGTGGCGCAAACCACCGGCCAGCCGTTTGCGTTCGAAGGTGCCTTGCCCGAAGGGTTTGTCTACGACACCACGCCTGCCTGTCGCGCGGTGGTTGCAGCCAGGCAGCTTGATCCGGTGGCGGCCTGGCAACTGGTCGGCCTGATCCAGCAGGCGTTCTACGCCCAGGGGCGTGACGTGACCCAGCCGGCAATACTGGTCGAACTGGCCGGGCAGGCCGGTCTGCCACGCCAGGGGTTCGCCGAGGCGTTTGACAGCACCGCCAGCCTGGTCGCGACCCAGGCCGATTTCAGCTGGGCCCAGGGCCTGGGCATTGCCGGCTTTCCGACCCTGCTGGCCGAGCGCAACGGGCAACTGGCCCTGCTGACCAATGGTTATCAACCTCTGGATACCCTGGCCCCCTTGCTGGCGCGCTGGCTGGAGCGTGCCGCCAGTGCCTGACAGCCCCGGTGACACGGCCAGGCCCAGGCCGCTGACGGGTCCCGGTGATCGACTGAGCTGGGCTGAAATCCGCCGCTTGGCCCTGCAGCATAAAAAAGCCTTGTGGACGGCCAACGGGGTGGCCGTCATGGCCACATTGTGCAGTGTGCCGATTCCGTTGCTGTTGCCGCTGCTGGTCGATGAGGTGTTGCTCGGTCACGGTAATACGGCCCTGCGCTACATGGACCGGCTGCTGCCCGAAGGCTTGCAGAAGGCGGTCGGCTACATCGGCCTGATGCTGCTGCTGACCTTGTTGCTGCGCCTGGGCGCCTTGCTCTTCAACGTTTTGCAGGCCCGTCTGTTTGCCCGCTTGTCCAAGGACATCGTCTACCGCATCCGCCTGCGGCTGATCGAGCGCCTCAAGCGCATTGCCTTGCGTGAATATGAAAGCCTGGGCAGTGGCACGGTGACCACGCATCTGGTCACCGACCTGGACACGCTGGACAAGTTCGTCGGCGAAACCCTGAGCCGTTTTCTGGTGGCCATGCTGAGCCTGGCGGGAACTTCGGCCATTCTGGTGTGGATGCACTGGAAGCTGGCGCTGCTGATTTTGTTGTTCAATCCACTGGTGATCATGGCCACGGTGCGCCTGGGCAAGCGGGTCAAGCACCTCAAGAAGCAGGAAAACGACAGCACCGCGCGGTTCACCGAGAGCCTGAGCGAGACCCTGGACGCGATCCAGGAGGTGCGCGCCAGCAACCGGCAGGACTTCTTTCTGGGGCGCCTGGGGTTGCGTGCCCGTGAAGTGCGCGATTATGCCGTCAATTCGCAGTGGAAAAGCGATGCGTCAAGTCGTGCCAGTGCGCTGCTGTTTCAGTTTGGCATCGACATCTTTCGTGCGGCCGCGATGCTTACGGTGCTGTTCTCGGACCTGTCCATCGGCCAGATGCTGGCAGTGTTCAGCTACCTGTGGTTCATGATCAGTCCGGTCGAACAATTGTTGAACCTGCAATACGCCTTTTATGCTGCCGGGGGTGCATTGAGCCGGATCAACGAGCTGTTGGCGCGGGCTGACGAGCCGCATTACCCGGGCGGCGCCGACCCTTTCAAAGACGCTCGGACCGTGGGCATCGAGGTGCGCGGCCTGAGCTTCGGGTATGGCGCCGAGCGGGTGCTTGACCAGTTGAGCCTGTCCATTGCGCCGGGCGAGAAAGTGGCCATTGTCGGTGCCAGCGGGGGCGGCAAGAGCACGCTGGTGCAATTGCTGCTGGGCCTGTACACGCCCGACAGTGGCAGCATCCGCTTCGGCGGCGCGACCGTGCAGGACATCGGTCTTGCGCGGGTACGCGAGCAGGTGGCAGTGGTGCTGCAGCATCCGGCGCTGTTCAACGACAGCGTGCGCGCCAACCTGACCATGGGCCGTCCTTGCAGCGATGAGGCGTGCTGGCAGGCCCTGGGCATTGCGCAATTGCAGGACACCGTGCGCAGCATGCCGCTGGGACTGGATACCATTCTGGGGCGTTCCGGCGTACGGTTGTCCGGTGGTCAGCGTCAACGCCTGGCGATTGCACGCATGGTGCTGGCCGAACCGAAGGTGGTGATTCTCGACGAGGCCACCTCGGCGCTGGACGCGGCCACCGAATACAACCTGCACCAGGCCCTTGGACGATTCCTGCAAGGGCGCACCACCTTGATCATTGCGCACCGTCTGTCGGCGGTGAAGCAGGCTGACCGGGTGCTGGTGTTCGATGACGGGCGCATTGCCGAGGATGGCGATCACCAGCAATTGATGGCCGAGGGTGGTCTGTATGCCCGGCTCTATGGTCATCTGCAGCAAGTCTGAGACCTGTTTCATCTTTATGCAGGGTCAATGACCGAATCGGCCTGCCGGCTCGATGGATCTGACCTAGTCTGAGGGCTGGATCATCAGTCGGCAGTCGGTGAACGCACCCCATGAAGTCCTCGCCACCCTTTGCCAGGCCCCGTTTTCTGGGCATTGTCTGGCCTTTCATTGCCGTGGCGCTGTTCCAGGCGCTGCTGGGCTGCTTCAGCCTGTACCTGATGTCGGCCGTGCGCAGCTACGTCGGTGGCGAAAGCCTGTGGTCCAAGGGCCAGAAAGACGCCATTCATGCGCTGGACCTGTATGTGCTCAGCCGCCATGAGCGCGACTGGTTGCGGTATCGTCAGGCCATGCTCATTCCCGAAGGTGACCGGTTGATGCGCGAGGCGCTGGACCGGCCCGAGCCTGACACGGCCGCAGCGCGCAGCGGCATTCTGCAAGGCGGCAACCATGCACAGGATGTCGCCGGGATCATCTGGCTGTACCGCTATTTTCGCGATGCCCCGCCCATGAAGGAGGCCCTTGGCTGGTGGGCGCTGGGCGATGCCTACCTGAGCGAGCTCGACACCCTGGCGCAAAGCGTGCGTGTGCGTATCGCCCAGGGCGAGCCGACGCCTGCCGAGGTGGCAGCGTGGCGCGCGCATATCGATACGCTCAACGCCAGGATCACGCCGGCAGCCGTGGCATTCAGCAATGCGCTGGGCGCAAGCTCCCGGCAAATGCTGGCGCTGCTGGTGGGCATCAACCTGATCACGGCGGCGGGCCTGATCGTGCTGGCGCTGTGGCGAACCCACAAGCTGCTGGCCTTGCGTCGTGCCGTTGCCGATGCCTTGCGCGTGGAAAAGGACCGGGCGCAGGTGACGCTTGCTTCCATCGGCGATGGCGTGATCAGTACTGATGTGCATGGCGCCATTGTCTATATGAATCCGGCCGCCGAGCAGCTCACGCACTGGCAAGGCGCGCAGGCCGCCGGCATGCCTCTGGCGGCCCTGTTTCATCTGCTGGACGAGAGCGAACGTCACGACAGCTCGACGCTGATCGAGCATATCCGGCGCGGCCAGTTCAAGCGCGGCAGTGTGCATTGCCGGCTGATCCAGCGCCTGGACGGCAGCACCGTACCCGTGGCGCTGGTGGGGTCGCCGATCCACACCGACGGTCAGGTCAGTGGCATGGTGCTGGTGTTGCACGACCTGACCCAGGAGCGCCAGTACGTGGCCAATCTGTCCTGGCAGGCCGCCCACGACGCGCTGACCGGACTGGTCAATCGCAGCGAGTTCGAATACCGCCTTGAGCAACTGCTAGGCCATGAGGGATCGTGCCATGCGCTGTTGTTGCTCGACCTGGACCAGTTCAAGCTGATCAACGATGGCCACGGCCATGCGGCCGGTGATCAACTGTTGCGCCACTTGTGCACCGTACTGCCGCAGAGCCTGCGTGAAGGCGACACCCTGGCGCGGCTGGGGGGCGATGAGTTCGGTATCTTGCTGTACCAATGCTCGCCACAGAGTGCGCTGGAAATCGCCGAAGGCTTGCGGCGTATCGTCGAAAACCTGCACTTCGTCTTGAAAGGACGTACGTTCATGACCACGGCCAGCATTGGCATGGTGCTGATCGACAGTGCTTGCCAGAGCCTGGAAGATGCCCTGCGCAGCGCTGACCTGGCCTGTTACATGGCCAAGGAAAAAGGCCGCAACCGGGTTCAGGTCTATCACCCGGACGATCTGGAGCTGTCATTGCGCTCCGGCGAAATGGCCTGGATCCAGCGCCTGCACATGGCGCTGGAGGAGGATCGTTTCTGCTTGTACGCCCAGGAAATTGCCGCGCTGGACCCTGAAGGCAAGGATCATGGCCCGCGCCATATTGAAATTCTCCTGCGCCTGCGCGATGAGTCCGGCGCCATTGTCGTGCCGGACCGGTTCATTCCGGCGGCCGAACGCTTCGGGTTGATGACGACCCTGGACCGCTGGGTGGTGCGCACGGTGTTCCGGCTGCTCGCCCAGAGCCGTGAGCATGAGGCGGGTGGGGCATCGCCGGCGCTGTGCTCGATCAACCTGTCGGGGTCCAGCATCGGTGACAGCGCTTTTCTGGAGTACCTCAAGCAGCAGTTCCACAGCCATGGCGTGGCGCCAGGCATGATCTGCTTCGAGATCACCGAAACCACCGCCATTGCCGACCTGGGGCGGGCCATCGCTTTTATCAATGAACTCAAGGCGCTCGGGTGCCTGTTTTCACTGGACGATTTTTGTGCGGGTATGTCCTCGTTTGCCTACCTCAAGCACCTGCCGGTGGACTTTCTCAAGATCGACGGCAGTTTCGTCAAGGACATGCTCGACAACACGGTCAACCGCTCGATGGTCGAGGTGATCAATCACATCGGCCATGTCATGGGCAAGCGCACCATTGCCGAATACGTCGAAACGCCATTGATCGAAAAGGCTCTGCGCGAGATGGGTGTGGATTTTGCCCAGGGCTACCTGATCGGTCGCCCAGAATTGTTGACCCGTGACAGCCTTTACAGGGAGCCGGTACGGCTTGGCGGGCGCCAATACCCACGCAAGGATTTTTCAACAGGAGTTACACAGTGATCGATACTTTCGTCAGAACCGGTCCGCTCATGGAAGCCAGCAGTTATCCCCTCTGGGCGCAGCAACTGATCAGCGACTGCAGCGAGGCCAAGGCACGTGTGGTGGAGCACGAACTCTATCAGCGAATGCGCGACGGTCGGCTGAGCCCTGCGATCATGCGTCAGTACCTGATCGGCGGGTGGCCGGTGGTCGAGCAGTTTGCGGTGTACATGGCGCAGAACCTGACCAAGACCCGCTTTGCCCGCCACCCCGGCGAGGATATGGCGCGGCGCTGGCTGATGCGCAACATTCGTGTCGAGCTCAATCATGCCGATTACTGGGTCAACTGGTGCCAGGCCCACGATGTGAGCCTGGACGATCTCAAGGCCCAGCGTGTGCCACCCGAACTGCATGCCCTGGGCCACTGGTGCGCGCAGAGTTGCGCCAACGACAGCCTGGCGGTGGCCATGGCGGCGACCAACTATGCCATCGAAGGCGCCACCGGGGAGTGGTCGGCGCTGGTGTGTTCCACGGGCATCTATGCCGAGGGTTTCCCCGAGGCCTCACGCAAGCGGGCCATGAAGTGGCTGAAGATGCACGCCCAGTATGACGATGCCCACCCGTGGGAGGCGCTGGAGATCATCTGCACACTGGTCGGCCCCCAGGCCAGTGAAGTCCGGCAGCATGAACTGCGCCAGGCGATCACGCGCAGCTATGACTACATGTACCTGTTTCTGGAGCGCTGCCTGCAACCCGAACGGCAGGAGCGCAGTCGTCCGGTACGTGAGCGGGCCGCGCAGTCGGCATGACCAGGCCGTTCAGCCAGCCATCATCATCCGGTTGCGCCCCTCGCGCTTGGCCACGTACAGGGCGCTGTCGGCGCGGCGCAGCAGGCTGTCGGTGGACTCGGCCGGCAGCAGGGTAGAGCACCCCAGGCTGATGCTCGGCCTGAGGCTGCCCAGGCTGCTGAAGTCCAGGTCATTTACGGCCTGGCGCAAGCGTTCGCCCACCAGGGCTGCGGTGTCGCGGTCCGTGTTGGCAAGGATGATCACGAATTCCTCGCCGCCATAGCGGAACACCCGGTCGACATTGCGCACCTGGCTTTTCAGGGTCTGGGCGACACGCTTGAGTACCTGGTCGCCGTGGTAATGGCCATAGGTGTCGTTGATGTGCTTGAAGTGATCGATGTCCAGCATCAACAGCGACAACGGCTGGCGATGACGGCACGACGCTTCGGCTTCGCGCGACAGGGTCTGTTCCATGGCGATGCGGTTGCCGGTTTCGGTCAACGGGTCGCGCATGGCGTTCTGGATGGCCATGCGATAGAGCAGGGCATTGCGCAGCGGGTACAGCAGGTGGCTCAGCAGGCTTTCGAGCTCGGTGTGCCGCACCTCGTCCAGCGGCTGGCGGCGGTGCAGGATCAGTTCGCCGAGCGATTCGTGCTCATGGCTGAGGCTGTAGCTGGCCACCTCCAGAGTCTGTTCGCCCAAATGCAACTGCAGGTCGCTGGCCGCATGGCTGTAGAGCAGGCCATCAAGGTTCAGGTAAGGCTGCAGGTTCTGGAAAAACAGGCTCAGGATGCGGTCGGCTTCCAGGCTGGTCTGCAGTTGCTGGGCCAGGAGCAGGCTCAGGTGCGGCAAATCCATGGCCGGGCGAGTGACGGGCGAACGGTCCTGTGCGCGATTCTGCGCATGCAGGGGCTGCACGACACGGGTGTCGATATCCACTGGCCCGATCCGGGTGGGAGAACTCATGTCTTCACTCCTGCGCACATTCCTTGCTGGCTGGTTGGGTTAGAGCGAAACGCGTGCCATTCGGTTCATTCATCCCTGAATTCTTGAAAATCAACGGCTTGCGGGCAGGGTTCAGAGCAATACGGCGGCAGTTGTTTGGCGTTTCAAGAAGTTTGATCGGTTGAGGCGTCAGCAGGTGACGACTGGCCGTCACCGCTGAGCTTTCTTTATATCACTGGGCGTTGAGGGCCTGGCCATTGATGGCTGCGCTGTCGGGGCCCATCAGGTACAGGTAGACCGGCGTGATCTGCTCGGGCGTCGGATTGCGCATCGGGTCTTCCGCCGGGTACGCCTGGGCGCGCATGTCGGTGCGGGTGGCGCCCGGGTTGACGCTGTTGGCGCGTACCAGGGTCACACCGTCAAGCTCGTCGGCCAGGGTCTGCATCAGCCCTTCGGTGGCGAATTTCGAGACCCCGTAGGCACCCCAGTGGGCACGGCCCTTGCGCCCGACACTGCTGGAGGTAAAGACCACCGAGGCATCGACCGATTGCTTGAGCAGCGGCAACAGGGCGTGGGTCAGCATGTGCACGGCATTGACGTTGATGTGCATCACACGCATGAAGTGCTCGCCCGGCAAGTGCTCCAGCGGCATGCGCGGACCGATGATCGAGGCGTTGTGCAGCAGACCGTCGAGGACCCCGAATGCATTTTCGATCATTCGCGCCAGTGCATCGTACTGCTGCGGTCCTGCCGTTTCCAGGTCAAGAGGGATCACCACGGGGGGCACGTGGCCGGCCGCGACGATCCGGTCGTGGACCTGGTTCAGGTGGGCTTCGGTCCTGCCCAGCAACAGGACAGTGGCGCCATGCGCGGCAAAGGTGCTGGCGGCAGCGGCCCCGATGCCGCGCCCGGCACCGGTGACCAGAATGACCCGGCCCTTGAGCAGGTCGGGGGATGCGGTGTAGTCGAACATCGTCAACCTCCTTGTCAATGACGCATCAGGTGCGGTATCAGCAACTGCACAGGGCGTTGTCGAGTACCTTGCGCAGCTCCAGCGGGTGGTCGACCACCACGTCGGCACCCCAATGGTCGGGGTTGTCGTTGGGATGAATGTAGCCGTAGCGTACCGCAGCGGTGCGGGTGCCGGCATCACGGCCCGACTCGATGTCACGCAGGTCGTCACCGACGAACAGCACGCTGGCAGGGTCCAGGTCCAGTTGCGTGCAGGCCAGGATCAAAGGCTCCGGGTGCGGCTTGCTGTAGGTGACATGGTCCGGGCAGATCAGCAGCGCCGAGCGCTCGGCCAGCCCCAGGCGGGCCATGATCGGTTCGGCGAAACGCACCGGCTTGTTGGTCACCACGCCCCAGATCAGGCCGGCTTTTTCGATGTCGGCGAGCAAGGTGTCCATGCCGTCGAACAGCCGGGTGTGCACGGCACAATCGGCCTGGTAGCGCTCCAGGAACTCCAGGCGCAAGGCCTCGAACTCCGGTGCATTGGGCGACAGGGCGAAGGTCGCGGCGACCATGGCCTTGGCACCGCCGGAAATCTCGTCGCGAATCAGTTTGTCATCGACCGCCGGAAAACCGCGTTCGGCCAGCATGGCCTGGCAGATGGCAATGAAGTCGGGCGCGGTGTCCAGCAAGGTGCCGTCCATGTCGAACAGGATTGCTCGCAGGCGCATGCTCAAGCCTCCCGTACGGTCTGGATCATGTAATTGACGTCGACATCGTTGGCCAGCTTGTAGTGCTTGGTCAGCGGGTTGTAGGTCAGGCCGATGATGTCCTTGACCTGCAGGCCCGTGGCCCGGCTCCAGGCGCCCAGTTCGGAAGGGCGGATGAATTTCTTGAAGTCATGGGTGCCGCGTGGCAGCAGGTTGAGCACGTACTCGGCGCCGACGATGGCGAACAGGTAGGCCTTGGGGTTGCGGTTGATGGTCGAGAAGAACACCTGGCCGCCCGGCTTGACCATGCGGTAGCACGCGGCGATCACCGAAGACGGGTCGGGCACGTGCTCAAGCATCTCCAGGCAGGTCACTACGTCAAACTGCTCGGGCATTTCCAGGGCCATGTCTTCGGCGGTGATCTGCCGGTACTCGACTTCCACGCCAGACTCGAGCTGGTGCAGGCGGGCTACGGCCAGCGGTGCCTCGCCCATGTCGATACCGGTCACGGTGGCGCCGCGCAAGGCCATGGCCTCGCTGAGAATGCCACCGCCGCAGCCGACGTCGAGCACTTTCTTGCCGGCCAGGCTGACACGCTCGTCAATCCAGTTGACGCGCAGCGGGTTGATGTCGTGCAGGGGCTTGAACTCGCTTTCGCGGTCCCACCAGCGATGGGCAAGGGCCTCGAATTTGGCGATTTCTGCGCGGTCGACGTTGCTCATGGGATGTCCCTCTTCAACTCTGGATTCGGTGTGGTCCGGCGGCCGGCGCAAGGCCTGGCACTGATGATGGGCCGGTGCTGCATGTTATTGGTCCTGGCCGGCAATGCGCCGTCCCCAGGCCATGGCGGTGTCGCGCAGGACCTGTTCGTCCATGCGGGTCAGGCGGCCGTCTTCGAGCAAGGGCTTGCCGGCGACCCACACATGGCGCACACAGTCGCGGCTGCAGGTGTAGATCAATTGCGAGACCGGGTCATAGACCGGTTGCTGGTTCAGCCCGCTGAGGTCGAAAGCGACCATGTCGGCTGCCTTGCCAGGCTCCAGCGAGCCGGTTTCTGCCTGGATGCCCAGGGCCCGGGCGCCGTTGAGCGTGGCCATGCGCAAGGCCCGGTGGGCGTCGAGCGCAGTGGCGGAGCCGGCCACGGCCTTGGCCAGCAAGGCGGCGGTACGGGTTTCGCCGAGCAGGTCCAGGTCATTGTTGCTGGCCGCGCCATCGGTGCCGATAGCCACATTGACGCCGGCCTGCCAGAGACGTTCCACCGGGCAGAAGCCGCTGGCCAGTTTCAGGTTCGATTCGGGGCAATGGACCACGCTGGTGTTGCTTTCGACCAGCAGCGCCAGGTCGTCCTCGCTGATCTGGGTCATGTGCACCGTTTGCAGGCGCGGACCCAGCAGGCCGAGCCGCTGCAGGCGCGCCAGCGGGCGTTCCTGATGCTGCTCGAGGGATTGCTCGACTTCGAAGGCGGTTTCGTGCACATGCATCTGGATCATGGCATCGAGCTCGTCGGCGATCACCCGCACGCGCTCCAGGTTTTCGTCACTCACGGTGTAGGGCGCATGCGGGCCGAACGCGACCTTGATGCGCGAATGGTGCGCCAGGTCGCTGAACAGCTCGATGCCGACGTGCAGGGCTTCGTCGATGTTTCGCGCTCCCGGAACCGGAAAATCGAGCACCGGTACGCAGATTTGTGCACGCATGCCGCTGTCATGGACGCGCTCGGCAGCCACCTTGGGGTAGAAGTACATGTCTGAAAAACAGGTGATGCCACCCTTGAGCTGCTCGGCGATGGCCAGGTCGGTGCCGTCGCGCACGAAAGCCTCGTCGACCCATCGGCCTTCGGCGGGCCAGATGTGCTCCTGCAGCCAGGTCATCAGCGGCAGGTCGTCGGCCAAGCCGCGGAACAGGGTCATGGCTGCATGCCCGTGGGCGTTGATCAGGCCGGGGGCCAGCAGCATGCCGGGCAACTCGATGACCTGTGCACAGGGGTGACGCAAGCCCTCGTCACGTGGCCCGATCCAGGCGATCAGCCCGTCGCGGATGCCAATGCCATGACCCTGCAGCACCACACCCGCAGGTTCGACCGGCACCAGCCAGGCGGGCAGGAGCAGCAGATCGAAGGGCGCAGGAGGTGTTGACATGACAGGGCTTCCGGGGGTTTGTTCAGCGCGTGTGAAGGGCCTGCATGGCCGCGAGGCTGGCCAAAGGCTTGCAAGCGAGGCTCAGGTATCGCACGTGCTGCGTCTATAAAGGTCTGTACCAAGGGTGATGGCGAAGTATACCCGAGCACCCTCAGGGTGGGCTCGCTATAATCGACCGCTTTTTTATTCGGGTTTTGACTGTGATAACGGAGTTGGCAATGCGCGATCGGTTATTGGCTGCGGAGAAAGTACAGGCCATCGATTGGCGGGATGACGCTCTTTATTTGCTGGACCAGCGGGCATTACCGTTTACAGAAACCTGGTTGCCCTATGACAGCGCGGCCGGCGTGGCCGAGGCGATTCGCACGATGGTGGTGCGCGGCGCCCAGGCCATCGGCATCAGCGCCGCCTATGGCCTGGTGCTGGCGGCTCGTACCCGCCTGGCGGCCGGAGATGACTGGCGAGCGGCGCTGGAGGCGGATTTTGCCCTGCTGGCCAGGGCACGGCCTACAGCGGTGAATGCGAGCTGGGCACTCAATCGCCTGCGTGAGCGGCTGCAGCGCCTCAAGGAAACCGAGGATCCGCTGGCGGTACTCGAGGCGGAGGCGGCGGCCATTCACCTGAGCGACCGTGAGGCCAACCTGACCATGGCGCAACTGGGCACCGAGCTGATTCGCAAGCATCAGGGCAATCTGCAGACCGTGTTGACCCATGGCAACGCCGGCGCCCTGGCCACGGGCGGCGTCGGCACCGCGCTGGGCGTGATCCGCGCCGCTTATCTGGAGGGCATGATCGAACGGGTGTATGTCGATGAAACCCGCCCCTGGCTGCAAGGTTCACGACTGACCGCCTGGGAACTGGCCAGCGACGGTGTGCCGGTCAGCCTCAATGTCGATGGGGCTGCGGCGCACCTGATGCGTACCAAGGGCATCACCTGGGTGATCGTCGGCGCCGACCGCATTACCGCCAACGGCGATGTGGCCAGCAAGATCGGCACCTACCAACTGGCCGTGGCGGCCATGCACCACGGCGTGCGCTTCATGGTGGTGGCGCCCAGTTCGAGCATCGACATGAGCATGCCCAGCGGTGATGACATCCTGCTCGAGGAGCGCCAGGGGCGCGAGTTGCTGGAGCTGGGCGGGCAACGGCTGACGACGACGGTCGAGGTGGTCAATCCGGTGTTCGACGTGACGCCGGCGGACCTGATCGACGCCATCGTCACAGAAAAAGGCATTGTCGAGCGTCCTGACACCGCCAAGCTGGCCCAGTTGATGAGCCGCAAGCACCTGCATTGAGTGCCGGCGGTTGCGACAGGGGATCGTGTTTGTCCTGCGGGGGCGTCTGTGCGGGGCTGTGAGCGCTTCTCGGGCGATTCAGGCCTGGATGGCTCATTTGCGGCCTGAGCAAAGGATAGGAGCGTAGCGGCGATTGTGGTAACATCCGGCGGTTTCCGGGGACGCTAATCGCCGTCCCTCCTACTGCGCAGATCCATGGCGTAACTCGTTGATTTGTCGTAAGTCGCTGCATGGCCATTGGCCTGCGGCGACGAGCCTTTGCCGTTTCGCAGGGAATGGCGGGCTTTCACCAGAAAAAGGAATCAGGCTTCTCATGGGTGAACTGGCCAAAGAAATTCTCCCGGTCAATATCGAAGACGAGCTGAAACAGTCCTACCTCGACTACGCCATGAGCGTGATCGTCGGTCGAGCGCTGCCGGACGCGCGCGATGGCCTGAAGCCCGTGCATCGGCGTGTGCTGTATGCCATGAGCGAGCTGGGCAACGACTGGAACAAGCCGTACAAGAAGTCCGCCCGTGTGGTCGGCGATGTGATCGGTAAGTACCACCCGCACGGCGACACCGCTGTCTACGACACCATCGTGCGCATGGCGCAGCCGTTCTCGCTGCGCTACCTGCTGGTCGACGGCCAGGGCAACTTCGGTTCGGTCGACGGTGACAACGCAGCAGCCATGCGTTACACCGAAGTGCGCATGACCAAGCTGGCGCACGAGCTGCTGGCCGACCTGCACAAGGAAACCGTGGACTGGGTGCCCAACTACGACGGCACCGAGCTGATCCCGGCGGTCATGCCGACCCGGATTCCCAATCTGCTGGTCAACGGTTCCAGTGGTATTGCCGTGGGCATGGCGACCAACATTCCGCCGCACAACCTGGGCGAAGTCATCGACGGCTGCCTGGCGCTGATCGACAATCCCGAACTGTCGGTCGACGACCTGATGCAGTACATCCCCGGCCCCGACTTCCCGACGGCAGGTGTGATCAACGGTCGCGCCGGCATCATCGAGGCCTACCGCACCGGTCGCGGGCGCATCTACATGCGGGCCCGCTCCACGATCGAAGACATCGACAAGGTCGGTGGTCGCCAGCAGATCGTCATTACCGAACTGCCGTACCAGCTCAACAAGGCGCGCCTGATCGAGAAGATCGCCGAGCTGGTCAAGGAGAAGAAGCTCGAAGGCATCACCGAGCTGCGTGACGAGTCCGACAAGGACGGCATGCGCGTGGTCATCGAGCTGCGCCGTGGCGAAGTGCCCGAGGTCATCCTCAACAATCTTTATGCCCAGACCCAGCTGCAAAGCGTGTTCGGCATCAACATTGTTGCCCTGATCGACGGCCGTCCGCGCATTCTCAATCTCAAGGACCTGCTGGAAGCCTTCGTGCGTCACCGCCGCGAAGTCGTGACCCGCCGCACCGTGTTCGAACTGCGCAAGGCGCGCGAGCGCGGGCACATCCTTGAAGGCCAGGCCGTGGCGCTGTCGAACATCGACCCGGTCATCGCCCTGATCAAGGCCTCGCCGTCGCCGGCCGAGGCCAAGGAAGCGCTGATCAGCACCGCGTGGGAATCGAGCGCCGTGGTCGAGATGGTCGAGCGCGCCGGGGCCGACTCGTGCCGCCCGGAAAACCTTGATCCACAATATGGCCTGCGCGACGGCAAGTATTTCCTTTCGCCCGAACAGGCCCAGGCCATTCTCGAACTGCGCCTGCACCGCCTGACCGGGCTGGAGCACGAGAAGCTGCTGGGCGAGTACCAGGAGATTCTCAAGCAGATCGGCGAGCTGATCCGCATCCTCAACAGCGCCGAGCGACTGATGGAAGTCATTCGCGAAGAGCTGGAGCTGATCCGCAGCGAATACGGCGATGTACGCCGCACCGAGATCCTCGATGCGCGCCTGGACCTGACCCTGGGTGACCTGATCACCGAGGAAGACCGCGTGGTGACCATTTCCCACGGCGGCTACGCCAAGACCCAGCCGCTGACCGCCTACCAGGCCCAGCGCCGTGGCGGCAAGGGCAAGTCGGCCACCGGTATCAAGGACGAAGACTACATTTCGCACCTGCTGGTCGCCAACAGCCACACCACGCTGCTGATGTTCTCCAGCAAGGGCAAGGTGTACTGGCTCAAGACCTACGAGATTCCGGAAGCCTCGCGTGCTGCGCGCGGTCGTCCGCTGGTCAACCTGCTGCCGCTGGATGAGGGTGAGTACATCACCACGATGCTGCCGGTCGAGGAGTACACCGAAGGCCACTACATCTTCATGGCCACCGCCAATGGCACCGTGAAGAAAACCCCGCTGGAGCAGTTCAGTCGTCAGCGCAGCGTGGGCCTGATCGCCCTGGAGCTGGACGAAGGCGATGTGCTGATCCGTGCAGCGATCACCGATGGCGAGCGTGAGGTCATGCTGTTCTCCGACGGTGGCAAGGTCACTCGCTTCAAGGAGTCCGATGTGCGAGCGATGGGCCGTACCGCCCGTGGTGTGCGCGGCATGCGCCTGGCCGAAGGCCAGAAGCTGATTTCCATGCTGATCCCGGAGGAGGGCAGCCAGATTCTCACCGCCTCCGAGCGCGGCTATGGCAAGCGTACGGCGATTGACGAGTTCCCCGAGTACAAGCGTGGCGGCCAGGGCGTGATCGCCATGGTCAGCAACGATCGCAACGGCCGTCTGGTCGGCGCGATCCAGGTGCTCGACGGCGAAGAGATCATGCTGATCTCCGACCAGGGCACCCTGGTGCGTACCCGTGTCGGTGAAGTGTCCAGCCTGGGTCGTAACACCCAGGGCGTGACCCTGATCAAGCTGGCCAGCGACGAGAAACTGGTGGGCCTGGAGCGGGTGCAGGAGCCTTCGGAAAGCGAAGACGACGAAGTATCCGTACTGGACGACGAGGCGCTGGAGGCGGATCTTGACGCCGATGAAGCCGGTGACGAGGCGGGCGATGAGCTGTCGGCCGACACCGCAGGCGATGAAGAGCCTCAGGGCTGAGTCATGAAGTAAATCAGTCGGGGGCCGGTTCGTTTGTGCATGCGCACCTTCGTACCTGCCCTCGCTGCGTTTCGGCCGTTCTGCAGATCGCGGACGGCCGATGCGGATTTCCTGCGCAGGCAGGCCAGGGCCTTCGAGCGTCCTGCCGGCTGTGTAACGTTGCGCGAACAGACCCAACGCATTTGACGAGAGTGGATATGAGCAAGCGAGTCTTTAACTTCTGCGCAGGTCCTGCTGCGCTCCCTGAAGCTGTGCTGTTGCGTGCCCAGGCCGAGCTGCTGGACTGGCATGGCAAGGGCCTGTCGGTCATGGAGATGAGCCATCGCAGCGATGAGTTCGTGTCGATTGCCAACAAGGCCGAGCAGGATTTTCGCGACCTGCTGCATATCCCTGCCAACTACAAGGTCCTGTTCCTGCAGGGCGGTGCCAGTCAGCAGTTCGCCCAGATTGCCCTGAACCTGCTGCCGGAGAACGGCGAGGCCGACTACGTCGACACCGGGATCTGGTCGCAGAAGGCCATCGAAGAAGCGTCGCGCTATGGCAAGGTCAACGTGGCCGCCACCGCCAGGCCCTATGACTACTTCGCCATTCCGGGCCAGGACGAATGGACCCTGTCGAAAAACGCGGCCTACGTCCATTACGCGCCCAACGAGACCATCGGCGGCCTGGAATTCAACTGGATTCCCGAGACCGGCGACGTACCGTTGATCGCCGACATGTCCTCGGACATCCTGTCGCGCCCTGTCGATATTTCCCGTTTCGGCATGATCTACGCCGGCGCCCAGAAGAACATCGGCCCCAGCGGCGTGGTGGTGGTCATCATCCGTGAAGACCTGCTGGGCCGCGCCCGCGCCCTGTGCCCGACCATGCTCAACTACAAGGTCGCGGCCGATAACGGCTCGATGTACAACACCCCGCCGACCCTGGCCTGGTACTTGTCGGGCCTGGTGTTCGAGTGGCTCAAGGAGCAGGGTGGCGTTGAAGCCATGGCCCGTGTCAACGAGGCCAAGCAGCGCCTGCTTTACGACTACATCGATGCCAGTGCGCTGTACAACAACCCGATCAACAAGGCCGATCGCTCGTGGATGAACGTGCCGTTCCGCCTGGCCGATGATCGCCTGGACAAGCCGTTCCTGGCCGGCGCCGATGCCAACGGCCTGCTCAACCTCAAGGGGCACCGTTCGGTCGGTGGCATGCGCGCCTCGATCTACAACGCCGTGGGCCTGGATGCGGTCAATGCGCTGGTCACCTACATGAAAGACTTCGAGCGGGAGCACGGTTGATGTCAGAGCAGGAACTCAAGGCACTGCGGGTGCGCATCGATGCACTCGACGAAAAGATCCAGGACCTGATCGGCGAGCGTGCGCGCTGTGCCCAGGAAGTGGCGCGGGTCAAGATGTCGTCCCTGGCCGAGAACGAAGTGCCTGTGTTCTATCGCCCGGAGCGTGAAGCCCAGGTGCTCAAGCGGGTCATGGAGCGTAACCGCGGCCCGCTCAGCAATGAAGAAATGGCCCGGCTGTTCCGCGAGATCATGTCTTCTTGCCTGGCCCTTGAGCAGCCGCTCAAGGTGGCTTACCTGGGGCCTGAGGGGACCTTTACCCAGGCGGCGGCCATGAAGCATTTCGGCCATGCGGTAATCAGCCGGCCGATGGCGGCCATCGATGAAGTGTTCCGTGAGGTGGTGGCCGGTGCGGTCAATTTTGGTGTCGTGCCAGTGGAGAACTCCACCGAAGGTGCGGTCAACCATACCCTCGACAGTTTCCTCGAGCACGACATGGTGATCTGCGGCGAAGTCGAGCTGCGCATTCACCACCACCTGCTGGTGGGCGAGAGCACCAAGACCGAAAGCATCACCCGTATCTACTCCCATGCCCAGTCGCTGGCGCAATGCCGCAAGTGGCTTGACGCCCATTACCCGAACGTCGAGCGCGTGGCCGTGGCCAGCAATGCCGAGGCGGCCAAGCGGGTCAAGAGCGAATGGAACTCGGCGGCCATCGCCGGCGACATGGCGGCCGGTCTCTATGGCCTGACGCGCCTGGCCGAGAAGATCGAGGATCGCCCGGACAACTCCACGCGCTTTCTGATCATCGGCAGCCAGGAAGTGCCGCCGACCGGTGACGACAAGACCTCGATCATCGTGTCGATGAGCAACAAGCCCGGCGCCTTGCATGAGCTGTTGGTGCCGTTCCATGAAAATGGCCTGGACCTGACCCGCATCGAGACCCGTCCTTCACGCAGCGGCAAATGGACCTACGTGTTCTTCATCGACTTCGTCGGGCATCACCAGGACCCGCTGGTCAAGGCGGTGCTCGAGAGCATTCGCCAGGAAGCCGTGGCCCTGAAAATACTGGGTTCGTACCCCAAAGCGGTGTTGTAGGGCGATGGCCGTGCAAGCAAGCGGGCCTGTGATCGGTCGCCTGGTGGTAGTCGGACTCGGCCTGATCGGTGGCTCCTTTGCCAAGGGCATTCGCCAGAGCGGCCTGTGCCGCGAAGTGGTTGGCGTCGACCTGGACCCGCAGTCGCGCGGTCTGGCCGTCGAGCTGGGCGTGGTCGACCGCTGTGAAGCGGACCTGGCCGACGCCTGCCGGGGGGCGGACGTGATCCAGCTGGCGGTGCCGATCCTGGCCATGGAAAAAGTCCTGGCCCGGCTGGCGCCGCTTGACCTGGGCAATGCCATCCTCACCGATGTCGGCAGCGCCAAGGGCAATGTGGTGCGTACCGCGCAACGGGCATTCGGTGCCATGCCGGCGCGCTTCGTCCCAGGCCATCCGATTGCCGGCTCGGAGCAGAGTGGGGTGGAGGCGTCCAATGCCGACCTGTTCCGTCGCCACAAGGTGATTCTCACGCCGTTGCCCGACACCGATCCTGATGCGGTCAGTGTGGTGCACAGGCTGTGGGCCGCGCTGGGCGCCGATGTCGAACACATGCGCGTCGAGCGCCATGACGAAGTGTTGGCCGCAACCAGTCATCTGCCGCACCTGCTGGCGTTCAACCTGGTGGACTCGCTGGCCAAACGCAACGAGAACCTGGAAATCTTCCGCTATGCGGCCGGTGGTTTCCGTGACTTTACCCGCATTGCCGGCAGCGATCCGGTGATGTGGCATGACATCTTCCTGGCCAACCGCGAGGCGGTGTTGCGCACGCTGGACCTGTATCGCAGCGACCTGGACGAGCTGCGCGAGGCGGTCGAGGCTGGCGACGGACATCAACTGCTCGGCGTCTTCACCCGGGCACGCATGGCGCGTGAGCACTTTGGCAAGATCCTTGCCCGGCGGGCCTACGTCGAGCCCCAGGCGCAGGTCGATCAGGTCTTTGTCGCCAGCCCGGGCGGGCAGGTCAATGGCTGCCTGCGGGTGCCGGGCGATAAGTCGATTTCCCACCGGGCGATCATTTTCGGCTCGCTGGCCGAAGGCACGACCGAAGTCGAAGGTTTTGTCGAAGGCGAAGATGGCCTGGCGACGCTGCAGGCGTTCCGCGACATGGGCGTGGTCATCGAGGGGCCGCACCATGGCCGCGTGATCATTCATGGCGTGGGCCTGCAGGGCCTGAAATCGGCGCCCGGGCCGATCTACCTGGGCAACTCCGGCACCTCGATGCGCTTGCTGTCGGGCCTGTTGGCGGCGCAGAGCTTCGACAGCACCCTGACCGGCAATGCCACCCTGTCCCGGCGCTCGATGAGCCGGGTGATCGAGCCGTTGCGGGCCATGGGCGCGGTCATCGAAACCGCCCCGGAAGGGTGTGCGCCGCTGGTGATCCGTGGCGGGCACGCGCTGACAGGGCAGGTGTGCGAGTCGCCGCTGGCCAGCGCTCAGGTCAAATCCTGCCTCTTGCTGGCCGGCTTGTATGCCGAGGGCAGCACCACGGTGGTCGAGCCGGCGGCCACGCGTGATCACACCGAGCGCCTGCTGCAGGGGTTCGGCTATCCGCTGGAACGCAGTGAGGGCCATGTCACCCTGGAGCCAGGTCATCGCCTGCAGGCTGCCCGTATCGAGGTGCCCGGCGACATCTCCTCGGCGGCGTTCTTCATGGTGGCTGCCACGATTGCCGACGGTTGCGAGCTGCTGCTCGAACATATCGGGGTCAATCCGACCCGGACCGGGGTCATTGATATCCTGCGCCTGATGGGGGCTGATATCAGCCTGGAAAACATGAGGCAGGTGGGCGGCGAGCCGGTGGCCGATGTGCGGGTGCGTTCGGCGCCGCTGGTCGGTATAGAGATTCCCGAGGCGCTGGTGCCGCTGGCCGTCGACGAGTTCCCGGTGCTGTTCATCGCGGCCGCCTGCGCCCGGGGGCGTACGGTGCTGCGCGGTGCCCAGGTGCTTCGTGGCCGGGACTCTGACCGTATCGAGCTCATGGCTGACGGCTTGCAGGTGCTGGGAATCAGTGCCCGGCCGACGGCGGATGGCATCATCATTGACGGTGGCGCGCCGGTCGGGGGCGACATCGATGCCTGTGGCGACCATCGCGTGGCCATGGCCTTCAGTGTCGCCGCCTTGCGGGCGGCGGCACCGATCCGGATCCGTGACTGTGCAAATGTCGCGACATCCTTTCCTAATTTCCTGGCGCTGTGCGCTCAAGTCGGCATGTCTGTCGCGCAAGAGGAACAACCGTGAAGATCAAAGCTCCCGTTATCACCATCGATGGACCCAGCGGTTCGGGGAAGGGCACCATTGCCGGTCTGCTGGCCGGCAAGCTTGGCTGGTGCCTGCTCGATTCCGGCGCGCTGTATCGCCTGCTGGCGTTTGCCGCCAGCAACCATGGGGTCGACCTGACCAACGAAGAAGCCCTCAAGCTGCTGGCCGCACACCTGGATGTACAGTTCGTGGCCGGCGCCAATGGGCAGAGCCAGCGCATCATCCTCGAGGGTGATGAGGTGACCCAGGCGATTCGCAACGAGCAGATCGGCAGCGGTGCCTCGCAGGTGGCTTCGCTGCCGGCGGTGCGCGATGCCTTGCTGCAGCGCCAGCGCGCCTTTCAGGAAGCGCCGGGTCTGGTGGCTGACGGTCGGGACATGGGCACCGTCGTGTTTCCGGATGCGCCCCTGAAGATTTTCCTGACCGCCAGTGCCGAGGAACGTGCGCGTCGTCGCTACCTGCAGTTGAAGGCAAAGGGTGATGATGTTAGTCTTACGAGTCTGCTAGATGAGATACGTGTCCGCGACGAGCGTGACACCCAGCGAGCGGTCGCACCGCTCAAGCCGGCGCACGACGCCATACAGCTGGATTCCACGGAATTGTCCATTGAGCAGGTGCTGCAACGCATCATGAGTGAAGTCGCACTCCGCGACCTCGCCGGGTGACCAAGAAGCCTCGGGAGACCAGACAACGGCCCGCAGGTATCTTCTATATGAACGAAACCCACGTGGTCTGGAACGTGGCAGATGGGCGTATTCTTCGCCCTTGATCAACAGGAATTAAAATGAGCGAAAGCTTTGCAGAACTTTTTGAAGAAAGCCTGAAAACCCTGAATCTTCAGCCGGGCGCCATCATTACCGGTATCGTTGTCGACATTGACGGCGACTGGGTAACTGTACACGCCGGTCTGAAGTCCGAAGGCGTCATCCCGCTCGAGCAGTTCTACAACGACGCTGGCGAGCTGACCATCAAGGTTGGTGACGAAGTTCACGTAGCGCTGGACGCGGTCGAAGACGGCTTTGGCGAAACCAAGCTGTCCCGCGAGAAAGCCAAGCGCGCCGAGTGCTGGATTGTTCTGGAAGCAGCTTTCGCCGCTGAAGAAGTGGTCAAGGGCGTTATCAACGGCAAGGTCAAAGGCGGTTTCACCGTCGACGTCAACGGCATCCGTGCGTTCCTGCCGGGTTCGCTGGTCGACGTGCGTCCAGTGCGCGACACCACGCACCTGGAAGGCAAGGAACTCGAGTTCAAGGTCATCAAGCTGGACCAGAAGCGCAACAACGTTGTCGTTTCGCGTCGCAGTGTCCTGGAAGCCGAGAACAGCGCCGAGCGCGAAGCTCTGCTGGAATCGCTGCAGGAAGGCCAGCAAGTCAAGGGTATCGTCAAGAACCTCACCGACTACGGCGCATTCGTGGATCTGGGCGGCGTCGATGGCCTGCTGCACATCACCGACATGGCCTGGAAGCGTATCAAGCATCCATCGGAAATCGTCAATGTTGGCGATGAGATCGACGTCAAGGTTCTGAAGTACGATCGCGAGCGCAATCGTGTTTCCCTGGGCCTGAAGCAACTGGGCGAAGACCCATGGGTTGCTATCAAGGCTCGTTACCCGGAAAGCACCCGTGTGACTGCACGCGTGACCAACCTGACCGACTACGGCTGCTTCGCAGAGCTGGAAGAAGGCGTGGAAGGCCTGGTGCACGTTTCGGAAATGGACTGGACCAACAAGAACATCCACCCTTCGAAAGTCGTTCAGGTTGGCGACGAAGTGGAAGTCATGGTTCTGGACATCGACGAAGAGCGTCGTCGTATCTCCCTGGGCATCAAGCAGTGCAAGTCCAACCCATGGGAAGACTTCTCTGGCCAGTTCAACAAGGGCGACCGCATCTCCGGCACCATCAAGTCGATCACCGATTTCGGTATCTTCATTGGTCTGGACGGCGGCATCGACGGCCTGGTTCACCTGTCCGACATCTCCTGGAACGAAGCCGGTGAAGAAGCCGTTCGTCGCTTCAAGAAAGGCGATGAGCTGGACACCGTCATCCTGTCGGTTGACCCGGAGCGCGAGCGCATCTCCCTGGGTATCAAGCAACTGGAAAGCGATCCGTTCTCCGAGTACGTCACTGTCAATGACAAAGGCGCTATCGTTCGCGGTATCGTGAAGGAAGTTGACGCCAAGGGCGCTATCATCACCCTGGCCGACGACATCGAAGCGACTCTGAAAGCTTCCGAAATCAGCCGTGACCGCGTTGAAGACGCGCGTAACGTTCTGAAAGAAGGCGAAGAGATCGAAGCGAAGATCATCAGTGTTGACCGCAAGAGCCGCGTAATCAGCCTGTCGATCAAGTCGAAAGACGTCGAAGAAGAGAAAGAAGCCATTCAGAGCCTGCGTAACAAGCCTGAAACGGTAGAAAGCACCGGCCCGACCACCATTGGTGATCTGCTGCGTGCCCAGATGGAAAAACAGAACTAAGTTCTGCTGACCATTGAAAAAGGGCGACTTCGGTCGCCCTTTTTTGTGCGCGCAGGAAATGTTTAGTCACTTTTTCTTCCGACATGCCAGGCCTGTGTCGATCATGCCATTCGAGCCTCAAAGGCTGGCAGGCTGTGAGCTGCCATGCAGGAGGGAGCGATTGCCTGGGCAGGCAGGGTTTGGAGTACTTCACATAAGTCAAGATGCAGGCTGTTCAAATTCATCCGGTCATGCTAAAACCTTTGAAGCGCTGATCTAGCTGCTTGAAAAAGAAGGGAAAATTATGACGAAGTCGGAGTTGATCGAACGAATTGTCACCCATCAGGGGCTGCTCTCATCCAAGGATGTGGAGCTGGCCATCAAGACCATGCTTGAACAAATGTCCCAATGCCTGGCCACGGGCGATCGTATCGAGATACGAGGCTTCGGCAGCTTTTCGTTGCATTACCGGGCACCTCGCCTGGGGCGTAACCCCAAGACCGGTCAGTCGGTGAGTCTGGACGGCAAGTTCGTCCCACACTTCAAGCCGGGCAAGGAGTTGCGGGATCGGGTCAATGAGGATGAAGAAGACTTTATCCACGAAGCGCAGAGGGATTGATCGATGCGGGCATTCAAGAAAGTGATGTCGGTTGTGGTGTTATTGCTGATGGTCGGGGTGACCGCAGTGTTTGTCCTGGAAAACCGCCAGCCTGTAGGTCTTACGTTCTTCGGCTGGTCAGCTCCGCAGTTGTCCCTGGCTGTTCCCGTGATTCTGGCGCTGCTGCTGGGCATGCTGATCGGCCCGGTCCTGGCCTGGTTTGCCGGGCTCAGAAAAAAGCGCTCGGGCACTGTACGCTCAGCCTGAACATGGCAGTGGGCGATGTGCGGACAGTGAAGGCCATTGGCTGCATGCACAGATTGTGCTGCTCTTGAGTCATGTGTGCGTCGTGCCGGCATGGCTGGCTGCCTTCGTGGCGGAAGTAGGGCTTTTCCCGGCCCGCTTAAAGAACATTCATTTTCGTTTGTAGGAATTTTCTGCAATTTAATGCGGAGGTTTCTACTACCTTTGTGGTGAATTTCTACTTGTTCTCTTCAGGTCGCTATCGGCGGTCTTCTTCGCTAAAAACGCTCGGTTCCTGACGCTAAGGCAAATGTCCGGCGTCGGTTGAAAACCGGCGATTCCCATGCAAAATGCGCCTCTTCTATTCAAGAAACCTGTCAGTCAGGCTTTCCGTGGGCCGGTCTGCAGCCTGCAGGGCTGTGTCCTGATGCCGAGGCCATTCAATGCAGTATCCGCATATTCTCCATCACGGTGCGACCGAGCGTGTGACCGGTTCCTGCCATCAGTTGTTCATGGACCCGCACACCAGCGTTCTGATCGACTGTGGCGCTGATCACGATGTTTCCAGCCCGGACGTCCTGAATGTCAGCCCTGCCACGCTCAAGGCGTTGATCATTACTCATGTACACAATGACCATGTCGGTCGCCTGCATGAACTCCTGGCTTCAGGTTTCAAGGGGCCGATTCTGTGCAGCGAGGCATCGGCCCGATTATTGCCACTGGTCATGGAGGATGTGCTCAAGCAGGGTCGTGCCCACGACAGCCAGCAGACCAAGCGTGTTCTGGAAACCATTCGGCGCAAAATCGTCGCCTTGCCGTTCGAGCGCTGGTTCACAATGGTCGACACGCCCTTGCTGCAGTGCCGCTTGCGCCTGCAGCGGGCCGGTCACATTCTCGGCTCGGCCTATGTCGAGTTTGATCTGCAGTACCCAGAGTCGGGGCATGATGCGCGCATTGTCTTTTCAGGTGATCTGGGCGCCTGTCACACCCCGATCCTGCGTCGTCCCCGCTCGCCTGAGCGTGCCGATATCCTGGTCCTGGAAAGCACTTACGGTGATCGGCTGCATGCCGATCGTACACAGCGACAGGCACGCCTTGAGCAGGTTATCGACCAGGCACTGAAGAACGGCGGCAGTGTGCTGTTGCCAGCCTTCAGCATTGGACGCACACAAGAATTGTTATACGAACTTGAGGATATCTTGCGTCGAAAGGCATTGTTAAGCCCGACAGCGGCCCAGTCGCGCCCTGATCAGGCCCCTGTCGATTGGGCGCAATTGCCGGTCATCCTGGATTCTCCGCTGGCCAGTCGCTTTACCAGGGTTTATCGCGCCTTTCATGCTGACTGGGACGCGCAGGCGCAGCAACGGCTGGACGAGGGTCGAACCCCATTGGGGTTTGATCAGCTCATCACTGTCGATGGCCATGTCAAGCACATGCAGATCGTCAATTACCTGGCCAAAACAGCACGTCCTGCCATCGTGATTGCAGGGCACGGCATGTGTTCAGGCGGGCGAATCGTCAATTACCTCAAGGCCATGCTGGGGGATCCCCGGCATCACGTTGTATTTGTCGGTTATCAGGCCAAGGGCACGCCCGGGCGCATGATTCAGGTTCAGGGCCGCGCATCACAGCCTGCCCAGGTCGAGCTGGACGGTGCGTTCTACGCTATCCGTGCCGGTGTCACGACCGTGGCGGGGTACTCCGCGCATGCCGATCAGCAGGGGCTGGTGTCATTCGTCACCGGCATGGCGCACTGGCCGGGTCAGATTCGCCTGGTGCATGGCGAGCACGCTGCCAAGACCGCTCTGGGGCAGGCACTTGTCAGTGTTTACCGGCAACATGACAAGGCATTGCACTTGTTGATTCCAGGCAGGCGAGAGCAATCACAGCGTCTGTAGGCAATGGCCTACAGGTACTTGAGATTGGTCTGACGCCTCAGCGAGTGCCGACGTGTGCAAGCAGGCGATCGCACCTGTGCACCCTGTTGCCGATCAGTGTCTGACAGGGTCTCGCTTTGGCGGCTGGGTTGCAAACGGCTGGCTCCGGGGTCGTTTCATGGCAGAGGCTGCCAAGGTAGTGGCTGTGAAGCAAGGTTTGAAGTCGAGGTTGATGTTAGACTGCCGGCCTGTTCGGAATGAGCTTTCAATCGTGTGGCAAAGGGGCTGGGTAATAAGAGCCCATCACTGCGCTGTCGCGCGCCTCCAAGTGTTGAATTCAATATCCAATAAAATCAGTAAGTTATTTTTTGTTTGATGAGAGGCGGCGCATGACAGATTCACGTGTCTCCATTGCCGTTACCGGGGCAACGGGATTTGTCGGAAGCGCCATCGTTCGACACCTTTTGGAGCGAACACCCTATCGCGTCTGCGTGGCGATACGTCGCGAGGGTGCGCTGATCGATACGCGCGCAGAAGCGGTGAAGGTCGGCGATCTTGCGCCCGACAATCACTGGCAGGCGCTGGTGTCCGGCTGCGATGTGGTGATTCATTGCGCTGCCCGTGTGCATGTGTTGAGCGACATGGCCGCCGATCCCGAGACCGAGTACTTCCGGGCCAACGTGGTCGCAACGCTGAACCTGGCCGAGCAGGCGGCGCAAGCCGGGGTCAAACGCTTTATCTTCATCAGTTCGATCAAGGTCAATGGCGAGCATTCGCAACCCGGCATGCCTTTTCATGCCGATGATCAGGCCCGGCCGCTGGACCCCTACGGAGCGTCGAAGCACGCCGCCGAAGAGGGCTTGCGTGAACTGGCCAGGCGTACCTCGATGTCAGTGGTCATCGTGCGTCCCGTGCTGGTCTACGGACCTGGGGTCAAGGCCAACTTCAGGAACATGATGCGCTGGCTGGACAAGGGCATACCGCTGCCACTGGGGGCCATCGACAACCGTCGCAGCCTGGTGGCACTGGGCAATCTGGTGGATCTGGTGGTCAGGTGCATCGATCATCCGAATGCGGCCAATCAGACGTTTCTGGTCAGTGACGGCCATGACCTGTCGACCACCCAGCTGTTGCAACGCCTGGCCCATGCGCTTGGCAAGCCTGCCCGCTTGCTGCCGGTGCCGATGCGCTGGCTGACGGGCCTGGCTTCGCTACTGGGCAAGCGCGCCTTCTCGCAGCGCCTGTGCAGTTCGCTGCAGGTCGACATTGAGAAAACCCGTACGCTGCTCGATTGGACGCCTCCGGTGGGCATCGATGAAGCCATGAATGAAACTGCCGCTTATTTTCTGGAACACAAACACCATGGTTGAGTGGTTGTCGATTGTTGCGATTGCCCTGCTGTCTCTGTCATTGACCGCAGGGGTCCGGCGCTACGCCTTGTCCAGATGTCTCATGGACATTCCCAATGCCCGTAGCTCGCATTCGGTGCCCACGCCGCGGGGCGGAGGTGTGTCGATCGTGATTGCCTTTGTGCTGGCGGTCTCGCTGCTGGGTATCAGCGGGGGGGTAGGGCGCGATTTCCTGTTGGCGATGATCGGAGGCGCAGGTCTGGTGGCGGTGATCGGTTTCATGGACGACCACGGCCACATTGCGGCGCGCTGGCGTCTGTTGGGACACTTCGTGGCGGCGGGGTGGGCACTGTTCTGGCTCGGCGGCATGGCACCGCTGGACATACTCGGCTGGCGCATGGAGTCAGGCTGGATCGGTGCGATCCTGGCGGCGTTCTATCTGGTCTGGATGCTCAATCTCTATAACTTCATGGATGGCATTGACGGTATTGCCAGTGTCGAAGCGGTAACAGTGTGCGTTGGTGCTTGTCTGATCTATTGGGCGGCAGGCTTTGGCGCACTGGTCGCTGCCCCTGCGTTGCTGGCCGCCGCTGTGGCAGGCTTTCTGTACTGGAATTTTCCGCCGGCCCGGATCTTCATGGGCGATGCCGGCAGCGGCTTTCTGGGCATTGCACTGGGTGTGCTGTCGTTGCAAGCCGCCTGGGCGTCGCCGTTGCTGTTCTGGGCCTGGCTGATCCTGCTGGGCAGCTTTGTGGTGGATGCCACGCTGACCTTGCTGCGCCGTCTGTCGCGCGGCGAGAAGGTCTATCAGGCCCATCGCAGTCATGCGTACCAGTTCGCTTCGCGTGACTATGGCAGCCATCTGCCGGTCACCCTGGCCGTGGCCGCTATCAATATCGGCTGGCTGCTGCCCTGGGCCTTGGTCGTGGCACTGGGCCGGGTCGATGGTCTCGCAGGCCTGCTGTTGGCGTATGCGCCTCTGGTGGCGCTGGCGTGGAAGTTCAAGGCAGGCCAGGCGGAGGGCAATTGAGCCCACGGGGCCCGGGTTTTTCATATAGATTGTCACAATCGTATCTGCGCATTTCAGACATGAACGGCTGCAGACAGGATTCAAACGAGGTGAAAGGGATTGGTTGAAGGAGTCATGGGCAAATTGCGAGCTTTTCTGCTGGCGCTGCCGCGTCGGCAAAAGCGAATAATCCAGGTCTCGACCGATGTATTGTTGGTCTGGATTGCCCTGTGGGCGTCATTCCTTGTTCGACTGGGCGTCGATGACCTGATCAATCCGCTGGAGAAACACACCTGGCTGTTCATCAGTGCGCCTGTCGTGGCGATCCCGCTGTTCATCCGTTTCGGCATGTACCGGGCGGTGATGCGCTACTTCGGCAACGATGCGCTGATCGCGATCATCAAGGCCGTCACGTTGTCTGCGCTGATCCTGGGCTGCATGGTCTACGCCTACAGCAATCACCAGCAGATCGTGCCGCGTTCGATCATGTTCAACTACTGGTGGTTGAGCATGGTCATGATCGGCGGGCTGCGCCTGGCGATGCGGCAATACTTTCTGGGTGACTGGTTCGCCGCTGTTCAGCATGTGCCGTTCGCCAACCGCGACGATGGCCTGCGCAAAGTGGCGATCTATGGCGCCGGTGCCGCCGGCAACCAGCTGGTTGCAGCACTGCGCATGGGGCGCCTGATGCGCCCGGTGGCCTTTATCGACGATGACGAGTCGATCTCCAATCGGGTCATCTCCGGCCTGCAGGTCTACAAGCCCAAGCACATCCAGCGCATGATCGAGGTCACCGGTGCCCAGGAGATCCTCCTGGCGATTCCATCCTCGACCCGTGGTCGCCGCCGCGAAGTGCTGGGCTACCTTGAAGGATTCCCGTTGCACGTACGCAGCGTGCCCGGTTTCATGGACCTGGCGGCCGGACGCGTCAAGGTCGACGATTTGCAGGAGATCGACATTGCCGACCTGCTGGGGCGTGATTCGGTGCCGGCCCGCGAGAACCTGCTGGAGCACTGCATCAAGGGCCAGACCGTCCTGGTGACCGGGGCCGGTGGCTCGATCGGCTCGGAACTGTGCCGGCAGATCCTGCTGCTCAAGCCCACCGTGCTGTTGTTGTTCGATCACAGCGAGTTCAACCTCTACACCATTCTCAGCGAGCTGGAGCAGCGCATCAGTCGCGAGTCGCTGACCGTCAAGCTGTTGCCCATCCTGGGGTCGGTGCGCAACCATCCCCGTCTGCTCGACATCATGAAGACCTGGAAGGTCGATACGGTCTACCACGCAGCGGCCTACAAGCATGTGCCCATGGTCGAGCACAACATTGCCGAGGGCGTTGTCAATAATGTGGTCGGCACGCTCAATACCGCGCAGGCGGCCTTGCAGGCGGGTGTTTCGAACTTCGTGCTCATCTCCACCGACAAGGCCGTCAGACCCACCAACGTGATGGGCAGCACCAAGCGCTTGTCCGAGATGATTCTCCAGGCCCTGAGCCGTGAAGCTGCACCTGTGATGTTCGGTGACCAGTCCAACGTGCATCAGGTTAACAAGACGCGTTTCAGCATGGTTCGCTTCGGTAACGTGCTGGGTTCGTCGGGCTCGGTGATTCCGCTGTTCCACAAGCAGATCCAGTCGGGCGGCCCGCTGACGGTGACGCACCCGAAGATCACCCGGTATTTCATGACCATCCCGGAAGCCGCGCAACTGGTTATCCAGGCCGGTTCCATGGGGCAGGGCGGCGATGTATTCGTGCTCGACATGGGTGAGCCGGTGAGGATCATCGAACTGGCCGAGAAGATGATCCATCTTTCAGGCTTGAGCATTCGTTCGGAAAAGAACCCCCACGGTGACATCTCCATCGAGTTCACCGGCCTGCGACCGGGCGAGAAGCTTTACGAAGAGTTGCTGATCGGTGACAACGTCGTGGCCACCGAGCACCCGATGATCATGAGCGCGAGCGAGGACTACCTGCCTTGGGAGACCATGAAAATACTGCTCACCCGCCTGCTGACAGCTGTCAATAGCGACGATTACAACACCGTCCGCCAGTTGCTGCGCGAGACGGTCAGCGGCTATGCACCCGATGGCGAAATCGTCGACTGGATCCATCAGGAACGCCGCCAGGAACCCTGAATAGACGCATTGCAACCTGCATTTGTAAGCGCTTTTAAGGACATACCCCGACACGCTCCGGCCCTGTTGCGGGCCTGTAGATTCAACTAGTTTGCAAGGGCAGCACCGGATGCTGCCTCGAACCTGTGAACCTATGGAGTACCTGTATGCGCAATGTCTTGTTTTCTTCCTTGCTAACTGCACTGCTTGCCACTTTTTCGATGGGCGCCATGGCCAATTCGCCAACGCCTCCGGCTGCCGCAACCCCCCAGGCGGCCGCGGCCGCGATGCAGCAATCTGTCGACAAGACCAATATCAACACGGCCGACGCCGATACCCTGCAAAAGAACCTGTCGGGAATCGGCGCCAACAAGGCCAGTGCCATCGTGGCGTACCGTGAGACCAACGGCAACTTCACTTCGGTCGATGAGCTGCTTGAAGTCAAGGGCGTCGGCAATACCCTGCTGGATCGCAATCGCGACAGAATCAGCATCGAGTAAATCCATTCCTGCGTACCAGAGGCCGATCATTGATCGGCCTTTTTGCGTCTGTGTGCCCCGTGAGCTGCCTTGACACATTGAATGTCGGTCGACATATTGACTGATTAAATGATGGTCAACATATGAAGGCCTGTCAAAGGGCTGCTCAAGGGGTCTATATGAGTGCGCGTCGCATTGTGATAACCGGCATGGGGCTGGTAACACCACTGGGAACCGGGCTTGAAACAGTCTGGCAACGCCTGCTGGCAGGGCGTTCGGGCATCGTCCGTTTGCCGGAAGACGTTGTACTGGACCTGCCGACAAAGGTAGGGGGGCGTGTACCTGGGCTTGACCAGGACAGTGTGGCCGGCTTCGATCCCGAGATGGCCGCGCCTGCCAAAGAGCAAAAGAAGATGGACCGTTTCATTCTGTTTGCCCTGGCCGCTGCCAGGCAGGCACTGAACCAGGCCGGTTGGGTCGCCGGCACCGAGGCCGAGCAGGAACGCACGGCGACGGTGATCGGTTCGGGGGTAGGCGGTTTCGGTTCGATTGCCGAAGCGGTGCGCATCACTGACAGCCGTGGTCCGCGTCGGCTATCGCCGTTCACGATTCCGTCTTTCCTGGTCAATCTGGCAGCAGGGCATGTGTCGATCCAGCACGGTTTCAAGGGGCCGCTCGGTGCGCCGGTGACGGCCTGTGCCGCCGGCGTGCAGGCAATTGGTGATGCGGCACGCATGATTCGTGACGGCGAGGCCGACATCGCGGTGTGTGGTGGTGCGGAGGCGGCCATTGATCGGGTCAGCCTGGCCGGTTTTGCTGCCGCCAGGGCGTTGTCCAGTGGTTTCAACGAAACACCCGAGCGGGCCTCGAGGCCGTTTGATCGCGACCGGGACGGTTTTGTCATGGGCGAGGGCGCCGGCATGCTGGTCATTGAGTCACTGGAGCATGCGCTGGCGCGGGGCGCCACGCCGATCGTCGAAATCGTCGGCTATGGCACCAGTGCCGATGCCTACCACCTGACGGCCGGCCCCGAGGACGGCAGCGGGGCGCAACGCGCCATGCGCGCGGCCCTTCGCCAGGCCGGCATCCAGGCCTCGCAGGTGCAGCATCTCAATGCCCATGCCACCTCGACCCCGGTCGGCGACAAGGGCGAGCTGGCGGCGATCAAGGCGGTGTTCGGCGAGCAGAGCGCGGTGGCGGTGACTTCAACCAAATCGGCCACCGGTCATCTGTTGGGCGCGGCCGGCGGCATCGAGGCGGTGTTCACCGCCCTGGCGATTCGTGACCAGAAGGTGCCCGCCACGCTGAACCTCGATCACCCGGATGAAGCGGCACAGGGTGTCGATATTGTGCAGGGTACGGCGCGTTCGATGCCGATCGAATACGCGCTGTCCAATGGCTTCGGTTTTGGCGGGGTCAACGCCAGCCTGCTGCTCAAGCGCTGGACGGCCTGATCAGCACTCGCGCTTGAGGCGCGCCGCAGTCGTTTGCAGAATGTGCTCTGACAGTTGCGGGTCTTGCACGCTGCGCGCCAGCATCAAGGCGCCCGCCATGGTCGAAAACATCATCAGGCTTCTGGTGCCGGCCTCGGGGCCTTGCAATTGGCTTTCGATAAACGCCAGGCGCAGACCCAGGGCTTGATCGGTCAAGGCGCTGGGTTGGCCCTGCTGACCCAGCTCGGCACACAAGGTCGGCAGTGGGCAGCCTTGTTCAGGGCGATCGCGGTGGGTGGCAGACAAGTACAGGTCGATAAATGCATGCAGCGGGTTTTCATCCGTCTGCAGCTCATCGACACGCATGCGCAATTGCTCGGCTGCGCAGTGCAGAGCCTGTTCAACCAGATCGTCCTTTGACTTGAAATGCGCATAAAAACCGCCGTGCGTCAGGCCCAGCGCCTTCATCAAGGGTTGCAGGCCCGTGGCAGTGATACCGTCGCGGCGAAAACGTGCCGCCGCTTCCTCGACGATTTTCTGGTGGGTCTGGGTCTTGTGCTCCTGGGTGTAACGCATGCAACGGCTCCTGATCAGGGCGCTTGATAAGGGTGCGACATTCTTGCATGGATCAGCCCTGATGATGCGCTGGCCGTGCATGAGACGCAGTAAAGGTGCTCGTAATCTTCACTGAAGTGCCCGATTAATGCGCTTTTGATCCGATAACTCTTGCTTTCCCTCGCTGATGGCGGAAAATCGCGACCCTGTTTTTCAGGGTGGGCGCCGCACTGCCACTCCTGGGGTGCCGGACCTTTCCGACACCCTGTTGCGGCGTCCTGCACTTGCGCTAACCGGCAACGGAGACACGACCGGATGAACGATCAGGCCAATGGCGTCGTAGAACGCCTGGATACAGCCCCCGCAGCCAGTACCGCGTGGAACCGTCACGATACCACCTGGATGCTCGGGCTGTTCGGCACCGCCATCGGCGCCGGCACTTTGTTTCTGCCCATCAGCGCCGGCATGGGCGGCTTCTGGCCGCTGCTGGCCCTGGCAGTACTGGCTTTTCCGATGACCTTCTATGCGCACCGCGGGCTGACCCGCTTCGTGCTCTCGGGTCGCAAGGGTGGCGACATTACTGACGTGGTCGAGGAGCATTTCGGCAAAGGCGCGGGTGCGCTGATCACCCTGCTGTATTTCTTCGCCATCTTCCCCATCCTGCTGATCTACAGCGTGGGCCTGACCAACACGGTCAGCAGTTTCCTGCAGAACCAGATGCACCTTGAGCCGCCGCCGCGTGCGCTGCTGTCCTTCGTGCTGATTCTCGGCCTGCTGGTGGTGGTGCGCTGCGGCGAGCGGGTGATCGTCAAGGTCATGAGCCTGATGGTCTATCCGTTCATTGTCTCGTTGCTGTTTCTGTCGGTGTTTCTGATTCCGCACTGGAACGGCGGCATTCTCAGCACCGCCAGTACCCTGCCCGAGCCTTCGAGTTTTCTGCCGGCGCTGTGGCTGGCCATTCCAGTGATGGTGTTCTCGTTCAATCACACGCCGATCATCTCGGCGTTTGCCGTTGACCAGAAGCGCCGCTACGGTGACCAGGCCGAAGTGCGCAGTTCGCAGATCCTGGCACGTGCGCACCTGTTGATGGTGTTCATGGTGCTGTTCTTCGTATTCAGCTGCGTACTGACCCTGTCGCCTGCGCAACTGGCCGAAGCCAAGGAACAGAACCTGTCGATCCTGTCTTACCTGGCCAACCATTTCCGCAACCCGACCATCGAGCTGGTGGCGCCGCTGATCGCGCTCGTGGCTATCTCCAAGTCGTTCCTGGGTCACTACATCGGCGCCAGCGAAGGCTTCAAGGGGCTGGTGCTCAAGTCCGGCCTGCGTCCCGGTGCCAAGGCCCTGGATCGCTTGACTGCACTGGCCATGCTGCTGGTGTGCTGGATCGTGGCCATCCTGAACCCGAGCATTCTGGGCATGATCGAAAAACTGGGCGGCCCGGTGATCTCGGTCCTGTTGTTCCTGATGCCGATGTACGCCATCCGCAAAGTGCCGGCCATGCGCCAATACGCCGGCAAGCTGTCCAACGCGTTCGTGGTGGCAGCCGGGGTCGTGGCCATCTCGGCACTGGTCTGGTCGCTGGCGCACTGACAGGGCATCGCAAAGCCCTGCCATCAGGCGGGGCTTTGTGACGGCGCTTCAGTTGGGGTGCAGGGGGCGGGTCATGTACATGATGCTGGCGTACTCATGGACGTACTGGCGGCCTGCATGACTGGTCAGGCGCAGTTGGTCGATCAGTAACTGCTCTTTCTTGCTCAGGTATCTCAACGCCGGACTTTCGCTGGACTTCAGGCGATCACGTTCATGGGCGTCAGGGAATGCAATGACGTTCGTCATGAAAAATCTCCTTGGGAATGGTCCTTGTCGTACTGCCCCGTCGCTTTCACGTAGTGCGCTCATATCGCACTTTAAACGTAGCGACGACGCACCTTACCCAGAAACTCCGTGCACGGGCAAGCCCGTAAATGCGGGGCCTGTCACAGCACCTGTGTGACGTCGAACACCTGGCGTTCACCGTTGACCACGATCGCGACCTCATCGCCTTCCAGTTTGCCCACCAGGCTCTGGCCCAAGGGTGCCCGAGCGGTGATGACCGTCACCAGGCAATCGTCCGCCTGGATTTTAAGCCCGGCGGCCTCCGGGCCGAGGAACAGATGGCGCACGTCGCCGCTGGCACTTTCCAGGGTCACCAGGTCACCCACCTGAATACCGCGTGACTGATCGAACGGCCTGGCCGGTGCCTGGCGGTACAGGGTCACGGCCTGACGGATTTCCTCGACGCGGCGCGCCTGCCCGGCGGCCAGATATGACGCCTCCAGGCCCAGCGTGTCGTACTTGTTCTCGGCAATGTTCTCTTCGTGGGTCGCCGCTTCATAAGCGGTCTGGGCCGCACGCTGGGCGATGTCCAGGTCGAACGCCAGGCGCTCGATGATCAACTGCAGCAGGTGGGTCTTGTTCATGGCTTATCCACAGAATTCGGTGACGCCGGCACGGCTCTTGTCGCTGGGCGCGGTACGGTCCTGCTGCAGCCAGAAATCGCACTTGGCACGGTTAAAGGTGTTCTTGCGCTGGCTGTCAGCGTATTCGCGGGCCTGGCGGGCTTCGCTTTCACGCAGGCTTTGCTGGTACTTGTCGAACAGCGCGCCGGGCTGGGTCTCGACCGGGGCGGCCGGTGGCTCGGTCAGGCGCTGGGCGGCCGCTTCCAGAGGGCGGGTCTGCTCGGCGGGCAGGGCCTTGTACAGCAGCAGGCCGGTCAGCACGACGGCCACCGCCCCCAGCCAGATGCCCAGGGCAATGCACAGGATCAGCTTGAGAGAGACATAGACTTCGCGACGATTGCTATGGGACGACATGGCGGTCACTTCCGGGCGCGGGACGACAGGGGGTAATTGTGCCATGAGCGGCGCTGGTGCAAGCGGCCGGATCTGACGGACAATCGACTTTTAATCTGCCTGGCCATACGGAGCCGTGATGCAAGCCTCTTGGGACATCTTTTGCGATGTCGTGGATAACTACGGTGATGCAGGCGTTACCTGGCGTCTGGCGCGCCAACTGGTCGCCGAGCACAACTGTGCCGTGCGCCTGTGGATCAACGACCTGGCCGCCTTTGTGCGCCTGTGTCCGCAGGCCGACGGTACCGCCGCTGTACAGTGGCAATGGGGGGTACAGATCTGTCACTGGTCCGAGCCCTGGCTGCCGACCTCCGTCCCCGATGGGGTACTCGAAGCCTTTGCCTGTCGCCTGCCGTCGGCCTATACCGAGTCCATGCTGCAGCGCAACCCCCGGCCATTGTGGCTGAACCTGGATTATCTGAGTGCCGAAGACTGGGTCAGCGGGTGTCATGGCCTGCCGTCGCCGCAGGCCAACGGGCTGAAGAAGTTCTTTTTCTTTCCCGGCTTCAACGACCGCACCGGTGGCCTGTTGCGCGAGCAGAACCTGATCGCGCAACGTCAGGCTTTTGTGACCGATCCTCAGGCGCAGCGCGATTTCCTGCAGGCGCTGGGCGTTAAACCTGAACCGGGTGCGCGGTTGATCTCGCTGTTCGCCTATGAGAACCCGCAGCTGGGCAGTTGGCTGGATGAACTGGCCGGCGAGGCCCGGGTTTCTCATTTGCTGGTGCCGCCAGGGCGCATTCTCGGGGATTTGCAGCGCTGGCTGGGGGAGGCGGACTTGCCGGTCGGCACCCTTCGTCGGCGCGGTGCCCTGACGGTGCAGATCGTACCGTTCGTCCCGCAGCAGGATTACGACCGTCTACTGTGGTGTTGTGACTTCAATGTCGTGCGCGGCGAAGACTCGTTCGTGCGGGCACAGTGGGCAGGAAGGCCGATGCTGTGGCACATTTATCAGCAGGACGGCGACGCGCATGAGCCCAAGCTTGATGCGTTTCTTGATCTTTACTGCGCCGGGCTTTCAGCCGAAGCCGCACAAGCCATGGCCGGGCTGTGGCGCTCCTGGAGCGCAGGCCAGCCGCTTGGCGAGTACTGGCGGCGCTTGTCCGGGCACTGGCCACAGATACGCCAACAGGCCGGCGTCTGGTGCCAACAGCAGGCATCAAGGCCTGATCTTGCGCAGGCGCTGGTACAGTTTTACCGAAATTCGCTATGATACGCGGCCTTGATATAAGGCTCTGTACGGAAACTGCCTGCGCAGGCTATTTCTCGTACAGAGCCTTTGGTTAATTCCATCCAATTTCGGATATATGCAATGAAAACTGGTAAAGAGCTGAAACCCGGTACCGTGATCCGTATCGACAACGATCCTTGGCTGGTGCAAAAGGCCGAGTTCACCAAGTCCGGTCGTAACAGCGCCATCATGAAGACCAAGCTGAAGAACCTGCTGACCGGTTACAAGACCGAGACCGTGTACGGTGCAGACGACAAGCTGGACGACGTGATTCTGGACCGCAAGGAAGCCACCCTGTCTTTCATCAGCGGTGACACCTATACGTTCATGGACACCACTGACTACACCATGTACGAACTGAACGCCGAAGACATCGAGTCCGTTCTGCCTTTCGTCGAAGAAGGCATGACCGACGTCTGCGAAGCCGTGTTCTTCGAAGAGCGCCTGGTTTCGGTAGAACTGCCGACCACCATCGTGCGCCAGATCGACTACACCGAAGGTTCCGCTCGTGGCGACACGTCGGGCAAGGTCATGAAGCCTGCCAAACTGAAAAACGGCACCGAGCTGAGCGTGGCTGACTTCATCGAGATCGGCGACATGATCGAGATCGACACCCGCGAAGGCGGTTCCTACAAAGGCCGTGCCAAATAAGCACTGCTTTGTAAGCGCCCACAAAAAAGCCCGCAATGATTGCGGGCTTTTTTGTGCCTGGTGTTTGATCAGACCGTGACGTGCAGGCGCACATCGACATTGCCACGGGTGGCGTTGGAGTACGGGCACACCAGGTGGGCGGCATCGACCAGTTGCTGGGCGTCAGCCTGCTCCAGGCCGGGCAGGTTGATGTGCAGGTCGATGTCCAGGCCAAAACCGCCAGGGATCTGGCCGATGCCGACATGGGCGGTGATCGACGCATCGGCCGGGATGCTGCGCTTGGCTTGTCCTGCAACGAATTTCAGGGCACCAATGAAACAGGCCGAGTAACCGGCGGCAAACAGCTGCTCAGGGTTGGTGGCTGCACCGCCTGCACCGCCGAGTTCCTTGGGCGTGGCCAGCTTGACGTCGAGAATCTGGTCGCTGGAAATCGCACGACCGTCACGGCCACCGGTGGATGTGGCAACAGCAGTGTAGAGCGCTTGCATGGCATGTCCTCGCAGGAGTGGTGTTGCGCGCTAAAGTTTAGCGCGCTAACTGAATGTGAGGCGACTGTACTCCGTGATTAGTTTGCGCGCAAGTTAATTTTTGAAAATGTGGACTGTGGTTGTAGGAGCGCGCTTGCCCGCGACCGGCTGCGTTAGCAGTCGTAAATTTGTGGCGTTTGGCAGATTTTGCGAGCGCTTCGCACTCGGTCGCGGGCAAGCGCGCTCCTACAAGGCCATGTCAGCCGCAGAGAGGCGGCACGTTATTCGGGTTTGATGAGGACGGGCAGGTCAGAAGCTGTAGGTCCCTGTCACTACCACGCTGCGCGGGTCACCCAAACGGATCTGGGCGGCGCTGGTGGCCGAGCTGTAATAGGTTCGGTCATTGATGTTGTTCAGCGCCGCCCGCAGGTCCCAGTCCTTCTGGCGGTAGCCGGCCAGCGCGTCCCAGCGGCCATAGCCGGGCAGGACCGTTGTGTTCTGGTTGTCGGCATAACGCTGGCCGACCAGGGTCAGGCCGCTTTCGGCGTACCAGCCCATTTCCGGTTTCCAGGTCACGAACAGGCTGGCGTTGCGCTTGGCAACGTTACTGACCCGATTGCCCTCAAGGCCGTTGTTGTCCTCGACGATCGTCGCGTCCTGCAGGCCGATGCCACCGCGCATCGACCAGTGGCCACCCAGTTGACCGGTGGCCGTCAGTTCGATGCCGCGCGAGCGCTGCAGGCCCGACAGCAGGGTCAGGCCCGGATTGTCCGGGTCGCTGGTGCGACGGTTATAGAGTTCCAGCTCGTAGACGGCCAGGGTGGTGCTGAGGCGATCATCCAGCCAGTCGCTCTTGACGCCGATTTCCTTCTGCTTGGTCAACTCCGGGCTCAGGTCATTGGTGTTGCCCGTGGCCCCCGGCGTAATGCCGATCAGGCCACCGCCGACCGGCGAGAAGGTCTTGGTCCAGGAAGCGTAGAACGAGTGATCGACCAGCGGCGTCCAGACCACGCCCACCCGCGGGCTGGTGCTGTGGCTGTCGCGTTCTTCATGGATATTGCGCAGACGGTTGGTGGTCTCGACCTCGAAGCGGTCGTAGCGCAGGCCACCCAGCAGTTGCCACTGATCGTTGAGGCGCAATTGATCCTGCACATACAGGGCACGGCTTTCCACTTCGGTGTAGTTGCTGCTTGAAGGCGTCATCAGGCCGGTATGGCGCTGGTTGCGGTCAGGGTTGAAGAGATTCAGCGAGGGCACCGGCTGGCTGCCCGCGCCACTGGTCGCTGCGGTGTACAGCTTGGGATCACGCCGCTGGCTGCCGGTTTCGATGCCGGTGAGCAGGCGATGCTCCAGGCCAAAGGTGTCGACGCTGCCTTCGAACTCGATGTTATTGAAGACATTGCGGGTGCGCAGGTCCTGCTGCCAGTGCTGGCGGGTGACCCGGCCGGTGGTGGCGTCATAGGCGGTCTGGTAGGTGTTGTCGAAATCGCTGTCGAGCTTGAACACGCCCAGGGTCTGGCGTACCTGCCAATTGTCGTTGAGTTCATAACTCAAGCGTGAGCGCAGCGATTGCGCCTTGTCATCGATGAAGTCGCCGCTGCTGCCATAGGTGGTGTCACGCCCGACATCAGCCGGACGCCCGTCGACGCCCGGGATGCCGCGATCCGGGGTGCGGTCGAAGCGGCTGTATTCGTACTGCACCAGCCAGTTCAGGCGTGGGGTGAGTTGCCAGCTCATCGAGGGGGCGAACAATTGCCGATGGCTGGAAATGTCATCGCGAAAACTGTTGCTGTCCATGTTGCCCATGTTCAGGCGCAGGCTGATGGTCTCGCTGGGGTCGGCGCTCAGGTCGGCATACAGGCTGCGCAGGTCTTCGCTGCCGCCCTGGGCTTCGATCGTCGAGCGACGCCCGGCCTGCGGGGTCTTGCTGACCCGGTTGACGATGCCGCCCTGGCTGCCGCGTCCGTAAAGCACGGCTGCCGGCCCCTTGAGCACCTCGAGCCGCTCGATATTATGCAGGTCGCGCACGTACTGGCTGTCGTCGCGAATGCCGTCCAGATAAAAGTCGTTACTGGCATCGAAGCCGCGAATGCGCAGGCCATCGAAGCGGGTGTCGGCGCTGTTGCTGACGTTGGGCAGGCCGCTCAAGGCCGTGCCCAGGTCCTGGGTACCGTAATCGAGCACATTGGCGGTCTTGACCGTATCGATGGCCTGCGGCACATAGCGCACAGGCGTCGAAGTACGGGTCGCGGTGCTGACCTCCTTGACCCTGGGACTGGATTCGTCCTGTTCAACGTCGGCGTTGATCGATGTGGCAGGCAGGGAGGTCGGGGCAGCACAGGCAAGGCCGGCACCGAGCAAGGCCGAAATACCAAGGGCCAGCGGCGTAAGGCGGGAAGGGGCAGACATGGGGTGATGCATCCTGAGTGTGGGGCATTATGATTTTAGGATGCGAATGGTAATGCTTGCTATTTGCTGCTGCTAAGCCTTCTTTTTCCACTGTGTTACACAGTTGTTACAGGGTGTGTCTTGGTCGCCGGTAAAGGTTATCCTAGACACATTCTGCCTTTGGCGGGTCTTGCTGTCTGGACGCGGTCTACAAGTGCTTTTGCAAACTGTCACGCAGACCCAGCAGTTGTTCTTGCAGCTCGCGCAGCGTGTCCAGTTCCAGCCCGCTGGCCGAAAGAATGCAATTGGGGACGCTGAGGGCTTTGTGCTGCAAGGCACGGCCTTGCTCGGTCAGGTGCAATAACACCACACGCTCATCCTGTTTACTGCGTGTACGGTTGATCAGGCCTTCGCTTTCGAGGCGCTTGAGCAAGGGTGTCAGTGAGCCGGGATCGGTCAGCAGACGCGTGCTGACGTCGCCTACGGTCAGGCCATCCTGTTCCCAAAGCACCAGCATGGCCAGGTATTGTGGATAGGTCAGGCCCAGTGCCTGGAGCAGGGGCTTGTAGACCTTGGTCATCGACAATGAAGTGGAATACAGCGCGAAACACAACTGGTTATCCAGGCGCAGTGCATCGCAGGCAGGGGTGTCGTCGGTTTTTGGGCCAGTCATGGGTTATCCAGGGCAGTAGCGAATAATAGGTTTAATTTAGTGCTGCGATCTTTAATGCGCCAGATAATTCATCGGCGCAGGGATAGGCAGGCTGTGATGTCTTGACTGTTTTATCGAGGAAACCCAGTGATTGAGGTGGTGATGTTCATCGTGCTCGGGGCCGCCATGGGCACCCTGGGCGGCTTGTTCGGGATTGGTGGCGGGCTGGTGGCGATTCCGGCGCTGGGTGTGCTGTTCGGCCTGGACCAGCAACTGGCCCAGGGCACGGCCTTGTTGATGGTGTTGCCTAATGTGTTGCTGGCACTCTGGCGTTACAATCAGCGCAACCGGATCCGCCTCAGGCATGCCTTGCAGTTGATCGTGCCCAGCTTTGTCTTTGCCTGGATCACATCGCTGTGGGCGGTGCGCCTGGACCCGCAAGGCATGCGTCTGGCCTTTGTGCTGTTCTTGCTGGTGCTGATTGTTTTCAATCTGATGCAGATGGTGCGCAGCAGCGCACGCGTGGGTGCCGGTCTCAGGCATGAGCGCCGGTTGTGGATGCTGGGCATCGTGTCGGGCGTGACTGGCGGTCTGTTCGGGGTCGGCGGCGGTGTGGTGGCCACACCGGTTCTTACCAGTGTGTTCGGCACCAGCCAGGTGGTGGCCCAGGGCCTGGCACTGGCGCTGGCAGCCCCCAGCACCGGCATTACCTTGCTGACCTATGCCTGGCACCAGCATGTCGACTGGCACATGGGCATACCGTTGGCCATCGGCGGCCTGGCCAGTATCAGCTGGGGCGTCAAGCTGGCCCATTCGCTGCCCGAGCGGCGGTTGCGCACCCTGTTCTGCGTGTTTCTGATGTTCTGTGCTGCGGCCCTGGCCTTGAAGGGCTAGAGCGCAGCGTGAAGCTTGCAGCTGTGCGTGCTCAGGCACGCACGCCCTTGAGGGTGTCGGCAATCAGGAAGGCCAGTTCCAGCGACTGGTCGGCGTTCATGCGCGGGTCGCAGTGGGTGTGGTAGCGATCCGACAGGCCGTCTTCGGTGATCGGGCGCGCGCCCCCAATGCATTCGGTGACGTTCTGCCCGGTCATCTCGATATGAATGCCGCCGGCATGCGTGCCTTCGGCCTGGTGCACCTGGAAGAATTGCTTCACTTCGCTGAGGATCTGCGCAAAGTCCCGGGTCTTGTAACCGCTGCTGGCCTTGATCGTGTTGCCATGCATCGGGTCCGAACTCCACAGCACCTGGCGGCCTTCGCGTTCGACGGCGCGAATCAGGGCCGGCAGATGGTCGCCGACCTTGTCGGCACCCATGCGCGCGATCAGGTTCAGGCGTCCGGGGTCATTGTCCGGGTTGAGCACATCGATCAGGCGGATCAGGTCTTCGGTGTTCATGCTCGGTCCGACCTTGACGCCGATAGGGTTGTGCACCCCACGCAAGAATTCGACATGCGCGCCGTCCAGTTGCCGGGTACGGTCGCCGATCCACAGCATGTGCGCCGAGCAGTCGTAGAAATCCTGGGTCAGGCTGTCGCGGCGCACGAAGGCTTCTTCGTAATTGAGCAGCAGGGCTTCATGGGCGGTGAAAAAGCTGGTTTCGCGCAGTTGCGGCGCGGTGTCCAGGCCGCAGGCGCGCATGAATGCCAGGGTTTCGTCGATGCGGTCGGCCAGTTGTCCGTACTTTTGCGCCAGCGCCGAGTTGGCGATGAAGTCCAGGTTCCACTGGTGCACCTGGTGCAGGTCGGCAAAGCCGCCCTGGGCAAAGGCGCGCAGCAGGTTGAGGGTGGCGGTGGACTGGTGATACGCCTGCAGCAGGCGATCGGGGTCCGGTACGCGGCTTTTGCTATCAAAGCCGATGCTATTGACGATATCGCCGCGGTAGGCGGGCAGGGTGACGCCCTCGAGGGTTTCATCGTTGGACGAGCGAGGCTTGGCAAACTGCCCGGCCATGCGCCCGACCTTGACCACCGGGCAACCGGCGGCAAAGGTCATGACAATCGCCATCTGCAGCAATACCTTGAAGGTGTCGCGAATCTTGGCGGCTGAAAATTCGGCGAAGCTCTCGGCGCAATCGCCGCCTTGCAACAGAAACGCACGGCCCTGGGTGACCTCGGCAAACTGGCGACGCAGCTCGCGGGCTTCGCCGGCAAACACCAGCGGCGGAAAACTGGCCAGGCTCTGCTCGACCCGCTGCACATGCGCGGCATCGGGGTAGAGGGGTTGCTGCTGGATCGGCAAGGCTCGCCAGCTGTCCGGGCTCCATGTTGGCTTCATTGTAAGCACTCTTTATCAGGGCTGATCGAAAGCGGCATGGTAGGGGCTGTTGCCATTGCATCACAACCGCGCCGAGGCCTGTTTGCCGCTTGCTGCGTCGACAAAACCGCCCGCTTGGTCGACAATTCCCGTTTTGCGCGTGGCCTTTGCACGCGCGCGCCGCCAGGAGAGGTCATGACCCACGAGCGTGAAGAGCGGGTTCTGGCTGAAGTCCATGATGACTTCGGCAAGATTCGCGTACTGGAAGTGGACGACTACCGTTTCCTCGAATTCGGCGATGCCATCGAGCAAAGCTGTACCTTCACCGCCGATCCCAGCTGGCTGGAATACGACTACACCCGTGCCATGCTGGTCGGTGCGTTGTGCCACGAGGCGCCGGACAGTGCCTTGTTTCTCGGCCTGGGTGCCGGCACCCTGACCCAGGCCTGCCTGAAGTTCCTGCCGCTGGAAGATGTCGAGGCGATCGAACTGCGCCCTGAGGTGCCACGCCTGGCCATGGAATACATGGGGCTGGACGATGACCCGCGCCTGTACGTGCGTATCGGTGATGCTCTGGAACTGCTTGAGACGGCAGAGCCCGCCGACCTGATCTTCGTCGACCTGTATACCGATGTCGGCCCTGGTGTCGGGCACCTGGCCTGGGTGTTTCTGGAGAATTGCCAGAAACGCCTGAATCCTGGTGGCTGGCTGATCATCAACCAGTGGGCAGCCGATGACGGCCGACCCTTGGGCGCTGCGTTGTTTCGCGGTCTCTACCATCGGCACTACTGGGAGCTGCCGGTCAAGGAGGGCAACGTCATTCTGATTGTGCCGGCCGATCTGGATCAGGAACTGTGCAAGGAATCGCTGATCGAGCGCGCCGAGGCCCTGGCGCCGCGTCTTGGCTACTCGCTGCAGGCCCTGATCCGCGACCTGCGCCCGGCGACCTGAACAAAGGCTGTAAAACCGTTCAACGGGCGAGGCATTTTGTCGCGCCCGACCAACGGTGAGGGGCCGGCTTTTTCGCCGAACATGAATCGTTTTAGCAGGCGCAGCCGGATAATCGCCCTTGTGTCACTGGTCATGGCACAGAAAGTCGGTATGAACACGCATTAAACAGGCGTGGTGGACGCAAGTATTCATAAAAAAACCCTCACTTTTTCCGCTAATTCCGGTATAGTGCGCGCCGGCCTTTACAGGGCCGTTATCCAGGCGATGCACTCACCGGAGCCTGCTTCGGTGGCATGTTCGTAACGCGAACTACCCTGGTTAATCCATTCATCAATTGTTTTCGCAAATCCCCGCCACAAAGCAGCCAGGGTGACTCTTGAGTCGTACACGGCACGCGCAGCTTTGCAGCATGGGTCTTTGCGGATGCACCAGAGGCAGACCCATGACCCAGGAAATTGGCGGCTTCGCCGCTCTCGACCTTCATCCAAGTATTGTTGCCGCCGTCATCGCGACAGGCTACGAAGAGCCTTCGGCGATTCAGCAGCAATCGATCCCTATTATCCTTGCCGGCCACGACATGATCGGCCAGGCGCAGACAGGTACCGGTAAGACCGCTGCCTTCGCTCTGCCTATCCTGAGCCGTATCGACCCGAGCAAGCGTGAGCCCCAGGCCCTGATCCTGGCGCCCACCCGCGAGCTGGCCCTGCAAGTGGCCACCGCTTTTGAAACCTACGCCAAGCAGATGCCAGGCGTGAACGTCGTGGCCGTCTACGGCGGTGCACCGATGGGCCCGCAGCTCAAGGCCATCCGCAACGGCGCGCAAATCGTCGTCGCCACCCCGGGCCGCCTTTGCGACCACCTGCGTCGTGACGAAAAAGTCCTCGCCACCGTGAACCACCTGGTTCTCGACGAGGCTGACGAAATGCTCAAGCTGGGCTTCATGGATGACCTTGAAGTCATCTTCAAGGCCATGCCTGAAACCCGTCAGACCGTCCTGTTCTCGGCCACCCTGCCGCAGTCGATCCGTGCCATCGCCGAACGCCACCTGCGCGATCCGAAGCACGTCAAGATCCAGACCAAGACCCAGACCGTCACCAAGATCGAGCAGGCTCACCTGCTGGTTCACGCTGACCAGAAGACCAACGCCGTCCTGAGCCTGCTGGAAGTCGAAGACTTCGACGCCCTGATCATGTTCGTGCGTACCAAGCAGGCCACCCTGGACCTGGCCAGCGCCCTGGAAGCCAAAGGCTACAAGGCTGCTGCCCTGAACGGTGACATTGCCCAGAACCAGCGTGAGCGCGTCATCGACTCGCTCAAGGACGGTCGCCTGGACATCGTGGTTGCCACCGACGTCGCCGCTCGCGGCCTGGACGTTCCGCGCATCACCCACGTGTTCAACGTCGACATGCCGTACGATCCTGAATCCTACGTTCACCGTATCGGCCGTACCGGCCGTGCCGGTCGCGAAGGCCGTGCGCTGCTGCTGGTCACCCCGCGTGAACGCCGCATGCTGCAGGTCATCGAGCGTGTGACTGGCCAGAAGGTTGCCGAAGTTCGCCTGCCGGACGCCGAGACCATTCTGAGCGCCCGTATCAAGAAGCTGACCAACAGCCTGACGCCGCTGGTGGCCGATGCCGAAGCCAGCCATGGTGAACTGCTCGACCGCCTGACCGTCGACATCGGTTGCTCGCCGCGTGCCCTGGCTGCGGCCCTGCTGCGCAAGGCCACCCTCGGCCAGGCGCTGACCATGGCTGACATCGAGCGTGAGCGTCCGCTGGTGCCGAACAACGCCCCGCGTGGCGATCGCCCTGAGCGTTCCGGTGCTGACCGTGCCGATCGCGGTGACCGTCCAGAGCGCGAGCGTCGTGCGCCGCTGCCACTGGCCGAAGGCCGTGCCCGTTGCCGTACCGCGCTGGGTGCGCGTGACGGTATCGCCGCCAAGAACCTGCTCGGCGCCATCCTCAACGAAGGTGGCCTGGCCCGTGACGCGATCGGTCGTATCCAGATTCGTGACAGCTTCAGCCTGGTTGAACTGCCGGAAGAAGGCCTGGAGCGTCTGCTGACCAAGCTCAAGGACACCCGCGTCGCCGGTAAGCAATTGAAGCTGCGCCGGTATCGTGAAGACTGATCCAGTCTGAATGAAAAAATCCCCGACTGGTTCGGGGATTTTTTTTGCCTGTGTATTGCATGCGGGCCGCATGACACGCCCGGCCGGTCCTGCCCGTAGGAGCGGCTTCAGCCGCAAACAGCACAGACCTGGCGTCGCCTGCGTCCCGGCTGAAGCGGGTTGCCGCCCGGCCGGTCCTGCAGGTAAAGCGCCGCCTTTTCGGCTCAGCCAAAACGATAGATATCCATCCCCAGTGCGCCCAGGGTAAAGCCCTGGTGCGCAATGCTGAACGCACCCCCGGCGCCGCGGGCGAAGTACAGTGGCAGCAGGTGTTCGTCGCTGGGGTGGTTGCGCACAGCGTGCGGTGCCAGGCGCCGATAATCGTGCAGGGCCGCTTCATCATCGCGCACCAGGTGCTCGATCATCCAGTCGCGAAACGCCAAGGCCCAGTCGGTGGCGTGTTCGGGGCCGGCCTGCCAGTCCAGTTCGCGCAGATTGTGGGTGATGCTGCCGGAGCCGATGATCAGGATCCCTTGCTCACGCAGCCCGGCCAGCGCCTTGCCCACCTGCGTCTGCAGCGCAGGACCCTGGCGGCTTGGCAATGACACTTGTACGATCGGGATATCGGCCTGCGGGTACATCAGCGACAGAGGCACCCAGACGCCATGGTCGAACGGTCGCTGGCGGTCGAACTGCACCGGCAGGTCAGCGGCTTCAAGCAGCCTTGCAACCTCGAGAGACACCTCAGGCGCGCCCTGGGCCGGGTACTGCACGGCAAACAGTGCCGGTGGAAAGCCACCGAAGTCGTGCCAGGTGTCCGGTTGCGGATTGCTGTTGATGCTCAGGTGAGCGCTTTCCCAGTGTGCCGAGACGATGACAATAGCGCGTGGGCGGGGCCATTCGGCTGCCAGGCGGGCCAGCGCCGGGCCACTGGCGCCAGGCTCCAGCGCCAGCATGGGCGAGCCGTGGGAAATGAACAGGCTGGGAAACATGAGCGACGTCCTGAAGATGAGCGATGGTCTATCTTCAGGCACGGGAACGATCCGGATCTAATATAAGTTCTGCGGGTTATTCATCGAATTTCTTGAAGTGTCTGAAGGCAGTTACAAAAAGGCGACTTGCGTCGCCCTTTGCATGCCTCTCGAGCCGATCAGCCGATCAGCCGATCAGCCGATCAGCCGCGCTGGCGCAAGGCCTCGATGCGCTGTTCGAGCGGCGGGTGGCTCATGAACAGGCCGGCCAGGCCGTGCTTGAGGCCGCCGTTGATGCCAAAGGCACTCAGGGTGGCCGGCATCTGCACCGGCACGCCCTGTTCGGCCTGCAGGCGCTGCAGCGCACCGATCATCGACTGGGTGCCGGCCAGGCGGGCACCGGCTTCGTCGGCGCGGTATTCACGCTTGCGCGAGAACCACATGACAATGGCACTGGCCAGAAAGCCCAGGACCAGTTCGGCGAAGATCGTGGTGATGTAGTACGCCACGCCCTGGCCGTTCTCGGTCTTGAAGATCACCTTGTCGACAAAGTTGCCGATGATGCGCGCAAAGAACATCACGAAGGTGTTCACCACGCCCTGCACCAGGGCCAGGGTCACCATGTCGCCATTGGCCACATGACCGATCTCGTGGGCCAGCACTGCCTTGACCTCGTCGGGCGAGAAGCGCTCCAGCAGGCCCTGGCTGACCGCGACCAGTGCATCGTTACGGTTCCAGCCGGTGGCAAAGGCGTTGGCCTCGTAGGCCGGGAAGATGCCAACCTCGGGCATCTTGATGCCCGCCTCGCGGGCCAGCTCCTCGACGGTTTGCAGCAGCCATTGTTCATGGCGGGTGCGCGGCTGGGTGATGATCTGGGTGCCGGTGCTCATTTTCGCCGACCATTTGGAGATCAGCAGCGAGAACAACGAGCCGGCAAAACCGAACACGGCGCAGAAGACCAGCAGCTGATTGAGGTTCAGATCCACCCCATTGGCCGCCATGAACCCGTTGAAGCCAAACAGGCTCAGGGTGATGCTGGCAATCAGCACCACCGCCAGGTTGGTGGCCAGAAACAGCAAGATGCGCATCATGGTCGAAACGTTCTCCTCGGAACAAATATGTAACGCGATGCCGGGTATATAAGGCGATGCCAGTCGCTATTCAACAGAGGGACTATTTCAAACTGTGTCGTTTTCTTGCAGACAGGATAAATCGTTCAACCTGAACGCCGGCTGAGGGGGTGTGGGAGGGCAGGGAATGGACGGTCCTGCCTGGAACGGCAGGACCGAGGGCAGAGCTTACTGGCGATAGCCCTTGAGGAAATTACCGATACGGCCAATGGCCTGCTCCAGGTCATCGACCCGTGGCAGCGTGACCACGCGGAAGTGGTCTGGCCAGGGCCAGTTGAAGGCGGTGCCCTGGACGATCAACAGTTTTTCCGAGAGCAGCAGGTCGAGGGCGAACTTCTCATCGTTATGGATCGGGCAGACCTTGGGGTCGATGCGCGGGAAGGCATACAGCGCACCCATGGGCTTGACGCAGCTGACGCCGGGGATGTCATTGAGCAATTCCCAGGTGCGGTTGCGCTGCTCCAGCAGGCGACCCGGCGGCAGCACCAGGTCATTGATGCTCTGGTAGCCGCCCAGCGCGGTCTGGATGGCGTGCTGGCTCGGCACGTTGGCGCACAGGCGCATGTTGGCGAGCATGTCGATGCCTTCGATGTAGCTCTGCGCGGCATGTTTGGGGCCGGAGATGGCCAGCCAGCCGGAGCGGAAGCCCGCGACCCGATACGATTTGGACAGGCCGTTGAAGGTCAGGCACAGCACGTCGGGGGCCAGCGAGGCGGTGCTGATGTGCACGGCTTCGTCGTAGAGGATCTTGTCGTAGATTTCGTCGGAGAAGACCACCAGATTGTGCTGGCGGGCCAGCTCCAGCATGCCCAGCAGCACTTCGCGCGGGTACACGGCGCCGGTCGGGTTGTTCGGGTTGATGATCACCAGGGCCTTGGTATTGGGGGTGATCTTGGCCTTGATGTCGGCCAGATCCGGCCACCAGTGCGCCTGCTCGTCGCACAGGTAGTGCACCGGGTTGCCGCCCGACAGGCTGACCGCCGCGGTCCACAGCGGGTAGTCCGGGGCCGGGATCAGCACTTCGTCGCCATTGTTGAGCAGGGCCTGCATCGACATCACGATCAGTTCGGAGACGCCATTGCCCAGGTAGATGTCCTCGATGCCGACACCTTCAACCTGCTTTTGCTGGTAGTACTGCATGACCGCCTTGCGGGCGCTGAACAGGCCCTTGGAGTCGCTGTAGCCCTGGGCGGTGGGCAGGTTGCGGATCACGTCCTGGAGGATTTCATCAGGGGCTTCGAAACCGAATGGCGCCGGGTTGCCGATGTTCAGCTTGAGGATGCGATGGCCTTCCTCTTCCAGGCGTTTGGCGTGCTTGAGCACGGGCCCGCGAATGTCATAGCAGACGTTGGCGAGCTTGTTCGATTTGCTGAACTGCATGTGGAAAATCCCGAAAATGGACGTGCGAATGCCTGGACAACGAGGTGGCGGCCGCAGGGCGCCCCATGGCGGCCGTGAAAATTGGGTTTGTCTGTGTCAGACGCGGATGACAGACTGACGACTGATGAGGCGCAATCATACGTGCCACCCGATCCGTGGAAAAGACACAGATCGGGGTTTTTCGGACGCGGAGGTGTACCAGTGGACAAGTTGCAAAAGACCCGTGAAGAATGGGAAGCGATGCTCGATCCTCTCCAGTACCAGGTGTGCCGGCTCAAGGGCACCGAGCGGCCCTATACCGGCAAATACACCGACACGAAAACAGACGGCGTCTATCATTGCGTCTGTTGCAACGAAGCGCTGTTCGACTCGGCGACCAAATTCGACTCCGGCTGTGGCTGGCCCAGTTTCTATGCGCCTATCGGTCAGAGCGCGGTGGTTGAAGTGCGCGATATCAGCCACGGCATGATCCGCACCGAAACCGTCTGCGCGCGCTGCGATGCGCACCTGGGTCATGTTTTCCCGGATGGCCCGCCGCCCACCGGCTTGCGCTATTGCATCAACTCGGTGTGCCTGACCCTGGTGCCGCGTGCTGAATCCTCGTCCCAAGCGCCTGACTGATCCGGATCGACCATGAGCCAAGACCTGCTGAGCATTCCCTGTACGACCCTGAGCGGCGAGCGAAAGACCTTCGGCGAGCTGGCCGGCAAGGCTACGCTGGTGGTCAACACCGCCAGCCAGTGCGGCTTTACCCCGCAATACAAGGGGCTGGAACAGCTCTGGCAGCGTTACCGCGAGCGCGGGCTGGTGGTGCTGGGCTTTCCGTGCAACCAGTTCGGCCATCAGGAGCCAGGCAGCGCGCGGGACATCAGCCAGTTCTGTGAGCTGAACTTCGGCGTCAGCTTTCCGTTGTTGGGCAAGGTCGAAGTCAACGGCGGCGGGGCGCATCCGCTGTTCGTCGAACTCAAGCAGCGCGCTCCCGGCCTGCTGGGCAGCCAGCGCATCAAATGGAATTTCACCAAGTTCCTGATCGGTACCGATGGGCAGGTCCAGCGCTTCTCGCCACTGGTCAAGCCACAGGCGCTCGAGGCGCGAATCGAAGCACTGTTGGGCTGACAGGCAGCGCTGCCTGGCATCACTGGGCTATGTGGGGCAGCGCCGTACGTTCCTGGCTGGCCGGCACCCACTGGTGCAACAAGTCCTGCAACTCGGCCCGGCGAAACGGTTTGGCCAGGTAGTCGTCCATTCCGGCGTCCCGACAGCGCTCGCGTTCCTCGGGCATGGCGTTGGCGGTCAAGGCAATGATCGGCAGGTTCGGCCAGCGCCCGCTGCGTCGAATCAACCGACTGGCCTCGTAGCCATTCATCACGGGCATGTTGCAGTCCATCAGCACCAGGTCGAAGCGGCTGTGCTCCAGCGCTTCAAGCGCCTCGCCGCCATGGGCACTGATGATCACCTCGCAACCGAGCTTGTCGAGCATGCCCTTGGCCACCATCTGGTTGACCGGATTGTCTTCCACCAACAGTACACGCGCCTTGCAGGGGAGAGTGCTTTCGCGCAGCACGTCTTTACCTTCTGCAGTTTCCTGGCGCAACGCGCGGCGCAGCATCTGATAGAGCGCATTACGCGTCAATGGTCTGGCCAGTTGCTGCAAGGGGGCGAGCGCGCTGACCTGCTCGGCCGGTATGAAATTGCCATAAGCGGTGACCAGCAGGATCGGCACCGAGGTGGTGCGGCGAATATCGAACAGGCATTCGGGGCAGTCGGTGATCAGCAGGTCGGGCCGGGCGTCGGTCTGCGCACAGCTGCCGGCCTCATCGATCCCCCGGCGCTCCAGTGTGACGCCCCAGCCAGGCAAGTGATTGCCCAGCAGTTCCACCAGGCCGCTGCCGGCAGTGCTGACGACCGTGACTCGCCCGCTCAGTCGCGCATGGGGCACCGCTTCAAGGTGCACCGGCAGAGGCAGGTCGGCGCAGAAGCGGCTGCCGAATCCGGGCTGCGACTCGATCTCCAGGCGGCCGTTCATGGCCTCGCAGAGATTGTGCGTCAGCGCCAGGCCAAGGCCAGTGCCGCCGAACTGCCGGGTAATCGCCGTCTCGGCCTGGGTGAACGGCTGGATGATCCGGGCCTGTGCTTCGCGGGCAATGCCAATGCCGGTGTCGCGCACCTCGATCCGTACCCGGTGGATCAGGCTGTCGCTTTCCAGGTAATGGCCCAGGCGGACATCCACCCGGCCGAAACGGGTGAATTTCAAGGCGTTGGACAGCAGGTTGCTGACGATTTGCCGCACCCGCGTCGGGTCGCCCAGAACGGACGCCGGGAAGTCAGGGGCGATCAGGCACGTCAGTTCGACGCTGGGGGCGGTGTTCTGCGAGAGCAGGATGGCGGTGTCTTCGGCCAGCGCGCACACATCGAAGGGGATGCGCTCGAACTCCAGGTGCCCGGCATTGAACTTGGACATGTCGAGAATATCGTTGAGCAACTCGACCAGCACCTTGCCCGAGTCGTGGGCGATTGCCAGTTGCTGGCGTTGCTCCGGATTCATTGGCCCATCCAGGGACAAGGCCAGCATGCCCAGCAGGCCGTTGAGCGGGGTACGGATCTCATGGCTCATGTGTGCCAGGAAGGCCGAGCGCGCCTGGGCCATGTCCAGGGCCGTGCTGCGCGCCTGTTGCAGTTCTTCATTGGACTGGCTCAGGCGCAGGTTGCTGGCCTTGAGTTCGGTGGTGCGTGCAGCAACGATGTTTTCCAGTTCATCCAGGTGGCGGGTCAGGCGGTCTTCGGCTTCACGGCGCTGGGCAAACTCGCTGGCCACGGTTTCGATCTGGCGGTTGACGGTCTGGACCAGAACGCCGATCTCGTCATGCTGATGACCGGGTGGGCAGACCAGCTTGTCCTGCTCGTGCCGACGCGGGTCATGACGGGTGAGGGCGCCAGTCAGGTCGACCAGCGGTTTGGTCAGGGTCATATAGAACAACGTGTACAGGATCGCTGCCAGCGCCAGGCTGCGCACGAAACCGTTGAGCAGGGTTATTTCGGCGCGCTGCAGGAACGGGCTGCCAAAGGCGAAGGTGTCGACCGTCAGGCGCAGGGTGCCGATCGGCTCGTTGGGCATGTTGTCCAGGCTCAGGACTTGTTCGAACTGGCGGCTTTCGCCGAACAGGTGATCGCTGAGCATCCTGAAGCGACCTGAGCTCATGGGGCGATCAACACTGGCCAGGACGATATTGTTATTGTCGGTCAGCCGGGCACTGACCACGGCCGATGAATGCAGCAGGCCCAGGGTCAATTCCTGCGCCAGTTCGGCGTCGAGGTTGTAGGCGATGCGTGAAGCCGGATTGTGGCTGATTTCCAGCAACGAGCGAATTTCACGATCGATGGACGCATCTTCGCTGGCATAATCGAGGCTGATCTGCAGCAGACTGAGCAAGGTCCCGAGCACAAAGCCGATCACGACGGTCAGGCGCGCCTGCTTGAACGACAACCTGTTGGTAAAGGCTATATCCATTAGGTACTGCTGCTTGCGGTCCGGATTCGTAGCATAGCTGATCGCAGTCCGGTCAAATCGGTCAATAGACAAGGAGATACAGTGGATTCCCGGCTCAATGCTTTTCTTGAACGCGCCGAAGCGGTGCTGGCCCGCCTGGAGCCTTTGCTTCCGGCGCCGCGCCAGACTATCGACTGGTCGCACAGCCTGGCCGCGCGCTGGGTGCGCGAAGGTCGCAGCGGCTACTTGCTGCCCCTTGAGGTCAGCCTGGACATGCGCCTGTCCGACCTGATCGGCGTCGACCTGCAGCGCGACCAGTTGGGGCGTAACACCCGTCAGTTCATCGACGGCCTGCCGGCCAACCATGCCTTGCTCTGGGGCTCGCGCGGCACCGGCAAATCGTCCCTGGTGCGAGCCTTGCTGGCCGAGTATGCCGATGCCGGCCTGCGCCTGATCGAGGTCGAGCGCGATCATCTGGGCGATCTGCCGCGCCTGGTCGAGCAACTGCAGGCCTTGCCGCAGCGTTTTGTGCTGTTCTGCGACGACCTGTCGTTCGAGTCGGGCGAGGGCGATTATCGCGTGCTCAAGAGCGTGCTCGACGGCTCGCTGGAGCAGGCGCCGGACAATGTGCTGCTGTACGCGACCTCCAACCGCCGCCACCTGGTGCCGGAAAAGGAAAGCGACAACCTCAACTGGCAGCGCGTCGACGGCGAGCTGCACCCCAGCGAGGCGGTGGAAGACAAGATCGCGTTGTCGGACCGTTTCGGCCTGTGGCTGTCGTTCTACCCCTTCACCCAGACCCATTACCTGGACGTGGTCGAACACTGGATCGGCCAACTGGCCACCCAGGCCGGCCTGAGCTGGCAGCGCGACGAGGTGCTGGATATCCTGGCGGTCCGTTGGGCCACCGGACGCGGTAACCGTAACGGGCGCTGTGCCTATCAGTTCGCCCGCTACTGGGTGGGCCTGCAACTGCTGGAGCAACGCGCATGATCGACCTCAGCGAAGCCGGTGATGGCCTGCAAGGCTACGCCCTGCTGGCAGCCCAACTTGAATCCTTGCTGGCCGACGAGCGCGATTTCATCGCCAATGCGGCGCAGTTTTCCGCCTTTCTGTACACCCAGCTCGACAATCTCAACTGGGCAGGCTTCTACCTGAACCGCAGCGAAGAACTGGTGCTGGGGCCGTTTCAGGGACAGATCGCGTGCGTGCGCATTCCCTTTGGGCGAGGCGTATGCGGCACCGCTGCCCAGAGCCGCCAGACCCAGCGGGTCGAAGACGTGCATGCCTTTGCCGGGCATATCGCCTGCGACAGCGCATCGAACAGCGAGCTGGTGGTGCCGTTGATCAAGGACGGGCGCCTGATTGGCGTGCTGGACCTGGACAGTCCGGCTCTGGGGCGATTCAGTGTGCAGGACCAGGAGGGCATCGAGCGCCTGGCGGCAATCTTTCTGCAGGCCAGCGACTGCTGAGCCTGGGCGCCGTGCGCAGGCAGGGTCTGCGCATGGCAACAGACCTTGGGGGCATCAGTCGTAGATGACCTTCTTCTTCCATTCGGTCTGCTCGGCGTCGGCCTTGAGGCCTTCGGTCAGGGCATTCTCGTCGTTTTCGGTCGGGGCCGTGTTGGTCAGCACGATCGAATTGACCCGCGCCAGTTGCTTTTCCATGATCGCCAACTGGTTCTGGTAGGTCACAGGGTCCGGCTGGTTGCGCAGGTAATTCACGCCGCGCTCGAATGCCAGGCGCGCCTGACCGGGTTGCTCCTGGTTCATGGCTTCCTGGCCGAGCGTATTGAAGAACTCGATATGCAGCAGCACCAGGATGTGGCGAATCTCACGGATCCAGTGCTTGGCTTCACTGGTGTGCAAAAAGCCGTCATGCGCCGCGCGGGTGACCTGTGCGTGCAAGGCTTCAAGCAAAAAACGCACATCCTTGGCCGTGGCTTCGGTCTGGATGGCAATGACCGGGTTGGTGATCGGAATCGCCTCGCCCTTGGCGATCAATTCTTCGAGCTCCTCGGTGCGGAACTTGAGCTGGTCATTGGTCTTTTCAATGTTCAGCATGCGTTGCACCACATTAAGCTCAAGGCGGGTCAGCAGCAGCTTGAGGGCCGGGCTCATCAGTTGCCCTGGGAAGGTTTCACTGATTTCCGAGCAACGACGCAGGCGGTCGTTGAGTTCGACTTTATGGCGTGCCTTGTCCAGCTTTTTGTTCTCAGCCACATGGTTCAGGTAACCGATTGCTATAAGCAGTGCGATACCCACCAGTACGAGCACCGTGATCATGAGTGGTGTCACTGTGCAGACCTCTTTTTTAGTCCAGGTAATTAATGGCGAGTGTAGTGGCTAAGCACTATCGCGCCTAGATGTTGTTATCCGCAGGCCCACTTAAATCTTGATGCTGGCCGTCACCCGAGGCGACATGCGGTTGGACCGTCAATCATCACGAAGTAATTGATTTAAATAAATTTTCACAAGGGGGTTGACGACCTTCCGATCCATCCATAGAATGCGCGCCACTTGCAGCGTAAAGCACACAGCGAAGCGCAGCAAGGAGTGAAGTTGTAGCGTGTCCCCTTCGTCTAGTGGCCTAGGACACCGCCCTTTCACGGCGGTAACAGGGGTTCGAGTCCCCTAGGGGACGCCATTATGCGGGAATAGCTCAGTTGGTAGAGCACGACCTTGCCAAGGTCGGGGTCGCGAGTTCGAGTCTCGTTTCCCGCTCCAGTTTCAAGCAGTTCTGCTCACGCAGGGCTGGTGAAAACAGAAAATGACCGCTTGTCATTTTCTGGTTAGTTTGAAACATAGTGATATGTTTCGGGCAACGTCCCCTTCGTCTAGTGGCCTAGGACACCGCCCTTTCACGGCGGTAACAGGGGTTCGAGTCCCCTAGGGGACGCCATCTATGCGGGAATAGCTCAGTTGGTAGAGCACGACCTTGCCAAGGTCGGGGTCGCGAGTTCGAGTCTCGTTTCCCGCTCCAAATTTGGCCTTGAAGCTTTATAAGTTTCAGGTAAAAGAAATGCCCTGACGCGTTCAGGGCATTTTCTTTTGAATGAATCGTTCAGCGATTTATTCTGAATGTTGTAAAGGTCCGTACACGGGTCGACATAAAGCGGGAATAGCTCAGTTGGTAGAGCACGACCTTGCCAAGGTCGGGGTCGCGAGTTCGAGTCTCGTTTCCCGCTCCATATTCGCAGTTGAATGATGCAGTCGTCAGCCGCACAAGAAAGGGCCCTCCAGGGGCCCTTTTTCGTGGGTGGGCAAAAAGTCATCGCTGCGTTCTGGCATCAAGTTCTGGAAAAACCGGCGTCGACAAAACAGCGGTTCTGCACACAGACCTGATGAGCTCAGCGTGGGTCGATGGGCGTAAGCCGACCCGCGCGTGCCTCGATGATTTCAGCGGCATCGAACAGATCGTCTTCACAGTAGCGTCCGCCCAACAGTTGTACCCCGCAAGGCAGCCCGTCAGCGACACCCACCGGAACCGACATGGCCGGGAAGCCCAAGGTGGCGATCCCCATCATGGACCAGTTGGCCGAGATCGCCCGTTGTGCGCCTTCAAGGCTTTTGATGTCCAGGTTTTGCGGAAAGGCCTGCTCGGCCGAGACGGGCAGCACGATGATCGGACACGACTCCAGAACCGTTTGCAATTGTGCAATCAAGGTGCCGCGCCTGGCATATCCGTGCATGTAGTCGCTCAGGGCAGGCTGCGTGCCCCACCAGTCAGCGGCGGTTTCAGTGAAATACCTCATCGCTGTCAGTGCACCGTGATCGCCCGCTTGCTCCATGAGTGGCAGCAGCTCTCGAAGTTCTTGCATCGCCAGCAGGTACCAGAGGCGATAAGCCTCCTCCAGAAAGGGCAGTTCGATGTCCTCAACAATGTAGCCCGCGTCTGCCAGATAAACCGCTGCGCGGTCCAGGGCCGCGCAGACCTGGGGTGAGAGGGAGGCTGTGGCGCATGTGCGCAGCACGCCGACGCGCACGGGGCGACTGAGCGGTGCTTTTTTGGCAAATGCAGGCAGCGACAACAAGTCCCTTGGATCAAAGCCGCTCATGGCCGAAAGCGCCAGCCTCAAGTCGCCGACACTGCGTGCAATGGGGCCGTCCGTTGCCATGAGTTGTACACAGAAAGGCTGATCGCTCTGTTTGGGGCCGAACCAGCGAGGCACGCGTCCCACGGTCGGCCTTATTCCGGTCACTCCGCAGCAGTAGGCAGGGTGCCGGATCGAGCCGCCGATATCGTTACCGATTGCAATCGGCATCATGCCGGCGGCTACGGCAGCGGCAGCACCCCCGCTCGAACCGCCAGGCGTGTGGGCCTTGCTCCAGGGATTAAGGGTGACACCGTGCAGGTCGTTACTGGAAAACCAGCGAAGCGAGAACGCCGGTGCATTGCTTCGCGCCGTCAATATAGCGCCGGCCTGGCGCACTTTGGCAATCGAGGGGGCATCGTCGTCGGCGATGTTGTCGGCAAAGAGTGTTACGCCATTGGTGGTGGCGTAGCCACGTTGATCGATATTGACCTTTGTAGACACCGGCACGCCATGCAGTGGCCCGAGCGGTTTCCCCGCAGCCACCGCGCGATCGGCCTCATCGGCAGCAAATAAGGCAGCGTCGTGATGAACCTCGGTGAGCGCGTTGATCAGAGGATTTATGGCGTCTGCTCGTTCAAGGCAGCTGTGTACTACTTCACGGGCTGACACATGTCGGGTGCGGATGGCCTGGGTCAGCGCTACCGCACTCCAGGTCCAGAGCGCGTCCGAACCAGGCCGGGCGTTAGTGGGTTCGGTCGGGAATACAAGAGACTCGGTGGCCATGTTTTTTCCTTTACAAGAGGTCAATGCGTGCTTATGAAGAGAGGGGCATGCGCTTTATTACTTTCGGCTGACAACATCCCGGTGCAACTTCCAGACGGTGTCGATGCGTTTCCATATGACCAGATAGCGTCCTGCGGCTGCCGTTAAACGTTGACCCTGGGGGGACTCGGAAAACAATTGATATTCGCCAATCTCTGAGGCCGTATGGTCATGGTCGTCAACTTCCAGTGTTGTAAACATCCCGCCCACAATGCCGTGTTTGAACAGCGTATCGAAGAAGCCAGCAATCTCGGCTCGGCCTTTTAACGTGGGCCCGCCGTCGGGAAGAAAGCGTGCGTCGGCGGTATATAAGTTAGCCACCACCTGGCTGTTTCGAGTGGCCAGGGCATCCGCCAGTGCATGCTCGGCCTGTTGGAGCTGATCCTTGAGTGACATGGGAGTTTCCTCGTGTAACGGGGTGCGTTTTGGTAATAAAGAGCGTTATGCGTTGTGCGCATGTGCAGGGCCTCATGCCGCGACTTCAACACGGCGAAGTGCAACGCTTTATAAGGGCGCCACTCACGGGCAGAGGGTATTGCGAGGGCTGGATCTTGCTGGCAGCGTGTCAGAAACTTTGTGAGAGGCGCACGGCGAATGTGTAGCCTTCGGTGCGGTTTCGTGCGTCGAATTCCTTGTACACGTGCGCTGAAACAGGCGGCAGGCCTGGGCGGAAGTAGCTCAATGCAGGGCCGATAGCCAGCGCCCTCGAGCGGTTGCCCGTGGTAAGGCCAGGCGCATCGTCATCGCTGATCTGTTGGTAATAGAAGCCCCCCAGCCCCACGGTCCAGGGCCCGATGTGCTGCCCTGCCGCAAACTCGTGCCGGTATTCCACGCCGTTCTTGTAGCCGGTCGCCTGGTTACGCGTGCTGACATCGATCTGAACGCTGGACGACAGTTCGAAGCCGCCCTGGGTTATATAAGTGGCATTTAAGGAAGGGGAATAAGTCCAGTGGTTAAGGCCTGGCGAGACCAGGCGATACTTGTCGTAGTCGCCGGTGGGGGCTGTTATACCCAGGGCGGTATTGATGAACAGTTGAGGTGAGACATTCCATTGCAGAATCAGGGGAATGAACAACGTATCCGCCATGCGAAACGGATCGGCCTCGATGTTCAGGTTGCCCGCCGGTGTCGGAATCCTGACGTCGGCATCCATTTTGAAAAAAGGCAGCACGACCCCCCAGCCATAGTGGGCGCCCATGACAGTGACGTCGGTCATGCGTATATAAAAGGGCGCGATACTCAACAGGTTGATCGAGAAGTCGTTATCAGAGCGATTGCCCTGAGGGTCTTTTAAAACATTGGCACGATAGTAGCCTGTTCGCAGACCGGCGGTGCCACCTGCCGAAGGGGGTGGGGTCATCCCTGCACCAAAGTCATGGACACCAAAGGTGGTCGTCGGACTTCCATTCTCGGTGGCCTCGGCTGAGGCGCAGGCACCCAGTAAGCCAAGTGTGACTACCATGAAAGTAGGGGTGAACCTGGCGATCTTATTATTCAAGGCGGTGTCCTCATTCGGGGGTGTCGAAGTGAGGACATGGTGGTAGGCGGTACGCTTTTTTTATATCCGGTTTCAGCACAAATTCAACGACGCAACGTGTGCGAAGGTCGCTCTGCGAACAAGGTCTGATAGTCGCCGCAAAAGCGCCCCATGTGCCAGAAGCCCCAGCGCTCTGCGACCGCCTGTATGGCTGGCGGCGACGGGCTGTCCTGAAGTTCACGCCGCACTGAATTAAGGCGCAATGTCCGAAAATAGGTCATGGCATTGATGCCCACCGCGCTCTGAAAGCAGTACTGCAGTTTTCGTCGGCTGGTTCCGAGGCTGTTGCAAAGATCAAGAATCGAAAACGGTTCGTCGAGATGGCTCATGGCGTACTCGCACGCCCGGTCAACGATCTGCTTGCGTGCGGTCGGCTTGAGTGACGCCCCCTCGTCTTCTGTCATCAGGTCAATCAGGTGCATGATCACGGTATCGCTGATGTCGCTGCGGACCGTCTTCTGCTCAAGCGCATGGCCGCCGGCAGAGGCACGGGTCAGTTCGTTCACCAGCCACTTCAACTGATGCCACACGGGTGAGTGGCCAACTGGGTAACACTTGGGAAAGCCGGTAATACGCAAGTTGCTACCTTGATGCTCAAGCGTTTGTTGCAGCGATGCCTGATCGATGGCGATCAACAGAATATCCACGATCTCCGGGACCCTGAGCTGGGGCATGTTGTCGCTCTGCGCCACCAGCAGGCAAGGCTCTCTGATCTGGTGGCCTGAGCAATAGACATCGTCGTGTTTCTGGAGCGTCAGGCAAAAGGCGACGGTGCCTTGAGCGCCTGCACCTTTCTTTAGCATCGCCTGATTAGAGCGGTCGCGGATCATCTGAATCTTTTCCGAGTGAAACTCGTCGAGCCCGCCTTCGAATCGACCGTGACTCAATTGGTCGTAATACAGGCGCCAGCCATTGAGTTGACGGGCATGCTCGTCGGCGTCATGGGTCTGTATGCGGTTCATGTAGGTAGGGGGTGTGCCCGACGGTTGAGCCTGCAGAGGAATGTTCATATTGGCGGCGCCCAAGGGTGGTCCGTGGATACGAAGGCAAATTTCATTCCTTGCCGAGACTTCAGGTGTCTCGCCTGGTCACGCTTTGCACGTGACCTGTGCCAGCTTGGTGCTGTCAGGCACGATGATCATGCCTGATCAGTCGCCGCGGCTTGCAATCAGGGTTGCTTCAACACTGTCCCATGCCAGCCCAACTGGCTGGAAATCTGCTGCGTCGCCGCCATCAGTTGCTTGACGTAGTCCTGCTTGAGCTCCTCACGAAAGCGAAAGCACGGGAAGGACACGCTCAGGCCGCCGATCACATGACCAAAGCGGTCGCGGATCGGCGCAGCCAGGCAGCGCATGTTGTCCTCGAATTCTTCATGGTCTTCGGCGTAGCCCAGGTCGCGCACTGTCTCCAGTTCCTGCAAGTAGGCCTCGATGCTGGTCAGGGTATTGGCCGTGCGCCGCTCGAAGCTTTCCTCGTGCAAGTGGGCCAGCAACTCGGGTTGCTCCAGCCAGGCCATCAGCACCTTGCCGATACCGGTGCAGTACAGCGGCGCCCGGCGCCCGATGCGCGAATACATCCGCAGGTTGTATTTGGAGTCGATCTTGTGCACGTAGACGATGCTGCCCTCATCAAGAATCCCCAGATGCACCGTCTCGCTGGTCAGTTCATTGATGCGGCGCATCCCCGGTTCCGCCTCGCGGACGATGTCCAGATGGGGCAGGGCCTGGGCGCCCAGTTCAAACAGCCGCACGCTGAGCCGATAGCGGTCCTCGGCATCCTGCACCACATAGCCACGGGCCTTGAGCGACTGCAGGAAGCGATAGACCGTGCTTTTGGACATGTCCAGTTTTTGTGCGATCTCCGATACGCCACTTTCTTCGGGGTGCTCGGCCAGCGCCTCGAGCACGGCCATCGTGCGGCCGACGGCAGAGACCAGTTCATTGTTCTGGAGGGTGCTGTTGTCCATGAAGGCTCCAACGGAAACGAAAACCAGAGGATATACGCTGGCGCATCAAAACGCTGTTTCATTTTTCTTGACGATGGGCCAAATCCGATTAAACTCGGCCTCACAAGCTTAAAATGAAACGCCGTTTTAAAAATAACAAAGGCGCGCAGTGATGACGATAATGACAGGGCGATGCCCGCAAACCGTTCCATCTCGCCCGCTCAAGGTGGCTCTGGTCGGCGAGTGCATGATTGAAATGCGTGGCGACCCGGCCTCGGGGTTCAGCCAGACCTTCGGCGGCGATACGCTCAATACGGCCGTTTACCTGTCCCGGTTGAGCCCGGCCAGCCATCTTGTGACTGACTACATCACCGCCCTGGGCGCCGACAGCTTCAGTGATGCCATGCGCCAGCTGTGGCGCACTGAAGGCGTCGGTGACCGGCATGTGCGGGTGATCGACGGCGCCCTGCCGGGGCTGTACTTCATCCAGACCGATGCCCAGGGCGAGCGCCGCTTCCTGTACTGGCGTGGTGAGGCCGCCGCGCGGCAAATGTTCGACGGCCCCCAGGGCGACGGCTTGCTGGAAACCCTGGCCGATTATGACTACCTCTACCTGAGCGGCATCAGTCTGGCGATCCTCACCGCCACCGGCCGCGAGCGCCTGTTTCAGGCCCTGCGTCGCGCCCGTGAGTCGGGTACGCGCCTTGTCTTCGACAACAATTACCGTCCGCACCTGTGGCCTGATGCCGAGGCGGCGCGCCAGGCCTATGTCGAGGTGCTGCGCCTGACCGATCTTGCCCTGATCACTTGGGAAGACGACGCCTTGCTGTTCGGCTACGCCGATGCCGAGGCGCTGTTCGAGGCCTATGCCGGCTTTGGCGTGAGCGAAGTCGCGCTCAAGCGTGGCGAGGCGGCCTGCCTGATCCAGTGCGCGGCGGGGCGCTTCGAGGTGCCCGCCGAGCAGGTGCGGCAGATCGTCGACACCACCGCGGCCGGCGACTCCTTCAGCGCGGCTTACCTGGCGTGTCGCCTGCAGGGCGGTGATCCGTCACTGGCGGCGCGCTGGGGCCATCGCCTGGCCGCTCAAGTGGTGCAGCACCGCGGTGCGCTGATCCCGCACGCCGCCATGCCCAGCCTTGCCCTGCCTTCATTTTCTTCTGCCGTCGAGGCCTGACCCCCATGAAAATCATCGAAGCCCGCGTCATCGTCACCTGTCCGGGTCGCAACATGATCACCCTGAAAATCGTCACCGACTCCGGCCTCTACGGCATCGGTGACGCGACCTTGAACGGCCGCGAGCTGGCCGTGGTCGCCTACCTTGAAGAGCACGTCCTGCCGGCGCTGATCGGTCGCGATGCCCAGCGCATCGAAGACATCTGGCAATACCTGTATCGCGGCGCCTACTGGCGCCGGGGTCCGGTGACCATGACCGCGATTGCCGCCGTCGACATCGCCCTGTGGGACATCAAGGCCAAGGCCGCGCAGATGCCGCTGTACCAGTTGCTCGGTGGCAAGAGCCGCGAGCGGGTCATGGTCTACGGGCATGCCACCGGCAAGGACATCGAAGGCTGCCTGGATGAGGTGGCTCGTCATGTCGAGCAAGGCTACAAAGCGGTGCGCGTGCAGTGCGGGATTCCCGGGATTGCCACCACCTATGGCGTGGCCAAGCGCAGCGGCGAACGGTACGAACCGGCCGACAGCAACCTGCCTGCCGAGCATGTCTGGGACACCGCCAAATACCTTAACCACGTGCCCAAGCTGTTTGCTGCCGTGCGCGAGCGCTTCGGCGATGACCTGCACATCCTCCACGACGTGCACCACCGCCTGACGCCTATCGAGGCGGGGCGCCTGGGCAAGGCGGTCGAGCCCTTCAACTTGTTCTGGCTCGAAGACTGCACCCCGGCCGAAAACCAGGAAGCCTTCCGCCTGATCCGCCAGCACACCACCACACCGCTGGCGGTGGGCGAAGTGTTCAACTCCATCCATGACTGCCGCGAGCTGATTCAGGAGCAGTTGATCGATTACATCCGCGCCACCCTGGTGCATGCCGGCGGCATCACCCATGTGCGGCGCATTGCTGATTTTGCCGCGCTCTACCAGGTGCGCACCGGCTTTCATGGCGCCACCGACCTGTCGCCGGTGTGCATGGGCGCGGCCCTGCATTTCGACACCTGGGTGCCCAACTTCGGCATCCAGGAGCACATGCCCCATGACGAACGCATCGACGAAGTCTTTCCCCATGCCTACCGCTTTGAAGACGGCCACTTCACCCCCGGCGAAACGCCGGGGCATGGCGTCGACATCGACGAAGCGCTGGCAGCCAAGTACCCCTACAAACGCGCCAGCCTGCCGGTCAACCGCCTGGAAGACGGCACGCTCTGGCACTGGTAAGCGCCGTCGCACCGATCAATAACGACAACAGCACAGGGCGCCAGCCGCCCTGTCAGGAGTGAGCGATGAAAGCTTTTCAAGTAAAAGCGCCTTTCGAGTTCGACCTGGCACAGGTCGAGTCGCCGCAGGTTACACCGGGTGAGGTCAAGGTCAATGTGGCCTACGCCGGTATCTGTGGCTCGGACCTGCACATCATCCACGGCCAGAATGCCTTTGTGCGCTTTCCGCGGGTGACCGGCCATGAGTTCTCCGGCGTGGTCAGCGAAGTGGGCGAGGGCGTCGAACACCTCAAGGTCGGCGACCGGGTTTGCATCGACCCGGTCATCAGCTGCGGCACCTGCTACCCGTGCCGCATCAACCGGCCCAATGTCTGCACGCGCCTGCAAGTGATCGGCGTACACCGCGACGGCGGCTTCAGCGAGCAGGTCTGCGTGCCGGCCGACAACGCCCACCGCCTGCCCGATTCGCTGCCCCTGAGCCATGCCGCCCTGGTAGAGCCCTACACCATCGCCCTGAACGTGCTCGACCGCATGCAGCCGCATCCGGGCGACAGCCTGTTGATCTACGGCGCCGGTGTGATCGGCCTGACCCTGGTGCAGATGGCCCGCGCCCTGGGCATGACCGACATCACCGTGACCGACGTCATTGATGCCCGCCTGGAAACGGCCCAAGCGCTGGGTGCCACCCGTGTGCTCAACGGCAAGGACATCGATGTCGAGACGCACATGCGTGAAGCAACCGGCGGCGAAGGCGTGCCGCTGATCGTCGATGCCGCCTGTATCCCGGCATTGATGCCGCAAATGGTGCGCCTGGCCTCGCCGGCCGGCCGTATCGGCCTGCTGGGCTTCAACACCGTGCCCAGCGACCTGGTGCAGCTGGAAATGATCAAGAAAGAACTGACCCTGGTGGGCTCGCGGCTGAACAACCGCAAGTTCCCGGCAGTCATGGCATTGATTGCCAGCGGCAAATTACAGGTGCGGGACCTGATCAGCCATCAGGTCAGTTTCGACGAAATGCCGGCGGCCATCAGCCTGATCGAAAACCACCCCGAGCAGACCCGCAAGGTGCTGGTCGAGCTCGACAGCACCCATGCATAACGCTCTATAGAGATTCGTGCCCTTGCGGGCACCCTCACCGAATAAACACAAGAAGCGGGAGGTTTACATGTTTGGTCAAGGTCGCACGTTAATCATCATCATGCTGTTCCTGGCAGGCGTCATCAACTACCTGGATCGCTCGGCATTGTCCGTGGCCGCCCCGTTCATCCAGAAGGACTACGGTCTGAGCACGGGTGAAATGGGCATGATCTTCAGTAGCTTTTTCGTCGGCTACGCGGCGTTCAACTTCATCGGTGGCTGGGCGGCCGACCGCTACGGTGCCAAGACCACGCTGCTGCTGGCGATGGTGCTGTGGTCGCTGTTCAGCGGGCTGACGGTGCTGACCGTCGGCTTCGTCACGCTGGTGATCATCCGCATCCTGTTCGGCATGGGCGAAGGCCCCTTGAGCGTGACCACCAGCAAGATGGTCAATAACTGGTACACGCCCAAGCAGCGGGCGCGGGCGTTGGGCACCTCGATGTCCGGCACGCCATTGGGCGGCGCAATCTCCGGGCCGGTGGTGGGCTTTATCGCCATCAGCTACGGCTGGAAGATCTCGTTCATCATCATCATGCTCCTGGGCCTGGTGTGGGCCGTGGTGTGGTTCAAGTTCGTCAAGGACAAGCCCGACGGCAAGGTGGCCGAAGAAATCCGCAGCGCCGAACAACAGAGCGAAGTGTCGTCGCTGCCGGTGCATCCGCTGCGTTACTACCTCAAGCAACCGACGGTGCTGTTCACCGCCCTGGCGTTCTTTTCCTATAACTACACGCTGTTCTTCTTCCTGACCTGGTTCCCCAGCTACCTGACCATGGCCCACGGCCTGAACGTCAAGGACATGAGCATCGCCACGGTCATCCCCTGGCTGCTGGGCTTCCTGGGCCTGGCCCTGGGCGGGTTCATCTCCGACTTCGTGTTCAAGAAGACCGGGCGGATCATGTTCTCGCGCAAAGTGGTGCTGGTGACCTGCCTGTTGCTGTGCGCGGTGTGCATCGCCATGGCCGGCCTGGTCAAGACCCTGTACCCGGCGGTCATCCTGGTGGCCTTTGCGGTGTTCTTCCTGTACCTGACCGGCGCGATCTACTGGGCGATCATCCAGGACACCGTACCGGCGGCGCGGGTCGGCGGCGTCAGTGGCTTCATGCATTTCCTGGCCAACACCTCGGGCATCATCGGCCCGACCCTGACCGGCTTTCTGGTGCAGTTCACAGGATCGTTCACCAGTGCGTTCCTGCTGGCCGGGCTGCTGACCGTGATCGGTGCGGTGTGCGTGGCGCGCTACGTGCGGCCACTGTCTGCGAGTGACAGCGGTGCTTCGCCTGCCCAGGCACAACCGGAGTCGGCCCTGAGCCGTCCGTAACTGCCATGAACACAAGGAACCTATCGATGCCTGTCGTCAACCGTGTGCCCTCTGCCGGCGTTGCCGCGCAGATCGGTATCGTGCACCTGGGCCTGGGGGCGTTTCACCGCGCCCACCAGGCGGTCTACCTGCAACGCCACCTCAACCGCCACGGCGCCAGTGACTGGGGGCTGTGCAGCGCCAACCTGCGCTCGAACCGGACGCTGGTCGACCAGTTGCGCGAGCAGGACGGGCGCTACCACGTGGCCGAATACCGCGACCGCGAGCAGGTGACGCTGCGGGAAATCGGCGTGCTGCGCCAGGCCCTGTATGTGGGCGAGGGCGGCCAGGACCTCGAAGCGCTGTTGCAGCGCATGGCCGCGCCGCAGACCCGGATTGTCACCCTGACCGTCACCGAGAAGGGCTATTGCCTGAGTCCGGCCACCGGGCAATTGCGTCTGGACGACCCGACCATCGCCCATGACATCGCCCATCCACAGGCCCCGCGTTCGGCGCCCGGCATTGTCCTGGAAGCCCTGCGCCGGCGCCGCGCCGCCGGCGTTGCGGCCTTCACCGTGCTGTGCTGCGACAACATGCCCGACAACGGCCAGCGCACCCGCCAGGCGGTGAGCGCCCTGGCCGGGCAACAGGATCAAGGTCTGGCTCAATGGGTCAACGAGCACGTGGCGTTTCCCGGCTGCATGGTCGACCGTATCGTACCGGCCATGGATGGCGAATCCTTCGAGCGACTGGCGCAGCAAATGGATTGTAACGACCCGGCGGCCGTGGTCTGCGAACGCTTCAGCCAGTGGGTAATCGAGGATCACTTCCCGCTCGGACGCCCGGACTGGGAAGTGGAGGGCGTGCAGATGGTCGAAGACGTGCGCCCGTTCGAAACCATGAAGCTGCGCATGCTCAACGGCAGCCATTCCTTGCTGGCCTACATCGGTGTGCTGGCTGGCCACGAAACCGTGGCCGAGGCCATGCTCGATGCCGACCTGGCACGCTTCATCGAGTGCTACATGACCCGGGAGGCAGTGCCGACACTGGACATGCCGGCCGGCATCGACCTGACGGCCTATGCCCATGACCTGACGGCGCGCTTTGCCAACGACAGCCTGCAACACCGCCTGCGCCAGATCGCCATGGACGGCTCGCAGAAACTGCCGCAGCGCTGGTTGCTTGGCGCCCGGCACTTGCTCGATGACGGACGTGGCATTGCCTGCACCGCGCTGGGCATCGCTGCCTGGATTCATTACTGCACCCGCTCGGTGCCGGGCGCCTCGACGCCTGTGATCGACGACCCGTTGCGCGCCACGTTTGCCCGGCTGGCCGAGCAATTCGAAGGCACCTCGCGGGTGGACGCCTTTCTCGACCTGGAAGAGGTGTTCCCGGTCGCGTTGTCCGACCAGAGTGTGTTTCGCCAGGCGGTGCAGGCCGCCTACAGTGCCTTGCTGCGCGATGGCATGGGGCCGCTGCTGCGCGCCTTTGCCGTATCCAACCCACAATAAGAGGAAAAGCACATGGAACAGACATGGCGCTGGTTCGGCCCCAAGGACCCGATCTCCCTGGCGGACGTACGCCAGACCGGGGCGACCGGCATTGTCACCGCCTTGCACGAAATCCCCAACGGCGCGGTCTGGCCGGTGGAGGCCATCGCGGCGCGCAAGCAATTGATCGAAGCGGCCGGACTGACCTGGTCGGTGGTCGAAAGCATTCCGGTGCACGAGGACATCAAGCGCGGCTGCGGCCGGCGTGACGAGTACATCGCCAACTACCAGCAAAGCGTGCGCAACCTGGCGAGCTGCGGCATCGACATCGTGTGCTACAACTTCATGCCAGTGCTGGACTGGACCCGCACCGATCTGGCCTGGGAACTGGCCGATGGTGGCTGGGCCCTGCGCTTCGACCAGACCGCCTTTGCCGCCTTTGACCTGTTCATTCTCCAGCGCCCCGGCGCCGAGGCCGAGTACAGTACCGAGGACATCCGCCAGGCCCGGGACTACTTCGAGCAATTGACCCCGGCGCGCACCGAAACGCTGGTCAACACCTTGATCGCCGGCTTGCCGGGCGCCGAGGAGCATTACAGCCTGGACGACTTCCGCGCCTTGCTGCGCACCTACGCCGACATCGACGAAGCCCGCTTGCGCGAACATCTGGCGTATTTCCTGCGGGCGGTGATTCCGGTGGCCGAACAGGTGGGCGTGCGCATGGCGATCCACCCGGACGACCCGCCGCGTGCCTTGCTGGGCCTGCCGCGCATCCTGTCCACGGCCACCGATGCCCAGTGGTTGCTCGACGCCGCCCCCAGCCCGGCCAATGGCCTGACGTTCTGCACCGGCTCCTATGGCGTGCGTGAAGACAATGACCTGGTCGCCATGGCCAGGCAGTTTGCGCCCCGCATCTATTTCACCCACCTGCGCTCGACCCGCCGCGAGGCCGACCCGCGCAGCTTCCACGAGGCTCATCACCTGGACGGCGACGTCGACATGGTCGGGGTCATCGGTGCGCTGGTCGAGGAAGAATGCCGACGTGAACGCGAAGGCGGCCCGCGTCTGCCGCTGCGGCCTGATCACGGGCACCAGTTGCTCGACGACCAGCATCGCCAGAGCAACCCCGGCTACTCACTGATCGGCCGCCTCAAGGGCCTGGCAGAAATCCGCGGCGTCGAACTGGCCGTCAGATCAAACATGGGGCCGGTGTAGGAGCGCGCTTGCCCGCGACCGGCTGCGTTAGCAGTCGTAAAATTTCAGCGTTTTCGAGATTTTGAATGTGTTCATAGGTGAAAATCTGCGGCGTTTCACACATTTTGCGAGCGCTGCGCACTCGGTCGCGGGCAGAGCGCGCTCCTACCTGGTCTGCGGTTCAGTCTGGCCGGCCGGCGTTGCTGTCATCCGGCTCCAGCGCCTTGAGCCAGCGGTTTTCCGAGCGGCTCAGGTGCTGGCGCATGGTGGTCTGGGCGCCGAGTACATCCTTGCTGGCGACGGCGTGCAGGATGGCTTCGTGCTCGACCACCGCCGCTTCCCAGGTCAGGGTGTTTTCAGCGTGTTTGCTCAGGTGCGTCGAGAGCGGGGTGTGGCGTTCATCGAACAGGGCGGTGATGATCCTGACCAGCGCCGAATTGCCACTCATGCTCGCCAGGCGCTGGTGAAACTTGCGGTCGTCCTCCAGCGGCGGCAGGCCGTCGGCGATGCTGGCGCGCATGGCATCGATGCATGCCTGCAGGTAGCGGTAGTCGCTTTTCTTGCCATGCAGGCAAGCCAGGATCACCGATTCGCCCTCGATCAGGGCGCGGGCTTGCATCAATTCCGAAGGACTCTCGCCCAGCGTGGCAGTGCGGTTGTATGCGCCGGCGGCCTGGGCGCGCACGTACACGCCCGAGCCCATCTTGATCTCGACCCCACCCTCGATTTCCAGGGCGATCAGCGCCTCGCGCAGCGACGGCCTGGAAACCCCCAGCAGCTGCGTCAGGTCACGCTCCGGGGGCAGCCTGGAACCGGGCTTGAAATCCCCCTGGGCGATGTAGTCACGCAACTGGTCGGCAATTTTCTGGTACGGCTTGCGCTCGGCAGGGGGGATTGGTGCGGCCATCGATACGGCGTCCATCAGGGATTTTGCGCAGGCTACTACAGTGGCTCGCCGCTCACATCACGGCGCCCATCTGCCAGGGCAGAAACTCGTTGTCGCCCAGGCCGTTTTCCTCGCTGCAACTGCGCCGCCCCGAGGCGGTGTCGAGCATCAGCCGCAACAGGCGCTCACCGGCCTGGGCCACCGATTCCTGGCCATCGATGATGGTGCCGGCATTGAAGTCCATGTCCAGCGTCATGCGCTGGAACAGGCCGGTGTGGGTGGCGATCTTCAAGGACGGTGTGGGCTTGCAGCCATAGGTCGAGCCACGCCCGGTGGTGAAGCAGATCAGCGTGGCGCCGCCGGCCACTTGTCCGGTGGCCGACACCGGGTCGTAGCCGGGCGTGTCCATGAACACCAGTCCTGAGGCCCGGACCCTTTCAGCGTAGTGATAAACGCCCATCAGGCCGGTGGTGCCGGCCTTGGCCACCGCGCCCAGGGATTTCTCCAGAATGGTGGTAATGCCGCCGGCCTTGTTGCCCGGCGACGGGTTATTGTTCATGTCACCGTTGTGCTGGCGCACGTAGTCTTCCCACCAGCGGATGCGTACCATCAACCGATCAGCAATGTCGGTCGAGGCGGCGCGCGCGGTCAGCAGGTGTTCGGCGCCATAGATTTCCGGCGTCTCTGACAGGATCGCCGTGCCGCCCTGGCGCACCAGCAGATCGACCGCCGCACCCAGCGCCGGGTTGGCGCTGATGCCTGAGTAACCGTCCGAGCCGCCGCATTGCAGGCCGACGGTCAAGTGCCGGGCTGGCACAGTGGTGCGCCGCAAGCGATCAATCACCGGCAGCATCGCTTCGACCTGAGCGATGCCCGCGGCGACGGTTTCCCGCGTACCGCCAGCTTCCTGAATGATCAGGCTGGCCTTGAGCAGGGCCGGGCGCTCGCCGAGTTCTTCCATCAGCGGTGTCAACTGGTTGACCTCGCAGCCCAGGCCGATCAGCAGCACGCCGGCAAAGTTGGCGTGGTCGGCATAGCCGCGCAGGGTGCGCTTGAGCAGCTCGATGCCGTCACCTTGCGCGCCCATGCCACAGCCACTGCCGTGGGTAATGGCGACCACGCCATCGACGCCGGGAAAATCCTTGAGCCGCTCGCTGGAGAAGGCGTTGGCGATCTGTTTGCAGGCCGTGGCCGAGCAGTTGACGCTGGCAATCACGCCAATGTAATTGCGTGTGCCGACGCGGCCGTCCTCGCGCACATAGCCTTCGAAGGTGGCCGTCGCCGGGTCGGGCACCGTGGGCACATAGATGCTCTGCATGTGTTGTTCGGTGCTGATGGCGGGCATGTCCAGGTTATGCACATGAACATGGTCGCCCGGCACGATGTCAGCGGTGGCCAGGCCAATGCCCTGTCCGTACTTGAGGACGCGCTGGCCGGCCGCAACCGCGCGCAGAGCGATCTTGTGCCCGGACGGCACGGTCTGGCGAGCCGTCAGCGTGACGCCGTCGGCGCACAACGAATGACCGGCGGCGATATCGCCCCGGGCCACGGCAACATCGTCACCGGGTGTCAGGACCAACAGGGTCGGTGCAGTGCTCATCAGGGCCTCTCCTAACACTCGATGATGGCTTTGACCACGCCTTGGCTGGGGTCGAGCAAGGTGGCAAACGACCTGGCCACGTCATCCAGCTTCAGTCGATGGGTGTTGAGCGCCGCATCCGGGATCAGGCCCTCGCGCAGGCACTGCTCGACATGGCGGAAGTCTTCCGGTGTGGCGTTGCGGCTGCCCATCAGTGTGGCTTCACGCTTGTGAAATTCAGGGTCCGAGAAGGTGATGGAGTCGCGCACCACTGAAATCATCACGTAGGTGCCGCCATGGGCGATGAACTCGAAGCCACGTTCCATGGCCTTGGCATTGCCGGTGGCATCGAACACCACGTCGAAGAAATCGCCCTCGGTCAGTTGCGCCAGGGTGTCCTTGTCGCCTACACCGATTTTCACCGTCGCGTGGAGGTTCAAATGTTGCTTGCAGAACGCCAGTCGATCGTCACGGGTGTCCAGCACCGTGACCTGTGCCCCGCGCAGGCGAGCGAAGATCGCCGCCGCCATGCCGATCGGGCCGGTGCCGACCACCAACGCACGTTTGCCAGCCTCGATAGCAGAGCGCCGCACGGCGTGGGCGCCGATCGACAGGAATTCAATCATCGCCGCCTGGTCCAGAGAGATGCCCTCGGCCTTGTGCACGAAGGCATGGGGAATGCTCAGGTACTCGGTAAAGGCACCGTCGCAATGCACCCCCAGCACCTGAATGCGCGTGCAGCAGTTGGTCTTGCCCTGGCGGCAGGCGATGCAGGTGCCGCAGGACAGGTAGGGCATCACATAAACGACATCGCCTACGGCCAGGTCGCTTTCGCTGTCGGTCTGCTCGACCACGCCGGAGAACTCATGACCCATCACCCGTGGGTAATCGAGGTAGGGCTGGTTGCCGGTGAAAATGTGCAGGTCGGTGCCGCAGACCCCGACGCGCTTGATGCGGATCAGCACCTCGCCAGGCTGCCTGTGCGGTTTGTCACGGTCGATGGCGGTCAGTGAACCGGGTTCGTCGCAGATGACAGTCAGCATGTCATGGCTCCTTGGCAGGCATTTGGGCGAGGGAAGTGAAGCGACACGGCAGGGCGGCGGGCACCCGGCGAATGGGGAGTCTGCATGGTCAGGCGATCTCTTTTTTGTTGTAGGCAGGCAATGACCTGCGCGCACGATCAAGGCCTGACGCTACACGCCGATCCCTATATTGGCAATACCAATTAATTTATTTTCAAATTGGACTGACCACTTTTGGCCAGCGCCACAAGTCCCTGGTAGGAGCGCGCTTGCCCGCGACCGGCTGCGCAGCAGTCGTATATTTGTGGCGTTTCATAGATCTCTGATGGGTTAGCAATCGTAAATATGTGGCGTTTCGCAGATTTTGCGAGCGCTGCGCACTCGGTCGCGGGCAAGCGCGCTCCTACCCGGGATGAATCTGATATCCAGTAAAATCAGTAGATTATTTTGATGGCATCACCGCTCAAGTCGCAGGCCGCACCAAATCAAGCAGGTTGTCCCTGGATTTCAGGCTCTGCAGGATGATGTCCGAGCGAATGTCGGTCACCCCTGGCGTGGCATGCAACTGGTTGACGATGAAGTCGGTGTAGTGGCTGAGGTTGCGCGCCCGTACCCGCAGCAGGTAGTTGCTGGCGCCGGTGACGATGTAGGCGTCGGCCACCTCCGGCCAGCGTTGCACCGCCTCGATGAAGCGTTCGTGCCAGCCCTCCATGTCCTGGCGGACATTGACGTTGACCATCGCATGCACCTCGATCCCCAGCCGGGCCGGGTCCAGGCGCACGCCGTAGCCGGCGATCACCCCGTCGCTTTCCAGGTTACGCAACCGGCGCAGGCAGGCCGAAGGCGACAGCGAGACCTTCTCGGCCAGGTCCTGGTTACTCATGCGGCCGTCCTGATTCAGGCACGCCAGAATGCGCAGATCGATACTGTCTAGTTTCATGCGGTGCAGGATCCTTCTTTATTTAGTTATTTATTCGAATAATCTGCGAATAAAGTGCCTTGGTGCGCGCACTTAGCAAGATAATTCTGTTCCCTCGCAGATAAAATTCTGTACAGGCTGCCTTGGGAGCAAAACAACAATGAAGCAGGAAAACCTCTGGTGGGACATCAGCCCGCCACTGAACACCCAGACCCCCACCTGGCCCGGCGACACGCCGTTTCAGGAGGAGCGCGTCTGGACCGTCGGGCCGCAATGCCCGGTCAATGTCGGGCGCATCACCCTGTCGCCGCACACCGGTGCGCATGTCGATGCGCCCTTGCACTACAGCGAGCACGGCCTGCCGATCGGCGAGGTCTCGCTGGACCTGTACATGGGCCCGTGCCGGGTGATCCATTGCCTGGGCAGTGGTGCGCTGGTTGAACCGGCCGATGTCGAGCATGCCCTGGCCGGCGTACCCGCTCGTGTCCTGCTGCGCACTTATCAGCACGCGCCGTTGACTGAATGGGACCCGGATTTTACCGCCGTGGCACCAGACACCATTGCCTTGCTGGCCCGCCACGGCGTGCGCCTGATCGGCATCGACACCCCGTCGCTGGACCCGCAGAACTCCAAGACGCTGGACGCCCACCACACCGTCGAACGGCTGGAAATGGCAATCCTCGAAGGCATCGTCCTGGATGCCGTGGCCGAAGGTGACTACGAACTGATTGCCTTGCCCCTGCGTTTTTCTCACCTGGACGCCAGCCCCGTGCGCGCCGTCTTGCGCCCCCTGAAAGGATAAACCCCATGTCTACACAACAGCATTTGCGCGAGCTTGACCTCGCCGACCCCCTGGCGGCGTTGCGCGACGAGTTTGCCTTGCCCGAAGGCGTGATCTACCTGGACGGCAACTCGCTGGGCGCCCGTCCCAGGGCGGCGCTGGCGCGGGCCACACAGATGATCGAGCAGGAGTGGGGCGAAGGCCTGATCCGCAGCTGGAACACCGCGCAGTGGAGCACCTTGTCGGCGCGCCTGGGCGACAAGCTGGCGCCGCTGATCGGTGCCGACAGCGGCGAGGTGGTGATCACCGACACCACCACCGTCAACCTGTTCAAGATCCTCGCAGCCGGGCTGCGTATCCAGGCTGAGCGCGCGCCACAGCGCAAGATCATCCTGTCCGAACTGCACAATTTTCCCGCCGACCTGTATGTCATCGAAGGCCTGGCCGACCTGCTGCAGCAAGGCTATGAGCTGCGTCTGATCGAGCGGCCCCAGGACCTGCCGGGCCTGCTGGACGACCAGGTGGCGCTGGTGCTGCTGACCCACGTCAACTACAAGAGCGGCCACATGTACGACATGACCGCGACCACCGGATTGATCCACCAGCACGGTGCGCTGGCGCTGTGGGACCTGGCGCATTCGGCCGGTGCGGTGCCGGTGCAATTGAAGGCCGCCAAGGCCGACTACGCCATCGGTTGCACCTACAAGTACCTCAACGGCGGCCCCGGTTCGCCGGCCTTCGTCTGGGTCTCGCCGGATCTGTGCGATCAGGTCTGGCAGCCGCTGTCGGGCTGGTGGGGCCATGCCCGGCAATTTGCGATGGAGCCGCACTATGCGCCGGCTTCCGGCATCACCCGCTACCTGTGCGGCACCCAGCCGCTGGTGTCGCTGGGCATGGTCGAGTCCGGGCTGGATATCTTTGCCAAAACCAGCATGCAGGCGCTGCGCAACAAGTCGCTGGCACTGACCGACCTGTTCATCGAACTGGTAGAGGCACGCTGCAAGGACCACCCACTGACCCTGATCACGCCGCGTGACCACGCCCAGCGCGGCAGCCATGTCAGTTTCGAACACCCTGAAGGCTATGCCGTGGTGCAGGCGCTGATTGCCCGTGGCGTGATCGGTGATTACCGCGAGCCGCGAATCATGCGTTTTGGTTTCACCCCGTTGTACACCTCGTTCCAGGACGTCGGGGCGGCAGTGCAGGCGCTGGTCGAGGTGCTCGACAGCCAGCAGTGGCGCGAGCCGCAATTCCAGACCCGTCACTCTGTCACTTGAGGATCGCCCCATGAACCAATGCCCATACTCCCAGGCCGGTGCCACCGAACAGTGGCACGATGCCAGGCTGGATTTCACTGACGCCATGACCTATGGCGATTACCTGGACCTCAAGCGTGTCCTCAGCGCCCAGCACCCGTTGTCCACTGACCACAACGAGTTGCTGTTCATCATCCAGCACCAGACTTCCGAGCTGTGGATGAAGCTGATGCTGCACGAGCTGCGTGCAGCCCGTGAGCAGCTCAAGCTCAACGACCTGCCACCGGCATTCAAGATGCTGGCACGGGTGTCGCGCATCTTTGATCAACTGGTGCACGCCTGGACCGTGCTGGCGACCATGACCCCCAGCGAGTACGTGGCCTTTCGGCCCTCGCTGGGGCAGTCGTCGGGCTTCCAGTCGTTCCAGTACCGCGAAATCGAATTCATCCTGGGCAACAAGAGCGTGCCGCTGATGCAGCCGCATGCGCACCGGCCTGAGCTGGTCAGCGAGCTGCAAAAGACCCTGGAAGCGCCGTCGCTCTACGACGAAGCCATCCGCCTGCTGGCCATGGCCGGGCTGGACATCAGCGAGGAGCGCCTGGCGCGCGTATCAACCACGCGCACGCTGCACGACGACTCGGTGGAAGCGGCCTGGAAAGTGGTCTATCAACACCCGCACCAGTACTGGGACCTGTACCAGCTGGCCGAGAAATTCATCGACCTGGAGGACTCGTTCCGGCAATGGCGTTTCCGCCATGTGACCACGGTCGAGCGCATCATCGGTTTCAAGAAAGGCTCCGGTGGCACCGAAGGGGTCGGCTACCTGCGCAAGATGCTCGACACCGAACTGTTCCCCGAACTGTGGAGCCTGCGCTCGACCCTCTGACCTTGCTGCACTGTCTCAATGGCCTGTCGTGCCCGGCACGGCAGCGTGATCGCCAATAATAATAAAGGTCCACCCATCATGAGTTCTGATCATCAACCGGCCGGGCTCACGCGCGGCCTGAGCAGTCGTCACATTCAACTGATCGCCCTGGGCGGCGCCATCGGCACCGGCCTGTTCCTGGGCTCGGCCGGGGTGCTGAAAACCGCCGGCCCCGCCATGATCCTGGGCTACGCCATCGCCGGCCTGATCGCCTTTCTGATCATGCGCCAGCTGGGCGAAATGGTGGTACAGGAGCCGGTGGCCGGCTCCTTCGGCTATTTCGCCACCCAGTACTGGGGCCGCTTTGCCGGTTTCCTGTCGGGCTGGAACTACTGGATGATGTACGCCCTGGTGTGCATGGCCGAACTGACGGCGGTGGGCAAATACGTGCAGTTCTGGTGGCCGGACATCCCGATCTGGGTCAGTGCGGCGGCCTTCTTCGTGCTGGTCAACCTGATCAACCTGACGAATGTGAAAGCCTTCGGCGAGACCGAGTTCTGGTTTGCGATCATCAAGGTCTTCGCCATCGTCGGCATGATCGCCCTGGCCAGTTACCTGCTGGTCAGCGGCACCGGCGGCCCCCAGGCGTCGGTCAGCAACCTGTGGGCGCATGGCGGCTTTTTCCCCAATGGCGTGGGCGGCATGCTGATGGCGATGGCGTTCATTCTGTTTGCCTTTGGCGGCATGGAAATGGTCGGCATCACCGCCGCCGAATCCGAGAATCCGCGGCGGGTGATTCCCAAGGCAATCAACCAGGTGGTGTACCGCATCATCATTTTCTATGTCGGCGCCCTGACCCTGCTGCTCTCGCTGTACCCGTGGGACCAGTTGTTGCTCAGCCTGTCGGCGTCGCAGGACGCCTACGGCGCCAGCCCGTTCGTGAAGATCTTTTCGCTGATCGGCAATGACGTCGCCGCCCATGTGCTCAACTTCGTGATCCTGACTGCCGCCTTGTCGGTGTACAACAGCGGTGCCTATTGCATGAGCCGCATGCTGTTCGGCCTGGCCGAGCAGGGCAATGCGCCAAAGGTGTTCCTCAAGGTCAACCGCCGCGGTATTCCGGTGCCGGCGGTCATGGCCAGCGCGGCGATCACCGGGGTGTGCCTGCTGATCAATTACCTGGTGCCGGGTAACGCCTTCGAACTGATGATGACCCTGGCGGTGTCGGCCCTGCTGATCAACTGGGTGATGATCACCCTGACCCACCTGCGCTTTCGCCGGGCGATGAACACCAGGGGCGAGGCCCTGTATTTCCGGGCGTTGTGGTACCCGTTCGGCAATATCCTGTGCCTGGCATTCATGGCCATGATCCTGGTCATCATGCTGATGATTCCCGGCATCCGCGTGTCGGTGTTCATGATCCCGGTGTGGATCCTGGCGTTGTGGTGCGTGTTCCGTTTCAGGAAGCCCCCACCGCGTGACGTCAAAGCCGAATCCCTGGCTTCACAGGCCTCTTGACCGGCATCGACCTATGAGTTCTGCGAGGTGTGCCGCCCAGGCGGCTTTGCTAGTCTCCGGTGGACCGCACGCCAGGAGGCGGCGGGTTGCCTGAGCGGTGTCGAGTGTGCGGCTCCAGCCGTGAAGAAGCCGACGGCGAGCCACATGCGGTCCAGGCTTTCTTGCATGAATGGAGACTGCACACCATGAGAACCCGAGAACTCAGAACCCTGATCAATGACACCCTCAACCGGTTGTTTGCCTATCTTGAAGCACAGCAGCCCCGGCACGGGCGCGTGGTCAGTCCCAAATCACGCGCGGTTTATCTCAATGAGCAAGGCGAACTCGATGAAGGCCAGATGAACGAAGTCGAGGGCGGCAAAGGCTTTCCCGGCACCGCCGCCGGCTACAAGGATCCCGACGCCCCGGATGATGTCGCCGGCAAGACCCCGCCTGCCGATGGCTTCATCGCCAGCGGCGGGCATACCGATGCACGCCTGAAGCTCAATCAGCCCGGCAGTCACTGGCCCAAACACCCTGTCAGCCCCGATTCGACCCTGACCGTGGAATGGAACTACTCCAGGCCGCACAAGACCCGCCGCTGGACCTACTGGATCACCCGGGACGGCTGGGATTCGGGCCAGCAATTGGTCAGGGCGCACTTCGAGGACGAGCCCATCCATGTCGTGCTCAATGATTACCAGCCTTATTGGGGCGATGAAGCCGAGGAGAAGCTGATGGCGCGAAACCCTACGGTCCACGAAGTGCCTCTGCCCCGGCGTCAGGGCCATCATGCCTTGCTGGCAGTGTGGAACGTGGCCGACACCGAGGCGGCGTTTTATCAGGTCATTGACCTGGACTTCACCGACGACGCTGCCTGAGGGCCCTTCGTTCAGAACCGGTCCAGCCGATAGGGCTTCAGTGTCGGTCGGTCGGTCACCGATGGCCGCAGCAGGGCGGCCACCCATTCGGCCGTCAGCGCCGCCTGGGTCAACCCCAGGTGCTGATGGCCGAAGGCAAGCAGGACCCGGCCGTTTTCCAACCGGTCAATGACCGGCAGCGAGTCCGGCAGCGAGGGACGAAACCCCATCCATGGCGTGGCGCCCTCGACACTCAGTGCCTGGTTGAACAGGCCCTGGCTCAAGCGGTGCAGTTGCCAGGCCCGTGCCATGTTCGGCGGGCGCTCAAGTCCGGCGAATTCCACCGTGCCGGCCAGGCGCAATCCAGCGGCCATGGGCGTCATGATGAACCGGCGCTCCAGCGAGGTGACCGCAAACGGCAGGCGCGCGTGCTCGTGGGGCAGCATCAAGTGATAGCCGCGCTCGGTGTCCAGCGGCACGCGCTTGCCGGTCAGGGCCTGGGTCAGGGGCGCCGAATGCGCGCCGCAGGCAATCAGCACCCGCTGCGCCGCCAGCGGGCCCTGACCGGTCGCCAGCGACACGCCGCCCGCATGCAGGTGCCCGCCGCTCACCTCGCGTTGCATGAACTGCACGCCACAGCCTCTGGCTGCCTTGACCAGTGCGTCGACCACACCCAGCGGGTCGATAAAGTGCCCGGTGGCCGGAAAGAACAGACCGCCTTGCAGGTGCTCGCTCAAGTGCGGCGCGGCATCGCGCACCTGGCTGGTTGCCCAGTACTCGACCGGCACCTGCTGTTGGCGCAGGCGTGCCTGCAAAGCCTCGACGGCCGGGCGCGAAGCGCTGTGCTCGAACATCAGCAATGAGCCGTCGTGCCGAAACAGCTCGGGCTGGCCGATGCTCGCCAGCAGGCGCTGCCAGGCCGCCAGGCTGCCTTCATTGAGTGTACGCAGGCCGGCCACCGTACGCTGGAACGGCGCCGGCCGCAGGTTCAGCAGCAGGCGCGTGAACCAGGGCAGGGCGCGTGGCAGGTACTTCCAGTCCAGGCGCAGCGGCCCCATCGGGTCGGTGAGCATGGCCGGCAGGCGCTTGAGAATCGACGCATCGGCGATGGGAAACACCTGTTCGGTGGCCAGGTGCCCGGCATTGCCGAACGAGGCGCCCTGGCCGGGCGCCTGGCGGTCGACCACCACCACGCGCAGGTTCTGCCGCGCCAGTTGCACGGCGCAGGCGACGCCGACAATGCCGGCACCGACCACAACGACGTCTGCTGGATCAGAGGCCGCCATCGGGGCGTTCATCAAGCCACATTCTGCGCGACGGACCACTGCGCGTACCACTGGCGAAACAGCGCGTACTGTTGTTCGGCATAACCACGCTGGGCGTCGCTCAGTGCATCGGTGGCGTTGAAGTGCAGGCTGTACTCGAGGTCGCCGTTAAGCACCATCAGGTACTTGTAGTACAGCACCAGGTCGGTGCCTTCGTCGAAGGACGACAGCACCTGCAGTGCGCTGGCCAGTTCCTCGGCCTGGCGCCTGGCCAGCGCATCGCCTCGGGCAGCCTGCTTGCTCAGTTCGACCAGGTGCAGCACTTCGCGTGGCAGCGCGTTGCCGATCCCGGTGATCGCGCCGCTGGCGCCGCAGTTGACGAAGCCATGCACCACCTGGGTGTCGACGCCGGCCATCAGGATCACCTCGTCGTCCTGGGAGGTGATGTGCTCGGCGGCGTAGCGCATGTCGGCGGCCCCGCCAAACTCCTTGAAGCCGATCAGGTTCGGGTGCTGGCGCCGCAGCTTGAAGAACAGCTCGGCACGGGTGACAAAGCCGTAGTAGGGGCTGTTGTAGATCACCGCCGGCAGCGCGGGCGCTGCCGCCAGAATGGCCGAAAAGTGCGCTTCCTGTGCAGCCGGCGAGGCCCCGCGCGACAACACCCGCGGGATGACCATCAGGCCCTTTGCCCCCACCTGCGCGGCATGGGCGGCGTGGGCGATCGCTTCGCGGCTGTTGACCGCGCCGGTGCCGACGATGGTCGGCACACCCGCAGCGACCAGGCACGCCACACCTTCCTGGCGCTCGGCTTCGGTCAGCAGCGGCCAGTCGCCCATCGAGCCGCAATACACCACGCCCCCCATGCCCAGTTCGATCAGCTCTCGGCCCTTGCGCACCAGCGCGTCGAAGTCCGGCGTGCGCCTGGCGGTGCAGGGGGTCATCAGGGCCGCAATAGTGCCGGTGAAAATATCAGTGTTCATCATCGTTCCTCACAGGCGGCCCGGCGGCGAACCGCGCAGGCGTTGAAGACAAAGGTGGGGCGGGGCTTCAGATACCCCAGGCAAACGGATCCTGCTCATCGATCAGCAGGGTGCTGTCGGCGGTCATGTAGGCGCGACCGGTGATCAATGGCCGCACCTGCTCGCCGTCCCATTCGTACCGGGCCTCGAACTGGCTGCCGGTGATGCTCGCCTGCACCCAGCGCTCACCCGCGGCCAGCGTGCCGTCGGCGGCCAGGCAGGCCAGCTTGGCGCTGGTGCCGGTGCCGCACGGCGAGCGGTCGTAAGCCTTGCCGGGGCACATGACGAAGTTGCGGCTGTCGGCCTGCTCGTCGTCGGCAAACAGCTCGATATGATCGATCACGGCATTGTCGGCACCGTAGATGCCCTGGTCTTGCAGGGCCTGGAGCATCTTCCAGGTCAGGTCGGTCAGGCGCTCGGCATTGCTCAGTTGGAGGGCCTGGCCATGCTCGCTGACCAGAAAGAACCAGTTGCCACCCCAGGCAATGTCGCCGTGGAACAGGCCGTAGCCGGGCACCTCGACGGCCACCTGGCGGCGGTAGCGGTACGACGGCACATTGGCCACGGTCACCGCGCCATCGTCATGCAGGGTGGCGGTGACCGTGCCCACCGGCGTGTCGATCCGATGCTCACCCGGCGCGATCCTGCCCAGGTGATGCAAGGAAGCGATCAGGCCGATGGTGCCGTGGCCGCACATGCCCAGGTAGCCGGCGTTGTTGAAGAAGATCACCCCGCACACCGCGTCGGGCGACACGGGCGCGCAGTACAGTGCGCCGACCAGCACATCATTGCCGCGCGGCTCCAGCAGGCAGGCGCGGCGCCATTGATCGTGCGTCTCGCGCAAGGCATCGCGCTGTTCGGCCAGGGTCGCGCCGGCCAGCGGTGGAAAGCCGTCGAGCACCAGGCGGGTCGGTTCGCCGCCGGTGTGGGAGTCGATGACACGTAGCTGCTTCATGCAGGAATCCTTCACCCGGAAGGGGCAGGGCGGGTGTGCTCATACAGTGCACCGCCACGCCCTGTGGCGCTTGAGGCTTTTCATCAATGTCGATGACGAAATCGGCACAGTTGTGCCAACCGGCTGTCATGCTCGACAAGGCCGCCAGCGCCGGGCAAGCTCGGCGTTTGCGCCGTGATCAGGCGCCCGAGCCCGAAGGATGACGAGCCATGATGCAACCTGCGCTGGCGGCGCTGAGCCAGGAAAACGCAGCGCAACGCCCCGACAGCCTTGACCAGGTGCTGGTCGGTGTCCAGGCGCTCTTGCCCTTGCTCGATGCCATCCCCAACGCCGTGATCTTCATCAAGGACGTGCAGGCCCGCTACCGCCTGGCCAACCACACCCTGGTGCAGCGCTGCGGGTTCAGGCACCTGGCGCCATTGCTGGGCAAGACCAGCACCGAGGTCTTTCCGGCACCGTTCGGTGGCGGCTACACCGAGCAGGACCTGCGTGTGCTGGAAAAGGGCCTGGTGCTGGACGACCAGCTCGAGCTGCACCTGTACGGCAGCCGCCAGCCCGGTTGGTGCCTGACCCACAAGCGTCCGTTGTACAACCGCGACGATGACATCATTGGCCTGGTGGGCATTTCCGTCGACCTGCAATCGGCCAGCGACAGCCACCCGGCCTACCAGCGGCTGGCCGCCGTGGACGCCTATATCCGTACCCACTTCCAGCGGCCGATCGCCTTGAAGGAACTGACCGGCATCGCCGGCATTTCCGTGGCGCAACTGGAGCGCTACTGCAAGCGGGTGTTCCACCTGACCCCGCGGCAGATGATCCACAAGGTGCGCCTGGAGCACGCCCATCGGCTGCTGTTGACTGACCTGCCGATCACCGAGGTGGCCTTGCAGTGCGGCTACACCGACCACAGCGCCTTTACCCGCCAGTTCAAGACCCTGACCGGTTTTACCCCGCGTCAGTATCGGCAGGCACCCTAAAGCCCTTGGCTGCTGCGAATCAGGGCATAGGCCTGGCGGATGATCGGGTTGACCGCGTTGGGCCTTACCCACAGGTGATAAGTCACGTCCGGCAAGCGCGGCAGGCCGTCGCTTTCACCCAGCACGCGCATGTCCGGGCCGACCATTTCCATGCTGCGCGCCGTGATGCCCAGGCCCGCACGCACCGCCGCCTTGATGCCGATCAGGTTCGAGGCCAGGTAGGCCTGGCGCCAGGCGATATCAGCCTGTTCCAGCGCCTGCAGGGCCATGCGCCGGTAAATGCTCGGCTCGTCGACCAGCACCAGGGGCAGGGGCTGCAGCGGGTCGTGCTGGTAATGCGCGGCGCAGATCCACCACACCGGCGAGGTGCGCAGGGCAAAGCCTTGCAGGTCGGGATCGGTGCGGGTCGAGATAATCATGTCGACCTTGCCACGGTGCAGGTCCTGCATCAGGAACGGGCTACGGCCGACGTCGATTTCCAGGCGCAGGTTCGGTGCTGATCGGGCGATGTGGCTGAGGATCGGCGGCAGGACGGTGTCGGCGATGTCGTGCGGCGAGCCGATGCGCAGCACGCCGCTCAGGGTGTTGTCGCGCAGGGCATTGAGCGCCTCGTCGTTGAGCGCCAGCATCTGTCGGGCGCGGCGCAGCAATTGCCGGCCCGCCTCGGTCAGTGCCTTGTGCCGACCCTGCTTGTGAAACAGCCCCACGCCCACTTGTTGCTCCAGCCGTTGCATGTGCTGGGTCACGGACGATTGCGTGCGGGCCAGGGACTGGCCGGCTTCGGCAAAGCTGGCGTGGTCGGCCACGGCCACGAAGGTGCGCAGCAACTCCAGGTCTAGGATGGATTCAGTCATATCAGCGTCGATTCACATAAGCGGCAGTGTCTGACTGATTAGATATCATTATGTGTTCGTGCGTAAAGGGCTCGCTCAATGACGCTTGTCTGCTGTATTTATTGGTTTTCTACGCCTTTGTCATGTGCGCTGTTTTTTAAGTTATAACAATATTAGATCTTTGCATTTCCGTTCCCTCGGTCGACTGCCTAGGATGCCGCCCAGTTGGCCGGACGCCCCGGCCGTGGACGAGGAATTGCCATGTCACTGTTGTTCAAGGCTCGAAAGCAGCTGATCGGCGCGCTGTTGGCCACCGCCAGCACCACCGTTGCGGTGTCGGCCTGGGCCGATGCCACGCTGGACAAGGTCCAGCAGCGCGAGCGTATCGTGGTCGGGGTCATGCTTTCGGGCGGACCGTTCGGGGCGCTGGACCCGGCCACTCAGCAGCCGGTAGGCCTGAACGTCGACATGGCCCGTGACCTGGCCCGGCAACTAGGGGTGGAGGTCGAGCTGGTCTCGGTCCTGCCGGCCAATCGCGTGCAGTTCCTGCAACAGGGCAAGGTCGACCTGCTGATCGCCAACATGGAATGGAACATCGACCGCGACAAGCTGCTGGGCCATGTGCCAACACCGTTCTACAAGGTCGGCGGTACCGCCGTGGTCGCCAAGGACAGTCCGATCACCTCCTGGGCGCAGCTCAAGGACCAGCCGGTGTGCACCTCGCAGGGCAGCAGCTACACCCAGCCGCTGATCCAGCTCGGCGTGCAGCTCAAGGCGTTCAAGAGTTCGGCCGAGTCGCTGCTGGCCCTGCGCGGCAGCAACTGCGTGGCCGCCGTGCACGATGCCACGCTGATCAACCCGTTGGTGGCCAAGGGCGGCGAATGGGCCAACTACCGCGCCATCACGCCGGAACTCAACCCCGCGCCGTCAGTGATCTGGACCCGCACCGGCGAGACCGACACCCAGGCGCGCCTCGACGGCATCGTTAAGGGCTGGCACCGCAGCGGCTGGCTAATCGCGCGCGAGAAGGCCAACGCCATCACCCCGGCCTCCCCGGCGCTGGTCAGCCTGCAAGCCGAACAGCAGGCCAGTGGTGGTTGAGGTCGCGACGCGACGTGCCGGCCGCGCGGTGCGCTCATGAACGCCTGGCTGCAAGGGTTCATCCACTGGACCGCACCGCTGGGCCTGGACTATGGCTTCCTGCTCGATGGCTATTCACGTAGCAGCCTGCTCGGCGGCGCACTGACCACCGTGCTGCTGTGCGGGCTGTCGATCATCGGCAGCCTGTTGGTCGGCATCGGGCTGGCGGCCGCGCTGACCAGTAGCCGGCGCTGGCTGGTGTTGCCGGCGCGGTTGTTCATCGAGGTCACGCGCAACACCCCCACGCTGGTGCAGCTGTATTGCGCTTTTCTGGTGTTGAACATGCTCCTGACCCAGGCGGTGGGCGCGGCCAACCCGCTGACGCCGTTTGCCTGGGTGGTGATTGTGATTTCCCTGCACAAGGGCGCCTTCCATGCCGAGTCCTTGCGCGCCGGCATCGAGGCGGTGCCGGCGGTAACTCTGGAGGCCGCCCGTTCGCTGGCCTTCAACCAGCGCCAGTTGCTGTGGTACGTGCAGTTGCCTCTGGCGCTGCGTTTCGCCTTGCCGGCGCTGGTCAACAACCTCATCGACCTGGTGAAGATGACCGCCGTCGGCTCGGCCATTGCCGTCAATGACATCACCTACGCCTCGATCATGATCTGGACCCAGAGCGACAACGTCATCGAGTTGATGATTCTGATCCTGAGCTTTTTCGGGCTGTTGAGTTACCTCGTCAATTTGGCCGGCCGTGCCCTGGAAGCCCGCCTGAGGATGCCCGGTTATGGCCACTGAAGTCTTTTACGCGCTCTGGCAGTGGACGCCGGCACTGGGCATGGGCCTGGTGCAGAACATCCTGATCAGCGTCACGGCCATTGCCCTGGGCACGCTGCTGGGCCTGCTGGTCGGCGCCCTGGCGTTGTCGCCGCTGGCGCCGCTGCGCGGCCTGGCACGCCTGTGGGTGCAGGTGTTTCGCAATGCTCCGTGGCTGGTGCTGATCTACTTCACCACCTACGTCTTTCCCTTCGAGGTGCAGGTGGGCGGGTATTACCTGCCGTTTCCCGACTGGCTCAAGGTCACCGTGGGCCTGGCGTTGCCGGCCAGTGCCAATGTCGCGGAAATCTTTCGCGGTGCGATCGGCTCGATTCCGAGCACGCAGTGGGAGGCGGCCCGTTCGCTGGCCTTCACCCGCGGGCAGATCTTCACCTCGATCATCCTGCCGCAGTGCTTCAAGCGCATGTTGCCGCCGTGGATGAACCTGTATGCAGTGGTGACCATGGGCACGGCGCTGGCCTCGCTGGTGGGCGTGCACGACCTGATCGACACCGCCCAGATTGCCAGCAACACCGTCAACCTGACCGGCTTCACCGTGCTGGTGTACTTCACTGTGCTGGCGCTGTTTTTCTTTTATTGCTACCCGATTTCCCGACTCACCCAACGCCTGGAGCGTCGCTATGCCTTCTGAACCCTTGATCGACCTGCGCGACGTGCACCTGGCGTTCGGCGCCAATCGTGTGCTCAAAGGCATCGACCTGCAGGTGCACAAGGGGCAGGCCGTGTCGATCATCGGCCCGTCGGGCTCGGGCAAGTCGACCATCCTGCGCTGCATCACCGGTTTGCTGCGCCCGCAACGCGGTTCGATCCGCGTCGGTGACACCGAGGTCAGCGACCTGCACACCGAGGCCCAGCTCATCGCGCTGCGCAAGCGGGTGGGGTTCGTGTTCCAGCAGTTCAACCTGTTCCCGCACCTGACGGTGCTCGAAAACCTGGTCATCGCCCCGCGCAAGGTCATGGGCCGCGAGCGTGCCGAAGCCGAGCAGCAGGCCCTGGAGTTGCTGGCCAAGGTGCGCATGGAGCACAAGGCCCATGCCTGGCCGGGCGAGTTGTCCGGCGGCCAGCAGCAGCGCGTGGCCATTGCCCGGGCGCTGGCCATGCGCCCCGAGTTGATCCTGTTCGATGAGGTGACCTCGGCGCTGGACCCGGAAACCGTCGGCGAGGTGCTGACCGTGATCCGCGAGCTGACCGAGGAGGGCATGACTTGCGTGCTGGTGACCCATGAAATGCGCTTTGCCGAAGACATCAGCGACCGGGTGTATTTCACCGAGAACGGCCTGATCGCCGAGCATGGCAGCAGCGAGCAGATTTTCCGCGACCCGCAGAACGAACGCACCCGTCAGTTCTTGCAGCATGCCCTGCACGACAGCGGCCGGCGCCCGGCCAGACCGGCCCCCGATGTTCTGAGCAACCTGAGCCGCTACAGCATTTCCGTTTGACCCTGAACCCTGCCTGGCCACAAGAGAGACCGCCCATGTCCACCGAATCCGTGATCCAGCCTTTTCTGCATGCCGTGCGCGCCATCCATGCGCGCGGCGTCGACCGCGCGGCACTGGCCGAGATCATCCGCCTGGTCGAAGACCTGACCACGCGCCATGACCTGTTCAACTTCGAGCGCTTCCCGGCGCCGAGCGCCGACTCGGGCGAGACCCAGTTCCGCTACCGTCTCAACGACGACGGCGAAAGCCCGACGCTGTACCTCAACTCGCTGCTGCCGGGTAAAAGCACCTTGCCGCACAACCACGAGACCTGGGCGGTGATCGTTGCCGTGCAAGGCCAGGAGCTCAACCGTGTCTATCAGCGCGCCGACGACGGGCGCGACCCGGCCCGTGCACAGCTGGTGCTCGACCGGGAGGTGGTGGTGCAACCTGGCACCCCGATCGGCTTTCTGGGCGAGGACCTGCACGGTATTCGCGTGGACGGCGAGCGGTCGACCCTGCATTTTCATCTTTACGGCCGCCCGCTGGAGTCGCTGGAAAACCGCTACGGCGTGCGCGAGGACGGCACCGTGATCAATTACAACAAATCGCAGATGTCGCCTTCGATCCAGGCGTACGGTCTCTAAACACCCACGGCAACCTTACACAGGAACCGGCACCCCCTCATGAGCCACTCTGTCACCCCTGCGCAACTCAAACGCTGGCTGTTCGACGGTCAGGAAATCGCCCTGTTCGATGTTCGCGAACACGGCCAGTACGGCGAGGCGCACCTGTTTCATGCGGTGAACCTGCCGTATAGCCGCCTGGAACTCGACGCCCCGCGCCTGGCGCCCAACCCCGGCGTGCGCCTGGTGGTTTACGACCAGGAGGGTGGCGCACTGGCGCAACGGGCGTTGCAACGCCTGCAAGCGCAAGGCTACGTCAATGGCCATTGGCTGGCGGGTGGCAGCCAGGGCTGGCAGGCGGCCGGGCATGAGCTGTTCGCCGGGGTGCACCTGCCGTCCAAGGCTTTTGGCGAACGGGTCGAACAGGCTTGCCATACGCCCCGTATCACCGCCCCGGAACTGGCCGCCTGGCAACGCGAGGGGCGGCCACTGGTGGTGCTCGACGGCCGGCCGCTGAGCGAATTTGCCAAGATGAGCATTCCCGGCGCGGTCTGTTGCCCTAACGGTGAACTGGGCCTGCGCCTGGAGGACCTGGTGAGCGACGGGCAGACACCGATTGTGATCAACTGCGCCGGGCGCACCCGCAGCATCATCGGTGCGCAAACCCTGATCAACCTGGGCATCGACAACCCGGTGTATGCGCTGGAAAACGGTACCCAAGGCTGGTTTCTGGCCGACCAGCCGCTGGACCATGGCCGCCAGGTGCATTACCCACCGCGGGACTCGCGCCCGCCGCTGGCTGGACAACTGCAACGCGCGCAGCGCCTGGCCGACCAGGCCGGTGTCCATACCGTCGACGCCGCCCAGGTGCAGGCCTGGGCACAGGACCCTCAGCGCAGCCTGTTCGTGTGCGACGTGCGCACCCCCGAAGAGTTTGCCGCCGGCAGTCTGGCCGGTGCCCGGCACGCGCCGGGTGGCCAGTTGATCCAGGGCACCGACCTGTACATCGGCGTGCGCAAGGCGCGGGTGGTGGTGTTCGACAGCGAGGGCGTGCGAGCGCCGATCGTGGCCAGTTGGCTGCGGCAACTGGGGCATGAAGCCTATGTGCTCAAGGACGGCCTGCACAGTGGCCTGGCCTTGCCGGCACCCACGGCCCTGAGCGTCGACCTGCCTGTGGCCCGGCCCGACCAGGTGCACGGCGCACGGCTGATCGATCTGCGCCCCAGCCAGCAATATCGCCAGCAACATGCACAGGGCGCCGAGTGGTCGATCCGGCCCGTGCTTGCCGAACAGGTACGCGGCGAGCGGCGGCCCTTGGTGCTGCTGGCCGACGACCCGCACGTGGCACAACTGGCCGCCAGCGAACTGCCCCCGGAACAGCGCGAGGGCGTGCGCCTGCTGACTGACTGGCAAGCGCTGGCGCAGGTGAGCGGCGATACCTCGCTGAGCCAGGCGCAGTGCATCGACTTTCTGTTTTTCGTGCACGATCGCCACGATGGCAACAAGGACGCCGCCCGCCAGTACCTGGCCTGGGAAACCGGCCTGATTGCGCAGATGACCGAAGAGGAAATCGCCAGCTTCCAGCCGTTGCCGGCCCGTGAGCCGCTGCGCACCCGGCTGATCCACGCCGGCCGGGGCGCGCAGGTCGAGGGCGGGCGGACCGTCAATCCGGCGGTCGCCCGGCTCAGCACCGTGCTGTTCGACAACCTGGCGCAGATGCGCGACATCCGTTCACGCCGCGATCAGCAGCGGGTGCTCAGCTATGGCGCACGTGGCAACCCCACCGCCTTTGCCCTGGAAGACCTGGTCACCGAACTGGAAGGCGGCTACCGCAGCAAGCTGTTCGCCACCGGCCTGGCGGCGGTCGCGCAGACCTTTCTGGCCTATCTGCGCCCCGGCGACCATGTGTTGCTGACCGATGGCGTCTACAGCCCGGTGCGACGCCTGGCCAGCGAACTGCTGGAGCCCTTCGGCATCGAGGTGCAGTACTACCGTGCCGACGGCCGCGACCTGGCGTCGGCCTTCAAGCCCAGCACGCGCATGGTCTATGCCGAGAGCCCGAGTTCCTTGCTGTATGAAATCCTTGACCTGCCGGCCATCGCCGCGCAGTGCAAGGCCCGCAACGTGCTGCTGGCGGTCGACAACACCTGGGGCGCCGGCTACCTGTATCGGCCGCTGGCACTGGGTGCCGATATTGTCATCAGCGCACTGACCAAATACCTGGCCGGGCACAGCGATGTGGTGATGGGCTGCGTGTGCACCGTCGAGGCGGCATTTGCGCCGTTGTCACGCATGAGCGACACCCTGGGCTGCACAGTCAGCCCCGACGATGCCTGGCTGGTGCTGCGCGGCGCCCGCACCCTGGCCAGCCGCCTGGAGGTGCATGAACGCCAGGCCCTGGACATCGCCCTTTGGCTGCGGCAACGCCCGGAAGTGGCGCGGGTGTTTCACCCGGCCTTGCCGGAGCATCCTGGCCATGACCTGTGGCGGCGCGATTTCAGTGGCAGCAACGGACTGCTGTCGTTCGAACTGGTCGAGCCTGGTGCCGAGCAGATGGCCCGATTCATCGACAGCCTGAAGCTGTTCGGGCTCGGGGCCTCATGGGGCGGTTATGAAAGCCTGGTGACCGTGGCCGAACTGGGCGAGCGTCAGTTCGAGACGTACCCGAGCGATGCGATCATTCGCCTGCACATCGGCCTGGAAGACCTCCACTCACTCAAGGCCGACCTCAACACCGCCTTCGCCAGCCTGGCACAGTAGGAGCGCGCTCTGCCCGCGACCGGCTGCGTTAGCAGTCGTAAATTTTCAGCGTTTCGCAGATTTCGAATACGTTCACAGTCGTAAATTTTCAGCGTTTCGCAGATTTTGCGAGCGCTACGCACTCGGTCGCGGGCAGAGCGCGCTCCTACAAGCCCCTGTGCAGGTTAAAAATGCATTTTTTTTATATTAGGTTATGACTAAATTGCATTTCACAAGGTCACTGCTTCTCGATAGCTTATGCGAAAAGGTTTTTAGCGATTGTTGATTTATAACCGCTAATACAAAGTTCGCTATCAAGGAGACCCCTATGAGCGTCCAATTCATCGGCATGATCGGTCACCGATTGGCCTCGGAAACCCTGGCGCCGGCCGGCCCTGTTTTTGACAAGGCCTTTATTGTCGAGTCGGCCCAGGCCCATGAACAGGCCGGCTTCGACCGGGTGCTGGTCGGCTACTGGTCCGATCAACCCGACGGCTTCCTGGTCACCGCCCTGGCCGGCCAGGCCACCTCGAACATCAAGTTCCTGCTGGCCCACCGGCCGGGCTTTGTCGCGCCGACCCTGGCGGCGCGCAAGCTGGCGACGCTGGACCACTTGCTGGACGGTCGCCTGGCGGTGCATGTCATCAGTGGCGGCAGCGATGCCGAGCAGCGCAAGGACGGCGACAGCCTCGATCACGACCAGCGCTATGCACGCACCGACGAGTTTCTCGACGTGGTGCGCCGGGTCTGGACCGAAACCCAGCCTTTCGACCATCAGGGCACTTTCTACCAGGCACAGAACGCCTTTTCCGCGATCAAGCCGGTGCAGCAGCCGCACCTGCCGGTGTACTTCGGCGGCTCGTCGCCGGCGGCCTTGCAGGTGGCCGGCAAGCACGCCGATGTCTTTGCCCTGTGGGGCGAGTCGCTGGAGCAGACCCGCGAGACCATTGAAAAGGTGCGTGCCGAGGCCGCCCGCCATGGCCGTAAAGTGCAGTTCAGCGTGTCGTTCCGGCCGATCATTGCCGCCACCGAAGACGCCGCCTGGGCCAAGGCCGACCAGATCCTGACCACCGCCCGCCAGCGCCTCGAGCAGGCCGGCCCCGTGATCGCCAACAAACCGCAAAGTGTCGGTGCCCAGCGCCTGCTGGAGACCGTGGCCAAGGGCGACCGCGTCGATGAGCGGCTGTGGACCGGCATTGCCGGGCTGGTCGGCGGCGGTCATAACTCCACCGCACTGGTCGGCACCCCCGAACAGGTGGCCGATGCGTTCCTGGCCTATTACGACCTGGGCGTGACCACCTTCCTGATCCGCGGTTTCGACCCCATCGCAGACGCCCGCGACTATGGCCGCGAACTGCTGCCTCTGACCCGCGCCAGAATCGCCGCCCGCCAGGGCTGACACCCTTTCTTTCCTGAATCGACTCAGGCGTCACGAGACCGCACACGCGGATCGGGCTCCTCATCCTGGCCTTGCCGGCCCCGTGGAGACTATCGTGCGTAAACCCCTGCAACTGGCCCTTGGCCTGCTCGCTGCGGCCTTGAGCTTTTCGGCCTCGGCGCTGACCCTCACCGTCGGTGACCAAAGCTTCAACACACGGGCCGTGATGGAAGCGGCGCAGGTGCTCGACGACCTGCCGTACACCCTGGAATTCAAGCAGTTCACTGCCGGCTCGCCGGTGGCCGAAGCACTCAACGTCGGCAGCCTCGACCTGGGCCTGCTGGGTGATGCACCGCCGTTGTTTCTGGGCGCCCTGGGCGCGCCGATCAAGGTGATCGCCGTCAGCCGGCAGAACCTCGACGGCGTGGCCATCCTGGTGGCCAAGGACTCGCCGATCCAGACCCTGGCCGACCTGCGCGGCAAGCGCGCGGCCATCTGGAAAGGCTCATGGAGCCAGCAACTGTTGTTCACCGCCCTGGACAAGGCCGGTGTGCCGCGTGAGGCGCTGGAGGTGCGCTACCTCAGTGCACTGGACGCCTCGCATGCGCTGGACGGCGGCTCGGTGGATGTCATCGCCACCTGGGAACCCTACGTGACCCAGCAAGAACGCCAGGGTGCCCGCGTACTGGCCACCGCCAAAGACCTGATCCCGGCGCAGAGCTTCGTGGTCGCCAATGAACACGCGATCAAGGACAAGCGCGAGGCCATCGCCGACTTTCTGCAACGCCTGAAAAAGGCCCGCGACTGGGCGCAGCAAGACCCGGCGCACACCGAGCAATACGCCGACAGCTGGGCACAGCGCACCCGCGCCGACCGTGACATCGCCCGCGTCTGGTTTGCCCGCGCCAGAACCGACCTCGGCCCGCTCAACCCGGCGGTCATCGCCGGGGCTCAGCAGACCGTCGACTTCTTCAGTGGCCTGGGGCTGATCAAGTCCTACCCGGCCGCCAGCCTGTTCGATCAATCCTTCAGTGCCGCCTTGCAGGCGCCGATCACTCAGGCCGCCGCGCCCACCGCTGTGCGGGTGCAACCATGAGGCGCTGGCCGGCGCAGGTCAGCGATGCCCGTGACGTATGCGCCGGGTTGTTGTTTCTGGGCTTTGGCGCTGTGGCCCTGAGCCTGGTGGGTGACTACAGCATCGGCTCGGTGATGCGCATGGGCGCCGGTTATTTTCCCTTGCTGATCGGGGCGCTGTTGTGCGCACTGGGCGCCTTCATCCTGCTGCGTGGCCTGGCGTTTTCGGCAGAGCAGGTCGGGCTGGCCGGTTTGTTCAGCCTGCGTCCGGGGCTGTCGGTCATCGGCGCCGTGGTGGCCTTTGCCGTGTTGCTGCCCAGCCTCGGCCTGGCGCTGGCGACCCTGGCCATGACGGTGCTCAGCGGGCTGGCGCGGCGCAGGGCCAACCTCACCGAACTGACCGTGCTGGGCAGTGCGCTGGGCGGCTTCAGTGCGCTGGTGTTCGCCTGGGCCCTGGGCCTGAACCTGCCGGTGCTGCCGGCCTGAGGGGGCGATCATGGAATTGCTCGCGCACCTGAGCCTGGGGCTGGACGCCGCCTTTACCCTGCAGAACCTGCTGTACTGCCTGCTCGGCGTGACCCTCGGTACGCTGGTCGGCGTGTTACCCGGGCTGGGGCCGGTGGCGACCATCGCCATGTTGTTGCCCATTACCTACGGGCTGACGCCATCGGCGGCGCTGATCATGCTCTCGGGCATCTATTACGGTGCGCAATACGGCGGCTCGACCACTGCAATTCTGGTCAATCTGCCGGGTGAGTCGTCCTCGGTGGTCACCTGCATCGACGGCCACGCCATGGCGCGCCAGGGCCGGGCAGGGGCGGCGCTGGCCATCGCCGCCATCGGCTCGTTTGTCGCCGGCAGCCTGGCCATTCTCCTGCTGGCCGCGGCCGCCACGCCGCTGGCGGCCGCAGCCTTGCAGTTCGGCCCGGCCGATTATTTTTCGCTGATGCTGCTGGGGCTGGTGGCGGCGATCGTGCTGGCTCAGGGCGACGTGCTACGCGCCCTGGCGATGACCATTCTCGGCCTGTTGCTGGGCATGGTCGGCACCGATGTGAACTCCGGCGTCGAGCGCTTTACCTTCGGCCTGCCGCAACTGAGCGATGGCATCAGCTTCGTGGTGATCTCGATGGGCCTCTTCGGCATTGCCGAGATCATCGCCAACCTGGAGCGCGACCACACCGGCCAGCAAAGCATCGCCCGGGTCGGACGCCTGTCGCCCAGCCGCGATGACTACCGCCGTTCATGGAAGCCGATCCTGCGTGGCACGGGGCTGGGGGCCTTGCTCGGCATCCTGCCCGGTGGCGGGGCGATGCTCGGCTCGTTTGCCTCGTACATGATCGAAAAGCGCCTGGCCAGGGAGCCGGCGCGCTTCGGCCAGGGCGCCATCGAAGGCGTGGCCGGCCCCGAGTCGGCCAACAACGCCGGTGCCCAGACGTCATTCATTCCGATGCTGGTCATGGGCCTGCCGTCCAATGCGGTGATGGCGCTGATGGCCGGCGCCATGATGATCCACGGCATCGTGCCCGGCCCGCAGGTGATTGAAGAGCGCCCCGAGCTGTTCTGGGGCCTGATTGTCAGCATGTGGATCGGCAACCTGCTGTTGCTGGTGCTCAACCTGCCGCTGATCGGCCTCTGGGTGCGCCTGCTGTCGGTGCCGTACCGCCTGCTGTACCCGGCGATTCTGCTGTTCTGCTGCATCGGTGTGTACAGCGTCAACAACAGCCTGTTCGACGTGCTGCTGACCGTGGGCTTCGGCCTGCTCGGCTACCTGTTCATCAAGCTGCGCTGCGAGCCGGCGCCGCTGCTGCTGGGCTACATCCTGGGGCCGATGATGGAAGAAAACCTGCGCCGCGCCATGTTGCTGTCGCGCGGCGATCCGCTGGTGTTTTTCCAGCGTCCGCTGAGCCTGACCCTGCTGATCGTGACCGCGCTGGTGGTCGCCCTGATGCTGCTGCCGCGCTTTCGCGCCACCCGCCAGGTGGCCTTCAGCGAAGACTGATTTTCTGTCCAACCCTGACTGACGAGCCGTACATGAAAAAGACTCCCCTGATCGCTGTAATTGCCGGCCTCGCCCTGGGCGCTGTCGCCAGCCTGGCCCAGGCCGGCACCTGGCCGGAACGTCCACTGACCCTGATCGTGCCGTTTCCGCCGGGCGGGGCGGCCGACACGGTCGGGCGCTATTACGCCGAACAACTGTCGACCTCACTGGGCCAGCCTGTGGTGGTGGAGAACAAACCCGGTGCTGGCACTGCGATTGCCGCCGAATACGTCGCCCGCGCCAAGCCCGATGGCTACACCTTGTCGCTGGCCACCGCCGGGCAACTGACCATCCTGCCGAACCTGCAAGGCGACCTGCGCTTCGATGCGCAGAAGGACTTCACGCCGGTGGCGGTGCTGGCCTCGGTGCCCAACGTCGTGGCGGTCAATGCCAGCAGCAAGATCCAGACCCTGCAAGAACTGATCGCCGAGGCCAAGGCCCGTCCCGGCGCGCTGACCTATTCGTCCTGCGGCAATGGCACGCTGTGCCACCTGTCGGGTGAGCTGCTGAAAAACCTGGCCGGGGTCGACTTGCTGCACGTGCCCTACAAGGGCAGCGCGCCGGCGGTGACCGGCCTGCTGGGTGGGGAAGTGGACGTGGCGGTCGACACCGTCACCGTGCTGGCGCCGCAGATCAAGGCCGGCAAGCTCAAGGGCCTGGTGCTCAGCAGCGCCGACCCGTCACCCTTGCTGCCGGGCGTGCCCGGTGCCCTGCAGGCCGGCCTGCCAGGCTTTGTCGCCTCCGGCTGGTTCGGCATTGTCCTGCCCAGGAATGCCCCACCGGCCGTGGTCGAGCGCCTGAGCCACGACATTCAGGTCATCGCCGCCGCCCCGCAGACCGCCGAACGCTTCGCCCAGAACGGCATCACCCTGGAGAAAAGCACCCCGGCCAAATTCGGCCAGTTGATTGCCGATGACTACCAGCGCTGGGGCGAAGTGATCCGCGCAGCGAAGGTGAAGATCGAGTAGGCGCGCTGTGTCACTGACACAACGCTATCACCCAGCAAACATGGGACCGCTGTAGGAGCGCGCTTGCCCGCGACCGGCTGCGTTAGCAGCCGTAAATTTTCAGCGTTTCGCAGATTTTCGAATACGTTCACAGCCGTAAATTTTCAGCGTTTCGCAGATTTTCGAATACGTTCACAGTCATAAATTTTCAGCGTTTCGCAGATTTTCGAATACGTTCACAGCCGTAAATTTTCAGCGTTTCGCAGATTTTGCGAGCGCTGCGCACTCGGTCGCGGGCAAGCGCGCTCCTACAAGGGGTTATCGTGCAGGTGTTTTGCCGGGGCGGGCGTCGGTAACAGCGCCTCAATGGCCGGCGCCTGCGCGCGTGCATAGGCGATCTCGCCTTCGAACCAGACGTCGTAGTCCATCTCGATCAGCAGCTCGCCCCGGGTCAGCGTGGCCCAGGCGTGATCCAGGCCGCCGCCCTTTTCCAGGGTCCAGCCCTGCTCGGCAAGCCGGTCGCGCAGGGCGACCCAGTCGCTTTGGGCGATATCGAGGATTCTGATCGGGTCATGCATCAGGAGGGCACCGGGTGACAGGATCTTGCAAGCCGGCCATCACTTCGCTGGCGGTGGTCACCTGGCGAAAGTGGTGCTTCCATAATTCGATGCCCATCTTGCCTGAGCGGTCCAGCGACGAGCCCACGGTCAGGTCGGTGATCAGGGTCGGGTTGAGCCCGGCATCGAACAGGGCAAAGCCGGCGGCCAGCACGCAGGTTTCGGTCTGCATGCCGCACACCAGCACCCGCTTCACCCCCAGGCGCTTGAGGTGCGCGATGGCTTCGGGTGTCTGCCCGTAGCCGTGCTTTATGAATACTTCATCGGCTTCGATCAGGTTTTCATCCTCGGCGGCCGGGTGCCAGCCCAGTTGTTGCTGAAACGGCGTGACGCGCTCGTCATGCAACTCGACCGAGGCGATGGTGGGGAGGTTGGCGGACAAAAAGCGGATACGGTCGATCAGCCACTCCGGCGGGCTGAAGGTCGATTGCATATCGACGATAAGCAGCACCTGCTCCATGAACATCTCCAGAAAACGGTCGTTGAACGGGGGGCGAGTATAGCGTCAGCAGGCGCCGGGCCGCATTTGCATCTATGCTGCACGGGTCTTGTGTCTGACTGCCACCTCTACTGAGTCACTTCAATGGGTCTTTCGACCACACCTGTCCGCCGTCCCGGTCTGCGAGCTTTGCACCTGCGTCATGCCGCGCTGCCTGTGGTGTTGCTGTGTTCAGCGTGCCTGTCCGAGGCGGCCCCCATGAACATTTACCTGCCGGATGCACCGCCCCTGACCATGACGGGGCCTGAAGGTCGGCACGGCATCGTCGGCGACGCCACCCTCAAGGCTGCCCAGCGGGCGGGCATCGAGTTGAACCTGATTGTCCTGCCCTGGTCGCGCGGCCAGCGCACGGTGGAGTTCGGCCAGGACCTGCTGATCATGCCGCTGTCGCGCACCCCGGCCCGGGAGGCCAAATACACCTGGATCGCGCCGATCATGACCATGGACCGGGCATTTTTCAGCCTGGACAAGCGGGTCGAGACCTTCGAGCAGGCGCGCCAGGCCTACCGCCGCATTGCCGTCGGCATGGGCAGCGCGCAAGAACAGAAGCTACGCGACGAGGGTTTCAGCGACGAGCAGATCTACTCGCTGAAGATCGGCGACAACCCGGCGCAGATGCTGTTGCTGGGGCGCGTGGATGCGTGGTTCAACGGTGTACCGGAAAGCCGCTATATCTGGCGCGGCGTGTCCGCCAGGCCCTTGCTGATGAGCCCGGTGCTGATGACCACCGAGCTGTACCTGGCCTGTTCGAAAACCTGCAACGAAGCGAGGGTTCAGCGTCTTGCCGAGGCCGTCGAGACCCTGCGCCGCGATGGCACGCTGCAGCGGATCGCGGATCAATACCTCAAGGACTTGTAGACCGGCGCATTACGGCAGGACCGGCCGGGCGGCGATCCGCTTTAGCCGGGAAGGGCCCCGCTCACCGACGCCATGACATTGTGCGAGGCGATGCCTTGGATTTCATGATCGTGCGGACACCTGCACACATCATCCTTATTTGACTGATTGGCCGCCAGGGAACCCCACAAACCGCCCATCGACCCCGCCAGGGGCTATGCTTGTCTGGCTCCTTTGTAAAGGTGCCCCTTTTGTACACCTTGACGTTCGCCAGGCGGAGCACATGAAGCACCTGACCCTTATCGCCATGCTGCTCTGCGTCTTGCAGGGTCCCCAGGCCAGTGCCGAGCCGTACAAGGTCTTCACCGAAGAGTGGGCGCCGTACAACTATCAGGAAAACGATCAGCTCACGGGCATGACCACCGAGATCGTGCAGGCGATCATGGCGCTGACCCATGACGACTTCGAGATGGCCATGGTGCCCAGTATGCGTGCCAGCCATCTGTTGCAGAGCCGCCCCAGGTCCATCATGTATTCCATGTTCCGCACGCCCGCGCGCGAGCCGTTGTACAAGTGGGTCGGGCCGATCGTCGAGGAGTCCATCCATGCCTGGCAACTGGCCAATGTGCCGTCGGTGAACACCTTGGAACAACTGCAGGCGGCAGAGCGGATCACCACCCGTCATGCGGGGCTGATGCCCGACCTGCTGGAGGCGATGGGCTTTGACAACCTTGATCGAAGTGCCACCGAGAACCTGCAGTTGTACCGCATGCTGCTGATCGGGCGCACGCCGGTCATTGTTGGCGACACCGATGCCGGGGTGGCCTATTACAGCCGCCAGCTCAATATCGCTCCTGGCAAGCTGCGCCGGATCCCCGTCGAGCTGTATCGCGCATCGTTATACATCGCGTTCAGCCGCGACTGCGAAGATGAGGTCGTAGCGGCCTGGGCGCAGGCACTGGTGAACTTGCGCGACTCGGGTGAACTGGCGCGGATTCAGCGTCGGTATGAGCTGCCGGCGCCTTAAGCCGGTATAGCCAGAAGCAGCAGGACAAAGGCATCGCTGTTGCGCAGCAGGCCTGGGTGGGCTCTTATCAAACAAAAAATAAGTAATTTACTTTATGTCTGTTTCTGGCAGCCCTACAAGAACCATCCATTAACTGGCATGGGCGTACTCGCCGTGGTAATCAGTGTTCATTGTTTTCAGAGCGGATGGACGGGGCGCACATCACCAGTGTCCAGGCCGTCGTCGAGGTTGTAGAGCATGCATGGCACTGAAGAAAGTCTGGAGCAGAAAACCTTTGCTCAACTGCGTCCGCTGGAAGTTTCAAGTGAAATCCTCGCCGTCGCCATTTGCCTGTTGGTCGTGACCCTGGCCAGCGCGAGCCAGGCCATTTCACCCTGGTTGTACGGCTATTGCGCAGCGGCCGGGGTGGCCTGTTACCTCACCTTCCGGGCACGCACCACCTGGCATTTGTGGCTGACCGGGCTGCTGTTGCTGTGCACCTGCAGCGCCTGCCTGGGCGCGCTGGCCAACGCCATCGGCAATCCGCTGGTGTGGTTTCTGCCCATCGGCCTGGTGTTGAGCCTGCCCAGTTCCGCCATGCATGTGCACCCGGCACATGCCTTGAGTACCGGAATTGCCATCTGGGGTACGTTGTTTTATGTCATCAGCCCTGAGTTTGAGCGGCCCCTGGATCATGCGCTGACACTGATCCTGATCGTGGCCAGCCTGCTGGTGGCCACATTGGTGTGCGCGACGTTTTGCCGGATTCGCAAGGACGTGTTCGACCTGCAACGCCAGTTGCACGGCATGGCCTACACCGACACCCTGACCGGGCTGCCCAATCGCCGCGCCTTCATGGAGCGGCTGACCACGACCCTGGCCGGCAGGGCAGTGCCGGTGCCGCTGTTTTTCCTGATGCTCGACATCGATGATTTCAAGAAGATCAACGACGGGTTTGGCCATGATGTCGGCGACCGGGTGCTGGTAGAGGTGGGCAGGCAACTGCAGGATCATAGCCAGGGCCATAATTTTGCCCGCGTGGGCGGTGAGGAGTTTGCGATCGCCGCCCAGTTGCCGGACGTGGCGGCCGCCCAGGCGCTGGCGCGCAGCCTTGTCGATGCCGTGCACTCAAGCCAGCTGTACGGCTTGACCCTGTCCATCAGCGTGGGGCTGGCGCGTCTCGAGCCCGGCGAGTCGATGGTCAGCCTGATGCGCCGCGCCGACCTTGCCTTGTACGACGCCAAGAGCGAGGGCAAGAACCGTTATGTCATGGCGCAACAGGTGGTGCTCAGCGTTTGAGGCGGGTTTCAGCACATATGAAATGACCGGATCCGAGATTTACGCCTGCTGACGCAGCCGATCACGGCTGAAGCGGATCGCCGCCCGGGCGCTCCTACTATGCGCTGTTTTCTGCGCAGGGCTGTTCGGCCTCGGCGGCCAGCTTCAGGCGGTCGGCCTTGCTGATGTACTTCGACTTGCTGGCCGGTGCCAGTTTGGCGCTGGCCTTTTTGGCGTGGGCCTGGAGCAGTTGTTTGATTTTCTTGCGACGGTTCATGTTATTTACCTAGGGTCTGTTGCCGTTTCAGCACGAGCCGCGTTGTTGGGCCCAATCTCGCCAGGCCAGGCGGAGGACGAAAAGGGTCACTCCCTTTTCAAGTCCTCCAACACCGCCTGGCGAGATTGGGCACGCAACCCGAAGGGCCGGGCCTGTTTTGCCACGATACTGCGTTACTCGCCACTCATCTGGAATGACCAGACTTCGCGGCGCCTGCCTTGCCTCGCGGCAAAACGGGCGCCGGCGCGGCCGTGATGAAACGGCAACAGACCTAGTGTCCAGGGGTCGAAGAATATCAGTTTGAGCGTGGGAAGTTTGTATCCCCTCGGGTGTTGCTTCGGCAACAGCATCAATTTCAGGCAAAACACCCGCCATGAAAAAAGCCACAGGCAACGGCACCGAAATGCCTTTGCTTGTGGCTTGCAGCTTGCAACTGACCGCCCTTGGCGGGCCGCTGCCCTCAAGGACGTTGTGGCCGTTCCTGTGGACGCAGGTCGAACACCAGCACTTCGGCGTCCACGCCCTGGCTCAGTTCAAGACGCTGCTCATCACGAACCCTTGCACCGTCGCCGGCTTGCAGGGTCTGGCCGTTGAGGACGACGCTGCCGCGGGCGACGTGTACATAGGCGTAGCGGTCAGCGGGCAGGTCCAGGGTGGCCGACTCGTTGCCATCGAACAACCCGGCATAGACCCTGGCATCCTGGCGCACCTGCAGCGAACCGTCCTGGCCGTCCGGCGAGATGATCAGCCTCAGCTGGCCGCGCTTGTCGGCAACACTGAAGTGCTGCTGCTGGTAGTTCGGGGTCGCGCCGCCGACGTTAGGCACGATCCAGATCTGCAGGAAGTGCACGCCTTCTTCATGCGAGTGGTTGAACTCGCTGTGCGCCACACCGCTGCCGGCACTCATCAGTTGCACGTCGCCGGGGCGGATCACCGAGCCGGTGCCCAGGGTGTCTTTGTGTTCCAGTGCGCCTTCAAGCACGTAGGAGAAAATCTCCATGTCGCGGTGCGGGTGCTGGCCAAAGCCCTTGCCGGCCTGCACGCGGTCGTCGTTGATCACCAGCAGGTCAGAGAAGCCCATTTCCTGCGGGTTGTAGTAGCTGGCGAAGGAAAAGGTATGGTGCGAATTGAGCCAGCCATGGTCGGCGGCGCCACGTTCGGAAGCTTTGCGAAGAGTGATCATGGGAGGTTCTCCATTCGGTTTCGACCCTGTGCATTCAGGTGTCGAGCAAGTGAGAACAAGGTTACCAAGTCAGGACTGTCGCAATAAGTAGCTCAATCATGAATGACTGTCTCTTTGCGGTTGACAGTTGTGTGCAGCGGGCGAGCGGGTTATAAAGCGCTCTACAACCTCAGACTTGGAATCCTGCCCTCACCATGCGCGAAGACCCTGCATGAAAACCGTGGCCATGTTGCTGTTTCCCGACCTGCTGCTGCTGGACATGTCCGGGCCGTTGGAGGTGTTTTCCATTGCCAATCGTTATCTGCCGCCGCAGGCGCATTACCGCATCGTCACCGTAGGCTCCCAGGCCGGGCTGTTGCGCGCCTCCAACGGCGTGGCGGTGCAGGCCGATATCACCCTGCAAGAGGCCACCGAAGCCTACGACCTGCTGTTGATTCCCGGGGGTCCCGGTGCCTATGACCAGCCCATGCCGGCCGTGCAGCACTGGCTGCAGGAGGCCGTGCCGCGCACCGAGTATTACGGTTCGATCTGCACCGGGGCCTTCATTCTGGGCGACGCCGGCCTGCTGGACGGCTACCGGGTCACCACGCACTGGCACTACACCGAGCGGCTGATCAAGCGCTGCCCCAAGGCGCTGGTACAGAACGACCAGATCTACATTCAGGACCGCAATGTGCTGACCTCCGGTGGCGTGACGGCCGGCATCGACCTGGCCCTGGCCGTGGTCGCCCGCGATCATGGCAAGAAGGTCGCACAGGACGTGGCCAAGGTGCTGCTGGTGCTCATGAGGCGCCAGGGCGGGCAGGCGCTGTTCAGTCCGTTGACGGCGGCGGTGGCCCCGCAGGAAAGTGCGGTGACCCGTGTGCAGAATCACGTACTGGCGCATCTGGACGAGCCGTTCACGGTCGAGCGCATGGCGACCCTGGCGAACATGAGCCCCCGGCATTTCTCGCGGCTGTTTGTGCGTGACGTGCAGGTCACGCCCATGGAGTTTGTGCAGAACGCTCGCATCGACTGCGCCCGCAGCCTGCTGGAGACCACCGAGCTGCCCCTCAAGACCATCGCTTATAAAAGCGGCTTCGGCAGCGTGCGGCACATGCGCTTTCTATTCACGAGCCGGTTGGGACTTACCCCCGTTCAGTACCGTGAGCAATTCAGTTGAGGGAATCTGCAGACGCAGTGTCCGTATCGCGCACTGCATTGACCGTATCGCGTCCCCCGCCGTGGTTGTCTCAAACCCTGTGCCTGCCAAGATAACCCCTCTTCTTTATTGAGCGTCATGCGCTGACCGGGCGGTCCCCGTGCAGGGCGTGGGGGTGCGCATGAAAGGTCAGGTCATTACCTTCGCAGAATCAGCCTTGGCAGAATCGGTGCTGCTGTTCGGGCCCTATGCCTTTCATGTGCGCCAGCGCCAGGTGTTGCGTCATGGCCAGCCGGTGTCGATGGGGGGGCGGGCGCTGGATATTCTCCAGGTGCTGGTCGAGCAGGCCGGCGCAGTGGTCGGCAAGCAGCAGATCATCGAACAGGTGTGGCCCGATTCAGTGGTCGAGGCGATCAACCTGCGCGTGCACATCGCGGCCTTGCGCCGTGCCCTGCGCGACGGGCAAGACGGTGAACGTTACATCGCCACGGTCACGCATCGCGGCTACAGCTTCATTGCCCCGGTGGTCCAGGTGCCGGGTGAGCGTACAGCCACCGGTGAGGTGGGTTATGCCCGGCACAACCTGCCGGCGTGTGTAACGCCTCTGATCGGCCGTGACGAGGCGGTGGCCGGTCTGGTGCGGCAGTTTGCGACCCGGCGTTTCGTGACCCTGACAGGGCCGGCCGGAGTCGGCAAGACCCGGTTGGCCAGCCGCGTGGCCGAAGCGTTGATGCCGGCGTATCGCGACGGTGTCTGGCTGGTCGACTGCAGCAGCGGCGATCCCGCGCAGGTCTTGCAGGCGCTGTTGACGCTGCTGCAACGGGAGGCGTACGGCCAGCCGTCCTTCGAGGTGGTGTGCCAGGCACTGGCCGAGCGCCAGTGCCTGCTGTTGATCGACAGTGCCGAATGCCTGCCGCAAACCTGTCGTCAATGGATCGAACAGCTGCTGAATGCCGCGCCGCATCTGGCGGTGCTGGTCACCAGTCGCCAGCCGCTGTATGCCTGGGGCGAATGGCTGCAACACGTGCCGGGCCTGGCGCTGCAAGGCGCCGATTGTGCGGCCGTGAAATTATGGGTCAGCCGCGCCCAGGCCAGCCAGCCAGGCTATGGGCTGCGCGACCAGGACCTGCCCGTTGTAATCGACATCTGCCGGCAACTCGACGGCCTGCCGCTGGCAATCGAACTGCTGGCTGCACACGTGGGCGTGTTTGCCGTCGCCGGGTTGCAGCGGCAACTGGCCAATAGCCAATGGTTGCTGAATCTGACCCGGCGCACCGCCGTGGCGCGCCACCAGTCGCTGGCGGCCGCACTGGACTGGAGCCATGCACAGCTGAGCAAGCAGGAATGTGAGCTGTTGCAGCGTCTGGCACTCTTCGCGACGGATTTTTCGCTGGAGGCGGCAGCCAGTGTGGCCTGTGATCGCCGCTACAGCCTCGACCGGTTGCGCAACGATGTGCGTCGCCTGGAAGATCGGTCGTTGTTGGTGTCGGTGCCGGATGAAGGCCAGGTGCGTTACCGGCTGTACAACACGGTACGCCTGCATGCGCAGACCCAATTGAAAGCCAGCGGCGAGTACCAGGCGGTGCTGGCGCGTTACGAGCGCTACAGCGACTACCGGCATGACTTGATGCAGGTGTCGTAATCCTCACCTGTCCGTAGGCGCGACCAACGGTCGCGAAAGGGCATCGCATTTTCAGCGCCTGACAGTCTGCATTCGCAACCCCTTGGGTGGCTCACCCGTAGGCGCTGCTTCAGCCGCGAAGCGTACGACATTCGTTCCCGGCTAAAGCGCACCGCCACCCGGCAGGTTCTGGACCAATAACCGCTGCGCCTCCAGCACATCCGGCGTCTGGCTGTCGGCTTCAAACCCGTCCAGCACCGGCTCCAGCAAGGTCCTGGCCTGTTCCGGCCGTAGCCTGGCCAGGCTCAGGGCACTGCGCAACTCCCACGCCAGCGCCCCTTGCCGGCGGGCGATGGCCAGGGCCTGGTGCAGCAGCGCCTCAGCGGCGCCGAGGTCCTGATCTTCAGTGGGCGCCAGCAGGTTCTCGGCCCGGCAGCGCAGGATTTCTGCCGCGCACCAGCCGGCCTCGCCCTGTTGTGCACGTTCCAGTTGAGCCTGGTCGATCACCCCTGCGCGTACGGTCAGCAGGATGTCGCTGAGCAACCCAGTGGCAGGGCCGGCAGGGGCGTCGGGCAGGCCGAGCAAGCGGGCATAATGCCGGCCCCAGGTATGAAACAGCAGCACGGCATGTTTATGGGTCTGGGCCAGCAGTTGCGTGACCCGTTCCAAGGCTTGCCCGGTACGACCGGACCACAGGGCGATGGGGCAGCCGGCCAGCGCCAGGGTGTAGCAGATCGACAGGCCGTGATCGATCTGTACGGCAATGTCCAGCGCCTGCCGGGCCACACGTTCAGCCGCAAGCGGCTGGCCTTGCAGCCAGAGGATGCGGGCCAGGCCGGTCAGGGTGGCCACGCTCTGTTCGTACTGGATGCCAAAGCCGCGACTGAAGCGGTTGTGCTGGCCGCTGTGGGCCAGGCGCTGCAGGACTCTTTCAGCCTGTTGCCGGGCCTGGATTTGTTGCCCCTCGTAATGCAAGGCCAGCAGGCGCAAGCGATGGGCGCTGAGGTTGATCTCAGGGTCCAGGTCCAGCCCCAACTGGTCGAACCTTCGGCTTTGCAGCAGCGCCGCCGGGTAGTCGCCCCGGCACAAGTAGACGGTCATCTGCCCGGACACTGCCCGCAGCCTGCCGGCCGCGTCACCGAGTTGTTCGGCCAGGCGCAAGGCCTCGACAAAGGCGTCCATGGTTTCCAGCCCCGGACCACGGCTGTGATAACTGAAGCTGCCCAGGGCCAGGCGCAGTTGCAGTTCCAGCGGGCGATTTTGCAGTCCTGCGTGTTGCAGGCCCAGCAAAGCCTTGCGCACATACACGCCATGCTCCTTGAGCCGCGACAATTCCTGCCACAGCGGCGCGGAGTGAGCCACCAGGGCGATGGCCAGCGCTTGCGGCCCTTCACCGCTCAGCCCCCAGTCGAGTACTTCGCGTACATCCTTGAGGCTACGGGTATAGCGCTCCAGCCATTGCCCGGTCGGCAAGTGCTCCCAGTCTTGCCGGGCCTGTTGCATCAAGGCCAGGCAATGTTCGGCATGGCGCTCCAGGGTGGCGGGCAGCTCACCGCACTGGCGCAGTTTTTCCAGAGCGTAGTGCCGGGTGGTGTCGAGTAAACGATAAAGCACCTGTTCATCGCCAGCCTCGACATTGAGCAGCGACTTGGCCACCAACTGGCTGATGACGGTGTACAGCGCCTCGACCGGCAGCGCGGCGTCGCCGGCCACCGCCAGCGCCGACTCCAGGGTAAAACGGTCCTTGAACACCGCCAGCCGGCTCAGGCAACGTTGCTCGGCGGGGGCGAGCAAATGAAAGCTCCAGTCCAGGGTCGCCAGCAAGGTCTGGTGCCGGCCGGTGCTGTCCGGGTGGCCGCTGATCAACTGCCCCGGGTTGTGCTGCAACTGGGCCTGCAAGTCTGACAGGCTCAGGCTGGTCACTTGGGCGGCCGCCAGTTCGATGGCCAGCGGAATGCCGTCCAGGCGCCGGCAGATGTCGCCGGCCATGGCCAGGGTGACGCGGTTGGCCTCGAACTGCTCCTGGGAGCTCATGGCGCGCTCGATGAACAACTGCAGCGCTGGAAAGTCGCTGGCATGCAGGTCGCTGGCCTGATCGAGCGGCGGGCAGGCGAGGGCGTCCAGGCGCTGGATGAACTCGCCCTCGGCGCGCAGGTGTTCGCGGCTGGTGGTCAGGATGCAGACGTGCGGGGCGCTGCGCAGCACCCGCTCGCACAGCAGTGCGGTGGCATCGATCAGGTGCTCGCAGTTATCGATCACCAGCAGCAGATGCTTGTCGCGCAGCCAGGCGCATAACTGGCCCAGCGGGTCGCCGTCATCGGGGGCCAGGTCGAACAAGGCCGCCAGGTGCGCGGCCAGCAGCAGCGGGTCACTCAGCGGCGCCAGCTCCAGCAGGCGGATGCCATCGCGGTAATGACCGATCAATTGCTCGGCCACGCGCAGCGCCACCGAGGTCTTGCCGATCCCGCCGGGGCCGGTGAGGGTAATCAGGCGCTGGCTTTGCAGGCTGTGCACCAGTGCATCGACCAGCGGCTGGCGGCCGATCATTCGTGCGCGGCGCAAGGGCAGGTTGTGGTCGGCGTTCAGCGGCGTGGCGGGTTTGTCATGAGGAACATTGTGCTGCGCACGGGTGACCGGCGCCACCAGGCTGTAGCCGCGATGAGCCACGGTGACGATATAGCGCTGGCCGCTCTGGCCATCGCCGAGCGCCTTGCGCAGGCCGGCCATGTGCACCCGCAGGTTGCTGTCTTCAACCACACTGGTGGGCCAGACCCGGTTCATCAGGTGCTGACGGCTGATCACTTCGCCAGGCCGTTCCAGCAGCACCAGCAGAATGTCCAGCGCGCGACTGCCCAGGCGCAGTGGCTGGTCAGCGTCCAGCACCAGGCGCTGTTGCGGGTAGATACGGTAAGGGCCGAATTGCAGGGCCTGTTCGGGCATGGGCGTCACTGCCGGGTTCCTGTCCTGGAAAGGGGCAACGGGAAGGGTTCAGAGCCCACGCTGCACGTGGGCCGCCTGGTGCTTTTTGAGCGCATGGCCGCGCCAGGTCAAGGGGGTAATGCCTTCGCTGCGCGAGAAAATATGCGAAAAGTGCGACTGATCGCAAAACCCGCATTCCTGGCTGATCTGGGTCAGGGTCATGCCACTGTGGGCGATCAGGCATTTGGCGCGCAGGATGCGCTGTTCGCGTATCCATTCCTGGGGCGACAGGCCGGTGCTGCATTTGAAGGCCCGGGAAAAATAACTGCGCGACAAGGCGCAGGCGCGGGCCAGTTCGGTGACTTCGATGTTCTCGCCGAGGTTGTCCAGAATCAATTGCTTGGCCAGCTTTTCACGCCAGGGCGTCAGGCCGCCGCTGGCGGCGTGTGCGGTGTGTTCGCGACGATGCGCGTACTCACAGGTCTGGCAGGGCGAATGAAGTTGAACACGGGAATTTTGAATCATGGTTAATGTCCTTAATTCTCGGGGCGGCTATCGGGCCTTGAACAGGACTCGCACTTTCAACAGATTGATGTTTGCGCTGAGAAGCCCATTCTTGACGCCGCGAGCAGGACTGACGAGTTAATCGTTGTTAATTTTGTTAAGGCCTTTCACATCCCGCTTTCATCAAACCCAACGCATGACCGGCATGAACATTCACCCTCGTAGGAGCGACCAGCGGTCGCGAATGCCGCAATGAGTCATGCGGGCCTTTTCGCAACCGTTGGTTGCTCAGGCGGCAGGTGTCTTGTGTTATCCGGTCAGGTGCGCCGTTGCAGCCAGCTCAGGAAGCCGTTCTTGCGCGCCGGGGCCGGGCGCGCCAGCAGCACGCCCTGGCTGTTGCTCTGGCGCACGGCCTGGAGCTTGTTGAAGGCGCGGGTGACCTGCTTGCATTTTTCGAGCGAAGCGCGGGCGATCTCTTTGTCGATACGGTAGATGATGCTGGAGGTCAGCGCGGTGAAGCAGGCCTCGGAAGGCGTGTCGGCGAGGATGCCCTGTTCACCCATGATTTCGGTGGGGCCCATGCGCCCGGCCTCGACACGCTGCTCGCCGTCCTGCACGGCCGCACTCACCACGCCGGTGCCGATCACGAACAGCGACCCGGACACCTCATTGAGGTCCAGCACCACCTGGCCGGCCACGAACTGTTCGGCGGTCATCGACTCGGCCAGGCGATCGCGTTCCTCCTCGCTCAGCGAGCGGAACACCTTGACCTCATCGAGCAGGGCTCGGGCCCTGGAAACCGGTACCGCGTTGCCTTCGGCCTGGCGAATGATGCCGGCCGCTTCCAGATGGCGGTGCGCCAGGTCGAACAACTGGTTGCGCACTTCACCCTTGCGTGACAGTTCGGCGATGAAACCGCTGGCCACGTATTCAGCCATGGTTTCGCCCGATTCCTTGAGCACCACCTTGGGCGCCGGGTTCAGCAGCAGGCTGTCGCTGCCCTGCAAGGCACGGTTCAAGGCGTCCAGCACCCGCCGTGGGCGCACATGTTTGGGCACCTGGATGCTGATCGACACCCCGTGCATATGGGTCGGGCGGCTGAGGTTGACGATCTTGGCCTTGGCCGCCACCGAGTTGGGCACCACGGCAGTGGCGCCGGCGCTGGTCTGCAAGTGCGTGGCGCGCCAGTCGACATCGATCACCTTGCCTTCGACGCCATCGATGCTCACCCAGTCGTCGACCTGATACGGCTTGGTGGTGTTGAGTACGATGCCGCTGAACACATCGCTCAGCGTGCTCTGCAAGGCCAGGCCGACAATGATGGCGACCGCTCCGGAAGTGGCCAGCAGGCCCTTGACCGGCAACTCCAGCACATAGCCGGCCGCCGCGACCACACAGGCCAGAAAGATCAGTGCCCCGAACACATCCTGCAGCAGACGTCCGCTCTGGCCGATGCGGCGCATCAGCATCAGCCCGATCAGCACGGTCATGACCCTGGCTGCAAACAGCCACCAGCCAATCGCCAGGGCCGTGGCGCCCAGTTGCATCACGCTGTCGTCACCCCAGGCCGGGGCCAGCAACGGGCTGATGCCCGAGTTGATCAGCAGGCTGCTGTAGGCCATGAACAGCGCCAGGCGCAACGCCACCCGGACCACGCGCAGGTGCTGCGCGAGCAGGTACCAGAGCACCACGTCGGCCAGCAGGATCAGGGCACTCCACAGCAGCGGATGATTGAGCAACAGGGACATGACGGTGGCTCCATGAAACATCGGTTTACGGCAAGGCCTGCATACGGCAGGTGGTCCATTTCCGGCTCAAGCGGATCGCCGCCCGGCCGCTCCTGCGGATGTTCTATCACCCGCAAAGGCCAGGCGGTGGGTTCACCGTCTGGCCAGGGGTGTTGCGATCAGTTGAGGTGGGCCTTGAGTTCGTCGGCGGCCTGGCGCATGGCGGTGCGCACTTGCGGCACATGGCTGAGCGGGTTGAGCAGGCCGTAGTCGTGGATCATGCCGTTGTAGCGCACGCTGGTGACCGGCACGCCGGCGGCGTCGAGCTTGCGGGCATAGGCTTCGCCTTCATCGCGCAGCACATCGAATTCGGCGGTCTGCACCAGCGCCGGCGGCAGGCCGCGCAGTTGCTCGGGCGTGGCTTGCAGCGGCGAGGCATGCACCTGGGCGCGCTCGGCCGGGTTGGTGGTGTAGTTGTCCCAGAACCACTTCATCATGTTGCGGGTCAGGAAATGGCCTTCGGCAAACTGCCCGTAGGAAGCATCATCGAAGTTGGCATCGGTCACCGGCCACAGCAGCAGCTGGAAGCGCAGCGCCGGGGCTTTCTGTTCCTTGGCCATCAGCGCCACGACCGCCGCCATGTTGCCGCCGACGCTGTTGCCGGCCACCGCCAGGCGCTTGCCGTCGACGCCGATCTGTTTGCCATGCTCGGCCACCCAGCGGGTCGCGGCATAGGCCTGGTTGATCGCGGTCGGGTACTGGGCTTCAGGCGAGGGGGTGTAATCGACGTACACCGCCACCGCGCCCGAGCCGACCACCAGGTCGCGGATCAGTCGCTGGTGAGTGGGGAAGTCGCCCAGCACCCAGCCGCCGCCGTGGAAGAACATGAACACTGGCAGGTCACCCTTGACCTTGGCCGGACGCACGATCTGCAACGTGATGGCCTGGCCGTCGGCCTGGATGGTGCGCTGGCTGACTTCGATACCCGACAGGTCGACCTTGACCGACGCCTGGGCGCCGGTCAGCACCGCACGGGCATCCTTGGGGCTCATCTGCTCCAGCGGCTTGCCACCGCCGGCGGCCAGGGCCTCGAGAAACGCCTGGGTGTCCTGCTCGACGCCCGGGCTGCCGGCGGCGAAGGCGGCATTGACAGACAGGGCCAGGAGGCTGGCAGCGAGGGTCTTCTGGATCAGGTTCATGGTTGTTTCCTTGCGTATTCAATGAGGTAGGAAGTCGGTAGGGCTGCTGGCCTATGGCCTCAGCTGCACCGTGGACACAGATTAATTTGCTGCCGAAATGAGAAAAAGCGGTTATAAAGCGTTTAGCTGTCAACCTGGACGAGACAATGAACCCTTTTGAAGACATGCGTATCTTTTGCCAGGTCATGGAGTCGGGCAGTTTCACGGCCGCTTCCGAGAAGCTGGGGCTGTCCAAGCAGTTCGTCAGCCGGCGCCTGATGCAGCTCGAAGAACGCCTGGGCGTGCGCCTGCTCAACCGCTCGACCCGGCGCCTGGACGTCACGCCGCTGGGGCAGAGCTACTACGAATCGTCGCTGCGCCTGCTCAGCGAGGTGGAGCAGGTCGAACAGGGCATTGCCGGGCAGAACAGCGAGCCGCGCGGCACCATCCGTGTCAGTGCGCCGCTGTCGTTTGCCATTGCCCACCTGGGCTGCCTGGTGCCGCTGTTCCTGCAACGTCATCGCGAAGTGTCGATGGAAATCGACCTCAGCGACCGGCCGGTGGACCTGATCAGCGAAGGCTACGACCTGGTGCTGCGCATCGGCATCCTGGAAGACTCCTCGCTGGTGGCGCGGCGCATCGCGACCATCGAGCGGGTGTATTGCGCCAGTCCCGTGTACCTGGCCGAGCGCGGCCATCCCGACGTTCCCGAAGACCTGCTCGACCACGATTGCCTGCCCTATGGCCACAGCCGCCAGGTGCAATGGCGCTTCGAAGGCCCCGGCAAGCCCACTGTGCTCAACGTCACCGGGCGCATGCGCGTCAACAACGGCGATCTGTTGCGTGATGCGGCGATTGCCGGGCTGGGCGTCACTTACCTGCCGACCTTCATCGTCGGCGCCGCCCTGCGCGCCGGCAGCCTGGTGCCGGTGCTGGACGCCCTGCGCCCGGCGCCTTTGACGCTCTCGGCGGTGTACCCGCAACATCGCCAGACCTCCCGACCGGTACAGGCCTTCATCGAGTTCCTGCGCGAAAAACTCGAAGGCAGCATCGAAGCCGGCTTGTAGGAGCGCGCTTGCCCGCGACCGAGTGCGTAGCGCTCGCAAAATCTGCGAAACGCCACATATTTTACGGCTGCGAACACATTCAAGATCTGCGAAACGCTGCAATTTTACGACTGCTACGCAGCCGGTCGCGGGCAAGCGCGCTCCTACGGGGGGGCGTGGGCAAGTCCAGCGCTTCAATGGCCTGCCATGTCCCACGGGTACTGCACGACAACGTAGATTCGGTCCAGGTCGTTGTTGCCTTGGGCGGCATTGCCGCGGTGGGTGACATACGACAGTTCCACCGACAAATCCCTGGCCGGCCCTGAAGGCGCGGTCCAGGCCAGGGTCAGGTCGCGTTCCCAGTGCTTGCCGTCGCCAAGGGCGGTCTCGATGCCGCTGCCGCGCACGTAGCGGCCCATGACGCTCAGGCCCGGCCACAGCGTGGTCAGGTCACGGTCGTAGCGCAGTTGCCAGGAGTGCTCGCCGGCCCCGTTGAAGTCGCTGTACTTGATCGAGTTGGCCAGGTAGATCGAGTCGCCGCCGACAAAATCGAACGGCGTCTGCCCATGGACCTTCTGGTAGCCCAGGCCCAGCGTCTGCCACTGATGGCGCAGCTTGAGCATCAGGCTCGATGCCGTGGTGGCAATCGCGCCGGCGCTGGCCGTACCGGTGTCCAGGGTGCGGTACAGGTTGGCGTCCCACGATAAACGCGTGGTGCTGCCCAACGGGTGCGCGCCGTGCAGGTTGGCGTAGTACTGCCGCCAGGTGTCGCTCAATTCACCCATGTACAGCGCGCCGCCCAAGGGGCCTTCCGTGCGGCTTTCGATCCCGGCCAGGCTGACGCTGTGGCCGGCAGTGCTGACCTGATAGCCGTCGAAGTCGCCATGGCCGCTGGACTGGTTCTGGTTCTTGAAGGCCGTGAAATGCCCGGCCACCAGGCGCACGCCCGGCACCTCAAGGCTGTCGAGCAAACCGCCGCTGGCGTATTCCGGTTGCAGGCGTTTGTCGGCGGTGTCGAACACCGGGGTTTCGACTTCCATTTCGCCGACTTTCAGTTGGGTCTGGCCCAGGCGCAGTTTCAACGCCGCTCCGGCCGAGGAGTAATCAGGTTCTGCCCGGCCGTCGCTGTCCAGCGGCAACAGGCCGGTGCCGGCTGTGCCACGCCCGCTGTCCAGGCGCAGGCCGAGAAAGCCATGGGCCTCTACGCCCAGCCCGAAGGTGCCTGGCGTATAGCCGGAATCGATACGGCCTATGAAGCCCTGGGCCCATTCCTGCTTGTAGCTCTGTGCACGCACCCGGTCGTTGCGGTCGTCGTTGTGCAGAAAGTAATTGCGCAGCAGCACCGAGGCCTGGGCATCGGGCCACAGGCTGTTGTCGGCGGCGACGGCCGTGTGGGCCAGGGCGCTCAAGGCCAACCCGTTGAGCAGAAGAACAGCACGCATGCCTGATCAGCCTTTGAATCGAAAACCCGACTATGAAGCCGGGCGGCGGTTATGGCTTGTAGGCATGTGTCCAGCTGATTTTAATTACCAGAATGCATATAAAGATAAGCCAAAAATGACTTTTGCTGATTTTTGACCGCGTGCTAGGGTCATGGGCATTGTGCACAGCGCCATCACCCCGGGAGACCTGAATTCATGAGCTTTACGTCGCTGCATTGGGGCGCCTATCAACCACAGGTGGTCGACGGCCAGTTGCAGGCCATGGTGCCGGTGGCGTGGGACAAGGACCCGTCGCCGATCGGCGATTCGGTGGTCGGCGCCATTACCTCACCCACGCGCATCCGGCGCCCGGCCGTGCGCCGCAGTTTCCTGACCGGTGAAGGCCGCCCCGAGCGGCGCGGTCAGGAGCCGTTCGTCGAGGTGAGCTGGGCGGTGGCGCTGGACCTGGTGGCCGGCGAGCTGCAGCGCGTGCGCCATGAGCATGGCAACCAGGCGATTTTCGGCGGCAGTTACGGCTGGGGCAGTGCCGGGCGTTTTCACCATGCCCAGAGCCAGTTGCACCGCTTCCTCAATACCCTGGGCGGCTATGTGTTCAGCACCGACAGCTACAGCCTGGGCGCCGGGCGGGTGCTGATGCCCCACATCGTCGGCAACATGGACTGGCTGCTGGCCCGGCACACCTCGTGGAGCAACCTGGCCGAGCATTGCGAGCTGTTCGTGGCCTTTGGCGGGCTGCCGCACAAGAATGCCCAGACCAGCCCCGGTGGTGCCAGCGATCACTTGCTCAACGAGGCGCTGGAGAACCTGTCGAACGCGGGCGTGCAGTTCGTCAATGTCAGCCCGTTGCGTGATGACCTGGCGGGACCGGTGCACAATGAATGGCTGCCGGTGCGCCCCGGCAGCGACACCGCCTTGATGCTGGCGCTGGCCTGGGTGCTGGTCACGGAAAACCGGCATGACCAGGCTTTTATCGCCCGCTGCACAGTGGGCTTCGAGCGCTTTGCCCAGTACCTGCTGGGTGAGCTCGATGGCCAGCCCAAGACGCCCGGGTGGGCGGCGGCGCTGACTGATATTCCGGCGGCGCAGATCACCGAACTGGCCCGGCGCATGGCCAGTAAACGCACGATGATCAACATTGCCTACTCGCTGCAGCGCTCAGTGCATGGCGAGCAACCGTTCTGGATGACCGTGACCCTGGCCGCGTTGCTCGGCCAGATCGGCCTGCCCGGCGGTGGCTTCGGCCTGGGCTATGGCTGCATGAATAACACTGGCAGCGGGCGCAAGGCGTTTTCCGGGCCGCGTTTTTCCCAGGGCAGCAACAAGGTCAAGGATTTCATTCCGGTGGCACGGGTCACCGACATGCTGCTCAACCCCGGTGCGCCGTTCGACTACAACGGCCAGCAGCGCCACTACCCGGACATCCGCCTGGTGTATTGGGCCGGTGGCAATATCTTTCACCATCACCAGGACCTCAACCGCCTGCTTGAGGCCTGGCAAAAGCCGCAGACCATCGTGGTCCACGAGCAGTACTGGACCGCCCAGGCCAAATACGCCGACATCGTGCTGCCGGCCACCACGTCGCTGGAGCGCAACGACATCGGCAGCGCCGCCTCCGACCGCTTCATGATCGCCATGCACAAGGCCATTGAGCCGGTGGGCGAGTCGCGCGACGACTACAGCATTTTTGCCGACCTGGCGCAGCGCCTGGGGGTGGCCGAGGCCTTCACCGAAGGCCGCGATGCCGAGGACTGGCTGCGCACGATCTACGAAGAGTCGCGCGGGCGTGCCGGCGAGTTCGACATCGAACTGCCTGACTACGACCGGTTCTGGCGTGACGGCGTGTTCGAAGTCCAGCGCCCGGTCGAGGACAGGGTGCTGCTCAAGGATTTTCGCGAGGACCCCGAGGCGCATCCGCTGACGACACCGTCAGGACGCATCGAGCTGTTTTCCGAGCGCATCGCAGGCTTTGGCTATGCCGATTGTCCGGGTCATCCGGTGTGGCTGGCCAAGCCTGTCCCGACGCACGCCCTGCATTTGCTCTCCAACCAGCCACGCACCCGGCTGCACAGCCAGTACGACCATGGCGCCTACAGTCGCGCCTCGAAAATCCAGGGCCGCGAGCCACTGACCCTTAATCCGCTGGACGCCCAGGCGCGGGGGATTCGTGACGGGGACGTGATCAAGGTGTTCAACGCGCGCGGGGCATTCCTGGCCGGGGCGATCCTGTCCGACGGCATCCGCCCGGGCGTGGTGCAGATCGCCACCGGCGCCTGGTTCGACCCGCTGGTACACGGCGCGCCGGGCAGCCTGGAAAAGCACGGCAACCCCAATGTCATCACCCATGACATTGGCGCCTCCAGCCTGTCGCAAGGCTGCTCGGCGCAGACCGCCTCGGTGGAGGTGGTCAAGTGGCAGGGCGAGCTGCCGCCGGTGACGGCGTTCGAACCGCCGGTGTTTGACACACTCTGAGCTTATCGCTGCTGAAGCCGCGCCTACGGATTCCGACCTGTCCCGCGCGCGATGAGTGTTTGTAGGACCGGCTTCAGCCGGGAAGCAGGCTTCGCTGTTGAAGCGGATCGCCGCCCGCAAGCATAGGGGGTGAGCTTCAGTCATTCACCTCGATGATGCCCTCGCGCACGGCGAACAGCACCAGGCTGGCGATGTCGTGGATGCCCAGGCGGTGCATCACCTGCGAGCGGTGGGCTTCGATGGTCTTGACCGACAGGCCAAGGCCCACGGCAATCGAGCGGGTCGATTCGCCACGGGCGATCAGGCGCAGGATTTCCAGCTGGCGCTCGGTCAGGGTGAAATTGCCGGGCCTGGTCGGTTGCGTCAGGCTTTTGCGCACGGCCTGGCTGACCACCAGCGGCACCACGGCCGAAGACAGGTACTGGCCGCCCCGGCGCAGGGCCTGCAAGGCCAGTTCCAGTTCCAGTACGCTGGCGCTCTTGAGCAGGTAGCCATGGGCGCCCAGTTGCAGGCATTTCATGACGAAGTCCGAGTCGGTGTGCATCGACAGCATCAGTACCTTGCTGTGCGGGGCGTGCAGCGACAGCTCCTCCAGGGTGTGGACGCTGGCGGTACGCTCCACCGACATGTCCAGCAGGACGATTTCCGGTGCCTGCACCACCGCCAGCTCCACGGTGCTCAAGGTATCACCGGACTCGCCGACGATTTCGTATTCGTGTTTCGTTTCCAGAAGTGCCCGGATGCCGGCCCGAAACAGCGGGTAGTCATCGGCGAGCAAAATTCGGCAAGGCATAAGTCAGGCCTGTGTCGCATGGGAATGAGGATGCCGTCCTTCAATATAGGCGGCGTTGTTTTTATCCCGTAGGCGGGTGAGGCTCCGGCATGCTGGTGAACACCCACAGGAAGACGTCCCTATCCCGGTGGTGATGCCCCGGTGTACCGGCAAGATCCTTCAGCCGTGTCGAGCGTGGTCACCAAACTGCTGGATCAGCAGCGGAACCCTGGATAACGGTTCGATCGTTTGCGCGGCGCCCATGCGGATAGCTTCCTTCGGCATACCAAATACCACACAACTGGCCTCGTCCTGGGCCACGGTCTGTGCGCCACTGTCGCGCATGGCCAGCAGGCCGCGTGCGCCATCGTCGCCCATGCCGGTCATGATGATCCCCAGGGTGTTGGCCCCGGCCTGCCGGGCCACCGAACGAAACAGCACGTCTACCGAGGGTTTGTGACGATTGACCGGTGGGCCGTCGAGCACTTCGACCTGATAATGCGCACCATTGCGCTTGAGTTGCATGTGCAGCCCGCCCGGCGCAATCAATGCCAGCCCCGTGTGCACACGGTCCAGATGCCTGGCCTCGCGTACTTCGATCTGGCACAGACTGTCCAGGCGCCGGGCAAAATCTGCCGTGAACTTCTCCGGCATGTGTTGAACGATCACAATGCCCGCGCAGTCACGCGGCAATTGCCGCAACACGAACTCCAGCGCCTGGGTGCCGCCCGTCGAACACCCCAGCGCCACGACCCGGTCGGTGGTCTGCAACAGTCCGGTGGCCGCCGCAGGTTTTTGCTGCACCGCCTGCAAGCCCGCCGGCGGGCGAAAGGCGCCCGGCCGGGTGCGTGCGGCGTCTTCGATGGTACGAATCAGCTCACCGGACATTTGCTCCAGGCTCTGGCGCAGACCCAGCCGCGCCTTGGTGAAAATCCCCACGGCACCGGCGGCCAGGGCCTGCACGGAAACGTTTGCGCCCTGTTCGGTGAGCGTGGAGCATATCAGCGTTGGCGTCGGCCGTTCGCTCATGATCTGGCGCAAGAATGTCAGGCCGTCCATGCGCGGCATCTCGATGTCGAGAATGATCACGTCCGGCCAGTCGCGGCGCATCTTGTCGATGGCGTACAGCGGGTCGGCGGCATGGCCGATGACACGGATGCCGGGGTGATTGTCCAGGCATCCGGTCAGCACCTGACGCACCAGCGCCGAATCATCGACGATAAAGACCTTGATCATGAGCTCAGCCTCCTGCTGACAGGCAACCGCATGGCCTTGCGCTGGCAATCGATACGGCCGCTCGCGCCGTCGATGCTCAGGCGACGATAGTGCTCGCCGGCCAGGTCGCAGTGGTCCACCGGCCAGTTGCGTTGCTCGAACTGGTGGCAGGCGAATTCGCTGTTGGCGTGGCCGACCCTCAGGGCCGCCTGTTCGGCACGGCCCTTGAGTCCGGAGAGAATGCCGCCGCCAAACAGGCTTTTGCGGTATTGAGCGGGGTTGGTGCCACAGCGCTGCATATCGGCCAGCAGGCGCTGGAACACCGCGTCGCCGTAGCGGGTGTCGAACGGCTCGCCGGGGGCCTGGTCGCTGCGCAGCAGCGGGTCCCTGGGCAGCACGTAATGCGACACGGCGAGCAATTGCCGACCCGGGTGCCAGAGGATGATCGACACACAACTGCCCAGCAAGGTGGTGACCGGGCCGTTGTAATGCCCGAAAAAATAATCGCCGGGGCGCAGGAACAGGGCAGGGCTTACAGGCATTCGTACACCGAAGGCTGTACCAGCCGCACGGGCAGGTTGAAGCCATGAATGCTTTCGGCATGTCCGATGAACAGCAGCCCGCCCGGGCGCAACTGGTGGACGAGGCGCTGCACGATGCGTTTCTTTTCGTCGTTGTCGAAGTAGATCAGCACGTTGCGCAGGAAAATCACATCGAACAGGCCCAGGTCTTCGCTCAGTGGCTGGACCAGATTGACCTCGCGCAGGACCAGGCGTTCGCGCAGGCTCGCCTGGATGCGCAGGCGACCGCTCATGTCGCCGACCCCGCTCAGGCAATAGCGCTGCAGCCAGCCTTCGGGAAAGTACTTGGCCTGGCTGATGTCGTAGATCGCCTCCTGGGCCTTGTGCAGCATGCTCAGGCTCAGGTCGCTGGCGGTGATCGACCAGTCGCGGGTGGTGGCGTGCTCGCTCATCACCATGGCCATGCTGTAGGGCTCTTCGCCTGACGAGCAGGCGGCACTCCACAACCGCAAGGGGCCGCGCTGGCGCAGCAGCCAGCTGGCCAGAAAGTCGAAATGCGGGTGTTCGCGGAAAAAATAGGTTTCGTTGGTGGTCAGCAGGTCGACCACCAGGCGGCGCTCCTGCCGGTACAGCGGCTGTTCGATCAGGCGCAGGTATTCGTTGAAACTGCCCAGTCGGTAATGGCGCAGGCGCTTCATCAACCGGCCGGCCACCAGCGGGCGCTTGTTGGCGGCCATCTGGATGCCGGAGGCGTCGGCCATGAGTTTCTGCAGGTGCCGGAACTCGGCATCGCCCAGCGCCGGCATCTTCAATGCATCAGGCATCTCAGCTTCCCTTGACCACAGCAAGGCTGAGCTGGCGAATATCGTCAAGAGACAGCACTTGCGGAATGTTCAGAATGATCGTGAAGGTCTGTTCGTTGCGGGCCATGCCGGCAATGAAGTCAGTGCGGATGCCGGCGCCGAACGGCGGAGGTGGCACCACCTGTTGCGGGTCGATGTCCAGCACCGCATCCACGGCATCGACCACCAGGCCGATGCACTGCGCATGATCTTCCAGGTGCAGCTCGATGATCACGATGCAGGTGCGTTTGTTCGCCACCGTCAGCTCGAAACCAAAGCGCGCCGCCAGATCAAGCACCGGCACCACATTGCCGCGCAGGTTGAGCACGCCGTGGATGAACGCCGGCATCATCGGCACCGGCGTGACATCGTGGTACTCGATGATTTCACGCACCAGGTCGATGGGCAGCGCATAGGCTGCCTCACGCACGCGAAACGACAGGTGCTGGACGCTTTCGACCTGCGCGGCATCAAGGTGCGCAGCATTCAGGCCGTGCAGGGTTTTCTGGGCAAGGTTCATGGCCTTTCCTCAACTGAAACTGACGAATTGGCCTTCATCGACCTGACGCTTGCCACGCGACCAGGACGCCGGCGTACCGGGATGGCTGTCGTTGATGCGCGGCAATGGCCGGCTGGCGGCGTTTTCGTCGAAGCGGAAGAAACCGATCAGTTCCTGCAACTGGCCGGCCTGGGCGTTCATTTCTTCGGCCGTGGCGGCCAGCTCTTCGGAGGCAGAGGCGTTCTGCTGGGTGATCTGGTTCATCTGGCCCATGGCGATATTGATCTGTCCGGCCGCGCCGCTCTGTTCCTGCGAGGCGGCAGTGATTTCCTGCACCAGGTCCGAGGTTCTCTGGATATTGGGCACGATCTCGTTGAGCAGGCGCCCGGCCTGTTCGGCCAGTTGCACGCTGCTGGAGGCCACCTGGCCGATTTCCTGGGCCGCGATCTGACTGCGTTCGGCCAGTTTGCGTACTTCGGCGGCCACCACCGCAAAGCCCTTGCCATGATCACCGGCACGCGCCGCTTCGATGGCGGCGTTCAGGGCCAGCAGGTTGGTCTGGTAGGCAATGTCATCGATGATGCTGATCTTGTCGGCGATCTGCTTCATGGCCAGCACCGTGTCACTGACGGCACCCCCACCTTGCACGGCATCGTTGGCGGCCTTGCCGGCAATGCCATCGGTGATCTTGGCACTTTCGGTGTTCTGCGAAATGGACGCTGACATCTGCTCGACCGAGGCGCTGGTCTGCTCGACGCTGGCGGCCTGTTCGTTGGCCGCCTGGCTCAGCGACTGCGAGGTCGAGCTGACCTGCTCGGACGCCGAAGACAAGGCGTCGGCGGCGCTGCGCACATCACCCAGGATGCTGCGCAGGCGCACGGCCATGTTCTGCATCGCGCCCAGCAACTGGCCGGTCTCGTCCTTGCTGGTGACTTCCAGGTCCTTGCTCAGGTCGCCGGCAGCCATGCGGTTGGCGGCCTCCACGGCCCCATTGAGTGGCTTGGTGATGCTGCGGGTGACGATCACCCCGATCAGCAGGCCCAGCAGAGTGGCGGCGATGATCAGGCCGATCATCTGCACCCGCGAATTGGCCGCGATGAGGCCAATGTCTTCATTGGCCTGGCCGGCGCGCATTTTCTTGTGATCGACGATCTCACCCAGGACGCGATCCACGACATCGCCACTGATCATGGCCCGACTCAGCAGGTCGGTGATTTCACCGCTTTCCTGCAACTGGCTCGACTGGCGAATCTGCGTAGTCGCCTGCTTGACCACGGCTTCGTAGTCATTCAGCGGGGCGGTGATTTCGTCGAATTTGTCCTGGCCTTCCTTGGTCAGAAAGCTTTCGCGGCCCTTGGTGATCGACGCGCGGGTGTTCTCGATGGATTTGAGCGTGCTGGCCAACAGGCGTTCGCGCTCGCTTGCCGTGGTGCTCAGGATGGCGCCGCGCAGCGCGCGACCGATCATCACCAACTCGATATTGGCCTCTTGCAGCTGGTTCATGCCTTCGACGTCAACGTCGTACATGCGGTCGGACAACTGGTTGACCTGATCGAGGTTACGAATGCCGATGACACCGATCACGCCGGTCAGCACCACGACCACCAGAAACCCCAGGGTCAGCCTTAATCCTATTTTCATATTGCGAATGAACTGCATGGTCGATCTCCTGAAAGGCTGCACAAGTTAGTAAGCGTTGGCCATGCCGGGTGTTGCCGTGGCCGGTCCCTGGGGGTCTGTTGCCGGCGGGGTCTGGGGTTGCATCTGGGTTTGCAGGTGGCGCAGCAGGCTGGGAATGTCCAGGATCAGGGCCACTTGCCCGGAGCCCAGGATGGTCGAGCCACTGATGCCGCGCAGGTGCTGGAACATCGTGCCCAGCGGCTTGATCACGGTTTGCAGCTCGCCATGCAACTGGTCGACCACCAGGCCCGCCTGCTGGCGGCCCTGGCTGACCACCACGATGTTGCGCCGCCGTGACGGTTGCGTCTTCAGGCCGAAGTGGCTGTCCAGGGCAATGCACGGCAATGGGTGGCCACGCAGGTTGAGGTAGCCATAGCCTTTGTCCAGGCCCTGTTCGGGGGCTTCCATGCATTCGGTGACCATGTCCAGCGGGATCACGAAGCTCTCGTCGCCGACACTGACCTGAAAACCATCGATGATCGCCAGGGTCAGCGGCAGGCGAATGCGGAAGATGCAGCCGACGCCGGCGACCGAGTCGATTTCGATCAGGCCGCGCAACTGATCGATGGCGCTGCGCACCACGTCCATGCCCACGCCCCGGCCCGACAGGTTCGACACCTGTTCGGCGGTGGAGAAACCCGGTTCGAAGATCAGCGCATGGATATCGCGCTCGGCCAGTTGTGCCTCAGGCTCGACCATGCCCTTGGCAATGGCCTTGTCGAGGATGCGCCGGGTATTGAGCCCGCGGCCGTCGTCGCTGATTTCGAGCACGATCATGCCCGAGTCGTGATAGGCGTTGAGGCTCAGGTTGCCCTCGACCGGCTTGCCGGCCGCCAGGCGCTCGGCGGCGGGCTCGATGCCGTGGTCGATGGCGTTGCGCACCAGGTGCGTGAGCGGGTCGGCAATCCGGTCGATCACCGACTTGTCCAGCTCGGTCTCGCCGCCGCGGATGGTCAGCTGGATCTTCTTGTCCAGCTCCTGGCTGACATCGCGCACCACGCGATGAAAGCGATTGAAGGTTTCGCCCACTTCGACCATGCGCAGCTTGAGCGCGTTGTCACGGATCTGCTCGACATGCTGCAGCACCGCCTGGGTGCTTTCGATGCAGCGACTGTTGCCGGACAAGCGCGCCTGGATCTGCGCCCCGGCCGTGCTGATGACCAGTTCACCCACCAGATTGATCAACTCGTCCAGTTTGCTGGCCGAGACCTTGATCAGCGCCGTTTCGCTGGACCGGCGTTCGCGGTTGGCCGTCGCGCTGGCCGACGCTGTAGACGCATTGCGCGCCTGCGCCGCGGGGGCGGTCTGCACCGCACTGGCCGCAGCGCTCTGGACCAGCGCGGTGCCGGTGCCGTTTGCGCTGACGGGCGTCAGTGCCTGCGGCGATTCGACCAAGGTGTCTGCCTGGGACACGGACGAGGAACCATTGTCTTGCGCATCGGCAGGTCGCGCTTCGACCTGCAACGTGCAGAAGTCCTGGATGAATTCGAAAACATCTTCGATTTCCTGGCGGCTGGCCGTGCTGCACAGGCTGATGTCCAGCGCCAGATGGCACTTGTGCGGGTCGAGGGCGTGCAGCACCGGCAGGTTCGGGGTGCGTGTCACGAGGCGGGTGATACGCCCGAGCTTGTTCAGGTAGCGCACGAAGGCGGCCGGGTCGAAGCCGTTTTCGAACAGGTCGGGGGCAAACCCGACCGTGATCTGCCAGTCATGCGCCAGGGCGGTGTCAGTGTGCTCAGGGGCATGCACAGGCGCGTCTACCGCCGCTGCGGACGATGACAGTGCGCCCTGCGCTTGTGCCAGGGCGGCAAGCAGTGGCGCCTGGCGTTCATCATCGGCCAGCAGTTCGCCGGTGTCCGGGTTGACGCTTTCGAGCATGGTGCGCAACTCATCCATGCAGGTCAGGATCAGTGAGGTCAGCGGTGAAGTCAGCGCCAGCTGGCCGTCGCGTACCGACATCAGCAGGCTTTCGAGATGGTGGGTCAGGCCCACCAGCGGGCCCAGCGAGAAGATCCCGGCCGAGCCCTTGAGGGTGTGCACCGCACGGAACAACTGGTTGACCGCCTCGTCATCGTCGGGGCAGGTTTCCAGGCGCAGCAGGCTGTCTTCGGCGTCCTTGAGCAGGTCGCGGCCCTCATCCAGAAAACCCTGCAGCAACTGGTTCCATTGTTCGGCGCTGAGCATGGTTCAATCCTCGGCCAGGGCCACGGGGTAAAGAGCGTCCAGGGCCAGTACACCGGCCAGTTCCAGCACGCTGGGCGAGGCGGCCAGGACGGTGGCCGGCCGCTCGGCGCTCGACAGCGCCTGATGCAGGGCCAGCAGCAATTGCACCCCGGCGCTGTCGAGTTCAAGGACGCCGGACAGGTCCAGTTGCCAGGCCGGTGCCTCAAGCGGCAACAGGCCCATGAGTTGCTCATGAGCCTGTTGCACTTCATAGATGGTCAGGTCGCCCTTGACCTGCATCAGTGCAGGACTGTCGGCGGTTGGCGCAATGATCGAAAACACCGCTTCACCCCATCAGTTTTTCAACCGCAGCGAGCAACTGCTGGGGCTGGAAGGGCTTGACGATCCAGGCCTTGGCGCCGGCGGCCTGGCCTTCGGCCTTCTTGGATTGCTCGCTCTCGGTGGTCAGCATGATGATCGGCGTGAAGCGGTACTCAGGCCGCGCCTTGACCGCCTTGACCAGGCCGATGCCGTCCAGGTTGGGCATGTTCACGTCGCTGATGATCAGGTTGATTTTCTGCCCGGTGAGCTTGTTGAGGGCGTCACGGCCGTCGCTGGCCTCGATCACTTGATGGCCGGCGCCGGTCAGGCTCATTTTCACCAGCTGGCGCATCGAAGCGGAGTCATCGACGATCATTACGGTCTTGGCCATGTGTCAGGTCTCGTGCAAAAGAAGGGCAATCATCAGAAGAAGGTCACGTCACTGGCCGGGCTCGCGGTGCGTCCGTGGCGTTCCTCTTCGGTCGTGAAGCGCAGGCGCAGGCGTTCGAGCCAGGCGCGTGGATCATGCAGGCTGGGGTCCTGTTCATGCAGGGCGTCGAGCAGTTGCTGCTGGTCGCTCTGCACGTGATCGAGCATCTGGTCGGCGCGGTCCTGGAACTGCAGGTTGACCATGATGGCCTGGATGTCGTGCTGGGTATCGCGGGCATCGCGCTGCAGGCTCTGGGAGGCGCTGGACAGCTCGTTGAGGTTGTTTTCCAGATGGCTCATGACCTGCTTGACCGAGCCGTCGAGAAATTCCAGGTTGCTGCGCTCGCTGTCGCCCAGGGCGGCGGCGGCGGCAATGGTCGAGCTGATGGCGCGGTTGATTTCTACCACTTTGGCGTCCATGCCCTGGCCGGTTTCGGCCGACAGCGAGGAGAGCTTGCGCACCTCGTCGGCCACCACTGAAAAGCCGCGGCCATGCTCGCCGGCCCGCGCGGCCTCGATGGCGGCGTTAAGGGCCAGCAGGTTGGTCTGGCTGGCGATTTCCTGAACGCGCTTGGCCATTTGCTGCAACTGGCCGGCGTAGTTGCCCAACTGGCTGATGGTGTCGATCAGACTGTGCTGGCGTTCGCTGCTGGCCTGAAAAGCCTCGGTGACATCCTGCAGGCGCTGGTTGGCCTCGCGCAGGCTGCTGCCGACGCCACCATTGGCCAGGATGTTTTCCGAGTTGCCCAGGCTGCCTTCCAGGCGGCTGGCAATGTTGCTGAAGCGTTCGAACAGGTCGCCGATGTTGCTTTGCAGCAACTGCCGGCTCTGGGCGATGCTGTCGCTCCAGCTGGGCACCACGCTGTGCAGCAACGCAGGCACATCGGGGCCGGTGGACGCTGTAGCGGGGAGGTCGAGCGGAGCGGCCTGGCTGGCCAGGGCGGCGACGGCAGCCTGTCGATGCAGGCTCAAGGTGGCGATGGCAATGACGACCAGGCCGGCGCCGGCGACCAGCATGTGGCCCAGCGCAAGTCCACTTGCAGCCAGCGCCAGGCCTGCCCAGAAAGCAAGATAAATCAACATTCTCGCGTCCATTCGATGATCTGAAAGAGGGATCATATAGGTGGCAATTTGACGTCTATATCGGGAGAACCCCTAAGCCCTGGCGCAGGGAGGTGGGGGGGCGGCTGACACCGGCAAAATCAAAGTTGACTGCCTGGCCAATTAAAAGTCGATCGGCTCAATGGATGCATGGCATGGGTTGTTTTCAAGATGAACATGGATCCAAAAGGCCATTTAAGAAATTGCCTTAAGGGTTGTCATACGAGATGAAGCGGTTTTGTGAATTTTCAAGCAATAAATGTGGTACGGGCCTGTGCAAAAACGGCGCCGCTGCAACATCGCAGGGGCGCCGTTTCAGGCCGGTGCAGGGGATGAGGTTCAGCCAGGGTGACGGCTTGCAAAGACAGCCTTGCCGATGCCTTGCAGCACGGTGTCGTTCTGCGGCGTGTGCACGCGGGCGCACAGCACATTGCGGTAGTGACGTTGCAGCGGGTTGCTGCGTGACAGGCCGGGGTTGCCGCTGGCTTCGATGGCCGCTTCCACGGCGCGCAGGGCGTTGTCGGTGGCCAGGTATTTGATCTGCGCCGCATGCCGGCCTGGCACCTGCCCTCGGGCGGCGCTGCCGAGCAGGTTCTGGTTGGCGAACAACAAGGTGTCGATCCGGCCGACCACTTCCTGAAAGCGTGGCAAGGTCGCCAGGGCGGCGCCCAGGTTGGACGGCTTGCGCTGTTCCAGCCACGTCACCAGCCAGTCGCGGGCGGCCTGGGCCACGCCGTCGTAGACCGCCGACAACAACACCGACATCCAGAGCATGCCGTCCGGGTCCAGTTCGGCGCGTGGCGCACTCCAGGGGCTGACGCTGACGGCGTGCTCCAGCGGCACCAGCACGTCGTCGAAGATCACTTCATGGCTGCTGGTGGCACGCATACCCAGGTGATCCCAGTCCTCGACGATGCGAATGCCCGGGGTGTCCTTGTGCACCAGGTAGGTGCCCACCAGCGGGTCGTCATCATCGCTGCGCGCCCACACGCCCAGCCAGGTCAGGCCGTGGCTGCCGGTGGAGTAGATCTTGCGCCCGCTGATACGCCAGCCGTCGGCGGTACGCCGGGCGAGGGTCGATGGCAGGCCGCCGCGTGCCGGAGTGCCCAGGTCCGGCTCGACGCGCAGCGCGTTGATCAGCGCGCCATCGCGCACCGCCTCAAGGGCGACTTGCCGGCGCAGGTGCTCGGGCCACTGGGTGCTGTCTTGCAGGCGGGCATGCTGGATGTACTGCATGACCAGCACCAGTGCTGTGGATGGCTCGCCCCTGGCCACGGCGCTGATCACTTGCAGCGCCTGCGCCAGGTCGGCGCCGCCGCCGCCCAGTGCCTTTGGCACGGTCAGGCCCAGCAGGCCATGTTCGTGCAGCAGGCGAAAGTTGGCATGCGGAAACTCACCGGTTTCATCGTAGTGCTCGGCCGTGGCGGCCAGGTGTGCGGTGAGGGTGTCCAGCCTGGCGCTGAACGCCTCGGCGGACTCGGGTTCGTCATGGCGCTGACGAAGGCTTGAAAGGCTCATGTGCGGTTCCTTGCGCAATTAGTGGTGGTAGCGCATTCAGGTCGTTGCGCCAGCCAGTTGTGTGGCCAGTGCCCGCTCGACTGCCTGAATAATGGGTTCGGCTTCGGTGCGCACCAGCCAGTCGGGGCTGACCTGGGCGAACACCACGCGGGCATCGGCATCGAGCACCACCACAGTGGGTTGCGGCAATTCCCAGGTGCCGGTGCCGGTCACTTCGCCAATGCTGCTGCCCTTGCGCAGCGCCGCCTGGCGCGAGGCCTCATCGAAGCTGTAGAGAATGCCCAGGCGGCGACCCAGTGCGTTGTCCTTGTCGCTGGCAACCTGCAAACGCAGGCTGTGCCTGTGCTTGATCTCGACCAGGCGCTCCGGCACCTGCGGGCTGATCGCCACCAGCGGCACGCCTAGCGCCTCGAGCGCGGGCACCAGGTGGCGGTCGTAATGGGGAATGGCGATATTGCACGCCGGGCAGCCGGCAAAGCGAAAGAACACCAGCACGGCGGCACCGTTTTGCAAGAGCTGATCACGGCTTAAGGTGCCGCCCTCGACCTTGAGCAGTTCAAAAGGCTCGATGCGGTCACCGGCCTTGACGAAGCGTTCGGTGTCGGCCGTGTCGACCAGGTGCTGGCGCTGGTCGATATTGACCTGCAGCACCTCGGGCGCCCAGTGGGCGACCCGCTCGGCATGCAGGTCAGCCAGTTGTCGGTTCAGGGACAGGCTCATGCCACGGCCTCCTCTGGAGTGGGTTGATGCAGGCGCTCGACGCTGTAGCGGTTGGCCGGTACGGGCAGGCCAAAATGCTCGCGCAGGGTCGCGCCGCTGTACTGGGTACGAAACAGGCCACGCTGCTGGAGGATCGGCACCACGAGTTCGGCGAAGTACTGCAGGCCGTCGGGCAGCACCGAGTTGATGATGAAGCCGTCGGCCGCGCCTTGCTCGAACCAGGTCTGCACGGCATCGGCGACCTGTTCGGGGGTGCCGACAAAGTCGCGGCGCGGGCGGGAGAAATACAACGCCACTTCACGCAGGGTCAGGCCTTCGTCGCGGGCCAGTTGCTTGATGCGGTCGGAGCCGCCTTTCTGGCTGTTGGCGCCCAGGTCGCCGAGCTCCGGAAAGGGTTCGTCCAGCGGGTACTGGCTGAAGTCGTGGTCGTTGAACGGTCGGCCCAGGGCGACGATGGCGTCCTCGATGCTGACCAGTTCCACGGCCTGCTGGAATCGTGCTTCCACTTCGGCTTCATCGCGCCCGACAATCGGGCGGATGCCCGGCAGGATCGACAGGTCCTGCGGGTTGCGGCCAAAACCGGCAGCGCGTTGCTTCAAGTCTTTGGCGTAAGCAATGCCGTCTTCCAGCGACTCGACATGCACGAAGATCGCATCGGAATACTCGGCAGCGAAGTTGCGCCCATCGTGGCTGGTGCCAGCCTGGAACAGCACCGGCTGGCCCTGGCGGGAGCGGGCGATGTTCAGCGGGCCCTTGACCTTGAAAAACTCGCCCTGGTGGTTGAGCGCGTGCAGTTTGTCAGGGGCGAAAAATTCGCCGGTCTGTTTGTTGCGGGTAAAGGCGTCGTCTTCCCAGGAGTCCCAAAGGCCCTTGACCACCGCCACATGCTCCTTGGCAATGCGGTAGCGCACCGCATGCGGCGGATGTTCGGATTTGCCGAAATTGTCAGCGGTGCCGCTGAGCCAGGAGGTGACGATGTTCCAGCCTGCGCGGCCTGCGCTGATGTGGTCCAGCGACGCGAACTGACGCGCCACCTGGAAGGGCTCGGTGTAGCTGACGGTTACGGTGGCCACCAGGCCGATGTGCTCGGTGGTCGCCGCCAGCGCCGACAGCACAGTCAGCGGCTCGAAGCGGTTGAGGTAGTGGGGGCTGGACTTTTCGTGGATATGCAGGCTGTCGGCGATGAATACGAAATCGAACTTGGCGTCTTCGGCCAGGCGGGTCTGCTGCTTGTAGAAACCGAAGTTGACGCTGGCATCGGCTTGGGCCTCGGGATGCCGCCATTCGCCCCAGCCATGACCGACACCGTGGACCATGGCACCGAGTTTGAGATGACGTTGCTGGCTCATGAAGCTGCTCCTTGAATGAATCGAGTGATTGCACGCACCGGGCGCCGCTGTCGTCGAAGCGAGCAGGTCATGGCCAGACGGTACAGCAGGCGACGGGATGACATCCGCCAGGCTGGGGTCTGTCTGGAATTGAAGTTATGCCTATAAGAACGGGGAGGGAAGGAACGATTGGCTATATGCTAATTATGTATTTGTTTGATTATTTTTATATTTAATATGATTTTTTATGATTTAAGCGTGATCGGTGCGGTAGGAGCGCGCTCTGCCCGCGACCGAGTGCGCAGCGCTCGCAGAAATCTATGAAACGCTGAAAATTTACGACTGTTGCGCAGCCGGTCGCGGTGGTCAGGCATACCGGCAAGCGCGCTCCTGCACAGTGTACTGAAGTCAGATCACATAGAACCCGTGGGTCCCGTCACGGTCCAGTTGTGCCACCAGGCCGTATTCCCAATCCAGGTACGCCTGCATCGCTTCACGGGGAGCCTCGGTGCCTTCGTACGGGCGGCGATAGCGGTCGATGCGGGGTGAGGCCAGGTTCGTCTCGCCGTGCTCTAGCGCCAGGTCGGCCTTGACCCAACTGGCGGTGCCACCCTTGAGCAGAAACACCGGTTTGCCGGTCAGGGCGTGCACCTCGTCCACGGCCAGGCGGGCCAGGCGGCTGCTGCCACAGGTCAGCACATAGCGCTCGGCGACCGGCACCTTGGCCACCGCGTTTTTCAGGTCGGCCCGCAGGGTCCACCAGGCACCGGGAATATGCTGCTTGACGTAGTTGGCGCTGGCAGTGAAATCCAGCACCGCGACAACGCCTTCGGCCTGCCATTGCGCCAGGGTTTCAGGCGCGATTTCCTCGACCTGCGGCGGGGTGGGGCCGGGCGCGTCCCAGTCGCCCTGCTCGCTGAAGTGTGCGGCCTGCAGCCCGTCGAGCACATGGACCTCCCAGCCCAACTGCGCCAGCCACGAAGCCGACATGTTGGCGCGCACGCCGTCGTCGTCGGCCAGCACAATGCGCGCCCCGCGCACGCTGGCAAAGTGATCGGTTTCCTGTACCAACTGGCCGCCCGGGGTGGAGCGCGCGCCCGGCAGGTGGCCGGCGGCGAATTCTTCCGGTGTGCGCACATCGAACAGGTACGTGGTGCGTGTGGTATCGGCCTGCCAGGTGTGCAGCTCATTCAGGCTGGCGCGTTGCACGCGGGCCTTGTCGGCGACCCGACGGGCATCGGCGCTGGCGATTTCGCGGGTGTCTTCAGTGACCTGGGCAAAACGCCGGGCCTGGCCGTGTTCGAGGGTCTGGCCGGCCAGCAGCCAGCCGATGGTGCCGTTACGCAGCGCACTGATCGGATTGGGGAGTCCGGCATTGACCAGCGACTGGGTGCCGATGATGCTGCGTGTGCGACCGGCGCAATTGACCACGATACGCGTGGCCGGGTCAGGCGCCAGCTCGCGGGCGCGCAACACCAGTTCGGCACCGGGCACGCTGATGCCGGTGGGGATGCTCATGGTCTGGTATTCATCGAAGCGGCGGGCATCGAGCACCACCACGTCGGCCTTGGCATCGAGCAGCGCCTTGACCTCTTCGGCGGCCAGCGACGGGGTGTGACGATGGTGCTCGACCAGTTCGCCAAACGCCTTGCTCGGCACGTTGACGTCGATGAACAGCTCGCCGCCGGCGTCGCGCCAGCCCGCCAGACCGCCTTCGAGTAATTTCACGTCGACATAGCCCTGCGCCGCGAAGCGCTCCAGGGCCCGTTGCGCCAGGCCTTCGCCATTGTCATAGACGGTCACCGGCGTGTCCTTGCGCGGGATGCGCGCCAGCACTTCCAGCTCCAGCTTGGACAGCGGGATATTCACGGCAAACAACGGGTGCGATTCGGCGAACGGCGCTTCTTCGCGCACATCGACCAGTGCCAGCTCCTGGCGGTCGAGCAGGGCCTGGCGAATGTCGGTGTAGGAACGGGTGGCAGAGGTCGTCATTGGGCTTGGCTCGCTTCTTTGGACAGGTCCCAGATGTTGGGAAGAAAGGCATTGGAATAACCGGAGATAAACGGCTTCTCGGTGCCGTCGGGCAGGTACACCGCGCGGCGCACGGCGCCGATATTGGCGCCGTAGACATGGATGCTGATCGACACCTGGTCGTCGAAGGCGTTGTTGACCTGATGCACATCGTTGCTGCGCGGTGACAGCGCCTCGACCTGGCCCGGTTCCAGACGGATGGCCGGGCCTTCGCGCTCAAGGCGGCCATCGGCGCTGCGGGCAAAGCCTTGCGAATATTCGGCACCGCGCAACATGCCGATCAGGCCCCAGACGCGGTGATCGTGGATCGGTGTGCTCTGGCCCGGGCCCCAGACAAAACTGACCACCGAAAAGCGCTGGCGCGAGTCGGCATGCAGCAGGAACTGCTGGTAGCGGGTCGGGTCTGGCACGGCAAACTCATCGGGCAGCCAGTCGTCGTGGCTGACCAGTTGCGCAAGCAGCTTGCCGCCGCGGTGCAGCAGGTCGCTTTCTGGTGGGTTGCTGTCGATCAGTTCGGCCAGGGCGCCAATGAAGGCCCTGAGTCGTTCGGGGTGTGGGGTGTGTGGCATGTCCATTCCAGGCAGTGGTGAGGCATGGATGGATATAAACATAATAGGCATGGATAATATGCTATTTTTTCATGATTAGCTTATAGCCAAATGCTCTTTGCCAACGAATGAATGGCTTCAGTAAGGCATAGAGGGGGTTAAAAATGCAGGCCCCGACAGGTTGTACCCGGGCTATCCAGAAACGCTGAATCGCACTATGCTTTTTGCCTATGTTCCTTTTATGCCTTTATGTGCGGTTCGAATGAAAATTGATGATATCGATGCCTTCGTCGCGGTGATCCGCTGTCAGTCGATCAGCCATGCCGCCGAGTCGCTGGAACTCACCCAGCCGGCCATCACCCGGCGCGTGCAGAATTTCGAGCAGGCACTGGGGGTCGAGCTATTCGACCGCAACACCAAGCCGCTCAAACCGACGCCCATGGGCAATCAGGTGTACCAGAAGTGCCTGGCGATCCTCCGCGAGATGGATGCACTGCGGGAACTGGTCGCCAGCGACACGCCGCCCAGCGGCCAGTTGCGCCTGGGCGTGCCGCAGACCATTGGCGATGTGGTGCTGCTCGATGCGCTCAAGCAACTGCGCGGCACCTTTCCCGACCTGCGCGCCCAGGTGGTGACCGGCTGGGGCAGCCACTTGATCGGCAAGATTGAAAACGGCGAGCTGGATGCCGCTGCCGCCCTGTTTCCGGCCGGCAAGATCTTTCCGGACAACATCCTGGGCGAGTCGATCGGCAAGGTCGAACTGGTGGTGGTCTGTGCCCGCGATGCGCTGCCGAAAAAGCCCGGCAAGCTGTCTGATTGCTATCAACAGGGCTGGGTGCTCAACCCCGACGGTTGCGGCTTCCGCGCCGGCCTGCAGCGCACGCTGTCCGACCAGGGTCTGGGGCTTAAGGTCAACCTGGAAACCTTCGGCACCGAACTGCAACTGGGGCTGGTGGCCGACGGCATGGGCCTGGGCCTGGTGCCGCGCCCCTTGCTGGAGCGCAGCGCCTACCGCGAGCAACTGGCAATCATGCCGCTGAAAGACTTCAAACCGGTGATGGATCTGTGGCTGGTGTACCCGCGCTTTTTGGGCAACCTGCAAGCGCCGGTCCAGGCCTTCGGCAGCCTGGTGGCGCAATCGCTCAAGCGGGTGTCGGCAGCGGCGTGAGTTTGATCACTGCGCGACTGCCGCCTTGAAGCGCCGCGAACCTGGCGCCAGGTAGGAGCGCGCTTGCCCGCGACCGGCTGCGTTAGCAGTCGTAAATTTTCAGCGTCTATACAATTTTTGCGAGCGCTAACGCACTCGGTCGCGGTGGTCCGGCATTCCGGCAAGCGCGCTCCTACGCCAGGACCGTTGTGCCGTGCAGGTCAGGCGACCTTTTCGCGTGCTTCGCGCTCACGTTGTGCTACCCGCTCGCGGGTCAGCGGGATCAGTTGGCGGCCGTAGTCGATGGCGTCCTCCAGCGGGTCGAAGCCGCGAATCAGGAAGGTGGTGATCCCCAGGTCGTAATAGTCCAGCAAGGCGTCGGCCACCTGTTCCGGGGTGCCGACCAGTGACGTGGAATTGCCCTGCGCGCCCAGCAACCCGGCGATGCCGGTCCACAAGCGCTTGTCCAGGCGCGTTCCCTGAGCCGCGGCCGCCAGCAATCGGCGCGAGCCCTCGTTTGGCGGCTCCTGGCGCACAAAACCATTGCTCTGGGCCAGCGCCTTGGCACGTTCCAGAATGCTGTCGGCACGGGCCCAGGCCTGCGCCTCGGTCTCGGCCAGGATCGGGCGCAGCGACAGGCTGAAGCGAACGGTGCGACCATGTCTGGCCGCTTCTACGCGCACCTGCCGGACCACCTCGCGCACTTGCTCATAGGTTTCACCCCACAAGGCGTAGACATCGGCATGCTTGCCAGCCACCGCAATGGCCGCCGCCGACGAGCCGCCAAAGTACAGCGGGATATGCGGCTGCTGCGGCGACTTGACGTGCGAGTGCGCGCCCTCGACGTGGTAGTACTCGCCCTGATAATCGAACGGCGCCTCGGCGGTCCACTCCTGGCGCAGCACACTCAGGTATTCATCGGTACGGGCATAGCGTGCATCCTTGTCGATATGGCTGCCATCGGCGCGCAACTCCTGATCGTTGCCGCCGGTGATGATGTGCACGGCGGTGCGTCCGCCATTGAAGGTGTCGAGCGTGGCGAACTGCCGCGCCGCCACGGTCGGGGCGATAAAGCCTGGACGGTGGGCAATCAGAAACTTCAGGCGCGTGGTCAGGCTGGCCGCATGCGCGGCCACGAACGCACTGTCCGGGCTGCTGGAGTGGTAGGCGATCAGCGCCCGGTCAAAGCCTGCCTCTTCATGCGCCCTGGCCACTTTGGCCACGTACTCCGGCTGAATGGCCGGGCCGCTGCGCGGGTGAATTTCCGAACCGGGCTGGGTGCCGATGTAACCGATGAATTCAATGCTCATGAAATCTCCTGCCGTGGATCCTGGGTGAGAGGCAAGTCAGGGCGCAGATGGCCCGGACGCGTGGCAGGCACCTTAAGGGGCGGGCAGGGCGGCTGTGAAATGCCGATTGGATCTAAGTTAATATTAAAAATACGCATTATAAAAATTTATTATGATCAGTATTTTTTAACGATTAGGTTATTTCCAAATAGCATTTCACGGCGTTTTTTTATGCGCCTAGCATGGGGCTTTACCTGCCCGGATGCTGGTTTCCGGGTGGCTCGCCAAGGAGGTGCCTGTGCCCGAAAAGACCCTTGAACCTGGTAATGCCGGCTTTCTGACGATCAGCAAACCTGACCCGGGCAAGGCCGGCACGCCTCAGGCACGTCAGTGGCAGGTGCCGGCTTTTCTGGTGCGCCTGCTCAGCCCGCTGGCCCTGCTGCTGCTCTGGGAGCTGGCTTCGCAGACCGGCCTGTTGCCCAGTCGCGTCATCGCCGCGCCCTCGCAGATCGGCGGTACGCTCTGGGCAATGATCGCCTCTGGCGAGCTGGCCGGGCACTTATGGGTGTCCCTGCAGCGTGCCTTGCTGGGCCTGAGCATTGGCGTGACCATCGGGGTGGCCGCGGCGCTGTTCACCGGCCTGTCCAGGCGCGGCGAGGTGATTCTCGACTCGCCGATGCAGATGCTGCGCACCATTCCCTCGCTGGCCCTGGTGCCGCTGTTCATTCTCTGGTTCGGCATCGGCGAATTCACCAAGGTCGCGCTGATCGTCACCGGCACCACCTTTCCGGTGTACCTGAACCTGTTTTCCGGCATCCGCAACATCGACCCGAAACTGATCGAGGCTGCCAACACCCTCGGTCTGAGCCGCCGCGAACTGATCTGGCACGTCATCCTGCCGGGCGCCTTGCCTTCGTTCTTCGTCGGCTTGCGCTATGCACTGGGCATTTCCTGGCTGGCGCTGGTGTTCGTCGAGCAGATCAACACCACGGTCGGCATCGGCTTTCTGGCCAGCGATGCGCGCGACTTCATGCGCACGGATGTGATTGTCATCTGCCTGCTGATCTACAGCGTCCTGGGCCTGTTGATCGACGGCCTTATCCGCACGCTGGAGCGCCACGCCCTGGCCTGGCGGCCCACTTTCGTGAGGAACTGAACATGAGTGCAATCAATGTGCTGGACCCGGTAACCCCTCACGCGGCCGCCAGCCCTGCCTTGCCGGCGGCGGTGCAACTGCGCAACGTGGTGCGCCAGTTCGGCGACCAGCGGGTAATCGACAACCTGCACCTGGACATCGGCAGCGGCGAATTCGTCGCACTGCTGGGCGCCAGCGGCTCGGGCAAGACCACCTTGCTGCGCAGCCTGGCCGGGCTGGACAGCATCGAAGGCGGCGAACTGCGCGTGCCCCGCGCCCGCGCCGCCGTATTCCAGGAGCCCCGGCTGATGCCCTGGAAGCGCGCCTGGAAAAACGTCATGCTCGGCGTGCGCAGCGCCGACGCCAGGGCCCGCGCCGAAGCGGCCCTGACTGAAGTCGGCCTGGCCCACCGCATCGACGCCTTCCCGGCGACCCTCTCCGGCGGTGAAGCCCAGCGCGTCGCCCTGGCCCGCGCCCTGGTGCGCGAACCGCAACTGCTGCTGCTCGACGAACCCTTCGCCGCCCTGGACGCACTGACCCGCATCCGCATGCACCAGTTGATCATCGACCTGTGGCGCAAACACACCCCGGCCGTGCTGCTGGTCACCCACGACGTCGACGAAGCCATCCTGCTGGCCGACCGTGTAATCGTCCTGGCCCACGGCAAGATCGCCGACCAGATCCCCATCGACCTGCCCCGCCAGCGCGACAGCAGCCAGCCGGGCTTCCAGGCGATTCGGGCGCGGTTGCTGGGGTTGTTGGGGGTGAAGGTAGGCGGTGATGAGGTGGCTGCGGTATCGGCGCAAGACCCGACGCTCAATGCCTTGCGGCGAGTGGGCAATGCGCGTTGAGGTAAAGACGGTTGGCTTTACCATTTCCAGACCGTTTCGGTGAATGTGGCGGAGGGTGGGAGGGCGGTGCGCAGGAAGGCGAGGTATTGCTCGAACAGTTCTTTGTTGGGGAAGCGGGCTTCGAAGCCCAGATTCAGCATCGTGCGATGGGTGACGATAACCTGATATTTTCGATCCACCGTAACGAAGTTGTACTCACTCCATGGCAGGCTTTTTTCATGCTCGACCGGGGGTTTTTCCCAATTCATCAGTTGCATGGCGGCCCCTGCTGCAATCGCGGCGGGACCGAACAAAAAGAGCAGAGAGCCTGTGAGCAGGGCGACGCCGACGAAGATCAGAATGGCAAAAGCGGCAATGCCCTGAAACAGATCGCTGGCGAAGTCAGGAAAGTAGAGTTGATGTTCCACCTCGCCGTAGTCGGCTTGGATTTTATAGTTGAACACAGTTTTTTGTCGGAGAATGGCCAGGAATATCATAGGGGAAACGATCGTTGCCATGCACAGGCCTAACCAAAAACCAAACATGATTTCCATTTCGGGCCACAGCCACCACGTCAGACCGCTTATGCAAATTATGGGTGTGCCGAAACAGAAGTAAAATGCACCATGAATATCACTTCGTGGTTGGTTAACGGTTTTTGTAGTCCATTGGAATATATGTATTTTGTGGTTTTTTTCTTTATGCTGGGTACTGCGCATCTCACCACTCCCAGACTTTTTCAGTGAACTCTGCATGCGGGGCGACGACGGTACGTAAAAAGGCCAGGTACTGCTCAAAGAGCGCCTTGTCAGGAAAGCGTGCCTTGAAACCAATGGTGGTGTCTGTGTGGTGTGCAACGATGATCAGGTATTTACGGTCGACGGTAACGAAGTCGTGGTCGTTCCATGACATGCTTCTTTCATAGACGACAGGTGGCTTCTCCCAATTCATCAATGTCATGGCTGAGCCTACAGCAATCGCGGCAGGGCCGAGCAAGAAGAGCAGAGAGCCCGTGAGCAGGGCGACGCCGACGAAGATCAGAATGGCAAAAGCGGCAAGGCCCTGAAACAGATCGCTGGCAAAGTCAGGGAAGTAGAGTTGGTGTTCCACCTCGCCGTAGTCGAGTTGGATTTTATAGTTGAATACAGTTTTTTGTCGAAGAATGGCTAGGAATATCATAGGGAAAACGATGGTTGCCATGCACAGGCCTAACCAAAAACCAAACATGATTTCCATTTCGGGCCACAACCACCACGACAGACCGCTTATGCAAATTATGGGTGTGCCGAAACAGAAGTAAAATGCAGCGCGAATGTCACTGGGTGACTGGTTGATAGCTTTGATGCTCCATTTCATCAGGGTGGATTTTATAGCTGGATGTTTTGTTGTTTTAGGGTGTTGGGTTTTCCTTGAGTTCATATCACCACCTCCAGACCGTTTCAGTAAATGTTGCGGAGGATGGAAGCGCGGTGCGAAGGAAGGCTAGGTATTTTTCAAATAGTTCTTTATTGGGGAAGCGGGCTTCGAAGCCCAGCGTCACATCGGTGCAATGGATGACGGTGACCCGGTATTTGCGGTCCACCGTGACGAAGTTGTAGTAGTGCCACGGCATGCTTTTTTCGTATTCAACGGGTGGTTTTTCCCAGTTCATCAGCTTCATGGCTGAGCCGGCTGCAACGGCGGCGGGGCCAAACAGGAAGAGCAAGGAGCCTGTGAGCAGGGCGGCGCCGACGAACATAAGAATAGCGACTGTTGCGAACCCTTTAAAAAAGCCCCCTGCAAAATTGGGGAAGTAAAGTTGATGTTCAACCTCGCCCCGGTCAGGATGAATGATGTAATCAAAAGCAGTTTTTTGCATCAACAGGGCGACAGGAAGTGAGCCAAGAATCATTAGGGATAAGCAAAGGGTTGGCCATAGGTCGAAGTCTTCAATGAGGCTGTTCCGCATTCTCCATGTAATATACATGCAAATCGCTAATGGTATGCCTAAGAAGATAATGTGTATTTCACGCTTGGTTGAGGGGGGGTGGGTGGATGTTTTTATAGACCACTTCATGATGCTGTGGTGGGTGTTGGAGATGTCTGGTGCTTCAATGTTTTCGGTGTTTATATTTGGTGGCTTCATTGTCGGATCTTTGAGTGTGAGTTTATGTTTTTCCGGGTCGATGGGTGTCTGTTGGAGAAGGTTGGTAAATCTGTATGTGAGCCTTGAGGTCTTCATGATTGATTTCGTTTCAATCGCCAGATTTCAGTTTTTTAGTTCATCTCACCACTCCCAGACTTTTTCAGTGAACTCTGCATGCGGGGCGACGACAGTACGTAAAAAGGCCAGGTACTGGTCAAAGAGCGCCTTATCAGAAAAGCGTGCCTTGAAACCAATGGTGGTGTCTGTGTGGTGTGCAACGATGATCAGGTATTTACGGTCGACGGTAACGAAATAGTGATCGCTCCATGGCATGCTTACCTCATGCGTTGGAGCGGGCTTTTCCCAATTCATTAGTTTTATGGCTGAACCGACTGCAACGGCGGCGGGGGCAAACAGGAAGAGCAAGGAGCCTGTGAGCAGGGCAGCGCCGACGAACATGAGAATAATGACTGTTGCGATTCCTTTGAAAAGACCGCCTGCGAAGTCGGGGAAATACAGCTGATAATCAACCTCGCCTTGATGGGCATAAATTTTATAGTTGAAGGCGGTTTTTTGCAGCATCATGGCCACGAAGGATAGCCCTATGAGCATCATGGAGACGCAGATCATTAACCAAGTGTCCAGGTTTTCAGCGATGGATCCCCACATGTTCCAGGTTGTTATAAGGCATACGATCAAGGGGATGCCCCAGAAAAGTCCATATATCATCTGCCTGTCTGAAGGGGTGGCTCTTGATACCTTGATGGACCAGCAAAAGCGTACGGCGTCGCAATGAGGGGGTTTTTCTTTATTGTTGTGCATCTCACCACTCCCAGACTTTTTCAGTAAATTCTGCGTTTGGCGCGACAGCGGTATATAAAAAGGCAAGGTATTGCTCAAATAGCTCTGTGTTGGGGAAGCGGGCTTTGAATCCGGTAGTAATGTCAGTGGTATGTACCACGATGATCAGGTATTTTCGATCGACTGTCACAAAGTGGTGGTTGCGCCATGGCATGCTCTTTTCTTTCTCGACAGGAGGTTTTTCCCAGTTCATCAGCTTCATGGCTGAGCCGACTGCAACGGCGGCAGGACCAAACAGGAAGAGCAAGGAACCTGTGAGAATGGCAGCGCCGACGAACATAAGAATAGCGACTGTTGCGACTCCTTTAAAAAGGCCCCCTGCAAAACTGGGGAAGTAAAGTTGATGTTCAACCTCGCCCCGGTCAGGATGAATGATGTAATCAAAAGCAGTTTTTTGCATTAACAGGGCGACAGGAAGTGAGCCAAGAATCATTAGGGATAAGCAAAGGCTTAGCCATAGGTCGAAGTCTTCAATGAGGCTGTTTCGCATTCTCCATGTAATATAGATGCAAATCGCTAATGGTATGCCTAAGAAGATAATGTATATTTCACGCTTGGTTGAGGGGGGTGGGTTGATGTTTTTATAGACCACTTCATGATGCTGTGGTGGGTGTTGGAGATGTCTGTTGCTTCAATGTTTTCGGTGTTTAGAAAGGGGGTCTTCATTGTCAGGCTCTGAGTATGATTATGTTTTTCCAGCTTGATAAGTACCTGCCGGACGAGGCTGGTAACCTTGTCCGGAGGTGTGATTGAGCATGGGCTCTAGGGGTGTGTTTGATTATGGGATTATGAAAAGTTGTGTTGCCTCCTTCTTGCTTTCATCTCTTATATTCAGTTCTGTTTTGCTCAGTCCATCGGAGCTACTGGCGCCTTGCTCACTCAGTTTTATCTGGTAGAGATAGCCGGTGTCCTGAGAGGAAGGGTGAAGTAAGTCCTGTGGGTACCAGATTTGAAATTCCAGAAATTTGGCTTCCTGATCGAGCGGGACCCAGACGCTCCAGATAATGTCTTCTTCTTCAGGTATGGCAGGGCAAGAGAATGGGTAAAAGCCAACAGGTGGGCGTTGGTTGTCAATGTTTCCCCAGTTCGAAAGAGGGTAGTAGATGCCTTTGTCTAAGAACTCCGCCTGGACAGAGGAATCAATCTTTTCGGGAGGCAGTATGCCAAGCAGGCGCTTGCTGGCAATGACGTTGAAGAGCACGCTCTTTCCTCGTAGCGCATTGGGAAAGCGAATCTGGACCCAGGCACCATTTTGTATGGCTTGCACCACATAAGATTGCACCATTTGCCTATGCTGGTACGTTACCGTGCTTTTGACCATGATCTGCGGGCTGAGCTGGATTTCCAGTAATGCTCGTTTTTCTTCTTTCTGACCTTCTGGTGTAGCGGGGAAGCGGTATTCAGGTGAGTGGGACCAGGCGCATTTTCTAAGCCATGATCCGATGTTGTCCTGTTTGAGGTGGTTGAGCAGCAGCGTAGCTGCAAGGTAAATTGCGCCTGCAGCCAGCATCCCCACCGCAAACCAAGGTCCCATAGCAATGGAGGCCATAACGGAGGAAGTCTTGACGACTGCATGGATTTGCAGTCCACCGCCTAGCCCCATTAAAGCAACAGCCAGTCCTTTGATGCGTGTAACTATTTTTTCATTCTTGGTTGCTGCATGCTGGTGGTCGTCGTATATGTCCCAAGCCTCCAGTAATACGGCACCTATTGCAAAGGCTCCCGTTGCCAATAGTCTTATTTTGAAACTACGCACAGTCTCGCCCCAGACTGTACGCCCCTGCGCTTTCCAATAGCGCGAAGAGCGATCTAGTATCCCAACTTGATAGTCGCCTATTTGTACCGGTTTCGCATTTTTGATAACCCCCCACGGCGCCTCGACATACAGCGCCATCAACAAATTAAAACTGTACGCCAGGTTATACCCCACCTTGACCATGTCCTTGGCCGAGAGGTCGCCATCGCGGCTGACTTGCTCCCACGTCAATCCGGTATTGATGAAGTTGAGCATGATCACGCTCCAGCTGATGCTGGCGCCGTTGATCCCAGTTGATGGCTCCACTGTCTGGCCTGTTGTCGCCAGTGTTTGGCAATGTCCTTGCCCGACTGGAAGAAGTTTGCGATTTGTCCCTGGAACAATCGGGCGTACTGGTTGTTCTGGAAGTCCATCAGCATCGGCAGTTTCAGGTCATGGGCCTTGAGGCGGTCGGCGCTCTCCTGCACGTGGTGGGTCAGGCCTTTTCGTACCCAGGGCGCACGGGGGTAGAACCACGCGAATTGTGCTTTTTGGAGGACACGCTCCAGGCGCAGGCGCTCGATTTTCCATTCGCGCAGTTTTCTTGCAATCTCCTTGTCGATGGCCAGTCGTTCCGGAGAGTCGTTGAGGAGCTGGCCGATGAGCAGATTGGCCAGCAAGGTACTCAGGCTTTGCTGTTTGCCGTGAGCCAGTTGGCTGTCTGCAGGCAGCAGGGCGATCAGGATGTTCTGTGCGGTGTGCACGGCGTCATCGGCCGCGCTGCTGGCCAGAGTGCGCAGTGCCTTGAACGTGTCTTGCACCGGTTGCTTGAGGGCTTTCATCCAGGCCGCCTCGGCGAACCCGTCGTGGTTCAGTGCGCTATTGAGTTCGCCGGCGCGGGTGGCGATGTTGGCAATGTCGCCGAAGCCGCTGATCAGCTTGTCGGCTTGCTGTTGCAGCGCGTCCTTCAAGCCCAGCGAAAAGCCATAGCGCAGGGTGCCGAACAGGCTGGTGGCGTTTTTTTCCTCTGCCATGAGCCATCTGATCGCTTTCTGATCCTGATTCAGAAGGGTGGTGATCTCGACCATGATCTTTTGCAGGTGCAGCAGTGTCCTGGGGTTGCCGGTGTCGATGAACAACTGCTGTGGTTCTGCGCCGATGTGTTCGGCCCACTTGCGGATATCGGCCTGGGTATCGCGCACCTGTTGCAACAAGGAGCCGCTGGTCAGGCTTTGTCGTTGCAGATGACCCCGTGCAGCCTTGAGGTCAACTTCACGACGCCATTTGCTGCGCTCCTGCCACACTTGCTGATCCGCCGGGCCGGGTGCACGGCCGTACCTGTCGAGCAGTTGCTGGCGCATGGCATCGCTTTTGATTTCTATCGCGGGAAAGGTGTCATGGGCGATGGCCGGCGGACTGAGCAGGTAGTGTTCGTGTTCGCATTGCTCCAGGTAGCGTTCCGCATCCAGCAGGTACTGTTGGGTTGCGACGGGGTCATCCCTGAGCGGAAAGGACAGTTTTTCGTCAGGCTCGATGGGCAGGCCACACAGGTGGGTGACGGTCGTGGCCATGTCGACCTTGTGTCCATGCTCGGCCTCCCATGCGTGATAAGCAGCCTGATCGCCCGCCAGTTGCATGCCCAGGTCCTGCAGGATGGCCAACGGATCGTCCAGCGCAATCAACAGCGCACTGTCCTTGTCCGGCACGCTGCCCAGCCAGTGCACGTCGGCGCCCAGAGGCACCCAGGCCAGTTTGGCGCCGGTTTTTTCAGGGTCAGGCGGCGGTTGGATGGTGGGCAGGGCGCTGTCGGCGAACCGATGGTCTTCATTGATGCAGCCCGGGTCGACATCCGCCACCGCCTTGGTCATCTCGCTCAACGGCAAGGTCCCCGGCTCGTTCATGGTGATGCAGTAACCGGCCAGGTCCAGGCGTTTCATCCACAGCGCCCGGCTGTCTTCGTGCGAGCGCATGTGCTCGCAGATTCGCCAGGTCCATTGCACCGGCGCGTAGGCGATGTGCAGGGTGTTCTTGCGCGGGTAGAGCAGGTAAGGCTGGGCTTCGCCGCTGCCGGTGCGTATGTCCTGGCCCATGTGGGCGTCGGTCCAGACGATACGTTGCAGGCCGGCGTCGCTGGCGCTGTAGGCGTATTCGTGGAAAGTGCCGGCGGTTTCGTCGAACACATAGACGTAGCCGTCGTAGAGTTGGCGCAGGGTGTAGGTGCGGCTTCTGATCGATGGCAAGGCGGGCCATTTGCCGGTCTTGGGCAACAGTTTGCGGGCCGTCGGGTTGGGATCGTAGCGCGAGCGGTCCAGGGCATAGCGCACCGGTACGATGGCGATGCCGGCGCCCTTGAAAGGGCACAGGCTGGTGCCGGTGGCTGGTGTCTTGTCGAATTCGGTCGCACGGCACTGCCGCACAGTGCCTTGTTTAAGGTTTTCCATCAGTCAGCTCCTGGGTCGTGCGGCGTTCACGGTAGAGGTCAAAAGCGTCCAGTTGCCGTTCCGGCGCCGGGCAGAGGGGAGTGGGGTGCTCGCTCAGCCACCGCTGCCAGTCGCCGCCTGCGCTTGTGGTGAAGTCCCGTCCCAGCGTGTGGCTGTACTCGGCCCAGGTGGCCAGGGCGAATTCGCTGACCAGACCCCAGTCGCGACCGCTGCGCAGCACTTCATCGAGCCAGGCATCGATCTGCTCCGGGCGCTGGTCGGCAAAGGCGGTGGGTGTGAGTCGGGTGATCCAGGCATGCAGGCGGCGCTTGAACAGAAAGTCGAAGGCGTGCTCGAAGGCTTCAAGCTGGGCCGGGCCTTGCACCGCAAATCGGGATTGCCATTGGTAGGGATCGCCATCGATGGCGAAGGTGGTGATACCCGCCATCGCAGTGGCCGGTTCGGGATGCCAAGGCTGCCGAGGACTCGCCACCTGCACCCGCTCAATCGGGCCAAGCGTCCGGTTGCGATGCGCCTGCTCCTGGCTGGCCAGCCAGAAGTGCAGCACCAGCGGATCGGCAAAGCGCAGCAGGCTGGCGTTGCCCAGATGATCGGGCGGGCAGATGAAGTGGCGCAGGTGGGCAATGATCGCCGATCGCGGTGCCGGGCTGTGCAGCAGGCACGAGCAGGCCTGCCAGTGGTCTTGCTGCTGCCATTCATCGCGCAGGCGGTCGCTGGCCTGGACCAGGATCGGTCCCTTGTCCTTGAGGCCGTCCCAGCGGGTGCCGAGGTAGAGCGGGTCGATCTCCAGGGTTTCGCCGCGGCCATACAGGGTTTTCAGGGCGTCGGGCAGCAACAGACCGTCGATCAGTACAAAGACCTGGGCGCTCATTGGTGGGCCTCCAGAGCGGCTTTTTCACACGCTTCGCAGCGGCTGTGGCGCTTGAAGGTCACTTGCTGGGCCGGCTGCAGCAGGTCGCCGGCCTGGTCGCTGTCGGCAGGCCGTGCTGCGCCGGGCAGCAGGGGGGCCGCCGGTGTGCCATTGCCGGGGCTGGCGCCGCTGTTGAGCTTGATGGCCGCGCCGGTGAGGGTCACGCCGCTGGCGTCGAGGGTCATGACGCTGCCGCCGGCCTTGAGGGTGATGTGCTGGCCGGCATCGAGAATCAGCTTTTGCCCGGCCTTGAGGTGGATCTCGCTGTTGGCCTCGACCAGTTGCGCAACGCCCAGGCGAATGTGCTGGGTCTGGCCGACGGTCAGGTGATCGTCGGCCTTGACCTCGGTGAGGCGTGCCGCATCCGTGGTGCGATGTTGCTCGGCCTGGAAATGGCTGTAGCTGTTGGCCTTGACCCGGTCGTGGCGCTCATGGCCGACACTGATGCTCTGGTCGTTTTCGATTTCCTGGTCCCAGTTGCGCTGGGCATGGATGAAAATCTGCTCTTCACCGGCACGGTCTTCGATGCGCAGTTCGTTATAGCCCTGGCCGCCTGGGCTGCTCAGGCTCTTGAAGACGCTGCGGGTCTTGTGTTCAGGCAGCGCGTAGGGAGGCGGGTGGTCGCTGTGGTGCAGGCAGCCATTGATCAGTGGCTGGTCGGGATCGCCTTCGAGAAAGGTCACCAGCACTTCCATGCCGACCCGGGGCAGGCTTACCGCGCCATAGCGATTGCCGGCCCAGCCGCTGGCGACCCTGACCCAGCAACTGGAGCGCTCGTTGCGTTCACCTTCGCGGTCCCAGTGGAATTGCACCTTGACCCGCCCATGGCGGTCGCAATAGACCTCTTGCCCGGTGGGGCCGGTGACCCTGGCAGTCTGGCTGCCGAGAATGCGTGGCCTGGGGTGGCGCAGCGGCGGACGGTACAGGGTGTCCCAAGGGGTGGCCACAAAGCGGTTGCGGTAGCCCTGGGTGAAGTCGGCGCTGGCGTCGAACGCGGCCGACTCTTCCAGTACCTGCGGCTGGCGGCCTTCGTGATGCACTTCGATCAGCAGCCATGGCTGGTTGTACTGCGCCTGTGGGTGTTCGGTCATCGGCAAAAAATGACCGCTGACCAGGCCCGGCTGGTTGCTGTGGCCTTCGGCCAGGCGGTAGTCGTGGCGATGCCGCTCCAGCGCACGTTGTGCGACCACCTGGCCACGGTCGCGGTGCACGAAACGGCCCGGGTAGTCGTAGTCCTCAAGCGCCAGTACCGCCTGGCTGTCGGCGCTGTTGATCAGGTCGACCCTGGGAATTTCGAAGTGGTAGTCGCGGCGGGTGACGTGGTTGGTGCGGGTTTCCAGGCGCAGGTTGAAGCGCTCGATCACCGGTCCGTCGGCAACCTGCGATTGATCCGGGTGATAGGCCAGGGGCGGCAGGGAGGCAAAGAAGGCCTGGTCGTCGCCGAACACCAGCACATGGCCGTCACGGCTGTGCCTGAAGTGGTAGTGCAGGCCTTCTTCTTCACACAGGCGCTGGATGAAATGCAGGTCCGACTCGTCGTACTGCACGCAGTAGTCGCGCACCGGGCAGTCTTTGCCCAGGTTGAAGCACCAGGCATCAGCCAGGATGCCGTGGTCCTTGAGCACCTGGCCGATGATGTCCGGTGCCGTGAGGTTCTGGAAAATGCGCTGGTTGATGCGGTACGCCAGATTGGCCAGCCGGGGCCGCAGGCTGAGCTGATAATGGCTCAGCCTGCGGCCGCGATCACCCTGGGCGATGCGCTCGACCTGGCCGTGGATACCGGTGCCTGCCGGGCTCAGTTGCAGGAATGCCGGCTGATGCAACAGTGCCTCAAGGTCCACATCGTGACGTTCGCTGACCAGTTGCAGATCGAAGCGAAACGGCTGGTTGAGGGCTTCATGGCCCTTGAAGGCCAGGACCTGGAAGTCATGCTTGCCGGGCAGGCTGAGGATAAAGGTCGGCTGATTGGCGCGGGTGCTCATGGCGGATCTACCGGTTATGGCTGATGGATAAGCCATTCCAAGATCTGTGCCGGTAAAATATTTATCTTTTAATTCAGGGTCTTACGTTTTTTATTGCCTTCTATTGAGTGTTTTTTGACCAGTCAGGTAGCTGATATTGCGCAAAAGCCTGCACGGCTATGCACGCCTTTGCGCGCCACCGCGAAGGCCGTGAGGGTGTTGAGCGACAGACGTCCGTCCACAGGGTTATCCACCGCTGGCTGTGCAACTTTCTGCGCATCAAGGCCGAGGGCTATCGGTGAAGCGGTATGATGACGGTCTTCATCGACCTTGTTTCGAGAGCCCTGCAATGAGCACCGCCAAAGCCCAGATTGTCATCACCTATTGCACCCAGTGCCAGTGGTTGCTGCGCGCGGCCTGGCTGGCCCAGGAACTGTTGAGCACCTTCGGCGATGATCTGGGGCGGGTGTGCCTGGAGCCGGGCACAGGCGGCATTTTTCGCATCACCTGTGATGAGGTGCAGATCTGGGAGCGCAAGCTGGACGGCGGTTTTCCCGAGGCCAAGGTGCTCAAGCAGCGGGTGCGCGATTGCATCGACCCCGAGCGCGACCTGGGGCATAACGACCGCCCGGCTCAGTGAGTGGAAGCGGCCTGGTCGGCAGGCTTGAGCCCCGACAGCAGAATGGCGGCGATGATCAACGCGCCACCGGCCAGCATGCGCAGTGTTGGCGCTTCGGCAAAGACCAGCCAGGCCAGGGCAATGCCATAGACCGGCTCCATGGCGAACACCACGGCGGCGATGCGGGCCTTGACCACCGCCAGGCTGGCGACAAACAGGCTATGGGCGAGCCCTGTGCAGATCACCCCGAGCAGCGCCAGCCACAGCCAGTCGATGGCGCGCAGGCTGTGCAGTTGGGGCACCGCGAACGGCACCAGGCACAGCATCACCACCAGGTTCTGGCACAGCGCCGCCTGCACGGGCGGTACATGCGCCGCACTGGCCCGGTTGGTCAGCGACAGCAACGCGAAGGTCAGCCCGGAAAAGACGCCCCATAACAGACCGCCGGTGGCCTGGCTGGCCAGGTCGAAGGTCGGGGTCACCAGCACCAGCCCGGCGCTGACCAGCCCCACCAGCATGATTTCCCGGCGGTGGATCTTCTCTTTGAACAGCAAGCCTTCGAGCACCACGGTAAAGGCTGGAAAGGTGGCAAACCCCAGGGTAGCGATGGCCACGCCGGCAGTCTTGATGGCCATGAAAAAGGCCACCCAGTGCACGCACAGCAGGACACCGGACAGCAGCATCTGCCACCGGTGACGGCGTTGCAGTGGTTGCCAGCCGGTGCGCTGGAGCAGTGTGATGAAGGCCCCCAGTGCCAGGACGGCAAAGGCTGCGCGAGCGAAAACGATGACGACCGGCGTGGTGGCTGCCAGTTTGCCGAGCACACCGGCCATACCGACCAGGATGGCGCCCAGGTGCAGGGCGCCCAATGCGGTGCGTGGAGTCATGGTTATCCTTGAAGAGGGGGGGCGGGCAAGTCTACACCGTGGGCGCGCCGGTCGGCTGTCACGCTAACGCCACGGCGATGTCACATGCGCTTCACTGCGCGCAGGCACGCTGGGCAAAACCCCTCGGAGGTTGCCCATGAGCAGCGCTCAGTTCGCCAGGCCCAGCCGCAAGCAACACGTGCGTACCCTATGGATTTCCGATGTGCACCTGGGCACCCGCGATTGCCAGGCCGAGCACTTGTCGGCGTTTCTCAAGGGCTATCAGGCCGACAGAATCTACCTGGTCGGCGACATCATCGACGGCTGGAAGCTGCGCAGCGGCATGTACTGGCCCCAGGCGCACACCAACGTGATCCGCCGCCTGCTGACCATGAGCAAGCGCGGCACCGAGGTGATCTACATCACCGGCAACCACGATGAGTTCCTGCGCCGTTATTCCAGGCTGGTGCTGGGCAATATCAAGCTGCTCGACGAAGCCGTGCACACCACCGCCGATGGTCGACGCCTGCTGGTGATTCATGGTGACCAGTTCGATGTCATTACCCGCTATCACCGCTGGCTGGCGTTTCTCGGCGACTCGGCCTACGAGTTCACCCTGACCCTGAACCGCTGGCTCAACCATTGGCGCGCCCGCTATGGCCATGGTTACTGGTCGTTGTCGGCTTACCTCAAGCACAAGGTCAAGGGTGCGGTGAACTTCATCAGCGACTTTGAACAGGCCATTGCCCATGAATGCATCAAGCGCGGGCTCGACGGCGTGGTGTGCGGGCACATCCACCACGCCGAGATCCGCCAGATGGGCGAGGTGGAGTACCTCAATTGCGGGGACTGGGTGGAGTCGTGCACAGCGCTGATCGAGCATCTGGACGGCAGCATCGAGCTGTATCGTCTGGCGGACGCGCAGATGCTGCAGAAGCAGCAGGCCCAGGAAGCGCTGCCGGTCTAGAACGGCACCCGCCCCAGCAGCATGTCGCGAAACATCACGAAATCGCCCATCAGGCTGTACAGCGGATGCTGGAACGTCGCCGGGCGATTGCGTTCGAACAGGTAATGCCCGGCCCAGGCAAAGCCGTAGCCTGCCAACGGCACCAGCCACAGCAGTTGCCAGCGGCCACTGCCAACACCAAACGCCAGCAGGAAGATCACCAGGCTGGTGCCGACAAAGTGCAGGCGCCGACAGGTGCTGTTGCGGTGTTCTTCGAGGTAATACGGATAAAACTGGGCGAAGTTCGCGAAATGCCTGACGTGTTCCATGGTGTGCGTCCTCAGGTCGGTCTTTCGCCAGTCTAGCCGCGGCCGGGCCGCCACGTCATCAGTGTCGCCAGAAGGCCGGTACGCACAGCACCAGGATGGTGATGATTTCCAGCCGGCCCAGCAGCATGCCCCCCGACAGGATCCATTTGGCGGCATCCGGCAGGCTGGCGAAGTTGCCGGCCGGCCCGATCACCTCGCCCAGGCCCGGCCCCACGCCTGACACGGTGCTGGCCGCGCCGGTCAGGGCGGTCATCCAGTCCAGGCCCAGCAGCGACAACAGCAGGGCGATGACGCAGATGGTGATGGTGAAAAAGAACGAGAAGGTCAGGATCGAACGCACGATCTCGTCGTCGAGGCGATGACCGTTGTAGCGCTGCTTGATCACCGCCCGTGGGTGAATCAGCTGATTGAGGTTGGCCTTGAGCAGGATGTAGGCTACCTGGAAGCGGAAAATCTTTACCCCGCCGGCAGTGGAACCCGAACAGCCGCCGATGAAGCCCAGGTAGAAGAACAGCATCAGCGAGAAGTTGCCCCACAGGCTGTAGTCGCCCAGGGCAAAGCCGGTGGTGGTGACCACCGAGGTGACGTTCAGCGCCACATGGCGCAGGGCATCGAGCCAGGGCAGGTCGGTGGTCAGGCCGTACCACAGGGTCATCACCGCCCAGGTTACCAGCAGCAGGCCGAGCATGCCCTGCACCTGTTCGTCACGGATCAAGGCCTTGCGATTGCCGCGCAAGGTCGCGACGTAGAGGGTGAACGGCAGGCTGCCGAGGATCATCACCACGATTGCCACCCAGTGCACCGCCGGCTGCGGCCACTTGGCCAGTGACAGGTCCGAGGTCGAGAAACCGCCGGTCGAGATGGCCGACATCGCATGGTTAATGGCGTCGAACAGGCTCATGCCTGCCCACCAGAACCCCAGGCTGCCCAGTACGGTAAAGCCCACATACGCGAGGATGATGTACTTGGCCACCATGTGTGAGCGCGGCATGACCTTTTCCGAGCGGTCCGATGATTCGGTCTGGAACAGGCGCATGCCACCGATGCGCAGCAGCGGCAGGATCGCCACCGCCATGCCGATAAAGCCGATGCCGCCCAGCCAGTGCAGCATCGAACGCCAGATCAGGATGCCCGGCGACATGCTGTCGAGGTGGTTGAGCACGGTGGAACCGGTGGCGGTGATGCCCGACATGCTTTCGAAGAACGAGTCGGTGTAGCTGATGTGCTGGGTCAGCAGGAAGGGCAGCGCGGCAAAGATGCACACCACGATCCAGCTGCTCACGGTCAGCATGTACATGTCGCGCGGGCGCAGGTGCACATGTTCCGGGCGCCCCGGCAGCACCAGGGCGAGCCCTGCGATAAACGTGATGGCGCTGGCCCAGAGGAACGAGCGCAGGTCTTCGAGGCGGTCGTAGATCACCAGGGTCGCCATGGGCACGATCATCGAGATCGCCAGGGTGATCAGGAAGATGCCGATGATGAAACCGATGATGCGTAGGGTCGGCAACGCCATGAAACTGCTCGGGCTGAGGAAGAGAGGGCGCCATTCTACCTGCGCGCCGTGGCATGTAAACCTGTAGCTCAAGCGTAGCGCCTGATGCAGGTTGCGCTCGTTATTGCAGGCAGGCCTGGCCTAGAATGCCCGACGACTTTTCAAGGAGATGCGCTCATGCAGGCCCTCGATGTTTTACTCAACCGTGTTTCAGTCCCGCGCCTGGTCGAACCGGCCCCGGATGCGGCCCAGCGCGAGATTCTGTTTGGCGCCGCCTTGCGCGCGCCAGACCATGGTTTTCTCAAGCCCTATCGTTTCCTGACCGTCGAAGGCGAGTCGCGTGAACGGCTGGGCGAGTTGCTGGCCCAGGCGTTGCTGGAGCAGGACAGCGCCCCGGACGCGGCGAAACTGGACAAGGCCCGCCAGGGCCCGCTGCGTGCGCCGTTGGTCGTGGTGGTGATTGCCTGCTTGCAGGATCACCCGAAGGTGCCGCGCTCGGAGCAGCGCCTGACCGCTGCCTGCGCCGCCCACGGTGTCTTGCTGGCCACTTACGCGCTGGGGCTGGGCGGGGTATGGCGCACCGGTGAATTGTCCTACGCCGCCAGCGTGGCCCAAGGGCTGGGGTTGGGCGAAGGTGAAGAAGTGCTGGGCTTCCTGTACCTGGGCACCCCGCTGAATCCGCCACGGATCGCCGCCCGTGAAGACATCGGCGGGTTTGTCAGCGCCTGGTAAAGCTGCGCGCTCTTATAAGAAATAAATTATTGATTTAATTGAATATTAAATTCAATTCTCGTAGGAGCGCGCTTGCCCGCGACCGAGTGCGAAGCGCTCGCAAAATCTCGGAAACGCCACAAATTTACGACTGTAAATCTGCGAAACGCTGAAATTTTACGACTGCTACGCACTCGGTCGCGGGCAGAGCGCGCTCTACCTGGCATTCAGGTCATTGCATGGGGTGGCTTCACGCCAGGGTAATGACCGGCACCCGCGGCAGTTCGATCACGGCCAGGAATCCGCCCTCAGGGTGGTTGCTCAGGGTCAGGCTGCCGCCGTGGCGTTCGGCGGCGCGGCGGGCGATGGCCAGGCCCAGGCCGTGGCCGGCGCTGCTCTGGCCCGGGGCGCGGTAGAACGGCTCGCCCAGTTGCGCCAGATGCTCGGGCGCCGCCCCCGGGCCGTGGTCGCGCACGCTGATACGAACGCGTTCTTCGAACCGGGCGGCCTGTACCTCCACGGGCTGTTCGGGCGGGCTGAAGCGCCGGGCGTTGCGCAACAGGTTGTCGACGGCGCGTTCGATCATGTCCGGCCAGCCTTCCACACTCAGCGCGCTTTCCACTTGCAGGGTGATGCCCGGTTCCTGGCCGTCGAGCAGGGCGTCGTTGCGCAGCCGTTGCAACAGCTCGTTGAGGTCCACCGGTTCTGCCTTGGCCATGTCGGCGTCCAGCCGCGCCAAGGCAAGGATTTCACTGATCAGCGCTTCGAGCCGGTCGCATTCGCGGTCCAGGCGCGGCCACAGTTTTTCGCGCTCCTCGGGCGTGGCGCGCCCGGCCAGCGCCAGGGCGATGCGCAGGCGCGCCAGGGGCGAGCGCAACTCATGCGACACATCGCGCAGCAACTGGCGCTGGCTGCCGATCAGGCTTTGCAAGCGCGCGCCCATGCGGTTGAAGTCCGTCGCCAGCACGCCGAATTCATCGCGGCGGTTGGCCAGTTGCGCCAGGCTGTGTTGCTGGTAGCTGGCCTGGCCCAGGTCATGCACCGCGCCGCGCAGGCGGTTGAGCGGGCGAGTGATCGACAGGGTGACGAACAGGCTGAACAGGGTCAGCACCACCAGGGCAATGCCCAGCGCGCTGAGCGGCCACATCAGGCTCTGGCGATGCCACTCTTCGACTTCAGGGTGAGGAATACGGTAGATCAGCAGGTAGGTCTCGCCGCTGCTTTCACTGGTGTATTCAGTGGTCAGGCGCCGCCAGGGCAGGGGCCGTGAGTCGTCACCCTGGCGCGCTTCATAGGCCGCCGCGCGCGGCGGGAAGGTGCCGGGCACCACCGGCTCGCCGCTGCTGTTGAGCACCTGCACATCGATGCGATGCTTGCGCTTGACGGTCTGCAGAAACTCCTGCGCGGCGTCTGGCCCTTGCTCTTCGAAGCGGCTGGCCCACTTCTGCGGCAACTCGTTGAGCACCGGATGACGGCTGAGGATCCAGGCATCCTGGTTAAGCATATGCCCGAGCAGGACCGACAGGCCCGCGACCAGGGCGATGGCCAGCCAGAAGCTGGCCAGGATTCGCCAGAACAATGAACGCACGGTGTGACCTCACAGCAACGGAAAAAACCCGACATGCAGGCATGTCGGGTCGGGGAGTGTAGCGATTACTGCGCCTTTTTGGCCTTTTCCGCTTTCCAGGCCTGGAATTCGGCCCACTCGGCGCGACGTTCTTCGCGCTTTTTCTTGTCGGCGTCGAATTCCTTCTGCTGCTCGGGCTTGAGCAGGGCGCGGATGGCGCTGTCGGTCTTGTCGCGGCTGGCCTGCATCTCGTCCTGCATGGCCTTCTGGTCGGCGGCCGGCAGCTTGGCCAGGAAGCGTTTGTTGATCTCTTTGCGTTCATGGGCCTGCTCGCCCATCAGCTTGCCGATCTGCTGGCGCTGTTCGCGGCTCAGGTCCAGGTCGGCGAACGGGCCGCCGCGGTGTTTGCCAGGGCCTTGCTCCTGGTGGTAGCGCGGGCCGTCGTGCTCAGGACCATCGGCCGGTGCAGGTGGCGCGGCCATGGCCAGGGCTGGCAGGGTCGCGGCGAACATCAAAGCGGTCAGGGTCTTGCGCATGGTGGATCTCCTTGTTTCTGGTGCGGCTTGTTTGCCGTTGGTGCCCAGTTTAGGGAGATCAAGGTCAAGCGCGGTCAAGGCTGCGTAAAGCTTCTGTAAAGCCCGTACAACACATGCAGGACCGGCTTCAGCCGGGAATGCAGGCGCTGCCATGCTTGCTGTTTGCGCCGTTCGCGGATAAATCCGCTTTTACAGGCTGTAGTAGTAACCCCGGCTGCGCAGCGCGACGATGCGCGGGCGACCGTCGGGGTGGGGGCCGATCTTCTTGCGCAGGTTGCTGACGTGCATGTCCAGGCTGCGATCGTAGAGGGTCAGCTTGCGGCCCAGGGCCAGTTGCGCCAGTTCCTGCTTGTCCAGGGGCTCGCCGGGCTGGCTCAGCAAGGCCTCGAGCAGGCGGCTTTCGGAGACGGTCAGGGTCATTTCCTGTTCGTCGATGATCACCACGCCCCGCGCGGCACTGAAACTCAGGTCGCCCAGTTCCAGCTGACTGGTGGCGGTGGCCGGGTGGCTGCGGCGCAGCACGGCGCGCAGGCGGGCGGTCAGCTCGCGCGGGTCGCACGGCTTGGCCAGGTAATCGTCGGCGCCCAGCTCCAGGCCCAGGATGCGGTCCAGGGGTTCGCCGCGGGCCGACAGCATCAGCACCGGCAGGTCGGGGTGTTCGGTGCGCAGTTGCTTGAGCAATTCAAGGCCACTGCCGTCGGGCAGCATCACGTCCAGCACCACAGCATCGGGCGCCGCCTCGGCCAGCGCCTTGCGGGCACTCTGGCCGTCGTGGCAGGCGCGGATCTGAAAACCTTCCTGAGACAGCCAACTGCCCAGCAGCTCGCACAGCTCCTGGTCATCATCAATCAATAACAGTTCGCTCATGACTCACTCGATAAGACCTGGAGGGTTGCAGAGAAGCCGCCGTGCCGTCAGGGCAGGACCTGGCGAAACGGCTTGACCACTACCTGGGCATAGACACCGGCTTCGACGAAAGGGTCGGCCTTGGCCCAGGTTTCGGCCGCCGACAGGGAATCGAACTCGGCCACGATCAGGCTGCCGCTGAAGCCGGCCGGGCCCGGGTCGTTGCTGTCGATGGCCGGATGAGGACCGGCCAGGACCAGGCGACCGGCGTCCTTGAGGACGTTGAGGCGTTCCAGGTGGGCAGGGCGCACGCTCAGGCGTTTTTCCAGGGAGTCGGCGGTGTCGGTGGCAATAATGGCGTAGAGCATGTCAGTCCTTGGTCTTGGTGGTCGATTGAGGGGTGTCGCTCAGGTAGCGGGCCAGGTACAGGCCTTGCAGGACCATGAAGATCAGGGTCATGGCCAGGCTGCCGAAGACCTTGAAGTCGACCCAGAATTGCTCGTAGGTAAAGGCCACGTACAGGTTGGCCGCGCCGCTGAACAGAAAGAATATGACCCAGGAAATGTTCAGGCGTGTCCACACCGCTGCCGGCAGGGTCAGGGCGTGGCCCATCGCACGTTGCACCAGCGGCTTGTCGCCGATGAAGTGGCTGCCGGCAAAAGCCAGGGCAAACAGCCAGTTGACCGCCGGGGCTTTCCACTTGAGGATGGCTTCACTGTGGAAGGTCAGGGTCAGGCTGCCGAAGACGATGCACGCGATCAGGGTCAGCCACTGGCTCTTTTCCAGCTTGCGCTGCTTGATGTACAGGATGCCGTAGACCACGACGGAACTGGCGATCAGCACTTTGGTCGCACTGAATATACCCCCCAGCATGAAGCTGTGACCCAGGATATCGACGGCGTGAGGTTCGATCTTGTAGACGATGAAGAACAGAATCAGCGGGATGAAGTCGATGAGTTGTTTCACAATGGCAGCCAGACGCGGGATGTGGCGGCATAATAACAAACATCAAAGACCGCGAAAGCCATCCAATGAATGTTGACCTGCATTGCCACAGCACCGCTTCCGACGGGGCCCTCGCGCCTTCGGCGGTGGTGGCCCGAGCCTATGAGAACGGCGTGCGCGTCCTGGCCCTGACCGACCATGACACTGTCGAAGGCCTGCCCGAAGCCCGGGCTGCAGCCCAGGCATTGGGCATGCAACTGATCAACGGCGTCGAACTGTCCTGCGTGTGGAATGGCTCGACCATCCATATATTGGGGTACGGGTTCGCCCTCGATACGCCGGTGCTGGCCGAGGCCATCGCCAGCCTGCACAAGGGCCGCTGGCTGCGTGCCGAAGAAATCAGCCGCAAGCTGGCGCTCAAGGGCATGCCCGGTGCGCTGGAGGGGGCCCGCGCCGTGCAGCAGGCTCTGGGCGACAGCGGCAATGCGCCGGCCCGGCCGCACTTTGCCGACTTTCTAGTCAATGCCGGCTTCGTCAAGGACCGTGGCGAAGCCTTTCGCAAGTGGCTGGGCGCCGGCAAGCTGGGCGACGTCAAGCAACACTGGCCTACCCTTGAGGAAACCGTAGGCACCTTGCGTGACTCCGGCGCCTGGATCAGCCTGGCACACCCTATGCATTATGATTTCACACGCAGCAAGCGGCGCCGGTTGGTCACCGACTTCATCAAGGCCGGCGGCCATGCCATCGAAGCGGTCAATGGCATGCAGTCGGCCGATCAGGTCGGCAGCCTCTCGATACTGGCCCGCGAGTTCGGCCTGCTGGTCAGCGCCGGCAGTGATTTCCATGGCCCCGGCCACTGGTCGGAGATCGGCATTTATCGGCCGCTGCCCGAGGATTTGCCGCCGTTGTGGAGCAAATTCAGACATGAACCCGCTATTACCGCCGTTTGAACAGGACATAACCGTGAGTCAATTTTTCCAGGTGCACCCGGAGAACCCGCAACCACGTCTGATCAAGCAGGCCGTGGAGATCATCAAGGCCGGCGGGCTGGTGGTGTACCCGACCGATTCGTCGTACGCACTGGGTTGCCAGATCGGCGACAAGGGCGCCATCGAGCGCATTCGTCGCCTGCGCAAGCTCGACGACAAGCACAATTTCACCCTGATGTGCTGCGATCTGTCGCAACTGGGGCTGTTCGCCAAGGTCGACACCGGCGCCTTTCGCGCCCTCAAGGCGCATACGCCGGGGCCTTACACCTTCATCCTCAACGCCACGCGCGAAGTGCCGCGCCTGCTGCTGCACGCCAAGCGCCGCACCATCGGCCTGCGCGTGCCGGGCCACCCGATTGCCCAGGCCTTGCTGGCGCAACTGGGCGAGCCGCTGATGAGCGTGAGCCTGATCATGCCGGGCGATACCTTGCCACTGAGCGACCCCGAGGAGATGCGTGATATTCTCGAGCATCACGTCGACCTGATCATCGACGGCGGCATCGGCGGCGTTGATGCCTCCACAGTCATCAGCCTCGCCGAAGGCGATCCGCAGATCATTCGCGTGGGCTGTGGCGACCCGACCCCGTTTGGTGAACCGGCCTGATGACCGCCGCTGAAAGCCCGGACGCCACCGGGCAGCAACCGGCGCGGGTCTACGGCCAGCCGTTCGGCCAGCTGCCGCTGGATCTGTACATCCCGCCGGATGCCCTGGAAGTGTTTCTTGAAGCCTTCGAGGGGCCACTGGACCTGTTGTTGTACCTGATCCGCAAGCAGAACATCGATATTCTCGACATCCCGGTCGCGGAAATCACTCGCCAGTACATGGGTTATGTCGAGCTGATGAAAAACGTGCGCCTGGAGCTGGCCGCCGAGTACCTGGTGATGGCGGCCATGCTGGCCGAGATCAAGTCGCGCATGCTGTTGCCGCGTTCCCAGGAGATCGAGACCGAGGAAGACGACCCGCGTGCCGAACTGATCCGTCGCTTGCAGGAGTACGAGCGTTTCAAGAGCGCCGCCGAGGGCCTCGACCGTTTGAACCGGGTGGGCCGCGACACCTATGTGCCGCGCCTGGAGGCCCCTGAGGCCAAGGCCCGCAAGCTGCTGCCGGACGTCAGTATCGAAGAGCTGCTGATGTCGATGGCCGAGGTGCTGCGCCGCGCCGACATGTTCGAAAGCCACCAGGTCAGCCGCGAAACCCTGTCGACCCGCGAGCGCATGAGCGATGTGCTCGAACGCCTCAAAGGCGGCGGCTTCGTGCCGTTCATCGAGCTGTACGGCGCCGATGAAGGCCGTCTGGGCGTGGTCGTGACTTTCATGGCTGTCCTGGAGCTGGTCAAGGAATCGCTGGTCGAGCTGGTGCAGAACGAACCCTTTGCCGCCATCCATGTGCGTGCCCGAGCCCAATAGAGCAAGAACCCCATGAACCTCAATGAACCTCGCGACCTGGCGCCATTGCTGGAAGCCTTTCTGTTGGCCAGTGGCAAGCCGCAACCGCTGGAGCGCCTGTACGAGCTGTTCGAGGAAGCCGAGCGGCCTGGCCCCTCGGTGTTCAAGAAAGCCCTACAAGTGCTGGCCAAGTCGTGTGAAGGCCGTGCTTTCGAACTCAAGGAAGTCGCCACGGGTTATCGCTTGCAGATTCGTGAGCGCTACGCGCCCTGGGTTGGCAGGCTATGGGAAGAGCGTCCGCAGCGCTATTCGCGGGCCATGCTGGAAACCCTGGCGCTGATCGCCTACCGCCAGCCCATCACCCGGGGTGAAATCGAAGACGTGCGCGGGGTGACGGTCAACAGCCAGATCGTCAAGACCCTGCTGGAGCGCGAGTGGATCCGGGTGGTCGGTTACCGCGACGTGCCGGGCCGGCCGGCGATGTTTGCCACCACCAAAGGCTTTCTTGATCACTTCAACCTCAAGGGGCTTGAGGACTTGCCGCCGCTGGCGGACATCCGCGAGCTGGAGCCCGAGCCGCTGTTCGATCCCGAGGACGCACCGGTGCCGGCGCACCTGCAGGCCCTGGCCGACGCCAGCCTGAGCGATGACGGCGAACCCGAGGCGCCAGCGGCGGAAACCAGTTTCCGCAGCCTGCTGGTGGAGCTCGACAGCATGGAGGAAGGGCTGAAGATCGACTTCGACGATTTGCTGCCAGCGGAACCGGCAGACGATGCCGGTGACGAATACAAGGACGACGAACCGCACTGATCCACCCGGATGATCCTGTCGCACGCTGTAACGCTGAAGCCCCGGTAGGAACGCGCTTGCCGCAATGCCGGGCCACCGCGACAGAGTACGTTCGCAGTCGTAAATTTGTGGCGTTTCCGAGATTTTGCGAGCGCTGCGCACTCGGTCGCGGGTAAACGCGCTCCTACCGGGTCCATGTTTGAGGCGCGACAGCGCGGTGTCAGTGACACAGGATGATCTCCTACTAACCGGCGAATTCGATAGTCAGTGAAATCAGCAAGTCAATGTGTGTCTGAAGAGCGTGGCCCAGGCTGCGAACAGTCGTTTTGAATGAGCCCCTACCATGAGTTCGAGCAAAAGCCCCTGCACCGGCCTGTGCAAGTTCACCGATGACATCTGCCTGGGCTGTGGCCGCAGCAAGAAGGAAATCAAGGCCTGGAAAAAGCTCGACAAGGACGAACGGCGCGAGGTTATCGACGCCAGCAAACAGCGCCTGGCCGGGCTCAAGGCCCCCGGTCGGCGGAAAAAGAAATGAGCGGTGATGCGCAACCGTGCGCAAGCGCGTATGATTCGCGCCCCTCTGGCTGTTCATCAAGCCATGATTCTTGAATTGCGCTCGGGCACGGCACACACTGCCTGCCGGGCAACAGGTCTTTCCGGTCCTCGGTGAGCCCTGATTCGACACACCGGGAGGTGCCCAGATGAGTGAAATAGAAGTTAAAGACGACCAGGCCGAGAAACCTGCAGGCGAAAAACTGCAAAAGGTCCTGGCGCGTATTGGTGTCGGTTCGCGTCGCGATGTCGAGGCCTGGATCGGCCAGGGCCGGATCAAGGTCAATGGCGCGGTCGCCAGCCTCGGCCAGCGTGTCGACCTGTTCGATGCCATCAGCGTCGACGGCCAGGTGGTCAAGCGCGAAGAGTCGCGCGAGAACGTGCGCCGGGTCATCATGTATAACAAGCCGGACGGCGAGATCTGCACCCGCGACGACCCTGAAGGCCGTCCGACCGTGTTCGACCGCCTGCCGCGCCCGAAAGAAGGCCGCTGGGTCAACATTGGCCGCTTGGACATCAACACCACAGGCTTGCTGATGTTCACCACTGACGGTGAGCTGGCCAACCGCCTGATGCACCCGTCCTACGAGATGGACCGCGAATACGCAGTGCGTGTGCGTGGCGAAGTCGACGACGACATGCTGCTGCGCCTCAAGAATGGCGTGATCCTCGAAGACGGTCCGGCCCGCTTCACCGACATCAAGAAAGCCCCCGGTGGCGAAGGCTTCAACCACTGGTATCACTGCGTGGTGATGGAAGGTCGCAACCGTGAAGTACGCCGTCTGTGGGAATCGCAAGGCCTGGTGGTCAGCCGCCTCAAGCGTGTGCGTTACGGGCCGGTGTTCCTCAACTCCGACCTGCCGATGGGCCGCTGGCGCGAAATGAGCCAGCAGGAAGTCGACATCCTCGCCGCCGAAGTGGGCCTGACGCCGGTGGCCATGCCGGTGCTCAATGCCAAGAGCCGTGAAAAGCTCGAGCGCCTGCAGCGCCAGTCGTCGCGCCCGCTGGGCAAGGGCGAGCGCGTGCGTAACGTGCGTCCGCCAGTGGACAGTGGTGAGCGTGCCGAACGTGCTCCGCGCCAGCCAGCCGGCGAAGAGCGTAGCCGTCCGGCCACGCGCGGCAGCAGCGACAAGCCGCGCATCGGCGACAAGCCGGCCCGCAGCCCGCGTACGCCTGAGCGTGAACGCGTCAGCACCGTGGCCGAACGCCCAAGCGAAATGCGCAAGGACGTGCGTCCCCGTCCGGGCAGCCCGGATGGCAAGCCAGGCGGAAAGCCCGCCGGCAAGCGTGGCGGTGCCGACGCACCGCGCCGCGGTCCAGGCCGCAAGCCGCAGTGATGACTGCCTGAACAAACGCCGGTTTCGACCGGCGTTTGTTTTTGCACGGCCTGTAGGAGCGACCAACGGTCGCGAACACGATGGGCAACACGGTCGCGAATGCCGCGTCACACACGCAGCAGGGTTCAATTGCATCGAACAGGTAGCTTTTCATGAGTGCAACCGACTCACCGCCAGGCGAGCTGAAACGCGGGCTGAAGAACCGCCATATCCAGTTGATCGCCCTGGGCGGCGCCATTGGTACCGGACTGTTCCTGGGCTCGGCCGGGGTACTGAAATCGGCCGGCCCCTCGATGATCCTGGGCTATGCGCTGTGTGGTTTCATTGCCTTTTTGATCATGCGCCAGCTGGGCGAGATGATCGTCGAGGAACCGGTGGCCGGTTCGTTCAGCCACTTCGCTCACCGTTACTGGGGCGGCTTTGCCGGCTTTCTGTCGGGCTGGAACTGCTGGCTGCTGTACATCCTGGTGGGCATGTCGGAGCTGACCGCCGTCGGTAAATACGTGCATTACTGGTGGCCGGACATTCCGACCTGGGTCACCGCCGCCGCCTTCTTCCTGCTGATCAATGCCATTAACCTGACCAACGTCAAGGTATTCGGCGAGACCGAGTTCTGGTTCGCGATCATCAAAGTGGTGGCGATCATCGGCATGATTGCCCTGGGCAGCTACCTGCTGGTCAGTGGCAAGGGCGGCCCGCAGGCCTCGGTCAGCAACCTGTGGGCGCATGGCGGTTTCTTTCCGCATGGCGTGGGTGGTCTGGTGATGGCCCTGGCATTCATCATGTTTTCCTTCGGTGGCCTGGAAATGCTCGGCTTCACCGCTGCCGAGGCCGAACAGCCCAGGACCGTGATCCCCAAGGCGATCAACCAGGTCATCTACCGCATCCTGATTTTCTATATCGGCGCGCTGGTGGTGTTGCTGTCGCTGACGCCCTGGGACAGCCTGCTCATGACCCTGAATGCTTCGGGCGATGCCTACAGCGGCAGTCCCTTCGTCCAGGTGTTCTCCATGCTGGGCAGTGACACGGCCGCGCACATCCTCAATTTCGTGGTATTGACCGCTGCCTTGTCGGTGTACAACAGCGGCACCTACTGCAACAGCCGCATGCTGGTCGGCATGGCCGAGCAGGGCGACGCCCCGCGTGCCTTGGCGCGCATTGACCGACGTGGCGTGCCGGTGCGGGCGATTCTGGTCTCGGCGGCGGTCACGCTGGTGGCCGTGCTGCTCAACTACCTGATGCCGGGCAAGGCGCTGGAACTGTTGATGTCGCTGGTGGTGGCCACCCTGGTGATCAACTGGGCAATGATCAGTTACTCGCACCTCAAGTTTCGCCAGCACCTGCGTCACACCGGACAGGTTCCGGCCTTCAAGGCCTTGTGGTACCCGTTCGGCAATTACCTGTGCCTGGCATTTGTCGGGGTGATCCTGGTCATCATGCTGATGATTCCGGGCATTCGCCTTTCGGTGTTCGCCATTCCGGTATGGTTGCTGGCAATGGCGCTGTTCTACTGGCTCAAGACCCGTCGCAAGGCCTGAATATGCTGATCATCTCCAGTAACGTGCACGTACCGGATGGCGAAATCGAGTGGAGCGCCATTCGCGCCCAGGGCGCCGGCGGGCAGAACGTCAACAAGGTGTCGAGCGCGATGCACTTGCGCTTCGACATCCAGGCCTCTTCGTTGCCGCCGTTCTACAAGGAGCGCCTGCTGGCGCTGAGCGACAGCCGTATCACCAGTGACGGGGTGATCGTAATCAAGGCCCAGCAATACCGCACTCAGGAGCAGAACCGTGCCGATGCCTTGCTGCGCCTGACCGAGCTGATCATCAATGCCACCAAGGTCGAGAAGAAGCGTCGACCGACCAAGCCGACTTTCGGTTCGCAGAAGCGTCGTCTGGAGTCCAAGACCAAGCGTGGTTCGATCAAGGCGGGGCGCGGCAAGATCGATTATTGAATGCCTGGTGTCCGGCTGCGCCTGTATAGCCAGACACTCAGTGCCAGTCCGCCCAGCGAAGCGGCGGCGGCGAACAGAAAGATCGACACAAAGCCGAAGCCTGCCGCCACCGCGCCCGCCAGTGGCCCGGTAATGCCCAGCGACAGATCGATGAACAGCGAGTAGGCGCCCACCGCCGCACCGCGGCTGGAGGCCGGCACCAGGTTCACCGCCTCGACCCCCAGCGCCGGAAACACCAGCGAGAAACCAAAGCCGGTCAGCGCCGCGCCGACCAGTGCCCACTCCGGCGTCTGTGCCAGCCACAGCAGCAACAGCCCCAGGGTCTCGACGCCCAGGCAGACGATCGCCACGCGAAAGCCCCCCAGGCGGTTGATGAAGTTGCCGAACAGCAAGCGGGCAATGATGAAGCAGCCGCCGAACAGGCTCAGGCACAAGGCCGCATTGGGCCAGTGATTGCTGGCGTAGTACAGGGTGATGAAGGTGGCAATGGTGCCAAAGCCGATCGAGCCCAGCGCCAGGCCCATGCCGTGTGGGAAGACGCGTCCCAGTACGTGCATGAATGGCAGGCGCTCGCCGACAACGATGGGCACCGGTGCGCGTTTCCAGGCCAGCAGCTGACCAACCACACCCAGCAGGATAATGCCGATGCCCATGCTGGCCAGGCCGAAGGTGCCCACCAGCCAGAACCCCAGTGGCGCACCGACGGCCAGGGCGCCATAGCTGGCGATGCCGTTCCAGGAAATCACCTTGGCGGTGTGCTGCGCGCCGACCCGGCCGATGCCCCAGCCAATTGCGCCCGAACCCACCAGGCTTTCCGCGCTGCCCAGCAGCACTCGACCCAGCAGCAGGCTGATCAGGCTGGCCATGGGCCAACCCTGCAACAGCACCGCCAGCAGCATGAATACGCCGCTCAAGCCACAGCCGAGCAAACCGTATTGCACCGATTTCTTGCAGCCCAGGTTGTCGATCACCTTGCTGGCCCAGGGCCGGCTGAGCAGCGTGGCCAGGTACTGCACGCTGATCACCAGCCCGGCCGTGACCGCACCGAAGCCCAGGTCGCTGTGCACGTAACCGGGCAGTACAGCCAGCGGAATACCGATGTTCAGGTAGCCGATAAAGGTGAACAGCACCACAGACACGACCTGCCGGGTGACCTGCATCTGGGTGGGGGCCGAGGTTTTTTCGAATGAGGTCATCAGAAGGGCGCCAGAACATTAGCAAGCTTACGATCGGCGTTCATCATAGCGGGTGATGCGCGGTACAGGTAATGCACCATCGTTTTGTATGAATGCAGCCGCACGCAGGGCTGGCCGGGCGGCGATCCGCTTCAACCGGGAAGCAGGCGCTGGCCAGTCCCCATATCAGCTATTGGCAGCCGTCAGCAAATGCGTGGTCACCAGCGCGGCCAGGGCGTTTTCCTGGGTGCCGAAGCGTGCCAGCAGTGCCTCCTGATTTTCCGGGGTCAGGCGGGTCCAGAGGTCGATCATTTTTTCTGCGGTGCCGATCAACACGTCGGCTTGTTCAGGCTTGAAATCATTCATGAGGGCACTTCTTTGGCGGCGGGCCTGATGCGCGAACACCAAGGCATGACAGGCGTACGGAAAACAGTGCAGACCGTTTTCGATACGCCTGTGGTTGGCCTTTTGCGTGGTTCAGTCTTCGCTCAAGGCCTGTTGGCTGTCTTCAGCCGGGGTTGTCGCTTTGATATCAGCCGCATGTCCGAGCTCTTGTCGAGCCAGAACGGACTGCGAAGGTTCCTGGGGGCCTGTGAAGGGGAAGTTGGGTATTTCGTGCATCGTCATCACTCCTCTCAAGGGGGTTGCAGGTTGAACCGTGCTTGAATAAAGCGGCGTCAGGATAACGCAGTGAAGATGACAATCAGACTTTTAATTTGCCCTTGATGCAACAAAAGCGGCTTTTGACGGTCTGTGCGACCCTCGGGAAAGAGGGCTCATTTACGGCCCGGAGCGTGTTGGGCAAGGGCTTCGGTACGGGCTGCGAGAATGAAGTCATTGCTGTGCAGGCCGTTGATCGCATGCGTCCACCAGGTGACGGTGACCCGGCCCCACTCGGTGAGCAGGGCCGGGTGGTGGTCCTGTTCTTCGGCCAGGGCGCCCATCGTGTTGGTAAACGCCAGTGCGCTGGCAAAATCCTTGAAGGCGTAGGCCTTTTCCAACTGCTTGACGCCATCACGGGTTTCGAGCTGCCAGTCGGGCAGTTGCACCAGCAAGGCTGGCAGGTCCTTGTCCTCCACAGGCCGGGCATTGGCGTGGCAGGGTTGGCAGGTTTGCTGGTGCAGGTCGGTCATGGTGGCAGTCCTGGGCAAGAAAACGATGATTACACCATAGCGCACGCCAGACCCTTGTCGCTGCCAGACAAAAGCGCCTCGCCGGGCATGCCCGGGAGGCGTTTTCTTGTTGTTGTCTACAGGCCGGCTACAGGTCAGCTGTTGCCGCAGCCGTTGGCCATGACCTGATAGCGCATCACATGCCGCTGCCCATGGGAGTCTTCATAAGTCATGCGCGCTGGCACGACCCCACAGACATTCGGCGTCGGGCTGATGGAGATGACCCGCGAAATATCCGGGTGCGAATCGTAGGTGTAGGTTTCGACGGTATCGACGGCAACGGGGTCGGTCTGGTTGACTGTTTCGGTCGAAGCTTGATCAGCCAGTACCTGCAGGCTGAAACCGCAAAGTGCCAAAACCCAGAGTGAGCGTTTCATGTAGGGACCTTTATCGAGTGCGAGAGAGGCCGCATCGATCCGTGTCCGGATCGATGGGTTCAGCCTGTCTGCGTGGGGGGTTGCCGGTTGGCGAGGTCCATTCTAGGGAGGTGGCAATCCGGGATACAGGTGCCAGACTGATAAGCGTTTTTGGCAAAACTGCAACAATGCTGCAAACGTCCCTGGCCTGGCGCTGTTACGGTGCGCGGGGTGTACGGTAAGACCATCGTCGAATGGCCCCACACTCTGTGGCGGGATAAAACACAGGCATACAACAACAACTATTCACCGAGGTAACCAAGATGAGTGCAGCTTCCCTGTACCCCGTGCGCCCAGAAGTTGCGGCCAATACGTTGACCGACGAGGCCACCTACAAGGCCATGTACCAGCAATCGGTGGTCAACCCCGATGGCTTCTGGCGCGAACAGGCCAAGCGCCTCGACTGGATCAAGCCCTTCACCCACGTCAAGCAGACCTCCTTTGATGACCACCGCGTCGACATCAAATGGTTTGCCGACGGCACCCTCAACGTGGCCTACAACTGCCTGGACCGTCATCTGGAAGAGCGCGGCGACAGCATCGCGATCATCTGGGAGGGCGACGATCCGTCCGAGCATCGCGAAATCACCTACCGCGAACTGCACGCCGAAGTCTGCAAGTTCGCCAACGCCCTGCGTGGCCAGGACGTGCACCGCGGTGATGTGGTGACCATCTATATGCCGATGATCCCCGAAGCCGTGGTGGCCATGCTGGCCTGCGCCCGCATCGGCGCGATCCACTCGGTGGTGTTCGGCGGCTTCTCGCCCGAGGCCCTGGCCGGGCGCATCATCGATTGCAGCTCCAAGGTGGTGATCACCGCCGACGAAGGCCTGCGGGGTGGCAAGAAGACGCCGCTCAAGGCCAACGTCGACCGCGCCCTGACCAACCCGGAAACCAGCAGCGTGCAGAAGGTCATCGTCTGCAAGCGCACCGGCGGCGAGATCGAGTGGAACCGCCACCGCGACATCTGGTACCACGCGCTGCTGGAAGTGGCGTCGAGCACCTGTGCGCCCAAAGAGATGGGTGCCGAAGAATCGCTGTTCATCCTCTACACCTCCGGCTCCACCGGCAAGCCCAAGGGCGTATTGCACACCACCGCCGGCTACCTGCTGTATGCCGCGCTGACCCACGAGCGCGTGTTCGACTACAAGCCCGGCGAAGTCTACTGGTGCACCGCCGACGTCGGCTGGGTCACCGGCCACAGTTACATCGTCTATGGTCCGCTGGCCAATGGCGCGACCACCTTGCTGTTCGAAGGCGTGCCGAACTACCCGGACATCACCCGCGTGTCGAAGATCGTCGACAAGCACAAGGTCAACATTCTCTACACCGCGCCGACCGCCATTCGCGCGATGATGGCCGAAGGCACCAAATCGGTCGAAGGCGCCGACGGCTCCAGCCTGCGCCTGCTGGGCTCGGTGGGCGAGCCGATCAACCCCGAGGCCTGGGGCTGGTACTACGACACCGTGGGCAAGCAGAATTGCCCGATCGTCGACACCTGGTGGCAGACCGAGACCGGCGGCATCCTGATCAGCCCGCTGCCGGGCGCCACCGCGCTCAAGCCAGGCTCGGCGACCCGGCCGTTCTTTGGCGTGATTCCGGCGCTGGTCGACAACCTGGGCAACCTGATCGAAGGTGCCGCCGAGGGCAACCTGGTGATCCTCGACTCCTGGCCGGGCCAGTCGCGCACCCTGTACGGCGACCATGACCGTTTCGTCGACACCTACTTCAAGACCTTTCGTGGCATGTACTTCACCGGTGACGGCGCGCGCCGCGACGAGGACGGCTACTACTGGATCACCGGTCGCGTCGACGATGTGCTCAACGTTTCCGGGCATCGCATGGGCACTGCCGAGATCGAAAGCGCCATGGTCGCGCACCCGAAAGTCGCCGAGGCGGCAGTGGTCGGTGTGCCGCACGACCTGAAGGGGCAGGGCATCTATGTGTATGTGACGCTCAACTCCGGTGAGGTGCCGGACGAAGCGTTGCGCATCGAGCTGCGTAACTGGGTGCGCAAGGAAATCGGCCCGATCGCGTCCCCGGACGTGATCCAGTGGGCGCCTGGTCTGCCCAAGACCCGTTCGGGCAAGATCATGCGTCGTATCCTGCGCAAGATCGCCACCGGCGAATACGACGCACTGGGTGATATTTCCACATTGGCTGATCCGGGTGTGGTGCAGCACCTGATCGATACTCACAAGACCATGAAAGTGGCCTGAGGCTTGCTGGTCTGATCACGCCCCGTCCGGCCTTGCCGTACGGGGCGTTTTTCATGGGCTTGATGATAAAGGTCGATGGATCGATGAACGATCACCCCGCAGACTTGCCGTATGCCAAGGCATTGCCAATAATGGGCGCGCTTTTTGCCGGGCGGGTTTGAATACTGCGCTGTGTGTTCAGGCTTGCGGGGCGTTGTCAATAGCGCCTGTGTGATATGAGGCGGCATCTGTAATTAGTTGTCGCATTGAAGAACTATTGGCTGGCCACCTGCCGCTAGAATGCCCGCCCATCCGCGATGCCCGGTTTTCAAGTTCCAGCCCTTGGCACCGCACGCTCGCTGCCTCTTCGTATATTGAGCGCTTTGCTCAATCTGCCACCCGATTGTTTACGACGGAGTCTCAGGAATGAAAAAGCTCATGCTTTTCGGCGCACTGGCATTGTCTGTGCTCGCGCAGCCGGTTTTTGCCGATGAAAAACCACTGAAGATCGGTATCGAAGCCGCTTACCCTCCGTTCGCCTCCAAGACTGCCGATGGCAGTATCGTCGGGTTCGACTACGACATCGGCAACGCCCTGTGCGAAGAAATGAAAGCCAAGTGCACCTGGGTCGAGCAGGAATTCGACGGTTTGATCCCGGCACTGAAAGTGCGCAAGATCGACGCCATCCTGTCGTCGATGTCCATCACGGACGATCGCAAGAAGTCCGTGGACTTCACCGGCAAGTACTACAATTCCCCGGCACGCCTGGTCATGAAGGACGGTGTAGTGGTCAGCGACGGCCTGACCGAACTCAAGGGCAAGAACATCGGCGTGCAGCGCGGCTCCATCCATGAGCGCTATGCCCGCGAAGTGCTGGCGCCGCTGGGTGCCGTGGTCAAACCGTATGGTTCGCAGAACGAAATCTACCTGGACATCGGCGCCGGTCGTCTGGATGGCACCCTGGCTGACGCCACGCTGCTGCAGGACGGCTTCCTGAAGACCGATTCGGGCAAGGGCTACGCCTTCGTCGGCCCGTCCTTCACCGATCCCAAGTACTTCGGCGAAGGCATCGGCATTGCCGTGCGCAAGGGTGACAAAGAGAATCTGGAGCGTCTGAACGCGGCTATCGCGGCCATTCGCGCCAATGGCAAGTACAAGGCCATCCAGGACAAATATTTCGATTTTGATATCTACGGCCAGTAAAACCTCGCCAGTCACTGTCGAAAATGGCGCAAGCCGGGACATCCTGCTTGCGCCATTTTTTATCTTCATGCTTGAGGGCCGTACACCATGTTGAAAGGCTACGGGGCCGTGATCCTCGAAGGCACCTGGCTGACCCTGCAATTGGCCCTGGCGTCGATGGCGCTGGCCATCGTCCTGGGGCTGATCGGCGTGGCCATACGCCTGTCGCCAGTGCGCTGGCTGGCCTGGCTGGGTGACTTGTACAGCACCGTGGTGCGCGGGATTCCCGACCTGGTGCTGATCCTGCTGATCTTCTATGGCGGCCAGGACCTGATCAACCGCGTCGGGCCGTTGCTCGGCTACGACGAGTACATCGATCTCAACCCCTTGGGCGCCGGTATCTGCACCCTGGGCTTCATCTTCGGTGCCTATTTGTCCGAGACTTTTCGTGGCGCCTTCCTGGGCATTCCCAAGGGACAGGCCGAGGCCGGTGCCGCGTATGGCATGAGCCGCTTCCAGGTGTTCCGGCGTGTCCAGGTGCCGCAGATGGTGCGCCTGGCCATTCCCGGCTTCACCAATAACTGGCTGGTGCTGGTCAAGGCCACGGCGCTGATTTCCGTGGTCGGCTTGCAGGACATGATGTTCAAGGCCAAGCAGGCCGCCGATGCCACCCGCGAACCCTTCACGTTCTTTCTGACGGTGGCGGCGTTGTACCTGCTGATCACCAGCGTTTCGTTGCTGGTGCTGCGCTATCTGGAAAAACGCTACAGCGTGGGCGTAAGGGCGGCTGACCTATGATGTTCGACTACAACGTGATCTGGGACAGCCTGCCGCTGTACCTGGGCGGCCTGCTGGTCACCCTCAAGCTGCTGGGGATTTCCCTGTTCTTCGGCCTGCTCGCGGCGCTGCCGCTGGGCATCATGCGCGTATCGAAGAACCGCTGGATCAACTTCCCGGCGTGGCTGTACACCTATGTGATTCGTGGCACGCCGATGCTGGTGCAGTTGTTTCTGATCTACTACGGGCTGGCGCAGTTCGAAGGGGTGCGCGACAGTTACCTGTGGCCATGGCTGTCCAGCGCGACCTTCTGTGCGTGCCTGGCGTTTGCCATCAACACCAGCGCCTACACCGCCGAGATCGTGGCCGGCAGCCTCAGGGCCACGCCGGCCGGCGAGATCGAGGCCGCGCGGGCCATGGGCATGTCATCGGTCACCCTGTACCGGCGCATCCTGTTGCCGTCGGCCATGCGCCGGGCCTTGCCGCAGTACAGCAACGAAGTGCTGATGATGATGCAGGCCACCAGCCTGGCGTCGATCGTGACCCTGATCGACCTGACCGGTGCTGCACGCACGGTCAATGCCCAGTATTACCTGCCTTTCGAGGCCTATATCACCGCAGGCGTTTTCTATCTGTGCCTGACTTTCATTCTCGTGCGGCTGTTCAGGCTGGCTGAGCGGCGCTGGCTGGGTTACCTGGCCCCAAGGAAGGTCTGACATGCAACGAATCGATCACCCACTGCCATGGAGCACCCTTGGCACCCAGCGCCACTTGAGCGTCTTCCGTTTCGGCGCCGGCGAGCGCAAGGCTTATCTGCAGGCCAGCCTGCACGCCGATGAGTTGCCCGGCATGCGCACCGCCTGGGAACTGAAAAAGCGCCTGGTCGAGCTTGAAGCCCAAGGCCGGCTCAAAGGCATTATCGAGCTGGTGCCGGTGGCCAACCCGCTGGGGCTGGGCCAGTTGATCCAGGGCGCGCATCAAGGGCGTTTCGAGTTCGGCAGCGGCAAGAATTTCAACCGCGACTTTGCCGAGCTGAGCGAGCCGGTGGCCGCGCAACTCGAAGGCCGGCTGGGCGATGATCCGCGGGCCAACGTGCAGATGATCCGTCAGGCCATGCGTGAGGCGCTGGCCGGGCTACCGGCGGCGCAAAGCGAGCTGGAAGGCTTGCAGCGGTTACTGCTCAGCCATGCCTGCGACGCCGATGTGGTGCTGGACCTGCATTGCGATGCCGAGGCGTCATTGCATATGTATGCCTTGCCGCAGCACTGGCCGCAGTGGCGCTCGCTGTCGGCGCACTTGCGCATGACCGTCGCCTTGCTGGCTGAAGATTCGGGTGGCAGCTCGTTCGATGAGGCCTGCTCGCTGCCGTGGCTGCGCCTGTCGCGCATTTTCCCGCAGGCGCAGATTCCCCTGGCGTGCCTTGCGACCACGCTGGAGCTGGGCGGTCAGGCCGACACCGGCCAGGCCCAGGCCTGCGCGCATGCCGAGGGCATCCTGGCGTTTCTTGCCGAACAGGGCCTGATCGATGGAGACGTGGCGGCCCCGGCGGGTGAGCCGTGCGAAGGCATGCCCTTCGAAGGCACCGAACTGATTCATGCACCGCACCCGGGTGTGGTGACTTACCTGCGTGCGCCGGGTGTCTGGGTCGAGGCGGGCGAACCGTTGTTCGAGGTCATCGACCCGCTGTCCGACCAGGCCAGCACCGTGTGTTCGTCCACTGCCGGCGTGTTGTTCGCCGTCGAGCGGCTTCGTTACGCTCAACCCGGTTTCTGGCTGGCCAAGGTGGCGGGGCGCACGGCGCGACGACACGGGCGCCTGCTCAGCGACTGACCGTATTTTCGAGAACTCTCAGATGATCAAACTGCAAGTCCAGGATCTGCACAAGCGCTATGGCACCCACGAGGTGCTCAAGGGTGTGTCTCTGACCGCCCGGGCCGGGGATGTCATCAGCATCATCGGTTCCAGTGGCTCGGGCAAGAGTACCTTCCTGCGTTGCATCAACCTGCTTGAACAGCCCCATGCCGGCAAGATCCTGCTCAATGGCGAGGAACTGCGTCTGGTGCCCGGCAAGGACGGCAGCCTGCACGCCGCCGAGCCTAAACAGCTCCAGCGCATGCGCTCGCGGCTGACCATGGTGTTTCAGCACTTCAACCTGTGGGCGCACATGACCGCCCTGGAAAACGTTATCGAAGCCCCGGTGCAGGTCCTTGGCGTGCCGCGCCGCGAGGCGCTGGAAAAGGCCGAGCATTATCTGGCCCGGGTCGGTGTGGCGCATCGCAAGGACGCCTACCCCGGGCATATGTCCGGGGGTGAGCAGCAGCGCGTGGCCATTGCCCGGGCGCTGGCGATGGAGCCTGAGGTGATGCTGTTCGACGAGCCGACTTCGGCGCTGGACCCTGAGCTGGTGGGTGACGTGCTCAAGGTCATGCAGAGCCTGGCCCAGGAAGGCCGGACCATGGTGGTGGTGACCCACGAAATGGGCTTTGCCCGCGAAGTGTCCAACCAACTGGTATTCCTGCATCAGGGGCTGGTGCAGGAGCATGGTGACCCGCGTGAAGTGCTGAGCAATCCGCAATCGGAGCGGTTACAGCAGTTCCTGTCGGGAAGCCTGAAGTGATTTGCACCAGATTGGTGCTTTTGGATGTGGAACAAGGCATGCTGCGTCGGCCCCTGGGGGCGACAGAGTTCCGTTGAGTGGCGATACGTACTGGATGTCCCAATGACTGCCCATCGAATAGGTTTTCTCATCTGGCCCGGCACCAAGGCCCTGACCCTGGCGCTGGCTGAAGAAGCCTTGAGCGTCGCCCAGCATGTCCATCCCGACGTGTCGTACGAGCGGGTGATCCTGCACGCCGAAGCGATCGAGGCTGGCGCCGGTGCGGCGGACTGGCGCCTGCCCGGCGAGCTGTGGAGCACAGCGCGCCTTGAGGGCCTGCAAAAGTTGTTCGTGATTGCCGATGAGCCGCCGACGGCCGTTGCGCCGGCGCTGGGCAGCGCGATCAAGCAACTGGTGCGCAGTGGCTGCCTGGTCGGCGGTCTGTCGGCAGGCGTCTACCCGTTGGCCATGCTGGGGTTGCTCGATGGTTATCGGGCAGCGGTGCACTGGCGCTGGCAGGATGACTTCAGCGAGCGCTTTCCCAAGGTGATTGCCACCAGTCATCTGTTTGACTGGGATCGCGACCGGCTGAGCGCCTGTGGCGGGTTGTCGGTGCTGGACCTGTTGCTGGCCGTGCTGTCGCGTGATCACGGCGCGGAACTGGCCGGTGCGGTGTCCGAAGAGCTGGTGGTCGAGCGCATCCGCGAAGGCGGCGAGCGCCAGCGCATTCCCTTGCAGAATCGCCTGGGCTCCAGCCATCCGAAGCTGACCCAGGCGGTGCTGCTGATGGAAGCCAATATCGAAGAGCCGCTGACCACCGATGAAATCGCCCAGCATGTCTGCGTGTCGCGCCGGCAACTGGAGCGCATCTTCAAGCAGTACCTCAATCGCGTTCCGAGCCAGTATTACCTGGAGCTGCGCCTGAACAAGGCCCGCCAGATGCTGATGCAGACCAGCAAGTCGATCATCCAGATCGGCCTGTCGTGCGGTTTCTCCTCGGGGCCGCACTTTTCCAGCGCCTACCGCAATTTCTTTGGTGCCACCCCGCGCGAAGACCGCAACCAGCGGCGCAGCAACAGCCCGTTCGAACTGTCGTCGGTGCCGGCCGAGCGCGGTTGACGGATAAAACCGTATCCAACCGCTGTAACAACTTGTCGCCTGATGACAAGGCCGCGCAAAATGCAGTCCTTACAATCCCTTATCAATCGCTTGCCGGGTCCCGGCAGGTGTTTCTCTTCAGGAGACTCTGATGTCCGTTGAGCATGCTGCGGTGCAACGCGCCGACTTCGACCAGGTAATGGTCCCCAACTATGCACCCGCCGGGTTCATTCCCGTACGCGGGGCAGGCTCGCGGGTCTGGGACCAGGCCGGTCGTGAACTGGTGGACTTTTCCGGCGGTATCGCGGTGAATGTGCTGGGTCATTGCCATCCGGCCCTGGTCGGCGCGCTGACCGTACAGGCCAACAGCCTCTGGCACGTCTCCAACGTCTTTACCAACGAGCCGGCCCTGCGCCTGGCGCACAAGCTGGTCGAAGCCACCTTTGCCGAGCGCGTATTCTTCTGCAACTCCGGCGCCGAGGCCAACGAAGCGGCCTTCAAGCTGGCACGCCGCGTGGCACACGATAAGTTCGGCCCGGAAAAGTACGAAATCATCGCCGCGCTCAACAGCTTCCACGGCCGCACCCTGTTCACTGTCAGCGTCGGTGGCCAGCCCAAGTATTCCGATGGCTTCGGCCCGAAGATCACCGGCATCTCACATGTGCCGTACAACGATCTGGAGGCGCTGAAAGCCGCCGTCAGCGACAAGACCTGCGCCGTGGTGCTGGAGCCGATCCAGGGCGAGGGCGGCGTACTGCCGGCCGATCTTGCCTACCTGCAAGGCGCGCGCGAACTGTGTGACCAGCACAACGCACTGCTGATTTTCGATGAAGTACAAAGCGGCATGGGCCGCTCCGGCAAGCTGTTTGCCTATCAGCACTACGGCGTGACTCCGGACATCCTGTCCAGCGCCAAGAGCATCGGCGGTGGTTTCCCGCTGGCGGCCATGCTGACCACCGAGACGCTGGCCAAGCACTTTGCCGTCGGCGTGCACGGCACCACCTATGGTGGTAACCCGCTGGCCTGCGCGGTGGGCGAGGCGGTGATCGACATCATCAACACCGAGCAGGTGCTCGAAGGCGTCAATGCCAAGCATCAACTGTTCCGCGAGCGCCTGGAGCGCATCGGCCAGCAATACGGTGTATTCAGTGAGGTGCGCGGTCTGGGCCTGCTGATCGGCGCGGTGCTGTCGGATGCCTGGAAAGGCCGGGCCAAGGACATCTTTGCTGCTGCCGAGACCGAAGACCTGATGATCCTGCAGGCCGGTCCCGACGTGATCCGCTTTGCACCCAGCCTGGTGATTCTGGACGCCGACATCGAAGAAGGTCTCGACCGCTTCGAGCGCGCCATCGCCAAACTGGTGGCCTGACAGGGCGTAGGAGCGCGCTCTGCCCGCGACCGAGTGCGCAGCGCTCGCAAAATTGACGAGACGCCACAAATTTACGACTGTAAATCTGTGAAACGCCACAAATTTACGACTGCTAACGCAGCCGGTCGCGGGCAGAGCGCGCTCCTACAACGATTGCACCGGTTGCTACCGAATATCCCATTTACTGAACGCCAAGGAGTGACACCATGCTGGTGATGCGCCCCGCGCAAATGGCTGACCTGGCCGAGGTCCAGCGGCTGGCCGCTGACAGCCCGATCGGTGTCACGTCCCTGCCTGACGATGCCGGTCGGCTGGGCGACAAGATTGTCGCTTCGGAGTCTTCGTTTGCCGCCGAAGTGAGCTTCAACGGCGAGGAAACCTACTTTTTCGTCCTTGAAGACAGCGACACCGGTCGCCTGGTGGGCTGCTCGGGCATCGTCGCCTCGGCGGGCTATTCCGAGCCGTTCTACAGCTTTCGTAACGAGACGTTCGTCCACGCCTCGCGTGAACTGAAGATTCACAACAAGACACACGTACTGTCGCTGTGTCACGACCTGACCGGCAACAGCCTGTTGACCAGTTTCTATGTCATTCCCGAACTGGTCGGCAGTGCCTGGTCGGAACTCAACTCCCGTGGCCGGTTGCTGTTCATTGCCAGTCATCCCGAGCGCTTTGCCGACTCGGTGGTCACCGAAATCGTCGGCTACAGCGACGAGCATGGCGATTCGCCGTTCTGGGACTCGATCGGGCGACACTTCTTCGACCTCAACTACGCCGACGCCGAGCGCCTCTGCGGGCTCAAGAGCCGGACCTTCCTGGCCGAACTGATGCCGCATTACCCCATCTATGTGCCCTTGCTGTCTGATGATGCGCAAGAGGCCATGGGTCAGGTGCATCCGCGTGCGCAAGTCACTTTCGATATCTTGATGCGCGAAGGTTTCGAGACCGACCATTACATCGATATCTTCGATGGCGGTCCCACCTTGCATGCACGTACTTCAGGGATCCGCTCGATTGCCCAGAGCCGCCTGGTGCCGGTCAAGATCCAGGTCGGGCAGGGCGCTGAGGTCGTGCGTGGCGGGCGACCGTACCTGGTCGCCAACGACCTGCTGCAGGATTACCGGGCGGTCTTGCTGGAGCTGGACTGGGCCCCGGGGCGTCCGGTGGTGCTCAATACGCAGGCCGCTGAGGCACTGGGTGTCGGTGAAGGCGCCAGTGTGCGCATTGTCGCGGTCTGACTGGCAGCGGTCGGTTCGTTTGTCGGGGCTCGCAGAGCCTCATGAGGAGAAAACATGATCGTTCGTCCTGTACGCAGCACTGACCTGCCCGCGCTGATCGACCTGGCGCGCAGCACCGGTGCGGGCCTGACGACCCTGCCGGCCAACGAGCAACGCCTGACGCACCGCGTTGGCTGGGCCGAAAAAAGCTTTCGCGGCCAGGCCGAGCGGGCCGACTCCGATTACCTGTTTGTGCTGGAAGATGATCAGGAGCGGGTCATCGGTATTTCCGCCATCGCCGGCGCGGTCGGCCTGCGCGAGCCCTGGTACAACTACCGTGTGGGCCTGACGGTCAACGCTTCGCAGGAATTGAACATCTATCGCGAGATCCCGACCCTGTTCCTGGCCAATGACCTGACCGGCAACTCGGAGTTGTGCTCGTTGTTCCTGCACAGCGACGCGCGTACCGGCCTCAACGGCCGCTTGCTATCCAAGGCGCGCATGCTGTTCATCGCCGAGTTTCCCGACCTGTTCGGTCCCAAGCTCATCGCCGAAATGCGCGGTATTTCCGATGACCAGGGCCATTCGCCGTTCTGGGAAAGCCTGGGCCGGCACTTTTTCAAGATGGAATTCAGCCAGGCCGATTACCTGACCGGGGTCGGCAACAAGGCATTCATTGCCGAACTGATGCCCAAGTTTCCGCTGTACGCCTGTTTCCTGTCCGAGGCGGCGCGCCAGGTGATTGGTCGGGTTCATGCCGAGACGGAACCGGCGCTGACCATGCTCAAGAGCGAAGGCTTCACCTATCAGGGCTATGTCGACATCTTCGATGCCGGACCGGCCATCGAGTGCGAGACTGGCAAGGTCCGCGCGGTGCGTGACAGCCAGACCCTGGTGCTGGCCATCGGCACCGCCGGCGAAGAGGCGCCACTGTTCCTGATTCATAACCGCAAGCGTGAAGACTGCCGCATCACCGTGGGCCGCGCCCGCTCGGTGGCCGGCACGCTGGTGGTCGATCCGGCCACCGCCCGGCGTCTGCGCATGAGTCCTGGCGATAATGTGCGTGCCGTGCCGATGGCGGCAGGTGCCTGATGAGTGCCCTGTACATAGACGGTGCCTGGCAGCCGGGGCAGGGCGAGGCGTTTGCTTCGCGCAACCCGGTAAGCCAGCAGGTGATCTGGGCCGGTGAAGCCGCCAGCGCAGGCCAGGTCGACCAGGCCGTGCAGGCCGCTCGCCGGGCCTTTGCCGACTGGGCCTTGCGGCCCTTGCAGGCACGTATCGACCTGCTCGAAGCTTTTGCCGCCCGCCTCAAGGCCCGGGCCGACGAGCTGGCTTATCGTATCGGTGCCGAGACCGGCAAGCCGCTGTGGGAATCGGCCACCGAGGTGACCAGCATGGTCAACAAGATCGCCATTTCGGTGCAGAGCTATCGCGAGCGCACCGGCGAAACGAGCGGTGTGCTCGGCGACGCCCGGACGGTCTTGCGCCACAAGCCGCATGGCGTGGTCGCGGTGTTCGGCCCCTATAACTTTCCCGGTCATCTGCCCAACGGCCATATCGTGCCGGCGCTGCTGGCCGGCAACACCGTTTTGTTCAAGCCCAGTGAGCTGACCCCCGGCGTGGCCGAGCTGACCCTGCAGTGCTGGGTCGAGGCCGGCTTGCCGGCCGGCGTGCTCAACCTGTTGCAGGGGGGGCGCGACACTGGCATGGCGCTGGCCGCGCATGCGGGCCTCGACGGGCTGTTCTTCACGGGCTCCAGCCGCACCGGGCAGGCCTTGCACCAACAGTTTGGCGGGCGTCCGGAAAAGATCCTGGCGCTGGAAATGGGTGGCAATAACCCACTGGTGGTCGATGAAGTGCGTGACGTGGACGCGGCGGTATACGCCGTGATCCAGTCGGCCTTCATTTCGGCCGGCCAACGCTGCACCTGTGCCCGGCGCCTGCTGGTGCCCGAGGGTGCCTGGGGCGATGCGTTCCTGCAACGCCTGGTGGCGGTGAGCAAAACCTTGCAGGTGGCGGCTTTCGACCAGCAGCCAGCGCCGTTCATGGGCGCGGTGATTTCCTTGCCAGCCGCCGACAGCCTGTTGCAGGCCCAGCATGACCTGCTGGCCAGTGGTGCGGTGGCGTTGCTGGAAATGACCCGTTTGCAACCGGGCACCGCCTTGCTCGGCCCTGGCATCCTCGACGTCACCGAAGTGGAACAGCGCCCTGACCAGGAGCTGTTCGGGCCGCTGCTGCAGGTGATCCGCTACCGTGATTTTGCGGGTGCAATCGCCGAGGCCAATGCCACGCAATTCGGCCTGGCCGCCGGATTGCTGTCGGACAGCGAAGCGCGCTACCGCGAGTTCTGGTTGCACAGCCGCGCCGGGATCGTCAACTGGAACAAACCACTGACCGGCGCCGCCAGCACCGCGCCGTTCGGCGGCGTGGGCGCCTCTGGCAATCACCGCGCCAGCGCCTACCACGCCGCCGATTATTGCGCGTGGCCGGTGGCTTCGCTGGAGGCTGCGGACCTGACCCTGCCTGGCAGCCTGACGCCGGGCATCCGTCTGGACTGAGTGTCCGGGTGTCGGCCTGATAAAAAACAGATCCATGGAGCCGTGCTTGATGAAAACCCGTGAAGTCAATTTTGACGGCCTGGTGGGTCCGACCCACAACTATGGGGGGTTGTCCTACGGCAACGTGGCCTCGCAGAACAACAGCCAGCTCAGCTCCAACCCGCGTGAAGCCGCCTTGCAGGGCCTGGCAAAGATGAAGGCCCTGATGGATCTGGGCTTTACCCAGGGGCTGATCGCCCCGCAAGAGCGCCCGGACGTGGCCAGCCTGCGCCGCCTGGGCTTTGCCGGCAGTGATGCGCAGGTCATCGAGAAGGCCGCGCGCCAGGACATGCCGTTGCTGGCGGCGACCTGTTCAGCATCGAGCATGTGGGTGGCCAACGCCGCCACCGTCAGCCCCAGCGCCGACACCGCCGATGGCCGGGTGCATTTCACCGCCGCCAACCTCAATTGCAAATACCACCGCAGCCTGGAGCATCCGACCACCCGCCGGCTGCTGGAGGCGATGTTCGCCGATGCCCGGTATTTTGCCCATCATCCGGCGCTGCCGGACGTGACTCAATTTGGCGACGAGGGCGCGGCCAACCATACCCGGCTGTGCCGCGACCATGGCCAGCCCGGCGTCGAATTCTTCGTTTTTGGCCGCAGCGCGTTCGACACCCGCTACACCGCGCCGCACAAGTACCCGGCGCGCCAGACCCTGGAAGCCTCCAAAGCCGTGGCACGCCTGCACGGGCTGAGCGATGAGCGTGTGGTGTTCGGCCAGCAGAACCCGTCGGTGATCGATCAGGGTGTGTTTCACAACGATGTCATCGCCGTGGGCAATGGCCAGGTGCTGCTGTATCACCAGGACGCCTTTTTGCACAGCCAGGCGCTGCTGGACGAGTTGCACGGCAAACTGGAGCGGGTCGGTGGGCACTTGCAGCCCGTCGTCGTGCCGCGCGCCGCCGTCAGTGTCGACGATGCCGTGCGCTCTTACCTGTTCAACAGCCAGTTATTGACCCGAAGCGACGGTTCGATGCTGCTGGTGGTGCCCCAGGAGTGCCAGGACAACCCTCGTGTCTGGAGCTACCTGCAAGGCCTGTTGGCCGAGGGTGGTCCCGTCGCGCAAGTCAAAGCCTTCGACCTCAAGCAAAGCATGCGCAACGGTGGCGGGCCGGCCTGCCTGCGCTTGCGCGTGGTGCTGAATGAGCAGGAGCTGGCGGCGGTCAATCCGGGCGTGATATTGAATGAGGCCCTGTATGAACAGTTGACCGGCTGGGTGGCGCGGCATTACCGCGACCGCATGCACGAACACGACCTGGCCGACCCGCAATTGCTGCTTGAATGCCGCACGGCATTGGATCAACTGACGCAAATCCTTACACTGGGGTCCGTTTACCCTTTTCAACAGAACTGACGATACAGCGTGATCGTGCGCTGAGGTTCATTTGCCTGGAGCATCCCCGTTATGAGCGACACCCTGCAGTTGATTCTTGAAGATGCCGACGGCAAGCAGACCGAGATTTCTTCGACGCGCCTGGCCGTGGTCTGGCAAGGCAAGCAAGTGTGGATCCAGCAGGACGGCCGTGGCCAGTTGCTGATCGGGGTCGATGTCGAAGAGGACGACGAAGAGTACGCCAACCTGCTGCTGCGTCCGCTGGCCACCAACCTGGTCAGCCTGCAGCTGGAGATGGAACCGGCTGACCCTGACGCCGGTGACGACCATGTCCACGGTCCGGACTGCAACCATTGAGGATCTGCCTATGCTCGCCCTCGGTAAACTGCTTGACCTGACTCTGGCGGGCCGCGAGCCTGCAGAAAAGACTCAACTGACCGTCGGCGGCGTACGCCTGCGCTGGCTGGACCAAGGCGCGCTGGAAGTGCGGCCACCCGAGGGCCGCGACAACGGCCTGGACCTGTTACTGTCGGCCGGCATCCATGGCAACGAAACCGCGCCCATCGAACTGCTCGATGCGCTGATCCGCGCCATTGCCCGGGGTGAACTCAAGCCCCGGGCCCGCATTCTTTTCCTGTTCGGCAACCCTGAGGCCATGCGCCGTGGGGTGCGCTATGTCGAGCAGGACGTCAACCGGCTGTTCAGTGGCGGTCACGAGCAAAGCAGTGGCCTTGAAGCGCTGCGTGCCTGCCTGCTGGAACGGCTGGCAGCCAGCTTTTTCAGCCTGCCCGGACGCGAGCGTGTGCATTACGACCTGCACACGGCGATTCGTGGCTCGGCGATCGAGCAGTTTGCCCTGTGCCCGTGGAAAGAAGGGCGCCAGCCTTCGCGTGTCGAATTGGCGCGTTTGCACGCCGCAGGCATGGGTGCCGTGCTGATCCAGAGCAAGCCTTCCACCGTATTCAGCGCCTACACCTGTGATCGACTCGATGCCCAGGCCTTTACGCTGGAGCTGGGCAAGTCCCGGCCCTTTGGTCAAAACCAGCAGGTCGACCTGTCAGCCTTGCGCGAACGCCTGATGCAGATGATCGAAGGCCGCGAGCCTGAAACCGACAATTCGCTGCAAGGGCTGCAGTTGTTTCAGGTGTCTGAAGAGGTGATCAAGTACAGTGAGAGTTTCCTGCTGCACCTGCCCGAGGATGTAGAGAATTTTTCAGTGTTGCAAAAAGGCTATGTGCTGGCGCAGGACATCGGTGGCAAACGTTGGGTGATCGAGCACAAGGGGACGCGAATCATCTTTCCCAATCCGCGGGTGGCCAGTGGCTTGCGGGCCGCGATCCTGATCGTACCGGTCGATCAGGACGTGCTGGCACCGGCCAGCCGCCAGGCGGTTGCCGGCCCGGCGGCGCCGGGCGGCTTGTCAGTGCTGGAGGATCTTTGACAGGAAGTTGCGTGCCCGGTCCGAGCGTGGGGCGCTGAAGAAATCTTCAGACTTCACGTCTTCAATGATCTCACCGCCGTCCATGAACACGACACGATCAGCCACCTTGCGTGCAAAACCCATTTCGTGGGTGACGCACATCATGGTCATGCCTTCGCGGGCCAGCTCGACCATGACATCAAGCACCTCATTGACCATTTCCGGGTCGAGCGCCGAAGTAGGTTCATCGAACAGCATGGCGATAGGGTCCATGGCCAGGGCGCGAGCGATGGCAACGCGTTGTTGTTGTCCTCCTGAAAGCTGGATCGGGAATTTATGCGCATGGCTTTTCAGGCCTACCCGATCAAGCAGCGCCAGGCCTTTTTGTGTGGCCGTATCACGGTCGCGGCCCAGGACCTTGATCTGTGCCAGGTTGATGTTGTCGATGATGCTCAGGTGCGGAAACAGCTCGAAGTGCTGAAACACCATGCCCACGCGGGCACGCAGTTTCGGCAGATCGACGCCGCGGCCAGTCACCGGTTGGCTGTCGATGAGAATCTCGCCTTCCTGCACCGGCTCCAGGCCATTGACGCATTTGATCAGGGTGCTTTTGCCCGAGCCGGACGGCCCACAGACCACCACCACTTCGCCACGCGACAGTTGGGTGGTGCAGTTTTTCAGCACTTGGAAATCACCGTACCATTTGCTCAGATTGTTCAGCTGGATCATGCTTTGAGCTCCGTATTTCTTTTCAGCCGCTTACTCAGGCGCGACAGGCCGTAGCAGATCACTAGGTAGACCAGGGCCACGAACAGGTACAGCTCGACCAGGCGGCCGTCACGTTGCGCGAACTTGCTCGCGGCCCCGGTGAAGTCGGCGATGGACAGCACGTAGACCAGTGAGGTGTCCTGGAACAGGATGATGGTCTGGGTCAGCAACAGTGGCAGCATGCGCCGCAGCGCCTGGGGCAGGATTACATACAGCATCGATTGTGTCGGGCGCAGCCCCAGCGCGGCGGCGGCCTGTCGCTGTCCGGCGCTGATGCTCTGGATGCCACCGCGCACGATCTCGCTGTAATAGGCTGTCTCGAACATGCAGAAGGTGACAAAAGCGGTCACCACCGGCCCGATCTGTACGGGCCGTTCGCTGTTGAACGCCATTTGCAGCAGCAGCGGCATCAGGAAGTAGAACCAGAAAATCACCAGCACCAGCGGAATGCTGCGCATGACGGTGACATAGCCCAGGGCGAAGCCGCGCAATAACCGATTGCTCGACAGACGCATCAGGGCGACCAGCGTGCCGGCCACGATGCCCACCGACATGGCGACCGCTGTCAGCAGCAAGGTGAATTTCAGTCCGTTCCAGAGTGCCGGCAGGGCCCGGACGATAACGCTTGGGTCAAGATCGAACATGACTACCTCACCGCGCCGCGCAGGGTCAAGGCGCGCTCAATGCGCCCCATGACGAAAGTCACCAGCAGTGAGACAACCACATAGATCAGGGTTGCCGCACTGAAGGCCTCGAAGGTATTGAACGAGTACTCACTGACGTTACGGGCTTGTGCGGTCAACTCCATGAGCCCGATGGTCAATGCCACCGAGGAGTTTTTCAGTGTGTTGAGCGCCTCGGAGGTCAGGGGTGGAAATACGATCCGGATCGCTTGGGGAAGCAGCACGTTCATGTACATCTGCCGCGGCCGCAGTCCCAGCGCCAGGGCCGCACCACGCTGACCGTGAGCAATCGATTCAATGCCCGCCTTGAACAGCTCCGACAGCTTGGCCGACGTGAACAGGGTCAGTGCCGCGACAGCACTGAAAAAAGAGGGGTAGGGCAGATCTTGCTTGAGGTAATCACCCATGCTGACCGGCAGCAGTTCGGGGATGACGAAGAAACAGATGAACATCTGCACCAGCAAGGGAATGTTGCGAAACACCTCGGTGTACAGGTTGCACAACCACACCAGCGGCATGATCGTGCCGGTCCGCAAGGTGCCGACCAGCGCACCGATCACCAGCGCCAGGCCGAATGCAACCACAGTGGTCGCCAGGGTCCAGGCCGTGCCGGTGAGCAGCCATTGCAGATAAGAGGAGGTTTCTCCGGGTGCGAATTCCCAGAAAATGCCCCAGTTCCAGTTGTAATCCATGCAGGCACCAGCGTTTGAGTGGGACTGAAAAGGCAGGGGGGTGTGCCTGGCAGTAACGGGCAGAGGCCGCATTACTGTCAGGCGGATGATGTCGGATCAGACGCCCGTGTCGTTGGGGTTGGCGATAAGCTGCTTGAGGGCATCGCTCATGGGCAGGTTGATCACAGCGTTTTTCGGCGGGATCGGCTGCAAGAACCACTTGGGGTATTGGGTGTCGATCACACCTGTGCTGTACAGGTTGCGCAGCACGTCGTCAGCGAACGTCTTGAACTGGGGGTCGTTCTTGCGGATGCCGATGGCGTAGGGTTCTGCCGACATCGGTTCAGGCAGCAGTGCGTAAGCGTCCGGGCTGCGGCTTTGCGCGATGGTGGCCATCAACTGCACATCGTCATTGATGTAGGCAACGGCGCGGCCGGTCTCCAGCATCAGGAATGCTTCAGCACCGTCCTTGGCATTGAGCAGCTTCAGGCCCATGGCTTTGTCACGGTCAAGGTTCTTGGTGATCCACTCACCGCTGCCGCCTGTGATGACGACCACCGACTTGCCTTTGAGGTCGGCCACGCTATTGATGCCGGCACTCTTTTTCACGGCGTACTTGGCGCTCGCAACATAGCTGGTCAGCAGGAAACCGATCTGTTTCTGGCGTTCGACCGTGTTGGTGGTGACGCCACACTCCATGTCGATGGTGCCGTTGATCAGCAGCGGGGTACGGGTCGCGGCCACCACCGAAACATATTCAGTCTTGAGGTTCGGCTCGCCGACCTTGACCTTGATCTGGTCAACGATCTTCTGGCACAGCTCGATGCTGTAGCCGATAGGTTTCTGGGCATCGTCGAGGTAGGAAAACGGCAGCGATGCATCGCGGTAACCGAGGGTGACGGTGCCCGACTCCTTGATCTTTTTCAGAGTGCCGGTGAGGTCTTCGGCCTGGGCGGCACTGCACGCCACGCAAGCGGTCACAATAAGGGCAAGCAGCTTTTTCTGGTGATCAAACATGAGGATCTCCGACGTTGTTATTGGCAGCTTTGGGTGCAGCAAAAAGCAAAGGCTGTCAGCGCAGGGCTGCCAGGGCTTCGCGAATGGATCCGACGGCTTTTGTTATGTGTTCGCGAGAGGTTGCAAAAGACAGTCGAAAGTATCCCGGCAGGCCGAATGCAATACCCGGCACCACCGCGACGCCCGCTTGATCAAGCAGGTAGGCAGACAGCTGGACATCGTTGTCAATCACCTGGCCATCCGGGGTGGTGCGCCCGAACAGCTGGCTGCATTCGGGAAACGCATAAAAGGCACCTGCCGGTGCGCTCACGCGCAGGCCGTCGCATTCGCTCAAGCCGTCGACCAGCAATCGGCCGCGCTCGGCATATTCTTTTGCACATTGGCTGACAAAATCCTGAGGGCCTTCAAGTGCTACGCGTGAAGCTTCTTGGGAGATCCCGCTGGCGCCCGAGGTGCTTTGCGACTGGATCTTGCTGATGGCGGCGATCAGTGCCTTGGGACCTGCTCCATAGCCGATCCGCCAGCCGGTCATGGCGTAGGCCTTGGCTACGCCATTGATCAGCAGGGTGCGCTCGCGCAGATGCGGGCAGGCGTTGGCGAATGACACAAAAGGCTGGTCCGCCAGCACGACATGCTCGTAGATCTCGTCGGACATGATCAGCACATTCGGAAACGCTTCCAGGACCTTGCCCAGGGCCTGCAGCTCGTCCTGCGAGTAGATGGCGCCGCTGGGGTTGCAAGGCGAGTTGAGGATCAGCCAACGGGTCTTGTTGTTCAGCGTGTCTTGCAGCCTGGCGGGCGTGAGCTTGAAGCCTGCATCGATGTCACACGCAATGACCCGCGCAATGCCGCCGTTGAGCGTGACGATGTCGGAGTAGGAGACCCAGTACGGCGCCGGAATGATGACTTCGTCATCAGGTTCCAGGGTCGCTACGAAGGTGTTGTAGATGACCTGTTTGGCACCATTGCCCACGGTGATCTCATCGATGCTGTAGGTCAGGCCGTTTTCGCGTTGAAGCTTGCCGGCGATGGCCTTGCGCAATGCCAGCGTGCCTTGCGGCGCGGTATAGCGGGTATGGCCGGCCAGCATCGCCTGGTGGGCGGCTTCAATGATATGAGGGGGGGTATCGAAGTCCGGTTCGCCGATGCTCATGTCGACAATGTCGCGGCCCTGGCTGGCCAGCTCCTTGGCACGCATCGAGATGACCATGCTGGGAGATGAAGAAATCTGTTTGACGCGTCGACTTTCAAAATCCATGAAAATGCTCGCCTTTCGTGAAGATCTCTCGGGCCGTAATGGCACCCGTTTTGTTGTAGGACATAGTATGACACCAGAAATTTTTTTTCTGCAATGACCAGTATTACTTCTTCGATACGCGCGTCATACAGCCGGTTTTAAAGAACTTGGGCCAATATTCAGCGTTAAGGTGAAAGGTCGAAAAAGACTGGATCGTTCGATCAGAGCGTAGAGATATGATGAGTAAGGAGGGTGTGCCGATGGGCGAGCAGGCAGGAAAAGCAGGGCAGGGCAGAGTGGGGAGGGTAAGCAAAGGGCGATTGGGGAGTGGCCTCCCCAATCCGGGGCAGAATCAGCCTGCCGCTTTCTGCGGCGCGGCCAGGTGATGCAGCTGACGTACCTTGGCCAGCGTATCGGCGCAGGTGCGCGCGGCTTCTTCACCTTTGTGCACGAAGTGCTCAAAGAAGAATTTGTGGTGTTCTTCGCCGGCGTGGAAATGGTGCGGGGTCAAAACCACCGAGAACACTGGCACCTGGGTTTCCAGCTGCACTTGCATCAGGCCGCTGATCACCGACTGGGCGACGAATTCGTGACGGTAGATACCGCCGTCGACCACCAGGCCTGCAGCGACGATGCCGGCATAGCGGCCGGTATTGGCGAGCAGTTTGGCGTGCAGGGGAATTTCAAAGGCACCGCCGACTTCGAACAGGTCGATGTCGTTTTCGCTGTAGCCCAGGCGGGTGATTTCGGCGAGAAAGCCCTTGCGGCTCTGGTCGACGATGTCCTTGTGCCAGCTGGCCTGGATGAACGCGATGCGTTCGTTGGCGTGGCTCTTGCTGTTGATAGCGGTAGGTTGCACGTGTTCTGACTCCTGTTTATCAATAAAACAGGGCGTTTTGATCGAAGGGGATACCGGTGGCGCATGAGCGCATCGAAACCTTGCAGGCTTTCGATAAAACACTCGATACGGTCGACACACATCCCGTTCTCTCTTCATCCGGACTATGACCGTCGGCCCCGGGATCACACCGGGTCTGCTGACCTGCGGCCATGAGGCTGCAGCGCTCGCGGGCTAGACGTTGTGCGTCATTACCGCCGGTGGGGACTTGCACCCCGCCCTGAGAACGTTGCCGACACTGTGTGGCGCCGGCGCAGGATTTTTATCACAGTTATGGCCAAGATGCTTGGACACTTTAGTATGGTGTTCATGCATTTTGCTTATAACGGCGGCGCTCTGCCACGATGTCCGCGTTTTGCCCAGGGAGTTTTTCATGATCACGATCGATCTGCGCAGCGACACGGTTACCCAGCCCTCTGTCGGTATGCGAAAGGCCATGGCCGAGGCACCGCTGGGCGATGATGTGTACGGTGAAGACCCCACCGTCAATCGCCTGCAAGCGGTGCTGGCCGAACGCCTGGGTTTCGAGGCGGCGTTGTTCGTGCCCAGCGGCACCATGAGCAACCTGCTGGGCCTGATGGCCCATTGCGAGCGAGGCGATGAATACATCGTCGGCCAGCAGGCACACACCTACAAATACGAAGGCGGCGGCGCGGCGGTGCTGGGTTCCATCCAGCCACAGCCGCTGGAAGTGCAGGCCGATGGCTCTCTGGATCTGCAGCAGGTGCTGGCTGCGATCAAGCCGGACGATTTCCACTTTGCCCGCACCCGCTTGCTGGCCCTGGAAAACACCATGCAGGGCAAGGTGCTGCCGCTCGATTACCTGGCCGCCGCCCGCCAGTTGACCCACGCGCACGGCCTGGCCCTGCACCTGGACGGCGCCCGGTTGTACAACGCCGCGGTGCGACTGGGTGTCGATGCCCGGGAAATCACCCGGTATTTCGACTCGGTTTCGATATGCCTGTCCAAGGGCCTGGGCGCGCCGGTAGGGTCGGTGCTGTGCGGCTCGCAGGCGCTGATCGGCAAGGCGGCGCGGTTGCGCAAGATGGTCGGCGGCGGCATGCGCCAGGCCGGCCTGCTGGCGGCCGCAGGGCTCTATGCCCTGGATCACCAGGTGCAGCGTCTGGCGGACGACCACGCCCATGCTGCCCGTCTGGGCGAGGGACTGAGCGCGCTGGGCCTGGAAGTCGAGCCGGTGCAGACCAATATGGTCTACGTGCACATGGGCGAGCGTGCCGCCGCACTCAAGGCGTATTGCGCTGCGCACGGCGTGATCGTGAGTGCCGCGCCGCGCTTGCGCCTGGTGACGCACCTGGATGTCTCGGCGGCGCAGATCGAGCAGGTGCTGGAAGTATTTGCAGGCTTTGTCCGCGCCTGAAGCCCCCAAGGCACCTTTGAAAGCGCCGGCGATGACAACGCCTGTAGTTTCTGAGGTGCCCGATAGTCCAATTGAACGTCCCTATCACACAAACACACTGTACCGAGGCGGTAACGCCTATATAATGCGGCCCTTTGCCGTCGTTACGTCGCGTGACGTTGTGTACGGGCCTGGCTGCAGTTTCCGTGGAAGAACCTAATGAAAAGCGCAGAAATCCGTGAAGCCTTCCTGAGCTTCTTCGAAGAGCAAGGCCACACCCGTGTTGCCTCCAGCTCCCTGATCCCGGGCAACGACCCGACCCTGCTGTTCACCAACGCCGGCATGAACCAGTTCAAGGACTGCTTCCTGGGCCAGGAAAAGCGGGCCTACACCCGTGCCGTGACCAGCCAGAAGTGCGTGCGTGCCGGTGGCAAGCACAACGACCTGGAAAACGTCGGCTACACCGCCCGTCACCACACATTCTTCGAAATGCTGGGCAACTTCAGTTTCGGTGACTATTTCAAGCGTGATGCCATCACCTTCGCCTGGACGTTCCTGACCTCCGACAAGTGGCTGAACCTGCCCAAGGAAAAGCTGTGGGTCACCGTCTACGCCACCGACGACGAAGCCTACGACATCTGGACCAGGGAAGTCGGCGTACCGGCCGAGCGCATGGTGCGCATCGGCGACAACAAGGGCGCGCCTTACGCTTCGGATAACTTCTGGACCATGGGCGACACCGGTCCCTGCGGCCCGTGCACCGAGATCTTCTTTGACCATGGCGCCGACATCTGGGGCGGTCCGCCCGGTTCGCCCGAAGAAGACGGAGACCGCTACATCGAGATCTGGAACAACGTCTTCATGCAGTTCAATCGCACTGCCGATGGCGTGCTGCATCCATTGCCAGCGCCGTCGGTCGATACCGGCATGGGCCTGGAGCGGGTCAGTGCGGTCATGCAGCATGTGCATTCGAACTACGAGATCGACCTGTTCCAGAACCTGCTGGCCGGCTCGGCCCAGGCCATCGGTTGCAGCAACGATGCCCAGGCATCGCTCAAGGTCGTGGCCGACCACATTCGCTCGTGCGGCTTCCTGATCGCCGACGGCGTGCTGCCGTCCAATGAAGGTCGCGGCTACGTGCTGCGTCGCATCATTCGTCGTGCCTGCCGTCACGGCAACAAACTGGGCGCCAAGGGCAGCTTTTTCCACAAGATCGTCGCCGCGCTGGTGGCCGAGATGGGCCACGCCTATCCGGAGCTGGTGCAGCAGCAGGCGCACATCGAGCGCGTGTTGCAGGCCGAGGAAGAACAGTTCGCCAAGACCCTGGAGCAGGGCCTGAAAATCCTCGAGCAGGACCTGGCCGAGCTCAAGGGCACCGTGGTGCCGGGTGAAGTGGTGTTCAAGCTCTACGACACCTACGGTTTCCCGATGGACCTGACCGGCGACATCGCCCGCGAGCGCGAGCTGACCCTGGATGAGGCCGGCTTCGAGCGCGAGATGGAAGCCCAGCGTGTGCGTGCGCGTTCGGCCAGCTCGTTCGGCATGGACTACAACAGCCTGGTCAAGGTCGATGTGCCGACCGTGTTCACCGGCTATGCAGCCACCTGCGGCGATGCCGCTGTGGTGGCGCTCTACAAGGATGGCCAGGCAGTCACGCAGCTCGGTGAAGGCGAGGAGGGCGTAGTCATCCTCGACACCACGCCGTTCTACGCCGAGTCCGGCGGCCAGATCGGCGACAGTGGCTACCTGCAGGCGGGCGATGTGCGCTTTGACGTGCGTGACACCACCAAGACCGGCGGTGCGTTCCTGCACCATGGCGTCGTGGCCTCTGGCAGCCTGAAAGTAGGCGACCGGCTGCAGACTCAGGTGACTGCCGAGGTGCGTCAGGCCACGTCCCTGAACCACTCGGCCACCCACCTGTTGCACGAGGCCCTGCGCCGCGTGCTCGGTGAGCATGTGCAGCAAAAAGGCTCTCTGGTCGACAGCCAGCGCCTGCGTTTCGACTTCAGCCACTTCGAGGCCATCAAGCCCGAGCAGTTGCGCCAGCTCGAAGACATCGTCAACGCCGAGGTGCGCAAGAACACTGAAGTGCTGACCGAAGAAACCGATATCGAAACCGCCAAGGCCAAGGGCGCCATGGCGCTGTTCGGCGAGAAGTATGGCGACACCGTGCGCGTACTGAGCATGGGCGGGGATTTCTCCGTCGAGCTGTGCGGCGGTATCCATGCCAATCGCACCGGCGATATCGCGCTGTTCAAGATTGTCAGTGAAAGCGGCGTGGCCGCCGGCGTGCGTCGTATCGAAGCGATCACCGGTGCAGCGGCACTGGCCTGGCTGAACTCGGCCGAGGAACAACTCAAGGAAGCGGCGACCCTGGTCAAGGGTAATCGCGACAACCTGCTCGACAAGCTCTCGGCGGTGCTGGAGCGCAATCGTCAGCTGGAAAAACAACTGGAACAACTGCAGGCCAAGGCGGCCAGCGCAGCCGGCGACGATTTGTCGTCGACCGCAGTGGACGTCAAGGGTGTCAAGGTCCTGACTGCCCGCCTGGATGGTCAGGATGGCAAGGCGCTGCTGGCGCTGGTCGATCAGTTGAAGAACAAGCTCGGTCGCGCAGTGATCCTGCTCGGCGGGGTGCAGGATGGCAAGGTCGTACTGGTTGCAGGCGTGACCAAGGACCTGACCGGCCAACTCAAGGCCGGTGATCTGATGAAGCAGGCGGCCGCGGCGGTCGGTGGCAAGGGCGGCGGTCGTCCTGACATGGCCCAGGGCGGTGGCGTCGATGCGACGGCGCTGGATGCGGCGCTGGCATTGACCGTGCCTTTCGTGGAACAGGGTATCTGACCCGGCGTGCCGGCCTGTCGGACAACCGGCAGGCCGGGCCTGGATTGAATGTTAACGGGTGCCTTTTAAAGGCTCTGAGGCGGCATTGAGATGGCTTTGATCGTACAGAAATTTGGCGGCACCTCCGTCGGCACTGTCGAGCGGATCGAACAGGTGGCCGAGAAAATCAAGAAGTTCCGCGAGGCCGGTGACGACCTGGTGGTCGTGCTGTCGGCCATGAGCGGCGAAACCAACCGGCTGATCGACCTGGCCCGGCAGATCACCGATCAGCCGGTCCCGCGCGAGCTGGACGTGATCGTGTCCACCGGCGAACAGGTGACCATTGGTCTGCTGGCCATGGCCCTGATCAAGCGTGGCGTGCCGGCGGTGTCCTACACCGGCAACCAGGTGCGGATCCTGACCGACAGTGCGCACACCAAGGCGCGTATCCTGGACATCGATGACCAGAAGATTCGCGCCGACCTCAAGGCCGGTCGCGTGGTGGTGGTCGCAGGGTTCCAGGGGGTCGACGAGAGCGGCAACATCACGACTCTCGGTCGTGGCGGTTCGGACACCACGGGCGTGGCCCTGGCGGCAGCCCTGAAGGCCAGTGAGTGCCAGATCTACACCGACGTCGACGGCGTCTACACCACCGACCCTCGGGTCGTGGCACAGGCGCGGCGGCTGGAGAAGATCACCTTCGAAGAGATGCTGGAAATGGCCAGCCTCGGGTCCAAGGTGTTGCAGATCCGTTCCGTCGAGTTCGCCGGCAAATACAATGTCCCGCTGCGCGTTCTGCACAGCTTCAAGGAGGGTCCGGGCACCCTCATTACCATTGACGAAGAGGAATCCATGGAACAGCCGATCATTTCCGGCATCGCTTTCAACCGCGATGAAGCCAAGCTGACGATCCGTGGCGTGCCAGACACCCCGGGCGTGGCCTTCAAGATCCTGGGCCCTGTCAGTGCCGCAAATGTCGAAGTCGACATGATCGTGCAAAATGTTTCGCACGATAACACCACCGACTTCACCTTTACCGTGCACCGCAACGATTACCAGGCGGCCTTGCAGATCCTGGAGAACACTGCGCGCGAAATCAGCGCCCGTGAAGTCTCCGGCGATACCAAGATCGCCAAGGTGTCGATCGTCGGTGTCGGCATGCGCTCGCACGCCGGTGTCGCCAGCCGCATGTTCGAAGCCCTGGCCAAGGAGAGCATCAATATCCAGATGATCTCCACGTCCGAGATCAAGGTGTCGGTCGTCATCGAGGAGAAGTACCTCGAGCTGGCCGTACGCGCGCTGCACACGGCCTTCGAGCTGGATGCCCCTCGTCAGGGCGAGTGAGCTGCAACTGACACAAGGCGCGGCATGACCGCGCCTTGTGCTTTTTGAATGGCGCACACAGCCTGTTCTTTTCGGTGGGTTGGTCAATACTCAGGCTTGGCTCGTGGCTTTCTTGTCGCCAGCTGTTGCCGGGTGGTGGTGCAGACTGTTGTTCCTGAATGTATTGCGTGAGGAGAAAAGTATGCTGATTCTGACTCGTCGGTGCGCAGAAAGCCTGATCATTGGTGATGGTGAGATCACCGTGACTGTGCTCGGCGTCAAGGGTAATCAGGTGCGTATTGGTGTGAATGCGCCCAAGGAAGTCGCGGTTCACCGTGAGGAAATCTACCTGCGGATCAAGAAAGAGAAGGACCAGGAACCAAGCCATTAATTTATTTGAATTTTTTGTTTGCAAAGCGGGATAAGCGTGGTTATTATACGCCCCGTGTTGCGGAGAGCTGGCCGAGTGGCCGAAGGCGCTCCCCTGCTAAGGGAGTACACCTCAAAAGGGTGTCGGGGGTTCGAATCCCCCGTTCTCCGCCATTATTTGTGTAGTGCGTCGAGTCCGGCTTTACCTGAAACCTTCTACTCGGGGTGATGGAAAAAGCGCTTTACAAAACGATTCGACGACCTAAAATGCGCAACACTGAATATGCACTCGTAGCTCAGCTGGATAGAGTACTCGGCTACGAACCGAGCGGTCACAGGTTCGAATCCTGTCGAGTGCACCATTTAAAGGTTGTTTGCAAGAACCGGGCTTGGTCGCTCAAGTTCTGGCAAGTAACCTGTTTCAACCAGAGATGGTCTGGTCTAAAAACATACCTGCACTCGTAGCTCAGCTGGATAGAGTACTCGGCTACGAACCGAGCGGTCACAGGTTCGAATCCTGTCGAGTGCACCATACACCAGAAAGCCCATATCGAAAGGTATGGGCTTTCTGCTTTTCCGGCTGCTGTATTTCAACAAAGCCCGGTTATTTTCTGTTGTCGTAAGTCGTTGAATTTATTTTAAAAAATCGCTTTACAGAATAATTTCCTGGCCTATAATGCGCACCAACAAATGCACTCGTAGCTCAGCTGGATAGAGTACTCGGCTACGAACCGAGCGGTCACAGGTTCGAATCCTGTCGAGTGCACCAAACATCAGAAAGCCCGTATCGAAAGATACGGGCTTTTTGTTTGGTCAGCGTTTTCCTTTTACGCAGCCGTCTTCGTCGAATGTTACCTGGTGGCTGCGTCCACCTTTCTGTGCGTAGTGATAGCGCATCTCGCCGTTGCGTTGGGAGACCTTGTCGGGACGACCCAGCAGGCTTTCGACGTCGCGCCGGGTCATGCCGGCCGGGGTGCGCTGGTTGATGATCGCGCTGCGCCGTTGTTCCGCGCTCAGGCGGTTGCCGCAACCGTCATCGTGCTGGCCGACCACCACAAGCTCTCTGGGCGCTGTGCGTGCCGCTCTGTCGGCTCTGCCCGAAGGCAGCAGGTGCTGCAGGCTGCCAGGTGGTGCGTTGTAGGCATTGACCTGCTGACTGTGCTGCTCGGCCTGGCAGCCCAGCGAAGTGTAGGTGATGGCGCCGCTGGCGTCCTCGCAGCGCTGGACAGTGCTGGTGGCCTGGCTTGCAAGCGGCAGGCAGAGCAGGGCACCTATCAGGGTGCGGGCGGTCTGAATAGGCATCGTCGAGTCCTCCATGACTGATCCGCCACAGCCTAGTGCGACTTGATTGCAGCGGCGAGCGTGTTTTCTTCGCAGGATGTGACGTCGTAGTAATACTGACTCGCACGATTGTTAGGTTTGTGCTGCAAGCATCTGTTCTTGCCCGAATTTTCTCACATGCTATCCGGCCAAAGCGGTGTATCATTGCGCCCGTCAGCCCCGCCGGGGCTTATGGAATACCTCCATGGACTTACCCAGTAGTTACTTGACATCACATTTCACCAATCAAGTCTCACCTGATTGATCCCCTGGCGTGCTCCGCTGCTGGGGGTGGAGTTCGCCTATGACCGAAAGAGAAGTAAAAAAAACGCAGGCAAGCCTGCAGGATCGTCTGGCGCAAGTCATCGACCTGCTGCACCGCCAGCGTCTTGTCGAAGACCTGACCCATCGTCAGGAAAGCCAGCACCAGGACCGCGTGGAAAACCTGGTACACCGGCAGAACCTGGTCGAGCTGCAGCGCAAGCTCGACGACCTGCACTCCGCCGACGTCGCCTATATCCTTGAAGCCTTGCCGCTGGAAGACCGCCTGACGGTCTGGCAGCTGGTCAAGGCCGAGCGCGACGGCGACATCCTGCTTGAAGTCTCGGACGCGGTACGCGAAACCCTGATCGCCGACATGGACGATCATGAGTTGCTGGCCGCTGCCCGCGACATGGACGCCGATGAACTGGCGGACCTGGCGGCCGAGCTGCCGCGCGATGTGGTCCATGAATTGATGGAAACGCTGGATGCCCAGCAACGCGAGCGTGTGCGTTCGGCGCTGTCCTACGATGAGGAGCAGGTCGGTGCGCTGATGGACTTCCAGATGGTGACCATCCGCGAGGATGTCAGCCTGGAAGTGGTGTTGCGCTACCTGCGCCGGCTCAAGGAGCTGCCCAGCCACACCGACAAGCTGTTTGTCGTCGACAGCGATGGCGTACTCAAGGGCGTGCTGCCGATCAAGCGCCTGCTGGTCAACGACCCGGAGCGGCAGGTCGCCGATGTCATGGCCAACGACCCGGTCAGCTTCCACCCTGAAGGTGACGCCTACGAGGCCGCGCAGGCATTCGAGCGTTATGACCTGATTTCCTCGCCGGTGGTGGACAAGAACGGCAAGCTGATCGGCCGTCTGACCATCGATGAAATGGTCGACCTGATCCGTGAAGAAAGCGAAAGCGAAGTGCGCAGCATGGCCGGTCTGCGTGAGGATGAAGACATCTTCGCTTCGGTCTGGCGTTCATTGCGCAACCGCTGGGCGTGGCTGGCCGTCAACCTGATCACCGCCTTCCTGGCGTCGCGGGTCATCGGCCTGTTCGAGGGTTCCATCGAGAAGCTGGTGGCGCTGGCAGCGCTGATGCCGATCGTCGCCGGTATCGGGGGCAACTCCGGTAACCAGACCATTACCATGATCGTACGCGCCATGGCGCTCGATCAGGTCAGTACCGGCAATACCGCGCGCCTGTTGCGCAAAGAGCTGGCGGTCGGGCTGGTCAATGGCCTGGTGTGGGGTGGTGTGATCGGGGTCGTGGCTTTCCTGCTCTATGACAGCTGGTCGCTGGGTGTGGTGATGACCGCTGCGATGACCCTCAACCTGCTGCTGGCAGCCTTCATGGGCGTGACCATTCCGATGACCCTGGTGCGTTTCGGGCGTGACCCGGCAATGGGGGCCAGCGTGATGATCACGGCCATGACCGACAGTGGAGGGTTCTTTATCTTCCTGGGGCTGGCAACGGTCTTTCTGCTTTAGTTGGTTAAATGGCACGCACAAAAAAACCGCTTTAAAGCGGTTTTTTTGTGGCCTGAAGAAACGTCCTACAACTAACGGGGCGTTTTATAACCTTAAAACAGCCAGCAGTGAGCTGGCTTTAACAGCGTGCACATCGCTTACGACTCTTCGTTCGCAAGTTCGGTATCGTGTGCAATCAGCGATACCAGTGCAGTCTGTTGCCGGTGTGAAAGTTGACGGAAACGCTGAAGCAGTTCGCGTTCGTTCAGGGTCAGCTCAGGGCTATCAAGGCGCACGCTTGGCTCGTCGCCAAAGGCACCTTCCTGGATCAGACTCTGCTCGAGGCGAGCAATGATTTCCGAGTTCATGCTGCGGTGATGATTCTTGGCCACCTCTTGCACACGATTACGCATGCCATCGGGTAGACGGACGACGAACTTGTCAGCCGTACGGCTGGAATAAGTAGCCTGTTTCATAGGGCTCATATATTTAACCGGTTAGTTCAGGGGAAGCGGTTCTAGCAAATGGCCGCAAGCTTGTCCACGTATGACAATCCATTTGGCCAAATGTTCAACCGCGCTATCGGGGGGTCAGCATCATGCCCCATTACGACGATTACTTGGCGTCAAATCTGTGACAAATATTGACTCAGATAAAGGCGTTTGGCCAGCACCGATTATCAGAATTGCGAATTACTTTGCATAGCGGGGAAGCTGTCGCTTTGCTGTCGGTGTGGTGAACGTCTGACTGCTTTTTGCCATCATGGCTACCTGTATTCAGAGCGTAGATGGTTATGGAAACGAATACGAATCCGGTCCGACAAACGCGCTGTGAAGGGCGAGCGTCATGACTGGGAGCAGGAGAGGGTGAAGCAGAGAGAGGGCTGGATCATGTCGCCGATGCCTGGCCATGACGTCAGACCAGTACGACCATCAGCGTGAAAGGTTGATTGAACTCTGGGTGGGGCAGGAGGTTCTGAAGGTGCGATGCGACAGATTCAGCCTCAGCGCAATACCGGATCGAACTTGAAGCGACGGCCGATGATGAGGGCGCCGAAGAACAGGCTGCCAGATACCCCGGCGATAGCCTTGGCTGCAGTACTGAAGGCGGGGGCCTGGTCGAGTAACAGCAGGTCAGTGGCAATGGCCATCAGGGTCAGGATCAGAAATGACAGTGCGGATTTCGACATGGCGGCTCTCTCATGTGGGGATGATGCTGCTAGAGACGGTTCAGAAGACCCAGCGCTGTGCCGCACTGCTTGTTGCCTGGGGCATCTGTTGCGCGTCATTGGTCAGCATAGCCGGGTTGGCGCCTTTGTCAGCCATGATTGCCAGTTGAGGCGTCTGGCGCAGGGTGTGCTGGATCTGTGCATGATTGTTCAGCTGGGTCTCCTGGCTGGCAGTGCCTTGAAAATGAAAAGTCACCAGGGCCACCAGGGCTGTTGCGTTCAACGCGGTGAGGATCATGTTCATTTTGAGTACCTGCGCCGGAGGGTAGAAAAAAGTCTGCTCGCTTGAAAGAGATAATGCAGCGTGCATGCCAGTTTCTTTACTTAAAAAAAATCATATAAATCAATGGTTTACTCTTGCATTCAAAGCTCTTGGCCTTGCGTTTTGCAATGCTGGCCATTTGGGAGATTGCAAATTGCACGACAAGGGCACGGAACCGTATCCTCAGGATTGTGTCGGCAATGGCTGACAAGACAGAGGGATGGCTATTCATGCAGGATACCGTTCAGCGTCTCGGGTCCACAGCGAGGGCACGAAGTTTTTGCTAAATCCTTGTTTTTGCGTAAAATGCCCAGCACCTGATGGCAAGTCTTCAGGTCATTTCAGTTGATGTTGAGTCCTCTTAGTTCAACGGATAGAACGAGCCCCTCCTAAGGGCTAGATGCAGGTTCGATTCCTGCAGGGGACACATTCCAGCATCTGGGTCAGCCTCCGCCTGACCATCGATTCATGACACCTTGTCTGCATCCCGCCTCGTCCCCACTCCCAAAATACATGTCCGTCCCATGACTGTTCGTCGGCTGTGCTGAACAGGGTGGCTGCGCGCCCGGTCGACTTCACGAGGGAAGCGTACTGTGCCTCCCGTGCCGTCAATCTCACGCCGTCAATCTGAAGGGATGAAACCCGCGATGAGCAGAACAGCAAGCAGAAAGACGCTGGACGACCTGTTTATCCACGAACTGTCCGACGTCTACAGTGCCGAAAAACAACTCACCAAGGCCCTGCCGAAACTGGCTCGTGCCGCCACCAATGAAGCATTGCAGGAGGCTTTCAAGTCTCATCTGGAAGAAACCCAAGGCCAGATCGAGCGCATCGACCAGTTGGTCGAGGCTTCGAATTTCAGACTCAAGCGCGTCAAGTGCCTGGCCATGGAAGGCCTGATCGAGGAGGGCAAGGAGTTGATCGAGGAGGTCGAGCGTGGTCATGTGCTCGATGCCGGCCTGATCGCGGCCTGCCAGAAGGTGGAACACTATGAAATCGCCAGTTATGGCACCTTGATCGCCATGGCCAATCAGCTCGGCATCAAGGACGCCGCCAAGCTATTGCGCAAGACGCTGGACGAAGAGAAGTCTGCCGATCAGAAGCTGACCATGATTGCCGAACAGAGCGCCGGGCAGGCGACCGAAGAAGACGATCAGGCACGTGCCCGGCAAAGACCTGCCGGGCGCGACGCTGACAAGCAGTCGCTCAACACTCCACGAGGCTGACCGCCAGGCCGCCGCGTGAGGTCTCCTTGTACTTGTCGTGCATGTCGGCACCGGTATCACGCATTGTGCGGATTGCCTGGTCAAGGGAGATGAAGTGTTCGCCATCGCCGCGCAGCGCCATCTGCGCGGCGTTGATGGCCTTGACGGCGGCGATGGCATTGCGCTCGATGCAGGGCACCTGGACCAGGCCGCCCACCGGGTCGCAGGTCAGGCCGAGGTTGTGCTCCAGGCCGATTTCGGCAGCGTTCTCTACTTGCGAGGGCGTGGCACCGAGAATTTCGGCGATACCGGCGGCAGCCATGGCGCAGGCCGAGCCCACCTCGCCCTGGCAGCCGACTTCAGCACCAGAGATGGACGCATTCTTCTTGCACAGGATGCCGACGGCCGAAGCGCTGAGGAAAAACCGCACTACGTCGTCTTCGTTGGCGGCCGGATTGAATTTCATGAAGTAGTGCAGCACGGCTGGCACGATGCCGGCCGCGCCATTGGTGGGCGCCGTCACCATGCGCCCGCCGGCGGCGTTCTCTTCATTGACTGCCAGGGCGAACAGGTTGACCCACTCCATCGCGCTCATGGTCGAACCGATGACATTGGGGTTGTCCAGATTCAACAGGTTCTGGTGCAGGCGATAGGCACGGCGGCGTACATTCAGCCCGCCGGGCAAAATGCCCTGTTCCTTCAGGCCCTTGTTGACGCAGGCCTGCATCGCCTCCCAGATGCCCATGAGTTTTTCACGGATCTCGGCTTCGCTGCGCCAGACCTTTTCGTTCTCCATCATCAGCGTCGAGATGCTCATGTTATGGGTCTTGCACAGCGCCAGCAGTTCCTTACCGCTGGAAAAGTCATAAGGCAGCACGGTGCTGTCGCCATCCAGTGTGCCGCTGGCCGCTTGCCGGGCGTCGATGACAAAGCCGCCCCCGATCGAATAGTAGGTCTGCTCGTACAGCTCGCCGCTCTTGCCATAGGCGCACAGGGTCATGCCATTGGGATGGAAGTCCAGGCTTTCGTCGAGCAGGCGCATATCGCGTTGCCAGACGAATTCAATTTCCCGTTCGCCGCCCAGCAGCAACTGGTGGGTGTGAAGCAGGGCTTCGATCCGCTCATTGACTGCGCTGGGATCAACCTGGTCGGGCCATTCGCCCATCAGGCCCATGACGGTCGCGCGATCAGTAGCATGGCCGATGCCAGTGGCCGACAGAGAGCCGTACAATCGCACCTCCATCCGCTCTACGCTGTCGAGCAGGTTTTGCTCGCGCAGGTCGGTGACGAACAATGCTCCGGCACGCATCGGCCCTACCGTGTGCGAGCTGGAAGGCCCGATGCCGATTTTGAACATGTCGAAGACGCTGATAGCCATCTGGTGCACCCTTGGGATAAGTAGCCTGAGGCGCAATGACCTCATCTGTAATGGGGCTATCTTTGGCTGGGCACCGTGAAACGACAAACGATTGTTCCTATGCAACGTATTAGCAGAACTCCTCAATGAGCCGAATCTTCAATGCCCAGATGCACGCGTGGCTGCAGGTCTTTGCCTGTGCGGCGCGGCACCTGTCGTTTACCCGCTGCGCCGATGAGCTGCACGTCACCCCGGGAGCCATCAGCCAGCAGATGCGCCAGCTCGAAGAGCGCCTGGGCTTTGCCCTGTTTCACCGGGTTGGGCGCGGGCTGGAATTGACCGCTGAAGGCCAGCGCCTGGCGCTGGTGGCCAACGAGGTGCAAAGCCGCATCAGCGATGAATTGCGGCTGTTGTATTCGGGGCGTATCGGCGGCGTGTTCAAGCTGCGCTCGATTCCCTCGTTCCTGCATAAATGGCTGATGCCGCGCCTGCCGGGCTTGCAGCAAGCCTTTCCCGATATCCAGCTGCGCATCATTGCCGAAGACAGCAGTGGCTCGTTGCGCGACGACGATTTCGACCTGGCCATCGATCTTAATGACGGCAGCTATCCGGGGCTTCTGACCACGCCGCTGCTGGAGGAGGAACTGTTTCCGGTCTGCTCGCCGGCCTTGCTCGAAGGCCGCCCGCCGCTGGACGGCCCCGGGCAACTGGTGCATTACCCGTTGCTGCACGACATCACTGCCTGGCGGGGCAGTTATGAATATGCCGAGTGGGAGTTCTACCTGGCCGCCATCGGGGCCGCCGGCGTGGATGTGCGGCGCGGGCATACCTTCAACCGCAACCACCTGACCATCGAGGCGGCGCGTATGGGCATGGGCGTGGCGATTGCGCGCAAGACCCTGATCACCGACGAGTTGGTGCAAGGCTCGCTGATCGTGCCGTTCGGCCAGCCGATCAAGGCACGCAAGAAGTACGTGCTGGTCTACCGCGAAGGCGCCCTGAACACCCCGGCCCGCCGTGCAGTGCACGACTGGCTGGTGAATGAAGCCGGTGCAGGATCGGTGCTGGCCGGGAACGGCGCAACCTGATGTAGACGCCATTCCTGCAGGACCGGCCGGGGGCGAACCGCTTCAGCCGGGAAAGCGGGAACGGCGCAGCAGGGTGTTTTAGCCAGTCGTGGCTGAAGCGGTTTATACCAGCGGCGGCACCCGCAGTTGTGTCGAGCATTCCAGCAGTGAACGACGCTGGGTGTCGGCGTACAGCTTCAACTCATTGATGGTCTCGCGTCCCAGGTCGAGCTGGAACTGCTGCTGGTTGGAGCTGGCCGAGTAGTGCGCCTGCGAGTCGTCGCCCAGGTTGGACTGGAAAATACCCGCCGCGCTGACGGGTAGAAAGTCCTCGTACACCAGTGGCGCAAAATCGATATGGCCGGCCTCGATCAAGGCTTCCAGATCCTTGAGCGGCAGCTCGCTGCTGCGCGCGTCCAGGCCTTTATCGGTCGCGAAGAAGCGGAAGTAGGCCAGGCCCTGCGTGCGCATGGCGTGCAGGTCATCGGGGAAATCCTTGAAGGCCTTCTCCAGCAACTGCGCGTAACGCACGGCATTGGCTTCGTTGGGGAATTCACCCAGTTCATCACGCGCCGCATTGAGCAACTGGTCGTACAGCGCACGGCCCTTGGGTGTCAGCGCGGCCCCGCGTTGTTCGATCTCGCCGAAGCGTGCCGAATGGCTGCCTGACTCGTTGACGCCCTGGCCGACAAAGGTGATCGGCTCTTCCAGCGCCTTGAAGCTGGTCTGGCGCAACAGGATCGGGTGCTGGCGGCGCGGTGGACCTTCGACCACCGCCTTGGGTGTGATGCCCTTGAGTGGCATGCCGCTCTGCACGGTGTCGATGTCCAGGGTGCGTGGGGTCAGGTGATTGATGTGCGGACCACGAAAGGCCACCACGTCGGCGATCAGCCGGTGCTGGGCCAGCAGTTGCTGGTATTCGCCCAGCGACACGGTCGAGGTGTTGTGCCAGCGAAAGGTTTCCAGCGCTTGTTCGACGAACTCGGCCGCCTCGGATTCGCTCAGGCCGCCATCGCGCTCATCCTGGGCGATCAGTTCCAGCGCACGCGGGGTAAAGATCGAACGCTTGGCCAGAACTTGAGATGCGAAAGCGCGCAGCTCGGCGTTATCGATCAGTTCCAGGCGCAGCAGCGAGGTGAACACCCGGAACGGGCTGACCTGCAGGGCGTCTTCATGCACGGCACGAAAAGCGGTGGAGTGCACCGGCACGCCGGCCGGGGTCAGGTCGTAATAGCCCACCGGCTGCATGCCCATGACCGCAAACAGGCGCGCCAGAGTCGCCAGTTCCTGCGGGGTGCCGACACGAATGGCGCCGTGACGCTCCATGTCCAGGCGCTCGATTTCGCCGGTTTTCTTCAGGCTGTCCAGGAGCTGGGGCTGGTGTTTGAATACGTCAGCGTTGGTCTCGGCCACCAGTTCCATCAAGGTGCCGTACAGTGGCACCTCCTGTTGGTACATGTGCGACATGGCGCGGGAAAAGCTGGCGCGAATCAGGTCGCGGTCAGCGAAATTTGCAGTGCTCATCAAGGATGTTTCTCCGCACAAAATCCGGTCAGTCAACGGGGGCTTGTCAGTTCAGTTCGGCCAGGCAGCGCTCGAAGATGTCCAGGCCTTCTTCAAGAATTGCCAGCTCCGTGGTCAGCGGTGGCAGCAGGCGGATGATGTGTCGCGCCTTGCCGCTGGGCATCAGCAACAGCCCGGCCTCGCGGGCGGCACCCAGCAATTGCGCCAGTTGCGCAGTGCCCGGTGCGCCTTCGGGCGTCGCCAGTTCGATGCCACGCATGCAGCCCACACCGGTCAGACGTCCCAGGTAAGGCGAAAGCCCGTTTTCCTGCCAGGTGTGGTAGCGATTGACGATAGCCTGTTCCTGGCGCTGGCCCCATAAGGCCAGGTTTTCGTCAGTCATCTGTGCCAGCGAGGCCAGGCCCGCCGCACAGGCAATCGGGTTGCCGGAATAGGTGCCACCCAGCCCGCCCTTGGGCAGGGTGTCGAGCAAGGCGCGGCGTCCGACCACCGCACCCAATGGAATGCCGCCAGCGATGCTCTTGCCCAGCAGGATCAGGTCCGGCTCGATGCCCAGGCGAGAAAAGGCGAAGCGCTGGCCGGTACGACCGAAACCGGACTGGATTTCATCGGCGATCAACAGAATGCCGTGGGCATCGCACAAGGTGCGCAAGGCCACGGCGAATGCCGGTTCCAGCGCCAGAAAGCCGCCTTCGCCTTGCACCGGCTCAATGATGAAGCAGCCGATTTCATTGACATCGATCTCGACACTGAACAAGCGGTCGATGGCCTTGAGGGCCTGCTCGCAGGTGACACCGGTGTCCTGGCTCGGGTACGGCACATGAAACACCGGGCCGGGCAGCACGCCGATGCGCTGTTTATAAGGCGCGACCTTGCCATTGAGATTCAGGGTCGCCAGGGTACGGCCATGAAAACCGCCGTCGAAGGCAATCACGCCGGTGCGGCCGGTCACGCCACGGACGATTTTCAGCGCATTTTCGGCCGCTTCCGCGCCACTGTTGGTGAGCATGCCGCTGAGCGGGTAGCTCACGGGCATGAACGCCTCCAGCCGATCCATGAACCGGATATACGGATCGTGCGGCACGGCATTGAAGGCATAGTGCGTCAGTTTGCCGGCCTGGTCCTGGATGGCCCTGACCACGTCCGGGTTGCAGTGCCCCAGGTTCAGTACGCCAATGCCACCCATGAAGTCGATGTAGCGCTTGCCGGCGGTATCCCAGACTTCGGCATTGCGGCCGTGGGAGAGGGTCAGCGGGTGCACCGCCGAGATCGACTGGCTGATGTTCTCGCGGCTCATGGCATGAACCTCGTGAGCGCAATGTGGGTAGAACATGAAGCGGGGGCATGCGGCATGCCGGCGTGCGAAGACATGGTTCATCCTGGCTGTTGGACGTTTTCTCTATCTAAGCGAACAACCGGCCGGCCCCGCAAACGAAATAAAATCGCTGTGTCATTCCAATAATTCGGGAAGTCGCCGATGCCTGCCTCATGACGTACCGGCGTTGACCTTGTGCCGGATCCAGTCCACGAATGCCTTGACCTTGGGCACCTGGGCGGCATGTTCGGCGTGTGCCAGAAAATGCGAACCGTCGCTTTGCAACGGATGATTCCAGGCAATGACCAGCTTGCCCTCGGCCAGCTCTTCATTGACCAGATAACGTGGCACCAGCGCGATGCCGCACCCGGCCTGCGCGGCGCGGATGCACATGTAGAAAGTGTCGAAGCGCGGGCCATGGTAGCTGTTCTGCGAATGCAGGTTCTGCTCCAGAAACCATTCGTGCCAGGCCTCGGGGCGCGAGGTGCATTGCAGCAGCAAGTGTCCGGTCAAGGCCTCGGCGCTCTCGAACACATGGCGGGCCATGATCTCCGGGGCGCAGACCGGCACCACCTGTTCCTTGAACAGCTCGATGCAGGTGGCGCCGGGCCAGGTGCCCTGGCCGAAAAAGAACGCCACGTCAGCCTTGGCCCGCACCAGGTCGAACGGCTCCAGCTCGCTGCGGATGTCCAGGTGGATGCCGGGATTGTGGCTGCTGAAGCCCTTGAGGTTGGGCACCAGCCAGCGGTCGCCGAAGGTCGGCTGGGTGGCGATTTTCAAGACTTCGGTCTCGCCACCGTAAGTCAGGATGTAGCGGCTGGACATGTCGACCTGGATGAGGATCTTGTTCACCTCGGCCATGTACAGCTCGCCGGCCGGGGTCAGGTGCAGGCGCCGGCGAATGCGCTGGAACAACGGATGGCAGAGCATTTCTTCGAGCTGCGCGACCTGTTTGCTGACCGCGCTCTGGGTCAGGTGCAATTCCTGCGCGGCGCGGGTGAAGCTCAGATGCCGGGCCGCTGCCTCGAAACATTGCAGGGCGGTGGTGGAGGGCATCAGACGCTTGGACATCGGTGGGTTCCTGCTAAGGTAGAACATTCCAAAACGGAATCATGTTTTTCTAAATCGTCGTTTGTGACGATGGCGGGTGTGGATCAATACTGACCGACATCAATGCTTTCAACCAGTGTCAACGCAGGAGAATCAACGTGGTTGCCAAATTGTTAGAAAGTCTGGGCGTGGATAAAAGTGCCTACACGGGCGGCAATCATGCCGTCTTCACTCCCATCGATGGCAGCCAGATCGCTTCCGTCACCCTCGAAAGCAAAGAGCAGGTCGCCGCCCGTGTGCAGCGCGCCCACGACGCCTTCCTGAAGTGGCGCAGTGTGCCGGCCCCTCGTCGTGGCGAGCTGGTGCGCATCCTGGGCGAGGTGCTGCGTGAGCACAAAGCCGAGCTGGGCGAGCTGGTGTCGATCGAGGCCGGCAAGATCACTCAGGAAGGCCTGGGCGAAGTGCAGGAAATGATCGACATCTGTGACTTCGCCGTCGGCCTGTCGCGCCAGTTGTACGGCCTGACCATCGCCTCCGAGCGTCCAGGCCACCACATGCGTGAAACCTGGCACCCGCTGGGCGTGGTCGGCGTGATCAGTGCCTTCAACTTTCCGGTGGCCGTCTGGGCCTGGAACACCGCACTGGCACTGGTGGCCGGTAACGCCGTGCTGTGGAAACCGTCGGAAAAGACCCCGCTGACGGCCCTGGCCTCCCAGGCGCTGTTCGACAAGGCGCTGAAAATCTTCGGCGATGCGCCCGAAGGCCTGGCGCAACTGATCATCGGCGACCGTGAAGCCGGCGAAGTGCTGGTCGACGACCCGCGCGTGCCGCTGGTCAGCGCCACCGGCAGCACCCGCATGGGCCGTGAAGTCGGCCCGCGTGTGGCCGCCCGTTTTGGCCGCAGCATCCTCGAACTGGGTGGCAACAACGCCATGATCCTGGCGCCGAGCGCCGACCTGGACCTGGCCGTACGCGGCATCCTGTTCAGCGCCGTCGGCACCGCCGGCCAGCGTTGCACCACCTTGCGCCGCCTGATCGTGCACCGTTCGATCAAGGACGAAGTGGTGGCCCGCGTCAAGGCCGCCTACGCCAAGGTGCGCATCGGTGACCCGCGTGAAGGCAACCTGATCGGCCCGCTGATCGACAAGCAGGCCTTCAGTGCCATGCAGGATGCGCTGACCAAGGCCCGCGACGAAGGCGGCCAGGTGTTCGGCGGCGAGCGGCAACTGGCCGAGCAATTCCCCAACGGTTACTACGTCAGCCCGGCCATTGCCGAGATGCCAGGCCAGAGTGCTGTGGTACGCCACGAAACCTTCGCGCCGATTCTGTATGTGCTGGCCTACGACGAGTTCGAAGACGCCCTGCGCCTGAACAACGAAGTGCCGCAAGGCCTGTCGTCGTGCATCTTCACCACCGACGTGCGTGAAGCCGAAGCCTTCCAGAGCTCGGCCGGCAGCGACTGCGGCATTGCCAACGTCAACATCGGCACCAGCGGTGCGGAAATCGGTGGCGCTTTTGGCGGCGAGAAAGAAACCGGCGGCGGTCGCGAGTCCGGCTCCGATGCCTGGAAAGGCTACATGCGTCGCCAGACCAACACCGTCAACTATTCCCGCGAGCTGCCACTGGCCCAGGGCATTGTGTTTGATTGATCGGCTGGCAAGCGGTCTGACGTAGGAGCGCGCTCTGCCCGCGACCGGCTGCGCAGCAGTCGTAGATTTTCAGCGTTTTCGAGATTTCTGCGAGCGCTTCGCACTCGGTCGCGGACAGAGCGCGCTCCTACCTGTCTTTTATTCTGGCCATTGCCGGGGAGTTCTTGCATGGCGCAATTTCGTCAAGGGTGTCTCTGGGAACAGTTGACCCCACAGCGCCCGATCCATCCGCCATTGACAGGCGAGCGCAGCGCCGACGTCTGCATCATCGGCGCCGGCTTTACCGGCCTGTCGGCCGCCTTGCAGTTGCTTGAAGGCGGCAAGTCGGTGTGTATCGTCGAGGCGCATCAGGTCGGCCATGGCGGTTCGGGGCGCAATGTCGGGTTGGTCAATGCCGGCACCTGGGTCGCCCCCGACGACCTGGACAAAGCCTTGGGCAGTGCCGAGGCCACGCGCCTCAACACGGCCCTGGGGGCGGCGCCGTCGCTGGTGTTCTCGACCATCGACAAGTACGCCATCGACTGCCAGGACACCCGCACCGGGACCTTGCACATGGCGCACAACGCCAAGGGGCTGGACGATCTGCGCAGCCGTGTCGAACAGTGGCAGCGCCGGGGCGCGCCGGTCGAATTGCTGACCGGCAAGACCTGCGAAGACGCCTGCGGCACCGATAAAATCGCCGGTGCCGTGCTCGACCACCGTGCGGGCACTGTCAACCCGATGGCTTATGTCTCGGGGCTGGCGCTCAACGTGGTGAAAAAGGGCGGCGAGCTGTATGGCGATTCGCCGGTCAACGGCTTGCGTCGCACGGGCGATGGCTGGCAGGTGACCACCGAGCGCGGCAGTGTGCGTGCCGAAAAGGTCATCATCGCCTCCAATGCCTATACCGAAGGGGAATGGACCGACATCAAGAGCCACATCTTTGCCGGTTACTACTACCAGGTGGCATCGACCCCGCTGCAGGGTGCCGAACAGGCCGGCATTCTCAAGGGCGGCCAGGGGTCATGGGACACCCGCACGGTGCTGAGCAGCATCCGTCGCGATGTGGACGGGCGCCTGGTGCTGGGTAGCCTGGGCAATGCCGGCAATTACCCACTGTGGTTCATTCGCCAGTGGGCCGACCGCATCCAGCAGCATTACTTCCCGCAACTGGGCAACAAGGTCGAGTGGGAGTGCACCTGGACCGGGCGCATCGGCTTTACCCCCGACCATTTGCTGCGGCTGTTCGAGCCAGCGCCGGGGCTGTTGGCCGCCACCGGTTTCAACGGGCGTGGCGTGACCACCGGCACCCTGGTGGGCAAGTGCTTTGCCGACTACCTGTTGGGCGACAACGATGCCAGGGCCTTGCCCGTGTCGTTCACCACCGGTAAGGCGGCGGCAGGCAACTCGTTGCGCAGCCTGGCGTATGAGGCTGGCTTTTCGCTGTACCACGCCGGCCAATGCCTGCGCGTAGTGCTTTGATCAGGCGCGCCGGCTAAAACAACAATAAGGCTTCATTTCATCCGCTGATGTCCGCCTGCGTGCCGGCGCCAGCCCTCGATGCAATAAGCAGGCTTGTCCTATCGGCGAGCCTGCCTTCAAGCCCATCACAGTGCTGATTCAGCATTACGTCGCCTTGTGGCGCGGCGCGGTCTCGGCTGCGTGCAATTGGGCGTCCACGTTGAGAGAACACCATGACTACCGACAAGAAAAACGAGCACCGCTCACTCAAGCACGGCCTGACTTCGCGTCAGGTGTCAATGATTTCGATTGCCGGCATCATTGGCGCCGGGCTGTTCATCGGTTCGTCCAATGCCATCGCCACGGCCGGCCCCGCGATCCTGATTTCCTACCTGATCGCCGGCACTCTGGTGCTGCTGGTCATGCGCATGCTGGGTGAAATGGCCATCGCCAATCCCAACAGCGGTTCTTTCTCTACCTACGCAGGCCAGGCCATCGGGCCATGGGCCGGCTTTACCATCGGCTGGTTGTACTGGTGGTTCTGGGTGCTGATCATTCCGGTCGAAGCCATTGCCGGCGCCGACATCCTGCACGCCTGGATGCCCGCCGTGCCTTCCTGGCTGTTCGCCTTCCTGATCATGATCGTGCTGGCCGGTACCAATCTGGTCAGCGTGAAGAACTTCGGTGAGTTTGAGTACTGGTTCGCGCTGGTCAAGGTCATCGCCATCCTGGCCTTCATTGGCGTGTGCAGCGCGGCGGTGCTGGGCTTCTGGCCACTGGCCGAAGTCTCTGGCGTGCAGCATCTGTGGCAGAGCGGTGGCTTCATGCCCAATGGCTTTGGTGCCGTGCTGGGCGGCGTGCTGGTCACGATCTTCTCGTTCTTCGGGGCCGAGATCGTCACCATTGCCGCTGACGAAACGGCCAACCCCAAGGAAAAGATCCGTCGCGCCACCAACCTGGTGGTGTACCGCATCGCGATTTTCTACATCTTTTCGATTTTCTTCATCGTTTCGCTGGTGGCCTGGAACGACCCGCAACTGCTCAAGGTCGGCTCGTTCCAGCGCGTACTGGAAGTGCTCAACGTGCCTGGCGCCAAGCTGATGGTCGACATCGTGGTGTTCGTGGCGGTGACCAGTTGCATGAACTCGGGCCTGTATACCGCCTCGCGCATGCTGTATTCACTGGCCGCGCGCGGCGAGGCGCCTGATGCGGTACGTCGCGTTTCGGGCAATGGCGTGCCGACCGTGGCGGTGGTGCTGTCGACCCTGGCAGGTTTTGTCGGTTGCTTCGTGAACTATGCCTTTCCGGGTCAGGTGTTCGGTTTCCTGTTGTCCACCACCGGGGCGATTGCCTTGCTGGTGTACCTGGTGATTGCCGTTTCGCAACTGCGCATGCGCGCCATCATGGAACGCCAGGGCACCGAGATTGCCTTCAGGATGTGGTTGTTTCCGTGGCTGACCTGGCTGGTCATCGGCCTGATCACCCTGGTGCTGGGCTATATGCTGATCAGCCCGAGCTACCGCTATGAAACCCTGCTGACGGCTGCGGTGACAGGCGCCATCCTGTTGATCGCCTTTGCCCGCCGCAAGCCCGCAGTGAATATCTACGCACAGCAACGCTAGTAGGAGCGCGCTCTGCCGGAATGCCGGACCACCGCGACCGAGTGCGTAGCGCTCGTAAAATCTGCGAAACGCCACAGATTTATGGCTGTGAACACTTTAAAATCTGCGAAACGCCACAGATTTACGGCTATGAACACTTTAAAATCTGCGAAACGCCACAATTTTACGACTGCTAACGCAGCCGGTCGCGGGCAGAGCGCGCTCCTACAGCACGCGTCAGGGCTGTAGGGGTTGTCTGATCACAGGCGGTTGCAAAATGCTGTACACGTATCTGATAATCACTTTCATTCCCATCGAATGAAGTCCCATGACTGTCGATTCTCCTTCCTTGCGCTGTGCCGTCAACGACCTGTACATCGAGCACCACGGTTGGCTGCAAGGCTGGTTGCGCCAGCGCCTGGGCAATCGCAGCGATGCGGCGGACCTGGCACAGGACACCTTCGTGCGTCTGCTCAAGGCGCGCACGGCGCTGGAAGTGCGCGAGCCACGTCATTATCTGTCGACCATTGCCCGTGGGCTGCTGATCGACCTGTTCCGCCGACGTGCCCTGGAACAGAGTTACCTGGAGTGGCTGGCCAGCGTGCCGCCGGGCGAGCAGCCGTCGCTGGAAGACCAGGCCATCATTGTCGAGAGCCTGATCGAGATCGACCGCATGCTTGACGGCCTGGGTGGCAAGGTCAAGCAGACCTTCCTGCTGGCGCAGTTCGACGGCCTGACCTACCCGGTCATTGCCGAGCGCCTGGGTATTTCGGTGCGCACCGTCAACAACCACATGGCCAAGGCGATGGAGCATTGTTGCCTGATGCAGTTTTCATGATGGCGCCGACGTGAGCCCTTCCGGCCCCGAGCGCGAAGCCATTCGCATGGCCGCGCACTGGTATGCGCGGCTGGCCAGTGGCGAAGACAGCGAGCATGACCGCGAGGGCTGGCAACGCTGGCATGATGCCGACCCGCTGCACCGGCAAGCCTGGCAACGGGTCGAGTCAGTCAGTTCGCAATTTGCCCGGGTGCCCGGCCAGGTCGCGGCGCCCGTGCTACGCGGCGGCCAGTCGCGTCGCCAGGTGCTGCGCAGCGTGGTGCTGCTGGCCGCTGCCGGCGGCCTGGGCATTGCCGGCTGGCGCAGCGACACCGGGGCCGCCTTGCTCGCCCAGTACCGTACCGCTGTGGGCGAGCAGCGCGACCTGCAACTGGCCGACGGCAGCGTCATCAAGCTCAATACCGACACCGCGCTGGATGTCGACTTCAATGCCCGGCAGCGGCAGTTGACCCTGCGTGCCGGCGAAATCCTGGTCAATGCCTCCCCCGATTCATTGGGCCGGCCGCTGTGGGTGCAAACCCCCTATGGTCGCGTGCAGGCGCAGGACACTCGCCTGACCGTGCGCGTGCTCGGGCACGGCGCGCAGGTCTCGGTGCTGCGCAACAGTGCCGAGGTGCACCTGCCCGATAGCGGCCCGGCGCAATCGCTGCAGGCGGGCCAGCAGGTGCAGTTCGACCGCGAACATATCGAGGCCGTGCGGCCCAATACGCCGGCCACGGCTGCCTGGCAGCACGGCAGCCTGCTGGCCATCGAACAACCCTTGGGCGAGCTGCTGGCCGAGCTGAGCCGCTACCGGCGTGGCTGGTTGCGCTGCGATCCGGCCGTGGCCGGACTCAAGGTGTCGGGTGCCTTTCCGCTGGCCAATACCGACATCGCCCTGGCGGCGCTGGAAAGCGGCCTGGGCCTGAAAGTGGTGCGCCATACCGCCTTGTGGGTAACCGTCAGCCGCGCCTGACAGAGGCTGTTTTCGCAACAGGGCAAGCGTGCGCAAATAAAAATGCATCGTCTTTGCATTAATCGGGTGTCCCGTTCGGCTAACCCCTCGATACCGGTCATTACATACCCGAGGGGAGGGGACACATGACACCTTGCAAGCCCAAATACAGCGTGTTGAGCACGGCCATTCGCGTTTGCCTGTTCGGCCTGGGGGCTGTCTGCCTGATGCCATCGTTGCAGACGGTGGCCGCCGAAACCGCGAGCGAAAGCCGTGTGCGCAGCTATGACATTGCCAGCGGCAGCCTGACCGAAGTGCTCAGCCGCTTTGCCGTCGAGGCCGGGGCGGCCATCTCGTTCGATGCCGCGCAATTGCAGGGGCGTCAGTCGCCGGGCTTGCGTGGCAGCTACAGCCTCCATGAAGGCTTTGCCACGCTGCTGGCCGGCAGCAACTTTCAGGTGGTGGCGCAGGGTAACGGCAGTTATGTGCTGATCGCCAGGCCCGAGGCACTGGCTGACGGCGCCATCGAACTGGGCGCCATCAGTGTGACCGGCAGCGGTCTGGGCAGCGTGACCGAGAACTCAGGCTCCTATACCACCGGTGCCGTGAGCATCGGCAAGTCGCCGCAGACCCTGCGCCGTACCCCGCAATCGGTCACGGTGCTGACCAGCCAGCGCTTGCAGGATCAAGGCCTGACCAACCTGACCACAGTGCTGGAGCAGACGCCGGGCGTGGTCGTCGATTATGTCGACAGTGAACGGGTTACCTATTATTCGCGCGGCTACCAGATCGACGCGATCCAGTACGATGGCGCGACAGTGGTGCAGGGCAGTGGTGGCGGCTCATTCATCCAGAGCGACTCGGCCATCATCGACCACGTTGAGGTGCTGCGTGGCGCCACCGGCATGCTGCGCGGTTCGGGCAACCCGTCCGGCACGGTCAATATGGTGCGCAAGCGCCCGACACGCGAGTTCCAGGGTTCGGCCAGCGTCACCGCCGGTTCCTGGGATGCCCAGCGTTATGTACTGGATGTGTCCGGCCCGCTGGCCGCCGAAGGTGCCCTGCGTGGCCGGATGATCGCGGTGCACGATGACCGCGACCTGTTTCAGGACAGCCGTATGGAGCGCAAGAACGTGCTCTACGGCTCGCTGGCTGCCGACCTCGGCGAGCGCACCACCCTGACCACTGGCATCGAGTACACCGAGCTGGACGCCACCGGCGCCTGGGGCGGGTTGCCGGCGGATTTCAGCGGCCAGCCGCTGGAGCTGTCGCGCAGCACCTACCTGGGGGCCGACTGGAACCGCTGGAACCGCAGCAACCTGCAGACTTTTGTCGAGCTCGAGCATCTGTTCGATAACGACTGGGCACTGAAACTGTCCGGCACGCGCACGCATTTTCGCCTGGATAATAATGGCTTCAAACAGACTTTTATCGAGCGTGCCAGTACCACCAACCCTTACCTGATGAACATGCAAGTGACCGAGGGCGATGGTGGTGAAAGCGAGCAGACCAATCTCAGCGCCACGCTTAACGGTCCATTCGATCTGTTCGGTCGCCAGCATGAACTGATGCTGGGCCTCGAACGTATTCGCAATGATTCCACCGCCTCGGCCACCAATCGGGTCGTAGGTGTCTTGAGTGACTTCGATATCCGTAACTGGGACCCCAAGGCGATTGCCGAGCCTGCCATCAACATCACCGCCCGCCCGGTCATGACCCGCACCACCCAGGAAGGCGCCCACGCCACCTGGCGCCTCTCGCTGGCCGAGCCATTGACCGCCATCCTCGGTGCGCGCATGAACTGGTGGAAGTACGACCAGTCGACCACCGCCACCGGCGACTACAGCGTCAACCAGGAAATCGTCCCGTACGCGGCGCTGATCTATGACCTCAACGACAATTTCAGCACCTACGCCAGCTACACCGAGATCTTCAACCCGCAAAGCGCCACGGACGCGGCCGGTTCGGTGCTGGAGCCGATCACCGGTGAGGCCTATGAAATGGGCATCAAGGGCGAGTTCTATGAGGGGCGCCTGAACACTTCGCTGGCGCTGTTCCGCATCAATCAGGTGGGCAAGGCACTCGACGACATCAACAGCCCCAACCCGTGCCCGCCGTTCTACGCCTCCGGCTACTGCCAGACGGCCAGCGGCAAGAGCCGCAGCGACGGTTTTGAGATCGAAGTGTCCGGTGAGGTCCTGCCCGGCTGGCAGGTGTCCGGTGGCTACACCTACACCAGCACCGAATACCTCAAGGACACGATCAGCAATACCGGTAACGTGCTGCGCTCCACCGACCCCAAGCGCATGCTCAAGCTGTTTACCAGCTATCGCCTGCCTGGCGCCTGGTCGGACCTTACCGTCGGTGGCGGGGTGCGGGCGCAGAGCGATATCTACTCGCGCAGCGGCAATGCCCTGGCCACCCAGAGCGGCTATGCGGTATACAGCGCCATGGCCAACTATCGCCTCAATGACCATTATTCCGTGCAGCTCAATGCCAATAACCTGTTCGACAAGGCCTATTACAAGAAGATTGGCACGACGGCCACCAGTTATTACTGGGGCGAACCGCGCAGCCTGGAAGTGACCGTACGCGGCACGTTCTGATCCCGGGTTATAACGATCTGTGTAATAAAAGGGATGTTCCCTCAAATGAGGGGGCATCCTTTTTTTGTCAGTCAGGGAAAAGGTTATTTGAGGGGGTTGCAGTTGTTCAATGCTGTCATAAAAATGAAGTATTAAAATAATCGATAAATTCAGGCCGTTTGTGCGACGAGAAAGTGCCGCCCAATGGTTTGACAGTTGAATAATGCTGCTACATTCTAACGCCCGTTGACAGGCTATTTAAGCCCTCTAGTGCACCGGCTCTGGCGCACTTGAAGCATGTGTTGGCCGGTGACCAAGGCCATTGGCGGGTGCGTACATCCGTGGTGGCAGCATCCTCGTTGCGTGGCCCATTCTTATAATAATTACAGTGCGTCAAGGGTGCGCTGGCGGTGCGTTTTCGTGACCGCAGGAAACCCTGTTTAATCTGTATTAATCCGCTGCCAGGTTCGCTTATAAGCATTCGGGGCACAGGCCCTGAACCATTCAAACTATCACTTTGTTAGGGCAGGATGCATGGAATCGCATAGCCTGATGCACGACTTCAACCGTCGGCGTTGCCAGTCATATTATTGGTGGGAGGGCGCACCGGCGTCTTACCCGGTGTTCAAGGCGCGGATGCTCAAGGACTACCCGCAAGCCCATCACCGCATCGAGACGCTTCTGCCTGTGGGATTTGCCTCGGCCGAGGCGGGTATCGGTGGCGCGATCACGACCCTGGCTTCGATCAATACCTATCTCAATTCCAATCTGCAGCACTGGGCGCGTCGTGCCCGACCCTGGAGTCAGTTACTGACGCCGGCCCCGCTGCATCGAACGCTCTATGAAGCCGCCTTGCGCGAAAGCGCCGAATTGCTGTTCGACGCCTGGCAGGCCAGTGAGGCGGTGCGTGGCTGGGTGGCCGTGGAGATCGAGCCGAGTGAGTATCACAGCGCCGCTGGCACGCTCAGGCGCGCGCGCGAGCTGGCCAACCTGATGCCCAATATCATGGTCAGCGTGCCACTCAGCGAAATGGGGTGTGAGGTCATCGAAGAATTGGTCGCCACCGGTCATGCGGTCAATGCCAGCCTGTGTTTCAGCGTGGCACAACTGCGGGCGGGGCTGGCGGCCATTCGGCGCGGGCGCCAACGAGCCTTGAGCCAGGGCGTCTGCCTCAAGCGTACCCGGCATCTGATCAGCGTCATCTATACCGGTTTGATGGCTCACCCTGAATTCAAGATGCAGGCCGCGCAGTTTGGCATTGAACTGTCGGCCACCGAACAGCGCTGGGCCGAGGTTGCCCTGTATCGGGCCTTGAGCGGTGCCATGCTTGGCTACAGCGAGGCCACCTGGCTGATGGTTCCGGGCCTGGCGCCGGATCCGCAGGGCGCTTTGGCCAGAGGCTGGCCGGCCCAGGGCAGTGTCCAGGAGCCTGTGCTCTACAGCGCCGACGATCGTCAGATCGAGGCACTCATCCGCGTCAGTAGTGACGCACCGTCGAGTGAGGATCAAGACCTTGCGGCCGTACCGGTCGACATCATGCAGCGTTTGTTGCGTATCCCGGCCTTTCGCCAGGTCTGGGGCGCTGACAGCCTGGCCAGTGCCTGCTTTGCCCGGCATCCGGTTTTTCTACAGAACATTGCGCAAAGTTTGCGTGCCTATACCAGGCTACTGGGGGTTGCCCGGCAAGTGAGCCCGCCATCGTATAGCCCCGTGCTTTCATCGAACGAACCTTTCCAGACCGGTGCCTGCCTCAGAAAAAGTGGCTGAAACATGCCCTTTGGTCGCCGACAGCCCTTGATTGTGTTTATTACGCAATGAAATGGCTGTTGGCAATGGCTTTGCGCCTGTATGTTGAGGCGCTTTGATCGCTGGGATGCGTTTTGCGGTCCAACCCTCTGAGAGCCTTACCGGATGTCGGCAACGCCTATTCGCCTGGACTCGCCCAGAATGCTTGATGCACTCAGGGCGCAGACAGGCCATTTGCACACCCGGCTGGAAAAGCGCATGCCGTTTTTCTCGCCCGGCATGAATCACGCGCTGTATGTCCGCCTGATTCAAGCCTATTACGGTTTCTACCAGCCGCTGGAAGCGGCGCTCATGGACTGCATGTGCGCGCCGTCCGGGCTCGACCTGGCCCTGCGCCTGAAGGCCCCGACCCTGCAGCGCGACCTTCAAGCCCTGGGCCATGACGTCCACTCGTTCGCGCAATGGCCTGTGTGCCAGGACTTGCCGTGTATCGACAGTCCCGGCGCGTGCCTGGGGGTGCTGTATGTACTGGAAGGGGCGACCCTGGGCGGCCAGGTCTTGCGTCGGCAGATGCACGTCACTCTGGGGCTGGATGAGCACACAGGCGCTGCGTTCATGAACGTCTACGGTGCCGAGACCGGTCGACGCTGGAAGGCCTTTCTGGCGCTGCTGGACGAGCAGCCGGCAGACCCTGCCTTGCATCAGGCCGCCGCCCAGGCCGCGTGTGCCACGTTCAACTGTTTCGAGCAATGGCTTGAACGTCAGGGAGTCCTGTCATGAGCCCTCACGATCCGGCACTCTTCAAGCAGTTACTGGCCAACTGTGCCAGCGAGCCGATTCAATATCCCGGGGCCATCCAGCCCCACGGTGTGCTGTTGACGCTGAGCGAGCCGGGCCTTGAGCTGTTGCAGGTCAGCGCCAACATCGAACCCCTGTTCGGCGTGCAACCGGCGCAGGTGCTGGGCCAGCCCCTGGCCTGCCTGCTGGGTCCGGTACAGGCGGCCAGCATTGCCGAGGCTTGCACCGCCGAGTCATTCGCCGATGCCTCGCCCTTGCGGGTCAGTATCCAGGGCCACGCCTTCGAAGCCTTGCTGCATCGTCACCAGGGTGTGCTGGTGCTGGAACTCGAGCGCCAGGACCTGCCGGCCATGCCGGTCGACGACAAGGCCACGAGCCGCAACCTGGGGCGCATTCTGCGTAACCTGCAGGCCGCACAAAGCCTGCCGGCCTTGTATGAAGCCTGCGTGCACGAGATTCAGCGGCTCACCGGTTACGATCGGGTGCTGATCTACCGCTTCGAAGCGCAAGGTCACGGCCAGGTGATTGCCGAAGCGTCTTCGCCGGCCATGGAACTGTACAACGGCCTGTTTTTTCCGGCCTCCGACATTCCCGAGCAGGCGCGTGAACTGTACCGGCGCAACTGGTTGCGGATCATTCCCGACGCCGACTACACGGCGGTCGAGCTGGTGCCGTCGCTGCGTCCCGACACCGGCCAGCCGCTGGACATGAGCTTTGCCACGCTGCGCAGCGTGTCGCCGGTGCATTGCGAGTACATGCGCAACATGGGCGTGCGTTCGTCCATGAGTGTGTCGCTGCTCAAGGGCGACCGGCTGTGGGGGTTGATTACCTGCGGCCACCGTACGCCGCTGTATGTGCCACCTGAACTGCGCAGCGCCTGTCAGACCCTGGGGCAGGTGCTGTCGTTGCAGATCAGTGCCATGGAGGCGCTGGAAGTCAGCCGCCAGCGTGAAACCAAGTTGCAGACCCTGGCGCGGCTCAATGCCTTGATGGTCAATGCGCAAGACACGGTGTTCGAAGGCTTGAGTGCAGAGCCGCAAACGTTGATGGACATGGTCGATGCCAGCGGCGTGGCGATCATCGAGGGCACGACCTTGCACCGATATGGCAAGTGCCCCGAGCCCGGGCAGATCCATGCCTTGCACGCCTGGCTGCGGGCGCAGGGCGAGCCGGTGTTCGCCAGCCATCATCTGTCCAGCGTGTATGCACCGGCCGCCGATTACCAGAAAGAGGCCAGCGGTGTATTGGCCATGAGCCTGCCCAAGCCGGTGGATAACGGGGTCTTGTGGTTTCGTCGGGAGGTCAAGGAAAGCATTCCGTGGAGCGGCAACCCGGAAAAGCCGCTGGACATGAGTGATGCCGAAGGCACGCCGCGCCTGCGGCCACGCACCTCGTTCGAAATCTGGAAGGTCGAGGTGGCCGGCATTGCCGCGCCGTGGAGTCATGGTGACCTGTTCGCTGCCCAGGACCTGCGCCGTTCGGCCCTGGAAAACGATCTGGCTCGTCAGGTCTTGCGTGAACAGCAGGCTGTCCGGGCCCGCGATGACTTGGTCGCGGTGGTTTCCCATGACTTGCGCAGCCCCATGACCGTGATTTCCATGCTTTGCGGCATGATGCAAAAGTCGTTCAGCTCTGAAGGGCCGCACACTTCAAGACGCATCGCTTCGGCACTCGACACCATGCAACAGGCGGCCAGCCGCATGAATGTGCTGCTCGAAGACTTGCTCGACACCTCGAAGATCGAAGCCGGTCGCTACACCATCACCCCCAGGCACCTGGAGGTCAGTCAGATTCTCGATGAGGCTTATACGCTGCTGTCGCCCCTGGCGCTGGACAAGGCTGTCGAACTGGTGTTCATGCCGTGCCTGGACCTCAGGGTCAATGCCGACCCGGAGCGTCTGTTCCAGGTGTTGTCGAACCTGATCGGCAATGCCATCAAGTTCAGCCCCAAGCAGGGCCGTATCACCGTCACAGCCGAGCCGTGCGGCAGCGATATTGCCTTCAGTGTGCGCGACAGTGGCGAAGGGATTGCCCCTGAGCAACTGCCGCACATTTTTGATCGGTACTGGACGCTCAAGGACAACAACCCCAGTGGCACCGGCCTTGGACTGTACATCTCCCAGGGCATTATCAAGGCTCATGGTGGGGTGCTGACGGCCGAAAGCGAAGTGGGACAGGGCAGCGAGTTTCGTTTCACCGTCCCGAGGGTGCTGTAGGACCGGCTTTAGCCGGGAAGGGCGCACCACACGCCTGTGCCATGCCCTTTACGGCCAAAGCGGTTCACCGCCCGGTCGCTCCTGCCAAGGCGCTACAGCACGTCTCGATCAGTAGCGGATCATCACCGATTTGAGCTCGGTGTAATCATCGATGAACGCCTCGCCGAACTCACGGCCGATACCTGAGGCTTTGATGCCGCCAAACGGCACGGCCGGGTCGAGCAGGGTGTGCATGTTGACCCACACGGTGCCGGCTTCGATGCGTGGCACCATGCGCATGGCCTTGCCCAGGTCGTTGGTCCACAGGCTGGCGCTCAGCCCGTAAGGGGTGTTGTTCATCAGGGCCAGCATTTCCTCCTCGTCGTCATATGGCAGGAAGGTGGCGATGGGGCCGAAGGTTTCTTCGTTGAGCAGACTGTCGTTCACCGAGTTGGCCAGGATCACGGTCGGCTCGACATAGAACCCCTCACGCTCGATCAGCCGGCCGCCATGCACGATGGTGCAGTGTTCGGCGCGCGCCTTGTCAAAGAACGCGCCCAGTTTCTGTTGGTGGACACGATTGGTGACCGGTCCGAACTCGGTGCTTTCATCCAGCGGCGAGCCGATCTTCAAGGCCTTGAGGCGCAGCGACAGCTTGTCCATCAGTTCATCGATACGGTGACGCGGCGCAAAGAAGCGCTCGGCTGCTGCACAGATCTGCCCCGAATGCAGGAAACCGGCTTCAATGGCGCCGTTGACCGCCTTGTCGATGTCCACATCGGCCAGGAAACCTACCGAGTTCTTGCCGCCCAGCTCCAGCGTGGCACGGGTCAGGTTGGCGCCAAAGGCCGTCTTGCCCACTGCGATGCCGGTCGGTACAGAGCCGGTGAACGACACCTTGTCGGTGCCCGAGTGTTCGATCAGCGCCTGGCCGACCTTGCCCATGCCGGTTACCACGTTCAGCGCGCCGGCCGGCAGCCCGGCCTGCATGCCCAGTTCAGCGATGCGCAGGATGGTCAGCGGGGTGAACTCGCTCGGCTTGATGATCACGCTGCAGCCGGTGGTCAGCGCCGAGGCCAGTTTCCAGATGGCGATCATGGTCGAGAAGTTCCACGGCACGATGCCGACGACCACGCCGATCGGCTGGCGCAGGGTGTAGGCGGTGTACTGCTCACCGTTGAATGATGGCAATGACGGGGTGATGGTCTGCCCGGTGATCTTGGTCGCCCAGCCGGCGAAATAGCGCAGGAAATTGGCGGCCATGCCGACTTCGAAGGCCCGCGAGATCTGAATGATCTTGCCCGATTGCAGGGTCTCGATCTGCGCCAGCTCTTCGCCATGCTGCTCCATCAGGTCGGCCAGCTTGTGCAGTACGCTGCTGCGCACCGCCGGTGCTGTCTGTGACCAGGTCTTGAAACCCTGGCGCGCCGAGGCCACCGCCGCGTCGATGTCCTCGCTGTTGGCATTGCTGACCCGCGAGATGACCTGGGCGTTGGCCGGGCTGACCACGTCGATTTTCTCGCTGCCGTGCGCAGCAACGTGGCGGCCATCGATGAACAGGCCATGGTCACGGTCCAGAAAGGCCTGGACCTGGGGAAGCAGTTGAATATCGGACATGCAATGTACCTCGGGCAGCAGCGGCGGCAGAAAGGGAAAGTCGCAGGCGTTCAGGGTACTTTTCGGCTGGCCGGCAATCTTGATCGTCCCTGACCCGGGCTTGTCTCTGCCTGCCAGATGGAAGCAGGCCAATGCAGGGACGCACGCTATGAAAAGTGCAATCTTCCATGTGGAAGGTGCATTTTCCACGGCGTGGGCGACGCCCATACTGAAGTCGTGTTCGGGTGGCAGGGCAATACCTTCAAGGTGATGCCCGATGCGCCAGCCCGCAAAGCGTTTTCCAATAATAAGCAGAGCCCCCTCATGAAAAAGCCCAATCCGCTGCTCGAAGACCTGCGTGCAATCCTGCCAGCCATCGCGGCCAATGCCGCCCAGGCCGAGAAGGACCGCCAGGTGCCTGACGAGAACATCGCCATGCTCAAGCGCATCGGCCTGCACCGTGCCTTCCAGCCGCGCCATTACGGTGGCCTGGAGATTTCCCTGCCACAGTTCGGTGATTGCATCGCCCTGCTGGCCGGCGCCTGTGCCAGCACCGCCTGGGCCATGAGCCTGCTGTGCACCCACAGTCACCAACTGGCCATGTTCTCGTCCCGCCTGCAGGATGAAGTCTGGGGCGAAGATCGCGACGCCACCGCCAGCAGCAGCGTGGCGCCGTTCGGCCGCACCGAAGAGACCGAGGGCGGCGTGATGTTCAGCGGCGAGATGGGCTGGAGCAGCGGCAGCGACCATGCCGAGTGGGCCATCGTCGGTTTTCGGCGCAAGAACGCCGAAGGCACCCAGGACTACTGCTTCGCTGTATTGCCGCGCAGCGACTATGAGATTCGTGATGACTGGTACGCCGCCGGCATGAAGGGCAGCGGCACCAAGACCTTGATCATCGACAACGTATTCGTGCCCGAGTACCGCATCGAGAAAGCCAAGGACATGATGGAAGGCAAGTCCGCAGGTTTTGGCCTGTACCCGGACAGCAAGATCTTCTATTCGCCGTACCGCCCGTATTTCGCCAGTGGCTTTTCGACCATCAGCCTGGGCGTTGCCGAGCGCATGCTGGTGGCCTTCCGCGAAAAGACCCAGAACCGTGTGCGCGCCTACACCGGTGCCTCGGTGGGCGCCGCCACGCCTGCGCTGATGCGCCTGGCCGAGTCGACCCATCAGGTGGCGGCTGCACGGGCTTTTCTGGAAAAGACCTGGGAGGAACATGCTGACCATAGCGAGCGTCACCAGTACCCGGCGCGTGAAACCCTGGCCTTCTGGCGCACCAACCAGGCCTACGCGGTCAAGATGTGCATCCAGGCCGTGGACCGCCTGTTCGAAGCCGCCGGCGGCACCGCCTGGTACGAAAGCAACGAGATGCAGCGCTTGTTCCGCGACGTGCACATGACCGGCGCGCACGCCTACACCGACTATGACGTCTGTGCGCAGATTCTGGGTCGTGAACTGATGGGCCTGGAGCCCGATCCGTCGCTGGCCTGATCCGCGGCGTCCTCCCTTCATTCTCATAAAAATCGTCAGCAGGGCAGCGTGTCGAGCGCTGCCCGGGAGTCTTGCATGTCCGAATCAGCCACTGCTGCACCTGCCGCCAACAACCCGCTGGACGGCCGCGCGTTTCGCCGTGCCCTGGGCAACTTCGCCACCGGCGTCACGGTGATCACCGCCGCCACCGAAGCCGGCCAGAAGGTCGGCGTCACCGCCAACAGTTTCAACTCGGTGTCGCTGGACCCGCCGTTGATCCTCTGGAGCCTGGACAAGCGCTCTACCAGCCATGAAGTGTTCGCCGAGGCCTCGCACTTTGCGGTGAACATCCTGGCGGCCGACCAGATTGATGTGTCGAACAATTTTGCCCGACCCAAGGACGACCGCTTTGCCGGTATCGAGCATGAGCCGGGTGTGGGCGGCTCGCCCTTGCTGGCTGACTGTTCGGCGCGTTTCGACTGCGAGAAATACCAGCAGATCGACGGCGGCGATCACTGGATCCTGATCGGCAAGGTGGTGGCCTTCGACGACTTTGGCCGCTCGCCCTTGCTGTATCACCAGGGTGCCTACTCGATGGTGCTGCCGCACACGCGGATGACCAAAAGAGAAGAAGGCCAGCCACCGAGCAGCCACTTCCAGGGCCGCCTGCAGCACAACCTGTATTACCTGATGACCCAGGCGCTGCGGGCCTATCAGGCCGGTTACCAGCCGCGCCAGTTGTCCACCGGGTTGCGCACCAGTGAGGCGCGCATGCTGATGGTGCTGGAAAACGATGCAGGGCTGGCCCTGAGCGAACTGCAACGCGAAGTGGCAATGCCGGTCCGCGAAATCGACGAGGCCGTGGCCAACCTGCGACGCAAGGGGCTGGTGTGCGACCGCGACGAGCGCGTGTGCCTGACGCCCAAGGGCGTGGACGAGACCGAGGGGCTGTGGAGCATTGCCCGCGAACAGCAAGACAAGGTGTTCAGCCAGTTCAGTCAGGCGCAGATCGACACCTTCAAGCACGTCTTGCAGGCGGTGATCCGCAACGGCTGAAGGGCCTGCCGTGATTGACCCAAGACCCTGACCCTGTGTCGGGGTCTTGCCTATCCGCCACTTTGGCAGGGCGATGCAAGCAGGTTGGCAGCCATGCACATGCACGCGGGGGGCGATCCGGGATCAGATTGGCGTTGAAGTCTTTATGTCCGGAGTGCACCGATGTTTTTCAAGAACACTACGTGGGTTGATGAGCTCCGGCGGGTGCTGCAACGCATCGCCGCCGGTCAGCCGGTGGGTGAGGTGCAGGGGACGACCTTGCAGCGTTTTCCGGCCGTGCTTGATGATCTGGCGCAACTGGCTGATCAGCACGCTGGCTTGCGCGAGCGGGTCGGCCAGGAAGCTGCCGGGCAGGCCGCACTGCAGGCACAATTGTGCAGCGAGCATGAGGCGCGCCAGGCGCTGGAGTCCGAACACTTGTGTCTGCAACAGCAGGTTCAGGCCTTGCAGGACGAAAATCGTCAATTGCACGAGCGCGTGCAGGCGGCTCAGCAAGAGCAGCGGGCCTGGACCTTGTTGCAATCGACCATGACCGAAGGCTTCTGGGACATTCGGGTTGCCAATGGCCGCATCGACGATCCGGCGAGCCTGATGCGCATCTCCGACCCGTTTCGCACCTTGATGGGCTATGCCCCGCACGAACTGCCCGACGGCTGGGACACTCAGGTCAATATCTCGCACCCCGACGACCTGCCGGGTGTCATGGCCATCTTCGAGCGTGAAATCGTCGCCCCCGGCGGCAGCGGCGAGTACGTGTTCGAATTTCGCATGCGCCACAAGAGCCGCGGCTATATCTGGTGCCGCGAGCGTGGCCGGGCTATCCGTGACGAGCGCGGTGTGCTGCAACGGGTGATGGGCGCGGTGCGCGACATCAGCGACGAACGCTCGGCCAAGGCCAGTCATGCACAGATGCTGGAGCACAACGACGCCACCTACGGGCAGATATCCACGGTGGTCGGCGTCATCAAGGGTATTGCCGACCAGACCAACCTGCTGGCCCTGAATGCTGCCATCGAGGCGGCGCGTGCCGGGGATGTGGGGCGAGGTTTTGCGGTGGTGGCCGATGAGGTCAAGAAACTCGCCGAAAGCACCCGGCATGCGACCCAGCAGATTCAGACGATGCTGGTGCATAAGAAAAGGGCACCCTGACCTGGGTAGGGGATCATTCGCCATCTTGGTACGCGGCAAATGGCCTGGCGCCGGTTTTCAGGGCATAAAAAAACCCCGCACGCGTGCGGGGTTTTTTATTACGCCAGGTCAGTCAATCAGGCTTGAACGACCGGGATGTTGGCGTTGGCGGCCGCTTCACGGAACTCGGCGATCTGGTCGAAGCTCAGGTAGCGGTACACGTCCGCTGCCATGGTGTCGATCTGATTGGCGTATTCCATGTACTCCTCGACGGTCGGCAGGCGACCCAGGATCGAGGCAACCGATGCCAGCTCGGCCGAGGCCAGGTAGACATTGGCGCCGTCGCCCAGACGGTTCGGGAAGTTACGGGTCGAGGTCGACACCACGGTGGAGTTCGGCTCTACACGTGCCTGGTTACCCATGCACAGCGAGCAGCCTGGCATTTCCATGCGTGCGCCGGCCTTGCCGTAGATGCCGTAGTAGCCTTCTTCGGTCAGCTGGTGAGCGTCCATCTTGGTCGGCGGCGACAGCCACAGACGTGTAGGCAACTGGCCCTTGACCTTGTCCAGCAACTTGCCCGCTGCGCGGAAGTGGCCGATGTTGGTCATGCACGAACCGATGAACACTTCGTCGATCTTCTCGCCCTGTACGGAGGAGAGCAGACGGGCGTCGTCCGGGTCGTTCGGGGCGCAGAGCACAGGCTCCTTGATGTCCGCCAGGTCGATCTCGATGATCTCGGCGTATTCGGCGTCCGGGTCGGCAGCCAGCAGTTGCGGGTTGGCGATCCAGGCTTCCATCGCCTGGGCACGACGCTCCATGGTCCGCGCATCGCCGTAGCCTTCGCTGATCATCCAGCGCAGCAGGGTGATGTTGGACTTGAGGTACTCGGCGATCGGCTTCTCTGGCAGCTTGATGGTGCAACCGGCAGCCGAGCGCTCGGCCGAGGCGTCGGACAGTTCGAACGCCTGCTCGACGGTCAGTTCGTCCAGGCCTTCGATTTCCAGGATGCGACCGGAGAAGGCGTTGATCTTGCCTTTCTTCTCGACGGTCAGCAGGCCTTTCTGGATGGCGACGTAAGGAATGGCATGGACCAGGTCACGCAGGGTGATGCCCGGTTGCATCTTGCCTTTGAAGCGCACCAGGATCGACTCGGGCATGTCCAGCGGCATCACGCCGGTGGCGGCGGCGAAGGCGACCAGGCCGGAACCGGCCGGGAAGGAGATGCCGATCGGGAAGCGGGTGTGCGAGTCGCCGCCGGTGCCGACGGTGTCAGGCAGCAGCATGCGGTTCAGCCAGCTGTGGATGATGCCGTCGCCAGGACGCAGGGACACGCCGCCACGTGTGCGGATGAAATCCGGCAGGGTGTGGTGGGTGGTGACGTCGATCGGCTTTGGATAGGCCGCGGTGTGGCAGAACGACTGCATGACCAGGTCGGCAGAGAAGCCCAGGCACGCCAGGTCTTTCAGCTCGTCGCGGGTCATCGGGCCGGTGGTGTCCTGGGAACCGACGGTGGTCATCTTCGGTTCGCAGTAGGTGCCAGGGCGCACGCCTTTGCCTTCTGGCAGGCCGCAGGCCTTGCCGACCATCTTCTGTGCCAGGGTGTAGCCCTTGCCGGTGTCGACCGGGGCTTCAGGCAGCTTGAACAGGTCGGTCGGGCCCAGACCCAGTTCGGCACGGGCCTTTTCGGTCAGGCCGCGGCCGACGATCAGCGGGATACGGCCGCCGGCGCGGACTTCGTCCAGCAGGACCGGGGTCTTGAGTTCGAACGTGGTGATGACTTCTTCGCTGTCGTGCTTGCAGACCTTGCCCTGGTGCGGGTACAGGTCGATCACGTCACCCATGTTGATGTTCGAGACATCGAATTCGATCGGCAGGGCGCCGGCGTCTTCCATGGTGTTGTAGAAGATCGGTGCGATCTTGGTGCCGAAGCAGAAACCGCCGGCACGCTTGTTCGGCACGTACGGAATGTCGTCGCCGAAGAACCACAGCACCGAGTTGGTCGCCGATTTGCGCGAGGAGCCGGTACCGACCACGTCACCGACGTAGGCGACCGGGAAGCCGTCGCCGTACATCTGGGCGATCTGCTTCATCGGGCCGATGGAGCCTTGCACGTCAGGCACGATGCCTTCGCGGGCCATTTTCAGCATGGCCAGGGCGTGCAGCGGGATGTCCGGGCGCGACCAGGCATCAGGCGCCGGCGACAGGTCGTCGGTGTTGGTTTCGCCGGTGACCTTGAAGACGCGCAGGCTGATCTTGTCGGCCAGGGTCGGGCGCTTCTTGAACCACTCGCCATCGGCCCACGATTGCAGGACAGCCTGAGCATTGGCATTGCCGGCCTTGGCTTTTTCGGCTACGTCGTGGAAGGCGTCGAACATCAGCAAGGTGTGCTTGAGCTGTTCGGCAGCGACGGTGGCCAGATCGGCGTCGTCGAGCAGTTCGACCAGGGTGGCGATGTTGTAGCCGCCCTGCATGGTGCCGAGCAGTTCGGTGGCGCGCTTCTTGTCGATCAGCGGGGAGGTGACTTCGCCCTTGGCCAGGGCAGACAGGAAACCGGCCTTGACGTAGGCCGCTTCGTCAACGCCTGGTGGTACGCGGTTGGTGATCAGGTCGACAAGGAAAGCTTCTTCGCCAGCCGGGGGATTCTTCAGCAGCTCGACCAGGCCTGCGGTTTGTTCGGCGTTAAGCGGCTGGGGCACGATGCCCTGGGCGGCACGCTCTTCGATATGTTTACGGTAGGCTTCAAGCACAGTATTACCCTCATCAGTGGTCCCAAAAGGGTGTCCGGGACGCTCATCCAGATAAATGTCGTACCCTGTGTGTGGATGCTTTTCGAGCATGCTGACCAAGGTAACGACCTTATCTTACGAAGCTGTTTTCAAAGTTTTACGCCTGCTGAACGGCTGGGTGGGACAGTCGGTCGGCCATTCGTGATGAGGGAATGGCCGGGTCGACACCGGACGGCGGGATAACTTGACTGTGCTCGTGACGCTTTGAAAACAGCTTCCGACGGACATTGGCGCCTTATAAGGCCCGGTGATTCTACGGGAAAACTTCAACAAAGGTAAGTTAGCCCCTACATGTTCAGGGGTGACCCTGGTTAGACAAAGGGCTAACATGACGCCTCGTTCCACCAGCCGCTGCCCGCCCTTCATGCCTGATCAGATCATCAAGACGCCTTGCATAGGCCTTTGCTCCACCGTCTTTGGCGACCGGGTGTGCCGTGGTTGCAAGCGTTTCCACCACGAAATCGTCAACTGGAACGCCTACAACGAAGACGAAAAGCGCGCCGTGTGGCTGCGCCTCGAACAGTTGCTGGTGCAGGTCATGACCGCCAAGGTCGAAATCTTCGATGTGGAAAAACTGCGCGGGCAACTGACGATGCGCAAGATCCGTTTTGTGGCGCACCAGTCCGAATACTGCTGGGCCTACCAGTTGATTGCCCGTGGCGCACGGGTGATCAATCAGGTCGAGGCCTATGGCTTTGTGCTGTTGCCCGAGTTTCGCGACTGGGCGCTGCCGGATTTGCGCGACGCCATCGACCGGGAATTCTTCCTGCTGTCCGATGCGCATTATGACCGCTACATCGCCCCGGCCTTTTTGCGCGATGCGTTTGATCGCACCACGCCATAGGCGTAAAGGGTGATGCCGGCGAATCCGGTGATCCACAGTCTGATGTCAGGCACGAGATCCAGAACAACATCAATCCTGTGGGAGGCGGCTCTGCCGGCGATGACGCCAGCAAGGCCCACACACCTGGTGCGCCTTTCTCATAGCCATTGCCAGCAGTTGCTGCCTCCCACTGTTGAGTGTCAGGCGTAAAAACGGGTGAAAACCGGCTTGACTGACGGGCATTGGTCCTGCGCGGCAGGCGTGAGTTTTTGTATCGCGAGTGGCGCCTATGGCTCGTATAATGCACCGCTTTGCCCAGCCGTCCTCGTGAGCCTATGTACCCGATCCCTGAAATCGAAGCCTTTCTGCTGTGCCGCACCCCCGATGCCTGGGTGCAGGCGGCGCTGCGCAACCTGGATATTTTGCTGATCGACCACGCCAACAACGAGAAGAAAGCGGCCGGCGCGGCGTTTCAGTTCATGTTCCAGTACAACGACAAGTTTGACCTGCAGGCCAAGATGTCGCGCCTGGCGCGTGAAGAGTTGCGTCACTTCGAGCAGGTCATCAGCCTGATCCGCAAGCGCCAGATCCCCATGGCCAATATCAGCTCGGCGCGCTACGCCGGGGCATTGCGCAAACATGTGCGCAACCACAACCCGTACCGGCTGACCGACGCGCTGATCGTCGGCGCCATCGTCGAGGCGCGCTCGTGTGAGCGCTTCGCCGCCCTGGTGCCGCACCTGGATGAAGAGCTGTCGAAGTTCTACGCCAGCCTGCTCAAGTCCGAGTCCCGGCATTTCCAGGACTACCTCAAGCTGGCCTATGCCTATGGCGAAAAGGCTGACGTCGACGCCAAGATCGAAGAGATCCGCCTGGCCGAGCGCGAGCTGATCGAAAGTCCCGATGAAGATTTTCGCTTCCACAGCGGCGTGCCGATCGCGGCGTAATCGACACGGGCAGCACCCTCGAAAACGACCGGCTCGCCACCGGTCGTTTTTTTATGGGTAATTAATAAGCAAGCTAACGAAGGCTTTGACATTGGCTGCCCAGGCAGTAATATTTTGCAATAACTGCCTAAGCAGCTTTTCTGGTGAATTCTTGAAACATTTTTCGGCGGACAACTTCGACTCCAGCCTGATCGGCCTGTTGGTGGGGCGTACCAATGCGCTCAAGGACCGCATGCTGGACAAATACCTGGAGCCACACGACCTGACCTTTGCCCAGTTCAAGGTGCTGATCGTCATTGCCCAGTTCTCCTCCGACACCCCGGTCGAGCTGTGCCGGCACCTGTCGCTGGACAGTGGTTCGATGACGCGCATGCTCGATCGCCTCGAACACAAGGGCCTGGTGGTGCGCAGCCGTTCGGCTGCCGACCGGCGTCAGGTCAAGGTGGTGCTGACCGCAAAGGGTCAGGCCATCGCCGACTTGCTGCCGAGCATTGGCGCCGATGCCATGAACGACACGTTCGCCGCGCTGGACAAGGAAGAGATCGAAACCCTGCAGCGCATCCTGACCAAGCTGCTGGTGGCTGCCGATGACCACCTCACCCTGACGCGTCTGAGTTTCAGATCCGCCGGTGCCCATGAAAAGCCGTGAGGTGAATCGCCACGTCATGTGCCTGGCAGCGGCTTTGCCGACGATGCCGGGCTCCCGGGTTCCAACCGTTTTGCAGACTACAAGGTAATCGCCATGGCCACTGATGCTCCCGATTCTTCATCCGCCAGCCCCGCCAGGGAACAGGGCTCCGGCAAACGCAAGGTGCTCCTGCTCGGCCTGTTGTTGCTGGTGATTGCCGGTGGCCTGGGTTTCTGGGCCTGGCATGAGCTGTATGGCCGTTGGGGCGAAAGCACCGACGATGCCTATGTAAGCGGCAACGTGGTGGAAATCACGCCGCTGACCACCGGCACGGTGATCAGCATCGGCGCCGACGATGGCGACCTGGTACGCGAAGGTCAGGTGCTGCTCAGGTTCGACCCCAGCGATGCCGCTGTCGGTCTGCAAAGTGCCGAGGCCAACCTGGGCAAGGTGGTGCGCCAGGTGCGCGGCCTGTACAGCAATGTCGACGGCATGAAAGCGCAACTGGCGGCCCAGCGCGCGGCGGTGCAAAAAGCCCAGGACAATTACACCCGGCGGCGCAACCTGGCCGCCAGCGGGGCGATCTCGCAGGAAGAGCTGTCGCATGCCAAGGATGACCTGGTCAGCGCGCAGAGCGCCCTGAGCAATGTCCAGCAGCAACTGGCCAGCAGCGTGGCGCTGGTGGACGACACACAGGTTTCCTCGCACCCCGACGTCAAGGCTGCCGCCGCGCAATTGCGTCAGGCCTGGCTGGCCAATGCCCGCACCACACTGGTGGCGCCGGTGACCGGCTACGTGGCCAAGCGCAATGTGCAACTGGGCCAGCGGGTGCAGCCGGGTGTTGCGACCATGGCCGTGATTCCGCTGGACCAGCTGTGGATCGATGCCAATTTCAAGGAAACCCAACTGGGCAAGATGCGCATCGGCCAGCCGGTCGAAGTGCACGCCGACCTGTACGGCAGCGACGTGACCTACCACGGCACCATCGACAGCCTGGGCGCCGGTACCGGCAGTGCCTTTGCTTTGCTGCCGGCGCAGAACGCCACCGGCAACTGGATCAAGATCGTCCAGCGTGTGCCGGTGCGTATCCACATCAACCGCGACGAACTGGCCGATCACCCGTTGCGCATTGGCCTGTCGACCACCGTGGAGGTCGACCTGCATGACCAGAGCGGCCCGGTGCTGGCCCAGCAGCCGCCCAGGCAGGCGAGCTTCAGCACCTCGGTGTATGACGAGCAACTGGCTGAGGCTGACGCACTGATCGCACGCCTGATCCATGAAAACAGCGCCGCCGGCAGCAAGGCCACCGCACAGCGCTGATCAACCTGCTGTTCTGCCAGGGCGCCGACACTGTGCGCGTGCCCGGGCGTCTCTTCCGGTATCCAGGGATTTGCGATGAGTCAGAACGCACCCGCTTCATTCACGCCACCCAGCCTGCTGATGTGCACCATCGGCCTGTCGCTGGCGACCTTCATGCAAGTGCTCGACACCACCATCGCCAACGTGGCGCTGCCGACCATTTCCGGCAACCTGGGGGTCAGTTCCGAGCAGGGCACCTGGGTGATCACCTCGTTCGCCGTCAGCAACGCCATCGCCTTGCCCCTGACCGGCTGGCTGAGCCGGCGTTTTGGCGAGGTCAAGCTGTTCCTCTGGGCCACGCTGCTGTTCGTGCTGGCCTCGTTCCTGTGCGGCATTTCCCAGTCCATGCCCGAGCTGGTGGGCTTTCGGGTGCTGCAAGGCGTGGTTGCCGGCCCCCTGTACCCCATGAGCCAGACCCTGCTGATCGCCATCTATCCACCGGCCAAACGGGGGATGGCACTGGCGTTGCTGGCCATGGTCACGGTGGTGGCGCCGATTGCCGGTCCCATTCTAGGCGGCTGGATCACCGACAGTTACAGCTGGCCGTGGATCTTCTTCATCAATATACCTATCGGCCTGTTTGCTGCGTTCGTGGTCAAGACCCAGATGGCCAAGCGACCGGTCAACACCAGTCGCCAGCCGATGGACTACATCGGCCTGTTGACCCTGATCATCGGCGTGGGTGCCTTGCAGGTGGTGCTCGACAAGGGCAATGACATGGACTGGTTCGAGTCGGGTTTCATTGTCATCGGCACGTTGATTTCGGTGGTGGCGCTGGCGGCGTTCGTGATCTGGGAAATGACCGACCGTCATCCTATCGTCAACCTGCGTCTGTTCGCCTATCGCAATTTTCGCGTTGGCACCATCGTTCTGGTGTGCGGTTATTCGGGGTTCTTCGGCATCAACCTGATTCTGCCGCAATGGTTGCAGACACAGATGGGCTACACCGCGACCTGGGCGGGGCTGGCAGTAGCGCCGATCGGTATCCTGCCGGTATTGATGTCGCCGTTCGTGGGCAAGTACGCACACCGCTTCGACCTGCGCCTGCTGGCGGGCCTGGCATTTCTGGCCATGGGGCTGTCGTGCTTCATGCGCTCGGGGTTCACTAACGAGGTGGACTTTACCCATATCGCGCTGGTGCAGATGTTCATGGGCATTGGCGTGGCGCTGTTCTTCATGCCGACCCTGACCATTCTGTTGTCGGACTTGCCGCCGCACCAGATTGCCGATGGCTCGGGACTGGCGACCTTCCTGCGAACCCTGGGCGGCAGCTTTGCCGCGTCGCTGACCACCTGGATCTGGATCCGTCGTGCCGACCAGCACCATGCTTACCTGAGCGAGCACATCAGCACGTATGACCCGGTGACCCGCCAGACCCTGGACACACTGGGCGGCGCCGGTCCGCAGGCGTATGCGCGGCTTGAACAGACCCTCAACAGCCAGGCCTACATGATGTCGACGGTGGATTATTTCTACTTGCTGGCCTGGGGGTTCATGGGGTTGATCCTGCTGGTGTGGCTGGCCAGGCCCCCGTTCGCGGCCAAGGCCGGACCGGCGGCGGGGGGAGGGCATTGAGGGGGTATGGGTGTTTAGAGATTTTGTGGTGATCTGTGAGATAGATTCCGACCCTCTCCGGGTCGGGTCACTTTGGTTACGGCCAAAGTAACCAAAGCCATTGCTCCTGGTTCCGGCCCCTTCGGGGTCCCCTCCTTCCGGCGTCGCTCCGGGGGGCGCCGCTTATGGGCCGTCCCTGGCCCAAGCGGCTAACAGACCCTAGCCCTTTTCCCCCTGCGCAACGCCTCCACTCGGCCTGCACAAGTCGCGATTTGTGCCGCCTGTACTATCGCGCATGAAAAGCAAAGCAAGAGCTTTTGCTTCTGCCTGCTCTTGCTCTTCTACGCAAATCTCACAGACAACACCGTTCGCGACCTGGGCGCGGCCCGATGGAGTGGCGCCGAAAGGAACCCGGCCCGGAAAGGGGCTTAATCTTTCTGAAAGACCCCTGCAGAAAGCCCGAGCAACCCAGACCTCAAAAAAACCATCAACCCCGTCTTAATAAACCCCGCCACCACTGGTCGGTGCCGGCGCGTCCTTGAAGGCGCCGGCCAGGGTCTGCAGGCCGCGCATCAGCACCGTGGTATCAACGCCAACCGCCACGAACCGGGCCCCCAGTTCGATATAGCGCCGCGCCAGGTTCTGGTCGGCGCTGAGAATGCCCGCCGCCTTGCCGGCCTTACCGATCCGTACGATGGCGTCCTCGATGGCCGCCTGCACATCAGGGTGGCCAGGGTTGCCACGGTGCCCCATGGCTGCGCTCAGGTCGGCAGGCCCGATGAACACACCGTCCACGCCGTCTACCGCCAGAATCGCATCCAGATTGGCCAGCCCCTGCAGGTTCTCGATCTGCACCAACAGGCACATCTGCTCATCGGCCTTGTCCAGATAGCCGGGGATGGTGTTCCAGCGCGACGCCCGCGCCAGCGCACTGCCCACGCCACGAATGCCGCTGGGCGGGTAGTGGATGGCCCGTACCAGTTCACGGGCCTGGTCTGCACTTTCGACCATCGGCACCAGCAGCGTCTGCGCGCCAATGTCGAGGATCTGCTTGATCAAGGCAGTGTCGCCGATCACCGGGCGGATGACGGCCTGGCTCGGGTAGGGCGCCACGCTCTGCAACTGGCCCAGCAAGCCACGCAGGTCGTTGGGGGCGTGTTCGCCGTCGATCAGCAGCCAGTCGAAACCGGCATTGGCCGCCAGCTCCGCACAATACGGATCGGCCAGGCCCAGCCACAGACCAATCTGTGCCGGGCCGGTTTGCAGGCGTTGCTTGAAGGTGTTGATAGGCATATCCATGTTCAGCTCCTTGGGTGCGCACCCCGGTAGGAGCGCGCTCTGCCCGCGACCGAGTGCGCAGCGCTCGCAAAAATCTGCGAAACGCTGAAAGTTTACGACTGCTACGCAGCCGGTCGCGGGCAAGCGCGCTCCTACCGATCGAGGGGGGTCAGACAAACCGGCAAGCGATGCTGCCGAGCTGGTCGTAGTCGACGTGGAAGGTGTCGCCGGGGTTGGCTGCCACCGGACGGGTGAACGAACCGCCCAGGATGATCTGGCCCGCTTCCAGGGTCACGTCATACGGCGCCAGCTTGTTGGCCAGCCACGCCACGCCCTTGGCCGGGTGGTTGAGCACCGCCGCCGAGACGCCCGATTCTTCGATCACGCCATTGCGGTACAGCACCGCCGGCACCCGGCGCAGGTCGATGTCATTGGGCCGCACCGGCCGTCCGCCCATGACCACGCCGGCATTGGCGGCGTTGTCCGAGATGGTGTCGAACACCTTGCGCGTCACTTTGCTCTGCGGGTCGACCTGCTGGATGCGCGCATCAATGATTTCCAGCGCCGGGATCACCCACTCGGTGGCATCGAGCACGTCGAACACGGTCACGTTCGGGCCCTTGAGCGGCTTGCCGAGGATGAACGCCAGCTCCACTTCCACGCGCGGCACGATAAAGCGATTGAAGGGAATGTCGGTGCCTTCGTCGAAGAACATGTCGTCGAGTAACGCGCCGTAGTCAGGCTCGGTGATATTGGAAGAGACCTGCATGGCCCGCGAGGTCAGGCCGATCTTGTGGCCGACCAGCTTGCGCCCGTCCTGGATCTTGCGCTGTACCCAGGCGCGCTGAATGGCGTAGGCGTCCTCAATGGTGATGTCCGGGTATTGCAGCGAGAACTGGCCGACCTGTTCGCGGGAGCGTTCGGCCTGGTCAAGCCGCTCGGCGGCTTGCTGGATGAGGTGTTTATCAAGCATCGGAAACGTTCCTTATTGCGGGTTGACGATGGCGGCCGGGGTGCGCAACACCAGCAGGCTGCCCAGGGCGATCAGCAGTGCCAGCACATAAAGGGCCAGGCTGGCGCTGTGGGTGGTGTCGCGCATCCAGCCAATCAGGTAGGGCGCGAGAAACGCGGCGATGCTGCCGAACGAGCTGATCAGGCCGATACCGGCCGCTTGCGTGCGGCTCGACAGGAACGCCGGCGGCAGTTGCCAGAACATCGGCAATGCCGCGCTGGCGCCCATGCCGGCCACGATCAGCCCGGCCAGTACTGGCAGCGTGCTGCCAGGGGCGATGCCGGCGGTGGCAATGCCGACGGCGCACATCAACAGCGGCACACACAGGTGCCAGCGGCGTTCGCGATGGCGGTCTGAAGAACGCCCGCAGGCGAGCATGAAGAACACGCCGGCCAGGTACGGCAACGCGCTGAGCCAGCCGACCAGGCTGTCACGGGCGATACCGGCGCCGTGGATCAGGGTCGGCATCCAGAAGGCCAGGGTGTTGACCGCCAGCATCACCGCAAAGTAGATCGCCACCAGCAGCCAGACATGCCCGTCACGCACAATGCCGGCGAACGAGGTGATGGTCTTGCGTTGTTCTTCCGCCTTCAGTTCGTCGCCCAGGCGCTGCTTCTGCTCGCGGCTCAGCCAGCTCACTTGATCAAAGCGCTCGGGCAAGACACGCCAGACCAGCAGGCCGAGCAGCACCACCGGTGAGCCCTCGAGCAAGAACATCCACTGCCAGCCGCGCAGGCCGCCGGCATCGTTGAGGTTTTCCAGGATCATCCCGGACAACGGCCCGCCGATCACCCCGGCCATGGGCACGGCAATGGCGAACAGCGCGGTGATCTGTGCCCGGCGGCTGGCCGGGTACCATCGGTTGAGGTACACCAGGATGCCGGGGAAGAACCCGGCTTCGGCCACCCCGAGCAGAAAGCGCAAGGTGTAGAAACCGCTGGCGGTCTCGACCAGCAACATGCCGGTGGACATCACGCCCCAGACCACCATCAGTGTGGCGATCCAGCGCCGTGGGCCGACGCGGTCCAGGGCCAGGTTGCTCGGCACGCCGAATAGCGCGTAGGCGACGAAGAACAAACCGGCGCCCAGGCCGTACACGGTGTCGCTGAACTGCAGGTCGGCACTCATCTGCATCTTGGCAAAGCCGATGTTGATGCGGTCCAGGTGCGCGAACAGGTAGCACACCAGCAACAGCGGCATCAGCCGCCAGGTCACGGTGCGGTGGGTCGAATCGCTGACGGCGTGAGGCGTGCCGACAGTGTGGGCGGATTGAACAGTGCTCATGGTCTTGTACTTTTTATTGAGTGAAACGGCACAGGGAAAACGCAGGTTCAGAGGGCCTTGTTGAACAACGGGTGCAGGCTGCTGTGCTTGCCGTCGTAGACCTGGCCGACGCTTTCGTCGATCTGCAAGGTGATGCCTATGGGGCGTTGTTGCACGATCGGGTCCAGGTGCTGGTGCAGCACGGCCAGCAGGCTGTCGCCGGTGGTCTTGTGCACCGTGGCACTGCGGCCTGCGGCCATGCGCAGGTTGGCGTAGATGAACCCATAGTCGCCCTTGCCATCGGCCACCGCACTGTGGGCGGCGGGGTAGGCCAGCACCCGGGTACCGCCGGTGGGGAACACTGCCTTGCCGCTTTCATCGCGCTGTTCGAGCATGGTGTCGGCCAGGGCGCGGCACAGGCCGCTGATATCAGCGTCGCGTTCCAGGTCCTGGGTGTAGAGCAATACCAGATGCGGCATGGGGTGTTCTCCGTGAGGGGTGGCTTGGGACGCGCATCGTGCGCGAGATCCTGCGTATTACAACCGGCTCGTGGACACCACCGCAGCCGGGTTGGCGGCCTGTGCCGCCGGAATGGCCGAGCCATCTTGCGGGGTGACCGGGAACAGGGCGTTGATCTGCCCGGTGCCCGAGGAGCCGAAGTAAGGCGTCAGCACCTCGACGTTGCCGTCGTAGTTCGACCAGCCCAGCGCGCCGAGCAGCATGGCGGTGTCGTGCATGAAGCCTTCGCCGTGCCCCTTGGAGGCGTACTCTGGCAGCATGCCGCAGAATTCGGGCCACTCGGCGTTCTCCCACATCTTCACCACACGGTGGTCGAGGGTTTCCAGGAACGGGCTCCAGACCTTGGTCGAGAAATCCGGCGCCTGGCCGTTCTGGGCAAAGCGGTGGGTCAGCGAGCCGCTGGCCAGGAACGCCACGGTGCCGTCGTAATGATCTTCAACGGCCTTGCGCATTGCCCAGCCCAGGCGGGCGCTGTCGTTGAGGTAGTGTGAAGTGCACAGCGCCGAGACCGAGATCACCTTGAAGTGCTGGTCCTGGTTCATGTAGCGCATCGGCACCAGGGTGCCGTATTCAGGCCCCAGCGTCGTGGCGTGATGGGCCATGGTCTCGACATTGAAGCGGTTGCATTCTTCGGCCAGCAGCAGGCCCAGTTCCTTGTTGCCAGGGAACTCGTATTCCATGTTGCTGATGAAGTGCGGCAGTTCGTTGCTGGTGTACACGCCTTTGTAGTGCGGGCCACACAGCACGTGGTAGTTGGCGTTGACCAGCCAGTGGGTGTCGAACACCACAATGGTGTCCACGCCCAGTTCGCGGCAACGCCGGCTGATCTCGTAATGACCGTCAATGGCCGCCTGGCGAAAGCCCTGGCGAGGGCCGGGCATTTCCGACAGGTACATCGACGGCACGTGGGTGATCTTGGCAGCGAGAGCGAGTTTGCCCATGGTGATCTCCAGATTGTTCTTATTGACGCCGCCCCCTGTGTAGGAGCGCGCTTGCCCGCGACCGAGTGCGTCAGCAGTCGTAAATTCGTAGCCTTTCGCAGATCTACAGCCGTAAATTTTCAGCCTTTCGCAGATCTACAGCCGTAAACGTTCAGCCTTTCGCAGATCTACAGCCGTAAACGTTCAGCGTTTCCGAAATTTTGCGAGCGCTGACGCACTCGGTCGCGGGCAAGCGCGCTCCTACGTGTCAGGAGCGGCAGGTCAGGCGGCCGTTCAGATCCCCCAGCGCGGGATGTGGTGGCTGCCCATGGATATACACACGTTCTTGATTTCGGCAAACACCTCGAAGCTGTACTGACCGCCTTCGCGGCCGGTGCCCGAGCCTTTCACGCCGCCGAACGGCTGGCGCAGGTCGCGTACGTTCTGGCTGTTGATGAACACCATGCCCGCTTCGATGCCATAGGCCAGGCGGTGGGCCTTGCCGATGTCCTGGGTCCAGATGTAGGAGGCCAGGCCGTATTCGGTGTCGTTGGCCAGTTGCAGGGCTTCGGCTTCGTCCTTGAACGGGATCAGGCAGACCACCGGGCCAAAGATTTCTTCCTGGGCAATGCGCATCTTGTTGTTCACGTCGGCGAACACGGTGGGCTGGATGAACTGCCCGCGTGCCAGGTGCGCCGGCAGGTTCGCCGGACGTTCCAGGCCGCCAGCCAGCAAGGTGGCGCCTTCTTCCAGGCCGATCCTGATGTAGCCGGTGACCTTGTCGTAGTGGGCCTGGGTGATCATCGAGCCGACCTGGGTCTTCGGGTCGCTCGGATCACCGACAATCAGGCGCTTGGCGCGGGCGGCGAATTCGGCGACAAATTGCGGGTACACGCTTTCCTGGATGAAAATCCGGCTGCCGGCGGTGCAGCGTTCACCGTTGAGCGAGAAGATGGTGAACAGGGCCGCGTCCAGCGCACGCTCCAGATCGGCATCTTCGAAAATCAGTACCGGCGACTTGCCGCCCAGTTCCATCGAGTACTTCTTGAGGCCCGCGGTCTGCATGATTTTCTTGCCGGTCGCGGTGCCGCCGGTGAACGAAATCGCCCGTACGTCCGGGTGGCGAACCAGCGCGTCGCCGGCGGTGGCGCCGTAGCCCTGGATCACGTTGAGCACGCCGTTGGGAATGCCGGCTTCGACGGCCAGGCGGCCCAGCTCGTTGGCGGTCAGCGGCGACAGCTCGGACATCTTCAGCACCGCCGTGTTACCCAGCGCCAGGCACGGCGCGGTCTTCCAGGTGGCAGTCATGAACGGCACGTTCCACGGCGACACCAGGCCACACACACCCACTGGCTGGTACAGGGTGTAGTTGAGCATCTGGTCATCGACCGGGTAGCTGTGGCCGTCCATGCGCGTGCAGACTTCGGCGAAGAAGTCAAAGTTGTGCGAGGCGCGCGGAATCAGCACGTTCTTGGTCTGGTGGATCGGCAGGCCGGTGTCCATCGTCTCCAGCTCGGCCAGCTTCGGCACGTTCTGGTCGATCAGCTCGCCGAGCTTGCGCATCAGGCGGGCGCGTTCCTTGGCCGGGGTATTGGCCCATTTCGGGAACGCTTCCTTGGCCGCTGCCACGGCCTGGGCAACTTCTTCGGCACCGCCGCTGGCGACCTCGCCGATGGCCTCGCCGGTGGCCGGGTTGTAGTTGACGAACACGTCTTTGCTTTCGACCTCACGGCCGTTGATCCAGTGCTTGATCATGGGGTTCACGCCTCTTGTTGTTGGGTTGGCAAGGCGAAGAACTCGGCTTCGCTGACAATACGGTTGACCAGACGGCCCACGCCTTCGACTTCCACGATCACTTCATCGCCCGGCACCACATCGGCCAGGCCTTCAGGCGTGCCGGTGGCGATCATGTCGCCTGGTTGCAGGGTCATGAAACCGGACAGGTATTCGATCAGGTAAGGGATGTCGAAAATCATGTCCTTGGTGCTGCCTTCCTGTTTCAACTCACCGTTGATCCAGGTGCGCAACTTGAGGTCGGATACATCCGGCACATCGGCGACATCGACGATGAACGGGCCGACCGGGGTCGTGGCGTCGCGGTTCTTCACCCGCAGGTTGGGGCGGTAGTAGTTTTCGAGGTAGTCACGGATCGCGTAGTCGTTGCACACCGTGTAGCCGGCCAGGTACTCCAGCGCGTCTTCGCGCTTGACGTTGCGCGCCGGCTTGCCGATCACGGCCACCAGTTCGCACTCGTAGTGCATGTACTTGACGTTGTCCGGGCGCCAGGTGACCTGGTTGTGGCCGGTGTAGGTGCCCGGCGACTTGACGAAGGCCAAGGGCTCGGTGGGCGGGGCGAAGGCCAGCTCGGCGGCATGGTCGGCGTAGTTGAGCCCCAGGGCGAACATGCTGCCGGTGGCCGGGGGCAGCCACTGCACCTGGTCTTCGGCGATCAGACGACCGTCGGCCAGGCGCACGCTGTTGCCGTCTTCGACCGTAACGGCCTGCACCTGACCCTCGAAACGGATACGGGCGTGTTTCATGGGCGCAGCTCCTCGGCAATGATGGTGTTGCTCAAGCGGCCGCAACCGGTGATCTCGACGCTGACACGGTCGCCGGGCTGTACATCGACGCGGCCTTCAGGGGTGCCGGTGATCAGCACATCGCCTTCGTGCAGGGTCATGAACTCGCTGATTTCGGCGATCAGTTGCGCCACGTTGCGCACCCAGTTGGCCGTGGTGTTTTCCTGGCGCAGTTCATCATTGACGAACAACTTGAGGGTCAACTGGCCGGCATCGGCAATCTGGCCGACCGGCACCAGTTCCGGGCCCAGGGCACAGAAGCCGTCGCGGCACTTGGCCTTGACCGCCGGGCGGTAGTAGCTGTCTTCGGGCAGGCTGAATTCATTGACGATCACGTAGCCGGCCACATACGCAAGGGCATCGGCCTCACTGACCCGGCTGGCGCGCTTGCCGATCACCACGCCCAGTGCAGGGCCCGGTTGCAAGCGCTCGACACCCGCCGGGTAGACCACCTCACCCTCATGGCTGTTGCGGGTGTTGGGGGTCTTGATGAACAGCACCGGCTTGACCGGCGGCTTCTGGTAGGGCGCTTGCTCGAATTCGGCGAGGCGTTGGCCCAGCAACCCCTGGTAGTTCAGCGCTACGCCGAACAGGGTGCCGTTGGCAACGTCGTGCAGGGCACGGCTCATGCTTTTCTCCTGGCGGTGACCGGGCAGCGGCTGCCGGGTCGATGATTTTGTTAATGTGTTAACTTTATAAGTTAAGATGTTAACGATCGTCAAGTGCGAACCATCGCTCCACTGTTCGGCGCCACAAAAAAGGCGGAGCATGAGCCTCGTTTCGTCCGCAGGCCGACAACAAAAAGAGAACGCTCCGATGAATGATCGACAGCCGATCCCTAACATCAACATTGGCCAGGTCTATGACCAGCGCTACAGCGATGCCGAGGTGCACTACGACAAGCTCGGCAACCTGGCCGGGTTTTTCGGGCGCAATATGCCGGTGCACCGCCACGACCGTTTTTTCCAGGTGCATTACGTCAACAGCGGCACCGTGCGGGTGTACCTGGACGACCAGCAGTACGTCGAGTCCGGGCCGATGTTCTTTCTCACGCCGCCGACCATTCCCCACTCGTTCGTCACCGAGCCGGACAGCGATGGCCACGTGCTGACCGTGCGCCAGCAACTGGTCTGGGCACTGATCGAGGCCGACCCGACGCTGGCGCCTGGTCCGCAATTGCCGGCGGCCTGTGTCGCGTTGTCGCGCCTGGGGCCGGAATTTGCCGGCGAGATCCGCCGCCTGGGGTTTCTGTTCGAAGAACTGCGCGAGGAAATCAACGGCCAGCGCGCCGGACGCGGCATGGCGCTGGACAGCCTGACCCAGTTGATCATGACCAGCCTGCTCAGGCTCTGTGCGCGCTCGTTGCAGGCACGCCCGGCGCGGCATGAGGACTTGCAGATCTTTCACCGTTTCAATGAGCTGATCGAGGCCCATTACCTGCAGCACTGGGCACTGTCGCGTTATGCCAGCGGCATTGGCGTGACCGAGGCGCGGCTCAATGATGTCTGCCGGCGCATCGCCGACCTGCCATCCAAGCGCCTGATCCTGGAACGCCTGATGCAGGAGGCCCGGCGCCTGCTGCTGTTCACCGGGCTGTCGGCCAACGAGATCTGCTACCGCCTGGGCTTCAAGGACCCGGCGTATTTCAGTCGCTTCTTCCATCGTTATGCGGGCGTGACGCCGGGGGAGTATCGCCAGCGGCAACCCGGCTTGCGGTAAAGCGGGCATGGTGAATGGCCGGATAAAAAAAAGCCGCGCAAGCGCGGCCGAAGTAATGAGAATGTTGCCGTTGCCCGAGGCTTGGCCGTCTGTTCCAGGCATCAGGTTCGCTCATGGCCATGATGGGCATCGGCAGTGATGCCGGAAATGGCTTTTCGACAGAACCGATTGCACTTTTCGCGGGCCATGCAAACACTGAACTGTTCGTTTACTTGTTAATTACGTGTCGGCTATAGTCCCAGCCCATTGTTTGACTATCCGAACCGCGAACGCTCATGCCGACCCCCAGACCTTCCCTGACCCTTACCCTGCTGCAGGCCCGTGAGGCCGCGATGGCCTTTTTTCGTCCATCGCTCAACGAGCATGGCCTGACCGAACAACAATGGCGGGTCATTCGCATCCTGCGCCAGCAGGGCGAGATGGAAAGCCATCAACTGGCCGACCAGGCCTGCATCCTCAAGCCGAGCATGACCGGTGTGCTGGCACGCCTTGAGCGCGATGGCATCGTGCGGCGCTGGAAGCCGGCCCACGACCAGCGGCGCATGCTGGTCGGCCTGACCGAGCAGGGCCAGCAGTGCTTCGTGTCGATGAGCGAAGACATGGAGCGCAACTATCAGCGCATCCAGGCGCAGTTCGGCGAAGAAAAGATGCAGCAACTGCTCGAACTGCTGCGTGACCTCAAGCGCATCGAGCCCTGACCCGACAGCCACCCGTGCAAGGCTCAAGCGCGCGGGTGGCTTGTCATTGTGCAAACACACAGCAAAACCTCGCCGCTGTGGTGCAAACCTCCAAAGCGTTTTGATTGATGCCCTTTTATGATCGGCTGGCTGCCCCGCAAGCTTCATAAAAACAACAAGCTTTGAGGAATCTCCCATGTCCCACTCGCCGACTCGCGAGGCTCAAGACGTGCAAGGCAATCAGGTCTATCGCCTGATCACCCAGCGTCTGATCCCCTTTATCTTCATTTGCTACCTGTTCAATTACCTGGACCGGGTCAACGTCGGCTTTGCCAAGTTGCAGATGCTCGAGGCCCTGAATTTCAGCGAAACAGTGTACGGCCTGGGTGCCGGGATCTTTTTCATCGGCTATGTCTTGTGCGGCCTGCCCAGCAACCTTGCGCTCAACCGCTTCGGGCCGCGGCGCTGGATCGGCCTGATGATGATCACCTGGGGCACTTTTTCCACCTGCCTGCTGTTCGTCACGACGCCTGTGGAGTTCTATGCCCTGCGCTTTCTGACCGGCATGGCCGAAGCCGGCTTCTTCCCCGGCATCGTGCTGTACCTCTCGCGCTGGTACCCCAACCAGCGCCGTGGCCGGATCATGGCCTTGTTCATGTGCGCCATCCCGGTCTCCGGGCTGCTGGGCGGACCGTTCTCCGGCTGGATCCTCAACCACTTTGCCTTGGGGCAGGGCGGCCTGCAGGGCTGGCAGTGGATGTTCCTGATCCAGGGTCTGCCGACCGTGGCGCTGGGCGTGCTGGCCTTCAAGCTGCTGTGCGACAAGGTCGAAGACGCTGCCTGGCTGACGCCCGAGCAACGCCAGCGGGTCAGGCTTGACGTGGCCAACGATGAGCTCAATCGCCCCGTACAGGCCGCTTCATCGGTCGCCAGCGTACTGACCATGCCGGTCATCTGGGTCTTGGGTTTCATTTATTTCTGTATTCAGAGTGGCGTGTACGCGATCAACTTCTGGCTGCCCTCGATCATCAAGAACCTGGGCTTCAACGATGCGCTGGTGATTGGCTGGATCAGTGCCATTCCGTACCTGCTGGCCGGGGTGTTCATGCTGTTGGTGGGGCGTTCGGCCGACCTGCGCAACGAGCGCCGCTGGCACCTGGTGATACCGATGCTGATGGGCGCCGCCGGGCTGATCATCGCGGCCAACTTCGCGGCTGTGCCGGTCATTGCCATCGCCGGACTGTGCATCGCCACCATGGGTGCGCTGACCAGCCTGCCGATGTTCTGGCCACTGCCGACCGCGCTGCTGAGCGCCAGCGTTGCCGCCGGCGGCCTGGCCCTGATCAACTCCATCGGCCAGATGGCGGGCTTTCTCAGCCCGTACCTGGTGGGCTGGATCAAGGATCAGACCGGCTCGACCACCGTGGCGCTGTACTCGCTGGCGGCACTGACCATCGTCGGCAGCCTGATCGCCCTGCGCCTGAGCCGTCAGTCGACTGCGCAACGCGCCGCCGAAACAGCGCTTAGCGACCCCAACGTATGAACAGTAGGAGCGACCAACGGTCGCGAAGGCCTATTTGCGACCTTTACTCGCGAAGGCCTATTCGCGACCGTTGGTCGCTCCTGCACGGGTGTTTGCGGCACGCCAAGGCGGCTGGTGATCTCCTGCGATCTTGCGCCGCTACTCAACCGCCTCGTACGGCAGTCCCACATAGTTTTCGGCAATGGTCTGGCGCCCGGCCTGCGAGCCGATGTAGTAGTCCAGTTCGGTCTGCTGGATGCGCTGGCTGAAGGCGTCGGTGTCGGGAAACTTGTGCAGCAGCGAGGTCATCCACCACGAGAAGCGTTCGGCCTTCCAGACCCTGCGCAGGCAAATGGCCGAGTAGCGCTCCAGCAGGTCGGTACGGCCTTCGCGATAGACCTTGAGCAGGATGTGGTACAGGGTGCTGACGTCGCTGGCGGCCAGGTTCAAGCCCTTGGCACCGGTAGGCGGCACGATGTGCGCGGCGTCGCCGAGCAGGAACAGGTGGCCGTACTGCATCGGCTCGACCACGAAGCTGCGCAGCGGGGCGATGCTTTTCTCGATCGAAGGCCCGGTGACCAGGCGCTCGGCCAGGTGCGTGGGCAGGCGGGTCTTGAGTTCGGTCCAGAAGCGTTCGTCCGACCAGTTCTCGACCTGCTCTTCGGCGCCGACCTGCACGTAGTAACGGGTGCGGGTGGCCGAGCGCATGCTGCACAGGGCAAAGCCACGCGGATGGTTGGCGTAGACCAGTTCTTCGTTGACCGGCGGGGTATCGGCCAGCACGCCCAGCCAGCCGAACGGGTAGACGCGCTCGAAAACCTTGAGGCTGTCGCTGGGGATCGACTGGCGCGACACGCCATGAAAACCGTCGCAACCGGCAATGTGGTCGCAGTCGATGCGCACGGTTTCGTTGCCTTGCCGGAAAGTCACGTACGGACGCTCGCCCTTGAGTTCGTGCAACTGCACGTCCTCGGCGTTATACAGGGTCAGGGCACCGGCCGCCTGGCGGGCTTCCATCAGGTCGCGGGTGACTTCGGTCTGGCCGTAGACCATCACGGTCTTGCCGTCGGTCAGGCCCTTGAGGTCGATGCGCTCGCAACGTCCGTCGAAGGCCAGCTCGAAGCCGTCGTGCACCAGGCCCTGTTCGTCCATGCGCGCACTGACGCCGGCTTCACGCAGCAAGTCGACCATGCCTTGTTCGAGCACGCCGGCGCGGATGCGCGACAGAATGTAGTCGGGGTCTTTGCGTTCGATGATGATGGTGTCGATGCCGGCACGCTGCAGCAACTGACCCAACAGCAGCCCGGACGGGCCTGAGCCGATGATTGCGACTTGGGTTTTCATGGTTGTTGTCCTGTCTGTGATCCCGGCAACCTGGGGCTTGCGGGATGTCGTTGTTTTTGTCTCCTGCATTTTTAATGGATGCACAGTGCATAAGAAGGCACTATCGAGGCCATTATCTGGACTTTTCAAGGATTGCCTTGCCCATTGGCAAGGTAAGGGGAGTGACCATGTCCAAGCGTGTCGTCAATCCGGTACCGGTGTTCAAGCTGTACGGCGAAACGGCCGCCTGGCCCACGCCGGACCTGATTCACTGCGAGACGATCCCCGAGCGCAGCAGCCTGCATGACTGGGAAATCAAGCCGCATCGGCACGGCGACCTGGTGCAGTTGCTGTACGTGCAATCGGGTCAGGCTCTGCTCAAGGTCGAGGACGAGGTGCGCGAGGTGCAGGGCCCGGTGCTGCAGGTGGTGCCGGCCCTGAGCGTGCACACCTTCCGTTTTGCCGAGAATATCCAGGGCCACATCCTCAGTCTGGCCAGCCCGTTGGTGGAGCAGCTCGAAGCGGTGCTCGACGGCTTGAGCCTGGGCGTGGCGCAGTGTCACGTGCCCGATGATGACCCGGCGCAACTGGATCAGCTATTCAATGCCATCGCCGACGAATACCGCCAGCCGCGCAGCGGCCGCGACCTGATGCTGCACGCGTTGATCACGATGCTCATGGTCTGGCTGAGCCGGCGTCATCAGGCGCAGGCAGCGGGGCACGAGACGGGCACGCCAGACCGCGGTCGCGAGCATCTGCAGGCGTTCATGCACCAGCTTGAGTCGAGCTTTCGCCTGCACTGGCCCATCGACGAACATGCCCGGCGCCTGGGCCTGAGCGCTGCCCACCTGAACGCGTTGTGTCGTCGATTGTGCGATCAGTCGGCGTTGCAGGTGATCAACCAGCGCCTGCTACTGGAGGCCAAACGCAACCTGGTGTACACCGCCATGACCATCAATCAGGTCTCCGACAGCCTGGGCTTCTCGGAGCCGGCGTATTTCACGCGCTTTTTCAAGCGCGCCACCGGCCTGTCACCCCGGCAGTTTCGCCACCCACGTTGACACGGTGCTGAAATGCCTTTCCCTTGAAAAATAAGCCACTGATTTTATTGGATATTAAATTCACATCTGTAGGCGATGATCCTGTGTCACTGGCACCGCGCCAAGGCAGCACGCTTTCGCGCAGCAAACACTGGCCCGGTAGGAGCGCGTTTACCCGCGACCGGCTGCGTAGCAGTCGTAAAATTGCAGCGTTTCACAGATTTCTGCGAGCGCTTCGCACTCGGTCGCGGGCAAGCGCGCTCCTACCGGGTCCCCTGTTTGCTGCGCGACAGCGCTCCGCCTTGGCCCTGTGTCAGCTTACGACCTGATAGCAGGGTACGTATTCGGCACCGCCGGGCAGTTTCATGCGGTGTTGCTCGACAAACGCCTGCAGCAGTTTGTCCAGCGGCTGCATGATCGCCGGGTCGCCGTGGATCTGGTACGGGCCGTGTTCTTCGATCAGGCGGATGCCCTTGTCCTTGACGTTGCCGGCCACGATGCCGGAGAACGCGCGGCGCAGGTTGGCGGCCAGTTCGTGGGGCGGCAGGGCATGGCTGAGCTTGAGCTGGGCCATGTTCTCGTGGGTCGGATCGAACGGGTGCTGGAAGCTTTCGTCGATCTTGAGCAGCCAGTTGAAGTGAAAGGCGTCGTTGCGCTCGCGGCGGAACTGCTTGACCGCCTTGAGGCCCTGGGCCATCTGGCGTGCCACCTCCGACGGGTTGTCGATGATGATCTGGTAGTGACGACGGGCGTCCTCGCCCAGGGTCGCCTGCACGAAGGCATCCAGCTGGCGCAGGTAGGGTTCGGTGCTTTTCGGGCCGGTGAGGATGACCGGGAAGGGCAGGTCATGGTTGGCCGGGTGCATGAGGATGCCCAGCAGGTACAGGAATTCTTCAGCCGTGCCGGCGCCGCCCGGGAAGATGATGATGCCGTGGCCAACGCGCACGAAGGCTTCGAGGCGCTTTTCGATGTCCGGCAGGATCACCAGTTCGTTGACGATCGGGTTCGGCGCCTCGGCGGCGATGATGCCCGGCTCGGTCAGGCCCAGGTAGCGGCCACCGTGGATGCGTTGCTTGGCATGGGCAATGGTGGCGCCCTTCATCGGGCCTTTCATCACGCCAGGACCGCAGCCGGTGCAGATGTCCAGGCTGCGCAGGCCCAGTTCGTGGCCGACCTTCTTGGTGTACTTGTATTCTTCGGTGTTGATCGAGTGACCGCCCCAGCACACCACCAGCTTCGGTTCCACGCCCGGGCGCAGGGTGCGCGCATTGCGCAGCAGGTGGAACACGTAGTCGGTGATGCCTTGCGAGCTGCTCAGGTCGATGCGCTGGCTGTCCAGTTCGCTTTCGGTGTAGACGATGTCACGCAGGGCGCTGAACAGCATTTCCCGGGTGCTGGCGATCATTTCGCCATCGACGAAGGCGTCGGCCGGGGCGTTGAGCAGTTCCAGGCGTACGCCACGGTCCTGCTGGTGGATACGCACTTCGAAGCTCTCGTAGGCTTCCAGGATGGTCTTGGCGTTGTCGACATGGGCGCCGGTATTGAGAATGGCCAGGGCGCACTGGCGAAACAGGGTATAGACGCTGCCGGAACCGGCGGCGCTCAGTTGCTGCACTTCACGCTGGGACAGTGTTTCAAGGCTGCCTTTGGGGCTGACCGAGGCATTAATCACGTTTCTTGGGATCATTCTATTTTCCATTGGATCGACGCCGTGCGGCCTGGGCTCAAGGCCCGGTGGGGCAGGCATCCGGATGGTGAGCATCAAGGATGTTCACGCCTGACCGGTATTCTTGCTGGCAGCCGGACAGGAAAGCAAACCAAACCATGCCTGGAGACTATCGGGTAAGCGTTGCCAGGCCAAGAATGAACCTGAGCCGTTTTGCAGGGTCTGTAGGCTGATGGATGTGCGCCTGTTCTGCAGACCCTGGTGGTGTTGCAGGTCACGGCCCGCCACTTGATGCCCATCGTGCGCCGGCCCGTTCATCGCGGCCTTTGTTTTATCCAGCCAAGACAGTTATTGCCATGCCTCGTCATTTTTTCGCACTGCGGGCTCCAGCTTCCGGCCTGTTCTCTCTCGCGACCACGCGCCGCACCCTCAAGCGCGGGCTGTTGATCGGCCTGTTTGGCCTGCTGGCACCCCAGGCGCTGCAAGCGGCCGGCAACGACCGCTGGATCAGCGACAGCCTCAATACCTATGTACGCAGTGGCCCGACCGACGGCCACCGGATCGTCGGCACGCTCAAGTCCGGCCAGAAAGTCGAATTGCTGGAAACCCAGGGCGACTACAGCCGGATTCGCGGCGAAGGCGGCAGCACCGTCTGGATTCTCAGCAGTGACCTGCAGGCCGAGCCGGGCCAGTCCGAGCGCTTGCCGCAACTGACCGGCCAGGTGGCGCAACTGACCGATCAGTTGGCCAAGATCGACGACACCTGGAAGGTTCGCGTGCAGGGCATGCAGGAAACCCTGGATACGCGCAAGGCACTGATCGACGAACTGGAGACGCGCAACAAGGAACTCAACGAACAACTGACCCAGGCGCAATCGCAACTGCGCGACGCCCAGGCACGCCTGGGCAATGAAAACCAGCAGGCCCTGATGGGCTATATGGTCTACGGCGGCAGCATTGCCGGCGCCGGTTTGCTGGTCGGCCTGATCCTGCCCTCGCTGACCCGACGCCGCAAACGCAACGATGGTTGGTCATAACACCTCCCTTTTCACCCTTTGACAGGGTGACCCAGGTCTCTTTTTCAGCCGCTGCGCGGACGCAATGTCTCGCGCAGCAAGATCTGGTTCTATAGTTTCCCCACCTTTGGTCGAAAACCTTCAGGAACATGCAAGCCTGCAGGTGCGACAGGATGTGTGGAAAACTGTTTGATGGCACGTTGCCGTTAGCTATCATCTGCGCCCTAGCAACCGACCGAACGTCTGAGCCCAGGCAGTCGAGCACGGCTTTGCACTCTTGAAAAACAGGATTCTGGATGCTGGCGTACAACCAAAAAAGCTTTCTGATCGTTGACGACTTTTCCGACTTTCGCAGTTCGGTCAGGTCCATGCTGCGTGAGCTGGGCGTCAAGGAAGTGGATACCGCCGACACCGGCGAGCAGGCCTTGCGCCAGTGCTCGCAAAAACGTTACGACTTCGTTTTGCACGACTTCAACCTGGGCGATGGCCGCAAGAATGGCCAGCAGGTGCTTGAAGACCTGATGACCGAGCGGCTGCTCAGTCACGAAAGCGTGTTCATCATGGTGACGGCTGAAAACAGCCAGGCCATGGTCATGAGTGCGCTGGAATGGGAACCGGACGGCTACCTGACCAAGCCATTCAACCGTGCCGGCCTGTCGCAGCGCCTGGAAAAGCTGGTGCAGCGCAAGACCCTGCTCAAGCCCATCTTCCAGGCCCTGGACCGTCAAAAGCCGATCGAGGTGCTCACCGCCTGCACCCAACTGACCCAGAAAGACCCGCGCCTGGCCCCTTTGTGCCTGCGCTACAAAGCCACGGCCCTGCGCGACCTGAACCAGTTCGAGCCATTGCACAAGCTGCTGACCTCGATCATCGCTGACCGGCCCACGCCCTGGGCGTTTGGCATGCTCGGCAGCCTGTTGCTCAAGCGTGGCAAGACCAGCGAGGCGCTGGCGGTCTACGAGCAGGCCACCAAGGCGTTCTCGATGTTCCCGGCGCTGTTCGATGGCCTGGCTGACGTGCTGGTTGCGCGCGGAGAGGTCAAGCGCGCGCAGAACGTACTGGAAGCGGCCGTGCGCCTGTCACCGCTGGCGGTTCGCCGGCAGACGCTGCTGGGCAAGCTGGCGCTGGACAACAACGACTTCGACGGTGCTTCGAAAGCCTATCGCCAGGCGGTCAGCCAGGGGCGCCATTCCCGTTTCAAGGACCCGGAAACCAACCTGGGCCTGGCCCAGGCGCTGATCAGCCGCAGCGGCGACATGGGCCTGGATGCCCGTACCCGGGTAGAGATCAACCAGGCGCTGGGTGAAGTCGCCAAGGACAACTCCGACGACGAAGGCCTGCAAGTGCGTGCACGGCTGATGAAAGCCACCAGCCTGCAGCAGTCGGATCCTGAGACGGCAGTCAAGCTGACCGAGCAGGCGGTCGGGCGCCTGGACAAGATGAGCCAGTTCCTCAGTGCGCCGGCGGCCCTGACGGTGGCCACCCAGTTGGGGCAGCTGGGGCAGGCCGAGGCCAGCGCCAGCGTGCTCAAGAGCACGGCAGAAATCTACGGCGACGACCCCCAGGTGATGAAAAGCCTGGCGCGCCTGACCGATGACCCCGAAATCCTGGGGGCCAACAAGGCGGCCATCGACCTCAATATCCAGGGTGTACGCTGTTACAAGGCCGGCCAGTTGGGCGAGGCCCAGGCCCTGTTTCGCAAGGCCCTGGCGTTGCAACCCAAGAACATCAGTATTGCCTTGAACCTGGCGCAGTCACTGTTGCACCCCGGACAGAACCTGGGGCCTGAAGCGAACCAGGAGTGCCGGGCCTGCCTGAGTATGGTGGGCAAGATGCCCGACACCGATCCGCGTTTCGATCGTTATCAGAAACTCAAAGACAGGGCGTTCGGCGATGAATGATAAAGAGCAAGGCCTGGACTTTTCCATGGTGATCGCCTCCACCGTGCACGACATGAAGAACTCGCTGGCAACCCTGACCCGGGCCCACAGCGAGTGGCAGGCACAGTTGCCGGTCGAGCAGCGTCGTTCAGCCGGGCATGGCGTGATCGAATACGAGTTCGCCAACCTCAACGGCATGCTGGTGCAACTGCTGGGTCTGTACAAGCTGGGCGTCAACCAGTTGCCCTTGCGGCCTGACTACCATGAGCTTGATGACTTCATCGAGGCGCAACTGGCCCACCACCAGGACGTGCTCGAAAGCCGGAGTATTCGCGCCAGCTTCGAGCTCGACGGGCTCATCCCGCTGGGCTTCTTCGACCGCGAACTGATCGGCTCGGTGGTCAGCAACATCCTGGTCAATGCCATCCGTTTCGCCCGCGAGAAAATCGCCGTCGAGATCGGCGAGCAGGACGGCCAGTTGTGCATCACCATTAACGACGACGGCCCCGGTTACCCGGTGCACATGATCGAAAAGCAGACCGATTATGTCCAGGGCATCAATGCCATGAGCGGCAGCACCGGCCTTGGCCTGTACTTCGCTTCCCATATCGCCCGGCTGCACCAGCGCAACGGTGTACAGGGACGCATCGAAATCGCCAATGGCGGGGCACTGGGAGGCGGGCGGTTCAGTATTTTCCTGCCGTGAGGCCGGTGCAGTCACTGACCTTGCGCAATTTCATTGCAGTGCTTGAAATCCTTGAGGCCCGCTGCCTATGGTGTACACCTTGCCGCCGGGCGGTTTGCGTGAACGAAGGATCGAAAGATGGCCTGCAATGAGCACCCTGACATGACCGGGTTACTGGACGGGGTGGATGAAGTGGAATGCGTTACGCCGGATCTCAATGGCGTACCGCGAGGCAAAGTGATGACCGCCGAGGGCTTTCTGGCCGGGCGGCGTCTGCAAATGGCGCGAGGCGTCCTGTTGCAATGCGTCATGGGTGGGTATCCTGCGGCGCGTTTCTACGGCAGCGATGACGGCGATCTGGCACTGGTGGCTGATTCGCAGCAGGTGCATCGTTTGCCCTGGAGCGACACGCCGCGGGCACTGGCCATCTGCGCCGCCGACGAGATCGACGGCCAGCCTTGCAGCCTCTCGACCCGGGCGCAGCTCAAGGCCGTATTGGCGCGCTATGCCGAGCGCGGCCTGGCGCCGGTCGTGGCGACCGAGCTTGAATTCTATGTGTTTGCCCATAACCCCGATCCCGGCCAGCCATTCCTGCCGCCCGCGGGGCTGGACGGGCGCCGCGAGCAGGGTTTTTCGGCCTTCAGTGTCAGTTCCAATAACGGCCTGCGACCCTTTTTTGCCGAGGTACGGGCCTGCATGGCTGCCCTGGGGCTGCCGCTGGACACCGTGATGCACGAGATGGGCGTCAGCCAGTTCGAGATCAACCTGCTGCATGGTGACGCGCTGTTGCTGGCCGACCAGACCTTTCTGTTCAAGCACCTGCTCAAGGAAGTGGCGCTCAAGCATGGCTTGACCGTGGTGTGCATGGCCAAGCCGCTGGCGCACGCAGCCGGCAGTTCGATGCATATTCACCAGAGCGTGGTGGACGTCCGCTCGGGACGTAATGTATTCAACGATACCGACGATCAGCCAACGGCGGCCTTCCGGCACTTCATTGGTGGGCAGCAGGCGTGCCTGGCGGACTTTACCGCCCTGTTCGCGCCGAATGTGAATGCCTACCAGCGACTGTTCCACCCCTATGCGTCGCCCAACAATGCCTGCTGGTCGCACGACAACCGCGCCGCCGGCCTGCGCATCCCGGCCAGCGTGCCCCAGGCGCGGCGGGTCGAGAATCGCCTGCCGGGGGCCGATGCCAACCCGTACCTGGCCATTGCCGCCAGCCTGGCTGCCGGCCTCTATGGCATCGAACATGCGCTTGAGCCGACACCGGCCTTGCAAGGCGAAATCGAGGTGCCCGACAGCCTGGCCTTGCCCGACACCCTGCAATCGGCCCTCAGGCGTCTTGGACGCAGTGCACGGGCGCGGGAACTGTTCGGCCAGCCGTTCATCGAAGGCTTCATCGCCAGCAAGACCCTGGAGCTGACCAGCTTTCTGGACGAGATCACACCCTGGGAGCGACGGGTGCTGGGCAGCCAGATCTGATTGTGAATCCTGCCGGCTGGCAGGACCCTGAATGTTCGACCACGCCCATCCGGGCGACTCTTTCTAGTCGGGAATACCATGCGCCAAATCTGGAAGTCTTTTCGAGCGCTCTACTTTGCTTCACTGATGATGCTGATCGGTTCCGGCCTGCTGAGCACCTACCTGGCCTTGCGCCTGGCGGCTGATCAGGTCGACAGCCTGTGGGTCGGTGCATTGATGGCCGCCAACTATTTCGGCCTGGTGCTGGGCGGCAAGATCGGTCACCGGCTGATTGGCCGGGTCGGGCATATCCGCGCCTATGCCACCTGCGCCGGGATTGTCGGCGCGGCGGTGCTCGGGCATGGCATGACCGACTGGCTGCCGGCCTGGCTGGGGCTGCGGATGATTGTGGGCCTGGGGATGATGTGCCAGTACATGGTCATCGAAAGCTGGCTCAACGAGCAGGCCAATGTCAGTCAGCGTGGCATGGTCTTCAGCGGTTATATGATTGCGTCCTACCTGGGCCTGGTGCTCGGCCAGTTGATCCTGGTCGTGCACCCGCAACTGGGGCCGGAACTGCTGATGCTGGTCGCCATGTGCTTTGCACTGTGCCTGGTGCCGGTGGCCATGACACGCAGCATTCACCCGGCACCGCTGCACCCGGCGCCGTTGGAGCCACTGTTCTTCATGAAGCGGGTGCCGCAATCGTTGACCACGGTGCTGGGCGCGGGGCTGGGGCTGGGCGCCTTCTATGGCCTGGCGCCGGTGTATGCCGCCAGCCATGGCCTGTCCACCGAGCAGGTGGGTCTGTTCATGGGCTGCTGCATCATGGCCGGTTTTGTCGTGCAATGGCCGCTGGGGCTGTTGTCGGACCGTTATGACCGCTCGCAACTGATTCGTGTGTTCGCAGGCCTGTTGTGCGTGGCCAGCCTGCCGCTGATCGTGCTCACCGGGGTGCCGGCAGAGGCGCTGTTCATCATCGGCTTTATCGCCTCCCTGATGCAGTTCAGCCTCTACCCGCTGGCAGTGGCCTTCGCCAATGACCATGTCGAGGCTGAAAACCGGGTATCGCTGACGGCCATGCTGCTGATGACCTACGGCATCGGGGCCAGCGTCGGACCGCTGCTGGCCGGGGTGCTGATGCAGGCGTTTGGCGGCAACATGCTGTACGCCTTTATCTGCGTCACGGCCGGGATACTGGTGGTGATGATTCGGCCCAAGGCGGTTACGCGTCTGCATGAGGTCGAGAACGCACCGCTGCAACACGTGGCCATGCCCGACAGCATGGCGAGCTCGCCGCTGGTGGTCGCACTTGACCCGCGGGTCGACGAGCAGGTGGTGCATGACCAGATGCACACTACGGTGGAGCCAATACCGGAGTCAGAGTCGGACTTGCAGACAGCGTCGCCAGCAGAATCGACGGGCGAGCCTGCAGCCCCGTCCACACAGGATCAGGATCAGGATCAGGATCGGAAAAAGGAAGAGGAGCTGGACAAACCCTACGGTGGATGCCCGTAGGTCACGATCAGGGCCGCGCTGTATCAGGCAGCGCGGCCTTTGCCATCAGAAGTCGTCGTCTTTGTCGAAGCGGCGTGCTTCACGCTGCAACTGATAGACGAAACGTTCGACCTGGCGCTGCACCAGGCCACTGACATTGTGGAAGCGCACGCCGGCAAAGGTGGTGTTGAAGCGCTCTTCGAAGTGCAGGTAGCGCAGTTCAACGGCGGAGGTCATGGCGCCGAAAGGCAGCCTGGCGACGAAACGGTCATACACTTGGCCCAGTTGTACGCGTTCGGAGATGTCGCCTTCGAAGCGCAGCTTGCAGCCGGTGGCCGAGATGTCCAGCAGTTTGCCCTTGATCGGGAACTTGAGCTTGTCGCCGTCAAGGTCGATGTCGACCAGCTGTGACAGCTTGAGGGCGGCACGGAACGCGTTGCGGCGCTGGTGATAGATGACTTCCGAAGGCATCGGGCCGCTGTACAGGCGCTGGCCGGGGGTGTCGACGATGTTCATCGGCGCACTGCATTCCCAGGCGATGCGCACACCATCATGAAAGCCTTCGACGCGGAAGGTCTCGCCGTTGCTCAGGAAGCGTTCACCGTCGCGCGGGATCATCTCATCCAGCTCGATGAGGTTGGTGTCGCGGTCAACTTTGACCAGATAACTCTGGAAGCGTTGGGAGCGCTCATGGAAAGTAATGATCAGGGGATCGTGGTTTTCCATGAGTAACCGCAGGTTGGCGGCAATTTCCAAAGGCGTATTGAGAACCTTCGGGGGTTGCGGAGCATCATCCGCGGCTAAGCCATTCACTTTTAAGTATCTCCAGGCAAAATACTACGGCAACGCAATGATGGGCATTCTGCCATCATGTGGGGCGGCTTTAAACAGCAAGTTAGGCCTGGCTGAGAGGGCGCGGCTTGGCTCTACCGGCTGTTGAGCCCCGGCTGTCGTATAGCGAGGGTGTCTCGCCGCCGTTCAGAATGCGCAATTGATGAGCGGTTGTCATCTGCTGCAACTGAATCAGCTTGCCGTTTTGTTCGTTGAGTGCCTGGCATTCGCCGATGAGAGTCGCCAGTTCGTCACCGGCTTCAAGCAATTGCTCGCCTACAGAGGACTGGCCGGCCAGTGTTTCCAGGCCCTGGCGGTTGGTCGGCAGGCCCAGGCTGGCCAGCACCTGGCTGCGCCTCCGGCCGTGTTGCTCGAGCTGGATCACCAGCGCCTGCTTCTGCGCGAGGATTCGCTCCATCTCGGTCATGTCCCGACCGTGCAGTACCAGCGACTCGCTCTGCAATAACTCCAGCAGTTGGCGGGTCGGGACCATGTCATCGGTAATCATCTGCAGCAAAGTAGTGTCTTGCATCGCATGCTCTGGTTTTCAAGCGTCCAGAAAGTCCCGCGCGAGACTTAGCGCGCGGCTTCGAAGCCGAGCAGCTTGCTGGCTACACGGTTGCTGTCGACCACGTAACTGCCGTCTGCGATCGCCTGTTTGAGCTCGGCAACCCGGGCACTGTTGACGGTCGGCAGATCAGCCAGCTTGTCGGTGATCTTCTGCAGCTGTTGAGCCTCACTGCTCAGGTGTACTGATTCGCCGGCATTCTTGGTGGCGGCCGTCGCAGGCAAGCTCTCGGCCTTGCCGGTTTCCTTGGCGCCGCTGGTGCGCGAAGTACTGCCTACGGACTGTGAGTTACTAAGTCGACTGAAATCGATGGGCATGATTGAAAACCTCTGGGTATTTTGGACGCTTGCCTTGTTTTCGGCTAACCCATGGAAAACTTTAGGCGCAATGTTGCAAAGCCTGGACAGCAGGCATTGCGCGCCTGGATATGCGGTGCAGTCTAGAAAAAACCGGCGCCACACACCAGCTTCAATCGATATCAATGCCGTTCACATGGCCACTTCCACTTGCCCGGGGCCTGTAATGCTGGCCTTTATCACCCGCTTGGAGTTGAGGTTGCGTACCCGTATCTGTTCATTGAGCCCGCCATCGGACAGTGCCTCGCCCGGCATGCGCACCGCCAGGCTGGCGCTGCGCGCGATAATCACCACCTGGTCACCCTTGCGGATCATGGCGGGTTGTTCGAGAAACGTGGGCGACAGCACCTGATCGACGACCGCTGGTCGGACAAGTTTCTGCCCGATGGCCAGGTCCAGTGATGGCAGAAAGCCCTGGTTCAGCGTGCCGACATCCCGCTCGCGCAAGGCAATGTCTTGCTCATTGATGACCGTGTCACGCTTGAGCGGTCGCGTGGCGATGACCACGGTGCGAAACAGTTGCACCTGGGCCGGCACATAGACAGTCCAAGGGGATGAGCCCTCGCAGCGTACCCGCACGGTGACCCGGCCTACCGGGCGCTGGCTCTCCAGTGTCGCTGTCAAATCCTTGTCGCAAAACGCCAGGCGCATGCGCGGGTCCAGTTGCCGGACCTGAATCTCATGGCGGCCCTCGATCTGGCTGCTCGCCAAATACTCTTGTACGGTGTACTCAAGAAACCCCTCGGTGACGCCGATAAGCTGTTCAGGCAGTGTGAAATTCTCGGCTCGACCGGGATTTGCAGTGCACAACAGGCACAGCATGACGATTGCGCCCAGCCAGTGGCGGGTTTCTAATGCGGCGTGTCGAAAAATTGTCGTCTTGTCGTTCATGACGTATAAAAAGCAAGGCTCGTGCCGCTTGCCATCCCTGGCATGTGGTAATCGATGGTTGAGGTAAGGGGGGCAGGGCATGGCAGGTGTAATGGATTCGGTAAACCAGCGCACGCAGCTGGTTGGTCAGAATCGCCTGGAGCTGTTGCTGTTTCGCCTGCAAGGCAAGCAGCTCTACGGGATCAACGTTTTCAAGGTCAAAGAAGTACTGCAATGCCCGAAACTCACCATCATGCCCAAATCGAGCAGGATCGTGCGTGGTGTGGCCAATATCCGCGGTGGCACGATTCCGATTCTGGACCTGGCCATGGCCACCGGTTCCGCCGGGATGATCTCGCTGGAAAACACCTTCGTCATCATCACCGAGTACAACACCAAGGTGCAGGGGTTTCTGGTGCATTCGGTCGAACGCATCGTGAACATGAACTGGGAGGAGATTCATCCGCCACCCAAGGGCACCGGTCGCGACCATTACCTGACCGCCGTCACGCGCGTCGACAATCAGTTGGTGGAAATCATCGACGTCGAGAAAATCCTGGCCGAGGTGGCGCCGATCTCCGAAGCCGTGTCGGTCGGTGTGATTGATGCAGACACTCATCATAAGGCTGTCTCGCTGCGGGTGCTGACCGTCGACGACTCGTCCGTGGCGCGCAAGCAGGTCAGCCGTTGCCTGGAAACAGTCGGTGTAGAAGTGGTCGCGCTCAATGATGGTCGCCAGGCGCTCGATTACCTGCTGGCGCTGATCGCCGAGGGCAAGAAACCCGAAGAAGAATTCCTGATGATGATCTCCGACATTGAAATGCCGGAGATGGATGGCTATACCTTGACGGCAGCCATACGCAATGATCCGCGGATGAACAAGATGCACATCACCCTGCACACTTCGTTGTCGGGGGTGTTCAACCAGGCAATGGTCAAAAAAGTCGGTGCCGATGATTTCCTGGCGAAATTCCGGCCCGATGACCTGGCGGCACGCGTTGTGTCCCGGATCAAGGCAGCAGACCAAAGCTAGCAAAGTGGGTCGCAGGCTTGCATGCGCACCTGCGAGCCGTCCCACCAGGGTCATGCACCCTGCACGTTCACATGATTTGAGAGGCGGTACTTTTGTCTACGGGTAATTTGGATTTTGAACAGTTCCGGGTCTTTCTGGAAAAAGCCTGTGGCATCCTGCTGGGTGAAAACAAGCAGTACCTTGTTTCCAGCCGCCTCAACAAGCTGATGGAGCAGCAGGGCATCAAGAGCCTGGGCGAACTGGTGCAGCGCATGCAGTCCCAGCCGCGCAGCGGGCTGCGCGAGCAGGTGGTCGACGCAATGACCACCAACGAAACCCTGTGGTTTCGCGACACCTATCCGTTCGAGGTGCTCAAGAACAAGGTCTTGCCCGAGCAGATCAAGGCCAGCCCTGGCCAGCGCCTGCGTATCTGGTCGGCGGCCTGTTCTTCCGGGCAGGAGCCGTACTCGTTGTCGATGTCGATCGACGAGTTCGAGCGCAGTAACCCGGGGCAGCTCAAGACCGGTGTGCAGATCGTGGCCACCGACCTTTCCAGCCTGATGCTCAATAACTGCAAGAGCGGCGAATACGACAGCCTGGCCATCGGCCGCGGCCTGTCGCCGGAACGCCTGCAGCGGTACTTCGACGTCAAGACGCCGGGGCGCTGGGCGGTGAAGGCACCGATCAAGAGTCGGGTCGAATTCCGTTCGTTCAACCTGCTCGACAGCTATGCCAGCCTGGGCAAGTTCGACATCGTGTTCTGTCGCAACGTGCTGATCTACTTTTCCGCCGAGGTGAAGAAGGACATCCTGCTGCGCATCCACAGTGTGCTCAAGCCGGGTGGCTATTTGTTCCTGGGGGCTTCCGAAGCGCTTAACGGCCTGCCGGATCATTACCAGATGGTCCAGTGCAGCCCGGGCATCATCTACAAGGCCAAATAAGCCGCCCTTGCCGTTGCGTGATCTGCCACGCAGCGGCAACCCTCGTGCCATCTTCTGGCAAAAAAACGACACTCCGCTTGCCGCCGCCTCCCTCCTGGCGGTAATCCCTTGCCGCTTTTCTGGCATGCCTGCCGCCTGTGCGTGGCAAAACCCTAGCAAACATGGCGTTCGACAACATGGCATGCCGATTGCTTTGTCTGTGATACGTACATCAGGTCAACCGGTAAAGGTTTCCCGACATGAGCATCAATTTCGATAAAGCACTTGGCATCCACGAAAAAGCCCTGAATTTCCGCGCCCAGCGGGCCGAGGTGTTGGCCAACAACATTTCCAACGCCGATACCCCGGGCTACAAGGCGCGTGACCTGGATTTTTCTGCCGTGCTGGCGGCCGAGACCGAGAAGGTCAACAAGGGCCAGTTCGCCATGAACACCACCAACGGTCGCCATATCGAGGCTCAGGGCAGCGGCAGCGACAACGAGGGCGTGCTGCTGTATCGCACCCCGTCGGCGCCGTCGCTGGACCAGAACACCGTCGACTCGCAAGTGGAGCAGGCCAGTTACACCCAGAACTCCATGTCGTTCCAGGCCAGCTTCACGCTGCTCAACAGTAAGTTCAAAGGGCTGGTATCGGCCCTGCGCGGAGAGTGATTCATGTCGCTATCGAATGTCTTCAACATTGCCGGCAGCGCCATGAGTGCCCAGACCACGCGTCTGAACACCACTGCCAGTAACATTGCCAACGCTGAAACCGTGTCGTCGAGCATGGATCAGACCTATCGTGCCCGTCATCCGGTGTTCGCCACCGTGCTTGAAGGCCAGCAGTCGATCGGTGGTGGTTCCCTGTTCCAGGACCAGGGTCAGGCCGGGCAGGGCGTGCAGGTCTCGGGCATCATCGAGGACACCTCCAACCTTGAAGCCCGCTACGAGCCCAATCATCCTTCTGCCGACGGCAACGGGTACGTCTACTACCCCAACGTCAATGTCGTGGAAGAAATGGCCGACATGATTTCCGCCAGTCGTTCGTTCCAGACCAACGTCGAAATCATGAACACCGCCAAAACCATGATGCAGAAGGTTCTGACCCTGGGTCAGTAATGAGGGCATGAACCATGGCTGTTGAAAACGATGTATCGGCGAAATTCATCAATTCGCTGCAGAACCCGACCAAGACCAAGACCAACGACGGCACCAGTGCCCTGGGCAAGGACGCGTTCCTGCAACTGCTGGTGACCCAGATGAAGAACCAGAACCCTCTGGATCCTCAGGACAACACCCAGTTCGTGGCCCAGCTGGCGCAGTTCAGCAGCCTGGAAAGCATGCAGAACCTGACCGGCACGGTCGATTCCATCGCCACCATCTACAAGTCGTCGCAGGCCCTGCAGGCCTCGTCGCTGGTCGGGCGTTCGGTGATTGTCGAGGCCAGCAGTGTGCACGTTGATGCCGGCAAGGGCCTGACCGGTTCGGTGGTCGTCCCGGCCACCACCACCAGCACCACGCTCAGTGTCTACGATGCCAGCGGCACTCTGGCCGACACCGTCGACCTGGGCGCCTTGCCGGTTGGTACCCAAAGCTTCACCTGGGACGGCATCAAGGATGACGGCAGCGCAGCACCGGCCGGCAACTACACCTTCAAGGTTAATGCGTCGATCAATGGCGAGGGCACCGCCCTGGGCACCTACCTGCCGGCCACCGTCAACAGTGTGACGACCGCGACCACAGGCGGCGACATGACCCTTAACCTGGCCGGCGGCAGCAGCATCGCCCTGTCCAAAGTTCAGACCATCGGATTGTAAGAGCCGGGCAGACGGCGAGGAGTTGTAAATGTCTTTCAATATCGGTCTTAGTGGTCTCTTTGCGGCCAACAAGCATCTTGACGTCACCGGCAACAACATTGCCAACGTCGCCACCAATGGCTTCAAGTCGTCGCGTGTCGAGTTCCGCGACCAGTATGCCCAATCGATTCGTGCCACCTCCGGCGGCGTCAGCACCGGCAGCGGCGTGGCCATCGGCGCTATCTCGCAGGAGTTCACCCAGGGCAACCTGGCGACTGGTACCGGCAACAGCCTGGACATGGCCATCAACGGCAGCGGCTTCTTCATGCTGACCAACAACGGCGAGAAGCTCTATACCCGTGCCGGTGCGTTCCACACTGACCGTGAAGGCTACATCGTCAACAGCGAAGGCATGAACCTGCAGGGCTACAACGTCGACGGCAATGGCGCGATCGGTGTGGGTACGCTGGGCCGGATGCGCATTGACACCTCGAACCTGGTGCCCAACACCACGTCGCAGATCACCAACTCCGCGAACCTGAACTCCTCGACTACCCTGCCGACGCTGTCGACCTTCGACGCGACCGACACCAAGTCGTACAACTTCAAGTACGACACCCCGATCTATGACACCCAGGGTAACGAGCACAAGCTGGAAAACTACTTCGTCAAGACCGGCGTCAACACCTGGTCGATGCACAGTCTGGTCAACGGTCGCAACATCACCGATCCGACGACGACAACCACGACTGAAACCAAGCTGACCTTTGATTCCAGCGGTAACCTGATCAACTCGGGCACCGGTGCACCGGTCACCTCGGGCGCCGTGACCCTCAATGCCGACGGCACCTTGCAGGTCAATGGCTGGGTCCCCGGCGTACAGAGTGGCACCGGCACCACCGCGACCTGGGCCGCCAACGGCGCTGCCGGTTCGCCCACCGGCATCAAGCTGGACATGACGAACGTCAAGCAGACTGCCGCAGCGTCCGGCCTGATCAGCCAGACCCAGAACGGCTATGCCACCGGGCAAGTCAGCGCCATGAGCGTCGACGCCAGCGGCAGCCTGTTCGCCACCTACACCAACGGCCAGTCGAAAGTCATCGGCCAGGTCTCGCTGACCACCTTCGCCAACGTGCAGGGCCTGGAAGCGGCCGGTGGCACCAACTGGCGCGAGACGTTCTCGTCGGGCGTGCCGGTCAGTGGCGCGCCACAAACCGGTACCCTGGGCTATGTCACCGGTCAGGCGCTGGAAGAGTCCAACGTCGACCTGACGTCCGAGCTGGTCGAGCTGATCAAGGCGCAAAGCAACTACCAGGCGAACGCCAAGACCATCTCCACCCAGAGCACCATCCTGCAGACCACCATCCAGATGTAATGTCTGTTGCGTGAGTCTCGAAAAGCCCCTGCCTGCAGGGGCTTTTTTGCGTCCGGGGATTAAAAATGTGATGGTGTCGTTAACTTAAAAGTCCCAGGAAAGTTCCTACTTTTAACAGTGGAAATTCCCACTTTCATTGATGCGAGACTGAAATTCGCAGGTGTTCAGGCCGGGTGATTCGTGACGAATGCCGGTGCCGAAGAGCGAACCCTCAAGCCTCTCAATGAACGGCCGCGCCAGGCGGCTCAGGAGTTTCCATGACATTCAATGTTGCCATGAGCGGGCTGCGCGCGGCCCACAAGCGCCTTGAAGTGGCGGGTAACAATATTGCCAACGTCGGCACGGTCGGCTTCAAGTCTTCCCGGGCAGAATTTGCCGCCCTGTATTCGGCCGCGCAATTGGGTGGCGGCCAGAACGCTGCAGGTGACGGGGTGCGCCTGGCCAATATCGCGCAGAACTTCAGCTCTGGCGTGGCCATGAGCAGTGCCGGCGCGCCGTTGGACATGCGTATCCAGGGCAACGGTTTTTTCGTGGTCAGCGAACAGGGCTCGCTGGCCTATACCCGCGCCGGGGCCTTTCACAAGGATGCCGAGGACTTCATTGTCGACAGTGACGGCAACCGTCTGCAGGGGTATGGCGTGGATGCCCAGGGCGCAATCATCAATGGCGTGCGCAGCGACCTGAAGATCGACACCTCGGTCATGCAGCCGGCCGCCAGTCGTGAACTCAAGCAGGCGGTCAATCTCGGTGCCGGCATGCCTTCGCTGGCTACGCTGCGGCCATTCGATGCCGGTGACCCCAACACTTATACGCGGGTGGTGACACGCACGATCCAGGACCAGGGCGTGGCGGCGGTGCCTGAGCTGGTCGATGCCGGCGGCGTGGTCATTCGTCCCGGCAGTCCGGCCGTGCCGCCGGCTGATCATGAATTCAAGCAGTATTTCGTCAAGACCGATGCCGATCGCTGGGAGGTGTACGTCACCGTCGACGGGCGCAACCCGCTGGACCCGACGGCCAGTACGCCGCTGCAATGGGCCGTGCGCCGGCACAGCGATGGCAGCGTTGTGCTGGCCGGCGGCAATCAGCAGGTCAGCAAGGTCTCGGACACCGAATTTGCCCTCAGTGGCTGGAAGCCTGCCCGGCAGGTCAACGGGCAATGGATGGCCAGTCCTGCCGGCAACGGTGGCAAGGTGGCCTTGCCATTGCTCGACGGGGGGTTGAGCCTGATCGATGAAGCCGACCCGCTCATGACGCGTCCTTTGCCGGCGTTTCGTCCCAGTGATGTCGGGGCCTACAGCAAGATGTTTTCCAGTGCGATTCATGATTCGCTGGGCAATGTCCATGACCTGCGGCAGTACTTCGTCAAGGACGGCACCAATAGCTGGAAGCTGCATGTGCTGGTCAATGATCGCAATCCGGTCGACCCGCAAAGCAGCGAGCCGATGACTGCCAGCTTGTTGTTCGACAGCAGTGGCCAACTGAGCAGCGTCACCGGCAGCCCAGGGCTTGAACTTGATGGCGATGCGCTGGTGGTGCACGGCTGGCTACCGGCGTGGCAGCCACGTCGTGGAGAGGCGCTGTGGGCGCCCAATGGTGCCACGGCGCATCCCGACGGCCTGCGGATCCAGATCGACCGCCTGACCCAGCACAATGCCGACACTGCGCGCAGCTCGGTGCACGTTGACGGCCATGCGCCCGGTGCTTTGTCCGGCATCAGCGTAGGGCGTGACGGCGTGTTGCAGGCTTCGTTCAGCAATGGCCTGTACCGGCCCGTCGGCCAGGTGATGCTGGCGCGGTTCAGCAACGAGCAGGGCTTGATCCCGCAGAGCGAAACCCGCTGGCGCCAGACCCATGCCTCGGGCATTGCTGATTATCAGACGCCAGGGCAGGGGGGTGTGGGCAGTCTGGTGGCCAACTCGCTGGAGGCATCGAATGTGGACCTGACCGCTGAGCTGGTTGAGCTGGTGCAGGCGCAAACCGCTTTTCAGGGCAACTCCAAGGTGATCTCGACCGAAACCAACCTGCTGCAGACCCTGATCCAGTCCACATAGCGATACGCTGGGCGGTAGGACCGGCTTCAGCCGAACACGGATCTCATTCGTGCCGTCAGCGGCTGAAGCCGCTCTCAGGCACAAATAACTCACTGATTCTATTGAATATTGAATCCACCCCTGTAGGAGCGCGGGGGCGGCCATCCGTCTTGCCCGCGACCGGCTGCGCAGCAGTCGTAAATTTTCAGCGTTTCCGCGATTTTGCGAGCGCTACGCACTCGGTCGCCCAAGCGCGACCCACGCCAATGCGGAGCGCTGTTGCGCAGCAAACATAAGGGCGGCGTAGGAGCGGCTTTAGCCGCGACCGGCTGCGTTAGCAGTCGTAAATTTGCAGCGTTTCGCAGATTTCTGCGAGCGCTACGCACTCGGTCGCGGGCAAGCGCGCTCCTACCAGGGCCCCATGTTTGCTGTGAGGCAGCGCGGTGTCAGTGATACGGGGGCGTCAGATCGAGCAGTCGGACTTGACGTAAAAGCCATTCAGCCGTGTCCAGCCATGCCCTGGGCTGGTCTGGGCGCAGATCACACGGTCGGCGCCTTGCCATTTGTAATAGCGGGCAGGCGCTGCATGGGCGAGGGCGGCGCAGGTGAGCAGGCTGGCGGCCAGCAGGCCGGTGATGCCGTGGCGCCAGCCACAAAGGCGTTGCATGCGATTCTCCAGGAGGCAAACCTCAGAATGCTGAAACAATGGCCACTACGATAAGCGCCCCTCGCGCATTCGCCAAGCGCCGTCCATGAAGTTTTTTTGGCGCCTGGCGGCAGTTCGTCGCCGCCTTGCCGCGCACCCCGTTACGGCCCGTCTCGGCAGGGCCCTGTCATTGCTGCCGATAGGCAACTTTGTATCGGCTTTGAAAAACTGGTCCGAAACTTGCTGGGTAATGGCATAACAGCTACAGGCGGCAAACGTCTGTCAGAGGAGGAAGACTGTGGACAAGTTGCTTTACGTGGCCATGACCGGTGCTTCGGAAAACGCCGTTGCGCAAAAGGCGCGTGCCAACAACCTGGCAAACGTGTCGACCAATGGCTTTCTGCGCGATTTCGAGCAGGCCCGGTCGATGCCGGTGTTTGGCGAGGCGCTGCCGTCGCGGGCGTACGCCTTGACCGAGCGTCCCGGCACCGACTTTTCCAGCGGCACCCTGATCGAGACCGGGCGCGACCTGGACATCTCGGTCAATGGCGATGGCTGGATTGCCGTGCAGACCGCTGATGGCGGTGAAGCCTATACCCGTACCTCCGGCATGAACATCGACGCGCTGGGTATCCTGCGCGACGGCAGCGGTTTGCCGGTCATGGGCAACGGCGGCCCGATTGCCGTGCCGCCCCAGCAGCAGATCGAAATCGGCTCCGACGGCACCATCAGCGTCCGCGCCCTGGGTGAGAGCCCGCAGGTGATGGCGCAGATCGACCGCATCAAGCTGGTCAACCCTGACCTTTCGACCATGGAAAAAGGCCCCGATGGCCTGATCCACACCAAGAGCGGCCAGGCCGCCCCGGTGGATGCCAACGTACGGGTCGAGTCCGGCTTTCTGCAGGCCAGCAACGTCAATGCGGTCGAGGAAATGACCTCGATCCTGGCCTTGTCCCGGCAGTTCGAATTGCACGTAAAAATGATGAAGACAGCAGAAGAAGACGATGCGGCAATGGCTCGCGTCTTGCAGATCTGACCCCCATTGACAGCCTGCGCCGACAAACCGGCGCTTGAGGAGAAACCCCATGCTTCCTGCTCTCTACGTCGCCAAGACCGGTCTGGCCGCTCAGGACACCAACCTGACGACCATCTCCAACAACCTGGCCAACGTCTCGACTACAGGCTTCAAACGCGACCGCGCCGAGTTCCAGGACTTGCTGTACCAGATCAAGCGTCAGCCAGGTGCCCAGTCGACCCAGGACAGCGAGTTGCCATCGGGCCTGCAACTGGGTACCGGTGTGCGCATCGTCGGCACCCAGAAAAGCTTCGTGGCCGGCAGCCTGCAGACCACCGAGAACCCGCTGGACCTGGCGGTCAACGGTCGCGGCTTTTTTCAGGTCATGCAGCCTGACGGCACCATCGCCTACACCCGCGATGGCACCTTTCACCTGGACAGCACGGGCCAGATCGTGACCTCCAACGGTTTTGCCCTGGAGCCTGCAGTGGTTGTGCCGCAAAACGCCCAGACCTTCACCGTGGGCCAGGACGGTACCGTCACCGTGACCCTGGCAGGCGCTACTGCCACGCCACAGGTGATCGGCAACATCCAGACCACCGACTTCATCAACCCGGCCGGCCTGCAGGCCATGGGTGGCAACCTGTTCCTGGAAACTGCTTCCAGCGGCGCGCCGCAAGTCGGCCAGCCTGGCCTGAACGGCCTGGGCCCGGTGTTGCAGAACACCCTGGAGAATTCCAACGTCAGCACGGTCGAGGAACTGGTCAACATGATCACCACCCAGCGTGCCTACGAAATGAACTCCAAGGTCATTTCCAGCGCCGACCAGATGATGCAGAACCTGGTGCAAACCCTTTAAGCCCTGATGGATCAGCTCAATCCGACACGGCGCCTGTCCGGCGCCGGCTTCACCGCGAGGTTTCAAGAGTCATGAAACGCTTCTCCGTTTCGCGTTTTCCAGTGCTGATCGCTCCGCTGTGCGCCGCTGCCCTGTTGACAGGTTGCGTAGCACCGGCGGCCAAGCCCGATGACCCTTATTACGCTCCGGTGCTGCCCCGCACGCCGATGTCGGCGGCGGCCAACAATGGCGCCATCTACCAGGCCGGCTTCGAGCAGAACCTGTACGGCGACCGCAAGGCTTTCCGGGTCGGTGACATCATCACCATCACCCTGTCCGAGCGCATGGCGGCCAGCAAGGCGGCCAGCTCCGACATGAACAAGAAAAGCAATACCAGCGTCGGCCTGACCTCACTGTTCGGCTCCGGCCTGACCACCAATAACCCGATCGGCAGCAATGACCTGAGCCTGAGCGCCGGCTACGAAGGCTCCCGTGCCAACGAAGGCGACAGCAAGGCGGCGCAGAGCAACAGCCTGACCGGTTCGGTTACCGTCACCGTCGCCGACGTGCTGCCCAACGGTATCCTTTCGGTGCGGGGTGAAAAGTGGATGACACTTAACACCGGCAATGAGCTGGTGCGGATTGCCGGCCTGATCCGTGCCGATGACATCGCCACCGACAACACCGTGTCGTCGACGCGGGTAGCGGACGCGCGCATCACCTATTCAGGTACTGGGGCCTTTGCCGATACCAGCCAGCCAGGCTGGTTCGACCGGTTCTTCCTCAGCCCGTTGTTCCCTTTCTGATCGCGGGATAGCCATGCGCACGCTCAATAAACTGATTACTGCCGTTTTGCTGATTTGCGCGCCTCTGGCTGCGCAGGCCGAACGCTTGAAAGACATTGCCAGCATCTCCGGCGTGCGGACCAACCAGTTGATCGGCTACGGCCTGGTGGTGGGTCTCAACGGCACCGGTGACCAGACCACCCAGACGCCGTTTACCTTGCAGACGTTCAACAACATGCTGGCGCAGTTCGGCATCAAGGTGCCGCCTGGTTCCGGTACTGTGCAGCTCAAGAACGTGGCCGCCGTGGCCATTTATGCCGACCTGCCGCCGTTTGCCAAGCCTGGTCAGCAAGTGGACATCACCGTGTCTTCGATCGGTAACTCCAAGAGCCTGCGCGGTGGCAGCCTGCTGATGACACCCCTCAAGGGTATCGACGGCAACGTCTATGCCGTGGCCCAGGGCAACCTGGTGGTCGGCGGCTTCGATGCCGAAGGCCGTGACGGCTCGAAGATCACCGTCAACGTTCCGTCATCTGGCCGTATTCCAGGGGGCGCAACCGTCGAGCGTTCGGTGCCGAGCGGTTTCAACCAGGGCAACTCGCTGACCTTGAACCTCAACCGTTCCGACTTCACCACCGCCAAGCGCGTGGTCGACAAGATTAACGACCTGCTGGGTCCGGGCGTTGCCCAGGCCCTGGACGGAGGTTCGGTGCGGGTGACCGCGCCGCTGGACCCGGGTCAGCGCGTCGACTACCTGTCGATCCTGGAAAACCTGGAAATCGACCCGGGCCAGACCGCTGCCAAAGTGATCATCAATTCGCGCACCGGCACGATCGTGATCGGCCAGAACGTCAAGGTCTCGCCGGCCGCCGTGACCCACGGCAGCCTGACCGTGACCATCACCGAAGACCCGATCGTCAGCCAGCCAGGCGCACTGTCCGGCGGCCAGACGGCGGTAGTGCCGCGCTCGCGCCTGAATGCACAGCAGGAAATGAAGCCGATGTTCAAGTTCGGCCCTGGCACCACGCTTGATGAGATCGTGCGTGCAGTCAACCAGGTAGGCGCCGCGCCCGGCGACCTGATGGCCATTCTTGAAGCCCTGAAACAGGCCGGCGCCTTGCAGGCCGACCTGATCGTGATCTGAGGAGGCGTCCATGGATATGCCCAAGAGCGCAGGGTCCGGTGTGGTTGATTCGGGTGCCTACACCGACGTCACCCGCCTGGCCTCGTTGAAAAATGGTGACAAGGACAGCCCGGAAAACCTCAGGAAGGTCGCCCGCGAGTTCGAATCGCTTTTTGTCAGCCAGATGCTCAAGGCCATGCGTTCGGCCAACGAAGTGCTGGCCAAGGACAATCCGATGAACACCGCGGCCACCCGCCAGTACCAGGACATGTACGACCAGCAACTGGCCGTGACCCTGTCGACCCGTGGCAACGGCATCGGCCTGCAGGACGTGCTGATGCGCCAGTTGTCCAAGGACAAGGGCGTGAATCACGCGCCGGCCACCCAGCTCGATCCTGCTGCCGCCACCAAGGCCACTGACGCCGCCGGTGAAAAAGCCCCGCGTCCAGGGCTGGCCTCGGGCATCTACCAGCAGCCGTTGTGGGCCAGTCGCTCGAATTCGGCTCAAGCCCTGGCGGCCACCGACGCGTCCGGTCATGCCCGCAACGACATGGCCATGCTCAATACACGGCGCCTGTCGCTGCCCGGCAAGCTCACCGACCGCCTGCTGGCCGGCATCGTGCCGTCGGCGGCCACCGCCCAGGATCAGGCCAATCATCGCATCAACGTGCCCGGTGCCACCGGCGCTGGCAATCACAAGGAACTGGTGGCCCGCGGCAATGGCGACTGGACCCTGGACCCCAGCCTGGCAGCGCCGGCGATCGAGTCGACCCGTACCGTGGCCCAGCCACCGCTGGCCCCGGCCAAGCGGGCGTTCAGCAATGCCGACCAGTTCGTCGAGACCATGCTGCCGCTGGCCAAGGAAGCCGCCGCTCGCATTGGCGTCGACCCGGTCATGCTGGTGGCCCAGGCGGCGCTGGAAACCGGCTGGGGCAAATCGATCATGCGCCAGGGCGATGGCAGCAGCAGCCACAACCTGTTCGGCATCAAGGCCATGGGTAAATGGCAGGGCGCCGAGGCGCGCGCCATCACCAGCGAGTTCCGTGAAGGCAAGATGGTCAAGGAAACGGCGAACTTCCGCGCCTACGACTCCTTCGCCGACAGCTTCCATGACCTGGTCAGCCTGTTGCAGAACAACAGTCGCTATAAAGAAGTGATCAACTCGGCCGATAAACCGGAACAGTTTGTAAAAGAGCTGCAAAAGGCCGGGTATGCCACGGACCCGGACTACGCCAGCAAGATTACCCAGATTGCTAAGCAGATGAAGAGTTACCAGAACTACGCCGCCGTGACGGGCTCTTCCACGACTTTATAAAGGCTTGAACCATGTCGCTGATTTCTATTGGGCTCTCAGGGCTGAATGCCAGTACTGCCGCGATCAACACCATCGGCAATAACACCGCCAACATCGACACCGATGGCTATTCACGCCAGCAAGTGCGAACGACCGCAGCGGTGCAGATCAGCGTCGGTGTAGGCATCGGTTATGTCGGCACCGGCACCACGTTGCAGGATGTGCGTCGCATCTACAACGGCTACCTGGAAACCCAATTGCACAACAGCACGGCGCTGACGGCCGATGCCGCCGCCTATTCCAGCCAGGCCAGCCGTACCGACACCTTGCTGTCCGACAGCACCACGGGTGTGACGGCGCAGCTGTCGTCGTTCTTCACCAAGCTGCAAACCATGTCGGGCAACGCCACCCAGTCGGCCGAGCGCACCGCGTTCCTGACCCAGGCGTCGTCGCTGGCCGCGCGCATGAACTCCATCGCCGGGCAGTTGAGCACCCAGAACGACAACCTCAATATCCAGCTCAGCAGCTACACCGACGGCGTCAATGAGTTGACGACGACCATTGCCAGCCTCAACAAGCAGATCGCCCAGGCTTCCGGCGGCAACACCTCGCCCAACAGCTTGCTCGACTCGCGCAATGAAGCAGTGCGCAAACTCAATGAGCTGGTCGGCGTCAAGGTCATCGAAAACGACGGCGGCTACGACGTGTACACCGGCACCGGCCAGTCGCTGGTGGTGGGCGGCTCGTCTTTCAAGATGAGCGCAGTGCCCGGCGCCAACGACCCTTCGCAGTACACCGTGCAGGTCACCTACGGCAACAGCGCGACCGACGTCTCTACTGTGGTCACCGGTGGTTCCATCGGTGGCCTGCTGCGCTATCGCGCCGACGTGCTGCAACCGGCGGGCAACGAACTGGGCCGTATCGGCCTGGTGCTGGCCGATCAGGTCAACACCCAACTGGCCCAGGGCATCGACCTCAAGGGCAATTTCGGCAGCGCGCTGTTCAGTGACATCAACTCGACGGCCGCCATCGGCCAGCGCAGCCTTGGCCAGACGGGCAACAGCCCAGGCTCGGGCAACCTGAATGTCACCATCAAGGACACCAGTGTCCTGTCGACCAGCGACTACGAAGTCACCTTTACCAGCGGCAGCGCCTACACCGTGCGTCGCCTGCCCAATGGTGAAAGCGTGGGCACCGGCAACCTGACCGACAACCCGGCGCCAACCTTCGAGGGCTTCTCCCTGTCGTTGCAGGGTGGCGGCATGGCCGCCGGCGACACCTTCAAGGTGACCCCGACCCGTAACGGCGCCTCCGGTATCTCGGTGGTCATGACCGACCCGCAGGACATTGCCGCCGCCGCGCCCCTGACCGCCGCTGCCGGCGTCAGCAACAGCGGCACCGGTGGCTTTACCCAGCCGGTCCTGACCACGACCCCGAACATCTACAACGCCACGGAACTGAACAACCTGCAGAGCGGCATCAAGGACGCCACGCCGATGCGCCTGGTCATGGGCGACGTCAATGGCGGCGTACAGGGCTACAGCCTGGTCAACGCCCAAGGCGTGGCCGTGAGGGACCCAAGTGGCAACGCCATCACCGGTACCGTGATCCAGGGCCAGACCAACACGCTGAAATTCAACGTAGGGACGGGAGCGAGTTCGTTCGGGTTCGAAATGAGCCTGTCGGGCACCTCCAACCCCAAGGACACCTTCAGCATCAGCCTGACCGGTGCCGGCTCCTCGGACAACCGCAACGCCGCAGCCGTCATGGGCCTGCAGACCGAGCGCACCGTGGGCGTGGCCAATGGCAGCGTCGGCGTGAGCATGACCCAGTCCTACGCCAGTATCGTGTCCAGCGTCGGCACCTATGCCAGCCAGGGCAAAAGCGATGTGACCGCCACCGAAGCAGTGCTGGCCCAGTCCAAATCGGCGCGCGACTCGGTGTCCGGCGTCTCGCTGGACGAAGAAGCCGCCAGCCTGATCAAGTATCAGCAGTACTACACGGCCTCGTCGCAAATCATCAAGGCGGCGCAGACCATGTTCAGCACGCTGATCAACAGTCTTTAAGGAGTCGTAGACCATGCGCATTTCCACCGGCCAGATTTACGAGACCTCGGCAGCCAATTACCAGCGTAACTACGCCAAGTACGTCAAGACCGGCGAAGAAGTCAGCAGCGAAACCAAGCTCAACACCGCCAGTGATAACCCGGTAGGTGCGGCGCGTGTGCTGCAGCTGGCTCAGCAGAATGCGATGCTTGAGCAGTACGCCAATAACATCACCATCGTGAACAACAACACGGCCAATACCGAAACGGCGATGACGAGCATCATCACCGCGCTGCAACGTGCCAGCGAACTGGTGATCAGCTCCGGTAACGGTGGTCAGACTGACTCTGACCGTTTGGCCAACTCCCAGGAGCTGGTGCAGTTGCAGAGCCAGATCATGGGCCTGATGAACAGCCAGGATGCCAACGGTCGTTATCTGTTTTCCGGTTCCGATTCGGCGCAGCCGCCGTACATTCGTAACTCCGATGGCACTTACAGCTATCAGGGCGACCAGAACGGCGTCTCGCTGGAAGTGGGTGATGGCCTGGTACTTAACAGCATCACCACAGGCTGGGAAGCGTTCGAGCAGGCGGTCAACACGACGCGCACCTCTGCAACCCTGACCCGTCCGGCTGTTGATGATGGCAAGATCAACCTGTCCAGTGGCAGCGTGTCGTCCACCAGCACCTACAATGCCAGCTATGTCGCGGGCCAGCCGTATACCCTGTCATTCGTTGATGGTCCGCAGATGCTGATCACTGATAACGCGGGTAACGATGTCACGGCCGATGCCTCCACGGCCGGCAAGTTTGATTACGCCAGCTCAGCCAGCCAGGGTTTTATCTTCCGTGGCGTGGACATGACCCTGAACGTCAACCTGTCGGCGACTGAGCGGGCCAGTGCCGACGCGGCCGAAACGGCGTTGCAGAACCGTACCTACCAACTGACCTCTACACCCAGCAGCATCAGTGCGACACGCAGTCCCGGCAACACCTCGTCTGCAACCATTACCCAGGCAGCAGTGGGGACTACGGCAGCCGAGCAAGCCCTGTACAACAACGCCTTTCCTACCGGTGGCGCGATTCTCAAGTTCACCAACAGTGGTTATGAGCTGTATGCCTCGCCGGTCAGCAATAGCAACCCGCCCGTGGCCACCGGCAGTGGTTTTGGTCCGCAGATCAATGCCGCCGGCGCCAGGTTCACTGTCAGTGGTACGCCGCAGCAAGGCGACCAGTTCATCATCGAGTCCGGCACGCACCAGACCAAAAACATTCTCAACACCCTGACGGACATCATTACCGCCCTCGATACCAAGGTCGACAATGACGGGGTGGGCCTGCAAAAGCTGCAGGCTTCGCTCAGCTCGGCACTGGGTAACCTGGCCAGTGGCAGGGAGCAACTGGCGACTGCGATTTCGGCCAGTGGTGCACGGCAAAAGGCGGCGATTGATCAAGGGGTGACCAACGACATGATCAAGGGCAACAACGTCACCGAGTCAGAGACCTTTACCAAGTCTGACGGCGTTGAAGCCGCGACCCGTTTGACCTTGCAGCAAAACATGCTGCAAGCGTCCCAGCAGGTCTTTATCCAGGCCTCCAAGCTGAACCTGTTCAGCCAGATCTGATGCCTTGCAATCAGACGCTTCAGCCTTTTTTGGTAGCAAGGGAGTCGCTTGCTGACTCCCGTAGCCCATGAGTCCGCACTGTGAATTCAGCTCCTCTCGTCAGTCTTGTTATCCCCGCTTTTAATCCCCGCTTCTTTCGGGCCGCCTTGCAAAGCGCGCTTGATCAGTCTTACGAGCCTTTGGAGATCATCGTATGCGATGACTGCCAGACCGGCGAGATCAAGACCGTTTTCGATGAGCTTGTCCAGGCTGGCAGCCCGCGTGCGCGCTATGTCGCCAATCCGCAACGATTGGGCTTTCAGGGCAACCTGCTCAAGTGCCTTGAAGAGGCGGGTGGGGAGTACATCAAGTTTTTGTGTGACGACGATCAGCTTTTGCCGTTTTGCATTGCCAGGCAGGCTCAGGCGCTGAGTCAGAACCTTGATGTCGGGTTGGTCATTTCACGCCGAAACTTCATTGATGCCAATGACTATGTCCTGCCAGGGCGAATGGAGAATGCAGGCCTGGTGCCCTATGACGCGCTTTTCAATGGCGTGGACATGCTGGGTGAGTTCGACAAGCTGTTGAGCAATGACCTGGGCGGTTTCAGCGCCGCCCTGATGCGCAGGGACAATGTGTTGGAGTATCTCCCTGCATTGATTCAGGACGGTCACGGATTCATGGCTCTTCTGGATTTTGCCCTGTTCATCTGCCTGTTGCGGCGTACCCACCTTGTTGCGCTGCACACGGTCGCTGCGACAGAACGGTTGCATCCGGACCGATTGAGCAGCAGCGCAAAAGCCACCAGTGCCGCTCAGGTTGAGAAGGGGTGGTTGCGGCAGATGCTCGACGTGCGCGAGGAAAAAGTAGAGTCATTGCTTGGTTGGGCCCGGTTCGTACCCTTGCACAAGGCCCAGGTTGAACCGCGTGAATGGGACGAGGTAGGCCTTTATGCGTTGGCCGCCACGCGTCAGGGCATCATGCGCAACAGGGTGGGCTCTTACGCCAACAGCTATGCCGAACTGTATGCGCAATGGCTGGCTTGTCGAACGTACACGCCTGCACAAAAAAAACTATTACCGCAGCGTATTGCTTCGTGGCATACCCGTCCTCGAATCGTGCCCATCGTCATGGACTTTTCCGGCGATCCGGACTTCTTGGAAATCACCCTCGCCAGTCTTGACAAGCAAGACTATGCACCCGAGTCCATCGTCGTACTGGGGCGTGAAACCGTGCCGATGCAGCCTCAGGTTTTGCACATTCCCTTGCAGGCCAACTGGGTTCAGCAACTTAACGACGTGCTGGCCATGCTCGAGCACGCGGACTGGGTCTATCTGGTACATGCCGGTGACCGTCTGATTGAGCCTGCGCTGCTGATCTTGGCTGAGCGAGTGGCTCAAATGCAGGGCCTCACATGCGTTTACAGCGATGAGGGTGCCTTGCATGAAGACGAGTCCAGGGATCCGGTATTCAAGCCAGACTTCAATCTGGACCTGATGCGAAGCTACCCTTATGTCGGGCGGGTCTTGGCGTTCAAGCGTCGCGGTGTGCTCGATCTTGGCGGTTTCGATGCAGCATACGGCGAATTGGCGCCGCATGATGTGATCTGGCGCATCGTGGAAAGTGCAGGCCCGCAGGCGGTCGAGCATATTGCCGAGGTCCTGGTCGAATCAAGTCTGGCGTTCGCTGACTGGCTGTCATTACCTGCCGTCATTCAGGCCAGTGAGCCACTGACGGCCGGTCATCTGCAGCGTATGGGTGTCCCGCACGTTATTCATCACGATGACGGACTGTTGCTCAACAGGGTTCAGTACCAGCACGGCACCCAGCCGCTGGTGACGATCGTCATCATCGTTCGTGATCACCTTAATGCCCTTGAGCGCTGCCTGGACAGCCTGCTCAGCAAGACGACCTATCCTCGTTACGAAGTGTTGATCGTCAATCATGGCAGCCAGGGTGAGCAGACGCTTGCCTGGCTTGCCGCCATGGGCGCGATGAACTCTGACAAGCTGCGCATCGTCAGTACAGTTGATGGTGATAACGAGGCCGGAGCCTGGAACCTGGCCACACAAAAGGCTCGAGGCGACTATGTGCTGTTTCTGAGTGTGCATACCCGCGTCAGCCAGGACAGCTGGATTCAAGGCCTGCTCAATCATGCGCAGCGCCCCGAGGTGGGCGTAGTGGGGCCGATGATACTCGATTCGCAAGATAGAATTGAGTACGCCGGCAGGGTGCTGGGAATGGAAGGGGTTGCGGGCAGACCGTCGTTACATGCCTCTCCAGACTCCGAGGGTTACATGCAGCGGCTCAAGGCGGCCCAGAACTGGACCGTGTTGAGTGGCCATTGCATGATGGTTCGCAAGGACGTTCTGGACACGCTGGGGCCGCAGGATGAAACGACCTTCACACAGGGGCTCAACGACCTTGATGTGTGCTTGCGTGCGGGCCAGCAAGGGTATCTGGCGGTCTGGGACCCGGCCACGCGGATTGTGCTGGACGAGGCAGCAGGCCCTGTACGAACGCCTGAGCGTCAAGCGCAGGTCCTCAATGCGCAAAAGGCGCTGTGCCTTAAGTGGCTACCTAAATTTGCCCGGGATCCGGCTTACAACCCCAACCTGATGCAGACCGAAGCACATTCCTATGACCTTAAACCAGGTCTGCGTACCGGCTGGAATCCGTTCTGTACCCAGCACTTGCCTTCGATTCTGGGAATGACGGTGAACTCCGGTGCCGTCGGCCACTATCGGCTCACCCAGCCGCTGATCGAGCTGGAGACGGCCGGGCGCATCCTTGGGAAGTTGACTTATGAAACACCCACAATCGCCGAGGTGGAGCAGCAGCGACCTGATGTCATCGTGATCCAGGGGCGTTACAGTGAAAGCAGGCTGCATGAGATCGAGCAGGTGAAGGTATTTTCCAATGCCCTGCGCATCTTTGAGCTCGATGATTACATTGTCGATGTACCGGAAAAGAACGAGCACCGCCGCAGCATGCCGGAAAACATGGAAAGCGTGTTGCGCCGAGGCATTGGCATGTGTGACCGGCTGGTGGTGTCGACCCAGCCCCTCGCCGATGCCTTGTCACGGATGCACAACGATATACGGGTAGTGCCAAACATGCTGGCCCCGCATCTTTGGAACAACCTCAAGAGTGTGCGTCGTGCCTCGGGCAAACCCAGAATCGGCTGGGGCGGAGGAACCAGCCATCGTGGTGACCTAGAGCTGATTGTCGATGTCATTCGTGAGCTGGCCGATGAAGTCGAATGGGTGTTCTTTGGCATGTGCCCGGAACTGTTGCGGCCCTACATCCACGAGTTTCATAGCGCGGTCAGTCTGGATAACTATCCTGCCAAGCTCGCCAGCCTGAATCTCGATCTGGCGTTGGCCCCTCTGGAACTTCATATTTTCAATGATTGCAAAAGCAACCTGCGACTGCTGGAGTATGGGGCCTGTGGTTACCCGGTCGTCTGTTCCGACACGCAAGCGTATCGTGGGCATTTGCCGGCAACCCGTGTGTTGACTAACAGTGCACGTGAGTGGCTTGACGCAATCCGCATGCACTTGTCCGATCCGGCTGCCAGTTACCGGATGGGCGATGAGCTGCGCCAGACCGTGCTACGCGACTTCATGCTGCGCGGCGAGAATCTGCAGTATTGGGCCAGCGGTTGGTTGCCCGATTAATAGGCGATAGGACGAATTATGTTTAGCGATAATGGCAATGCAGTTGCATCTCTGGACCCACGCCTGACCTTGGTACTGATTGCCAAAGAGCAACCGGATTTTCTGCGCCGCGCACTGGCTTGGTATTGCGATCTGCCTGTGGTCATCAAGGTGTGCGATGCCTCTATGAACGCTGATAATGAAATAGCGGCGCTGGGTCATGTCGAGTATTGCCATCACCCCGCACTGCGACAGGCCAGCCTGGCTGCACGTGTCAACGAAGGATTGCGTGCCGTGGCAACGCCCTACGCAGTGTGGGTCGATGTCGAAAGCCTTTTGCTGCCGCAAGCGCTGAGTGAGGCCGTACAGTTTCTTGACGGTCATCCTGATTACAACGCCGCCCAGGGTTACAGCCTGACCTACGAAGCCCATCTGGGACGGGTCGACTATTATCTTCGTGACCACAAGGTGCTCGACGATCACGATGCTGAAGGCCGGGTTGAGCGGCTCGAGCGTTTCATGGAGCAAAGCGTACCGTTGCTCCATGCTGTGACCCGTACGCCCGTACTTCAAGCCTGGTACAACGCAATGCCGGTCGATGGCAGTGATCTGATGCTGGACATTGGCCAGACTTTGTACCTGATCAATGCTGCGCGGGTGCGCGTTCTGCCCATGCCTTACGCCCTGCACCTGACGCCTCCTGACGTGCTGGCCCGGGATACGGCAGCGTTGCAGGATATTGTGCTGCACAACGATCCGACTGCGCGGTCGAAACGTGATGCCTGGGTTGCGCACGTAAGCGCAGTGTTGGTCGACAAGCCTGACATTGATGCAGACTCGCTTCATGAAGGGCTTCGGGTGTTGGCTGAAAGCCTCAAAACACGCCCGCGTCAAAGCCGGGTAAAAATTGTCAGCTCCGTCTGGAACCTGGCCTTGGAAGTGGGAGAGCCGAATTTCGAGCCTCGACAATTTCTGGAAATGCCCTTTTATACGCAGGATTTCTTTGACGAACTGGTCCGTCTCGAGTTTCTGATTCATGCCTTGCCAGCGGGCGATGGACAAATCAAAGAACTGGAGGCCGCTTTGCTTCGGCAAGTCGAACTGGCAGGCTTGCAGAACAATCCGGATGCTGAATCCTTACTCAACAGGCTGTGGCAAGCCTACGCCACCTATCCCTTCAATGCGGATATTGTGCGCACGCTGGTCCATGAACTGAAAACCCAGCCGCGTGACCCATCGTCCACTGAAGAAGACCTTGTGGAGCAGATCGAGCAACTGTCCGCCTGGGATGAGCGACTGCGAGCGGTCAGTTTCCATGACAATGGTTCCTTGCTTGATCAGTTGCCTTCGGGGCGTGTGCTTGAATGGCTGAAATCGCGGACCCCTGAAGCGGCCAGCCTGCAACAACTGTTGGCGCGCCAAGGCACTCGGCCAGAAGGTTCGCAAATCGGTATTTTGCTGCTGGACCTTGAGGGCGACATCTTCAAGCTACAGGCCACCTTCGACAGCCTGATCAATGGCCACTATCGCAACTTCAAGGTTATCGTATTCACCAGCAGCGAATTGCCAGCGGCCACCACCTTGCAGCACACCTTGCACTTCGTGAAAGTGAGCAGTAGCAACTACATCGACCGCATAAACCAGACCGTCAAGCAGGCGACCAGTGACTGGTTGATGCTGGCAATGGCAGGCGAGCAATTTACGGCATCCGGCCTACTGCTGGCCGCTGACGAATTGACCGGCGCTGATCAGTGCCGTGCGGTCGCAGTCGATGCCATTCACCGTCAGGCCGATGGCACACTCAAGCCCGCGCTGTTCCCGGACTTCAACCTCGACTTGCTGTTGGGGCTGCCAGGGTATGTAGCACGTCATTGGTTGATCAGGCGTACCGCACTCATCGAGGCTGGTGGGTATTCACGCGATTTTCCAGCGGCCCTGGAATTTGATCTCTTGCTGCGCCTGATCGAGCAGGGTGGCATGGCCGGGTTGGCTCATCTGAGCGAGCCGGTAATGATCTGTCAGGCCCCGGAGCTGGCGGTTAATGATGACGAGCAAAAAGCCATGACCCGTCACCTGAGAACGCGTGGTTATCAGGCCGAGGTCATTGCGGTGCCTTCAGGCGGGTGGAAAATCGACTACCGCCATGCTCACCGCCCTGTCGTTTCGATTCTTGTCCATAGCCAGGATAACCTCGCGGACCTGCAGTTCTGCCTCCACAATCTTCTGCAACGCACGCGTTACCCTCGTTACGAAGTGTTGATTGGTGATAACAACAGCAGCGACCCGACGCTTATGGCCTGGTTGGATCAGCAAGAACAAGTGTCCAGCCGGATTCGTGTATTTCGCGCCGATCAGTCAATGAGCGCTGTGGCCATGTATAACCAGCTTTGCCAACAGGCCGAAGGTGAATATCTAGTCTTGTTGGATGCTCAAAGCGGAATTGTCAATGTTGGCTGGATCGAGTCGATGCTCAACCAGGCCCAGCGTCCCGAGGTTGGCATAGTGGGTGCCAAGCTGGTGGATCGAGAAGGCAGTGTGACGCAAGCGGGCTTGATTCTTGGCTTCGATGGCAGTGTCGGCTCCGCTTTCGTAGGCGAGCCCATGCAGTCAGAAGGCTACATGCAGCGGCTGACGGTGGAGCAGAATTACTCGGCCGTTTCCATGAGCTGCCTGATGATCGAAAAAGCGCTGTTCGAGGGACTTGGAGGATTGGACGAGGGCGACTTTGCCGAGGCTTTCGCCGATGTGGACCTCTGTCTGAAGGCAGGACAAGCCGGCTACCTGACAGTGTGGACGCCTCAGGTCCAGGTTGTGCATCCAGGCACTGTAGTGCAATCGGCTGATGCACTTGAAGCGCTGCGCAGCAAGTGGCCGGCGGCGTTCGAGCATGACACGGCCTATAACCGACACCTCTCCCTCAAGGGGAGTGGTTTTACCCTGGGTGACAGTTCCCAAGGCTGATGCTGTCTGGCGTCAATGCCAGCAGAAAGGGGATGTATCCGTAATGGATACATCCCCTTGGCTGATGATTCAGCGGTGTGCAACGTCAATCAGCCGAACAGATAAGCGATCTCACTGTTAATGCCTGTCAACATGACGAGCTGTCCATCGGCTGTCTGTAACTCTTCGATGGTGTTGTAACCGTTAAACCAGTCCTTGAGGCGTACACCGTCTTGCGGCGTTTCGCCCGCAGCAAAACCTGATCGGTGGAAGTAAAGGTCGTTGTCAGCCTTGGTGATCATGAGTTCACTGTAGCTGATGTACGACAGGATTAATGTGTCGCCGTTACTGGTGCCGTCATCCTGAATCGTCATCAGCTTCGCCGTATCGGCGGTATACATATCATTGCCTTGACCCCCATTGGCCAAACCGCTGCCCTTCAGTACCAGCCTGTCATCACCGGCGCCGCCCAGCAGTGAAAAGTCCAGGCCCGTGCCGGTCAGCAGGTCGTTGCCTTCGCCGCCATCGGCCGTGCCACTGGCCACAGTGATGACGTCACCGCCGGCTTCACCGTAAACCTTGCTACCCCGATCATCGGCAGCGGTGACAATGGTGTCGTTACCATTGCCGCCGTATATCACATCAGCCTGTGGTCCGTTATTCACGCCCGCCAGTGTGAAGGGACCAATCTGCGACGTCAGCCCGCCATAAAGGTAATCGTTGCCATCGCCGCCCCTGATGACATCGTTGCCCAGTCCCCCTTCAAGATAGTTGGTGGCAGCGTCGCCGGTCAGGGTGTCGTTGAAGTGACTGCCTACCACACGCTCGATATTGGTCAGCACATCACCTGCGGCATCGCCACCGGTATTGACCTGGGTTTGCAGGTTGACGGTGACCCCGGCAGTACTGGTGATATACCAGGCGCTGTCCAGGCCTTCGCGGCCATCAATGCTATCGGCCCCGGCACCCCCCACGAAAATGTCTACCAGACGCGAACCTGATAGCGTGTCGTTGAAGTTGCTGCCCTGGAAAATTTCAATGGCGGTGTAAGTGTCACCTGCGGCATCACCCGCGTTGGCACCGGTGTTCAGGTCGATGGTCACCGCACTGTTGGATTTTACATAGGTCACCAGGTCCGTGCCGCTTGCACCTTCCAGCCCCATGGGCGAACTGGCGGCATAGAAAATATCGTTGAAATTCGACCCGCCGATCGCTTCGATACTGGTGTAGGTATCACCGCTTGCAATGCCGGAATGCATGCCGGTTTTCAGGTCGATGGTCATGGCCACTTTGCTGTCGAGGTAGCCTACGGTGTCATAGCCGTCCCCGCCGATGAACTGGTCGGCACCGGCACCGCCGTACAGGGTGTCATTGCCCGAGTCGCCGGTGATGATGTTATTGCTGGCGTTGCCGTAGCCCTTGAAGGCGCTGCTGCCGACAAAGGTCAGGCGCTCGATGTTGTCAGCCAGAAGCGTGGCGCTGGCATGAGGTACCGAAACGCGTACTTCGTCGTTGCC